>NZ_SMOD01000099.1 GCF_004353905.1 Paraburkholderia guartelaensis | reverse complement strand
AACGTCGCGTCACGCTCAATGCGGCGTGCGCTGCGCACGCTTATTCCTGCCTTCGCGGCCGCGAGTTCCTGCGGATGGTGTTTGCGCTTGTTCATGTAGAGGCGAACCTGTTGGTCGGTGATGCGGGTTCCAGACATGTGCTGACCGCTTCTTCTTTAAGAATCGATCAGCCATCCTATTGCCCCGCCGACGCGGCGCCGCCGGTGGTTCGTCGTCTCCGGCGGCTACGCCGCCTCCGACTCCTCACCACCGGCCAAAACAAACGTCAACGACCGGCCAACATAATTGTCGCCCCCCACGAGGGATACCTCGCGTGATGGAATTATGGAGGATCAGCAATTACGCGGACCTTCGGGGCATCGGCGGGTTGAGGGCGTCTGGCCGGTGGCACTACCGGGGGCAACCCTTCGTCCAGCTGGCGGAAATTCCCGCGCTTGCGCTGCTGGAGGGCGTGGTGCACCACGCGAATTCGGGGCGCCGCGGGTGTTGCCTGATAACGATCAACTGCTTCGCGTGGAACTTGCTGCGGGCGCGGAGCTCGCGGCGAATGTCATCCCCGATGATTGGCGCGAGAATGCGGACCGGACGCAGGCAGCCGGTAGTGAGTGGCTGGCGTCAGGGCAGGCGTTGCTCCTCAAAGTTCCGGGCGCCATTCTCCCTCATTCGTACAACTATCTGTTCAATCCGGCCCATCCCGGAGCTGGCTCCTCGATCCTCTCGTGGTACTGAAAGCGCCATACGATCCGGGAATGCGGACGATCTTTGGGGACAGGTAAGCTTGGGCATCGCGCTGGAGCCTATTCGGGCAATGGGCTCGATGATGCAATTCCATGAAACAAGGTTGGGCACATCATCTGGGGTCACTGTGCAGGGCGCAATGCCCCAGTCTCTCCCGTCATTGGGAGACCGGGGCATTTTCACTCCCGATCGCTGCGACTCCGGCACAGGGCACATCGAAATCGTGCGATCGGCAATTGCGCTTATTGTGACTTCTTCGCCTCGCAGCAGGGGCATTCGCGCGCTGGAGCGGAGACCTCCAGACGAATCTTGTCAGTGTCCGCGATGCGCATCGAGACAACCGAAGCGATGGGCAGGCTGGCGCGGCTCGCCTGACGGGCGTACCAGTCCCAGAATCCAGGGTGGCCGGCGGCGTTCGTGAGCGCATACTCGTCGACGAAGTGCTCACAGACCGGAGCGTCGTTGAAGACCTTGCATCCCGTAGTGCCCTCTTTCCTCTTGTAATATGTGAGGACGCGGTATCGGCGGCGCATGCCGCCCGGCCCGAATTCTCTCTGTTCCCAACGTCTGAAATCGACAGGATCGAGCACACGGCTCGCTGCGATGCGCAGTGCCTTTTTCCCGATTGGACCCGCATCATTCTCGAAGTGCTCGCGTGTCAAAACCGTCACGACGCTCGCTGGACTGCTCTTGCTGCCGCCCTCGATAGCGACTACCGCAACCATGAAAATCATCTTTTCCTTGTCAAGGAAGAGGTGGTAGGAGCGATTTGCGGAGCGAAACGGCAGCGCCACGGCACAGCGTGTCGTGACCAACTCCAGCACACGGCTTGGCGCAACGGACGTTCGCTCGGCTGCCCGTAGACGTGCGTGCTGGCTCATGTCGACGCTGTACCCACAGGCCGAAAGCGCTGCGGTAATTTTGATGTGGTTGGCTGCTTTCATCGCTCAGGTATCCTTTACGTTTTGAATACCCCCATCATCGCGCGCGTTTGCCGGGATGCAAGTTTCGCTCAGGAGGGGGCTTCTGCCTGGCCGGGGAGGAGATGAACCGGGAAAATGTTCCCACTCGGAGCGTGCACGATGCTCGAGGGCATTGGCGCAACCGCGGTTCGGACGGCCAGCGCGGTAGGGCAAGCGATACCGGGATCGATGAAGTCCCGGAAAAGCTCACCGTTCAGGACGAGAAACGGTTCGTCTGTATTGGCTCATACTGACCGCAGAACGCGAATCAGGTGTGATACGCGTCATCGTCCCTGGCGTCGGCGCGTTTGGATCCGCCTTTTGCCTTATTGCGATGTCGGACTCATTCCGCCCACTTTCGCGAGAACCTGACCAAAAGTATCGTTCAGGCTGAAAAAGCCTTGCGGGGCGCACTGACCGGTTTGTGCGCGGTCGTTACTGTGAGCGGCGTGGTTTGCGTTATGCCGACGCAGGGGGCAGGCATTGCATCTCGCGCCAGATCTTTGACCTTCAGTCCTGTGTGGATCTTTTCGAAGCGCCTGTCATTGCGACCATATCGCATGTGCATTGGGCAACCGCGTCGCTGAAGGAGACGATCAAGACCGCGAAACGAAGGGTGTTCGCCTGTAAGCGGTCGTCGAGCGAGCCACCTGGTCTTGCGAATGACCATTGATCGCTCGATCATCAGAAAACCGAACGACATGCCTCAACGGTGACAGGGAAGGCTTCAGCACACAACGGTGAAACACGGCGTGTACGATTGGTGTGCCAGGACTCGAGAGCTCGCACGTCGTCATTCACCTTCGCATTCGCATACTCTCGGCGCACTCGACGGCTAGCAGTCCTTGTGCAGCGCGGCAGCAAGGGTGCAGTACGCGGCGTCACGATCAACATCGTCCCGCCAGCTTAGCCGCGGACGACCGCCTCCATCGCGAAAGTACAGCACGCCCTCGAGATCGAAGCCACGGGGCAGGTATGCCCCGGATCGCGAGGTGCGCAGTTCGTCGAGGCTATCGGGGAGGCGTCCGTGATCCTTCTGAAACGCGAGCGCCGCAGATGCTGCGGCGCCCAGTCCAGCCTGCGGCCAGTCCGTCGCCGTCAACTGCGCGGCGTGTTCGCGTACATGCTCGCAGACGACCATTGACGCAAAACCGGCAACGAGAGCGAAGCTGGTAATGACACAATATTCGAGCGCGGTTCGCACAGCCGTTCTCACCATGAGTTATCTCCGCATCCATATGAGTTCCATCTCAAACATTTTTTCATGTGTTGCAGAGACGGCAAGTCGCGCGCAGCGAACGGTTCTGCTGTCGCAGAAATGAAGGAACTACGGGTGCATGTTCAAAAAGGAGCGGTAGCGATTCTGCGGGGTCGTCGACTTTCCGATGCTGATGTCATCACGTCCACGAACCCATGGCGTGAGGATATAGGCCGGGCTGCATGTTAAGGACGATGTGGCTATCCGGGCGGTCTCCCTGCTCGCCGACGAGTGGCCAGATTTACCAGCCTTCGAGAAGGGCGATTTGTCTATGGTTGGCAGGCAGTGCTGCATCGCTACGCCATGAATTGAGCAGTCCGCCTGTCAGGATCCACCGGTATTGACGTGATCACTACGGTGTCAATCTGAAGTAGCAGGATATGTTCATGAACGGAAGGCGGTGCTCGCATAACCCGGCTGCCTTCGAAGCGCGTTGAGAAACGACGCGAAGAAGAGGTCGTATGCGGATGCTTAACTCAGTTTGCCGCTCCTGCGGGGAAAGTGTGATGCCGATGACCTTGGCGCCCATTCGGCGCTGGAGCGGAGCGGCTCTCAAGCGGCGCCAACGCCCTCTGTCTTGATTGCTGCAAGTCTGGTCCCAGCAAACGGGTCATTGCGCCAGTCGGCGCCGGTGCGCTTGCCCGGACCCCGGGTCGATGCCGAATCAATTGCAAAATGCTCAAGAGACTGTCCGGCGCTGATCGCTTGAACCACCCATTGCGGCGGAGCGCCTTTGCCATCCCATGTGTTTCCGGAAGCGTCGCGGAAGCGCACTGCCCGCAACCGCTCCTGATCTGCCGCAATTGAAGTGGCGATGTCTTCCGGGTTGATTTCAAATTCGGCCATCCGTCGCCTCAGATAGGCCACGATGCTTTCGCGCTTTCTTTCATCCATTCAGTATTCTCCGCGCAACAATCTGTTTTCGCACAGGTGATTGCAAATCGCGTGCCGCCAGGATACCACGCGACCCGGTGCCCCGTGCTGACGCAGCGAAGAAGGCGGTGGTGTTTTGAACAACTGTCTTGCTGGGAGCGGCACAGGGGAAGTGCCCAGACTGGCGGTCGGTGTTTTCAAACAGTATAAGGCAATCGGGAAACGACGCCTCGTATGCTTGCGCACCTTCTGTCGTGGTTTGTTGCACGCACGATCGCGTGTGCGCAACAGACCGGAACATCGGTTATGCGAACACTGATGCGCGGGCACGTGGTGCGTTAGCAGGGAATTAAACGCCTCGCAGCAAGGTAGCATGCGAGCGGAAAAACAGCGATTCCGCTACGCGCAGACAACTCGGGCGTGAGTCTGTTTTTAATCTTTAGTGACCTCCAAACCGTTGCGCGCTGTGGATTCAATTTGCACGAGCGTACTGATGAAGTCATAATCACGACCGCGACGATCGCGTCAATTCTGACGGGCAGACCGAACTTCGAAGTGCTTGGGAAATAAGCCAGGGAAGTTCCAGGATCGCATGGACGGTAAACCCCACAGGGAGGAATAGACATGGTTACCTTGGACGCAATCAACTCAAAAATCGCAAAACTCCAGAAGCAGGCAGTAGCGATTGCCGAAAAGCAGTCGTCTGTGGGCCTGACGAAAATCCGTGACCTGATGCAAAAACACGGACTGACTGTCGCTGATATCGAAGGCTTTGTTGCAAAGCGACGCAGTCGTAAACCCGGGACGACGCTGTCAAAGGCGGCAGCAAAAACCCCGGGTGCAGCCGTGCATCACGTTGCGCCGAAATACGCGGATCCGAAAACGGGTGCGACGTGGTCGGGCCGTGGTCTGGCGCCGCTGTGGATTCGCGACGTCAAGGATCGTTCGAAATTCTTGATTGAAGCTGGGGCAACGGCGAAGACTGCCGGCGCCAAGGCGGCACCTGCGAAGAAGGCCGCTGCGAAAAAGGCAGGCGCAAAACGTGTCGTGGCAAAAAAGGCGGTGAAGACGGCAGTCGCCACGAAAAAGGCTGGCCGGGCAGCAACGGCTCCGGCAAAGGGTGTGCGTGGGCGCAAGGTCGCAGCACCCGCGAAAAAGGCATCGGCGCCGCGCAAGGTCGCGGCCAGAAAGGCACCGGCCGCAGTTGAGGCTGCTGCCACGCCTGAAGTCGCAGCAGCGTAACGGCTAACGGGCGATCCAGTCGTAGCTGGCGGAGCGACATGCTGGCGGCGCCGCATTCGCGGCCCGCTACGACTGATTACTCAGGTCCCTTCGCGCGTCGCCTCAATGAGAGCGGCGCGCCATGTTTGTGCGTGAGGAAGTGCGGACACAGCGCCGCACGCCGTCAACCCAATGGCTTGCCGTTTCGAGCTCGTATCTCTCGCGTTGCCAGTTTATTGTCCACCCGAGTCAATTCCTCCGGCGGTCGGTCGGCTGATTGCGGCCGCATGGAATGGCATGAGCCGCGCGCAGCTCGTGGACCGTGCCCGTCGGCTCGACATGCGTGCATCGCTGCGCGTGCTGCCCGGTATCGGGCCGGATGGGCTGACGCAGTTCCAGCTCAAGCTCAGTTTTGCGAACGGAGGCTTCGAGCTGATCGCCCATGTACGCCGTGTTGTTCGCCGCCGCACGGGCGCGCGACGCCAGAAACCGTCATTGCCTCCAGCACGCGATATCAGGCAACAGAGCCTTTTCTGAGTGTTGCCGAGGCTGGGCAACAACGCCTGTCGACACCCAGGCATCGCCGCTGAAAAGAAGCCCGCTAGAGAATCCTGAGATTGCGAATCTTTCCGATTGCCGGTGAGCGTTCGACGATCAGGTTCGCGATGAATTCAGGTAACAGGGCGCGCGGCACGTTCGCGGGGATATCGGTCACGAGCTGCGAAGGCACCTGAACGATGAATTCCTCCGGCGCAGTGGCGAGACTATGTTCGTACGCAACGCGGATTTCCATGCTGTTATCTTTCGGAGATGTGGTTGCCGGGAGTGCATGCAATGTGCGCAGGGCTATGCAGGGTTGTGGACTCAGTGTAGCGCGCGATACACCTGTCGTTGTTTGTTGTGAGCGCTTGCGCGCCTTTGCCGACCATCGCAGGCTGCACCGCCCGCGACCCCATTTCCCTGTAGGGCAAGCCCGGCGGTTTGGTCCACGTCTATGGGAGCCGGTTACCATCAGATTCCGGAATATCCGTATGGAGTTTGTGCGAGCCTCCCTTACGTCCGCACGTCCTTGTCCACCGGCGGCCTTTAATGCACATGAGCAGACTGATGTGCGATTGCGCGACGGGGCGCGTTGACGACGTTATCGCGCAACCTGGAGATGACTGTCGTTGGTGCGGGTGTCGCGCGCGACCATACCGGGGCCTGTCATAAATTTTGTGTGTAAGGCATAACATGTAGCTCAAGGAGCATGTATGCCACGCAAACCCAAGACGTCCCCCGAGGCCCTGACGGCGTTGCCGTCCATTCCGAAGGAACTGATCGACCAGTTCGTGAAGGGGCCGATGACGGCCGAAGCGGTGCATGCCGCCTCAGCGGCGTTCAAGAAGGCGCTGATCGAGCGGGCGCTGGGCGCCGAACTTGGACACCATCTGGGCTATCCGGCCGGCGCCGTGCGGCCCGAGAACGCGACCAACCAGCGCAACGGCAAGAGCGG
>NZ_SMOD01000098.1 GCF_004353905.1 Paraburkholderia guartelaensis | reverse complement strand
GAACTGCTGCAGACCCTCGTCCATCAACGCTACAAGCAACGCCGCAGCATCCTCGTCACGTCCAACCGCGTCGTCCAGGACTGGGGGCGCTACCTTCGCGACAGCACCATGGCTTCGACGATCCTTGACCGTCTGCTGCATCGCTCCAAACTCCTCGAGTTTGAAGGCAAGAGCTATCGTCTCCGTGAAGCCGCTGCCAGGCTTGCCGTCACTGAGGAATCCGACGCATAATCCGCTCGTCCTGCCTGGGGGAATTTAGCCGCCCACAAGTGGAGGAGTTTGAACTGCCCATCGGGGAAATGATGAAAGGCATCGGGTAAAGTTAGAGCGACATTCGGGTCTCCGCGCGCTACAGGGCCCGTCCAGACGGATAGTCGCCTCCGGCACCAAGTGAGTTGGCTAGCTAGTTGCGGCGATGCATCGAAAGCACACGCAAACCAGACCGGATCTCTACGTCTGCCGTAGAACTGGAAAATTCTGTCACCGGCTCAGCAATACGGCGACGTGCTTAGTACCGTACGTGTAGACACATTCGATGCGCTATACGGAAACGCAACGTGATCCCCCCACAACTCGCAGTGCACTCATGCTTTTTCGCACTTCCGCGATCTAAGGTGGCTCGGTTCGCATGGCGCAATTGCTCCTCCTGCGGTGCAACAGGCGCATGCCCACTTGGGGCGGGACACCGAGTGTGCCCACTTAGGCGTTGGCCGACCACAAGGGATAGAGGGGCGCTCCAGGTTCTTCGGCGCCGTGGGCTCAGTCGTTAGACCGCGAACCCAGAAATGTCGCAACCTTCGCCTTACTGGTTTTCTGCAATTGAGCCATGAGGGCGTGATCGATTCGCTTCAGCCCGTAAGTTTGAGCGATGTCGTCCTGCAATCGGCACCAGAGATGACTGGCGATCTCGGCGTCAACCATCGCCCGGTGAGCACGACCCGATTTCGGTAACCGAAGCATCTCCGCCAAGCTAGACAGGCGATGACTCTGGGCGCGTGGGTAGATCCGCCTGGCGACGAGCATCGTGCAAGCAAACGAATGCTCCGCTGGCACGCCAAGAAGCCCCAGTTCTGCCTGCCAAAACCGCTTGTCGAACCCGGCGTTGTGGGCAACGACGGGATGGTTTCCAACAAACGCTGCAGCTTCCCTCATGACTTTCGATAAAGGAGGAGCCGATGCGATCATGTCGTTCGTGATGCCGGTGAGAGCAACGACATCGGACGGGATGCGCCGACCGGCGTTCATCAAGCTCTGGTAACGATCAACAATCTGACCGTCACGCAGGAGGATGACGGCAATCTCGGTAGCACGGTCGCCCAGATTCGGCGAAAGCCCGGTTGTTTCGAAGTCGAGTACCGCAACGGTCTGCATGTTTCTTTCGTTCTCTAATCAGTTAATGCCGTACTACGCACGCTTCCCCACGCCTGACGAGAGGCCCAAGCAACACGCCCATCTCCCAATGCTGGCTGCATGGAGAACACCCCTGTACAAAGCCAAATGGAGCGCTTCGTTCTTTCCTGCCGTCAAGCTGATAACGCCCTTGCTTGTTCGCCCGGCTGCCGCTCAGGCCAGTTCGCCAGTCAACGACACACTCGGAGCCTGGATTTTCAGGGTATTCGTGGCGCCGCGCCCGGATCCGGATGCGTTGAATGAAGGGCGTATTCTACGCTTCGTGAACCGCCATTCCTCTATATCGGCTCTAACGCCGTCGCGAGTGACTGGGGCAAACGTGGGGGAGGGTTGAGAGATAAAAACGCCTGGGCTGACGCGAAGCGCAGGCGCAGCGCGTTCATCTCGCTGGAGTTGAGGATTGCGGGTTCACCGGCATCGGGAAAACCGCCCGGTTCAGCGGAAGGCCGCCCGGCGATCGGGTGTAGCAGGTTTTCAAACATCGAAGTTTAGATGTAAAACAGACGCCTTATGATAAGAAAAATTATCTTAATGCTCATGTTGTAGCGCGCATTTTAGAGGGAGCCTGGCGCCGCTCACACAACTAAAGTTGTTGATAGATTTCAACTAAAGTTGTTAATACTGGTCACCATACCGTCGATGGGTGTGCCTGCTCCGGTGCGTTGTGGCAGAACGTAGGTGCTTCGATATTTGTGGGCTGCTTCAGCAAGTATTCGCGCGTCTCGCCAGAATCCTTCGTTGCTCCGAGCGGCATCCACGGAAAATCGGTAGTGCAGCGCCGGACGGGTCTCCATCGGCGCGGGAGCTGCGGTCGAAAACGAAGGCGCGAACGGTAAAACGACCTTACAAATCCTCTGATATTCCAACGCACAGCGCCGTAGAGCGGCAAGCGCGGCGCCGGGCGTCGCTGCCAGCACCTGTAACGGCGCGTGATCCCATCTCGCAACAAAATGGCCATCCGCCGTTCGATAGAGCCAGCACCACGGACGCCCGTTTCGCCACCCGAGCAATCGGCGGTGGCGCACATCGAAGTCAACGGGCGAGATTGCATCGATGACGTGCCAGCTGTTTGCTTCGGACCAGGACAGGCACGAGCCATGACAGGTGGCCCACATCGCGTTGCGGCGCGCCAGTTCATGTGTGGAGTGTGCCGCCTTCCGCCGTGTTTTGCTGGTGTACGGCGCCGTCGGCAAGTTTGTTGAGGTTTCAGCCACGAATCGCACGCCGTGAGGGGTGGCGAGTGCGAGCCATGCGCTGTCACGCCACGACGTCCCGGGTGACACGCTGTACCAGGTAGCGAGCCTGAATCGGGCAGCGCCCGAAGCGCGTGCCTGGGCGTCGCGCCATAGCGCGCCGAGACTCACGCGAGCTGCATGGCATGTCAGCCAGTGCCGCGTCCTGGTGTCGGCGTTATCCGCACCGCAGAGCCGACAATCGTCTGCCACGATCTCGGCAAGCGTGTTATTGAATCCGCTTGCGGGGAGTCGGTGCGGCCAGCGACGTCGTTCAACGCCCGGTTCAACCGAGCGCGCCCAAAGCATGGTGATAAATGCCGTCTGCGCATTGCGGCTATGGCAAATGAGCTCACCGATTTCGATTGGGTCGCACGAGTCCATGAACCGGGATATCCATAGATCGCCGTCGGGTGCGACGTGACGCCGGACATGGCGCGCGATTGCGCGGTACGCGTCGAAGGCAGAGACCGTTTGCGAAAGCGGCGTTCTCTCACTCTCTTGAGCGTCAGTCGGCGACGGACGATCTCGGTGCGGTGCCAACCTGGAAGGAGAGCCATACGCAACGGTCTCGATGCGAGCGGACGCGGAAATCGTATGTCTAAGGCACGCGGGATAAGCAATCCCAAGCGATTGCGCGGTGGTGATCAGCCACTCGAGACTGCCAGGCGCTTGTTGGGAAAGGGCCAGGTCCAATCGCGACGGTCGGATGAGTTGCGATAACGAGTGCAGCCATGCCACGACGGCGGTAAGCGCGTGTGTCATATCTGGCGTCATCGTCGATCGACGGCAGGTTTCATGCGTAAAGAAGTGCAGCTGACCACACGGACAGCTCCCTGCTATTCGGAAGTCGGCAAGAGACCGTAGCGCGGCGTCAAACGGTGCGCCGCAGTGGCAGCGACCGACAAGCGCGGTGTGATGAATCGGGCACGCATCCAGCAATGCGACGGAAAACAGCGCCGAATGGTAGCCCGCCGCCAGACATGCAAGGCAGACGCGTGGCTGGGGCACGGCGAGCGCGACTCGCAGCGGATCTGGCAGTGCGTCAAGAGTCGACCAACGGAAGACTTCTGGCGGCTCGCCGAGTGCGCGCGCGAGCGCCGCAACATCGATCTTGCCAGCCTGGATATCGAACAGATCCAACGATTGGGCTGGGCGCGCCCCGGTGGTCGGCAGGTCAGCAGGGTAGAGGGCGTTGAGCGCACACGCGCGCAGAACTGTGTGCCACAGCGATGCATACGGCAACACACTGCCACGATGCCAGGCAAGACAGCGTTCAGGCATGACTTGCTTCGCGGCGACTCGCGCCGCGAAGAGCGGCAGTCGCTGACACCAATGCCATCAGTGTCCGGTGCCCGCAATTCTCCACAGCCAGACACCACGCTTCGGGCGAGGTCCCTGTCTCGACGTTCCCGCCACTGGCGATGTGAAGAAGCACATGGCGACACGCTTGCGTCACGGTCTTCATTGGAAAATCCGTCGGTCCGGCATAATGCGACGGTAATGTCTCGTTCATCGCTTGCATGAGTCTGTCGGCCTGGTGCTCCATACGAAATCCTCCGGCCCACGGGCGCGGTGCCAAGCCTGCTGTGAATGAACGGCCCGAGCCTGGTGGCCATTCGCTACCGTCGTCATAGCCACGCATCACGTACGCGAGCTCGTCAATACTTCGCACACCGTGAAAGGGCTCCGATGCGAGCATGAAGCGGGCGGCTACATGGGCGCCGCCCGCGAGTGCCATGCCGAGTGGTTCATCGAAGAACTGCAACGAAGCAATCGAAAATACACACAAACGGACTCGCTGCTTCTCAAGAAGACTGTGCAGCTCGACGAGCCACAGCCACTCGCGCTGACTCATACCCTGCGCTTCGTCGATGACCAGAACGAGAAAGCGGCCTCCGCCTTGCGCCGCAAGTTCGATCCAGCGTTCCACGAGCATGATCTGTCGTTCGAGCGGATTGCGTCGTGCCTGGGCGAGCCGGTGACCGCTCGCTTCGAGCAGGTGCGCGTAAAAGCGGCCAACGCCCTGACTGCAGCCTGAATCGGTGTGGCTCCAGATAACGAGTGGCACGTAGCCACCGTGGCGTTCGGATAGCAGACGCTGGAGCCAGTGGTCAACAGCACTTGATTTGCCGAACCTCGACGGCCCGAAGATGGTTGCGCCATCGATCTGGTCGTCCAGCCAACCAGCGATGCGCTCTACCATGTCACTGATCGCGATCGTGAACAGCGAATAATCGCGTGTGACAACGGGGTGGTCACGGGGCACGTGCGGGGCTACGAGCGCGCCCGTAGCCGGCCTGGAAGGGGTTACCATTGCTGTGCCCGGCGCATCGGCGGCAGGGCGATCGGATTACTGCGTGCAGCGGCAGCGGTCGGCGTCCTGACGTTCGCTGCTGCCACCTCAGCGTGTTTGACAATACTCACCATCGATTGGCCGGCTAATCGTTGCGCATGCTGCTCCAGAATCCGGCGAGCTTCGAGATAAGCCGGGTGGACAGGCAGTTTCCGCTCAGGGGAGTCTTCTGCGTAGCGCAGCAACGCTTCAACCGCGTCGCCGTGATTCGCCAGGTGCAGTAGCCGGCGCTTCTCAAGCGCGCGGATTGCCTGCCGCACGTAGAGCGAATGTGGCGTGCGATGCCATGGGGGCGCGGCGCGCACCACCCCAATGAAAACGCCGTGCTGCGTGGAGACGGCGGCATAACGTGCGTCGTCTTCATCGTCCAGGTGTAACCAGAAATTATTTCCCAGGAGATCAGTGCGCAAACACAGCCATTCGGCTGAGTAACGGGCGTTGGCAAAATTAAAATGCGGCCGACGCCCTGTCTCGATGCCGCCGAGCAGTGTGCAGAGCTTTCGCACGCCGACCATACGGCGTACCGCCTCCGGATCAACCACACGGACCACTGATGAGCGATCGGCCATCCATCGTTCAAGCTGTTCTAGCGGACTGCGGTAGCCTAACCCTGAGTGTGGTGTCGCGTTGTAGTTGGCGATCAGCGTATCGAGCAGTTCCTGCGCGTATTCGAGCTGGAATTGCGTAGCTAGCGCGACCGCGTCTGGATCAGCACCGCGTTTGCCAGCTGGTGAACTGCCGGTCGTCGTCGAAAGCCGGTGAAAGCCTCCGGTAGCCAGGTGTCCGAAGAACGATTCGATGAAGGGGCGATCGTCCTTGCTGCGCCGACAACTGAAGCTTGTTGAGTCCTGTGGCTTGATGAGTGTCGCCCCTACCAGATCGTGCAACACGCTTTCGACGCGCGCGCAGATGTTCGCGAGTGCCCCGTCAACGCTAAATTCATTCCAGCATGCGCCCGAAAGCTGCGGGAGAAGGTACGAGGGCAAGCCCGCGCCCTGAACGTAGGCTTGGCTGCTGAACTGAAGGTCTCGTGGTGTCCACGGTGTTAGCGCACAGCGGACGGCACGCAGCACGTCCTCGGCCGAGCACTCACGGCGCAGGCTTAAATGGTAGCCAAGCACTGCGCGCGATGCGACATCAATGATGACGACGACCCAAAGCCGGTGAATCATGCGAGGCTCCGTGCCGCCATGAGGGGAGGGCACGAGTACCATCATGCGAGCGTCAAGCTTGTGGGCGTCACATTCGACGCGGTCGAGTGGGGCTAAGAGACGGTTTCAAAAAGAGTTCATAGGGGCTGTTAACCCGTAACGCAACCTGTTAACCTCGATCGTCGTATCAACAGGATCGAGGAGATGGGCAAACCAATCATCGACGACGAACTGTGGGCACTGATCGAGCCGCTGCTACCACCAGCGAAGCCACGGCGCTTCAAGCATCCGGGCCGCAAACCGGTACCGGATCGGGCTGCGCTGACCGGCATCTTGTTCGTGCTGAAGACCGGTATCCGCTGGCGAGATTTGCCAGCGGAGATGGGGTGCGGCTCCGGCGTCAGTTGTTG
>NZ_SMOD01000097.1 GCF_004353905.1 Paraburkholderia guartelaensis | reverse complement strand
ATGAATTCGGCTCGGCGTTGCTCATAGGTCTGCTCCTTGGTGCCGCGCTCGGCCAGTGCCGCGCGCAAGTCGGTGGATAGGTCGATCAGGCCGGATGGCTTCGGGATAGCGTCGCGGCCCAGCTCGGCCGCCTGCTCGAGGCGGCGCTGGGCCCGGAGCGCCTCAACCTGGTCGAGGCGCGCCCGGCGTGTCTGCTCGTATCGCCAGCCCGCGCCCGGCAGGGCGGGGCCAATCTTGGGCTCCGGGGCGACCTGCGGCGGCTCGTACAGGGTGAAGGTCGGCGCGTACGTCTGCACCTGCTGCTCGAAGATCGAGCGCACGTCGGCCACCTTGTCTCGCCGGTTCCAGTCGCGGTCCTTCTTCGAGCCGTTGCGCTTAAAGAACCGCTCGGCGTCGTAGTGGCCGCCATCGGTTGGCCGGTCGGAGAACATCAGGTGCATGTGGACATTGCGGCCGCCGTCGCTGGCCGCCCGGTCGTGCACGGCGAGCCGGTACGCAAACCGCTCGCCGACCACGCGGCCGGCGAACTCCTTCGCCCAGGTGACCGGGTCCGGAGCCTCGCGCGGAATGGCCGCCTCGACCTCGAGGTAGGCGCGGCCATTCTTGCGCTCGTGCTTGTCGGCGGCCGTGAAGAACTGGCCCGCATCGGCGGCCCAGTTCGGCAGGTTGCCGTCGATGACCGCGCGCACGTCGTCGCGGTCGGCGTACTTCCCGTGACCATGAACATACGCGGCATGGGCGGCACCGTTGCCGACCTTGCCGCGCTTCATGGACACGTGGGGAGACGCCATGTTTTTTTTGAGGTGTCGGGGCGTAGCCCTGACCGCGCTCGTTTGATATGAGGTATGCGCAGCATAGCTCATATCAAACGAGGAATCGCGCTTAGGAGGGACACCCTCCTAAGAACCGCCCGCAATTAACCCCGAGAGCGCATAAGCAGGGTCTGAAAATTTATAGGCCACGACTATTGACAGACAAACTTCGATATGTAATACTGGTTATCCCACTGTAGCTCAGTCGGATAGAGCGCCGCTTTCATAAAGCGGGGGTCCCGGGTTCGAGTCCCGGCCGTGATTCCGAAAAAAGCCACGTCATCGCGACGTGGCTTTTTTCATTTCTGCGCTCCAACTGGCACATCCGCGCCCGGCCGCACTTGGGCTCACACCAGATGTTGTGTTGAACCCGAGCTTGAAAGGCAAATAGGCGCGATTAAACGACCTTCAAGTGATCGAGATGATCACCACATCGCTTTTGTGACAAAGGAGTTGATAGCAGATTGAAGGTAGTTAAAACAAAAAAGCCCGCAAAAGCGGGCTTTTTTTATGGTGAGGCATCTTCGCGGAACGACCAGCCGTTTTTCGAGTTCCTCACTCCTGTTATATTGGCTCCCGAACACGTCGGCAGGACGGCGTTCGTAGCAAGCCTTTTGCTGCGAGCCCGACTGACCCTCGGGCTCAAAGCAGAGGCATTCCTGTCATTTACCTTAGGAATGCTGTGATCAACAAACTGCTTGTAGTGGTCGGCAAATTAGCTGACGTTGTTTCTGGCCTGACGACGCTGGTAGTCGCAGGTCAGGGCCTTTGGACCAAGGTGGAGAAGCTAATCCACACCGTTCCTTGGGCTAACTTCCTGTAGTACCCAAGCCTCGGGACTGCGCCAACAGTTTCCGGGGCTTTTTTCTCCAAAGTCCATCTCCGTTAGGCATAGGTTTCCCTATGGTTTTTCGGCGATATCGAGTGGATATCCGGCAGGATGCCGCGCCGGCCGGCCAGTCGTCAACTTCCCCCTGACCCCCCCCCTCAATGCACAAATAGGCACAAAAACGCACCAGAGCGTTTAGGTGGCTAAACCTCCCCCCGTTGGTCTCCAGAGTCCAACCACAGGTTGGCAGCGGCGCCTAGGGGCTAAATATGGCCCCGGAACGGGTATATCAAATTGATCGGACAGAGGGTGCAAAAAAAAGTATGAAAAAGTTCGATAACCGGGCCAAAACAATACTAGGTCCGAGCTCCAAACCGTTCCACAGAGGGTTTTGAGATAGCTGGACCCTCCTGCGGCTCAGGTGGGCCACCCGCGTCCCTGTGGACGGCTGGGGACAAGCCCCTGCGGGCTTGCCCCCTACCCGACCACAGGGAACCCTCGCGGCCTTTGCCTTCGGCCTGGCGCGCTCCGCTTGCCCAATTTGGACATACGTCCCGCGCACCCCCCTCTCTGCAAGCCTAAGCGGTCGATGAACGGTTCGGCAGCGCGCGCGCCGGCGCGCCCGGATCGAGGCGCACGGGGACCCACGCGCAGCGTGGGGAGAGCGCCGGCCCGCAGGGACGATCCGGACAAGCCCAGGCAGGCCAAGGGTGTTCTGGGGGCCGTCCAGCGCGCTTGCGCGCGTGCATGCCCCCGCTTGCGGGGGCATGGATATAAGAATGAAGAAGGAAATCGCCAAACCCCACGCCAGGCGGAGGGGTAGGCGACAGTTCCTGACAGTTAAACCGACATGTTTCGCCAGTTGAGGCGACAAAAAACACTACTGTTTTTGACAGTTTTAGTGTACTGTCGCTGTCAGTTAAACCGTCAAAATCAGGCGAAAAATTGACTACCAGGAAAATGCTTGGCATCCGAGGTCCTAACCAAAACCTCGAATTCAAGAAGCGGTACGAAACCAACCCTCTTCTTGAGCCGCGAGAGCTGCAATTCAACGATCGCCTGGTGAAGGTGGGCAGTCAGAAGGACTTGATCGACCCGGACACAGGCGACAAGGTTGCGGTCAACGCAATCTACCGCCGTCGTGTGGTCGATTCGGATCGGTACGCCAAGATCTACCTTGAGGGCGTCACACGCACTTTCGGCCTGTCAAAGCCCGCCGCGCGGGTGTTCCAGGTCATCTTGCAACTCTGCAAAAAAGACAGCGACCAGCTTTATCTCAATTTCATGGCTGTCCAGAAGGTCGAGGACGCCATCCAAGAACGCACATATCAGCGCGGCCTGCGTGAGCTTTTGGAGGCTGGGTTTATCGCCTATAGCGACATGCCCAACATGTTCTGGATCAACGTCCACCTGTTTTTCAATGGGGATCGAGTCCGCTTCATCGAAGAGTACGTCCGGGCCGAAGAGTCCAAACAGCAACGCATCGAGGGCTGACCATCATGCCCATCGTGTCCATCAGTGAGGCCGCACGCCTGACCGGGAAGAACCGGAAGACCATCCAGAAGTACGTCGCAGATGGACAGCTCTCCCTGTCCATGGGCGGGCAGGCAAATGGACAGGCTAAAGGCATCGAGATTTCAGAGTTGATAAGGGTTTTCGGCCAACTCACTGGACACCCTTACCTGTCCATGGACAAGTCAAATGGACAGCAGGTGGCACCCTTACCTGACCATGGGCAGCAGGCCGAAATTGACGGATTGAAGGCCGTTTTGGCCGCCAAGGACCAGACCATCGAGACCCTGACGGGGCAGGTGGCTGAGCTGCGGGAAGAAAAGCGCGAGCTGCGCGCCCAGGTGGCCGGGCTGCTCGAAGACAACAGGCGGGTGAGGGCACCTGCACCTGCACCTGCACCAGCGCCTGCCCCGGCTGCAGCTGCAGCGCCGACACAGCCACAGGCCCGCTCGAAGATCTGGGACGTAGTCCCGCTAGGCGTGGTGATCGCGGTCGCACTGGTGGTCCTGGTGCTCATCCTCGCCCAGCAGCATTGAGTTTCGCGCCGAGAGGCGAAAAAAGCGGCCCGACGCGGTGCTACCAACACCGCGCCAGGCCTGACCACAACCGATCTAGCTAGGAGATCGACTATGGCTGACGCCATTTTATCGCTGCACCCTTGTCAAACCCTCTCGCTCGATAGCGACCTGTCGGTCGTGCTCGAGCTGGAGAACCCGCACCAGATGACCGACGACCGCCTCACGGAGCTGATTAGCTCCAGCCAGAGCACCGTGGAGCCGGCCGTTTGGGGCTACCTTTACGGGATATGGGAAAGCCGGGAATGGCAACGCCCGCCGGCGAGGTGAACCGGTCGCGCCCCTTCCTCTCAGGCCCGGAAGGGGGCGTTCCACGCGTTTCAAGGAGGCATGACTGTGAACAATGACCAACCGGAGCAGCTGGCCGGCGGCGACTCGAAACCGGACCAGCTGGGCCGGTTCATCACCAGCCCGGAATTCCTGGACAGGGCGAACGCTGCCATCGCCAGAGCAGTCGCAGCGCTCGAGGCGAAGGGCATCAAGCCGGCCTACATCGTGCGCGATCGGGACCACGGTGTATCCTAGCGCCATGAATACGACGCTTTCCCCCATCGAATCGGAGTTCGCCACGGCAGAAGAGGCCGAGGCGCACGACCGCTGGTTCCGCAAGCAGGTCGAAGCGGCCCTGCGTGAAGCCGACGATCCGGCCACGCAGTGGGTTGCGCACGACCAGGTGGCGGCCAGCATGGAAGCAATCATCGCGGCAGCAGAGAAAAAGCACGCGGCCCGCAGGTCGTGACATTCCTATACCGGGTAGTGGCGGCCCACTGAGGGCCCGCCGAAAACCGGATTTCACATGCTGCCAATCGTCTGGCTCCCTTCGGCGGAGCGCAATCTAGCCAACATCGTCAGGTTCATCGCACAGCACAACCCGGCCGCAGCGCGGAAGATGGACGCGCGCATCCGGGCTTCGGTGCTGCCTGCATCTGAACACCCGTACATCGCGCCTGTCGGCCGGATTCCCGGCACGCACGAAATCGTTGCGCACCCCAACTACATCGTCGTGTACCGCGTGGCGGCCGCAGCCATCCAGGTGCTTCGCGTACTCCACGCCCGGCAGCAGTATCCCGACTGAGTGATGCCATGGTGGAATACCCGCCACATCTGCATCTGGAGAAGCATCGGCGCAGCCTCGCGCTGCACCGGCTCATTGCCGAAAAGCTCCGGCGCGAGCCGCGCCTGCTCGACAAGGCGCGCGAAAACCTCGCCCACTGGCTGGCCATGAGCCCGCACAGCCGCGCGCGGCCATATCTCGCCGAGTGGCAGGCCGTGATTGACCAGGGTGTCGATGCGACGATCGCGGTGATGACCGATCCGGGCGAACACGCGACGGACCTGCGGCAGGCCGCGCCGTTTGCGGGCATTCTCACGGACGATGAACGGCTCGCCTTCCTCGCCGGGTGGCGAGCCGGCGAACGCTAGGGCTTGGGCTTCGGTGGCGCCGGCCGCGGCGCGGCCGGGCGGCTGGCCGCGGCGTCCGGCTTCTGCTGCGCGCCGGCGTCCTGCCCCTTGCCCTGCGCCGGCGATGCCGTCGCCGTCACGGCGGGCCGTAGGCTCTGGCTGGTCGAGACCTGGGCAATGGCGGCCACGATGATGCTGGAGTCAAATCGTCGGGTTCGCGGATCGGCGGCCGCAACACTGGCGGCGGCGAATGCCTCCGCGATGGCCTGACGCATCTCGGTGACCTTGCTATCGGCCTGCTGCGCATGGGCGAGCGACTGGTTTAGCTGCCGCTTAAACCAGTCCGTGACGTGCGAAGCCGCCTCGGCCATCGGGCCGGGCTTCGCCTCCCTGACCTTCTCGACTTCGGACGCCTCGAGCCCGAGCATACGGGCCTCGTCGGGCTGTATCAGCCCCTCCTCGAGGGCGGTTTTCACCGTGAAAAGTGCCCGCTCCCGCTCGCGCAGCCGCTTCGCCTCGGGCGTGAGCTCCATCGACTTCGGGATAAGCCGGCCGGCGCGCTCATGCGTCCATGCCCGCTCGGCGCGGGCCAGCTCGCCATCCGGCTCTGCGCCAATCAGCGCCGCGCCGGCCATCAGCGCGTCTGCGATCGCGCGGCCGCGCATGCTGAGCTCGTGGACCTGTTCCGCTATGCGTAGCGGGGCGGGCGGCGGTTGGTGTGGCTGCGGGTGCTTGAACGCGGCACGGCGCGCCTGGACGTCGGCCTGCAGTTGCGCGTCGAGCGCGGCCTGCCGCCGCTTGCGCTCGTTCTCGGTGGCCTGCTTCAGGTGCTCGGCACGCAGACGCATCGAGCTGTCGAGCTCGGGCGACTTGAGCATGTCGGCCAGGCCCGTCTCGAACTGCTTCAGCCGCGCCGGCGAGAGCTGCGCGGGCTGCTCCATGTTCCGCTCAATCCCGTCCAGCAAGGCTTTCAGCCGTGCATCGTGCACTCCGTCAGATCTTCGTCGATCAGGGCGTGCATCACCCGGCAGTAGACGCGTGCTGTCCGGTCCGTCGAGTCCTTCCGTAGGGCGCGCAGCTCCTGCCAGACGGCATTCCGACAATCGACGCAGACCGTTTGCGGGGCCTTCCGGCCCGCGTCGGGCCGCCAGAAGTCCGGGGTCGATGTCGATGAATTCGGCTCGGCGTTGCTCATAGGTCTGCTCCTTGGTGCCGCGCTCGGCCAGTGCCGCGCGCAAGTCGGTGGATAGGTCGATCAGGCCGGATGGCTTCGGGATAGCGTCGCGGCCCAGCTCGGCCGCCTGCTCGAGGCGGCGCTGGGCCCGGAGCGCCTCAACCTGGTCGAGGCGCGCCCGGCGTGTCTGCTCGTATCGCCAGCCCGCGCCCGGCAGGGCGGGGCCAATCTTGGGCTCCGGGGCGACCTGCGGCGGCTCGTACAGGGTGAAGGTCGGCGCGTACGTCTGCACCT
>NZ_SMOD01000096.1 GCF_004353905.1 Paraburkholderia guartelaensis | reverse complement strand
GCGCAAAGTGATCTACACGACCAACGCCATTGAAAGCGTGAACGCCCAGCTACGCAAGATCGTCAAGACGCGTGGGCACTTCCCCACGGACGAGGCCGCGACCAAACTGCTGTGGCTGGCCTTGCGCAATATCACGGCTGACTGGAGCCGTGCCGCACATGACTGGAAAGCCGCGATGAACCAGTTCGCGATCCTCTACGAGGATCGCTTCACCAGGAATCATTTGTAGAATGCAATTGATGACCTGCCAGACGGCAGGTTTTTATCTGCCTTGCACACAAAAATTCAGACACTTCCGGACGACGCGTTCTTCCGCAGGGTCGCAGCAAAGATCCTGCATCTCGCCGGTGTATCGCAGACCAGGCCAGTCTGAACGATTCACGGAGCCCTGCTGCCACCTGATCTTCCTGATGGATGCTCCGCTTCCTGCCGGCGAGACTCACGCGCCATCACCAGCCCGACGCGGACCACGACACCTGGGTAGCGGCCATGGTGGGACCGTCACAGCTTGCCGACCATTGTGAATATCGCGGCGGGCATGCGCATCGGTTGACGGCTGCGGGGCGCCCATCACCGAATGCGCCTTTTTCAACATTACCAGGCCGAATGTCAAACCGCCGTCGGCTGTCACGCACGGCCGTCGCCCGGGCGGAAATGCGACTAACGGTCTTGCGCCATTTTGCCCGCCACACAGGTCGACGGCGCCAAACCCGGTCTTCAGGCAGATCGGTAGCCGTGCCGATGGCGCACTGCTGTCGCAGCCGAAGTCCTATGGCTGTGACGTCTTGATTGCGCGTAGCGGGGATGAACCGGGCCGCTGACCCACGTCGCCAGTGCCTCCGATCCAGTGGGGGGCAATCACGAAGGAACATATATCTCGTACTGCAAAATAATCATGGCGTGGGATCGGCGGTATTTTTTTGATATATATGCGTGTGGCCCCGCAAGACAGGATGGCAGTACCGATCAGGCTGTCCACCTTTTTCCCACTGTCCGTGGAGACGGCGCCGACAGATGACTGACGCCAATTGGAGCCAAAGACGCTTGACGGCCACAACTGGTCACTCACATACGGCGACCGTTGGACATTCAGGCGTCGGCTCTGCCCCGTAAGCGGCCATGCCGATGTCAAAGACGAACACCCAGTCATCGGGTAGAACGGTTATAACTCAGGATGCGATGGACGCCATTTGCGACGAAGCAGCGGAGAGGCTCTTGTCAGCCCTTTAGTGCGAATGAGGCGTGCCCTCTGGGACCGTGAACGTCACCGTCTGCCTGCACTCCGTGCACCCGGCGAATACGTGATGTTGAGCGTCGACCAACTCGACAAGCATCTTGTGCTGACCGGGTGGCAGACCAGCGACGCTGATGGTATTGACATCGTTCGCTTCTACCCAACCCCAAGGTGAATCGTCGATGTGTACGTGCAGGTGCCCGATTCGTGGAGACACGTTGAGCGCAGCAGCCCCGAACACCGGTACGATATGCACGTTCTCCACCCGATATTGAATCCAGACGATTCCGTGGGCCAATCCAGCGGGAAGCGGCGTGGGATCCACAATCAGTTTTGGCGGGGGCTCGTTGTTGATGGCGACGTACGGTGATGCGATGCCGACCTCCCCTGCGCTCTGGGCGAATGCGCTCGTTGCGAGCACGGCACCAGCAGCAACTGCGGCAAGCGTCTTGATCAGCATGTTCATTTGCGTTCTCACTATTTGATCCCCAAGGGGAGAAAGTTCGATTAACTTAGCTTGGAATCGCTGGCCGTGTCATGCCAGTTGCACAGAGTGACTTCCCAAGCTCTGGGGCCGCGATGGCCTATTTGAGCGGATGAACGTATTCCGCGGATGTCCGAAAGCCGGTTGTGTGTGAGCGTGCGTATCCCTGACTGGTGTAGATACGTTGGGATACAAAAGGATGCCCGGCGGGACGGAGGCGAGCGCTGAGAATCAGTCGATGCTCAACGTGACGCCCAGTTGCCGGTCATGAACAAGTCCATGAGCGAACGTCAATTGAGGCCCTGACAACGGCCCATTGTGAGGGGATGACTTCAACGGCAGAGAAGGGTCGCGTGCCGCCGATACAGTCTGGGGAGGCTGAAGCTGCACATGCAAATTGCATAAGTCGGCACCCGGCCAACAGCTGCCTGGCACAGAAGCGCACATAGGGGCACTCGACCGTCGGCTCAGGAGCCGACACCTGCCATGTGATGCAAGGCGTACTAGTCAATGTGTGTCGGAGTCCTTTCTGAACGTCACGTAGATGCAATCTCACCTACCCTCGCTATGGGAACTCAACGCAAGTGGGGCGCGCCGGAACGGTAGCAGGATGAAAGCACGGATGGAGCACTGCTAAACACTCCAACGGTCGGGGCCCTCGCCAATGATTCGGAGAACGTCCAATTGTTCGTCTTGACCGCGGATTGGACGGCAGCGTGCGCGCGCGAATCCATACCAGCCACTCCATACTGTTTGGACATGCGCGGGCCCGCCTTTTTCCTTCACTGATCTCGATGTGGACCGATTTGAAGAACGGGCTGCGACTACCGCCAAGAAGCCAAAGTACAAGCGGCTTGCTAAAGGGAGGGACCCTGTTACGCGGATCTCATTGCGCGATTGTATGGAATTTGGCAGCTGAAGGGCCTATAACTAGCTAGACGTAGTGAAGCTTGCGTCCAGCGCTACCCGCGCGCGGAGTGTGCGAGCCTGCGGTCGCACGACGGCTGAAATCACCGCCTCGCCATACACTGCACGAGCCTCATGGCACCCGAAATCTTCGCGGCCTTCGAGCATTTATCGCTCCAACGACTCGCGGACAAAGGCTGCCTACCTGTCGAATCGAAAGCGTGGAAACGACGTTTGAGTCGATGGAGTACCTGATCATGAAGTCGCTATTTCTAGTGATTGGTGGAAGCGTACTGCTTTCCATGGGCAGCTTGGCCTACGGTCAGTCCGCTACCCCGGCATCGCCCTCTCAGCAACCCATGCCCGATCAACCCGCAGCCACCAACGCATCGGGACAATACCAGTCCGACGCTTCACAGGGCGGAGCACCAATGGGAACATATGGAGCGGGTACGTCCCGTGGAGAACGGGATCCACGAACCGGTGCCCTCTGCATCACCGGCTTGTCCTGCGACATCTATAAGGGCAATTGACGCGCATATGGACCGAATGCGCCCCTGTGACGCAGTGCTAATGCGCAGGACCTCCGAAGTGCGCTTGGCGTAGGCGAAGGGGCGCACCGTTTATAGCACCGGCGAGGCGCAATCTTGAACAGTTACCAACTAACGATCTCATCAAGCCGCTTATCGAGCGCCGTCAACCCGTTCTTCTGTAGTTCGCGCACGCAGCGGCGAATTGCCTTCGCATGACGTTCGGCCGCATGCATCTGGAATGCCGGGTTTGTCAGCGACATCCGCCACGCTTAAGGGGTTCCGCAAGATAAACAGGTGTCAGGTGATGCACGGTTGCGATATCAGCTTTCCGACAGTCGGAGTAAAACCTGGCTGTGCGCTAAGGTTTCACTGAGTAGCCCACCAGTTCGCTGGATTTCGTCACGGGCGTACCCTTTCCGGCCAGACGGATTTGATACTCGTCGCGGACAACACGTTTGACAGCTGGCGCATACCACCTGGTCTCCTCCATCGGCCCTCCGCCGTAGCCGGATAGCGGCGACCAGGTTCCCGTCGTCTTGATCTTTATCGCTGAAAACGAGCCCGCCTTCGTATTAACCGTTTCGACATCTTCTATTTCACTCTGGCCACGCAGCACTACAGTTTGGCCTGTTGTGGCAGTAGTCGTGCAGTCCACCTCATGACGCGTTCCGACTTGCAGCGGAAAATGAAGTCCAACATCACACGCTTTCCGATCGGATTTGATGCGAATAACATTTGCTTCAGGAGTCAGTTCCAGGCGCCCGCCTCCGGCGATCTGGAGTAACGCACTCCCGTCTGCGTGAACGAGTGTCACCGTTTGCGTGACGGTATGTTTGCTTCCCGTGAGCAGGTCGGACAGCTCGTAAGTCCAGCTGTCTCCGGTCGCGTAGTGCGGTCCATCCTGAGTGGGTTGAGCCGATTCCGCCCCGACCGCAACATTGCTCGAGATAGCGGCTCCAATCACCAGTAGGCAAACAATCGCTTGAGAACGTATATGCCTAAACGAAGGTATTGTTTCGATAGTTTTCACGTCAACTCCCTCTTGTTCAAGGTAAGCCGCTATGCTGCGACTACTGTCCAGCCGCAGTGTTGGCCCCGCTTCCCCGTCGATACGGAGCCAGCCCCGTCGTATAACGGGCACTCCGCGCCCAGCCGGGGCCTTACTCCTTCATCCGTGATCGACTGACCCATCGATCGACAGTCGGTGCAGACCATTTTCAACGATTTAGACCGCCATGTCGATCGGCTGAGACTGGCCGACACCGGAAGCTCGCTGTCTGACCTTCGGGGCTCACGAGTTCACCCGAGAGGGCAGCTATGCACCGCGGGGAGAACGTCGGGACGACGCTGGGGTACGTTCCTACTGTTTAGATAGGAATACTTATCTTTGTAGCTGCTTTTGTGCGACGATCCTCGTGGAAAACTGGGCTCAGCTCAGGTGGTTGACTGTTCGCGAACAGGCCCAAACCCTGCGCGCGTGACCTTATGCTGATTTCTGGCAGAGGACGCCATACCAGCCCAACCCACGATATGTCTCGTAGCCGGGCGTCGCCGCGAATGACACGATCGTTCCGTCTGAAGCCCGATAGTAGCCTGTCTGCCTGCCGTCGACCTGCAGGCGCAAGCGTTCGGTCAGGATACCCTTACCGTCTGAGGCGGCTATCACTCGAAAGTTCGAATCGACGATCATGCAGCGCGAGCGAGTCCATTCTTCTTCGCTCAGACGGACGCCTTTTACAACAGCGCCGGCTTGCGGCGCCCAGTCGAAGAAAATCACGATTGCGCCCAGCGCGCGACCGTTCGCTAGGCCACCCTCGCGGACAGCGGTCGAATAGGTTGCCACCTGAGCGTTGTGCATCAAAACGAGGGCCTCGACGTCGCATGCGACGTAGTCCGCACCTGACCGGGTTTTCATCGCGTTCCTGAACCAATCCGCACCTGCCACGTTCTCGCCGCGCGCGGCATACAATGCTGGCCGCCCGTTCGCGACGACGACACCGTGTTCATCGACTATCCATATGTCACGGTAGACCGTATAGCTATCAAGGATTACCGAAAGCCGCTCGCTAGCATGCTTCGCGGAAGACGTATCGTGATTGGCGAGACAATCCACGACGGCCGAATCTGTGGCCCACCAGCGCACATCGCACGAGCGCTCATAGAGGTTGCGGTCGATGACATCAATCATGTTGAGCGCGAGATCGGCGCAACGTTGACCGTCGTGGGAACGCAGGCGCTCGATCATGCTATCGCCGAGTTGCGTGAGTGTCGACAGCGACCCGGCGAGATCCTTGTTCAGATCTGTGGTGATTTCCGAGATGCGTTTGGAAACTTGCTTGACCTGGTTTGCGACAACCGCGAAGCCTTTGCCCGCGTTGCCCGCGCGCGCCGCTTCGATGAGCGCGTTTAGAGCGAGGAATGTGGTCTCGCGGTTGATGTCGTTGATGTCGCTGATCTTGCTCGTAGCGAGGCGTTTGACTTCATGAGTGAGGTCGACGATTGCTTGTGGATTCGACATGTGATGGTTCCAGGGGAGCGTGGTTCTTGTTCCCTGTTATGCAAGCTTCGGGCCTGTCGTCTTCAATGGCAGACGTCACGTGGTCAAACGTTGTCTTCGCGGCAACGGGGCGATCATCGGACGTCTGGCATTCGTTCGAGTGCATATACGCACCAGCACGGGGTAAAGGGGCGAGCGACGCAAAGCATTCTCCGGTGCTTCAGCTGAGATACTCGGCGTAACTCGCGCCGCGTACACGTGCGCCCGAAACCCGATCGCCGGTACCCGAGACACTTGGCGGTTTGAGTTTTCTCCCAAAGCAACACGCGCAAATTCTCGGTTGCGGAGAGTCAGCGGGAGATAGCGCTACACGGCAGGCAGATATTGCCTTTCGATACTTGGGGGAAACTGGAACCGGTAAGCTCCACCGTACATGCATGGTCACTGCGGAAGACTACTCTGAGCCAACATGATCCCGTTGAGTAACGCGGCACCCTCCAACTCCTGGCGCGGATGGAGTGGGGCCCAGGAGAACGCCTCCACTAACGCCGAAAAGGGTGTTGATGCATGTTGCGCCGACATCGCCGCAGCTTGCAATGCTATCGACGAGTCTGATATGTTGTACGCCCGAGATCCAGCAAGGCACGGTGACGGCCTCGCTGATTCTGCGAAAGCTGAACGCGTATCCGCGCAGAACGGTCTTGCGGTCAGCCTGCGTGAGCTCGGCCGCATCGAACGTACGCAGTTCACACTGAAGTGGTCGCGGGACCAGCTTTGCTGGCGCCGAGTATCCGCCGGACTGAACAAAGGGTTTGTAATTCATTCGTATGCGATCCATCATCGACGCCACACAGAGTCGCATGACGAAGAACGTGAGGTGAGTCAGGAACGTGGATCAGCGCAGATCGACCGGCAGCTTCCAAGGAAGCAGTGCGTCGTAATCGTCAATTGTTGTCGCCAGTGGTAGGCGCTGGAACAGCCAGGTGAGGTAGCGGTATGGATCGATACGGTTCGCCCGACACGTCTCGACCAGTGAGTAGAGATTCGCACTCGCGTTTGCGCCGTTCACGGTGTCCGCAAACAACCACGAGCGCCTCCCTACACAGAAGGGGCGAATTGAGT
>NZ_SMOD01000095.1 GCF_004353905.1 Paraburkholderia guartelaensis | reverse complement strand
GCCCTGACCTGAAAGGGTGCCCACTTCCGCATGGTGCAGCTGTCGTATGCCATCGTCTGAGGTTCGACGAGAGGAAGCCTGGAAGAAGCCGGTATCACTACGGTTCGGCGCCTCTCGCCGTGACAATACGGTGAATCAACGATGAGACGTATGCGAAGTCCATGTGTAGTCAACATGGTCGGTGTCGGGACGACACTTAACGCTGTGCTTGAGCGCAGTGCGGTGAAAGTCGCACGCTGCGTTCTTAGGGGGCGGCGACGCAGCAATGCGTTGCTGCTACCCGCCGGCCTCCGCGCGGGAAATCGCCGAGTGTGGCACCGTCCACACCGTGCGGCACTGGCAGCAATGCTAACCCGCGTTTGATTCCTCACGGCAGGCCAGCCCTTCTACCTCACGTGAAGTCATATCGCCTAGTGGGTCACTGCACTTAACGAGGTAACGAGGCGCCAGTCCGACGAAACCGTATGCAACCTCGCGCATGTGACTCCGTACTGCTCCCCCTGGAAATCAAGTCTTTTTTTGACCGCCCTGGGGCCTGGTCAAATCGATACAGTGTTAGCCGTGCATCGTATTTCGCCCCCGAACAAGACCTGCATAGTGAAGCTCTTTTGATCTGATCGATCTCACCACTCGAGGAGATGGCCATGAACCCGGTCCACGCGGAACGAGGCGCACAGGCAAGCGTCCGAAAAAAACCATGGAGAAATCGGCAGGCATCATTTCTGCACTCAAAACCGGGCGGAATGTCCGGCACCTTGAGCACGTGTCGAACCAGGTATTCCGCTGATATGACATTTGAGTGCGCTTTTTAAGGTGTTTTCTTGACACATGAATCGCGAAGCATCATAGAATGCGCGTGCTTGCTGCACAAGGATGAAGTGGCAAGCGCCCCCCAACTCGAAAATGAGTCATCGACGACTATGGCAAAGACTGCATCGAAGGCTGCGGAAAAACCCGCAGCAAAGAAGGCTGCTGCTCCGGCGACCAAAGGTAGCGCAGCGAAAGCAGCGAACGGTACGGCGAAGAAGGTGGTCGCTGGTGCACCGGTCAAGGACAAATTCACCAAGGCGTCGCTCGCGACACACGTCGCGGCGGCAGCTAACGTCGAGCCAAAGGCAGCGAAGGCTGTACTGGCAGCGCTCGAAGACACGATCCTGGGCGCCGTCCACAAGAAGGGTGCGGGTGAGTTCACGCTGTCGGGTATTCTGAAGATCAACGTTCAGCAGGTGGCGGCGAAGAAGCGTCGTTTCGGCAAGGACCCGTTCACGGGCGAAGAGCGTTGGTTCGACGCGAAGCCTGCGACCGTCCGGATCAAGGCGCGCGCGCTGAAGAAGCTCAAGGACGCAGCAGCCTGAAGTGCGTTATCAGGCCTGCTGCCTTCCTGGTAGCAGGCCTCCGGCTGCTCCAGAATCGGTGTCCACTGCTTCGACTCTCCCTCAGGCGAGTTTGCGCCACATCGTACTACCCGCCGCCGCCCCGATTCGCCGTTCCGCGCGTTGCCAGTCATCACGCCGTCTCAGGAAGCAAGCCTTGCGATTGGCTCCGGCGTGTCATGCGCTCACTGGACTACGGCCGCGTATTCGGCATCCTGAATAAACTCACCTTCGCGTGGCTTGTGCAGTTTCCATTGCCAGACGCGGCAACACAACTGTCCTGCAGGCAGACGTGATCCATTCCGCCTCCGCCCTGATGCATGAAGGTAATTCCGAACGCCCGTCGTGGCAACGCCATTACCGGGTGGCGCGAGCAGCAATCCTCACAAAGCTGACAATGGGTGACGTCGCCGACGACGATGGAATCCGGCCGACGGC
Source organism: Paraburkholderia guartelaensis (assembly GCF_004353905.1). Classification (GTDB taxonomy): domain Bacteria; phylum Pseudomonadota; class Gammaproteobacteria; order Burkholderiales; family Burkholderiaceae; genus Paraburkholderia; species Paraburkholderia guartelaensis. The sequence goes on along the minus strand of NZ_SMOD01000095.1, from coordinate 5,770 downwards.
TGGCTTGCGCTCAGCGCCCGCGAGTTCCAGGCCTGAAACGGTTACCGCGCGTTGCAGGTGACTTCCCTGATCTGACATCGATGCAGCCGCCGCGGCCATCTGCCCGACCAGTGCCGCATTTTGGGCGACCGCGCGATAACATCGACACCGCCATTACAGATACGACGCGAGCACATGCAGACCGGCCACCGGTGACCCGAAATCCATGACATGTGCAAAAATCATTCTGATCTGAGCCAACGCGTTGTCCTTGCCGCCTATGGAAACCGCCGAACTCGAACCGCAGGTGCTCGCCAATCGCCTCGGCGTGGAGTTCTGTCTCGTACGCCAGAACAGTACGATCGGATGCGTGATCACGATCGCGGCGCTGGAAGCGTATTTTTGCTCGAGCCGCACGCCAGCGACGCCCGCATACTCAAAACCTTTCGCGATGGCTACGGCCGTATCTGCGCGATTGCCGCGCGGCAATCATAGGGTGCCGCCGTCAGCCGTTGGAACGACGAATGTCTGCACCGGGCCTGGGTCGTTGAAAGCCAGACCCTGTGCAGTCCATGGACCTGCTGATTGGCAGGTGTCATCCCGGCGTGGTAAAAAGTCATCCCTTGCGGGTGATCGCCTCCATGCGATGCCGTATTCTCGCGATTTCAGGTTTCAACATCGACAGGATTCAAAAAATGGCAACTGGCACTGTAAAATGGTTCAACGATGCGAAAGGCTTTGGCTTCATCACCCCGGATGACGGCGGCGAAGACCTGTTCGCCCACTTTTCCGAAATCAAGACTGAAGGCTTCAAGTCGCTGCAGGAAAACCAGAAAGTAAGCTTCGATGTGAAGATGGGGCCGAAGGGCAAGCAGGCTGCAAATATCAAGCCAGCCTGACCGGCGCGCGTCGCATCCCGTTGTGTGGCCCGTCCTGCGGGCCAGTTTTTCTTGCACCCTGCGCATCAATCTTTAATGAAGCGATGGACATGCCAGCGCATGCGCGCGATGTCCTGGTGCGCCCTCTTCTCGACATCGGTCGATTCTCCGGTTGACGAAGCGCAAGCGTTTCGCCCGTCCTCCAGGGAATTGATTCGATCCAGCATCGGCGTGAAGACGCAGGACGAACCGCGCATTTGCGGTAGCGTTGATGCCGCGCTTGCGTCCACGCTGCCCGGATCCATCATTGCCCTGCAAAACAGCGGATATCCTGTGAAGGAAAACGGTTGAACTCCGCGCCGGCAACGCAACAGTCCTTCGAAGAATCGACATCCCCGACCAGAAGCACTACGATCGAAAGCATGCCGGTGGCCATGGCAGGTGCCTGTCGCACGACAATTTTCTGACGATTGGCAGTCACCATGCCAGACAGCCTCCTCGATGTGGTGGCCCACTGCGCCTCGCGACGCGTGCGCGGTGAACCCGCTCGGTCCCGTGCATGATCACGGTGACCGGGACGCCGTCCGCCGCGTAGATTGTTTAAATCAGGCGAGGCAAGTGCCGGAAGTTCGTGGCGCTATCCTCGGTGGGTGTCGATGCCACCACCCAGTGGATCGATGCTGCGAGCCGTGCTCTCAGGTGAATCGCCATGACGACTGAGTCACTTCTGACGTTGGCCGAATATCTCGAACTGTCCCTGAACTCTGGCGGAAGTGTGATCATGATGCAGAAATGCAATGACGTCTGCGCCATGTACGTTGGCGATGCCAGGCGAGATCAGGATCGCCTGAGATATCACGGGGACATCGCCGCGACCCAGGCCGAAGAGATCCTTGAGCAAACCCGCGCTGGACGAAACCGGCTGGAGATCGCCGGACAGCTATACCGTTTTATCCGGAGCTTCAAACATTTTGAGGATCGCGGCGCGGTCGTTTTCGCACCGTCGTGACACCGGAGGCACGACGATTTCGGGAAACGTAAATTTGATGTTCCAGGTAAGTTGCGCATTCCCAAATACTGAAAATCCGCATCAAGGACTTGTCACGCGAATACGTTGCGCTCGAAGATAATCGGGTGGTCGACCTGCCGGTCGACGGCGACTAGCGTCATGAGCGGGTCGTGCAAGACCTCGCCCCCATTCGTCGATGCGCCGTTTGTGGTGGCGAGCAGAGCGCCACGCCCTCCCTGAACGGAATATCCGCTCGTCGTCAGCTCATCGACGACCCCGAGCTCGTCGCAGCTTCAAGTGGCTTAATAACCTTTGACGCCTCAAGCTGGACCATGAATGATCACCTGATTTCTTTCGTGACTTCATTCGTTGTCCTCTTCATTCCAAACCCGATCACGGAAAACCAGCACATCAAGGAGGCCGCCACCTTCGTCCCGGCATAGATTTACGCGTCATGTGCGAATGACACATCAAATACCAACATCGCCGCGTCTATAATCAACACCTTAAGGATATCAGCGACCGCATGGAGCCCTACTTTATGAATCAAACCCGCGGGCGATATGCGGGATCCCGCGACAGCGGCCAACGCCAGGCTCGCCAGGAAAAGAAGTCTCAGCCCAAGCGGCCGGGACAGCCGTATGTGAAGGCGCCTGCTCAGGACTCCGCCCAGACCACCTCCATTTTCAAGACACGGTCGTTCCAGTTTCTGGTCGATACGGTAGGCGCAGAGAATATCGCCATCGCACTTGAATCCAGCATGACGCGCGTGGCCGAATTGATGAAGGGCGAGAGGTTCACTCCCGAGACCGCCTTTCACATGGAAACCACGCTCAGGTTGCCGCATGGCTTTTTTGACCAGCCCAATCCTGGCCTCGCAGCCGAGACCATCGCTCGCCTGAAGTCACCGCTCGACTTCATTCAAACCGACGACGAACCAGACGGAGAGTCCGAAGCACTCAAGCCGGCTTCTGTCCTGACCGTCGACCCGCAACCCTCTCTTGAAGACAGTTTGTCCGAGGAAGCGCAAATGCCAAGGAAAGCAACCGGTGGTACGCCCAGGGCCGTCAAGACCAGTCCAGGCGAAACGGCCGGACAGCCCGAAGCTCGTACGCCGCGAAAAGCTTCGCGTTCGAAATCCAGGACGTCTCCTGAAGCGGCCCAGCAGCAGTCGCTGGCACTCAACGATGGGGCCGACGTAGAAAACATCCGGCGCACCAACCTCCACGTTCTCACGAGTCGCAACGGATCGAAAGCAAGACTTGGCGTGGTTATGGAGTTGAGTGGCTCCAACATGGCCCACCGGCTGCATGGCAAGAAGCGCCTGGACGCTGTCGAAGCCAACCGGTTCACTGAACGGCTTGGCTTGCCCGCTGGCTGGCTGGACACCCCGCGCTCTGAAGCCGATATTCCAGCGTCGGTTTCGCGTATGCTTGCGCCTGCTTCGCGCGCACGCGTATCCGCTCAAGAGCACGAACCGGTTGCGCTCACAACAAAGGATGACGTGCCGGCGAAGGGCGCCGGTGCGAAGGCGCGTGGACGGCGCGCGCGGGCGAGCGATCCAGAAAGCGCAACTGTTTCGGCGAATGTCGCAGGAGAGAAAGAGGCGATCGTTACCAGCGCGCAAGATCATGTAAATGGTTTTCCCGACGACGTTACCGGTCACCTGCCTGAAGAAGGTGGTGACGGGGCGCCGGCAGCTACACGTGCAACCCCAGAGTCGCTCGCCGCATCCGCAGTACCGCAGCGAAACCTGGCAGCGTTCCCCTTCGCTTCCGTGACGAGTCTGGACAATCTTCACGGTATTGAGCCGATAGCGGAAGCCTTGATCAAGACGCTGGCAGGCAAGGCACGCACGGGTCACCTGGACGAACTGAAAGCGCTGGAACTGCTGCAGCAGGCGATCCTGCTATGAGCCGGTATAGCGTGCCAGGCTCCCCGCGCCATGCCGCACAATGCGCATCGAGGTGACCGGGTCCCGCTACGCAAAAAATTGCGCTGTGTCAGGTCGACTTGCCACCGACCTGCATCGCCGGGCTGACCGGAGAGGTCAATCACCTGACGTTGCCGGGGACGACTGAAACTGGATTTTTCTCCCGGGCTTTCCTGGGCATACTGAGCAGCGCGTGCCTGGCTATCCGCGCCGCGGAGTTCGCCTGACGTTCAATGGAGTTTGGACATGTGACGACGGCGGGCAGTTGCCAGAAGCGGATTCTCATCGGCCTCGGCGTCGCCTTTTGCCGCATCGCCATCCGCAATGACAACGTGGACGTCCTGCGCGAAGGCATCTTCAAAGTACCTGCGCGCGCGTGCAACGCATTCATCTGCCGGCGCATCGCCCGCACTCGCGGCAGCCTGCGCGGTCGCTTTAGCGGCCAGGCCAAACGCTGCGACGATCTCCTCCCAAGTCAGTCGGGTCGTCATCGCTTCCTGCACGAGCTTGCCCGCGACAGTACCAATCTTCGCTCTTAGTTCGTCCGTCATTTGCTTTTGCTCCCACAATCCTTGCGCCGCGCACTTGCGGCATCACGCGCGCTGTTTCCGCTGGTCAGGCGGATGCGTCACAGGCGGCTACGGCTACCAGGACGGCTATTCTAGCGCCTGCTCACCGCGCACCGCTCACCATTCACCGATTCCGTTGTTCCGATGCCCGCCGAACAGCGGAATCGCTCCCGCGTAGCATTCCTGGAAGGACATCGCGGGCGATACGGCCCGCGACGTCATTTGACGGGCCGAAGCTCGTTTCAAGGTGAATCAGCCCGTCTTTCCCGCGTGTCTTCAAGGTCCTCGACCGATCCGGTTTTGCGCCTCCCATCCTGAATGTCAGTTCGCCGACAGACTCCGGCTCCGTCTGCGCAATCAGCGCGAGGAAGGCACAGTTGTTTTCGTCCTGACCCGGGCAGCAATGCCCCTCTGCCTGCTCCGACTTTCCAGCGGTCCCTGGGGAGTGCCGCCAATGCAGGAAAGCGGAGGCCGCCGTCAGGCGCTTGCCGGAGTCGCGGCGCGCGGACAGTTAGTCGCGTTTATAGGCGGTTTCGCAACAAGCCTGCAGCCAGGCATCGAAAGGCGACCACACAGAAAACGCGACGAACCGCGAGACAGCGACAAATTTTGACGGGTGCTCTTGCCCTGCGGTGAAGCGTCCCAATATTCGAACCCGAAATCCATTCGCCCGCTGTCGAACATGTCAAACAGGAACTACCGTTCCCCGCGTCGTCCGTCTGCCAGTGCGCATGCAAAATCGCTCTTTCTTCCCATGCCCCGCAAGGAATCCTCGGATCTTGCGCTGCGTGCACGGATTGCGCTCGAGCGTCTGCGCAATGGAGAAGCGGACCGCTCGCTGGTTAATCTCCTCTCGCAGATCATCATCACGAGCTTCATCACCCGGGCGCGACATGGGCAGCTCGATATCGCGGACATCGAACGCGTTGAGCGTGGCCTCGGAGAAGTGCTCGATCAGGCAGACCGCACTGGAGTCTGGAATGTGCCTGAATCGTTGACTGACGGTCTCACCGCCGTGGTAAATGAATACGACCGCGCGCTCAGCGTGACCCGAATGGAGATCGTACTCAGGGCGAGTGATTACCTCGGAAAGCTGGTCGGTATGGGGAAGTGTCTGAATTTTTGTGTGCAAGGCAGATAAAAACCTGCCGTCTGGCAGGTCATCAATTGCATTCTACAAATGATTCCTGGTGAAGCGATCCTCGTAGAGGATCGCGAACTGGTTCATCGCGGCTTTCCAGTCATGTGCGGCACGGCTCCAGTCAGCCGTGATATTGCGCAAGGCCAGCCACAGCAGTTTGGTCGCGGCCTCGTCCGTGGGGAAGTGCCCACGCGTCTTGACGATCTTGCGTAGCTGGGCGTTCACGCTTTCAATGGCGTTGGTCGTGTAGATCACTTTGCG
>NZ_SMOD01000094.1 GCF_004353905.1 Paraburkholderia guartelaensis | reverse complement strand
TCGATGGACGGCAAAGGCGCCTGGCGCGACAACGTGTTTGTCGAGCGCGTGTGGCGCAGCATCAAGTACGAAGAGATTTATTTGAGAGCCTACGAGTCGGTCAGCCACGCCCGGCGCTCCATTGGCCAATACATTGAGCTGTACAACCGCAAACGTCCTCATTCGAGTCTGGCGGATCAGACGCCCGATGAGGCATACTTCGCGACGCTGCCAGCGATCAAATCGGCAGCATGATCGCCCCGGACGTTCCACTTAAAAATCGCGGGACCCTGTCCGAACAAGCGGCACCACCTCTGTTCTCTCCGAAATGTACTTTTCCACCCAGGTTGCTACGGATCTGCGATGGAGCCATTATCTCTATTTCGTCACGAGCGACGAAGAGGCGAGCCGAACTGAGTTTGGCCGGCTCAAGGCCACAATCGAAGCGGACCGAGAATACGCGCGCAAGCAGGTCATCCGGGAAGGGGACATGCCCGCACTGATCGCGAAAGGAAACTCTGCCGCCGCGTCAACAGGCGCCATGCCGCTCGATTTAGCGACTACTTGGTCGAATACGCTTGAGCAGCACGCGCTCGGATTCACACTGGATGACGACATTTCAGTACCCGACGCAGTGCGCCGTATCGTCGCCGGAACGAAGGACAAAGCCGCGCGGCCGGTCTCGCCGATGGCACTGCTGCCTGCCGAAATGGCGGCGGCTGGTCATTTCCTTAAGCGTCTGACGATCAAGGGGTTTCGCCCCCATCCCGAACAAAAGGACCACCCTCTAGGGAGGGTCAATCTGATTGTTGGCAGCAACGGGGTGGGCAAAACTTCGCTGCTCGAGGCGATTGAATTCGGCTACTGCGGTCGAAACAGACGCTCGTCAGTTTTGTTGGACCGGACATCCATTACCCTGGAGCTTGCTGGCAGCGCGGAAAAGCTGTCTTCCACTACCGATGCGGCGCGACTCAGAGCACGCCACTCGAACTGGTACGCAAAGACCGAACTCAAGAAGGTCAGCATCCACGACAGCTTCGGGAAGTTCAACTTTCTCGATACCGATGCCGCTGTCAATCTCAGTGTGTCAGCAAGTTCCGATCAAATCGGCGCCGACGTCACCCGTCTGGTGCTTGGGGCCGCCGCCGAAAGCCTGGCAGATCGGCTTCGTCGTGTGGCGGATCAAGTACGTGAAGAACTGAAGGGGCTGCGTCGTGACAAGACGACCAACGAACAACTGCGGGTAGCTGCCGCAGGCCGTGTCGATGCTATCAAGAACGCACCGAAGCTCTCTGACAGTCTGTTCCTGGAGCTGCTTGCGGCGTTGACGCAGTTGGGCTGGCTGCAACCCCCGGAAGAGAAAGGTGGCATGGCTTCCTTGCGCGAAAGCCTGCAAGAGGCGGTCTCGGCGGCTGAGCTGCTTCGTCAGTCCTCGGTCGACGTGCTGCACAGTGATTTGCACAGTGCATTGCAGCTTTTGTCGAACCTGAACGAGGAAGCCGACAAGGCAGCTGCCCTGGACGAACGAGCCAAGGCCGTCAAGATTGACCTGGCCAAGGCGAAGCGTGCAACGCAAGCGACCGCCAACCGAATTGCGGCCATTGATGCGCTGCTACCCTACGCACGCGTCGATTTTTCGCGACTGACCAAAGAGGCACGCGAACGACAGGATCGTTTGCGCGCACGCACTGTAAGGCTTGCGCTGGTCTCGGAAAATGTGAATGAGAACACCGTCGAGCATCTGCTGGACCAACGTTTCGAGGCAGCCGTCTCTTCGGTAGAGGCGCGGGCTGAGGAACTTCAACGTTGGCTCACGACAAATCGGGCATCTATTCAGGCGTTGGAGAAGTCGCAGAACAGCCTGACAGTGCTCACGCAGCGTCTGCGCGCTACAGCACTAGATATCTTGCAGCGCGTCCCCAATCCCGACCACTGCCCTGTTTGCCACACCGAGTTCGAACGCGGCCAGTTGCTCGTTCGGATGACGTCCGACGTCGACGGCAACACATCAGAACATGCGGCCCTGCTTCAAACCGAGATTGCCGGGGCGGATGAGGCATTGATCAGTGTTCGCTCGACCCACTCGGCACTGGAGTCTATGCGGTCATTTATCGGGGAGAGCGCTCAATCTGCGACGGTCCGCGAGGCTCTCGCGCAGATTGAGCAGGAGAGGGCATCCCTCGAGCGCGAGCGGGTGACCGTTGAAGCGGCACAAAGTCAGGTTCATCAACTGCAGACCGACGGACTCTCCTCTGAAGACTTGTTCGACAGGTTGCTGGAGGTCGGCCTGACTGAGCTGCCGTCGCTTGATGAGTTGGAGGTCTTACGAGCGAGCAACAAAGAGGCGCTCTCCACTTCGCAAGAGGCATCGAACGATTACTTGCAGGAGTCAAATGAAGTCCAACGCGAGTGCGAAGCCTTGGCCACGCGTCTGTCGATCAGTCTTCCCGACAGTGCCGAAGCACTCGCGAAGGTGGTCAGTCGGCAAGTTTCCGACATCGAAGCCGCGCTAGGGGCCCGTCAGACTCTCATATCGATTCTGACAATCGGATCAGGCACGACCGCCGACGAAATTGCGATCAATCTCTCAGCTGCCCAGCAGGTGGTTGCGAAGGTCGCCACGGCCATTGAGCAAGAAGGTGCGAACGATGTGGCACTCGAAAAGGAAACCAAAGCAGTAGACGGCCTGAACACCAAGATCGAGGCGTGCGAGACGAAAATCGGGAACTTGGTCGAAGCCGAGCACGTTCTGGAGACTCTGACGCGACAAAGCTCGGGCGGAGAACTGACCAACCAGATACTTGCCGAGAACGCACAAGAGATTGCTCGCACGTTCGCCAGCATTCACATGCCCAACGAGTTCGAACTGAGCGCCGAACACGGCACGCTGGCTATCGTCCGTCGCCAAACGGGCGCCAAGGTCGAACTCGATCAGATGAGTACCGGACAGCGCGCCGCATTCGCGCTTTCGCTTTTCTTGGCCATGAACGGGCGCCTGCGATCGGGGCCCCCGGTGCTGCTCTTCGATGATCCGGTCGCGCACGTGGACGACATCAACGTCCTATCGTTCCTGGATCATCTGCGCCACTTGGCGATCAGCGGATCTCGACAGATTTTCTTTGCGACTGCGGATACCAAGCTCGCGGGCTTGTTCCGCCACAAGTTTCGCTTCCTTGGCGAAGAGTTCAAGGAATTGTCACTGACTCGTACGTAATGTGAGAGACAAATAGGAAGCGAGAATGTTTCATCTCCACACGCTAGGCTGGCATAGTTTCCAGCAACTGTGTCTGTCAGTATCGCGCGAGGTTCTCGGTCAAACCGTCCAGTCCTTTCTCGATACAAATGACGGCGGTCGAGACGGTGCGTTCTTAGGTCGCTGGACAGACCAGGATGGTGAATTGCTCAGCGGTCGATTTGTCATCCAGTGCAAATTCACGTCTCGGGTCGGGTACGCGCTCACACCTTCGGATCTCGAAGAGGAATTCGGAAAAGTCAGACGGTTGGTCGACAAGGATGAGTGCGACATCTACATCTTGATGACGAATGCCGGTGTCTCTGCTGAGACTGATCTAAAGGTCAAAGAGAAGCTGCGGGAGGCTGGCGTTGAGAGCATCCGTATATTTGGCGCAACCTGGCTCGAAGACCAAATTCGCGAGAGCAAGCACCTGAGAATGATGGTTCCGCGGGTCTACGGTCTCGGGGATCTGAGTCAAATCTTGGACGAGCGGGCGTACGCTCAGGCGAGGGCAGTGCTTGAGTCGATGCGCGATGAGTTGGCTAAGGTCGTGGTGACCGATTCCTATCGCAAGGCAGCAAAAGCCCTGGACGCACATGGTTTTGTTCTCCTAATAGGGGAGCCAGCATCAGGAAAGACGACCATAGCCTCGTTGCTTGCGATGGCGTCTGCTGATCAGTGGGGCGCATCCGTTCTGAAGTTAGTGGACCCAAAATCTGTTGTGGACCGCTGGAACCCAGACGAGAAATCCCAATTTTTCTGGATCGATGACGCATTTGGCGTGACTCAGTATGAAAGCGGTCTTGCAGCTGGTTGGAATCAGGTCCTGAATGAGGTAAAGACGATACTGCAACGAGGTAATCGCGTGGTGATGACGTCTCGCGACTACATCTATAACCGTGCGCGGCAGGACTTGAAGGAGAGCTCGTTTCCACTTTTCCGTGAGAGCCAAGTCGTCATTGATGTCCACGACCTCGCGGAGATCGAGCGGCAACAGATTCTTTTCAACCATTTAAGGTTGGGAAAGCAAACACGCCAGTTCCGGACCGAAGTGAAGCCGCATCTGGTTACTGTAGCTGCGCACGATAGGTTCATTCCGGAAATCGCACGGAGGTTGGCAGATCCCTTTTTCACCAAAAAACTGGTGCTGTCCGACTGGAGCTTGGCGAGGTTTGTCGATGAGCGTGAGCAGCTCCTCGTTGATGTCTGCAGTGAGCTCGATGCGGACAGCAAAGCGGCGCTCGCATTGATATATATGGGAAATGGACGCCTGCTGAGTCCGATTTCATTGACAGCTACCGAGGAGGAGGCATTAAAGCGATTGGGTAGCAACCTGGGTGCTTGTTCGACTGCTCTCGAAGCGCTACGCGGCAGTCTAGCGGTCCACGTGATTTCCGACTGCGATTCCTTTTGGACTTTCAAGCATCCGACCATTGGCGATGCATTCTCCGCCATGTTGCGCAGCAGCCCGGAGTTGCTCGGCATTTACGTGCGTGGTGCCGAAATCGAAAAGATGATGCTGCAGGTAACTTGCGGAGACGTCGGCGTGGAGGGGGCCGTCGTGCTTCCCGCCTCCTTGTTTGGCCTGGTGATCGAGCGGCTTACGGGGCATAAGAAGAGTTCTGCCTACAAGACCAGATGGCTGTCAGACTGGAGAGCCCGACAGGACTTGCATCGGTTCCTGGCTAGACGGTGCAGCAAGCAATTCCTGGTGGCCTATCTCGAGGCTGACGAGAGATTGATTGAGTCTATCGTGAAGCCGATGATGTCCCTGGAATTTTCCGGTGAAGTTGATCTGGCTATACGCTTGTTCAAATTGGGCTTCCTGCCGGAAGAAGCGCGCCGAACGTTGATCGAAACTGTCAGCGAATACGCTAAAACGGGCGATGATGTCCATGTCTTGAACGACCCAGAACTATGTTCTCTGTTGAAGGAAGGCGAACTACGTAGATTGCGGGAAGCGATGCGAACACAGTTGCTACCACGAATCGAGGAGGTACGGTTACAACATCAGGAGCGTTGTGATCGGGAATATGATGCAGAGTGGGAAATGAGGCACTTTAGGCGGTTGCTTTCTTCATTCGAGGAGTCATACCCCTCGAGTTGGCGTATCAGGAGGATAGTCAAGGAGGAGCGTCTTAGGCTTCAAGAATGGATTGATCAAAATCCACAAGAAAGGGAGACCTCGAGTTCGCGGGACATCGCGGTCGATGAACCGAGTGCAACTCACGAAGGGAGTCGTAGCCTTTTTGACGATGTCGACGAGTGAAGTTACCGGGGAGCTTCCTCAATGAGCCGAAGGATACCGGATCGACTAACAGGCGTAGCATATTGAGGCAAACATGATCGTCGATCCGGGAAGGCTCGAGGTCGCGCGGGTAGCCCAGCATCTGGCTTCGGGCTATTACGCCTTCCTGGTGGCGCATCTGGTTGCCGTCAACCCAATGTCAATCAATTCGCTTCCACCTTCGCCGGTTTTGGGTACAAATCCGACTGGCGAGATCAGGCGAAAAGATGGCACGTTCCATACACTCGATCTCCGTTTCTATCTTGACCTCCTGCGCGAAGATCAGAGCCTGCAAAGTCATTTCCTTCGCACCTGGGCGATGGGTGCCCTGCTGATGTTGGGGGATGAACTCGGGGCACATGACTACTTTGACCATGCACCGATTCTCGAACTCGTGTATCACTTGCGCAATGGCGTCGCTCACGGCAACCGCTTCAACATCACTTACAGCGGCAAGAGGCGCCTGGCGAGGCATGACGCTCACAACCGACAAGCGGCAGTAAAAAGTCCGCTTGGGACGGTGTATGAAATAACGCACGCTCTGACAGGACCGGTCCTGTTTGATTTCATCGGTGCCGCCGACGTAATCGATCTCCTGCAGTCGGTCGAGCTTTACCTCTCCCCCTCCCAATAGAGACTGCAAGGTTGTTCCGCGAGACCACTCGAAGCGGAATGCATAGCACCTCTCGACGCGCCTCCGGGCGCTGTCGATGGCGGTCAGGAACCGCGCATATCCGGTGAAGCGCAGTTGACGTGACGCAATTTACGCGGTAGCGACCAATTTGGGGAAGGTGTTGGGAAGGTCTTGACGCTGGGCGCGTCGTAAGGAGCCCGTAGGGCGAGTGTAGACGCGCCCAGCGTTTCGCAGACTGATCCGGGCGCGTGATAGAAAGGCGATTCGCCGAAGAAGAACAACAGATGCGACGCCGTATCTAACCTGGCAGTTGGCCGGCGTCGCATCTCCACTCAACCCTTTGCTGCCGTCAGGCAGCCAGAGGGCGCTCGTGTGTGCCAAGTATGGCATCACAAGCGGATTCCGTCGATTTCTTTGCCTTCCTTTCTTCGGCGTGTCACGGGGACACCGCCGATGCAGGCTACTGGCCGTATGTTCCTGTGCGCGCGTTGCCGCGCACAGGTTTTTATCTGTCGCCGGTGCGACCGGGGACAACGCTATTGCACGGTCCAGTGCTCACGCATATCGCGCCGCGAGAATCAGCGCGAAGCCGGCCGACGCTATCAGCGTACCCGCCGCGGACGCTTTGCCCATGCCGCCCGGTCCCGTCGCCACCGCGCCCGCCTTAAGATAGTGACGCATCAGGGTTCACCTGCCTGCCATGCGGATGATGTACTGCGGGCGCCCCCGAACGATGTCGCTGTTGCACCGGCAAATGTCGCCGCACAAACGGCGACATCCGGCGCATTGCACTGTGCGCGCTGCGCCTGCCTGCTCTCACCGTTTGTGCGCACTGGCTTCGTGCGGCGCCGGGAACGGGGCATCCATCCTTCATCCGCATCCGGAGATCCACCGTGACCATTGCGACCGAACTGGAGGCGCAAATCCTGCGCCTGTACCACGTCGAGAAATGGCGCTGCGGCACCATCGCGCGGCAACTGCATGTTCATCACACGACCGTCTCTCGTGTGCTGGCCCAGGCAGGCCTGCCCCGGCATGGAGCGCCGCCACGCGCCACCCTGATTGAACCTTACCTGCCGTTCATCCGGCAGACCCTGGATAAATTCCCGAAGCTCACAGCCAGCCGCCTGTACGCGATGGTGCGTGAGCGCGGCTACACGGGCGCGCCTGACCACTTCAGGCACCTCGTGAGCCAATACCGTCCACGCCCGCCCGCCGAAGCCTTCCTGCGTCTGCGCATGTTGCCTGGTGAGGTCGGACAGATCGACTGGGCCCATTGCCCCCGATGGGCGGGCAAATTCCCCCACCTGTGGGCACCTCAAAATCCCCCACCTAGAGACACGCGGAGCATGATGCTGGCGCGGTCTGGCAGGACGTTACCTTGCACCCCTCGAATGAAGAAGAGGGGTTGTTGGAGTGAATGTCTTGAAGCCGCATCTGCAAACAACCATCGCCACGCTCGTCGCAGCGGGCAAACGTCAGCGGGAGATCGCCCGGATTACGGGCGTTGACCGGAAGACGATCCGTAAGTACCAGGAGCAATTCGCGGCGGCGCAGGCAAATTCCCCCACGGTG
>NZ_SMOD01000093.1 GCF_004353905.1 Paraburkholderia guartelaensis | reverse complement strand
CGCAAAGTGATCTACACGACCAACGCCATTGAAAGCGTGAACGCCCAGCTACGCAAGATCGTCAAGACGCGTGGGCACTTCCCCACGGACGAGGCCGCGACCAAACTGCTGTGGCTGGCCTTGCGCAATATCACGGCTGACTGGAGCCGTGCCGCACATGACTGGAAAGCCGCGATGAACCAGTTCGCGATCCTCTACGAGGATCGCTTCACCAGGAATCATTTGTAGAATGCAATTGATGACCTGCCAGACGGCAGGTTTTTATCTGCCTTGCACACAAAAATTCAGACACTTCCGCGCCTGGCGGCTCGCGAGAAGCGAACCCTAGCGCGGCGGCGTACCGATGTCGCCGATCTGTGCATCGGGACGCGGCAGGTCCTCCACGTCGCCAATCGCACTGGGCTCCCCCACAGGCTCCATGCCCATCCCTAGCAATGCCTGGGGCTGACGCAGCATCTCCCCTACCGTCTCACCAAAGCGACTCGCGACGAACGCCCGCAGCAGCGCCTCGCGCGTGGTTTCTCCGTAGGCTTCCACCGCACGCGACTCACCCTCGAACTCGGCCACACAGGAAGCCGGCTCGCCTTCGCGCAATTCGACGCGCCTCGCGCGGTCGAGCACCACGCCGGCCGCCTCCCATGAATCCGTGGGCATGAAGCGGCCATCCCACGGACGTCCACGATCGTTGCCGCGCACGGCAACCGTCTCGCCACTGTCGGTGAAATAGATTTCGCGCACGAAGTCCGGCAGGCTGCGCGCCACCCAGTAATCGAGTGCGAGGCCGGTCAGTTCAGCTACGTTCATTGAAAGTCCCTCGTTTCGGGTCGAAGGAAGATGGGGGGCGTGACGGGCACGCCCGGTCGGGCTGCCGCAAAGGTGCAGCGATGAGATAGCAGTAGATTACCGCGAGAGGCGCCCGATGAGAGTGGTTCGTGTCACGAACCGGCGCCTCGCCCGGGCTATGCGCCCCGAGCTACGCGCCCCGAGCTCACCGCCCGCAGCTACGCGCCCCGATCAATAATCCGCGCGCTCGCGTTCGATGCGCATGCCGCCGTCGTGGCGATGGTGCCCGTCGTCGCTCGAACGCTCGCGCGCAATGCGCATCACGTCCGGATTCGTGCGCACACGGCGCATGACGTTCGCGAGGTGCACGCGGTCGCTCACCTGGATCACGAAGCGCAACATGTTCGACTCCTGTGCCAGATCGTCGTCCATCGCGATGTGCACGATGTTGGCGTCCGCCGACGTAATGTCGGCCGCCACGCGCGCGAACACACCCTTGGTGTTCTTCACGAGTACCTTCACGGCGACGTCGAACAAACGCCCCGGCTGCGGCGCCCACGCCACGTCGATCCAGCGACCCGGGTCGCGCCGGTGGATACGCTGCGCCACGCGGCAGTCGGTCGTATGGATCGCCATGCCGAGGCCGATGCCGATGTAGCCCATGATGTCGTCGCCGGGAATCGGACGGCAGCAAGCCGAAAGCTGCACCGACATGCCCTCGGTGCCCGTGATGACCACAGGCGGCGCCGGCGGCGCATTCGGGTCGCGCGGCGGATGGTGATGCTCGGCGTCGTCGGCGTCCTGGCCGCTCATCAGCACTTCGATGCGCTTGGCCATGACCGCCGCCACGCGCCGGCCAAGACCAATGTCGGCGAAAATTTCCTGGCGGTTCTTGTTGCCGGTCCACAGGACCAGCTTTTCCCACACTTCCGGCGTGACTTCCGAAAGCTGGTAGCCGTAACCCTTGAGCGCCTGATCGACGAGCCGCTCGCCGAGTTGCACCGACTCCGTGAGACGCATCGTCTTCAGGTAGTGCCGGATCGCCGAGCGCGCCTTGCCGGTACGCACGAAGCCGAGCCACGCCGGATTCGGCTTGGAGTACGGCGCCGTGATCACTTCGACGATATCGCCGCTCTTCAATTCCGTACGCAGCGGCAGCAGCTCGTTGTTGATCTTCACGGCCACGCACTGGTTGCCGAGGTCGCTGTGGATCGAGTAAGCGAAGTCGAGCGCCGTGGCGCCGCGCGGCAGCGCCATGATCTTGGACTTCGGCGTGAAGACGTAGACGGCGTCCGGGAACAGGTCGATCTTGACGTGTTCGAGGAATTCGCTCGAGTCGCCCACTTCGCTCTGGATGTCGAGCAGCGACTTGAGCCACTGGTGCGCGCGCTTTTGCACGTCGTTGAGATCGGCGCCACCGTTCTTGTAGAGCCAGTGCGCCGCCACGCCGGCTTCGGCGATCTCGTGCATCTTGCGCGTGCGCACCTGGAACTCGATAGGCGCGCCGAACGGGCCCACGAGCGTGGTGTGCAGGGACTGATAGCCGTTCACCTTGGGAATGGCGATGTAGTCCTTGAACTTGCCCGGAACCGGCTTGTAGAGCGCGTGGAGCGCGCCGATGCAGGTGTAGCACTCGAGCGCCGACTCGACCACGACGCGAAAACCGTACACGTCGAGCACCTGCGAGAACGACAACTGCTTGTCGCGCATCTTCTTGTAGATGCTGAAGATGGTCTTCTCGCGGCCGGTGACTTCGGCGTCGAGCTTCGCGTCGGCAATCGCGCGCTGCACCGCTTCCAGAATCTTGCTTACCACTTCGCGGCGATTGCCGCGCGCGGCCTTCACCGCCTTTTCGAGCGTGGCGTAGCGATTCGGATTGAAGTTCGCGAAGCTCAGGTCCTGCAGCTCGCGATAGGTGTTGTTCAGGCCAAGACGGTGCGCGATGGGCGCGTAGATGTCGATGGTCTCGCGCGCCACGCGGCGGCGCTTTTCGGGCGGCACCGCACCGAGCGTGCGCATGTTGTGCAGCCGGTCGGCGAGCTTCACCAGAATCACGCGCACGTCGCGCGCCATCGCGAGGAGCATCTTGCGGAAGTTCTCCGCCTGCGCTTCCTCGCGGTTGCGAAACTCCATCTTGTCGAGTTTCGACAGGCCATCGACCAGTTCCGCGACCTTCGCGCCGAAGCGCTCGGCGAGTTCCGCCTTGGTCACGCCCTGGTCTTCCATCACGTCGTGCAGGAGCGCGGCCATGATGGACTGCGCGTCGAGCTTCCAGCCGGCGCAGATTTCCGCGACGGCGACGGGATGGGTGATATAGGGTTCGCCGCTCTGGCGATATTGCCCGAGGTGGGCTTCATCGCTGAAGTGGAACGCCGCCTTGACCTCCTTGATTTCCTCGGGAGTGAGGTAACCGGAGAGCGCGGCGGTCAGATTGGCGATGGAGACGACCCCGTGCTTACGGGGCTGCTCCGGCGTCGCGGTCGGTCCGAACAGATGGCGAAACGACTGTTCGAGGACCGCGTCGATGTAATTGCGCGCAGGGCTCGCAGTCTCGGCTTCCTGGTCCACGTCGGTGGCCGGCGAGGGCGTGGTGCTCATGTTCCCCTCCGTATCAGGTTTGGCGTTGACGGTTAAGCGGCTGCGGCGGTACGAACTACATGGCGATCGACAATGCCTCGGAACGCGCCCTTAGACGGGCACCTTCTTCAGCATTTCGAGGCCGACCTGGCCAGCCGCGATCTCGCGCAGCGCGACAACGGTAGGCTTGTCGCGGCTTTCGATCTTGGGCGTGTGACCTTGTGCGAGCTGGCGGGCGCGATACGTCGCGGCGAGCGCCAGTTCGAAGCGGTTCGGAATCTGTTTCAGACAGTCTTCGACGGTGATGCGGGCCATGTCGGTTTCCTTCTCATTCTCAGCAGGTTCTTATTCTACCTTATGTGCCCGACGCGCCGGGCTGCGGGTGGTGGATACCGAGCTGCACGAAGAGCTCGGTATGCCGTGCGTATTGCGAAGCGAAGCGCAGGCGCGTGGCGCTCACGATGTTACGCAGTTCCTGCAACGCGCGATCGAAGTTCTCGTTGATCACGACATACTCCGATTCGCTCGCATGCGCGATCTCGCTACCCGCTGCAAGCAGGCGTCGCGTGATGACGTTCGGCTCGTCTTCGCCGCGCTTTTTCAGGCGGTCGGCGAGCGCTTCGAGCGACGGCGGCAGGATGAAGATTTCCACTGCATTGCGGAACTGCTTCTTCACTTGCTGCGCACCTTGCCAGTCGATTTCGAGCAGGACGTCATGGCCGATTTTCATCTGGTCTTCGATCCACACGCGCGAAGTGGCGTAGTAGTTGCCATGCACTTCCGCGCTCTCGAGAAACTCACCCGTGGCGTGGCGCGTGAGGAAGTCGTCGACGGTCGTGAAGTGATAGTGCTCGCCATCGCGCTCCTTCGAACGCGGCTCGCGCGTCGTGTACGAAATCGACAGGCGGATCGCGTTGTCTTCAGCGAGCAGTGCGTTCACGAGCGTCGACTTGCCTGCACCCGACGGCGCCACCACCATGAAGAGGTTGCCGGGGTACATGCCCGCGTACGGATTGCGCTTCTTGTCGTGCTTCGCGTCCGCTTTGGGGGCGCTGCTTTGGTCGGTCATGTTCGTTGCTTCCTTCATTCGAGATTCTGAACCTGCTCGCGCATCTGCTCGATGAGCAGCTTGAGCGTCATCGAGGCGTCAGCGAGTTCCTTCGCCGCCGCCTTCGAGCCGAGCGTGTTCGCTTCGCGGTTGAGCTCCTGCATCATGAAGTCGAGACGCTTGCCGACGCGGCCGCCCTTCTCGATCACGTGACGCGTTTCGTTCAGGTGCGCCGTGAGACGCGAGAGCTCTTCGGCAATGTCGATGCGAATGCCATACATCGTCACTTCCTGGCGAATGCGCTCGGCGATTTCTTCGCGCGAGATGTTGCCGATGCTGCCGCCGTTGCCATTGCTGTCCGGCGCGGCGATGCCGAGCGCTTCCTGCAGGCGCTCGACGATCTTCTGCTGGTGCTTCGCGATCAGCTCCGGCACGAGCGGCGTGATGCGCGCGACGATCGCTTCCATTTCGGTCACATTCGCAAGCAGCATGTTGGCGAGCTGCGCGCCTTCGCGAGCGCGCACTTCGATCAGATCGGCGATGGCCTGCTTGCCGCAGCCGAGCACAGCGTCGCGCAGCACCTCGGGCGCCACGCCGCTTTCCGCGAGCACGCCGGGCCAGCGCAGGATCTCGCCCGTGCGCAGGCGGCCCGACTCGGGAAACGCTTCGAGCACGGCGCGCTCGAGCCCGGCGAGCTGATCGAGCGCATCGCGGTTCAGCGCGCCCGCATTGGCGCCCTGCTCGCTCTTCTGGATGTTGATGCGGATGTCGACCTTGCCGCGCGAGAGCTTCGTCATCAGCATTTCGCGCAGCGTGGGCTCGCACACGCGCACGTCTTCGGGCATGCGGAAGTTCAGGTCGAGAAAGCGCGAATTCACTGTACGCAATTCGACGGAGACACTGGCGCCGCCCGTGCCCGAAGCCGCAGCAAGCTCGCGCGTGGCGCTGGCGTAGCCGGTCATGCTGTAAATCATGGTTCGTCTCGCGAAGAAAGCCGCGGCGTCGTGCGCAGGGCGCGCGGGTCACGGCGAGGAAATCGAGGCGCCCGGCGTGTTGTCGCGAATGGACGAAAAGCGCGGGGCGGAGAAACCGTATTATCCCATTTTTGGGGGCACGCCTTCGCAAGCGCGGGCTGCACGGTCCGCCTGGCCGAGGGCGACCCCGTTTTCGCGCTCCCGCCGCCTTCTAGCCGCGCCCCTCGTGTGGCGCGCGGAGGCGGTAAAATCACGGTTTCCCCTTCCCTCTCGTGCCCTCGCGCACCTCCACGATGACCCAATCCATCCAGCGCCCCTCCGGCCGCGCCGCCAACCAGCTTCGCGAAGTCCGCATCACCCGCAACTACACGAAGTACGCCGAAGGTTCGGTCCTCGTCGAGTTCGGCGATACCAAGGTGCTGTGCACCGCGAGCGTGTCGGAAAGCGTGCCGCCGTTCCTGCGCGACAAGGGCCAGGGCTGGCTCACCGCCGAATACGGCATGCTGCCGCGCGCCACGCACACGCGCAGCGACCGCGAAGCCGCGCGCGGCAAGCAAACGGGCCGCACGCAGGAAATCCAGCGCCTGATCGGCCGCGCGATGCGCGCCGTGTTCGACCTCGAAGCGCTCGGTGCGCGCACCATCAACCTCGATTGCGACGTGCTGCAAGCCGATGGCGGCACGCGCACGGCGAGCATCACGGGCGCGTTCGTCGCGGCCCACGACGCCGTCTCGAAGCTGCTGGCCACGGGCCGTATCGAACGCTCGCCGATCTCCGACTACGTGGCCGCGATTTCGGTCGGCGTGTATGAAGGCGTGCCCGTGCTCGACCTCGACTACGACGAAGACTCGCAGTGTGACACCGACATGAACATCGTCATGACGGGCTCGGGCGGCATGGTCGAAGTCCAGGGCACGGCAGAAGGCGCGCCGTTCTCGCGTGACGAACTGAACGCGCTGCTCGATCTGGCGCAAAGCGGCATCCACTCGCTGATCGAGAAGCAGAAGGCCGCGCTGGAGATTTCGCATGGCTGATTTACAGCCGGATTCAACGGCTAAGACCGCGGCTCGCGCGCTCTCGCGCGTCGTGCTCGCCTCGAACAACGCGGGCAAGCTGCGCGAGTTCGCGGCGCTGCTCGGCGCGGCCGGTATCGAGCTCGTGCCGCAAGGCGCGCTCAACGTGCCCGAAGCCGAAGAGCCGCATCCCACGTTCGTGGAGAACGCGCTCGCCAAGGCGCGCCACGCGGCGAAGCTCACGGGCCTGCCCGCGCTCGCCGACGACTCGGGCCTGTGCGTGCGTGCACTGCTCGGCGCGCCGGGCGTGTATTCGGCGCGTTACGCGCAGCTCGCGGGCGGCGAGAAGAGCGACGCGGCGAACAACGCGCTGCTCGTCGCGAACCTGAAAAATCACGCGGATCGCCGCGGCTACTACTACTGCGTGCTCGCGCTCGTGCGCCATGCCGACGACCCCGAGCCGCTCATCGCCGAAGGCCGCTGGCACGGCGTGGTGCTCGACGCGCCGCGCGGCGACAACGGCTTCGGCTACGACCCCTACTTCTACGTTCCGGAGCTCGAGGCCTCGGCCGCCGAGCTCGATCCGGCGCTCAAGAACGCGTCGAGCCATCGCGCAATCGCCCTGCGCCAACTGCTCGCGCGACTCCAGGAGGAAGCGTGAGCCAGCAGCATCGAATCGGCATCGACGTGGTGCAGTCGTTCACGATGCCTGGCAGCATTCGCCTCACTTCGCTGCCACCGCTCGCGCTCTACGTGCATTTTCCGTGGTGCGTGCGCAAGTGCCCGTATTGCGATTTCAACTCGCATGAATGGAAGGGCGAGCGCTTTCCCGAAGACGATTACCTCGACGCGCTGCGCGCCGATCTCGAACAGGCGCTGCCGCTCGTCTGGGGCCGCCAGGTGCATACGGTGTTCATCGGCGGGGGAACGCCCAGCCTGCTTTCCGCAGCGGGTCTCGATCGAATGCTTTCGGATGTGCGCGCCCTGCTGCCGCTCGACGCGGACGCCGAGATCACGCTCGAAGCGAATCCCGGCACGTTCGAAGCCGCGAAGTTCGCGCAGTTTCGCGCGAGCGGCGTGAACCGTCTCTCGGTGGGCATCCAGAGCTTCAACGAAGCGCATCTGAAAGCGCTCGGACGCATTCACGACGCGGCCCAGGCGCGCCATGCGGTCGAGGTCGCGGCGAAGACTTTCGACAACTTCAATCTCGACCTGATGTTCGCGTTGCCGCAGCAAACGCTCGCCGAATGCCAGGCCGACATCGAGACGGCGCTCGCGTTCAAGCCGCCGCATCTGTCGCTGTATCACCTGACGCTCGAACCGAACACGCTGTTCGCCAAGTTCCCGCCCGCCC
>NZ_SMOD01000092.1 GCF_004353905.1 Paraburkholderia guartelaensis | reverse complement strand
GTGATGTTGCCGGCCGTCCCTTGCGCGACACGAAGCTCTCGCTCATTGCCACGCCCAGCCGATCCCAGTTGATCAGTTCAGCCAGCCGCACCAGCGGATGTTTCAGATTGATCTGCTCACGCAGCGGCTGCCGGAAGAAATCTCCTTCTGTCACAGGCGTCTTCGGACCCATCCGCACCTCGTCAGGATTTGCAGGATTCAAGCGTCAATATGCCTGGTCCCTGCAATTCCCACAACACCAATTCGGCCTCAGAGCCTTGCCGCATAAGCCTTCGCGGATTGTTCAAGGCCGACTAAAGACGCTCCTGAGCAGTTCGCCCAGCTTCATTGCACCTCCGGCACAATGCCTTGCGGCAGGGGCATCGCCGCGTGTTTCGCTGCGGCGATGGCCGCCGGCGGCAGGGGCGGAGGACCGCTGGCAGTCGCCTTCGACCCCGGCTTCGCGCTGCCGGTCAGAAAGATGCGCGCGGGCAATGCAAGGTGCCGCAGCTGCAGGACGTCAAGCGGTCCGGCGCCGGCCTCGCTGCGCAGCTGGATCCTGAGCGCAATGCCCTGGCTTGCATCCGGCGTCCACATCAGCAGCCAGCGCGCATTGTCCTGCCGGGAGACCTTCGCCCGCTCCAGCAACCGGATCAGTCCGAACCGGCCCTGTGCATCGAGTGCCGAACGCAGGTCGCCTTGTTCGGTCTGCCATTCGATGTGCGAGAGGTTCTCGAGCGACTGGCCCGGCCATTCGAACGGCACCCAGTCCTCTTTCTGGTTGAAGTACTCGAGCTCACGCCCCGACAGCACGATCTTCATGTCCGTCACGCCCGGCGTCGCGACACCGCGCAGATCAAAGCGGACATGCGCGTCGCCCGACGGGAACAGGACGGTTGAGACCCGCATCAACCGGTTCAGCCCTTCCAGAAAGCCCGGATCAAGCCGCAGGGTGTCCTGTTGCGTACCCGCGCCCTGCGCGGCGACCCACCGGTCACCCTGACGCTCGACAATGCCAGCCAGCTGCGTCGTGACGAACTGGGCGATCACGCCGTTGTCCGGGCGCATGAAGCGGGCCATCTCGGGCAGCGACGCATCGTTGTCCGAATCCGCGAACGGATAACGGCCACCGAAGGCGGTGTTCCAGTCAGCGACGATCGAACTGCGCCAGATGTCGTTCAGGCTGCCTGCTGCAGGTTGTACCACCGCCTGCCAGGTCTGGTCGAGCGGTGCCTGGAACAGCTGGCCCAAACCGGCCCATTGCTGGCCGAGGCTTGCCGCGACACGGCTTGCATAGTCGCGGCTGTCCGCAATATCCGAGGTCTTGCCCTGAAGCACCGCCTGCGCGGCCACACGCGACATGGCCTCCGTGTCGGCACTGTTCACCATCTGTTCCAGCTTCAGGCGCATCGCGGTGACCCGTTCGAGATAGCGGGCGAGGCTCAGCTCACCGGTCGTCGCCACCTGTGCAACCGCCTTGCCAGCCAGCGCCGGTACGCCGGATACAAGATCGCTGCCGGTCAACCGCAGGATCGGACCGAACGCATTCGCGAGCGGTGTGATCTGAGGCTGCACCCGCTTCGACGGATTCTTCTCGTCGGCACCGACAAGCTGGTGTGCCTTGCTGATCAGCGTATCGGAGAGCGATTGCGCCGTGGCGCCCGCGCCTGCCTGATACACGATGGCATTCATGAGCGCGACGAGCGGCGAGCGCTGCGGGTCGCCCAGCAGCGAGAGCTGGTCGGCGGTGGCTGACAGTGTCGGCGCAGGCTGCCAGCGCAGGCTGTTGAGGAACTGCTCCCATGCGCGCGCGTAGTCGTTGAAGTAGCGCTGTCGCAGTTCCACTTTCAGCGTCGACGACGTTGAGCTTGCAGTCTTCGCGTCCGAGAGCACCCAGTCGCCAGCGACGTTCCCCTGCCTGCTCGCCTCGTCAATCGCTTTCGAGATGCGCTGCTCCCATGCTTCGCGGGTGAAGACGCCTGGAATGGTCTGGGTGGTGTTGAACAGGCCGCGCCCTGTGGTGTCGCCCAGCAGGGTGGCGAGCGACACCGGCGGATACTTCGGCTTCGCGTCGTCGAGGATCAGTTGGTAGACCGTATCGGTCGAGTTCTGGATGCCGCGCACTCCAATGACGGTCTGCCGCGTGGCGGCGACCAGGCTGCTGTCCGGATCGATGGCGAGCGTCGAACCATTCGCCGCAGGTCGACGGCCCAGGTGATCCGCGAAGAATCCAATAGCGTGCTGGCGCAGATCCTCCCATGTGCCGGCCGACAGTGACGCGTTTGACGGGCGGGCAGGCGCCTGCGTTGCCAGGAGCTGGGGCGTCAGGAACGACGCGACGGCCCGCTCAGGCCTGGCGAGCATCAGGTAGGCCTTGAGCGTATCGTAGGCGGCCTGCGCCTGGGCGTTGCCGCCGCTGGCGATCTCCGCGTCGGACATCGAGGCCAGCTGGCGCAGGCGATCCTCCAGTTTCTGGCGGATCGGCCCAACGAGGATACGGCCTGCAGCGTCCTCATAACCGGGCCACAGTGCGGCGAGCAGGGCGCTGTCGCGATTCAGACCAAAGCGCGTAGTCCAGGGCGCACCGTCGCGCTGGCGGGTCTCGAGCGTGTCGATCTGTTTGTCGAGGTTGTCCAGTGTCTGCATGCTCTGCGCCGGGCTCAGGGTTCCGGACAGCTTCGCGAGCGTGTCCTGCGCCGCGCTGATCGTTGCGCGGTTTGAGAAGCCCGACACCATCGTGCCCACGATCCAGAGAGCGACCACGCCTGTAGTCATCCACGCGGCGATGATCGACGGTGAAAAACCCACGCGACGGCCGTGAATTTTTCGGCTGTGCTCAGCGATCGTCTGCCAGACTGAGCGTTGCTGTGGAGCGATGGGATCGGCTTCCGGTTGATCGTCTGCGTTGCCCTCGGCCTTCTCAGCGGCTTGAGGCGGTGCCAGCTCCCGCTCCCTGAAGAGCGGCGCAAACAGGAGACCATGAACGGCCTGACGCCAGTAACGCGAATTCGCCGTCTGCACCACAAGTCCGGACAGGGCGCTACCTAGCCGCTCGATATGCTGCGAAAGCTCGGCCGGGTAGCGGTCGTGATTGTCCGCAGCAATCCGCGCGACACCTGTGTCTGCCAGATTGCGCGTGAGGCCTTGAAGCGAAGCCCGAATTTCTTCGGCATTCACTCGCGTGTTCGCCCAGGTAATGCCGATAGCTGCGTCCGGCCCCGTCGGCTCGGTACCAAAGTCCGTCACGTTGACCAGATAGGTCGGCGCCGCCCAGCGCAGCGCACGAGCATGGCGTGCGAGCCGTTGCGCAAGGCCGTCGGCATCAAACGGCGCAGTTGCGGAAATACGGTTGCGCGTGAGCGCGACGATCGCATCGACCGGGCGACGACGACGCAGGCGGTGGATTTCCTCGAGCCAGCCTGTTTCGAGTTTGTCGGTGGTCTGCTTCGCGTAGAGCAGGACGGTATCGCCCGTGAACGCGTAGCCGGTCTCGATGAGCCCCGGGACCAGGCGTTTCACAAGTGGCTCATCTCCAGCAACAAGCACCCAGCGATCGCGCCCGCGCCAACGCCAGCCGTGGCGGTCCCGGAGTTCTTCTGCCAGCGAGCCGGACCTGGATGAACTGGTAGCCTGATCTGATTTCGGAACGTTCGACTGCGCGTCATATCGCATCAGCCATCGGGTCGCCCGCATGGAAGCGATCCAGAGGAGAATGGCCTCAAATAACTTCACAAAAATCAGGCACAGCAGCAGCCCCGAGAGAAGAGCCAGCTCAATATTGATCCGTGTGTTTTGACTCCCCCCCTGTTCGATCCCCCCGAACCACGTCGCAAGGCCAAGAATAATAAACAGGATGGTTATCGCGATACCAATGAAAAGCGCTGCGGGCCGTGGCGTTTGATCGTTCATGTTTGTTTCTGGCATACCAGTGCAACCAGGTCATCGCCTTCCTGCGCAATAACGAGCTGGGGTTCGTTCATAAGTGCTGCGTTTGCAGCGGCCAGCGTTGTCGCGAGCCACCCGCGTGCCGCGCCGGCATTGCCAACGGTCTCATCAACGTCGACGGGCCTCATCCGGTTTCCAAACCGGCACGACGACCGGATCTTCCTTGAGGCATCCTTGCCAAGTCCGGTGCGCCATGTCGTTCCGGTTTCGTCGAACGATGTCCTTCCCCAACGGACAGCAAGCTTCAGTACGTCCGCCGCTTTTTCCGGGGTTCCCCGCGCTGGGCGATGGATGCGTAGTGCAGGCTTGTCGTTCATCTGTCCGGCAATGGAAGGACTGCCAACAAGCAGAATCGACGCAGCCTCGGCGACTCCATTAGCAAGCACCTCACTTGCCGCCTTACGCAACTGGACGGCAACGAGGAGCCGAACCACATCAGGTCGAACTCCGTCGTGCCACGAACGCGTCTCGTCGGCGGAGGTCTCGAGTTCGTCGAACTTCGTGATGATGCCGTGGACGGTCTGTGCGGGTGGCTTCGTGCTGAACTTCGCAGCGTTCTCGCCGAACATGCGTTGAAGGTGGCCCATATTCGGGTCGACCGGATCGATGATGAACCGGGCTGGACGCCCAAGCACCTGATCCATCGGAATACCCGCCATCGGGCTTGTGAATTCAATCTCGTACCCGTAGAGCTGGCTGATCCTGTCATGGCCAGCAAATTTCACGATCGAGAACGGCGCGGGGTGCGGCGCCAGCTTCAATTCATAAGCCTGTAACGGCATGAGCCACGACATCGAAAACCTCCCGGATACGCAAAACGCAAAAGCACCGCCGGGGCACCCACGGGTACCCCGGCGACTTGCACAGAAAACGTCAGATCAGCGGTGTGATCAGCTCTTGGCCCTGGGCATCTGTGACACCAGCGACAGGCCGATGTCCATGCCTTCCACCTGGAAGTGCGGGATGATGAAGAGCTTGATGCGGAAGAAGCCCGGGTTGTCCTCGATATCCTCGACTATCACCTTCGCCTCGCGCAGTGGGTGCGAGGCCTGCAGCTCGTCGCCCGGGTCCTTCATCCTGGCGACAAGACCCTTGATCCAGTTGCTCAGTTCGAGTTGAAGCAGGCGCCGGTCCCTGGTCGTTCGATATAGGCGTCGCCAATCTCGCCCGCATGCAGCTGTGGGTCCATTCAGGCACGCCGGTTTCCGTGCAGTCGCACCGGGTCACCTTCATTTTTGCAGTCCTGACAACCGTCCATGAATCCCATTTAACCCATACCCGGCGACAGGCTATCGGAAATGGGGAATGGTTCGTAGAGTATTCATATGAAAAATGGCTGGCTCTTGTCCAGATCGGGAACGCGGCATCAATCCGGTTGCGATGTCGCCGATTTTTGGTTAGGCCTGCCTGTTGATATCGGGGTGTGAGTCCCGGGACGATTCACTGTTTCATCCTTTGGCCGGGGGGTGCCCCTATGTGGTTCGTCAAGCGTTAGGGGCTGACTTGGGTTCGTAAAAGGTGCCGTCTCGCAGCATGGCAAACAGGACGTCGCAGCGTCGCCGCATCTTCGATTGCACGGCGCCGTACCATCTGCGCGACGAATTCGTGCGGGCGAAGTTCAAGGAGGTGGACCCACGCCCGTTCGCCCCCACGCTGTTCAGAGGCGATCATGAGTAAGCGCGCCCTGCATGGCCGCAAGCGGCTGATCGTCGGCGTCACGGGCTTCATCTATGCGGAGCGCACGCTGCGCATGTTGCGGGAGATGGAAGTCGAGACGCATCTCGTGATGTCCCGCGCGGCCGAACTCACGTGCGAATACGAGTCGACCCGCTCGCGCGAAGCCGTCCACGCGCTCGCCGACCATGTCCACCCGATCGCCGATGTGGGCGCTTCCATCGCGTCGGGGTCGTTCCGCACGCTCGGCATGCTCGTCGTGCCGTGCTCGATGCGCACTGTCGGCGAGATCGCCTCGGGCGTCACCAGCACGCTGCTCACGCGCGCCGCCGACGTGGTGCTGAAGGAGCGCCTGCCCCTCGTGCTGATGGTGCGGGAAACGCCGCTGAACCTCATCCATCTGCGCAACATGACGACGGTGACCGAGGCCGGCGCGGTGGTGTTCCCGCCGGTTCCCGCGTTCTACGCAAAGCCCGCGAGCCTGCGGGAAATGGTCGATCACTCGGTGAGTCGCGCGCACGACCAGTTCGGGCTCGATACAGAACGCAGCGAGGCGTGGCGCGACGCGTGAAGCCGCTGAGGCACGCTGGCCGTACGCGGCGGACAATCAGGGACCGAACATCGCACTATTAAGTTTCGGCGTAAAATGCGCGTTCGCCGCGATGTACCGGCGTAGAAGCCTCACGCCCGCGATGCACGTCGATCTACTTACCATCTACTTTCTCCTGATCGGGACCCTGCTAGCCAGTTCCCTGATCACGCTCTGGGAGCATCGGACGCATCCCGCGCGCAGCAAGGCATTGCGAATACTGGCCGCGGGATACGCCACCCTCGCAACCGGCTGCGCCGCGGTGCTCGTCCGCGCAGACCTGCCCGGCGTATGGGGCTCAGCCCTGAGCAACCTCGTCATCATGGTCGGCTATCTGCTGGTGCTGCACGGCGTTGCGACTTTGAACGGGCGGCAATACCGGGCGGGCTCGATCGCCCTGCTCGCGTTGATCGCGCTGACATGGGCCACATGGGGCGCACGCCATCCGCAGGCCATGTGGTATTACGCGAGCGCGCTCCCCATCGCGCTGGTGAGCGCCATGACCTCGCGCGAACTGCTGCGCGGCGACGGCATAAAAGGGGGACAATCGCGCCACGTCGCGACATTCGTCACGGGATTCCACGCGCTCTTTTACGTGTTCAGGACGTTTGTCCTTCCGTTGCTGGGGAACCGCTATGGGGACGGCTTCGTCGCGCTCGCCAGCAAGATCACGATGTATGAGGGCGTGCTGTATTCGATCATTCTGCCCATGTCCCTGCTCAAGCTGATCCGTGAGGAAACGCACGGGCAGTTGTTGCGCGAATCCCAAACCGATTATCTGACTCGCCTTGGCAACCGCCGCTGGTTCTTCGAAGAAGGCGAGCGCGTGGTGAGCGAGGTTGAAGCGAGTCAGCCGATTTCGCTCCTCGCCTTCGATCTCGACCGCTTCAAGGCGATCAACGATCGCTATGGCCACAAGACCGGCGACGAAGTCCTCAAGACGTTCGCGGACATTGCCCGTAGCGCCATGGGACCCGAGGTGATCCTCGCGCGCATCGGCGGTGAAGAGTTCGTCGCCCTGCTGCCGGGCCATGACCGCTTGCGCGCCAAAGCGGTGGGCGAAGCGATCGCGAGGCGTTTCGCGCAAACCGTCGCGCACAAGGTCGAAGGCGTCGACATCCGCGCCACCGTGAGCATCGGCCTCGCGCAGCATGGGTACGAAGCGTCCACGCTCTCCGACCTGCTGGCCGCCGCCGACGCCGCCCTTTACAGCGCGAAATCGCTGGGCGGCAACCGGCTCGAAATGCTGGCTCTCTAATACGCCAAGCCATGTCGGGCATTCAAGTCAGCCATTTGTAGGCTGCGCGCATTCTTTTTGCTAGCCCTCTTAGCAGGCCGCTGAAATACCGCTTAAACACGTCATCGCGCAGAGCTCGTGAGGCGTTGATAGATGGACCACTACTTGTCCCCTGGAGATCATGCGCGGCGCCGACACATTCACCGAGAGTCTGTTTTCCATGCGCAAGCTGGACGACTTCGTCCCCAAGTCGCATCCGTTGCGTTCGATCCGCGTGATGGCGAATGAAGCGCTGGCGAAGATGGATCGACAGTTCGCCCAGATGTACGAAGCGGACATAAAGGGCGGGCGGCCGAGCATCGCGCCAGAGAAGTTGCTGCGAGCCAT
>NZ_SMOD01000091.1 GCF_004353905.1 Paraburkholderia guartelaensis | reverse complement strand
GATGTTGCCGGCCGTCCCTTGCGCGACACGAAGCTCTCGCTCATTGCCACGCCCAGCCGATCCCAGTTGATCAGTTCAGCCAGCCGCACCAGCGGATGTTTCAGATTGATCTGCTCACGCAGCGGCTGCCGGAAGAAATCTCCTTCTGTCACAGGCGTCTTCGGACCCATCCGCACCTCGTCAGGATTTGCAGGATTCAAGCGTCAATATGCCTGGTCCCTGCAATTCCCACAACACCAATTCGGCCTCAGAGCCTTGCCGCATAAGCCTTCGCGGATTGTTCAAGGCCGACTACTGAGGCGCCGTCGCGAGACCTGCGCCGGTATCGGTCGGGTCGAAGCCGGGGGCGAAGCCGTTCGACGTACCCGATGACAGCACTCTTGCATTGAAGATCTGCCAACCCAGCGGCGAGGACTGGATCAGCTTCTGCGCCCAGAGCGCGGCGACGCCCGCGACGTGCGGCGTGGCCATGCTGGTTCCGCTCATCGTGCGCAAGCCGCCGCCCACGGCCGCCGAGATGATGCTTACGCCCGGTCCTGATATGAGTGCACCGGTGTTCGAGAACTCCGCGACTGACAATCCAGCCGCGTCCTGGCCCAGTGCTGCAACGGAGACAATCCCTTCCGACACGGCAGGTGGCGACACCGCGATCTCGAATCGGGGATCGACCTTGCGCCGACTCTCATTGCCCGCCGCGGCGACGATCAAGGTTGCCTGAGCGCGAGCGCGCAGCGCCGAGGCGAGCCGCTCGAACAGCAACACGTTCATCCGATATCCAACCAGCGCGCGCGAGATCGCGAGTTCGGGCGGAAATCCCCGCTCCTGCAGTCCCGCCGAGTATCCGGGAAAGTCAATGCCGAGCGACATCGAAATGACATGAGCGCCGTTGTTGACCGCCCACTGCATCGCGTCGGCGATGCGCTCGCTCGAGCCGCCCTTGTCGCTCAGCACCTTGCCGATCAGCGCCTTCGCGACGCCCCGCGCGACGCCGATGCGGAACCCGTCCACATCGCGCCCAAAGATCGTACCGGCGCAATGTGTTCCGTGACCGACCGTGTCTCCGCCATTCGGGTCGTCCGTGAAGTTCTCCTGTACGAACGTCACGCCGCTGAAGGCGGGATGAGTCGCATCGATGCCGGTATCGAGCATCGCAACGACGATGCCCTCGCCGTCAAAGGGAGAGGTGTCGGCCTTGACCGCATGAACGCCCCATGCGGTGCCCGGCCCTTGCGCGGGCGCCGTGACCGGCAGCATTTCGACGGGCTGGGTCAGTCGCATCGGCATGGCGGGCGCGACCATCTGGATGTCTGCTCGTGCGCTCAACTGCGCTGCCTTGCGATAGTCGAGCTCATCGACCTCGAAAGCAGGCGCCGGCTCGGCAGCAACTTCGAACGGCGTGGCCCCGAGCCCTGCGGCGAACCCGCGGCCGCGGAGAATGATGTACTTTTCCTTCACGAGAAGCTCCTGTAAAGTTCAATTGGCCGCGGCTGATCGCCGTGACCGCGTCACAAACTCCCCGGAATCCATAACGGGGTTCTACGCCGGAATCCCAGAAAATTCCGTCATCACGACATTGAGAGCGTCAATCGGCTTGTTTGCTTGGGGCGTGACGCGCGACAAAAGCCTGCCGCATCTGTCTGGCGCTGGATTTCATCGCCGTGCAGGTACATCGGACGGGCTTTGTCCGGATGGGTACGAGTTCCCGTGCTATGGACGCGACTATGCATTTTTGACGCAAACCGGTTTGCCGAAGGCGTTCCACCGGTTCAGCAGGTTGGCGATGATTACGCCTTCGCCTTCCTGCGACGCAAGCCTTTGCCCATTCGCGACCAAACACGCTATACGAGTTTTCGCTCTTGAAGTTGAGGGAAAAATTCCCTTGATGCTCGTTGCTTCCAGGCATAGTAGCACTCCTTACCAATTGTGGACGTATTCGAATAACTGTGCGAACGTCGTCCAGACGCGATACGTCGAGCGGTCGCCGCGTCGACGGCGACCGCCTGACAAGAAGACGCATCGGTTCGACGTTAGATTTTGTCAGCCAGCTTATACCGGAGTAAAGGAAAACTTAAATTGCGAATTACTGTAGTCGAGCGTAACGTTCACAGCGGGCGTTGCGGCGGGCAGCACATATTTCGTCTGCGGCGTGACCTGGTTGTATGTGTAATTGGGCCCGGTGACTGTGTTGCCGACGGCCCAATACAGCGTGGTATTCAATTCGAATGCCGACAATACATTGCCGGCACTGACCGGAGCAATCGATTGGCATGTCAAATTTCCGTTGATATACCAGAGCGCATTCATCTCGACGGCCGGCTGGTCCGTTGCATTCTGCACGCCCGATTGCTGGGCAGTGACGTGAGGTAGCCGTGCGCTCGATCCCAAAATGGGCGTGCTCAACGTCGGTTGCAGCTGAGACCCATTGACCAGTTCGGAGACATA
This sequence comes from Paraburkholderia guartelaensis, assembly GCF_004353905.1. Lineage (GTDB taxonomy): Bacteria > Pseudomonadota > Gammaproteobacteria > Burkholderiales > Burkholderiaceae > Paraburkholderia > Paraburkholderia guartelaensis. The sequence continues at coordinate 5,538 of NZ_SMOD01000091.1, read as the reverse complement.
TCCGGGCGGGATTGCAACCACATTGGTCGAATAGGTTCCGTCAGTGGCCTCCATTTGGCCGCTGACTTCCTCGCACAGGACAAATTTGCTCGTACCCCCCTTTCCCGGATGCAGCTGCTGCCATGCAGCGTAGAGCCACTGATGGGCATCGTTCGCCGGTGTGAGAAAGACCAGGATAGATCGATTTCCGAGCTTGTCGGTATTGTTCGTAACACGGAATTCAGTCGAATTCACGTTGGAAGCGAATGCATTTGCCATGGTGATTCCTTCGATAGGTTTCTGATTAATCAGGGTAGACGAAGCGGAATCAAAATTCTGTCGAAACCATATTCGTCTGGTTAATATATTCGTCCGTTCGTACGGCTGCTGCCTATCGACCAAAAGGCGGAAAATGGATTGAGAAAAGATTGAGAACCGCTCGATCGGCTTGCGGCGTTGGATTCGCCGGTGGTTATTTGACAATCGTGTCTTACGTGAATAGCCAGCGAGATGTCGACGCCCAAAAGGCCAATTGCGCACGGCGTTGAAGTTTCAGCTTCACGAGGACGTTGTGCACGTGCGTCTTGACGGTCGCAACACTGACGCCGAGTGTCCGAGCAATTTCCTTGTTGCTCAAGCCTGAGGCCACCAGCCGTACAACGTTGCACTCGCGCGCGGTTAAGGGCACCGGGGCGGCACCTTCGGTAGCGACGCGGTTCGGCACGACAAGTTCCGCTGCTGCTGGAGTGGGTGACGCGCGGACCGCATCGATTTCCTGCAATGCATAGATCAACTGCGTCAGCGACAGGATGGCTTCGACGCTGGCGGCCCCGACGCTCGCCGTATAGTCCACTTCATGCGGAGGTTTTTCCGCCCGTTTGAAAACGAGGACACGTGCGGTCGTCCCCGCGCTCAGTGTCGGCACGCGGTCCTCGTATTCGGCTAACGCAGCGTCAACAAGCACGAGATGCGGCTGCAGGTTCGTCGTGGCCGCCGCGCCTTGAGCAGTGCTGGTACTCCATCCCGCCAGCTGGATCTGCGGCACCGTGGCAAGGACTGCCGCCAGCATCTGGTTCGGCCAGCATGGGGGAGCGATCAAGAGTACCCGCGTCGTCGATGGAGGCATGTTCACTGGGCGTTCCTATTGGGTAGCGGCTACGCAAATTGGTTCGGTATCCATTGGTTGTCCCCCCATCCTGTTCCCCGCGTTATGCCGGTAAGCTCAATGCGTCCGGTTTGTTCTGGCTATCGTGCTTATATTGGCCGAGGTCTTCAATACTCCCGATGTCGTATCGGGTAAGACGCACGCTGTTCAGACATCGTCAAAACCTGGGTTGGATAGCCGTGAGACGAGTTCGGCCGTGCTGCGCAAGTCCAGCTTCCGCAGAACATTCTCGCGGTGCTTGCGCACAGTGAGGTCAGTGATGCCGAGCAGGCGTCCAATCTCTTTACTGGTTCGCCCTTCAACGACGAGCGCTGTTACTTCATGTTCACGTGCCGATAGGGAGCAGTCTTTTTTCGAGTAAGGTGGGTGGCATTAACCATCCCTGTCGCCGTGCATGAGTGACGAGTTCGGCAACATTGCGTAAGCAGAGCCTAGTGAGCATGTTGCTTCGGTGCTTGCGTACGGTGAACTCGCTGATCGACAGTTCCCGAGCAATGCTCCGGCATGAGAGACCGCGGCCGAGGGCGCCGAGAATCTGGTTTTGTCGAGCAGTGAACGGCGGCAATCCGCAGGTCACCCCGTTGTGTGCCCGCACGACGAGGTCGGTCACAGCAGGATAGGCGCGAAGCTGGACCCACGAGTTCGGGCGAGCATGGCGACGTAACCGACAGGTGCGATAGGCTCTGGCTTCAACGCGTAGCGCGCAAGCTGCCGATTAGGGTTGCAGTCCTGCCGGGTGAGCCAATAGTCAGCACCGCGTCGCGTGCCACATCGAATGACCACGTGACCGCCGGCGTCTGGCCGGGCCGCGCGGAGTGTTGGTACCAATGGGTGCCGATGTCGTTCAGTTGTGCGGGCTCGTCGGTAATATGTCCATCGTTGGCAATTTCCGCGTCGGCTGGCGGGGTGGCGTTGGCCGGGCATTGTCAACTCAGCGAAATGAGACGAGTTGATGGCCTGCAGGCCGGGTAATCAGAAAGCGAAGGACGGATTTTGGGTGGCATCGGTGAATTCGCGCCAAGCCACAAATCGTGCGGCAAGCTGTTTGCGATAAAGCGAAGCACGCACCAGATGTCGCTTGAGCGGGAAATGTTGGCGGATTGGCCCGAAGCAAGAAAGGAATTTCTGCGTTTCGGCTCACGAAAGCCGCGCATGCGCCGCTCGCGTTCACGCGTGGGTTGATGGCTATTCTCGGCGCGGTTGTTCACCCGGGCCGCCGCTTTAACGAACACATGCTTCACGCTCGCCAGCTCCGGGATTTCGGCTTTGGCCGCCGGGTAGCTGCGCAACTGGTCGGTAACGATCTTGCGGGGTACCGGGTTTGAGCGCAGCACCCGCTTGAAAAAGCGCTTGGCCGCGGCCGTGTCGCGCCGCTTCTGCACCAGGATGTCGAGTTCGGCGCCATGCTCGTGCACCGCTCGCCATAGCAGATACGGTTCACCGCGCAGCGTGACGTACATCTCGTCAAGGTGCCAGGTTGAACCGGGCTTGCGCCGCGCGGCTTTCACCCGGTGCGCCACGCTCTTGCCGAATTTGTCGCATCAGCATCGGATCGTCTCGTAGCTCACGATCACCCCGCGCTCAAAGAGCAACTCCTCGATATCGCGCAAGCTCAACTGAAAGCGGAAATTATCGATGACGTCATCACGAATGGGCACGTAGAGGGAGTCGATGAGCTTTGGCCATTTCCAATGTTGCCCGCACCGGGCCGAAATCCTCGGAACTGGGGTGTGATTATGAATGCATCGACTTGACTCCCTCCGCAGGGTGATCAAGAGCAGTCGCCTTTGGCCGGCAGAATTGAACCATACTTGTCTCGGCGGTCCAAGTGCAATTGGCGGCCGAGCGCCATCCACCATTTCCTCCTCGCGAAGTCTCGACATCTGCCAACGCATTCAGGTTTGCGATGTCAAGTGCGTTATTGAAGACTCCTGCGTGGCACGATGCCGTACGCGGATAGTCGCCGCTTGCGCGTACTGCCTCAGCGGCGCTTTCGCTTCGTGCATCGCGCCTTCGACAGCCGCAATCTTGTCTCGCAGGCGAGGGGGTAGTGAAACGGGCGGACGCGAGGAAGTTCCAACAATCGACGACATTTCCAGTCCCCGGTGCCCAAGCACTGGACCGAGCGTCGCCAGCGCTTTTGTGTGACTCATGCCCAATTGTTGCGTCAACGCCGGCACCGCAGTTCGCGCCTCGGCTGCTTCCAATGACGCGGCAACCAAGTTGCGTCCGTGTGACGCAGCGCCTGTCGTTCTCCAGCTTGGACGGCCAAACACCAACCGCGTTAGTGGTGCTGCACGATGGTTGCGGTGGGACGGAGGCAACGGGAGCGCTAAGGACGTCGCCAGCGGGCGCAGAACTGATGCTACATCTAGCGCCGCCGTACGGGATCCTGCATCGATTTTCGGCATGGCTACATATTCCTCACGGAATGCCCTATTGCTGCACGATACGGGGTGCATGTGTCAAGGAGGACGAAATGAAGACGTTCCTTGCTGAAGATCAAGGGCTGCGGTGCCAATAGCGCGTGGGCAAATCGGTTAAGGTGTTGGGCTGAACGAATTGAGAACCGATGATGAGCAGGCTGAAGAGCCTGGACGAACTGACTCGCTTCAGGTTTTCTGAGGACTGTCCAAACCTTTTGAGGCGGCTTCGGGTCATTTCGACGAGCATCTTGTCGCCCCTTTCTTCAGACCGCCCCAAGTACAACCACCTCGCCGCGAACATGGTGATCCTGTACAAAGTGCGCATGGACGAACTGCCGGAGGACGTGCGCCGGCTAGCTGGGGACTGTTAAAAGGCGTGGGGTTCCGCTTCTCTTCCGCCTGCAGTATGAACTCGAGGACGCGGGTTTTGGCCGCCCACGGGGATCGGGAATCACTTTCGTTCTCAGTTATTGCGGGGCACAGGGTTAGCCGGCGTCGCGTCCAAAGAGACGTTAAACTGCGAACGCCTGCCGATCCAACATTGAGGCCATTGAGGCCGCATCATGCGAATTTTATTTCACGACATCGTCCGGGCAGGCGAGAGCCCGGAGGAAAGCGCGCTGCGCAAGGCTGCGTTCAGCGTCGACAGAACGCCCGGTGCAGATGACCTGTATTAGCCTGGACCGGAGCTGACAGATAGTCGGAGAAACGAAGTAGGGAAGGCGATTCAGTGAGGAATCAGTTTCTCCCTGGCGAGTTCGAGTGAGTCGAGGAAGGTACGCATCGGCGTCTTGCCGTAACACCATCGCCCTTGATGTTCGCGCTCATTGTTGTACTGGTCAAGCCATGCGTCGAGATCGGTTTGAAGAGCGGCGATCGAGTCGTAGATCTTCCGGCGGAACGCGATGCGATAGAACTCGTTGAGCATGGTCTTGTGAAGCCGCTCGACGATGCCGTTGGTTTGCGGGGAACGTGCTTTGGCGCGGGTGTGATCGATGTTTTCCACGGCCAGGTAGAGCTCGTACTCGTGATGCTCCGGGTTGCCGCAGTACTCGGTCCCCCGGTCGGTCAGAACGCGTGCGAGCGGGATGCCGTAGCTGTCGAAGAACGGTACCACGCGATCGTTAAGCAGATCGGCCGCCGGCAGCGGTGTCTTGCGGTCGTAGAGTTTGGCAAACGCCACCTTCGAGTAGGTGTCAACGAAGGTTTGCTGATAGACCCGACCGACGCCCTTGAGCGTGCCGACGTAAAAGGTATCCTGGGCTCCGCAGTAACCGGGACATTCAGATTCGAATTCGCCGTGCGTTTCCTTTTCCAGTTTGGCACGCTCAAGCGCGGTGAGTTGCGATTCGGTCAGCACCAGACCTTCCTGGGCGGACTTCGCCTCCAGCGACTTCAGGCGCTTGTTCATGGTCTCGAGGTCATGGCGCAGCCAGATGCTGCGAACCCCCTGCGGCGAGACGCTGAGGGCATGGCGTTTGAGCACCTCGTTGGCGATACGGATCTGGCCGTAAGCGGGCAGTTCCAGGGCCAGTTCGACCACCGCCGCCTCGACCTGCGGATCCACGCGGTTCTTCAGCAGCGGGCGGTGGTGGGAGATTTCCTGCAGGGCCGCCTCGCCGCCCTTGTCGTACAGTTCCTTGAAGCGGTAGAAGCTGTCGCGGGAATAAGGTTCTGTCGCAGTAAGAGCGAAAGGTCGGCCAAGAGCGATATGGTATGGATTCCTTATCCAGCCAGCGAATAGAACTGCTGTGCGGGAGTTTGACCAACGCCGCCATCGTTCAATTGCCCCTTGACGATCATCTGCATGACTTCGATGCCACCCAGGAGAATGCGGGCGCAACGAAATTTCTTGAACCCAAGCATCGGTCCGGTCCGGCGCTTGATTGCCCGATGATCCTGTTCGATGATGTTATTCAGATACTTTTTCTGGCGGACCTTGATCGGCACTTCCCGCCTGGCGTTGAT
>NZ_SMOD01000090.1 GCF_004353905.1 Paraburkholderia guartelaensis | reverse complement strand
CGCCGGCCGTCCATCGTCTTCACATTCGAATATTGCTCAAGCATCGCCGCCAGTTCCGCCTCGATTGCCTGCTGGATGATTCGCCGCGCCCCTTGCTGGATCAGATCGTCCAGGCCAGGTGCGCCTTCAAATTGCGTTTCTGCTGTTTGACCGTTGCTCGTTTCCTGCGTATGTTTCGCCATGGTGGTGGAGTTCGATTGAGGAAGTGTTACCGTGGAAAGCAACATTCTCCTCCAATCGCCACCGCCTTCTCCTGCCTCCTCCCTACGCCGCATACACCAGTTCCGACGATAACTCTACGGAGGCCGCACGCCGGTCGCTGTCAGCGCCAAATGACTGTGCGGCGTGGTTGGAGGGGGAGCGGCGTTGCGCAGCATCGACGCGCTCCGGTTGGCGACCGAGCCAGCCGATATGGGCACTGGCGCTGGGGCCCTCTTACCACAGGTGGCGAAAGGGTTCGGTGTGATGCGATCGCACCACACCATGTGTGCTTGCGAATCGGAGGTCGGCCCACACGAAGGTACTGGCCTGCGATGGGTTCGGGATCTGGCTGGCAATCCGTCGCCAGAGCAGGGGGCATCTGGGCGAATGGCGAGCATGCGGTCGCGGTCCCGCTCTAGAGCGGCCAATAACCGTGTACTATGCCCCTGCTGCGAGAAGATCCAAGGGGCCGCTGTGTCAGCGGAATAGCTACTCGATCGTATTGCGGACGCTGCCCATTCCGTGGGCACATCTGTCGATGCACCATCGTCGGTACTTTGTAGAACGCCGCCGCGCGGTGACCGCGAACAAAGTTCGGCGACTGCTGGTCTCGATGTCGGAAGCGGTCAATCGCATCACATATTCTCAACTTTTGGAGGCGGACCGGCGTGTCGGGTTTGAAATCGTTCGTGAACATCGCGCTTGTGATGACTACCCCTGTTCCTTAGCAATTTCTGCATATCCGTGAAGAGTCCGTCTTTAGTATGAGCCAACCCGTTTTCCTAGCCAGCAAGCCCGATGCAAGCGGTTACCTTTGATCATCTGCCTACTGTTGCAGGCGCGTGGATGGAATAGCTATGTCTTACCGAAATGTGGAAGTTCCTGGTGCGAAAAGAGAACAGACCGGACTAGCTCCGAAGCCTGCTCTAGAGGAATCAATGAAGACTGAGGACCGTAAAAATAAAGCAACCGAGATCGGCAGTTTTTATATTGGCGTCTTGCTCGCCATCTGCGCTGTCGTTGCCGGGTATGTGGTGTTGAGCACGTTAGCCTGGCAGTCCAGAAATCTGATCCCGGTGCCGTGGTACGACGATATGTACGATCACGTACGGATGCACAACGCCATGACGGACTTCAGGACGTTCATGGCGTACATGATTTCTCCGCACAACGAGCACAGAATTTTTACCACTCGGCTTGTGTCATTGATCGATGAGCGCTTTTTCACTGGAAGAGAGTTCAGTCAAGTCCTGACAACAAATCTCCTGCAGATCTTGGGGGGCGTCGTCTCATGGGTCGTTTTTCTCAGAAGCGGGCTGTTTGAGAACCGTTATTTACGACTTTCTCTCCTGTCGCTGATCCTGCTTTTCTTCATAAATCCTAACTTTCTATACACGCTGTTCGTACCGTTTCAGTTGCAATTCGCCGTCATGACTTTCATTTGCGTAGTGACGGCATTCGTCATGAGCAATGCGTCGGCGAAAGAGGGTCCAGAACCAGCCAAACTAATTGCCGCATTGCTGGCGCTGGCCTTTGTCGGGACCTTCACGCTAGGCAACTCCCCGATCGTCTTTATTGCTGCTGCTGCAACCTCTATCGTACTTCGATGGAAGCGATCCACGACCGTTACGCTGGCTGTGCTAGCGATCATTCATACGGCGATCATGCTGGCGATTACCCCAACGACTGGGGAGCGCTCACATAACGTACTGGAGATTCTCAAGTTCTCGCTGATGTACATTGGCGGCCCCTTCATACGCGCTGATCCGTGGCCGGGAAACTTCGTTACCTGGGGGGATTCTCCGCACACGGCAACCGTGTGCGGCATCATTCTCTTCGTTGGGGCCGTTGGGTTTGCAATTGCACGTCTGATCCGTCCTGGGCTCGGCGGTCGACTCGCAGTCTTCGGCTTCGTGTTGCTAGTCATCGTCATTGGTACGAGCTTCGCGGGAGGCCTGGCACGCGCCCAGTACGGCATTGTTTCGGGGGCGCTCACCAAAAAGTACGCATCCTTCGCAGCCTTGGCGTGGCTCGGTTTCTACGCTGTGGTCGCCGGAGTCTTGTTTCAGGCCAATAAATCCCGCAGGCAATATGTCCCTGCATCCATGCTGGCGGCATTTGGGGTCATGCTTTCCTTCACTTTGCTTACTCTCGATCGGGAAGAACAGCTTTGGAAGAAGTCGCGTGATACGGCCTGGGAAGCTGCATTGGTTGGATTCATCCAGATCAACGATCAAGGTGAGTTGCGGCAGATGGACGTCAATGAGAAGGAAGCTGCCGAATATATGGAATATGCGAAGCGGCACAACCTCGGCGTTTTTGCTTATTTTCCTTTCCGGATTGGTGATGATGCATCAGCGTTCTTCGCAACAAGAACGGAGACTGCATGCCGTAGTGAAGTGCAACGCGTAACAGCTATGACTGGGCAATCAACGCGATACTTCGATGTCGCCGGGGCTCCTGCCATCATCTCTGGCTGGGCATGGATGACCGATGAGCGTAAGCCTGCGACCACTGTAATTGCTGTCGACTCGACGAATCACATCGTTGGTGCAGCGAGAAGCACACGAAAGAGCGGTCGCGCTGAAGAGTGGATTGGGCAATCATTCGACCAGAACCTGGGCTGGTACGGCTACGCGAGGCCGATGGTGTGGGATGGAATCAAGTTCTATGCGCTAACCAGTTCTGGAAAGCAGTTTTGTCCGATGGGCTCGCTGGGAAGCGTGCGTTGAAGAGAGGAGCGATCCGATGAGGGGTTGAGCGGGCCTTTTCAGCTCGGTCAATCCCGTTTCTTGTGAGCGCTCCGCGCAACCACGGCACGCTTCGGATAGAGGTACTGTCAACATTCCAGGCCGCATGCGGCGGCGAGTCAAATCCGGCGACCGCGCCGGACATCATCGCAACGGCATCTAGCACCAAGGCCGTCTCCTCTGTGCAAGCTATCCACGCTAACGCAGAAGTCTCGAGCGCATAGACGAACACGGACGGCAATGTCTGTCGCGACTTCGGAATCGCATGCGCGTGTTTGCGCGATCAGGGGAACGCTACGAACTCGAATCCTTACAATCAGATACGGAAGTCGATACACGAATTGACGATGCCTTCACGGTACTGAGTCTGATTGAATGGCCCGTGACGGCGCAGTGGCTCGGTTCGTTTGCTTTTGGGGCCTTCTCAGCAGCCGCCTCAGGAGCACCATGATCGGCTTCTCGACATAGAGGTGCACCAGCACTCCGCCAACCAACGAGACAGCCACAAGAAGAGGCATTCCGACCAGCGGATAACCTCTCAGGTCGGTGTGGAACTGTGACGCCACAGCTTCCCGTACCGCGGTCATCAGCGTAATGTGAAAGAGATATGTCGCATAGCTCGCCGCGCCCAAAATCGGCACAATGCCTTTGCGAAAGAATTGCATGCCCTCCAGCTGGATCATCCCCAGCACGAGTATCAGCGATGGCACTCCCCATTCGATGACGCGTGTCTTGACGTCTCCGCTGTGGACGAAAAGCATGACCACAGCCGCAGCGATCATCAACTTGCCAAGCGCCGGATTGCGCTTCGAGATCCAGAGTCGCTGGTAGCCGATCACCACCATCAGGCCAGCGATGAATTCGAGGAGTAGCGTCAAATCCAGTGCCCCGCCTATCGACCTCAGGGGGGTGCATCCAAGCAGGAGGAACAGCAATGAGACCGAAAGCACGGCGTATCTCCGCGAGAGCGCCAAGGCGATGCCGAACACCGCATAGAAGAACATCTCGTAAGAAAGGGTCCATGCCGGAAAGAGGATCGGGGACCATCCGGGTTCGAGACTTGGAATCAGGGCGAACGAATGAAGAAAGTCGACCGTCCCCGGCACGACATGCCACATGTAGTAGCGAAAGCCGATAAAAGCCAACAGGGCGATCCAGTACAGCGGGAAGACGCGAATCAGGCGCTTGAGCCAGAACTGGGTAGCGCTGGGCTCCAGCGGCCCCACCAGTCCGATTACGAAACCGCTAACGATGAAGAAGATGTCGACCCCCGCATCTCCCACGGTGATCGACTTTGGCACATTCAGGACGTTGGCGGAATGGCTGACCAGAACGAGAAAGGAAGCGACGAAGCGCAAAAACTGGATTGAGGAAACCATTCGACAAAGTTGTGTGCGAATTCAACTTCCAGGATCTTACACAATGTTTCATAACATAACATCGACCTTAGGCGATCGTTGTATTGCCGCCGGTAAGGTTGTCGTGCTTCCGGAGATCCCAGCTACATCCGCAGACACAATTACGAATCGGAGTTGCAAAGCCTTCGAGGGGTGCGAGGCTGCCCGCTTGCGCGGGTCAAGAGAGTCAATTCCGTACGATCAGCAATCGAGATTTTGGGAAGCCTGGCGCGAAGGCTGCGACAAGCAACAGTTGGACGAGGTTTACGCCTGGTAGCGTGCGCATGTTCATCATTGGCGCACGCGGAAAGCGGATTTCAGTTCGAGTTCAAGAACTATGCGATCGCATAGCCGCCGAGACGAATGGATGATCTTTCTTGCAACTACGCGAAGAGTCACCGTCCGTCGTGCGGATTGTGCGATGATTGCGAAATCTTGACCGCTAATTCCCTGCCAATGAAAGCTTTCGCGTCGTCGCGCGCTCTGGTGTTGCTTCCGTTTGCTGCAGCATTCATTGTTCTGGCAACCTGGGTAGCTCACTACGGTCCCCATTGGCCGAACAGGGACAGCTACGCGTACTTCTTCGAGCTCGATCGGCTCGCAGAGGGGCGGTTGCACTTTCTGGACCTTTTGGTTACCCGGAACAACGAACATCCTGTTGCGTTCCACTACGCAGTTGCGATGCTTTTCCTAAAGATTTTTCCCGGTAACGTTTGGTCGATCGTCGTTGCCAACGCGATCCTGTTGCTCGCGTTTGCCGGTCTCGTGTATGCGACATCAAGGAATGTGCTTCCGAATTACCGGACGCGGTTCTTGCTCGCTTGCCTGGTATGTGCGGCGATTCTTAACGGCTCGCAAGTGAGCTATTTGCTATGGGAATTCCAGATATGGTTCTACATCGATCTGGCGTTTCTCGCTCTGAACATCGCTCTGATTGAGCGATACGGGTTACGCGCATATCCGCTCGTTGCTCTGCTCTGTCTGCTTGCAACAGGAAGCGAGGCACAGGGATCGTTCTTGTGGCTCACCGCTGGCGCTCACATACTCTATCTCTCTCACTTCGGCAAGAACTCGGGCAAGCGACTCGTCGGGGTTTTGATATTTGCCTTGCACGTCACCGTGTTTCTGGTCGCCACCTGGCTACTGTTACACGGTCAATATGGGAGCGCCCCGCAGTCTGCAGCCAGCGAAACTGGACAGGGCGTCATGCAGCGTCTGGCGCTGGGAATTACCCTTGTGGGGGGCGGTTTTGGCATTAGAAATCCATCGATCGCATTGCCTCTCGGATTGCTGTCTGTCGCTGCTTGGTGTGTTGGAACGGTGTTCGCATTGAGGCGTCGCTTTGCGCTCTCAATCGATCGCGTGGCTTTTCTAATCAGTGGCACAGGTCTTCTGTGGATAGCGGCCTTCACGGTGGGTAGGGGCTCGTTCGGAATCGCTTGGGCATTTGGCGAGTTTCACGCTTCGCCGCTTTTGATTCCTTTTTTTGCAGGGATCGGCTGCTACGCGTCATCTATCGCGGCGGAGCGCGGCACAGGTAGGTACGCACTCTCATTTTTGCTGTCCCTAGTCTGTGTGGTGCCTATGGTGAGTGCATTTTCGTTTGGACATGAGCGCTCCGTCTGGCTACGAGTAAATTCGCTTCTGGCCGCGTCAGCTGAGTGCGGCAAAGAGGTCGTCCCGAAGAACGTTAGGCTCGAGTTGAGTGGCCTGGAAGGCCATGACAATTTGTACGGCGAAGTTGCGCTTCACCGAGAAGACCTGTGTTCAAACCAGCCAGATCTCTCCGCGGCCGCACGCCTTCTGCGAATGCCCCCGTATTTCGCGGATCTGGCAGGTGAGCATCCGGACGCGAAAGACGCTTTGCAAACGCTATGGTATGTCTATCTAACGCATGGCGACTTGCGTGCCGCGTTCCCATTCTTCAGTCCGACACTCGCACAAGACTTGCTGCGCTGGGCAATTGCGGACGCCGCATCTGGCAGTAGTTACGAAAAGCAGACGCTTGGCGTCTACGGATCGACATATCAAAGCCTTGCTTCTGCCAGTCGGGCGCAATGAAACGGCTTTCACACTGTGCGCGAGAATAGGCGCGCACAGATCTGATCATGAATGGATGTTGTCGCGAAGACTGTAAAAGGGCACGTCGGAGCCTCTGCGATGGATATCGCGGTAGAACAGTCGAACGATCCAGGCTCTATGCCGAGTTACCGCTGCCAGAATAAGCGGCGTCGCCTCGGCGCCTCTTTGGTTTTGTCGAGAGCTTGTTGCATTGTCTCAAGCTGCTCATGCTGCTTGAGCACCAACGCCTGCGCCGCGAGCATTGCCGTCTCGGTTTTCCCAAGCCGCTCTGATACTGCCTGCACTATTTCGATAAAAGTGCGGGAGAACAACTGATCGAGTGTGACCGTCCACATCGATTCCTGATGGGGCGGCGAGGTATCGTCAAGCCCCGTCCAGGCACCAAATGTGAGTTCTTCCGGAATAGCCTCGATCAGCGGGGTGAGCGCAAAGCGAGCGGCCAGTTCGCGATTGCATGCGTCGAAGTGCCGAATCAAATGGCGGCGCGTTCGGGTGTCCATACGCGGACGTGCTGGCAGCGGCATAGCGATCAGTTCGATTGCTCGTTCCTCAGCACCCGACATGGCGCGCTGCGTGTGAGCGCGCCAGAAATTTTTCAATGATTCGACCAGCGGAAGCGACTCGTTGATTCGATACTCATCGATCGGATGACCAGCCGGCCAGTCGATAGAGGAGAGAAAATCGTCCAGCACGCCCGATGTACGAACTCCATCATATGAGCGAACATCGACATCGATGTTTTGGACACGATCCAGAACGTCGACCAGACGCCTGTAATCAAGAGGAAATTCCGCGAGATCCTCGTCTATGCGTGCGAAGGCATAGGTCGAAAATCCAAGGCTAAATCGGCTCTTCAGGCGTTCGATATAGTTGCTTTCGATGAAATCAGTCTGGCGTCGCAAATAAAAGATCACGGTCACGCGATCGACCACAGTCAGTAAGCGATCGACGAGTTGCTGGAACCCACTGGTGTTATGCCATAGCATGCGCGTGAATTCTTCGCTCGAGAGAACGACATGGTGCGGGACTCGAGCGATTTCGCTCGTCAGTGAGTCGACCAGCACTGCGTGTTCGCTTGAAGAGACAGTAGCGGCGAGGCCATGGTGTCCTGAATCGGCCGTCCATCTACCCGCATCGGGGAAATGAAAGCCCGCTTTCGATACGGACAACGGGACTTGTGTCAACGACCGTTGAATGGAGGTTGTTCCAGTCTTGTGTGTCCCAATATGGATAAAACTTCGGCGCATATGCGTATGTCGGTAGGCAAATTGACGTGGCTGTGGACGCAAAGCAAACGTCCCAGTCAGTAGTCTTTAGGACAGCGGGGAATAGGTGAGATTCACCGGGAACGGCCTTACACGACCCCGTCAAGAGTTATCGTCGGAACTGGTGTATGCGGCGTAGGGAGGAGGCAGGAGAAGGCGGTGGCGATTGGAGGAGAATGTTGCTTTCCACGGTAACACTTCCTCAATCGAACTCCACCACCATGGCGAAACATACGCAGGAAACGAGCAACGGTCAAACAGCAGAAACGCAATTTGAAGGCGCACCTGGCCTGGACGATCTGATCCAGCAAGGGGCGCGGCGAATCATCCAGCAGGCAATCGAGGCGGAACTGGCGGCGATGCTTGAGCAATATTCGAATGTGAAGACGATGGACGGCCGGC
>NZ_SMOD01000009.1 GCF_004353905.1 Paraburkholderia guartelaensis | reverse complement strand
GAAGAACGACATCAGGTCGCCACCGCATCAAGCGCCCACACTTATCGGCTGTAAATTTTTAAAGATCGTTCGCGAAAGCGCCGTTAAAACTGCTCAACTACCGGCTTCTTTCTGCGTTGCTGCGTCAGCAGCAGAGAAACGAGATTATGAAGAATCCTTTTCGCTTCGTCAACCCCTTTTTTTCGCTCACCGCTTGAAAAAGCTGCTGACTCCTGCGTCCGCCGGTTTCCTCGGCGGCCCTCGCTGCCTGACGTCAGAGACATCGAACTGCGAAGGGGGCAAATCTTATCGCCCCCGCTGACGTCGTGCAAGGGGGTGGCGAAAATATTCCTTACTTCCGGGTAAGGACCTCCTGCGGCACCGCATTCGCCATCGCCGCGTAGCCCGCATCGCTGGGGTGGATGTGGTCGCCGCTGTCATAGCCGTAACGCAGTCGTGCCGGATCCGCCGGGTCACGCAGCGCGGCATCGAAGTCGACCACGCCGTCGAATGCCCCACTCGTCCGAATCCACTGGTTCACCGCCGTGCGGATCGCCTCGCGTTCCGGCGGCAGCGAAGCCGGCGTGAGCGTCGCGCCGAAAATGCGTACGCCGCGCCCGTGCGCCTGCGCGATCACGCGACGGTACCCAGCGATCAGGTCATTCGCGTCCACATGCGTATGAGGAAAGTCGCAGTCGAGGCCCGATCGTGCCGGCATCCCCTGGAAGTTGATGTCGTTGATGCCGATAAGCAGCACCACCGTCTTCACGCCTGGATGGCCGAGCGCGTCGCGGCCGAAGCGCCGCTCGAGCGCCTCGCCGTAGCAAGGCGAATCGCTCAACAGCCGGTTGCCGCTGATCCCTAGATCGATCACGGCGAGATCCGTGCGCTGCGACTGTGCGATGCGGCGCGCCAACGCGTCCGGCCAGCGACGGTTCTGATTGAGCGAGGAACGCATGCCATCGGTAATGGAATCGCCGATCGCCGCAACCGTCGACGCCCCCGGCGCCTCGACCGCTAGCCCCGTCACCCACGCGAACTGCGTAAAGCGCTCGGTGAACGCGCCAATCGACGGATCCGCGATGTGATTGCCCGGACGCGAGACGTAATTCACCTGACTCGCCACGCGGTGCCACGCGACCATCTTTTGCTCGGGTCCCATATAGGAGCTGATGGCATATGGGGCGTGCGCCTTCAGATCGATCTGCACCGGATCGCTATCGAGCGCCGCGCCGGGAGGCACCGACACCGACGCCCGACCGCCGAAGGTCACGTGCGCCGTACCCGCCTCGCTCGCCGCCGCGCCGCCCGCAGACGGCGCAATCGCCATCGCCTCGATCACGAGCGGCGTGCGCCCATAGAGGTTGCTCACATGCACCCGCGCGACCGTGCCGCCCAGCGTCGGATACACGATCTGCCGAACAGTACGCCCGGCCACCTCGGGCGCGCGGTACAGCGCCGGGAGCGCGTCGCGCTCGGGAATCGACTGCAGCGCCGTCGCCCAGCTCGTGACCCAGGGGCCCGGGGCTTGATCCGCGAACGCCGGAGACGCGGCGCCAAGTGAAATGAACACAGCGGCCGCAGCCGCGAGGGGAGCAAAAGAAATCTTCATCCGTGAACGAGTGCGCAGGCAAAGGGGCATTGTGCCCCATGGCCCGGTGCGCAGCCTTCCATACGCCTGACAATCCGGCGCACGAAACCACGCGAAAACCCACGCACAAGCCACACAAACGAACAAATCCCAGGCATTCCTGCTGCCGCCCCACTAAAACTCAGCAGTAGGCCCGAATTTCTTTGTCCTACCTCAAAAAATTCATTTACCGACCGGTCGGTTGGTTTATACTGCGCGACATACCCAACTTCGACGAGAGCGTCTTCATGTACACGCAATCCCTCGACATCCCCGGCAACGTTGCTCCGCTCGACGCGGACGCAACCTCGCCGGAGCAGGCGCAGTTCGACGCCATCATGGCCGCCGACGGCAAGATCGAGCCGCAGGACTGGATGCCCGAAGCCTATCGCAAGACGCTCGTGCGCCAGATCTCGCAGCATGCGCACTCGGAAGTCGTCGGCATGCTGCCGGAAGGCAACTGGATCTCGCGCGCGCCGAGCCTCAAGCGCAAGGCGATCCTGCTCGCCAAGGTGCAGGACGAAGCGGGCCACGGCCTCTATCTGTATAGCGCGGCGGAAACGCTCGGCGTGTCGCGCGACCAGCTCGTCGATGCCCTGCACGCCGGCAAGGCCAAGTATTCGAGCATCTTCAATTACCCGACGCCCACGTGGGCCGATGTCGGCGTGATCGGCTGGCTCGTGGACGGCGCGGCGATCATGAACCAGATCCCGCTGTGCCGCTGCACGTATGGCCCGTACGCGCGCGCCATGATCCGCATCTGCAAGGAAGAGTCGTTCCACCAGCGCCAGGGCTTCGACGCCCTGCTCGCCATGATGAGCGGCACCGAAGCGCAGCGCGAACTCGTTCAGCAATCCGTGAACCGCTGGTGGTGGCCGGTGCTGATGATGTTCGGCCCGAGCGATGCCGATTCGGTCCACAGCAACCAGTCGGCCAAATGGGGCATCAAGCGCATCTCGAACGACGATCTGCGCCAGAAGTTCGTCGACGCGACGGTCGAGCAGGCGAAGGTGCTGGGCGTCACGCTGCCCGACCCGGATCTGAAATGGAACGAAGCGCGCGGCCACTACGACTACGGCACGATCGACTGGGAAGAATTCTGGCGCGTCGTGAACGGCGACGGCCCGTGCAACCGCGAGCGTCTCGGCACGCGCGTGAAGGCGCACAACGAAGGTGCGTGGGTGCGCGAAGCCGCCCTCGCCCATGCCGAAAAGCAACGTCAGCGCGCCGAAAAGCACGCAGCTTGAGCACACCTCATACATGAATCAGGAAGGAAGGAGATCCACGATGAACAAGGAATGGCCGATCTGGGAAGTGTTCGTGCGTAGCAAGCAGGGGCTCGACCACAAGCACTGTGGCAGCCTGCACGCCTCCGACGCCTCGATGGCGCTGCGCATGGCGCGCGACGTCTACACGCGCCGCCAGGAAGGCGTGAGCATCTGGGTGGTGCCGTCGTCGGCAATCACGGCATCGGATCCGAACGAAAAGGCTGAGCTCTTCGAGCCGGCCGGCGACAAGATCTATCGCCACCCGACGTTCTACACGCTGCCCGACGAAGTCAACCACATGTAAGAGCGCAACATGACGACGCCCACGCCTGAACAACTCGCGTACGTGCTGCGCCTCGCCGATACGGCGCTGATCCTCGGTCAGCGCAACACGGAATGGTGCGGCCACGGCCCGATCCTCGAAGAAGACATCGCGCTCGCCAACATGAGCCTCGACCTGATCGGTCAGGCGCGCCTGCTCTACACGCATGCCGCCACGCTCGAAAAGGCGCTCACCGGCCGCGAGCGCACCGAGGACGACTACGCCTACTTCCGCGCCGAGCGCGAATTCGCGAACTACACGCTCGCGGAGCTGCCGCATTTCGGCCCGCTCGCCGGCACGACGCATTCGTCCAACGACTACGCCGTGACGATCGTGCGCAACTTCCTCTACGCCACGCTGATGGAGCATCTGTGGACCGCGCTGCTGCGCTCCGCCGACCCGCAGCTGGCCGCGATCGCCGAGCGCTCGATCAAGGAAACGCGCTACCACGTGCACCATGCGCGCGAGTGGCTGATCCGTTTCGGCGACGGCACCGACGAATCGCACCGCCGTGCCCAGGCCGCGCTCGACTGGCTGATGCCGTACACGCGGGAATTCTTCAGCACGGACGCCGTGGAAACGGCCGTGGCCGAAGCCGGCATCGCACCTCTCACGGCGCAGTTCGAAGCCGCGTGGCGCGCCGACGTGGAAGCCGCGCTCGAAGAAGCCACGCTTACGCTGCCTGAGCAGGTGTTCCACATCACGACCGGCAAGCACGGCGAGCACTCGGAGCACATCGGTTTCGTGCTGGCCGAGATGCAGAGCCTCGCGCGCCAGCACCCGGACGCGCGCTGGTAAGCACCCCCGCCGGAACAGAGGAAGTCACGATGCAAGCAACGGCAGATCACGCGCTCGAACGCGCCTGGGAAGTGCTGGAATCGGTGCCCGATCCGGAGATTCCGGTCGTGTCGATCCGCGAACTGGGCATTCTGCGCGACGTGCGCCGCGCCGACGACGGCCAGATCGAAGTGGTCATCACGCCCACCTACTCCGGCTGCCCGGCGATGTCGCAGATCGCGGAGGACGTCGCGCACGCGCTCGACGCCGCCGCACTCACGCCCTACCGCATCGCGACGACCCTGACGCCCGCGTGGACCACCGACTGGATTACCGACGAAGCGCGCGAGAAGCTGCGCGCCTATGGCATCGCGCCGCCCACGGGCAACTGCGGCTCCGCGCCTCAATCGGCCGAACAGCCGATCACCTTTATCGCGAAACCGAAGCCGTTGCCCGCGCCCGCCTGCCCGCACTGCGGCTCGAAGCACACCGAACGCCTCGCGCAGTTCGGCTCGACCGCGTGCAAGGCGCTCTACCGCTGCATCGACTGCCGCGAACCCTTCGACTACTTCAAACCGTACTGATATGGCCACTCCGCAATTCCATTCGCTGCGCATCCGCGAAGTGCGGCCCGAAACCGCGGACGCGGTCTCTGTCGCTTTCGAAGTCCCGCCCGAGCTGCGCGAGGCGTTTCGCTTCACCCAGGGGCAGTTCGTCACGCTCAAGACCCACATCGACGGTGAGGAAACGCGTCGTTCGTACTCGATCTGCGTGGGTGTAACCGACTACGACCGCGACGGCGAGTTGCGCATCGGCATCAAGCGCGTGCGCGGCGGGCGTTTTTCGAATTTCGCGTTCGAGCAGCTCGCGCCCGGCCACGAGATCGACGTGATGACGCCCGATGGCCGCTTTTTCACGCATCTGAACGCCGAGCACGGCAAGCATTACGTGGCCTTCTCGGGCGGCTCTGGCATCACGCCCGTACTCGCGATCATCAAGACGACGCTCGAATCGGAGCCGCGCAGCGCGTTCACGCTCGTGTACGGCAACCGCAGCGTCGACGCGATCATGTTCGCCGAAGAGCTGGAAGACCTGAAGAACCGCTTCATGAGCCGCTTCCGCCTCTATCACGTGCTCTCGGACGACCTGCAGGACGTCGAGCTCTTCAATGGCGTGCTCGATCAGGCCAAGTGCGCGGCATTCCTCGAAACGCTGCTGCCCGCCGACGAGATCGACGAAGCCTTCATCTGCGGTCCCGGCCCGATGATGGACGCCGCCGAAGCCGCGTTCAAGGACGCGGGCGTGCCGCCGCAGAAGGTGCACGTGGAGCGCTTCGGCTCGCCGCTGCCGCAGGCGGGCGTGCCGAACGTCGAGATCACCGAAAGCACGCCGGCGGCCGACCTCGAAATCGTCATCGACGGCAAGAAACGCAAGATGCGCCTGCCGTACGAGGGCGTGAGCCTGCTCGACGTCGGTCTGAAAGCGGGTCTGGCGCTGCCTTACGCGTGCAAGGGCGGCGTGTGCTGCACCTGCCGCGCCAAGGTGCTCGAGGGCGAGGTCAAGATGGACAAGAACTACACGCTCGAGGAGCAGGAGGTGAAGGACGGCTTCGTACTCACCTGCCAGTGCCATCCGGTGAGCGAGCGTGTGGTCGTGAGTTTCGACGAACGTTAAGGCGTTAGAGCAACAGCACGCTTTCGGCCCGCAGGCGATCCGCTTACACTAGGGGCCGCCCGCGGGTGTTGCAGCGCAGCGCTGCGACACCCGCGGGCGGCTCCTTTTGTTATTTGCGTGCTTTCGGGCTTATAGGGCGTTCATCGTGAACGCAACGAGTTGTCGATGACCACGATTCACCTCATTTACGGCGAGCCGGCCGCGACGGCGCTACGTCAGGCCCTCGAAACGGCAGGCCGTCCGGACCGCGTGATCGCCCTGCGCGACGACCTGACGGTCGGACCCCTGCGCGACATCGACGTGGCGAGCAACCCCGGCGTGGTACAACGCGCCGCCTTCTGGGAGCGTCTCGGCGATGCGCCGCCAGCCCTGGCGCACGACGACTGCGCGGCGCTGAACGCCCTCGAAGCCGACGACTCCCACGTGGTGATCTGGCACACACACGACGCCGCGCACCAGCTCGCGCTGCGGCGGGTCTGCTACCGCTTGCGCGACGTCCCGCAGCGCCTGAACGAAGTGCGCCTCACCGCCGACGAAATTTCGGGCCCGAACGCCGCAGCCCGCATCGAGGCGCGCTTGCCCGACGCCGCGCCGATCTCGGTGCTGCGCATCACGCGTCTCGCGCTGGAGTGGCAGGAAGCCAAGTTCGCCAATGGCGAGACGCGCCGCTGGCGCGACAATACCTTTACGAGCGGCACGTGGAGCGACCTCGACGCCATGATCCTCGACGTGCTCGACGCGCATGAAGACCGTCCGGCGGGCGCATCGTGGCTCGCCAGCGACGCGCTCGGCGCAGCGCTCACGCGCGGCGGCGCCGGCTTCACCGTTGGCGAGCCCGTCGTGCTGTGGCGCCTGCGTGAACTATGCGCGGCTGAAGAACTGCGTCTGCGCGACGATATGTGCGCCGCCTGCGCGCCGCTCGCCGCTGCCGCACGCGCCGCGCGTCCGCCGCTTCCGCAAACTGCCGCGCATCTTTCCCTCCCCCGCTGAATTCCCATGGCACGCACCCGAGCGCCCGACCACGAAACCCAACGCGACCAGATTCTCGAGCTCGCCGCCGCCAAATTCGCGCAGACGAGCTACCCGAGCACCTCGATGTCGGACCTCGCGGCCGCCAGCGGCACCTCGAAGGCGCGGCTCTATCACTATTACGAGAGCAAGGAAGCGATCCTCTTCGATCTGCTCGATCGCTACACCAAGCGGCTCATGCTGATCATCGCGGAGGTGGAAGGGGCGAGCCAGCGGCGCGGTCACGACGAACGCGAGAGCTTCGCTGAGCTGATTCGCGCGTTTCTCGCCGAGTACGAAACCTCGCACAGCCGCCACGTGGCGCTCCTGAACGACGTCAAATACCTCGTGGACACCCAGCGCGAGATCATCCTGAACCGCCAGCGCGACGTGGTCGCCGCCTTTACGCGCCAGCTCGCGCGCGCGTATCCCGGCCGCGTCACGAACGAAAACCAGACCGCGCTGACGATGATGGTGTTCGGCATGATCAACTGGACGTTTACCTGGCTCAAGCCCGGTGGCCGCCTGGGCTATCGCGACTTCGCCGAGCAGGTTATCGCGATGGTCGATCACGGTCTGAAGGGCGCCTGAAGGGCGCGTGGACGGTGTTTGACCGGTAAGATTTTTCGGGCCAGATTGTTGCGGCGCGACATGATGCACCACAACAACAGTTGACACGTCAAACGACCCGAAAAAATACTTCTTAGTAATCAAATAGTTGCACTCTTATTTTTATTAATTAGGCGCAACACTCAAATTTACACTCCGGGTTTTCCCTAGAGCGCACCCAGGGTTTCCGCTAGAATGCGTTTTGCGCTGCATCATGCGGCATGCATTTTAAGGAGAACCCACCATGAACCCGCTTTCGACCCAAGCCAACGTGCCGATCATTTCGTCCGCTCGTCCGCTGACGTCCGGACATGCGTCCGTCATGGTGCGAGTGCTCACCTCGGCAGACCGCGAACGCCTGCTCGCGCACTTTCTCTCGCTCGACAGCGATGACCGCCTGCTGCGCTTCGGCCAGGCCGCCCCGGACCACGTGATCGAAAAGTACGTGCGCTCGATGGACTTCACGCGCGACACCGTGTTCGGCGTGTTCGACCACCAGCTGCAACTCGTGGGCGTCGGCCATCTGGCCTACCTGCCGGCGGACGGCAACGGCCGCACGGCCGAGTTCGGCGTGTCCGTGCAGGAAAGCGCGCGAGGCCAGGGCATTGGCTCGAAGCTCTTTGAGCGCGCCGCCATCCGCAGCCGCAATACGCACGTCACCACGCTTTACATGCACTGCCTGTCGCGCAACTCGACGATGATGCACATCGCGAAGAAGTCGGGCATGAAGATCGAGTACGCCTACGGCGAAGCCGATGCCTATCTCTCGCTCGAGCCGGCCGACCAGAGCAGCATCATCGCCGAAATGCTCCAGGAGCAAGCTGCCGTTTTCGACTACGCGCTCAAGCGTCAGGCGCGCCAGGCGCGCAAGCTGATGGAAACGGTCCTGCCGCAAGCTGTCGCGGCGTGACTCCTGCCCTTCGGGACAGACTGATGCAATGAAAAAAGCGGCTTCGGCCGCTTTTTTTGCGCCCGCTGCAGCCGGCGCGCGATCAGCGGATCGGCAAAGCCGTCGTCTCCTTGAACGTGTCGAGCGAAAAGCTGGACTTCACGTCGATCACTGAAGGATGGTGCAGCAACTGGTCCTGCACGAAGCGTGAGAAGTGCGCCATATCCTCCACCTGCACGCGCAGCAGAAAGTCCATATCGCCCGTCATCGCGTGGCAGGCCACCACCTCCGGCCAGGTCTGCACCGCCGCACGAAACAGCTCGGCATGCGTCACGCCCTCGCGCCCTGCCGCCGTCGGGCCTCGCTTCTCCAGCCGCACGTTCACGTAGGCAAGCAGGTCGAGCCCTAGTTTCTGCGCATCGAGCAGCGCCACGTAGCTGCGAATCACGCCGCTTTCCTCCAGCCGCCGGATGCGCCGCAAACACGGGCTCGGCGAGAGATTCACGCGCTCGGCGATCTCCTGGTTCGAGAGCCGGCCATTCTCCTGAAGGATCGCCAGAATGCGCCGGTCGATTGCGTCCAATTCGATGCTTGCCATTTTCTGCCTTCCAATTACTCGATCAAGGCAGTTTATAGCGCAGATAGACGGCAGCGCGACCCAACTCGCAAGTTTTCTCCCAATACGGCGAACTACACTAAGCGCACGAAATCTGATCTACATCAGCCAGGAGACAACCATGCAGGTCCCCAACTGGGAGAACCCCGTCGGCACCGACGGCTTCGAATTCATCGAATACACCGCGCCGGACCCCAAGGCGCTCGGCAAACTGTTCGAACGCATGGGCTTCACGGCCATCGCGCGCCATCGCCATAAGGACGTGACGCTCTACCGCCAGGGCGACATCAACTTCATCGTCAACGGCGAACCCGATTCGTTCGCCCAGCGCTTTACCCGCCTGCACGGCCCGTCGATCTGCGCGATCGCCTTCCGCGTGCAGGACGCGGCCAAGGCCTACAAGCACGCGCTCGAACTCGGCGCGTGGGGCTTCGACAACAAGACGGGCCCGATGGAGCTGAACATTCCCGCCATCAAGGGCATTGGCGACTCGCTGATCTATTTCGTCGACCGCTGGCGCGGCAAGAACGGCGCGGCGCCGGGCAGCATCGGCGACATCAGCATCTATGACGTCGACTTCGAGCCGATCGCGGGCGCCGAGCAGAACCCGGTCGGCCACGGCCTCACCTATATCGACCACCTCACGCACAACGTCCACCGCGGCCGCATGAACGAATGGGCCGAGTTCTACGAGCGCCTGTTCAACTTCCGCGAAATCCGCTATTTCGACATCGAGGGCAAGGTCACGGGCGTGAAGTCGAAGGCGATGACCTCGCCCTGCGGCAAGATCCGCATCCCGATCAACGAGGAAGGCGGCGAGACGGCGGGCCAGATCCAGGAGTACCTCGACGCCTATCACGGCGAAGGCATCCAGCACATCGCACTCGGCACGAACGACATCTACCGCACCGTGGATGGCCTGCGCGCGTCGAACATCGCGCTGCTCGACACGATCGACACGTACTACGAACTCGTGAACCGCCGCATTCCGGGCCACACCGAGCCGCTGGAAGAGCTGAAGAAGCGCAAGATCCTGATCGACGGCATGCCCGAAGACCTGCTGCTGCAGATCTTCACGGAAAACCAGATCGGCCCGATCTTCTTCGAGATCATCCAGCGCAAGGGCAACCAGGGCTTCGGCGAGGGCAACTTCAAGGCGCTGTTCGAATCGATCGAGCTCGACCAGATCCGCCGTGGCGTGGTGCAGGACAAGGCATGACGCGCTCACGCCGTTAATTTCGGCCAAAGGCAAACAAAAAGGGCGAAGATCGCACGATCTTCGCCCTTTTTGACTTTTGAATCCGCCGCCGCACACCCCGGCGCCGGATTCAGGTGAATGAAATGCTGCGCGGATCAGCGCGGCATCAGGATTTGCGTTCGGCCTTCGCGGCCGGCATGGCGTTCGTATCAGCCTTCATGCTCAGCGTGTACTGGGCGCATCGGGTCGTCGCACTCTCGCCGCTCTTCGTGCTGGCGTTCGAATGCAGTGGCGCGCTCATGGCAAAGAACGCAGCCGAGACCGTCAGGAAGGTCTGGATATGTCGATTATTCATGCTGGACTCCTTTTTTAGACTGCCTGTCGCAGTAGTGCCCCTTTTAATAACTGTTAACAGCCAGGGAAGCTGCGCGGTTCGCACAGGTGAGGGAGTTAGACAGGATATTCAAGTCCGGTTCCCATGTAGTGCAAGTTTTACACGTTGTTACTCCTCTGAGGAATTCGATACATCCGTTATTACACAAGGGTTTCAGGCCGCTTGCGCGACACGGCGCCACAGGCCCGAAAGATGCAGCGCAATGCGGCGCGGCGCTCCGAGCGCTCGCAGCGGCGGGTTTATCCGAGTGCTACTATCGAAAGAAAGAAGCCAATATGGCGACCCCGGCCGAAGCATTCACAAGATGCCGAGGCCCTGAAGTTCTGGCGATCCCACAACGGATTGGTTGGATGGAGGAAGACAGATAATGAATGCCCCGCTAGACGCAGGTCAGCGCGCTTCGCTCGAAGCCGCACTCGCTTCCGTCACGCTCGACGATAAATACACCCTCGAACGCGGCCGCGCGTACATGAGCGGCATCCAGGCGCTGGTCCGCCTGCCGATGCTGCAGCAGGAACGCGACAAGGCCGCCGGTCTCAATACCGCGGGGTTCATCTCGGGTTATCGCGGCTCGCCGCTCGGCGGTCTCGATCAGTCCCTCTGGAAGGCGAAGCAGCATCTCGCCGCGCATCAGATCGTATTTCAGCCAGGTGTGAACGAAGACCTCGCCGCGACCGCCGTCTGGGGCTCGCAGCAGGTGAACCTGTATCCATCCGCGAAATACGACGGCGTGTTTTCGATGTGGTACGGAAAGGGCCCGGGCGTCGACCGCAGCGGCGACGTGTTCAAGCACGGCAATTCCGCCGGCTCGTCGCCGCACGGCGGTGTGCTCGTGCTCGCCGGCGACGACCATGCGGCCAAATCGTCCACGCTCGCGCACCAGTCGGAGCACGTCTTCAAGGCCTGCGGGCTGCCGGTGCTGTTCCCCTCGAACGTGCAGGAATATCTCGACTTCGGCCTGCATGGCTGGGCGATGAGCCGCTACTCGGGCCTCTGGGTCGCGATGAAATGCGTGACCGACGTGGTGGAATCGTCGGCGTCGGTCGAGCTCGACCCGCATCGCACGAACATCATCCTTCCCGAAGATTTCGCGATGCCCGAGGGCGGCCTGAACATCCGCTGGCCCGATCCGCCGCTCGTGCAGGAAGCGCGTCTGCTCGACTACAAGTGGTACGCGGGGCTCGCCTACGTGCGCGCCAACAAGCTCGACCGCGTCGAGATCGATTCGCCGCATGCGCGCTTTGGCATCATCACGGGCGGCAAGGCCTACCTGGACGTGCGCCAGGCGCTCACCGACCTCGGCCTCGACGACGAGACCTGCTCGCGCATCGGTATCCGGCTCTACAAGGTCGGCTGCGTGTGGCCACTCGAAGCGCAGGGCGCGCACGCCTTCGCGCGCGGCCTCGAAGAGATTCTCGTGGTCGAGGAAAAGCGCCAGATTCTCGAATACGCGATCAAGGAAGAGCTGTACAACTGGCCCGACGCACAGCGTCCGCGCGTGTACGGCAAGTTCGACGAAAAGGATGGCGCGGGCGGCGAATGGTCGGTGCCGATGGGCAACTGGCTGCTGCCCGCGCACTACGAGCTTTCGCCGGCGATCATTGCCAAGGCCATCTCCACGCGGCTCGACAAGTTCGAATTGCCCTCGGACGTGCGCGCGCGTATCGCCGCGCGCATGAGTGTGATCGAGGCCAAGGAAAGGGCGCTCGCCAAGCCGCGCGTGCAGGCGGAGCGCAAACCGTGGTTCTGCTCGGGCTGCCCGCACAACACGTCGACGAACGTGCCCGAGGGCTCGCGCGCGATGGCCGGCATCGGCTGCCACTACATGACCGTCTGGATGGACCGCAACACGAGCACCTTCAGCCAGATGGGCGGCGAAGGCGTGGCGTGGGTCGGCCAGGCGCCGTTCACGAACGACAAGCACGTGTTCGCCAATCTGGGCGACGGCACCTACTTCCATTCGGGCCTGCTCGCCATCCGCGCGGCGATCGCCTCGAAGGCGAACATCACCTACAAGATTCTCTATAACGATGCGGTCGCGATGACAGGCGGCCAGCCGGTCGACGGCACGCTCACCGTGCCGCAGATCACGCATCAGGTCGCCGCCGAAGGCGCGGCGAAGATCGTGATCGTCACCGACGAACCCGAGAAGTACGAAGGCGAACCCGCCACGAAGCTCGCGCCGGGCGTGACGATCCATCACCGCGACCAGCTCGATGCGATCCAGCGCGAACTGCGCGAGGTTCCCGGCACGACGATCCTGATCTACGACCAGACCTGCGCCACGGAAAAGCGCCGCCGCCGCAAGCGCGGCACGTATCCGGACCCGGCGAAGCGCGTGGTCATCAACGAAGCCGTGTGCGAGGGCTGCGGCGATTGCTCGGTGCAGTCGAACTGCCTGAGCGTCGAGCCGCTCGATACGGAATACGGCACGAAGCGCCAGATCAACCAGTCCACCTGCAACAAGGACTTCTCGTGCCTGAAGGGCTTCTGCCCGAGCTTCGTGACGGTGGAAGGCGGCCAGCTACGCAAGCCGAAGACGAGCAGCGTCGCGAACGAAGCGATGCCGACCGTCCCGACGCCCGACGTGCCCGCCATCGACCGCCCCTACGGCGTGCTCGTGACGGGCGTGGGCGGCACCGGCGTGGTGACGATCGGCGCGCTGCTCGGCATGGCCGCGCACCTCGAAGCCAAGGGCGTGACCGTGCTCGACGTGACCGGTCTCGCGCAAAAGGGCGGCGCGGTGATGAGCCACGTGCAGATCGCCAACCGCCCCGACGACATCCACGCCACGCGCATCGCCATGGGCGAGGCGAACCTCGTGATCGGCTGCGACGCCATCGTGACGGCCGGCGACGACTGCGTCTCGCGCATGCAGGAAGGCATGACGCACGTGGTGCTCAACAGCGCGCCCACACCGACCGCCGAGTTCATCAAGAATCCGCAGTGGCAATTCCCGGGCTCCAACACCGAAGCCGACGTGCGCGCCGCAGCGGGCACAGACAACGTCGCGACCGTCGATGCGAACCGCTACGCGCTCGCGCTGCTCGGCGACGCGATCTACACGAACCCGTTCGTGCTCGGCTACGCGTGGCAAAAGGGCTGGCTGCCGCTCACGCACGAATCGCTCGTGCGCGCGATCGAGTTGAACGCGGTGCAGGTCGAGAAGAATCTCGCGGCGTTCGAATGGGGCCGCCGCGTGGCGCATGACCGCGCCGCTGTGGATCAGCTCGTGAAGAAGCCGATGCCGGAGCAGAACGCCGACGCGGCCGGGGCGAAGATCGTCTCGCTGCACACGCCCAGGGCGCTCGACACGCTCATCGACAAGCGCGCGCAGTATCTCGCCGCGTATCAAAGCCAGGCATACGCGCGGCGCTATCGCGCGTTCGTCGAAAGCGTGCGCCAGGCAGAAGCGAAGCTCGAGCACGTCGACGGTCAGTCTCCGCTCACCGAAGCCGTGGCGAAGAACCTGCACAAGCTGATGGCGTACAAGGACGAGTACGAGGTCGCGCGCCTCTACGCGGACCCGGCGTTCATCGAGAAGATCAAGGCGAGCTTCGAAGGCGACTGGAAGGTGAACTTCCATCTCGCCCCGCCCTCGCTCGCGAAGCATGACGACAAAGGCCAGCTCGTGAAGAAGCAATATGGCCCGCGCATGCTCACAGCCATGCGCATGCTCGCGAAGTTCAGGTTCCTGCGCGGCACGGCACTCGACCCGTTCGGCCGCACCGAGGAACGCCGTCACGAACGCGCATTGATCGGCGAGTATGAAACGCTGATGCGCGAAGTGATCGGCGGTCTGAGCGAAGCGAATCTGCCGCTCGCGCTGGAACTCGCGAACCTGCCCGACGCGATTCGCGGTTACGGCCACATCAAGGAGAACAACCTCAAGGCCACGCGTGCGAAGTGGGCCACGTTGCTCGCGAAGTGGCGCTCGCCGGAAAACGGCGCGGCGCGGCACGCGGCTTGACGCTCACCTGATTCGAGGCGGTAAAAACAAAGGGCGCTCCGTGCAATACGGAGCGCCCTTTTCACATCAGGCGATTCACGAAAGCGCGCTTACTTCGCAGCAGCCTTCGCCATGTTCGCGTTAGCCGAAGCCACCGCCGTCATGTTGATGATGCGTCGCACAGTCGCCGCCGGCGTGAGGATGTGCACCGGCTTCGACGCGCCCAGCAGGAACGGGCCGACCGTCACGCCTTCGCCGCCGATCACCTTCAGCAGGTTGTAGGCGATGTTGGCCGCTTCCACGTTCGGCATGATCAGCAGGTTCGCTTCGCCCGTGAGCGTCGTGCCCGGGAACGACTGCTTGCGGATCAGCTCGGAGAGCGCCGCGTCGCCGTGCATTTCACCGTCCACTTCGAGCTGCGGATCGCGTGCGGCGATCAGCTCGCGCGCGGCCTGCATGCGCTGCGACGTCGACGAACGCACGCTGCCGAAGTTCGACGACGACAGCAGCGCGACCTTCGGCGTGATGCCGAACTTCTCGATTTCGCGCGCGGCGAGAATCGTCATGTCGGCGAGCTGCTCGGCGCTCGGCACTTCGTTCACGTAGGTGTCGCTGATGAAGATGTTGCGGCCCGGCAGCATCAGCAGGTTCATCGCCGCGTAGTTCTCGGCTTCCTTCGCCTTGCCGAACACCTGGTCGATGAACTTGAGGTGATAGTCGAAGCTGTTCAGCAGGCCGCAGATCATGCCGTCGGCATCGCCCAGATGCACGAGAATCGCACCGATCAGCGTGTTGAACTTGCGCACCGAAGCCTTCGCCACGTCAGGCGTGATGCCCTGACGCGCGCCGAGTTCGTGGTACGCCTGCCAGCTCTTCTGGAAGCGCGGATCGTCTTCGGGATCGACGATCTCGAAGTCGGTGCCCGGACGCAGCTTCGAGCCCATCTTCTTCAGGCGCATTTCCACGACCGACGGACGGCCCACGATGATCGGCTTCGCGATCTTCTCGTTGAGCACGAACTGCGCGGCGCGCAGCACGCGCTCGTCTTCGCCCTCGGCGAACACGATGCGCGCGCACTTGGACTTCGCCGCTGCGAACACCGGACGCATCACCATGCCCGAGCGGTAGACCGTCGCGCCGAGCTGCTCGCGGTAGGCTTCCATGTCTTGGATCGGACGCGTGGCCACGCCGGAATCCATCGCAGCCTGCGCCACGGCCGGCGCGATCTTGATGATGAGGCGCGGATCGAAAGGCTTCGGAATCAGGTACTCCGGACCGAATTCGAGCGTGTGGCCTTCATAGGCCTTCGCCACTTCGTCGCCCTGATCGGTTTCTTCGGCGAGTTCCGCGATCGCGCGCACGCACGCGAGCTTCATCTCTTCCGTGATCGTCGTCGCGCCCACGTCCAGCGCGCCACGGAAGATGAACGGGAAGCACAGCACGTTGTTGACCTGGTTCGGATAGTCCGAACGGCCCGTGGCGATGATCGCATCCGGGCGTACCTTCTTCGCTTCTTCGGGGCGGATTTCCGGCTCCGGGTTCGCGAGTGCGAGGATCAGCGGCTTGTCGCCCATCTCCTTGACCATTTCGGGCTTGAGCACGCCTGCGCTCGAGCAGCCGAGGAACACGTCGGCGGCCTTGATCGCGTCGCCGAGCGTGCGCGCTTCGGTGTTGGCCGCGTAGCGCTGCTTCGACGGATCGAGATTGCCGCGGCCTTCGTAGATCACACCCTTCGAATCCGTGACGAGGACGTTCTCTTTCTTCAGACCGAGATTCACGAGCAGGTCCAGACACGCGATCGCCGCTGCGCCCGCGCCCGAGCACACGAGCTTCACTTCATCGAGTTTTTTCTCGACCACTTTCAGGCCATTGAGAATCGCCGCCGAAGCGATGATGGCCGTGCCGTGCTGATCGTCGTGGAAGACCGGAATCTTCATGCGCTCACGCAGCTTCTTCTCAATGTAGAAGCACTCGGGCGCCTTGATGTCTTCGAGGTTGATGCCGCCGAGCGTGGGCTCGAGCATCGCGATGGCTTCGACGAGCTTGTCCGGGTCGGTTTCGTCGAGTTCGATGTCGAACACGTCGATGCCGGCAAACTTCTTGAAGAGGCAACCCTTGCCTTCCATCACCGGCTTGGCCGCGAGCGGGCCGATATTGCCGAGGCCAAGCACGGCCGTGCCGTTCGTCACGACGCCGACGAGGTTGGCGCGCGAGGTGTACTTCTGCGCATCGAGCGGTTCTTCGTGAATCGCCATGCACGCGGCCGCAACGCCGGGCGAGTACGCGAGCGAAAGATCGAGCTGGTTCGACAACGGTTTGGTCGGTGTGACCGAGATCTTGCCGGGCTTCGGATTCTGGTGATACGCGAGCGCGCTTTGCTTCAGTTGTTCATCCATTTTCAGGCCTGCCTGGACGTGAGAGACGTGAGAGAGAGAATCTTTTATGGTCGTAGGCCCGCCGGTTCGCACGGCACGAGCGTTCCAGCAGGGCCGATTAGTGTACACCTGGCGCCGTTCGCGTCCACGTGGGTCAAAGACTGATACCGGGAATTCGCGCGGCCGATAATGTGGCCGCGCTTTTGTCTGACCGATGCGCGCCGATTACTCGAGCGCCGCGCCGCGGCGTTCGGGAATCAGGAAGAGGGTCGCGAGAATGTCGAGCACGTAGATGGCGGCGAGCATGCCGAGCGCCACCGTGAAGGAATAGCGCGCGGCAAGCGCTCCCACGGCGAGCGGCCCGAACCCGCCCACGGCGCGGCCGATGTTGAACAGCACGTTCTGCGCGGTGGCGCGTGCCGCGGTGGGATACAACTCGGAGATGAGCGCGCCATAGCCGCCGATCATGCCGTTGACGAACACGCCCATTGCCGCGCCGCCGATCAAGAGCGCGAACGGCGTGGAAAGCTGCGCGTAGACGAACACCATGACCACGGCGCCCGCCTGATAGAACAGGAACGCGGGCCGGCGGCCGAACCGGTCGGCTGCAATGCCGAAAAGCCAGATGCCGAGCGCCATGCCGGCAACCGTCGCGGCGGTCCACAGCCCCGACTTCGTGAGCGAATAGCCGAAGGACTTCGAAAGGTACGCGGGCAGCCAGATCATCAGCCCGTAGTAGCCGAAGTTCTGCACCGAGCACAGCACTGCGACGCCAAGGCTCGCGCGCGCGGTGCGCGCATCGGCCACGAGCATGCGCAGGGCGCGGGGGCGCTCGGCCCTGGCGGCAGCGGCCATGCGCTGCGCATGCGCGACGAAAAGCTCGGGCTCCTCCACGCGCCGCCGCACCACGAACGAAACGACCGCCGGCAGCAGGCCGATCGCGAACATGCCGCGCCAGCCGATCAGCGGGAGCAGCAGCGGCGTGAGCAGCGCCGCGGCCAGCACGCCCAGCTGCCAGCCGAGCCCGACGTACGACGACGCCCGCGCGCGCAGCTGCGCGGGCCACGCCTCGGCAACGAGCGCCATGCCAATGCCGAACTCGCCGCCCAGCCCGATGCCCGCGATCGTGCGGTAGACGAGCAAGTCGCCGTAGCCGCGCGCCAGCGCGCACATGCCGGTGAAGACGGCGAACAGCAGAATGGTCCACGTGAGCACGCGCACGCGACCGTAGCGGTCGCTCAACAGCCCGAACACGATCCCGCCCACCACCGCGCCGACGAGCGTCCATGTGACGAGCGCGCCCGCCTGCGCACCGGAGAGATGCAAATCGGCGCTGATCGCGGGCAACATGAAGCCGAGCATCAGCAAATCGAAGCCGTCCATGGCGTAGCCGAGCACCGAGGCGACGAGCGCACGCATGGCGTGGCCGCGCGTGGCGGCGGCTGGGCTGGCAGTGGCGCCAGGCGGAGAAACGGCGGTCATGTGGGCAATCCTGAGTAACGCGTGCGCACGGGGAGCGCAAACCGGCGTGAGTGTAAAGGCGTGGCCGGGCCGTCACAACCGCGACGGCAACCGCCCGAACCGCAGTGCCGCAAGCGTTCGCGCCCCACATCGCTGTCGGCGCTTGCCCGTGCGACTCGTCGGCAGTCGTCAAGTCGGGTAAAATACCGGCCTACGCGCGCAAGAGAAGCCGTCCGGACCGGGCGAGTCGCCTTGACCCCATGCAGTGAGAAGGTCAGACGATCCACGCCTCCGGGCCGCGCACCGCAGACGCCGAAGCCACGCTTCGCGCCCGCCGTGCCAGCGCCACCGGGCCATGCGCCCACCCTCCTCCCGCACTCATATCCAAGGATTCGCCCATGACAGGCTACGATCGCCAGACGATCTCGGACGCAACCGCGAAAATGCTGCTCGAAGTGAAGGCCGTGCACTTCAACGCCGAAAAGCCCTTCATCTTCACTTCCGGCTGGGCGAGCCCGGTCTATATCGACTGCCGCAAGCTGATCTCGTATCCGCGCGTGCGTCGCGGCCTGATGGAAATGGCCGAAGCCACGATTCTGCGCGACGTCGGCTACGAGCAGATCGACGCCGTCGCCGGCGGCGAAACCGCGGGCATCCCGTTCGCGGCATGGCTCTCCGACCGCCTGATGGTGCCCATGCAGTACGTGCGCAAGAAGCCGAAGGGTTTCGGCCGCAACGCGCAGATCGAGGGTCTGCTCACCGAAGGCCAGCGCGTGCTGCTCGTCGAAGACCTGACCACCGACAGCCGCAGCAAGATCAACTTCATCAACGCGCTGCGCACGGCCGGCGCGCAGGTGAACCACTGCTTCGTGCTGTTCCACTACAACATCTTCAAGGAAAGCGTCTCGGTCCTGAAGGACATTGACGTCGATCTGCACGCGCTCGCCACGTGGTGGGACGTGCTGCGCGTCGCCAAGCAGTCGGGCTACTTCGAAACGAAGACGCTCGACGAAGTCGAGAAGTTCCTGCACGCACCGGCTGAGTGGTCGGCTGCGCACGGCGGCGCAACGGCGGCACCGCAATAAACGCACGCGCCGCGCAAGCGCTGGCGCATAGCAAAAAAGGCCATCTGCCTCCTGGGCAGATGGCCTTTTTTCTGACCGGTGTAGAGCGGCAGGATCAATGCGCCTTTTCTGCCTCGCCGCCCTGTTCGGGAACATCGCGCGCATGCGAGGAGAGATTGAGCAAGCCATTACTCTGCGCGTACTGGAAAAGTTCGGAGTCGCGATCGAGTCCGAGCTTGCGCATCGCCGTGTTCTTTTGAGTACTAATTGTCTTAATACTGCGGCTCAGCTTCTCGGATATTTCTTTAATCGTCATCCCCGAAACAAAGAGTCGCACGACTTCGAGTTCTCGCTTTGAGAGAATCACTTCATCGGTTTTCCCGCCGCTGTTGATGCGCAATTGCTCGAGCGCAATCTTCACCTGTGGGCTCATATATTCGAGATTGCGGCTCACATGCTGCACCGCGAGACCGATGTGGCTCAGGTCATCGGATTTGTGCACCACCGCAATCACGCCGAGTTCGCGGAGGCGTTTGAGCAGCGCGGCATTTTCGAGCATCGTGAGGACAACGATGGGAACGTTCGGGAAGTTGCGCCGCAGGTAGCCGATGAGCGGCAAACCGTCGCCGTACTGGCCGCCCGGCATGGCAAGGTCCGTCACCAGCACGTCGCAGGAAACCGTTTGCAGCGCCTTGACAAGGTCAGTGGACTGGCGGGCGCGGCCAACGACCTGGATCCCGGGAAAGTTGAGCAGTGCATGTTCCGCACCAAACAAGATCACCGGATGATCGTCGGCGACTACGACCCTGATTGGTTGCTGCATTACCCCTCCATTTACGCAAACCCGCTTGTTTCTCCGGCGCGCGCGCCAGTCGATATTTCGCGTCTCGTTTCTGGCGTCTGACAGCTCCAGGTGCCTGGCCAGGAGAATATATGACTATAACGGACCTCCCGCGCACTCGGTACGCACCCAGGCGAAAGCTCGCTCGTTTAGCCGGTATATTGGTTCAAATTCGGACTTGGGAACAAAACAAACCTTTCCTTCAGGACGACGTGGCCAGAATTTCACAAACATACAGGAGAACTCGCTGATGCGTACTCCATATGACTTTCAGCCTGGTTGCATGCGCCGTGCACGCGTATTCGCGTGGCTCGCGATGGCAAGTGTCGTGACGACAGTCAACTTAGCCTGCGCAGGCGAAAAATTCACGGTATCGAGCGCCGATTTCAACGATGGCGGAAAAATCGGCCCGCGCCAGGTTTTCAACGATGCGGGATGCAGTGGGCCGAACCAATCACCAAGTTTGACCTGGCGCAATGCTCCTGCAGATACGCGCAGTTTCGCCATTACGATCTTCGATCGCGACGCGCCGGGACGCGGCTGGTGGCACTGGGCCGTCGCGAATATTCCGGCCGGCGTCACGAGCCTGCCGGAGAACGCCAGCGCCACGGGAGCGCTGCGCAAGCTCGGCGCGATCGAAGCGCGCAACGACTTCAACATCGACGGCTATGGTGGACCGTGCCCGCCGCCGGGCAATTCCCATCGCTACGTCGTCACCGTCTACGCGCTGCGCATCGATACGCTCCCGCTCGCGCAAGGCCGCCCTGCCGCGCTGTTCGATCGCGAGATCAGCGGCTCGACGCTCGGAAGCGCACAAATCACTGTGACGTACGGCCGCTGACGGGGAGCGGCCGCGCGGCGAGCGCCTGAGCCCTTACGGGTAAGCCCCGATTTTTTTCCGGACGCGTTCACACGCGCGTCCGCATGACGTCTTAAAATACCGTTCCAGCATCGCCTTGGGTGATGGCGCCCCCCAATCCCCGCGTTCAGAGAGACTGAGATGAGCACGAAAGTTTTTGTCGACGGACAGGAAGGCACGACCGGCCTGAAGATTTTTGAATACCTGTCGCCGCGCGCCGACGTCGAGATCCTGCGTATCGACGATGCGAAGCGCAAGGACGTCGAAGAACGCCGCCGTCTCATCAACGCTTCGGACGTGACGTTCCTGTGCCTGCCCGACGTCGCCTCGCGCGAGTCGGCCTCGCTCGTCGAGAACGATCGCACCGTGCTGATCGACGCGAGCACGGCTTTCCGCACCCAGGCTGACTGGGCCTACGGCCTGCCCGAGCTGACCAAAGCCCAACGCGACAAGGTGCGCAAATCGAAGCGCATCGCGGTGCCCGGTTGCCACGCTTCGGCGTTCATTCTCGCCATGCGTCCGCTCGTCGAAGCAGGCCTCGTTGCGCCGGACTTCGCCGCGCACAGCTACTCGCTCACCGGCTACAGCGGCGGCGGCAAGAAGATGATTGCGGAGTACGAAGCAGGCGGCAACGCGAAGCTCGCGAGCCCGCGCCCGTACGCACTCGGTCTCACGCACAAGCATTTGCCGGAAATGGCGGTGCACGGCGGCCTGAAGTCGGCGCCGGTGTTCACGCCGATCGTCGGGCCGTTCTACAAGGGGCTCGCTGTCACGACGTATTTTTCGCCGAAGCAGCTCACGCGCGGCGCCAAGCCGCAAGACGTGCAGGCGCTCTTCGCCGAGTACTACGCGGGCGAGCAGTTCGTGCGTGTTGCGCCGTTCAACGCCGATGAGAACCTCGACGCCGGCATGTTCGACGTTCAGGCGAACAACGACACGAACCGTGTCGACCTGTTCGTGTTCGGCAA
Source organism: Paraburkholderia guartelaensis (assembly GCF_004353905.1). GTDB lineage: Bacteria > Pseudomonadota > Gammaproteobacteria > Burkholderiales > Burkholderiaceae > Paraburkholderia > Paraburkholderia guartelaensis. Next base: position 264,807 of record NZ_SMOD01000009.1, on the reverse strand, counting down.
CGACGAGCAGTTCGTCACCGTTGCCCGCCTCGACAATCTGGGCAAGGGCGCCTCGGGCGCGGCGATCCAGTGCATGAACCTCGCGATTGGCGCGGCTGAAGATACCGGCCTGCATGCCTGAAGCATGCGCGACTTGCCGCGCAAACAAAAAAACCGGCTCGCTGAGCCGGTTTTTTTTCGCCCCTACACCGTGCACTGCGCCGATGCGAAAGCTATGGACGAAAAAAAGCCCGCCAATGTTTGGCGGGCTGAATCCATATCAGAGGAGACATGGAGGAGACAAGAACCATTGTATCGACTAGCGTGATGCAATGCAACATGTAAAGTAGTGCGCACCCTGAATGTTGCTTTAAAACAACATAGCCGTCATTGTCCTGTCATCGACAGGATGAACATCAACTGATCGAGTCCCACTGGCCGCACCAGATGCACGTCGAAGCCCGCCGCAAGCGCCTCGTCGCGGTGGCGCGATTCGCCCCAGCCGGCGAGCGCGATCAGCAGCGGCACGCGTTCGCCGCTGACCGCGCGCAAGTGCTGCACGATCGCTCCGGGCTCGTCCTGCGCGAGCGAAAGCGCCACGATCGCCACATCGGGCGCGCCGCGCGCGGCAAGGTCGAGCGCCTCGTCGAGCGTGCGTGCCACAGATACGCCGTAACCAAGATCGGTCAGCAAGTTGCTGAGCCCGTCCAGCGACTTCTCGTCGGTATCGGCGATCAGGATGCGCGTCTCCATCCGCCGTTCTCCTACCCTGAAATTGGCCACGCAGTCAGATGCCCTGCTGGATCTGGTGCGTGCCCTGTCGTCGTCATCGGTTCCCCGTCCCCACATCGCGGGAGGCGGCGCCAAGCCGGCCGCCGTCCATCGCAATGCGCCACATTGTGCTCAGCCGCCCTCGGGTTCTTTGTGCGTCACCGAGCGGTTGTCTGAAGATTTTGATCGCAAAACGCCTGCAAACGTTCGCCGCGCCTCATTGCGCCCCTTCATTTCACGCAGACTCGTCAGCCGCGGCCCGCGCGCCGTGCGGCCACCTTGCCGAGCACGGCGAAATCGGAATCACCGTCGCCGTGCGCCACAGCTTCGAGCAGACTGTCGCGCAGCACGCTCGCGAGCGGCATCGGCGTCGCGGCGGCATCGGCAGCCGCCAGCGCGAGCCGCACGTCCTTCAGGCCGAGGCGCGCCTTGAAGAGCGCGGGCTCGTAGCGCCGCTCCGCGATCATGCCGCCATAGCCCGCATACACCGGGCCCGGAAACGGGCCGCCCGTCACGACGTCAAGGAAGTCGCGCATCGCGACGCCGTAGCCGTCGAGCAGCGCCGCCGCTTCGCCGAGCGACTCGACGGCCGAAGCCAGCATGAAGTTCGCGGCGAGCTTCATCACGTTTGCCTGCTGCGGCACTGCGCCGACGCGCCATGTCTTCTGGCCGATCACGTCGAATAGCGGCTGCACGCGGTCGATCGCCTCCGACGCCCCTGCCGCCATGATCGTGAGCTTCGCCGCCTGCGCGGCGTCCGGGCGCCCGAGCACCGGCGCCGCCACGTAGTGCAAGCCACGCCCGGCATGGGCCTGTGCCAGCGCTTCGGCCAGTGCGACGGAAATGGTCGCCATGTTCACGTGCACGAGGCCTTGAGGCGCATGGTCGAGCAGCGTCGCGTCGATGACTTCGCGCAGCGCAGCGTCATCGGCGAGCATCGAGAACACGGCGTCGCCGGCAAAGGCCTCGCCCGGCGTGCCGACGATGCGCGCGCCCGCGTCGGCAAGCGCCTGCGCCTTCGCGGCCGTGCGGTTCCACACGCGCACCGTGTGGCCTGCCTTCAGCAGATTGGAGACGATCGCGCCGCCCATTTCGCCAAGACCGATAAATCCGATGTCCATCGCCTGCTCCTTCCAAGAAAAACGAGGGGAAACCCGGAGGAAAGGTGCAGTACAGCACAAGACGGGCCGCGCTGCAGGCGGGCTCTCAGGCCGCGCGAACGCGCGCGCGCTCTGGCAGGCGGTGCGATACTGCTTTGCATGGTCACCGCCACCTTCCGCTTTTACGAGGAGCTGAACGACTTTCTTGCGCGGCCGCTGCGCCGGCGTGCGTTCAGTTGCGCCTGCGCGCGCAACGCCACGACGAAACACATGATCGAAGCGCTCGGTGTGCCGCACACGGAAGTCGAGCTGATCCTCGTGAATGGCGAATCGGTGGGTTTCGACCATCCGCTCGCGGACGGTGACCGTGTGGCCGTCTACCCGAAGTTCGAGGCGCTCGACATCCGGCCGCTGCTGCGCGTGCGCGACGCGCCGCTGCGCGAACTGCGCTTCGTCGCCGACGCGCATCTGGGCGGCCTCGCGCAACTCCTGCGGCTGGCCGGTTTCGATACGCTCTACGACAACCACTACCCCGATGACGAGATCGAGGCGCTCGCCGCCGCCGAACACCGCATCGTCCTCACGCGCGACCGCGAGCTGCTCAAGCGGCGCAGCATCACGCACGGCTGCTACGTGCGCGCGCTCAAGCCGCGCGCCCAGGTCCACGAGATTTTCGAGCGGCTCGACCTCGCGGCGAGTGCGCGGCCGTTCCGGCTCTGCCTCATGTGCAACGCGCCGCTGCGGCCGATCGAGCGCGCCGCGGTGCGCGAGCGCGTGCCCACGGGCGTCTATGACCGGCAGACGCGCTTCGTGACGTGCGACGTCTGCCGGCGGGTGTTCTGGGAAGGCTCGCACTGGCAGCGCATGCGCACGCTGATCGACGGCCTCACGTGTCCAACGGACGAGGCGCACGCGACACATAGCCGGCACGAGCGCCACAACGGACATGAGGGACCGGATCGCGGCGGCGGCACGTAGTGGTCTTCACGGGTACTCGATGCGGCTGCATGGCGCTCAGGAAGCCAGCCGCCGCGATGGACGCACGCAGGCGTTTGCGTACAATGCGCGCCACCGCCCAACACCGGAGCACGACATATGGCCATGAAGAAAACCGACCTTGAGAAGAACAAGGCACTGAAACTGATGCAAGCGACGCACAAGAGCGGGCCCGACCGTTTCGGCAAGGCGTCGGCGCAACCGGCGCTGGACCGCCGCGAGCAGCGCAAGCTGGACCAGGCGCAAGGGCTCGTGCCGTTCGCGTGCAAGCTGAACGCCGAACTCGTCGAGAAGCTGAAGGCGCGCGCCGAGGGTCACCCGGGCGGCGTGAGCGGCCTGCTCACGGAACTGCTCGAGGCCGCGCTCGCGCACGACGCGTCCTGAGCGCTCATCCGCGGCGAATGCGCAAAAAAAAGCCAGAGCAGATGCTCTGGCTTTTTTTACGGCTGAAGGGCGCTTTAGTTTGCCTGGCCCTTGTCTGCCGTACCGGCGGCCGATGCGCCTTCCGACACAGCGGCACGCTTGCCGTGATGCTTGAGTTGCTTGTGTTGCTTCTTGGCCTTTGCCGGCGCGCTGGCTGCCGGTGCGGTTGCAGCGGGAGCCGAAGCGTCTTGTGCGAATGCCGAAGCCGTAACCAGTGCGAACGATGCTGCGATGAGCGAGGCGAGAATCTTTTTCATCTGTTGTTCCCCAAAACCTGACAAATAATGACCGGCACGTTGTGAATTAGAACAGCGTGAAACCCGCAAAACGATCCGCTTGCCGATCTAGGCGGGCGTTTCGCGCGAAGCAGTATTACGCAGCGTAGGGCGTTTGTCATCCGCTAATGCCCGGGTGTATTTTCCGGGAGACAATTCCCTTTCAATTCGGATACGATCGGCATTTACGCGTTCGTTTTCCGGAAGTTCGTTGTTTTTTCACGTAATACGCTGAATCGGCCTGCCCCCGTGCAAATTCGGGCCAGATTGATACCCGATTCAGATGCAATCGCGAGAAAAATGGGGCAACCCGCCCCTTGCGCAACAGGACACCAGGCGGACATTGCGCGCCGCGCGCGCCAACCGTCGAAAACGCTGTCGCGCCCGTTCCCCGCGAAAAGAGATCTCCGCTTGCAATCCGCCACCCGCCGCCACCTGCGCGCCAATCTGCTGATGCTGACCGCCGCCCTCATCTGGGGCTCGGCGTTCGTCGCCCAGCGCCTGAGCCTCGACGCCATCGGCCCGTTCCTGTTCACCGGCCTGCGCTTCCTGCTGGGCGCCGGCGTCGTCTCGGTCTTTTTGCTTGCACGCCGCCGCCCCAGCCGGCGGGGCGCCGGGGACAGCGGCAACGCGGCGGCACCGGCGCTCTTCAACGGCGCGCTGCTGGGCTCGGGCACCGTGCTCGGCCTCGTGCTGGCCGTCGCCATCTCGCTTCAGCAGATCGGGCTCGGCTACACGAAGATCGCCAACGCTGGCTTCATCAGTTCGCTCTATGTCGTAATCGTGCCGATGCTCGGCGTGCTGCTGCGCCATCGCACGGGAATCGCCACATGGCTGGGCGCCGCGCTCGCTGCGGTTGGGCTCTATTTCCTCAGCATCAACGAGCACTTTTCGGTGATGTACGGCGACTGGTACCAGCTCGGCTGCGCGCTCGTGATCTCGATCCAGGTCATGCTTGTGGGCCACTACGCGCCGCGCCATGATCCGCTCGCGCTTTCGATCGTGCAGTTCGTCGCCTGCGGCGTGGTGTGCCTCGCGATCGGGCTCGCGTGCGAACCGCTGCGCGCGGCCGACATCGTGCGCGCCGCGCCCACCATCCTGTATGGCGGCGCGCTTTCGGTCGGCATCGGTTATACGCTGCAGGTCGTCGCGCAGCGCGACGCCGCGCCGGCGCACGCCGCCGTGATCTTCAGCATGGAAGGCGTATTCGCCGCGCTCGCGGGCTGGGCCGCACTCGGCGAATCACTCACGCCGCGCGCATTCGGCGGTTGCGCGCTCATGCTCGCCGGCCTGCTCGCCTGCCAACTGCTGCCGGCCTGGCAAGCGCGCATGCTCGCGAAGCAGCGCGCCGCTACGCAACCTGCCGAAACGGTATAAAAGCGCGCCGTGATTTCCCGGCGTTGATCTCGCGCTCCGCACTGTTTCGATAAATGGCGTCGCTCAAGAGCGACGCCATTTTTTTTGCATGTGGATAACGCGTGATTGCGTCGCGCCGAACCAGGTTATCCACGCCAACCTCTGGACAACCTGGGGACGACCTGGCGAACGACCTGTGGACCACTTCTTGATAACCACGCACCTGGCTTTGCGGCCTCAAAAGTTATCCCAATAGCTCGCAACGCGTACAAGCTTTGTCCGCATGGCTATCCGTTTTGCATCGGTATGAGCCATCAGGCAATTTTCGTGTTGTCCACAGTTAATGCCAGGACTTGTTAACTGCTACTACTTATAAATATAAATACTGAAAAGACTATGGGGAAACACGCGACGCTCGCTGCGCTCGCGTGCTGCGCATTCGCGCAACGTCATTCCACGCTGTGTTTAATCGCGCGTGAGAACACCGTCGACGAATCGCGGCAAGCCGAGCAACGCGCGTCGTGCGATCGATCTGCGGATCTCGCTTCTTCTGCCGGAAAAGCACACCGTCTCGCCCATGCTATGCACCCGGCCGCGTTCGATGCACGCCCACGCGAGGCAATGCGTGACGATTGCACCTGGCTCGTCATGTTCGTCGGCGAGCCAGCCGATGCTCGCCAACGCCACGCTCGCGCGTCCTGCGCTGCGCGCAAGCGCACCTTCGGCGACTTCACGCGCCAAGGCTTCGCTAATGAGGCCGTTGCGCTCGATCGTCTGCGCACTGACGCCGGCCAGCGCTGCAAGCGCCGCTTGCGAATGCGCCACGCAACCGAGATCGAGGCAACCAGCGGCTCCGCGCTGGTCGGCCAGCATCGCGCCGATCGCACCCGCCGTGCCGGTTTCGACACTCACGAGCACGAGCGAGCGCGACTTCAGATAACCGACGATCTGCTTTGCAATGTTCATGACGGCAGCGAATGAATAAGTAAAAAGCGAGTCTCGCACGCATGCGCAATGAAAAAGGGCGTGCCTCCCGAGGAGGCACGCCCTTGCCGAATGCATCGCGTGAAAACATCGTGGCGGCTAGTCGCCCGCCATCATCCGCTCGATGGTCGGCTCGAGATCGAGCAAACCGATGGTCGCGGGCTTGGCCTCGACGACGCCGAAGCATTCCGTGCGCTGTGGCGCCGGATCGACGAGGAAATTGCGCGCGTAATGCCCGCAACGCGCAGGCGGCAAAAGCCGCTCGGGCGGGATCACCTCGAATGCCGTCCCCACGGCGATGAAGAGATCGTCCGGCGTCATGTCGCCCTGAATGCGCCAGAGCGTCTCGTACTCGGGCGCGGCCTCGTTGAAGAACACCACGCCGGGCTTCACGCCCTCCACCTGCCCGCACGACGGACAGGCCGCTTGCGGATCGAGCGCGCGGCCGGACACGGGAAAGCGATAATCGCAGTCGGTGCACAGAAGCGAAATCATGTCGCCGTGCAGATGCGTCACCTGGCGCGCGCCGGCCTGCTCGAGCATGTCGTCGATGTTCTGCGTGACGAGATGCACGCGCTCCGTGCCCCAGGCGTCTTGCCACTTCGCGAGCCGTTCGTGGGCGGCGTTCGGGCGCGCGTCGCCGCATTCGGCGATGCGCTGGTTGTAGAAACGGAACACCGCGGGCCGGTTGCGGCGCCACGTGAGGTAATTGCAGACCTCGTCGATGTTCGCGTGGGACCAGATGCCGTCGCCGGTGCGGAACGTCGAAATGCCGCTTTCCGCAGACAGCCCCGCACCGGAAAACACGAACAGGCGGGGGAGTCTGCCGGACTGACCCGGTTGCCGGGATTGCGCCACGTTTGCCACTTTCGCCTCCTTGATCGAACGGCGACATTATGACCGGCCAGCGGCGTTTCGGCAGAGGTTCGCCTTGGCGGACAGGCGCATGGTCCCGACGAGCGCGTTGTGCGCCCTCAGAGGCGGCGCAGGGCGTCTGATCACCCTTGCCCACGCACCGGTTCGCGGCAGCCGCTTGAGCGGCCTCTCAGTGCCCTCTGCGGCGATCGGCCAATAAAAAAGGGATGCCGCAATGGCATCCCTTTTTTTAACCGGCGCGATCAGCGCGCGAACAACCTCACTCCACCGTCACCGACTTCGCGAGGTTACGCGGCTTGTCCACATCGGTGCCGCGCACGCACGCCGTGTGATACGCGAGCAGTTGCAGCGGCACGACGTGCAGGATCGGCGAGAGCAGCCCGTAGTTTTCCGGCATGCGGATCACGTGGATGCCGTCTTCGCTCGTGATGTGCGTATCGGCATCGGCGAACACGTACAGCTGGCCGCCGCGCGCGCGCACTTCCTGCATGTTCGACTTGAGCTTCTCGAGCAACGCGTCGTTGGGCGCGACCGTCACCACGGGCATCGCCTCGGTTACGAGTGCGAGCGGCCCGTGCTTCAGTTCGCCGGCCGGATACGCCTCGGCGTGGATGTACGAGATTTCCTTGAGCTTGAGCGCGCCTTCGAGCGCGATCGGGTAATGCAGCCCGCGCCCGAGGAACAAGGCGTTTTCCTTGCGCGCGAATTCTTCCGACCACGCGATGATCTGCGGCTCCAGCGCGAGCACGCCGTTGAGCGCGGCCGGCAGGTGGCGCAGCAGTTTCAGGTACGCGGCTTCCTGCTCGGCATTCACATGGCCGCGCAGCTTGCCGAGCGTGACCGCGAGAATGAAGAGGCCGACGAGCTGCGTGGTGAACGCCTTCGTCGACGCGACGCCGATTTCGCGCCCTGCGTGCGTAAGGAACTTGAGCGCGGTGAGCCGCACCATCGCGCTCGTCGCCACGTTGCACACGGCGAGCGTGTGCGCCATGCCGAGCGACTGCGCATGCTTGAGCGCGGCGAGCGTGTCGGCGGTCTCGCCCGACTGCGAGATCGTCACGACGAGCGCGCGCGGATTCGGCACCGACTCGCGATAGCGGTATTCGCTCGCGATCTCGACATCGGTGCGGATCTTCGCCACGGATTCGAGCCAGTACTTCGCCGTGAGGCCAGCGTAATAGCTCGTGCCGCACGCGAGAATCAGAATGCTGTCGATGCCCTTGAACACCTCGCCCGCGTTCTCGCCGAAGAGTTCGGGCGTGAAGGCGTCGGTGGCCGGAATCGTGTCGGAAATCGCGCGCGGCTGCTCGAAGATTTCCTTCTGCATGTAGTGGCGATACGGGCCGAGATCGACCGCGCCGCCGTACGCGCCATAGGCCTGCACGTCGCGTACTTCGCGCGTCACGATATTGCCCGCGCGATCGGCGATGCGCACGCCTTCCAGCGTGATCTCGCACACATCGCCTTCTTCCAGATAGCTGATGTGCTCGGCGCTGCCTGCAATGGCGAGCCCGTCCGACGCGATGAAATTCTCACCCTTGCCGTAGCCCACCACGAGCGGCGAACCGGCTCGCGCGCCGACCACCGTATGCGGCTGGCTCTTGTGCACCACGCCGATCGCATACGCGCCCGCGAGCTGCTGCACGGCTGCGCGCACGGCGGTGAACAAGTCGCCTTGATAAAGGCTGTGGATCAGATGCGCGATGACTTCGGTGTCGGTCTGCGAAACGAATTCGTAGCCCTTCGCGCGCAGCATTTCGCGCAGCGACTCGTAGTTCTCGATGATGCCGTTGTGCACGATCGCGAGCGTGTCGCGCGAGAAGATCGGATGCGCGTTGTTCACCGTGGGCGCGCCGTGCGTGGCCCAGCGCGTATGCGCGATACCGGTCACGCCTTCGAAGTGCGCCTCGCGCACCTGCTCGTCGAGCTCGGCCACGCGCGCCACGCTGCGCACGCGCTGCGGGCCGTCGGCCGTCACGACGGCCACGCCGCACGAGTCGTAGCCGCGATATTCGAGCCGCCGCAGTCCTTCGATCAGGACGGGAACGATGTTACGTTGCGCTACCGCGCCGACGATGCCGCACATGGATTCGATCCTTTGCAATGAGAGGCGTGGGCGCCGCGCGCTTGTCGCGCGAATTGCGGCGCCCGCAATTCAACCGTTCAGTTCTTTTTCTTCACCGGGCGAACGTAGCCGGTTTTCGCGATCTGCGTTTTTTCGTTGAGCGCGAGCGTGGCTTCCGGCACGTCCTTCCACACCGTCGTGCCCGCCGCGATGGTCACGCCGCGGCCCACGCGCACGGGCGCGACGAGCTGCGTATCCGAACCCACGAACACGTTGTCCTCGATGATCGTGCGGTGCTTGTTCGCGCCATCGTAATTGCAGGTGATGGTGCCCGCACCGATGTTCACGCCCGCGCCGATGTCTGCGTCGCCCACGTAGCTCAGGTGATTCGCCTTCGAGCCCACGCCGATGTTCGCGTTCTTCACCTCGACGAAGTTGCCCACGTGAACTTCGTCGGCGAGCTTCGCGCCGGGACGCAGACGCGCATACGGCCCGAGCACCGCGTTCGCACCGACCGCCGCGTTTTCGATATGCGTGTAGGCGTCCACGCGCGTGCCCGCGCCGATCGACGCGCTGCGAATCACGCAGTTCGGGCCCACGCTCACGTTGTCCGCGAGCATCACCTCGCCTTCGAATACGCAGTTCACGTCGATGAACACGTCGCGCCCGCAGGTGAGCGAGCCGCGCACGTCGATGCGCGCCGGGTCTGCGAGCGTCACGCCCGCCACGAGCAGCGCTTCGGCCACGTTGCGCTGATGCACGCGCTCGAGTTCGGCGAGCTGCTGCTTGCTGTTCACGCCGAGCGTTTCCCATTCTGCGTCGGGCTGCGCGGTCACGGCCGGATGACCGGCGGCGATCGCGGCTTCCACGACGTCGGTGAGGTAATACTCGCCCTGCGCGTTGTCGTTCTTCAGCGCGGCGAGCCATCCCGCGAGCGGCGCGGTCGGCGTCACGACGATGCCCGTGTTGATCTCGGCGATCTTGCGCTGCGCTTCGTTCGCGTCCTTCTGCTCGACGATGCGCTCGACCTTGCCTGCTGCATCGCGCACGATGCGGCCATAACCTGTCGGGTCGTCGAGCGTGACGGTGAGGATGCCGTAGCCGTTCTCGCCAGCGGTCTCGACGAGACGCTTGAGCGTCGACGTGCGTGTGAGCGGCACGTCGCCGTAGAGCACGAGCGTGGGCACATTCGCGTCGAGCAGTGGCAACGCCTGCGCGAGCGCGTGGCCCGTGCCGAGCTGCTGCGCCTGCAGCGCGAACTGGACATCGGGTGCGCCGACGGCTTCGCGCACGGCTTCGCCGCCATGGCCGACCACGACGACGAGCCGCGTTGGCGACAGCGTGCGGGCAGTATCGATGACGTGCGAGAGGAGCGGTTTGCCGGCGAGCGGATGGAGCACTTTCGGCAGCGCGGAGTGCATGCGTTTGCCCATGCCTGCCGCGAGGATCACGATGTTCATTGCATCAGTGACTGAATGAGGATGAAGCGGCTGATTTTAGCATGCGGGATATCCCCGACACGCCGGCCGGCCGGGCTCTCGTGCCCCGAAAAACATTGTTTTACAACTGCTTTTCTGCGGATCGACAGGCAGAAGTAAAAAACGCTCCGATGCGGGGTCGGAGCGTTTGAGTCGAACCGCAGAGGCGACCTGAGGGAAGGCTCAAAGATCGTCGAACGGCGTGAACTTGATCGCCGTGCCTTCCGTGGGCGCAGGGTCGGTCGAGCACGGCTCTTCGTCGAACGCGATGTCGCCGGCCGGATCGGCCACGCCCGTCGCGCGCAGGTCCGCGAAGTTGAACAGGTTCGCGTCCATGAGGTGCGAAGGCACGACGTTGCCGAGCGCGTTGAACATGTTCTCGACGCGGCCCGGGAAGCGCTTGTCCCACTCGCGGATCAGCGCCTTCATCTCCGCGCGCTTCAGGTTCGGCTGGCTGCCGCACAGGTTGCACGGAATGATCGGGAATTCGCGCAGCACCGCGTATTTCTCGAGATCGGTTTCCTTCACATAGGCGAGCGGCCGGATCACGACGTTCTTGCCGTCGTCGGACTGCAGCTTGGGCGGCATGCCCTTGAGCTTGCCGCCGTAGAACAGGTTCAGCAGCAGCGTCTGGAGAATGTCGTCGCGATGATGGCCGAGCGCGATCTTGGTCGCGCCCAGTTCGCCCGCCACGCGATACAGAATGCCGCGGCGCAGGCGCGAGCACAGCGAACATGTCGTCTTGCCCTCTGGCACGAGGCGCTTGACGATGCTGTACGTGTCCTGGTTCTCGATGTGGTACGGCACGCCTACCTTGTCGAGATATTCGGGCAGCACGTGCTCCGGAAAGCCCGGCTGCTTCTGGTCGAGGTTCACGGCCACGATGTCGAAGTCGATCGGCGCGCGCTCGCGCAGGCGCAGCAGCACGTCGAGCATCGCGTAGCTGTCTTTGCCGCCCGACAGGCAGACCATGACCTTGTCGCCGTTCTCGATCATGTTGTAGTCGCCGATCGCCTGGCCGACCTGACGCACGATGCGCTTGAACAGCTTGTTGTTCTCGTAGGCTTCCTTCTGCTCGCGGCGCGTGAGCACCTGGCGGCCCGTCTCTTCGGTCGCGGCGTCCTCGCCGACGGGTAGCGTTTCGGGGGCGTTCATGAATCAGTCCTCTTTGATGCGAAAGACCTCGACGCCCACCGCGTCGCAGTCCGGATAAACGTCGGGCTTCTCGGTCGAGACGCGCACGGCGCGCACGAGTTCGTGCGAAAGCAGCGCCGCGGCGAGATCGTCGCAGAGCGTCTCCTGCAGATGGATATGGCCCTTGCCCACGCGCTGGGCGACGGTCGAGCGCATGAAGTCGTAGTCCACGACCTCGCGCAGCTTGTCCTCTTGCGGCGTGCTCGAAGCGAGCGGCACGAACAGATCGACATTGATGACGACGCGTTGTTCGCCGCGCTTCTCGAAGTCATGCACGCCGATGTTGATGTGCACTTCGTAGTCGCGCAGGAAAAGCCGGCGGCAATCGGCGAGCCGGGGGTGAAGCAATACGGTGGACATGTAAGTTCCAGTCGATAAAAGCGTGCGTTCTCTCGCACGTATGCCGGCGCGGCGCGCCCGGCGGGTCGTTCAGCCGGTCTGCAAAACCGCTCGTGCGCGGCGGCTTGCGTACCTTTGTCTTCATCAGCACCGCTCGCTCGCAGGTCTGCGCACAGCGGGCTATGCATTTAGTTGCAAATTTAGATGCAACCCAATGTTCGGGCGTCAGCCGCCCGTCAAAAACATCACGTCGCGCGGCAGCGGCACGAGGTGCTGGCCGCCGTCCACGACGAGCGTCGTGCCGGTCACGCCTGATGCCCGCGCCAGATACAGCGCGGCTTCCACGAGATCGGCAGGCCGCGACGCGCGCTTGAGCGGTGTGACCTGGTGCGCGGCGGCGAAGCTCTCCGGCGTCTGGTCGCCCGACTGCAACGTGAGGCCGGGCGCGAGCCCCACCACGCGCACCTTCGGCGCGAGCGCCTGGGCGAGCGCGACGGTGGCGTTCTGCAACGCGGCCTTCGTCAGCGTGTACGACAGATAGTCGGGGTTCATGTTGTACAGCTTCTGGTCGAGCACGTTGATCACACACGTGCGCAGCGTCTCGTCGTCAACCGCCGCCTCGGGTGTTGCCTCGTACAGCATGCGCGAGAGCACGAGCGGTGCGCCCACGTTGATCGCCATGAGCTGCAGGAGCTTCGTGTAGCCCACATCCTGCGCGGTGTCCTCGTCGAAGCGCGAGGCATTGTTGAGCACGCACGCCGGACGACCGAGCGCCGCGACACAATCCGGCACGAGCCGCGCCACCTGGGCTTCGTTGCCGAGGTCGGCGTGCAGCGCCACGGCCCGGCGGCCCAGCGCCGCGATCTGCGCGACGACTTCGTCGGCGGCCTCGCGCGACTCGCCGTAATGGACTGCGACGTCCCAGCCGCGCGCCGCAAAACCGAGCGAGAACTCGCGGCCAATGCGGCGTGCTCCGCCCGTGACCAGCACGACGGGCGCCAGGGCGTCAGAATCGGGGCGCGATCCTTCGCCGGATGCGCTCATGTCGGCGTCAGCCGGGCGGATGCCGGAAGTTGCGCTCATTTACAATGCCGGGATGAATCCGAAAGCTCACGAACCCGATAGTTTACCTGTTCCCGAGCCGATCGCGCTCGCGCAGTCCGAGGCGCTCGCGGCCACGTTGCGCGCCGAGATCGCGGCAGCGGGCGGCTGGCTCCCGTTCGACCGCTACATGGAGCGCGCACTCTACGCGCCAGGACTCGGTTACTACGGCGGCGGAGCACGCAAGTTCGGCCTCTTCGCCGATGACGGCAGCGACTTCGTGACCGCGCCCGAGCTTTCGCCGCTCTTTGCCGCGACGCTCGCGCGCGCCGTGGGCGAAGCGCTCTCCGCCAGCGGCACGCGCAGTCTGATGGAATTCGGCGCGGGCACGGGCCGCCTCGCGGCGGGCGTGATGCTCGCACTCGACGCCGCTGGCGTGGCGTTCGACTCCTACGCCATCGTCGATCTGTCGGGCGAGTTGCGCGAGCGCCAGCGCAAGACGATCGCGCAGCTCGCACCGGCGCTCCTGAATCGTGTGACGTGGCTCGATGCGCTGCCCGCGCAGTTCGAAGGCGTCGTGATCGGCAACGAGGTGCTCGACGCCATGCCGGTGCGCCTCTTCTCGCGCAAGGACGCCGTCTGGCACGAGCGCGGCGTGAGCGCAAACGCAGAAGGCGCCTTCGTCTTTTCCGATCAGCCGGCGAACTCAGGGCGCGACGCCAACTGGCCCGAAAGCGCGCTCGCAGGCGTGGAAGGCAGCGAAGACTATGTGACCGAAACGCATGAAGCCGCACTCGCCTTCACACGCACGGTTTGCGCGATGCTCCAGCGCGGCGCGGCGTTCTTCATCGACTATGGATTTCCGCGCCACGAGTACTACCACGCGCAGCGCGCGCAAGGCACGCTGATGTGCCACTACCGGCATCGCGCACATGGCGACCCGTTCCTCTATCCCGGTTTGCAGGACATCACCGCGCACGTCGAATTCACGGGCATTGCCGAAGCGGGCGTAGAAGCGGGCGCGGACCTGCTCGGCTACACCACGCAGGCGCGCTTTCTGATGAACGCGGGCATCACCGACGTGCTGAGCGAGATCGATCCGCGCGACGCGCAGCGCTTTCTGCCCGCCGCGAACGCCGTGCAGAAACTCGTTTCGGAAAGCGAGATGGGCGAGCTGTTCAAGGTGATCGCGTTTTCGCGCGGCATCGACGAGACCATCGCGGCGTTCGCGCGCGGCGACCGCAGCCACACACTCTGACGCTCACGCCACGCGACCATGATCCGCTGGTTTCTCACCACCTTCATCGCCGTGGCGATTCTCTCGAGCGCCCAGCCCTGGCTCAAAAAGCTCGGCATCGGGCGCCTGCCCGGCGACATCACGCTGCGCATTTTCGGCCGCGAGTATCCGCTGCCGTTCATGTCGACGCTCGTGCTTTCGATGGCGCTCTCGTTTATCGTGCGCGTGCTCTGAGCGCGCGCACTCAACCGATCAAGCCGTAGCGAGCGCGCCTTCCACCGCCGCCACGCGCGCCTCGTGCACCGCTTCCTTGATCTTCTCGGCACCGCCGCGTTCGATCGAGCGCGCAATCGCCCCGGCATCGACGCCGCGCGCGGCCACGAGCGCCACACGCAGACGCTCCGCCTGCGGATAAGGCGCGCTCTCCCAGTTCAGCCGCCCGCGCAAATCCGCCTCGCAGGCCTGCAGCGCCTCAGCAAAACGCGCGGGTTTGCGCAGTGCGTCGCAACGTTCGAGCATGCGCACGAGCGCCGCCGCGCCCATCTCCATCACGCGATGCACGTTGCCGTGCTCGCGCGCGACCAGCACCGCCAGCTCGCGGCAGTCGTTGGGCACGCGCAGGCGGTCGCACAGCGGTTTGAGCAGATCGACGCTGCGCCCTTCGTGGCCGATGTGACGCGGCAGCACGTCCTCGGGCGTCGTGCCCTTGCCGAGATCGTGCGTGAGCGCCGCGAAGCGCACCGGCAGCGTGTAGCCCTGTGCGGCCGCGTGGTCGATCACCATCATCACGTGCACGCCCGTATCGATTTCCGGATGATAGTCCGCGCGCTGCGGTACGCCCCACAGCGCATCGACTTCGGGTAGCACGCGCGCGAGCGCGCCGCAATCGCGCAGCACCTCGAACATTCGCGAGGGCTTTGTTTCCATGAGACCGCGGGCGATTTCCTGCCACACGCGCTCGGGCACAAGTGAATCGACTTCGCCCGAGGCGACCATCTCGCGCATGAGTTCGAGCGTTTCGGGCGCGACGGTGAAGTCGGCGAATCGCGCAGCAAAGCGCGCGATACGAAGAATGCGCACGGGGTCTTCGAGAAACGCGTCGCTTACGTGGCGAAACACGCGCGCTTCGAGATCGCGCGCGCCGCCGAACGGATCGACGACCTCTCCCGTGAGCACGCCGCCCGGCTGCACTTCGCGCGCCATCGCGTTGATGGTGAGGTCGCGCCGCGCGAGGTCTTCCTCGAGCGTCACGTCGGGCGCGTAGAAAAACTGGAAGCCGTGATAGCCCGCCGCCGTCTTGCGCTCGGTGCGCGCAAGCGCGTACTCCTCATGCGTTTCGGGATGCAGAAAGACCGGGAAGTCCTTGCCCACCGGACGATAGCCCTGCGCGGCCATCTGCTCGGGCGTCGCGCCCACCACGACATAGTCGCGGTCGCGCACGGGCAGCCCGAGCATCTCGTCGCGGATCGCCCCGCCTACGACATAGATCTTCATTCGTCGTCGCGTTCGTCGTCGGCGACGATGTGCGTTTCGCGGCGCGCCGCTTCGACCCACTCGGCCACCGCGGGCAGTGCGCTCACACGCTGCGCGTACGCCGCCGCTTCGGGCGAGAGCTTCGGCTGATAGCTATTGAAGCGCATGACGACCGGCGCGTACATTGCGTCGGCGATGCTGAATTCGCCGAACAGGAACGGGCCGCCGCTCGCGGCGAGGCACTCGCGCCAGAGCGCGTCGATGCGTGCGACGTCGGCGAGCGCGCCCGGCGTTGCACCTGCGCCCGGCTTCACCTTGCGGATGTTCATCGGCATGTGGTTGCGCACTTCGCCGAAGCCCGAATGCATCTCCGCGCTCACGCTGCGCGCGCGGGCGCGCGCGTTCGCGTCGCGCGGCCACAGCGCGTGCTGCGGGAAACGCTCGGCGAGCGTCTCGGCAATCGCGAGCGAATCCCACACGGCAAAGCCGTCGTTGCCAACGAGGCACGGCACCTTGCCCGAGGCCGAGAACGCAAGGATCGACGACTTGGTGCCCGGCTCGTCGAGCTCGATCAGCACCTCCTCGAACGCGATGCCGAAGTGCTTGAGCAGCACCCACGGGCGCATCGACCACGACGAATAGTTCTTGTCTCCGATTACGAGCTTCATTGTTCCAATGACCGTTGTGAGTTGAAAGAGCGCCGGCTGATAGCCCGCTTTGGGCTATCGACCGGCACTGGCGCGAAAGATGTTCAGCCGCGAACGCAGCGAGGCGTCGGCGAGATAGAGCGGCGCGATCGTCTCGATGCTAGCGGGCTCGATATCGAGTTCGGGTGCGAGCGGCCCGGTCAGCACGCTGTCCACCTTCATCGAATCGAGATTATCGCGCGTGAGCACCGGTACACCCGGCGCCATCTCGAAAGAGAGCGCCTGCAAGCGCCCGAACGCATCGGGCAGCCGCATGATGCGCGCGTGCCGGCCCACCACTTCGCCGCAATACTGCAGCAACTGTTCGAGCGTGTAGACCGTCGGGCCGCCGAGTTCGTAAGTGTGCCCGCTCGCGGCGTCGAGATCGAGCACGTTGACAATCGCCTTCGACACGTCGCCCACGAACACCGGCTGGAACTTCGCGTCGGGCATGGCGAGCGGAATCATCGGAAAGAGCCGCTGCAGGAGCGCGAAACGGTTGAGGAAGGTGTCCTCGGGACCGAATACGACGGAAGGCCGGAAGATGGTCGTGGCGAGCGCCGTGGCCGCGTGCACGGCTTTTTCGCCGTCGCCCTTCGAGCGCAGGTACATGCTCGGCCCGCGCGGGTCGGCGCCGATGGCACTGATGTGGATCAGGCGATGCACGCCCTTGCCCTCGCAGGCGGCGACGATCTTCGTGGGCAAGTCGACGTGCAGCTTCGCGAAGCCCGGTCCATAGGGATCGCCGCGCCCGCCGTTGAGCGTGCCGACGAGATTGATGACCGCGTCCGCGTTTTCGACGAACGCCGCGAGTGCGACCGGATCGGAGACGTCGGCCTCGACCACGTCGACGGGCAGCAGAGTGAGATGGCGGGCGTTGTAGCGGCGGCGGGTGGCGACGCGCACGTCCTTGCCCGCCTCGACGAGCGCGTTGACGAGATGGCTGCCGATGAATCCCGAACCGCCGATGACCGCAATGGCTTGATGTCGCATCTTCGACCTCCTCGGGCAGACGGCGCCGCCGCGTACGAGGTCCGGTTCGTCCCGCAGCGCGCCAGCCAGAAGACGAAGCACGCAGCGTGCCGTCATGCCGCGCGCGTTTCCGTATGAAGGGAAGCGGCGCGGCCTGCCGGCCAGGCGCTTACGGCGAGATATAGCCGAGACGCGCCTTCAGCGATTGCGGACGGCCCTCGAACAGCGCCGCATAGTAGACCGTGTTCGACAACACGTTTTTCACGTAATCGCGGGTTTCCTGGAACGGAATGGTTTCCGCGAAGATGGCGCCCTCGACGCCGCCCTGCAAAGTCTGGCGCCATGCGCGCGGGCGGCCCGGCCCGGCGTTGTAGCCCGCGGTGGCGAGCACAGCGGAGCCGTCGAACTGATTGTAGATCATCGACAAATAGTTCGTTCCGAGCAGGATGTTGGTGTCGAGATCGTTGAGCTGGTCGCGCGACAGGGGCCCGAGGCCGATCTTCTTCGCCACCATCTGCGCGGTGGCCGGCATGATCTGCATGAGGCCGCTCGCGCCCACGCCCGACTTCGCGTTGAGAATGAAACGCGATTCCTGGCGAATCAGACCGTAGGCCCATTCGACGTCGAGGCCGCTGGTTTGCGCGTCGCGCTCCACGACGTCGCGGAACGGCGCGAGATAGCGCAGCGAGAAGTCGTGCTCCGTTTGCGTGCGGTCGGCCGTGTTCACGGTGCGATCGAGCAGCTGGATGCGTTTCGCGTATTCGGCGACGGCGAGCAGCTGCCGGTCGCTCATGCCGCGCAGCGGCCAGTTCCATTCGCGATTGCCTTCGAGCCGCAGATTCAGCGCATAGAAGCGCTGCGCGAGCGCGAAGCCCGGCGTTTGGGCGACCTGGGCGATTTCGGCGTCGCTCACCGTGGTCTTCGGCGGGATGGTGATCTTCTGGCCGAGTTCTTCGGTGGCAAGCTGGCCGTAGAAGTTATAGCCCGGCGAAATCGACGCGAATTCCTGGTTCGCTGCGCCCGTTTCGCCTGCCTGCTTGAGCGCGCGTGCGTGCCAGTAGACCCACGACGGTTGCGCGCGCAGCGCGGCCGGCATCTGTTCGATCGACCAGCGCACCATGGTCCAGTCGCCGCCCAGCAGCGCGGCGCGCGTACGCCATTCGTAAGCCGGGTTCGAGAGAGGCGCATTGGCCGAGAGGCGGTACCAGCCGAGCGAAGCGGGCAGGCGCTTCAACGCCCCTTGATAGCCGATCGTGCCCCAGCCTATCGCGCGCTCCGGCGAACTGAGCTGCGGTGCGACGGTGGCGAAGGTGGCTGCTGCCATGGCCGGATCGTTGGCCGCCATCACGGTGACAGCCAGCAGCGCGAGCTGATGCGATTGCGGATCGGCGGTGACGCCTTGCGCGAGCGTGAGCGGCGGCGCGCTCACGGCCTGGCTGAACGCGGTCGGGTCAGGACGCTGCGCGAGGCCGTCGAGCAGCTTTGCACCGGTCGAAGTCTGGTTCTGCTCGTAGGCGAGGCGGATCTGCTGCCACACGTCGTCGCTCGAGAACTGGCCTTTGATGGCGAGCGCCGTGATGAGATCGACGCAGCCGTCGCCGTAATAGCGCGGCTCGACGAGCAGCGCACGCGCGTCGTTCGCGACGTTCTCGCCGCGAGCCGCGCGCGACTCCAGCGCGTAGCACTTCACCTGCGTGTCGTCGTTGAGCACGAAGCGCGAATATTGCTGGTCGAAGTTCGCCCAATCGTGGCGCGCGCCGAGCACAGTCAGATAGTCGTTGCGCATGCGGTCGGCGATCGCCTGGCCGTCATAGCGCTGCAGGAACGACAGCACCGGCGCGTCGGGCGCATCGATGCGCGCGTGGCCCTGCGAATCGAACAGCTGCGGCTTGAGCTGGAAGTATTCGAGATAGGACGGCGCCGGGTAATCGGGAATCATCGCAGCGAGTTGCGCGGCGCGCGCCGGATCGTTGTTGCGCGCGGCTTCGCGAAGCTGGATGAAAGTCTGATCGTCGTTCGAAAGGACTGCGCCTACGGGCAGTGCGACGGGGCGCACGGCGTCCGCCGTGCTGCATGCTACGAGTGCCGCGGCAGTCAGTGCGAGACCGACCACGCGATATACTCGGACAAGGCGTTTGGACATCGTTATTTCTGGAGCGCGAGGTGAACCCAAGCATAGCACGCAACCCTCACACGGAATCCAAAAAGGACTGGCGTGCAAGGCTGCTTCCTCGGCGAATTGAAGCGGCTTCCGACGTGGCAACCGGTGCGGCATTGGCGGCTCGTCTCGACGTGCTCGTCGCGCAATTTTCGCCGCGTTCGATCGGGTTCTATTGGCCCTTGCGCGGCGAGTTCGATGCACGCGCCAGGATCACCGCCTGGCTCGCCGCCGATGCGTCACGCCGCGCCGCCCTGCCCGCCATTCCCGAGCGCCATACGCCGCTCGTCTTTCACGCCTGGACGCCCGATGCACCGATGCGCGAAGGCCACCACGGGATCCTCGAGCCGCAATCGCAGGAAGTGATCGTGCCCGATCTTCTCCTCGTGCCCTGCGTGGGTTTCGATCGCGACGGCTATCGCCTCGGGTACGGCGGCGGCTACTACGACCGCACGCTGGCAGCCTGGCCGGGCGTTGCGTTGCCCGTCACGGTTGGCATTGCGTATGAAGCGTGCCGCATCGACGACGGTGTGCTCGCGCGCGAGGCGCACGACCTGCCGCTCGACGCCGTGGTGACGGAAGCCGCCACGCACCTTTGCCAACGTTCACGTGAGCGTTGAACGCTGAACGCGCCTTGATCGCTCAGAGCGAAGCCGCCGCGCGCGCGGCCGTGTCATAGAGCCCCGACGCATTGCGCATGAGTTGCGCGGCGTCGCCGATCTGCTGGTTCGTGAGGCCGCTTTCCTTGAGCGTCGCGATGAGGCAACTCTCGCGCACGTCGCGATAGCGCAGGCACAGCGCGTGGCCTTCCGGCGTGACCGAAAAGAAGACTTCCTTGCCGGTCTTTTCGCTTTTTACATACCCTCTGGAGACAAGCTTCTTCAACGCATACGTGGCCACGTGCGTGTCCTCGATGTTGAGCACGAAGCAGATATCCGCGAGCTTCTTGCGCCGCTCGCGATGGCCGACGTGATGGAGCAGCGACACCTCGATCGGCGTCATGTCCTTCACGCCCGCCGCCGACATGCAGCGCACCATCCAGCGATTGAACGCGTTGCTCGCCATGATGAGCGCGTACTCGAATTCGGAAAGCTCGGCGCTCGACTCGGAGACGAGATGTTCGGACGAAACGATCTTGGTCGGCTGGCGCGACATGGCTGATAACCCGGTAGTCGGTGTTCGAAAAGACAAAGCGGCGTGGCGTGAGTGTAATTGCAGTGTGTTTTCAGTGCGCCTGGCGAAAACGCTTATTGATAATTTGTAGATAATTTATCGACAATGTACGCTAGGAAGGAATGGCACCGGCCTCGCCTGTGCACCTCCGTGCGCTAATCTTCGACCGGTCAAACCGTCCCCTGATCGATCCAACATGCCGAATTCTGACCCTCGCATTTTTCCTCTCGGTGACGAAGCGCTCGTCTGCGAAGCGCCGCCGCCCGCCACGCTCGAGGTCCAGCGCCGCGTCTGGGCCGTCGCCGCGCTCGCGCGCGGCTGGGCGCCGGTGCGCGAAGTGGTGCCCGGCATGAACAATCTGACGATTACCTTCGATCCGCTCGCGGCCGACACCGCGGCGCTTGCCGGCGCGTTGCGCGAAGCATGGCGCGAGGCCGAAGAGACGAGCACGGCCGGCCGCGAAGTCGAGATACCCGTGGTCTACGGCGGCGAAGACGGCCCCGATCTCGAAGCGGTCGCGCAGCACTGCGCGCTCGCCGCCGCCGACGTCGCCGCGCGCCATGCCGCGGGCGTCTACACGGTGTTCTTCCTCGGCTTTCAACCCGGCTTCGCCTATCTCGGCGGTCTCGAACCCGCGCTGCACACGCCGCGCCGCCGCGAGCCGCGCCTGGCCGTCCCTGCCGGATCGGTGGGCATCGGCGGGGAGCAGACGGGCATTTATCCGGCCGCCTCGCCAGGCGGCTGGCAACTGATCGGCCGCACCGCCGCGAAGCTCTTCGACCCTTCGCGCAATCCGCCTTCGCTCCTCATGCCAGGCGACCGCGTGCGTTTCACCATCGCGGAGCTCCACGCATGATCGAAGTACTACGCGCGGGCCTGCTCACCACGGTCCAGGATCTCGGCCGCCCCGGCTACCGGCATCTGGGCGTCGCCACCGGCGGCGCGCTCGATACGCTCGCGCTCGAAGTGGGCAACCGCCTCGTCGGCAACCGGCCCGACGCCGCCGGCGTGGAAATCACATTCGGCCCCGTCGCGCTGCGCTTCGCGCGCGCCACGCGCGTCGCCATTACCGGCACGGACTTCGGCGCGACGCTCGGCGGCCGCGCGGTCTGGTCGTGGTGGAGCCTGCCCGTGGCCGCCGGCGAGGAACTCGTGCTGAACGGCGCGAAGCGCGGCATGCGCGCCTATGTCTGCGTGGCCGGCGGCATCGACGTGCTGCCCATGCTCGGCTCGCGCAGCACCGACCTCGCGGCGGGCTTCGGCGGCCTCGCGGGCCGTGCGCTCAAAGACGGCGACCGTCTCGCCACCGGCGCCTCGTTCGCGCCGGGCCGCGAGCGCGCCGCGCTCGACCCGGCCGCGCCGCCCTTCGGCGTGAAGGCGCCCGTATGGTGCAACTTCGCGCTGGTCGACGAGCCGCATCACCGGCGCGGACGCCATCCGGACGGCATGGCGTGGGCCGCGCCCGTGCGCGTGCTGCGCGGTCCCGAGTACGACAGCTTCACACCCGAGGCGCAGCGCGCGCTCTGGTCCGATGAATGGCAGATCACGCCCAACAGCAACCGTATGGGCTTTCGGCTCACGGGCACGCCGCTCGCGCGCGCGAACGGCGCGGATCTGCTCTCGCACGCCGTGCTGCCCGGCACGATCCAGGTGCCGCCGAGCGGCCAGCCCATCGTGCTGATGGCCGACGCGCAGACCACGGGCGGCTATCCGAAGATCGGCTCCGTGATTCGCGCCGACTGGTGGAAGCTCGCCCAGGTGCGGCTCACCGGTGGCGTGCGTTTCGTGGAAGTGACGCCGGCCGCCGCGCGCGCGGCGCTGGAAGAAGAACGGGCGTATTTGCGGCAGATCGACACCGCAATCGCCATGCACGACGAGCGCTTTGTGAGCCGCCGCGCGAACGCGGCCGCGAGCGCCTGACTATCAAGCACCATCGGTAAGACGAGCAGTAAGAGGAACACATCATGACCACCATCGATCTGAACGCCGATCTCGGCGAAGGCTGCGGCTCCGACGAGGCGCTGCTCGACCTCGTGAGCTCCGCCAACATCGCGTGCGGCTGGCACGCGGGCGGCGCCAATGCCATGCGCGAATGCGTGCGCTGGGCCGTGGAGAAAGGCGTGTCGATCGGCGCGCATCCGAGCTTCAACGACCCCGAGAACTTCGGCCGCAAGGAGATGAACCTGCCGCCCGAGGAAATCTACGCGGGCGTGCTGTATCAGCTTGGCGCGCTCTCGGCGATCGCGCAGGCCGAAGGCGGACGCATCGCCCACGTGAAGCCGCACGGCGCGCTCTACAACCAGGCCGCGCGTGACCCGCAAATCGCCGAGGCCATCGTCTCCGCCGTGCACGACTTCGATCCGTCCGTGACGGTGTTCGCACTCGCGGGCAGCGGCCTCGTGACGGCGGCGCGCGAGGCAGGGCTCGTCGCGATCGAGGAAGTGTTCGCCGACCGCGGCTATCGCGCGGACGGCTCGCTCGTGCCGCGCAGCGAGCCGGGCGCATTGCTCGACGACGAAGACACCGTGCTCGCGCGCACGCTCGCGATGATCCGCGAGCAGCGCGTGCAGGCCGTCAACGGCGCCTGGGTGCCGCTCAACGCGCAGACCATTTGCCTGCACGGCGACGGCCCGCACGCGCTCGCGTTCGCGCGGCGCATCCGTACGGCGCTCGACGACGCAGGCATCGGCGTGCGCGCGGCGGGCGCTGGCGAAGTCTGACGCACGCAAGTTTGGACGTAGCAAAGCGCGCGGCATGCGCCGCGCGCTGCTCGAGCCGTATCACCGAAGGTCTTCACAAGGCAATCCCTCGGCAGCGCAAGCTTGCCAAGCGTAGTTGTACCAGCAGGTTCGTAGTTGTACGAATGGCCGACAGAGCCACGAAGTCAACGCCGCTACCCGCGGCAATCAACGACTAGCCAATACGTTTGGAGATCTACATGCAGAGCACCGTCAACTTATGGCCGCTAATCGGCGTGGCCGTCATCATCGCAGGCTTCCTGTTACGTTTTAATCCGATGCTGATCGTCGCCGCGGCGGCCGTCGTCACCGGTTTCGCCGGGGGCTTTCCGGTCGCGAAGATTCTCGCCGCCATCGGCACCGGCTTCATCAAGACCCGCAATATTCCGCTCATCATCCTGTTGCCGCTCGCCGTGATCGGGCTGCTCGAGCGCCACGGCCTGCGTGAGCGCGCGCAGATCTGGATCGGCAGCATCAAGGCGGCCACCGCCGGGCGTCTGCTCATCGTCTATCTGCTCGTGCGCGAGCTGACCGCCGCGGTCGGCTTGACGGGTCTCGGCGGCCATCCACAAATGGTGCGACCGCTCATCGCGCCGATGGCCGAAGGCGCCACCGAAAACCGCTTTGGCAAGCTCTCCGACGCCGTGCGCTACAAGCTGCGCGCCTACTCGGCCGCGACCGACAACGTGGGCCTCTTCTTCGGCGAGGACATCTTCGTCGCGTTCGGCGCGATCGTGCTGATGGTCACGCTGCTCAAGGAAGCGGGCGTTTCGGTCGAGCCGATCCACGTGGCGTTCTGGGGCATTCCCACGGCGATCTGCGCGTTCCTGATTCACGGCTTCCGGCTCTGGCTGCTCGACCGCAAGCTCGAACGCGAACTGGGCGCCATGCGCAACGGGATCGACGCCAAGGCTGCAAACCGTGCACAGGGAGACGAAGCATGACGCTCACGCTCAACTGGCTCTTCTGGCTGCTCGGCATCGTGCTGCTCATCGTCGGCGGCATGATCGTGATGGACCGCGAGCATCCGCGCCGCTTCACGGCGGGCGGCTTCTGGCTGCTCTATGCGCTCATCTTTCTCGTCGGCGATCTGCTGCCTGCCGAAGTCGTGGGCGTGCTCGTGCTCGCCATGGCGCTGATCGCGGGTCTCGGCGGCGTGACGGCCGCGAAGCCCAAGGTGCTTGCGCTCGAAACGCGTATCGCCAGCGCGAAGCGTCTCGGCAACAAGCTCTTCGTGCCCGCGCTCACCATTCCCGTCATCACCGTCGTGCTCACGCTCGCGGCCAGCCATCTCGTCTTCGGCGGCAAGGCGCTCATCGACCCGAAGAACGTCACGCTGATCGGCTTCGGCATCGGCTGCGTGATCGCGCTCGTGATTGCCCGCATCATCACGCGCGACAGCGTCGGCCAGTCGATGAAGGAAACGCGCCGCCTCGTCGACGCGCTCTCGTGGGCCGCCGTCCTGCCGCAGATGCTCGGCATGCTCGGCCTCGTGTTCTCGGACGCGGGCGTCGGCAAGGCCGTGGCGCACGTGACGACGTCGTACATCAACATGGACGTGCGCTTCGTCGCCGTCGTGGTCTATTGCGTGGGCATGGCGCTCTTCACGATCATCATGGGCAACGGCTTCGCCGCGTTTCCGGTGATGACGGGCGGCGTGGGCGTGCCGGTGCTGGTGGGCGTGTTCCACGTCAATCCGGCGATGATGGCCGCCATCGGCATGTTCTCGGGCTACTGCGGCACGCTCATGACGCCGATGGCCGCGAACTTCAACATGGTGCCCGCGGCGTTGCTGGAGCTGCCCGACAAGAACGCGGTGATCCGCGTGCAGGTGCCCACGGCGCTCGGCATCCTCGTGGCGAATATCGTGCTGCTGAACGTGTTCGGGTTTTGACGACTCACTCGTACGCATGCGGAGTCGCAAAAAAAGCCGGCGAAAGCCGGCTTTTTTGCATTCAGGGCGCACGTGCGAGCGCGAAGGGAACAACACGGCTCAACCCGGGTCGACGTTGAACCCACGCTGGCGCAGCAGCTGGAGCACGCCTTTAGGTCCGCCCAGGTGCAGCGCGCCGACGGCAACGAAGAGCGGCTTGTTGGGCGCCACGTACTGCTGCATGCGCGAAACGAAGCGCCGGTTGCGCTCGTAGACGATGCGGTTATCGACCGACGCCGCCACCCGCGCGTCGTGCGAGAGCTTTTCGGTGCGCGCCGTTTCCCAGGCGGCGATCGCGTCGGCGTCGCCCACGCGCCACAGGTGCAGGAGCGTCTGCACATCGGAGACGTTTTGCGCCGGCGTCTGCGCCAGGTCCTGTGCGAGCATCTCGCGCTGCTGCGCGAGGCTCAGGTTCGTGAAGGCGCGCATCTGCTCGGCGAGCGTCTCCAGCCCGACGATGCGGCGGCCCTTCCAGCGCAGGAAAACGTTCTGCAACTGCGCCTCGGTGCCGTACTCGGTCTGCAGGCCGGCGCTCAGCGAATCGTAGGTTTCCACCAGCAGCGAGGCGAGCCACGGCCGCATCTTGCGGATCTCGGCAAGCGCCTCCGGATTGCCGCGCATGCGCGCCTCGAGTTTCTGCCAGAGCGGATCAGGCAACAGGCCCGGCAGGCAGGGCCGCTTGCACACCCCGTACTTCGAGACATCGTCCTGCGAAACCAGCAGATCGTCTGGGGAAAGCTCGAGCGCGAGAATGGGCGACGCGGCGAGCGCCGCGAGAATCTGCGGGCGAAACGGCTGGCCGGGCGGATAGTCGGCGGGGTCGCCCACATGGAGCGTCCCGAGCAGATAGATCGTGAGATTGCCGCGCGTGGCGACGTAGAACGGCATGCGCGCAGGCTGGGTACGCACCGGGCCGCCAGCCGTCGTGCCCGATGCGTAGCTCGGCACCGCGGGCGCGGCGTGAAAGCCAGGAATGCCGCCGTTCGCGCCGCGCGCCGTGCCGGGCGGCATGGGCACGGCCGGGTGCACCCCGGGCGTGTTGGCGACGGCGCCGCCAGCGAACGCCGGGCCCGAGGCGCCTGCGAGAACGCCGATCGCCAGGACCAGCGTGAGCGCCGCGCGCGCCGCATCGCTCGACGCTTTCTTCAACGCCGCACGCAACGCCCCAGCGAATGCCACACCAAAAGCTACACCGAATGTCACACGAACAGCCGTACACAGCCCGGCCACCACGGCAAAAGCGGCAGCCGGAATGATTGAAAGGACGGCGGAGAAAACGGTGGGAAAAACAGTGAAAAAGGCGGCACGGCGGCCGCCCATCAACTGGCGGCGCATAGCAATAAAACGACGCGCCGCCGTCGCTTCAGGCCGGCATGGGCCGCCCATCCTCTTCCCCCACCTCCTCTGCACGATGGCAGGATACCTGACGGCCGTCCACTTCGCGAAGAAGAGGCACTTCCTTACGACACCGCTCGACTGCGTATGGACAACGTTGATGGAACGTGCAACCAGACGGCGGGTTCAGCGGCGAAGGCAGTTCGCCCTCGAGCTTGATCTTCACGCGGCGGTCCGCTTCGAAGATCGCGGGCGTGGCCGAGAGCAGCGAGCGCGTGTACGGATGGCGCGGCCGCGAGATCACCGTGTCCTTGTCGCCCAGTTCCGCCACGCCGCCCAGATACATCACCATCACGTCGTCGGCGATGTGCTCGACCACGGCCAGGTTGTGCGAGATGAACACGTAGCTCGTGCGGAACTGCTCCTGCAAGTCCATGAACAGATTGAGAATCTGCGCCTGGATCGAGACGTCGAGCGCGGAAACCGGCTCGTCGGCCACGACGATCTGCGGGTCGAGAATCATGGCCCGCGCGATCGCCACACGCTGGCGCTGGCCGCCCGAGAACATGTGCGGATAGCGCTTGGCGTGCTCGGGGCGCAGGCCGACGATGCGCATCATGTGCGCGATGCGGTCCGCGCGCTCGCTCGCCGTGAGGCGCGTGTTGATGGCGAGCGGCTCGCCGAGCGTCTGCTCGACGGTCTTGCGCGGATTGAGCGAGGCGAACGGGTTCTGGAACACCATCTGCACACGGCGGCGCAGCGCGGCGATCTTCGCGGCGTTTGCGTGCGCAACGTCCTCGCCGTCGATGGTCAGCTTGCCCTCGGTGGGCGGCTCGATCATCGTGAGCTGGCGCGCGAGCGTCGATTTGCCGCAGCCGGACTCGCCCACCACGGCGAGCGTGCGCCCTCGCGTGAGCGAGAACGACACGCCGTTGAGCGCCTTCACGGTGCCCGTGCCGAACATGCCGCGCTTGACGGTGTAATGCTTTTTGAGGTCTTCCGCGACCAGAACCTTATCGTCCTTATGGTCCTCATGAGCCGCGTGTTGCTGGACTGCGTTCATCGCGCGCCTCCGCTGGATTGAGTCACCGCCGCGTTCAGCGGCTTGATGCAGCGCACTTGCGCATAACCGCTCTCATCGGTCACCGCGTCGAGCGCGGGCCGCGCCATGCAGTCATCCACCACATACTTGCAGCGCGGCGCGAAGAGACAGCCGCTCGGCCGGTCGTCGCGGCCGGGCACCATGCCGGGCAGCGCAGCAAGCCGCATCGCCCCCTTGTTGTGCTCGGGAATCGCAGCGAGCAGCGCTTCCGTGTACGGATGATGCGGACGCGAAAAGATGTCCGGCACGCGGTTCGTTTCGATGATTTCGCCCGCGTACATCACGGCCACGCGTTGCGCGACTTCGGACACCACGGCCAGGTCGTGTGAAATCAGCACGAGCGCCATGCCGCGGTCCTTCTGCAGACGCACGAGCAGTTCCATGATCTGCGCCTGGATCGTCACGTCGAGCGCCGTGGTGGGCTCGTCGGCGATCAGCAGCTTCGGGTTGCAGGCCACGGCCATCGCGATCATCACGCGCTGGTTCATGCCGCCCGACATCTGGTGCGGGAAGTTGTCGATGCGGTTCTTCGCGTCGGGAATGCCCACCTGATCGAGCAGTTCCAGGGCGCGCGCATGCAGCGCGGAGCCACGCAGGCCCTCGTGCAGCTTGAGCACTTCCTTGATCTGATAACCGACGGTGTAGCTCGGGTTCAGGCTCGTGAGCGCGTCCTGGAACACCATGGCGATGTCCTTGCCGACAATGCGGCGGCGCTCCTTGCCCGTGGCGTTTAGCAGATCGCGGCCGTCGAAGGTGATCGAATCCGCCGTCACCTTGCCGGGCGCGTCGATGAGGCCCATCAGCGCCATCATCGTCACGCTCTTGCCCGAGCCCGATTCGCCGACGATGCCAAGCACTTCGCCAGGCGCGACCGACAGATTCACGCGGTCAACCGCGGGCAGGCCGTTGAAGTTCACCGCCAGATTGCGGATGGTCAAAAGTTCTTTGTTCATGTCAGGCCATCCGCTTGAGCTTGGGATCGAGCGCGTCGCGCAGCCCGTCGCCGAGCAGGTTGATCGCGAGGACCGAAATGAGGATGGACAGACCCGGCATCGTGACGATCCACCATGCGCTGTCGATGTAGTCGCGCGCCGAGGCGAGCATCGCGCCCCACTCCGCACGCGGCGGCTGCACGCCGAGGCCGAGGAAGCCGAGCGCGGCAGCGTCGAGAATCGCCGAGGAGAAGCCGAGCGTCGCCTGCACGATGAGCGGAGCCGTGCAGTTGGGCAGCACCTGCGAGAACATCAGGCGCAGCGTGCCGGCGCCGGCCACGCGCGAAGCGGTCACATACTCCTTGTGCAGTTCGCCCAGCGCCGAACCGCGCGTGAGACGCACGTAGCCCGGCAGCGCCACGATCGCGATCGCGAGCATGGTGTTCGTGAGACCCGGACCGATGATCGCGACCACCGCCACTGCGAGCAGGAGCGAAGGCAGCGCGAGCAGCACGTCCATGAGACGCATGATCGGCGTATCGGCCCACTTCTCGAAGAACGCGGCGATGAGCCCGAGGACGATGCCCGGAATCAGCGCGAGCAGCACCGAGACGCAGCCGATCCACAGCGAAAGCCGCGCGCCGTACATGAGACGCGAGAGGATGTCGCGGCCCGCTTCGTCGGTGCCGAGAATGAACTTCCAGTTGCCGCCGTCGAGCCACGCGGGCGGAATCTTCACGTAGTCGCGGTATTGCTCGATGGGGCTGTGCGGCGCGATGAGCGGCGCAAAGATCGCGATGACGATCAGCGCGAGCACGATCACGCCCGCGCCCACGGCGCCCTTGTTGCGCGAGAAGTTCGCCCAGAATTCGCGCAGCACGAGCGCGCGGCCCGAAGGCGGCGTGACGGCGCGAGGCACGGTGTTCTGAATGTCAGCCATCATGCCTCCTGGTTCTGAATGTTGTGTTGTGGGGTTCGCATTTTCATGGCTCGCTTACCTCGTATGTCGAATGCGCGGGTTGAGCACGCCGTACAGCAGATCGACGAACAGGTTCACGACGATCACGAGTGTCGCGATCATGAGAATGCCGCCTTGCACCACCGGGTAGTCGCGCCGGCTGATCGCGTCGATCAGCCATTTGCCGATGCCGGGCCAGGAGAACAGCGTTTCGGTGAGCACCGCGCCCGCGAGCAGCGTGCCGACCTGCAGGCCGATCACGGTCACCACGGGAATGAGCGCATTGCGCAGCGCATGCACGACGATCACGCGCAAGGGCGAAAGACCCTTGGCGCGCGCGGTGCGGATGTAGTCCTCGCGCAGCACTTCGAGCATGGAAGAGCGCGTCATGCGCGCGATCACGGCGAGCGGAATCGTGCCGAGCACGATGGCCGGCAGGATCAGGTGGCTCAGCACCGACCTGAACGCGCCTTCGTCGGTGCCGGGCAGGAGCGAGTCGATCAGCATGAAGCCGGTCACGTGCGGAATGTCGAATTCCACCGCGATGCGGCCCGACACAGGCGTCCAGCCGAGCTTCGACGAGAACACCATGATGAGGATGAGCCCCCACCAGAAGATCGGCATGGAGTAGCCGGTGAGCGCGGTGCCCATGACGCCGTGATCGACGACGGTGCCGCGCCGCAGTGCCGCGAACACGCCGGCGGGCAAGCCGATCGCGAGCGCGAAAATGAGCGCGCAGATCGACAGCTCGACGGTGGCGGGAAAACGCGCGAGAAACTCGCCCATCACGCTCGTGTTGGTGATGATCGAGGTGCCGAGATTGCCGTGCACGGCGTGCCAGACGTAGTGCACATACTGCATCGGCAGAGGCTCGTCGAGCCCCAGGCGGTGCATCGCCTCGGCGTGCATTTGCGGATCGACCCCACGCTCGCCCATCATCACTTCGATGGGGTCGCCCGGAATCAGGTGGATGAGTGCGAACGCAAGGACGGTGATACCGATGAACGTAGGTATGACCATGCCGATGCGGCGCAATACGAAGCGGAACATGTGGTGTTCCCCCAAAAGCTTGAAATGAAACGCAACCGGCGACAGGGGCTCGTGACCCCGGTCGCCGGACCATTTTCCGCCGGTCCTGGCTGATATGCGGACCGAGCGGAAAGTCTTACCCGATTATCCTTACTGCATGCCCACGCCGTCGAAGCGCGCGTAGCCAAGCGGTTCGATGCGCATGTCGGTCACCTTCTTGCTGACCGGCTGGTAGACGGTCGAGTGAGCGATCGGCGAGAACGGCAGTTGCTGCGCGAAAATCTGCTGCGCCTGCTGGTAGAACTTGGTGCGCTGCGCCACGTCCGAGGTCTGACGGCCCTTCTGGATCAGGTCGTCGAACGGCTTGTAGCACCACTTGCCGAAGTTGTTGCCGTTCACGGCTTCGCAACCGAGCAGCGTGCCGAGCCAGTTGTCCGGATCGCCGTTGTCGCCCGTCCAGCCGATCAGCATCGAATCGTCTTCGCCTGCGTGAGCGCGCTTGATGTACTCGCCCCACTCATACGTCACGATCTTCGCCTTCACGCCGATCTTCGCCCAGTCGGCCTGGATCATCTCGGCCATCAAGCGTGCGTTCGGGTTGTAGGCGCGCTGCACGGGCATGGCCCACAGCGTGATCTCGAAGCCGTTGCCCTGACCCGCCTTCGCGAGCAGCGCCTTGGCCTTTTCCGGATCGTACGAATTGGCCGGCAGGTTCTTGTAGTACGACCACTGCGTCGGCGGCATCGGGTTGGTTGCGAGCTGGCCCGCGCCCTGGTACACCGAGTCGATGATCGCCTTCTTGTTGATCGCCATGTCGAGCGCGTGGCGCACGTCCGCGTTATCGAGCGGCTTGTGCGTGACGTTGTACGACAGGTAGCCCAGGTTGAAGCCCGGCTGCGACGGCATCGCGATGTTCGGCTCGGCCTTCAGCGGCGCGATGTCGGCGGGACGCGGATAGCTCATCACCTGGCATTCGTCGCGCTTGATCTTCTGCACGCGCACGCTGGCGTCCGGCGTGATCGAGAAGATCAGCTTCGAGAGCTTCACAGCGCCCGGCTTCCAGTAATCGGGGTTGCCGTCGTAGCGGATCGTCGCGTCCTTCGTGTAGCTCTTGAAGATGAACGGACCCGTGCCGACCGGGAACTGGTTGATGTCGGCGGCCTTGCCGGCCTTCATCAGCTGGTCTGCGTATTCAGCCGACAGGATCGAGGCGAATTCCATCGCCATGTTCTGGATGAACGGTGCGTTCGGCTCGTTCAGCGTGAACTTGACCGTGTACGGGTCGACCTTTTCGACCTTGGCGATCAGCTTGTCGAGGCCCATGTCGGTGAAGTACGGGAACGACACCGGGTACGCCTTGCGGAACGCATTGTTCGGGTTGAGCATGCGGTCGAACGAGAACACGACGTCGTCCGCATTGAATTCGCGCGTGGGCTTGAAGAACGAGGTGGTCTGGAACTTCACGCCATGACGCAGATGGAACGTGTAGGTCTTGCCGTCCGGCGAAACGTCCCACGATTCTGCGAGGCCCGGTTCGACCTTCGTGCCGCCGCGCTCGAATTCGACGAGGCGGTTATAGACGGTGAACGTGTTCGCGGTGAAGTCGGTGCCGGTCGTGTATTGCGCCGGGTCGAAGCCAGCGGGGCTGCCTTCCGAGCAATAGACGAGCGTCTTGTTCGGAATGTTTTGCGCGGCGTGCGCGAGCGGGGCCCCGGCAATCGATGCCGCTGCGAGCGCCACGAAAGACGTCATTCGTGCAGCACGCAACAGTTTGTTTTCTTTCATGTTTCCTCCAGTTCAGTGCCGGCTTGCGCCAGCGTAGCGCGATCTTACACAGCAGGTGCCGCAGTCACAAGCAAGCCAAAAGTCCCGTCGCCTGTGGAAAACGCCGGGTTGACAGGCGTCGTCGTTGCAGCATGCTGCGGTGCAGCGTAGCTTTGCCCCCTTTTTTCTCTTGCTGGATCAGGAACATAGCGCGCCGAAATACCGCGCGCAGCCGGGCCGGCCGGCCTTGCTGATGCCAATCGCGCAACGGCCTCTCAATAAAAAACCGCGCGGCCCGGAAATCCGGGAACCGCGCGGTTCGCGTGCGCAAGAACGATG
This sequence comes from Paraburkholderia guartelaensis, assembly GCF_004353905.1. Lineage (GTDB taxonomy): Bacteria > Pseudomonadota > Gammaproteobacteria > Burkholderiales > Burkholderiaceae > Paraburkholderia > Paraburkholderia guartelaensis. The sequence continues at coordinate 232,101 of NZ_SMOD01000009.1, read as the reverse complement.
CGGGGCGTCAGTAGCCCAGCCGCTCGCAAATGGCCTTGGTGGCCGGCGCCGCGTTGAGCGTGTAGAAGTGGATGCCCGGCACGCCCGCCTCGACGAGACGGCGGCACAGGTCGGTCACCACGTCGAGCCCGAACGCGCGGATCGACTCGCGATCGTCGCCAAAGCTTTCCAGACGCTTCGCGACCCAGCGCGGCACTTCGGCGCCGCACATCTCCGAGAAGCGCATGAGCTGCGAGTAGTTCGTGATCGGCATGATGCCGGGCACGATGGGAATATCCACGCCCAGCTTCTTCGCGTCGTCGACAAAGCGGAAATAGGCATCCGCGTTGAAGAAGTACTGCGTGATCGCCGAATTGGCGCCCGCTTTCACCTTTTGCGCGAACGCTTCGAGGTCGTGGCGCGGCGAACGCGCCTGCGGGTGGTACTCGGGATACGCGGCCACTTCGATGTGAAACGCGTCGCCGGTTTCCTCGCGGATGAAGGCGACGAGTTCCGACGCATAGCGCAGCTCGCCCACCGAGCCCATGCCCGAGGGCAGGTCGCCGCGCAGCGCCACGATGTGGCGGATGCCGTGCGAGCGGTACTCGCCGAGAATCGCGCGCAGGTCCTCTTTCGAGGAGCCGATGCACGAAAGGTGCGGCGCCGCATCGACGCCTTCCTTCGCGATATCGACGACGGTGTCGAGCGTGCCCTGTTGCGTCGAGCCGCCCGCACCGAACGTCACCGAGACGAACTTCGGCTTGAGCGTGGCGAGCTGGGCGCGCGTGGCGCGCAGCTTTTCCACGCCGTCCGGCGTCTTCGGCGGGAAGAATTCGAATGAGAGTTCGATCGGTTTCATGTTGATGAGGCCAGTGAGGCCGGGCCGCGAGGGTGAGCGGCCCAGGCCCGCATCAGCCGAGGCTGCGGTTGCCGAAAATCAGCGCGGAAAGCAGCCACGATACGATGCTGTACAGGATCGATCCGAAAAATGCCGACCAGAAGCCCGACACCTCGAAGCCCTTGAGGAGCGACGCCGCCAGCCAGAAGCACAGCGCGTTCACCACGAGGATGAAGAGGCCGAGCGTGAGGATGGTCACGGGCAGCGTGAGCACGATCAGCAGCGGGCGCAGCACGGCGTTGATGAGGCCGAGCACGATCGCGACGATGAGCGCGGTGCCGAAACTGCGAATATGGATCGACGGAACGAGCCAGGTGATGATCAGGAGCGCGAGCGCGTTGATCAGCCAGGTCAGCAGCACGGTCATAAGGACTCCTTTTGCGTCGTTGCTTTTGTATCGCCAGGTGCCGGCGGCGGATGCCGCCCGCAGTCCCCGCACGTTGGGCGCGCAGGGATTGGGGTCAGCATCCGCTTGACCGCTTAAACGCGGCTTAAAACTTCTCGCCGCGTCGTATCGCGTTTGTATCGGGCTGTAACCAGCCGGGGACCGGAGTCAGCGCTAGAGCGCCAACCCCGCATCGCTTTAGTAACGGTAGTGGTTCGGCTTGAACGGACCGTTCTTGTCGACGCCGATGTACGAAGCCTGGTCGTCCGACAGCACGGTCAGGTTCGCGCCGATGCGCGCGAGGTGCAGGCGTGCGACCTTTTCGTCCAGGTGCTTCGGCAGCACGTACACCTTGTTCTCGTACTTCTTGCCCTGCGTGAACAGTTCGATCTGCGCGAGCGTCTGGTTCGTGAACGAGTTCGACATCACGAACGACGGGTGGCCCGTGGCGCAGCCCAGGTTCACGAGGCGGCCTTCCGCCAGCAGGATCACGCGCTTGCCGTCCGGGAAGATGATGTGGTCGACTTGCGGCTTGATGTTTTCCCACTGGTACTGGCGCGTCGACGCAACGTCGATTTCCGAGTCGAAGTGGCCGATGTTGCAGACGATGGCGTTGTGGCGCATCGCCTTCAGGTGATCGTGGTTCAGCACGTGGTAGTTGCCCGTGGCCGTCACGAAGATGTCTGCCTTGTCGGCGGCGTATTCCATCGTCACGACGCGGTAGCCTTCCATCGCAGCCTGCAGCGCGCAGATCGGATCGATTTCCGTGACCCACACCGTGGCGCCGAGACCGCGCAGCGACTGCGCGCAGCCCTTGCCCACGTCACCGTAACCGGCCACGACTGCGATCTTGCCCGCGATCATCACGTCGGTCGCGCGCTTGATGCCGTCCACGAGCGACTCGCGGCAGCCGTACAGGTTGTCGAACTTCGACTTCGTGACCGAGTCGTTGACGTTGATGGCCGGGAACGGCAGACGGCCTTCCTTCTCCATCTGGTACAGGCGGTGCACGCCCGTCGTGGTTTCTTCGGTCACGCCCTGGATGTGCGAAAGGCGCTTCGAGTACCACTGCGGATCGACGTCGAGGTGCGCGGCGATCGACTTGTACAGCGCGACTTCTTCTTCGTTCGTCGGCTTGGCGATGACCGAGCGGTCCTTTTCAGCCTTCGAGCCGAGGATCAGCAGGAGCGTTGCGTCGCCGCCGTCGTCGAGGATCATGTTGGCGAACTCGCCGTTCGGCCATTCGAAGATGCGGTGCGAGAACTCCCAGTATTCGTCGAGCGATTCGCCCTTGAACGCGAACACCGGCACGCCGCCCTGCGCGATCGCGGCAGCGGCATGGTCTTGCGTCGAGAAGATGTTGCACGAGGCCCAACGGACGTCGGCGCCGAGCGCGGTGAGCGTCTCGATCAGCACGCCCGTCTGGATCGTCATGTGCAGCGAACCGGCGATGCGCGCGCCCTTGAGCGGCTGCTGCGCCTTGTACTCTTCGCGCGTTTGCACGAGGCCCGGCATTTCGGTTTCGGCGATGTTGAGTTCCTTGCGGCCCCAGGCGGCAAGCGACATATCGGCGACGATGAAATCTTTGGCTTGATCTTGCGGAACTGCGGCGTTCATCACGCCCTCCTTTCTAAAAGTGACTAGAAATTAAAGACGTGAGCGCCGTTTCAGTGCGGTTGATTCAGTGGATTCAACCGGATTGAAGCACTTTCGAGCCTGGCGGGTTACAGAAAACCCGTCGCAACGCTCCTCGAAAGCGAGCCGAGATTGTAGCAAATCGGGATGGCGTCCGCGCGCGTGCGCATAAGCCAAAAAAGCGGGCGCGAACGCGCCCGCAGGACTTCAAACCGGCAGAAACCCGAGCGCCGGCGCGAGCAGCACCATCACCACGCCCGCGATCATCATCGTGAGGCTCGCGACCACGCCCTCTTCGCTGCCCAACTCGCGCGCCTTCGCCGTGCCCACGCCGTGCGCCGCCGCCCCGAAGAGCGCGCCGCGCGCAAGCCGGGTGCGCAGCGGCACGAGGCCGAGCACCAGTTCGCCGAACAGCATGCCGCACACGCCCGTGGCGATCACGAAGAGCGCGGTGAGGTCGCGCGGCGCGTGGATCTTGTCCGACACTGCGAGCGCGAACGGCGTGGAGATCGAGCGCGTCATCAGGCTGCGCTGCAGATCGGGCGAAAGGTGCAGGAGTTTGGCCAGCGCGAGCGAGCCGCCCACCGCCACGATGATGCCGACCGTCACGCCCACGGTGAGCGAGATCCAGTGGCGTTTGAGCAGATCGCGGTACTCGTAGATCGGCACTGCGAAGGCCACGGTGGCCGGCCCGAGCAGCCACATGAGCCAGCGCGTGTCCTGGAAGTACACGGGGTACGGAATATGGAGAACCAGCACGAACGCGCCGAGCACCGCGGGCACCGCGACGAGCGGCGTGAGCCAGGGCGAGCGAAAGCGCGCATAGAGCGCCTTTGAGGCGAAGTAGAGCGCAACGGTGAGGATGAAGCAGCCGGCGGCGATGAGCCGCGCCGCGTCGTCGGCGAACAGGGACGAATAAAACGTGTTCATGACGGAATCAGCCTCACTCTATTCAGGACGGTGCAGCTTCAAGCCCGCGCCAGATGGCGCGAGTGCCGCGAATCGCGCACGCGGCGCAGCGCGAGACGCCGTTCGAGCTTCGCGGCCTGTTCGACCGCGAACGCCACGGCCACCATCACCATCAGCGTGCCGCCGACCACGACGAGCGCGAGACGCCAGCCGTCGGCGCGAAAGAGACCGCCGTATTTCACGGCTGCGACGGCAGCCGGAATGAAGAACAGCAGCATGTCGGAGAGCAGCCAGTCGGCGCCCGCCTTCACCCAGCGCGGCGTGACGCCGCCGCAAAAGAGCAGCGCGAGCAACAGCACGAGGCCGACCACGCCGCCCGGCACCGGCAGGTGGGTGAAGCGCGTGAGCGCGTCGGCGGCGTACCAGACGCCCGCGAGCAGCGCCGATTGCACGGCGATGCGGCCGATGCGGCGGCCGAGGCTCGCCATGCCGCCCACGTTGCGCTCAGCGTTTTCGGAGACTTTCGCGGTCGCGGTGGAGGTAGTCATGGCAAACCCTAAGTGACACTGGAATGGAAGTCAGTATAGGGTGCAGCGCAGCATAAACATAATGACTTAGGATCATCTGCTACATTCCATATTGGAATGCACCAACTCCGCGCCTCGCTGAGCGTGCTTCCTGCACACTTGTGGAGTCCCGATCGTGGAACTGCGCGCGCTTCGCTATTTCATCGAGGTGGTGCGGCAACAGAGCTTCACCGCCGCGGCCGAAAAACTGCATGTCACGCAGCCGACCATCAGCAAGATGGTGAAGGCGCTCGAAGACGAGACCGGCACGCAGCTGTTGCTGCGCGACGCCCGCCAGATGGTGCTCACCGACGCCGGACGCATCGTCTATCAGCGCGGCCAGGACGTGCTCGCCGCGCAGGCGCAGCTACAGGCCGAACTCGCCGATCTCGGCACGCTCGGGCGCGGCGAACTCACCATCGGCATCCCGCCGATGGGCGGCTCGCTCTTCACGCCCGCCATCGCCACGTTTCGCCAGCGCTATCCGAAGATCGAGCTGAAGCTTTTCGAGCAGGGCTCGCGCGCCATCGAAGCCGCGCTGATCTCGGGCGAGCTGGAGCTGGGCGGCGTGCTGCTGCCCGTCGATCCCGCGCTCATCGACGTCTTGCCGATCTCGCACGAGCTGCTGTGGCTCGTCGCGCGGCGCGGCTCGCGCTGGGACAACAAGCTCGCCGTGCCGCTCGCGGAGCTGGCCGGTGAGCCGTTCGTGTTCTACGGCGAAAGCCTCGCGCTCAATGACGTCGTGCTGAACGCGTGCCGCACGGCCGGCTTCGTGCCGCAGGTGGTGGGACGCAGCGGCCACTGGGACCTGATGGCGGCGCTCGTGCTCGCGGGCGTAGGCATTGCGCTGCTGCCCGCGCCTTACGTGCGCCGGCTCGACGCCGAGCGCTTCACCTGCCTGCCTGTCAGCGAGCCGCAAATCACCTGGGACATGGCAATCGGCTGGAAGCGCAGCGGCTATCTCTCGCATGCGGCGCGCGCGTGGCTCGACGTCGCGCGCTCGGAATACGGCAAGCCCTTCACGTTTCTCGACGACTTCGTACATCCGCCGGGCATGGAGAAGCAGCCGGGCAAACCTGCCTGAAGCTGCAACGAGCGAAGGTAATCGAAGACGAAAAGCGCAACGTCAGGCGTCGACGTGCTGAAGCGCCGTATCGGGCGCGTACTGCGCTTGTGCGATGAAGTCGGCCGCACGCTCGCCGATCATCACGCTCGGCGCATTCGTGTTGCCGCCGATGAGTGTCGGCATGACCGAGGCGTCGGCGATGCGCAGCCCCGTCACACCGCGCACGCGCAGCTGCGGATCGACGACGGAGCGCGCGTCGCCGCCCATGCGGCAGGTCGCGACGGGGTGATAGATCGTGTCGGCATGGCGAGCGATCGTCTCGCGCAATTGCGCGTCGCTTTGCGCGCCGTGCGTGTAGATTTCGCGGCCACCCAACTGCGCGAGCGCGGGCGCATCGAGTATGCGCCGCGCGAGGCGCGCGCCCTGTGCGAGCGCGTCGAGATCACGCGGATCGGAGAGAAAGCGCGGGTCGATCGTGGGCGCGACGCGCGCATCGGCGCTCGCGAGCGTGACCGTGCCGCGGCTCACCGGGCGCAACACGCACACGTGCAGCGAATAGCCGTGGCCCCAATGCAGGCGGCGGCTGTGATCGTCGACGAGTGCTGTGCAGAAGTGCAGTTGCAGGTCGGGCCGGTCGAGTTCGGGGCGGCTCTTTAAAAAACCGCCCGCCTCCGCCACGTTGGTCGTGAGCATGCCGCGCCGCGCCCGCAGATACCGCACGAGGCCCGCGGTCATGCGCGCCGCGCCGCGCAGCGAGTAGCCGATGGTGTCGCTCGAATGCACGCGCTTGTTGAAGGTGAAATCGATATGGTCGATCAGGTTGCGGCCGACCTCGGGCGCATCGTGGCGCACCGCGATGCCGAGCGCGCGCAGTTCGTCGGCGGGACCGATGCCCGAGCACATCAGCAATTGCGGCGAGTTGAACGCGCCGGCCGCGAGGATCACTTCGGCGCGCGCCTGCAGTGTCTCGATCGCACCGCCGCGCGCAAGCTCCACGCCGCTCGCGCGTGCGCCGTCGAAGCTCACGCGCAGGACCGTCGCATCGGCGATCAGATGCAGGTTCGGCCGCTCGCGCCCATACAGATACGCGCGCGCCACCGTGCAGCGTTCGCCGCCGCGCTGCGTCACCTGATAGAAGCCGACGCCCTCCTGTTCCGCGCCATTGAAGTCGTCGTTCAGGCGAAACCCTGCCTCGCGCGCGGCCTCGACGAAGCGCGCGGCCACCGGATTGCGCTCGCGCAGGTCGGCAACGCCCAGCGGGCCGCCCGCGCCGTGCCAGGCGCTCGCGCCACGCTCGTTGTCCTCGGCGCGCAGGAAGTACGGCAGCACATCGCGCCACGCCCAGCCCGTGCAGCCAAGCTGCGCCCATTCGTCGTAATCGAGCGGATGGCCGCGCGTGTAGATCATCGCGTTGATGTTGCTCGAGCCGCCGAAACCGCGGCCGCGTGGCTGGTAACCGCGCCGACCGGCGAGTCCCGGCTGCGGCACGGTTTCATAGGCGTAGTTGTTTTTCGTGCGAAACGGGACGAGCGCGGCGACGCCGAGCGGCATGTTGACGAACGGGTTGCGCGCCGTGTGGGGCCCGGCTTCGACGAGCGCGATGCTCGCCTGCGGGCAACGGTCGGCCAGCCGGCCAGCCAGCGACGCTCCGCCCGAGCCGCCGCCTACGATGATGTAATCGTATTGCATCGTCTCCGTCTCCTGCCCCTTGCGAGGCCCCGGCGCGCTATTTGCACGCTCGTTCGTTTTCGGCTTCAATGGCGCATTGTAGGAAGCGTCTGATTCCGAGGTCAGCTTTTATGTCAGAGCATCCCCTCTAAACCTGACGGCGGATCGACGCCTATGATGGAAGGCGGTTCAGCCGCCAGAGCTGAAACCCGCAAGATTCCAGCGAGCGGTAAAGGGAGCGCTGGAGCGCACAAGAATCACTCACCTCACGGACGCTTCCCATGGAGCGGCCGCTGCGCACGCCTCCCCGTCACGACAGCGAATACAACACGAACGGCCGCGCGTGAAGCACGCCGCACGCAGCAGCCTTGCATCGGAGACAGGCAGATGAACCCGACGGAAGTCACGCATCGCCCCGGCACGACCCACGAAGTCACGAACCAGGCGCCGCCGCTCGCCGACTACAACCTCTTCACCACCGACGCGGCGCTCGGCGAGGCTCTCGCGCGCGCGGGCGCGGACTGGCACCGCGAAACGCTCGCACGCCATGGCGAGACGCTCGGCAAGGCCGAAACGCTCGCGCTCGCCGACCTCGCCAACCGCCACGAGCCCGAACTGCACACGCACAGCCCGCGCGGCGAGCGTATCGACGCGATCGAGTTCCACCCGGCCTGGCACGAACTGCTGGCGCTGCTGCGCGAGCAGGGGCTGCACGCGCTGCCGTATTCGGACCCGCAGCCCGGCGCGATGGCCGCGCGCTGCGCAGGCTACTTCCTGCACGCGCAGCTCGAATCGGGGTCGTTGTGCCCGCTGACCATGACGTTCGCGAGCATCGCCGTGCTGCAGCGCGAACCGGCGCTGTTCGAAACGCTGCGCGCGCCGCTCTACACGCGCGAGCACGACGCACGCGACCTGCCGATCGCGCAGAAGCGCTCGATGATGATCGGCATGGGCATGACGGAGAAGCAAGGCGGCTCGGACGTGCGCAGCAACCGCACCGAGGCGCGCCCCGCGGGCATCGAAACCGGACGCGGCGCGGCGTATCTGCTGACCGGTCACAAGTGGTTTTTCTCGGCGCCGCAGTGCGACGCGCATCTCGTGCTCGCGCGCACCACGGAGCACGACGGAATTTCCTGCTTCTTCGTGCCGCGCTACCGGCCGGACGGCACGAAAAACGCGGTCAATGTGCAGCGCCTGAAGAACAAGCTCGGCAACCGCTCGAACGCGAGCAGCGAAGTGGAGTTCTTCGATGCGTACGGCGTGATGATCGGCGACGAAGGCCGCGGCGTGCCGACCATCATCGAGATGGCGAACTACACGCGGCTCGACTGCGTGATCGGCAGCGCGGCGCTCATGCGAGCGGCGCTCGTGCAGGCGATCCACCACGCGCGCCACCGCAGCGCGTTCGGCCGCGTGCTTGCCGAGCAGCCGCTCATGCAAAACGTGCTCGCCGATCTCGCGCTCGAATCGGAGGCGGCGACGGCGCTCTTCATGCGTCTTGCGCGCGCCTTCGAAGACAGCGCCGACGCGAAACCCGGCGATACCGACGACACGTTGCTCGAAGCACGCGCCTGGCGGCGCATCGTCACGCCGGCGGCGAAGTTCTGGGTCTGCAAGCGCGCGCTCGCGTTCACGGGCGAGGCCATGGAAGTTTGGGGCGGCAATGGCTACGTCGAGGAAGGGCCGATGGCGCGCTTCTATCGCGAAGCGCCCGTCAACTCGATCTGGGAAGGCTCGGGCAACGTGATGTGCCTCGACGTGCTGCGCGCGCTGGAGCGCGAGGCCGACGCCGCCCAGGCGCTCTTTTTCGCGTGGCGGCGCGACGCGCAGACTCACCCGGTTCTGAACGCCGCGCTCGACCGCCTCTCGGTGCTGCTCAACGGCGCGCCGGGCACGCGCGAGGCGAGCGCGCGGCGCATCGCGCAGCAAATCGTTCTGATCGCGCAGGCCATGCTGCTGCGCGACGGTCCGCCGGAGATCGCCGAAGCGTTCATCGCCACGCGCCTCGACGAGCACGACGCCGACTGCGACCGTGTATTCGGTACGCTGCCCGCGCGCTTCGATCACGGCGCGATCATCGAGCGGGCGTTTCCGTCGCGCTCGGCGTGACCCGTCAGCAGCGCCGATAGTACGAACCGATTTTTCCGTTCGCCCACGCGCCGAAGCGTGGGCGAACCCAAGAGGACCGACCATGAAGCAGGACCTGCCCGAAGACTTCGCCCGCAACGCGCACGCCGCACCCGAAGACCCGCACGCCGCGCTGAACACGCTGCTCGCCGCGCAGCGCGAAGCCTTCCTGCGCGACCCGTTCCCGTCGTGGGACGCACGCGCGCGCAATCTCAAGGCGCTGCGCGACGTGCTGTTCTCGAACCGGGACGCGCTCGCCGACGCGATGAACGCCGACTTCGGCCAGCGCTCGAAGGCGGAAGTCGAGCTTGCGGAATTCGTCGTCCTCAAGCAGGAGATCGATGCGGCGCTCAGGCACGGCGCGCGCTGGATGAAGCCGCGCCGCAGACCGGTCGGCAAATGGCTGCTGCCCGGGCGCGCGAAGCTGGTGCCGCAGCCGCTTGGGGTGGCAGGGATCGTCGTGCCGTGGAACTATCCGCTGCAGCTGGCCGCGAGCCCGCTCGTGTGTGCGCTCGCGGCGGGCAACCGCGCCATGATCAAGATGTCGGAGCTGACGCCGCGCACTTCCGCGCTGTTCGAAGAGCTGATCGGCAAGACTTTCGCGCGTGACCATGTGGCGGTCGTGAACGGCGACGCGTCGGTGGGCGCCGCCTTCAGCGCGCTGCCGTTCGACCATCTGCTCTTCACCGGCTCGACGCGCGTGGGGCACGAGGTCATGCGCGCAGCTGCCGCGAACCTCACGCCGGTCACGCTCGAACTGGGCGGCAAGTCGCCCGTGATCATCGGCGCCGCGGCGCGCCTGAACTACGCCGTCGACAGCCTGCTGCTCGGCAAGACGCTGAACGCGGGGCAAACCTGCATCGCACCCGACTACGTGCTGCTGCCGCGCGGCCAGGAGGCGGCGTTCATCGCTCGCGCGCGCACGCGCTTCGCGCAGCTCTATCCGGACTTCACGAACAACCGCGACTACACGTCGATCATTTCGGCGCGCCACTTCGAGCGCCTGCAACGCCTTGCCGATGAAGCTCAGGCGAGCGGCGCGCAGCTGCACGCGCTCGGCACGCACGACGCCGCCACGCGGCGCTTCGCGCCCGTCATCGTAACGAACGCCGGCGCACAGACGGCGCTCATGCAGGAGGAAATCTTCGGGCCGCTCTTGCCGCTCGTGCCCTACGACACGCTCGACGAAGCGCTGCGCTACGTGAATGCGCGCCCTCGCCCGCTCTCGCTTTACCTCTATGCCGACGACCCGCGCACGGTCGAGCGCGTGACGCGTGAAACGGTGGCGGGCGGGATGTCGGTGAACGAGACGCTCATGCATATCGCCGCCGAGGGGCTGCCGTTCGGCGGCGTCGGCCCGAGCGGCATGGGCGCGTATCACGGCTACGAGGGCTTCGTCACGTTTTCGAAGATGAAGCCGGTCTTCACCCAGGCGCGGCTGAATGCGCGCGGGCTCATCGCGCCGCCCTATGGCAAGCGCGTCGCCTGGCTGATCAAGTTGATGTTGAGGGGTTGAAGGGCAGCGCGGGGCGGGTGCCGGCGATCCTGCGAACGTCGCTGATATCGCGCGGGGCGCCGCCGGCCGCGGCTCCGGCCGGCGTGGCGGCTTGCGCTTGCGCGGCGGCTTTGGCCTTCGCGTCGTTCTCCGCTTCGAGGCGGTGCAGCCAGGCCAGCAGTTCGGCCACCGCCTGATAGAGCTGCGGCGGGATCTTCGCGTCGAGGTCCACGCGCATGAGCAGCGAGACCATCTCCGGCGCTTCGTGCACGTAGAGGCCCGCTTCCTTCGCGCGTTGCACGATCATCTCCGCGACGAGGCCGTAGCCTTTCGCGACCACGCGCGGTGCGCCGTCGCCTTCGGGGGCGTCGTAGGCGAGCGCGGCGGCGCTCTTGCGGTGCGTGCGGCTCATCACAACTCCCAGTCGTGGTCGAGGCGGTGGTTGCGCTGATCGTTCGCGTCGGCGTCAGCCTGCGCGGTCTGCTCGGTCTGCGCCGTGGATGCGGCGGACGTGGTTTGGGCGGCGTAGGCGCTTGCGGCGCTCGCGGCTCTCGCAGCCTCGGCGGGACTTGCCGCGGCGCCGCTGCCGATCTCGCGGATCGAGAGCCCCGCGAGCGTGAGCCCGAGCGCTTCGAGGCGCCCGCGCAGCGACTCGCTTTCCGCCGTGAGGCGCGCGGCGCCGCCCGCATTCGCCTGCACGCGCACCGCGAGCGTTGAGCCCGTGAGCGTGAGTTCCGCGTCGACGGTGCCGAGCTTCGGCAGCGCAAGCGTGAGCCGCGTGCGCCATGGAATGTCGTCGGCGTCCGCATCGGCTGCGCCCGAATGCTGATCGCGGGCGTCGTAGTCGTCTTGCTGGATGCTCCAGTCCACCCGCACACCCGGCCAGGCCTCGCCGTTCCAGCGAAACTCGCCGGTCGCGAGCAGATCGAGCTGCTGGCGCACGAGCGGAATCACGGCTGGATGGACCGTCGGGCCGGCTGCCTGCGCGGCAGCCTCGTGCATGGCCGGCAACAGGGTGTCGGCAAGCGTCGCGCGCGCCTGGGCCTGGGTCGCGGCCGTTTCGCCGTGCGGATCCGCCAGCCCGGGGAAGGCCCGCGCCAGCGCGGCATTGAGCGCGTTTGCCGCGTTCTGGGCATTGCCCGCTTCGCCGCGCGCGGCGCCCGGCGCATCGGAGAACGTCTCGGTCCATTGCACGTCGTCGATCGCGTCGTCGGCCGGGCTCCAGTCGAGCGGCAGTTGCGAGTGCGCGCCGAGCAGACGGTTCTGCGGCTCGTCGGCAAGGTCGGCGGGCGAAAGCTGGCCGCGCAACCATTGCACGAGGTGGGCTTCGTAGAAGAGTCCGCTCGAACTCACCGTCTGCGCGAGCGACGCGGCGAGCGCGGCGACCGGACCGGCCTGTGCGGCGGCGGCTTGCGCAGTTTGAGCGGTTTGGGTGGTTTGTCCGGCCTGCGGGTTTTGCGAGGACGCCGTCTGCGCGGAAGCATCGGTCCCAGCGTCGGCCGCTCCGGCCAGCGCCTCGCCGGCCAGACCTTGGGCCGCGAGCGCCACGTCGGCGAGCAGTGCGGCTTCCGCCGCCTGCGCCTGCTCGCCGGCAAGACCCGGCAGCGGCAACGTCGCCGCGCCGCCAGGCGCAGCGTCGGCATCGGCATCGGGATTGGCCCAGATCGGCGCGCGTCCCACCACGGCGGGCGTCGCCTCGCCGCCCGAGCGGATGATGGCGTCGAGCGCCAGCGCAACCGCCGAAAGCACGGTCTCGGTCGAGTCCTGCGTACTGCTGGTGTGGGTTGCGGTGTCGGCGAGCGCGGCAGTGCCCGTTGCGAGCGCGGAGACGCCCGTTTGCGCCGCGCCGGAGGCGCTCTGCGGCCCAACCGGCGTGAGCGCCGCGATGCGGCTCGCGAGGAGCGCGGCGGCTCCGGTGTCGATTCCGTTCATGGTGTTCCGGATCTGCGCACGGCGCTGACCTGCCGGTTCATGGGGCGTTGCGCGCCGTTGCCTCGCGAGGCGCCACGCACCGCGCTAGCGGGCTCCGTAGATTTCCTGCAAGACCCGCGCGGGCTGCACGGTGCCGTAAAAGAGCGCCGAAAGCCGTGCCATGCAAGGGCTTGCGAGATCGCGGATGGCGGCGTCGTCGGCGAGGATCTGGCGGATCAGCTCGTACTTGCGCGCCCGTTCGGAAACCGTGAGCCGTACGGCGGCTTCGGCGTCCTTCAAGGCGTCGACGAGGATCCGGTACTGCTCCTGCAAACCGATCAGATCGTTCCAGTGCGCATCGCGCGCCGCATGGAGCATCTGCTCCGACACAGCCGCTATCGCTTCGTAGCGGGCGAAGTAGTCTGCTTTTGAACTCATCTCATCAGTGAGCCGGACGCTGACGCGGATGCCTGTTCGGCCATCCTCGCCACTTCCGGCGCTATCCCCAACCAGGCTTCTTCGAGCGTAGCCAGCAGTCCATCGACCTCGACCAGCATGGTCTCGCTCTGTTTAATATTGGCTTCCAGCAGGCGCTTCGTCATGTAGCTGTACAGCGCATTCAGGCGTTGAGCGATCTCGCCGCCCGCCTCGACGTTCAACGCGAGCTGAAGTCCGCTCTCGACAATCCGGATCGCCTTGGCGATCGCCTCGCAACGCGGGCCGACGTTGCCGGCCTGCAAATGCATACGCGCCTGCGCAATCGCCTGGCGCGCTCCCTGGTACAGGAGCACGATCAGCTTGTGCGGGCTCGCACCCATGACCCCCGTTTCGACGCCCACGCGTGCATAGGCGTTAGCTCCAGATTGGGCAGGGGAAAACATCGGCGCTTCTCCTTGATACGTTTGGCTTGAATGCGGTCGTCCGACGCGCTGTGCAAGCACGAGCGACGGACTCTTCTAGCCGGGTTATCGGATCGTAGGGGAGGAAGCTTTAGCGCGTTGAGCGGGCAAAGGCTTCGGGCACCGTCACACCTGGATCTGCATGATGTCGGTGTAGGCGGCCACGAGCTTGTTGCGCACCTGCAATCCGAACTGGAAGCCGATGTTCGCTTTCTGCATGTCGACCATCACGTCGTTGAGCGACACGTTGTTCGCGCCCAGCTCGAACGCCTGCGACTCGCCAACGGCCTTCTGCTGGGCGTCGCTGATCTGGTCGAGCGACGACTTGAGCGCCGCCGCGAACCCGCCGGCCGTGGCCGCGCCCGACTTTTCGTCGGCTGCGGTGGGGCCGCCGGCCGCCTGGGTCGCCATCGACTGCATTTGCGCCAAGGCGGACGTGAGCGGGGATACTGGCACGGTCATGTTTGCTCCACGAAAAGGGGACATGCGGGGTATTCCGGGGACGAGCCCCAGGGCCGGATTTTCAGCGATTGCGCGGCAATCTTCAGCGATTGCAGTGCAATCCTGCGGGCCCGGCTGAGACGGCGCACTGACAGGATGCCGAATCTGGGGGAGAGCATAGCAGCGGGTCCGTTTCGGCAGCCCCGAAACTAGGGGGAAAACCCGGCTCTATTCGCGCAATCGGCTTGCCAGTGGCCCCGGATAATGCGTCACGTGAAAGTCTCCGCCATGCAAGGCGAGACCTGGAAGCCTCCGGAGATACCCGTCGCATGGATTCGACTGCCAATTCTTTGATCAACCCCGACGCCCGCATGGGCCTCGCCACCTCTGGCGCGGGCGCCGCGCCCGGCGCTGGCGCGGGCGCAGGCCTGGGCGGCGCGGATGACCTCGGCGGCGGTTTCGCGCAGCGCCTCGGCTCGCTCTCGTCGTTGCGCAACGTGCGCGGCAACCCGCGCGCGCCGCTCATTTTTGCCGTTGCGCTGCTCGTGGCCGTGGTCGCGGGTCTCGTGCTGTGGTCGCGCGCGCCTGACTACAAGGTGCTGTACAGCAACCTCTCGGACCGTGACGGCGGCGCCATCATTACCGCGCTTCAGGCCGCAAACGTTCCCTATAAGCTTTCGGACGCCGGCGGCGCCATTCTCGTGCCCGCCGAGCAGGTCAACGAAATGCGCCTGCGCCTCGCCTCCCAGGGCCTGCCGAAGAACGGCTCGGTCGGCTTCGAGCTGATGGACAACCAGAAGTTCGGCATCAGCCAGTTCGCCGAGCAGGTGAACTACCAGCGCGCGCTCGAAGGCGAACTCGAACAGACGATCCAGTCGATCGCGAGCGTGAAGTCGGCGCGCGTGCATCTGGCCATTCCGAAGCCTTCGGTGTTCGTGCGCGAGCGCGAAGCGCCCTCCGCCTCGGTGCTCGTGAACCTGTATCCGGGCCGCATTCTCGACGACGGCCAGGTTGCCGCGATCACGCACATGGTGGCTTCGGCCGTGCCGGACCTGCCGGTGCGCAACGTGACGGTGGTCGACCAGGACGGCAACCTCCTCACCCAGAGCGCCACGGGCGTGGGCCTCGACGCCTCGCAGCTCAAGTACGTGCGCCAGGTCGAGCACGACACCCAGGCGCGCATCGACGCGATCCTCGCGCCCCTGTTCGGCGCCGGCAACGCGCGCTCGCAGGTGAGCGCCGACCTCGACTTCTCGAAGCTCGAACAGACCTCCGAAGCCTACGGTCCGAACGCCAACCCGCAGGCCGCAGCCATCCGCAGCCAGCAGCAGAACATTTCGACGGAAATGCAGCAAAGCGGCGCGGGCGGCGTGCCCGGCGCCCTCACGAACCAGCCGCCGCAGCCGGCCTCGGCGCCCATCAGCGCGCCTGCGGGGGCGAGCGGTGCGTCGGCTGCGGTGCCGGTCTCCGATCATCGCGACACCACGACGAACTACGAGCTCGACAAGACCGTGCGCCACTATCAGCAGGCGCCGGGCGACGTGAAACGCCTGTCGGTCGCCGTGATCGTGAACTATCAGCCGAAGGTGGACGCCAAGGGCCACGCCACCATGCAGCCGCTCGACGCGCAGAAGCTCGCGCAGGTCGAGCAGCTCGTGAAGGACGCCATGGGCTACGACGCCAAGCGCGGCGACTCGGTGAACGTCGTGAACGCCGCGTTCCAGACCGAAGTCGACCCGAACGCGAACCTGCCGTGGTGGCGCCAACCCGACATCCTCGCCCTTGCCAAGCAGATTGCGACGTGGCTCGGCATTGGCGCGGTGGCTCTCTTCCTCTACTTCGTGATGGTGAAGCCGGCGCTGCGCCGCGCGTTCCCGCCGCCCGAGCCGGTTGCGCCCTCGCTCCCCGGCATGGCCGACGGCGAGCCGCTGCTGCTCGACGGCCTCCCCGAAGCCGTGCGCGTGGGTGGCGCCGGCGCTGAAGGCGAAGACAATGCGGACAGCGAAGCCGCCCTGCTCGCCTTCGAAAACGAGAAGAACAAGTTCGAACGCAACCTGGAATACGCGCGCAACATCGCGCGCCAGGATCCGAAGATCGTCGCAACCGTCGTGAAAAGCTGGGTGAACGATGAACGCTGAAGGCGCAACCAAGAGCGCGCTGCTGCTCATGTCGATCGGCGAGCAAGAGGCCTCCGAGGTCTTCAAGTTCCTCGGTCCGCGCGAAGTGCAGAAAATCGGCGCCGCCATGGCGGCGCTCAAGAACGTCAAGCGCGAAGAGATCGAAGTCGTGCTGCAGGAATTCGTGAAGGAAGCCGAGCAGCACACCGCCTTCTCGCTCGACTCGAACGACTACATCCGCAACGTGCTCAACAAGGCGCTGGGCGAGGACAAGGCCGGCGCGATCATCGACCGCATTCTGCAAGGCGGCGACACGAGCGGCATCGAAGGCCTCAAGTGGATGGATTCGGGGTCGGTGGCCGAGCTCATCAAGAACGAGCACCCGCAGATCATCGCGACGATCCTCGTGCACCTCGACCGCGACCAGGCCTCGGAAATCGCTTCGTGCTTCACCGAGCGCCTGCGCAACGACGTGCTGCTGCGTATCGCGACGCTCGACGGCATCCAGCCGCAGGCGCTGCGCGAGCTCGACGACGTGCTCACGAACCTCCTCTCGGGCAGCGACAACCTCAAGCGCAGCCCGATGGGCGGCATCCGCACGGCGGCCGAAATCCTCAACTTCATGACGAGCCAGCACGAAGAAGGGGTGATCGAGAACGTTCGCCAGTACGACGCGGAACTCGCGCAGAAGATCATCGATCAGATGTTCGTGTTCGAGAACCTGCTCGACCTCGAGGACCGCGCGATCCAGCTGCTGCTCAAGGAAGTCGAGTCGGAGTCGCTCATCATTTCGCTCAAGGGTGCGCCGCCCGCGCTGCGTACCAAGTTCCTCTCGAACATGTCGCAGCGTGCGGCCGAACTGCTCGCCGAAGACCTCGACGCGCGCGGTCCGGTGCGTGTGTCGGAAGTCGAGGCACAGCAGCGCCGTATCCTGCAGATCGTGCGCAACCTCGCCGAGAGCGGCCAGATCGTTCTAGGCGGCAAGGCAGAAGACGCTTATGTCTGACACGAGCTCCGCGAACAGCCATCGCTCGGCGTATCAGCGCTGRGAGATGGCGTCGTTCGACCCGCCGCCTCCCCCGCCGCCGCCGCCCACGCCCGACGAGACGGCCGCGTTCGAGGCCCAGCTCCATGCGCTGCGCGACGCGGCCCATCAGGAAGGGCTGCGCTCCGGCCATGTGGCGGGCCAGGCGCTCGGCTATCAGGCCGGGCACGAACAGGGCCGCCAGCAGGGCTTCGAGCAGGGTCAGGCCGAGGCGCGCGCGCAAGCGGCGCAGCTCGCGGCGCTCGCCAGCCGCTTTAGCGACGCGCTCGAAACGGCGCAGGCCGGCGTGGCGGAGACGCTCGTGGAACTCGCGCTCGACATCGCGCAGCAGGTCGTGCGCCAGCACGTTCAGCACGACCCGACGGCGCTCGTCGCGGTCGCGCGCGAAGTGCTCGTGGCCGAACCGCAGCTCGCGGGTTCCCCGCAGCTCGTGGTGAGCCCCGCCGATCTGCCGATCGTCGAGGCTTATCTGATGGATGACCTTCAGGCGCGCGGCTGGAGCGTGCGCACCGACCCGACGATCGAGCGCGGCGGCTGCCGCGCGCAGGCCGCAACGGGAGAAACCGACGCCAGCATCCGCACGCGCTGGGAGCGCGTGACGGCCGCGCTCGGCAAGGCACGGCCATGGTGAACCACCCGCAACCGCCGAGCCATCAGGCCATCCACACGGGCGGTCTCACGCCGCTCGAGCAGGAACTCGCGCTCGCCTCGTTCGGCCCGCTCGCGAGCGACCCTGCGCAGCTCGGCGCGTTGCTTGTAGGCGACCTCGACATCCCGGGCATTCCGGCCAAGCGCGAGTCACGCGAGCTGGGTGCCGCCGACGCGATCCACGCGATCGACGCGGCGCTTGCCGCGGACGCGGCCGATGCGCCGCCAGGCCTCGCGGATCACGACGCGCCGATCGAGGCCAAAACGCCGAGCGCGCCCTACGTGCCGCCGGCGAACTACGACCCGGCCAACCCGTTCCTGACCTCGTGGAACGCGCAACTGCGCGACGTGCGCGAGCGCAATGCGCTCGCCCTGCCGCTGCGCGGCTGCGGGCGTCTCACGCGCGCGGCGGGCCTCGTGCTCGAAGCCGTGGGGCTGCGCCTCGCCGTGGGCGCCGAGGTGATGATCGAACTGCCGCCGGGCAGCTCGCTGCCGATGGCCGAAGCGGAAGTGGTCGGCTTCGGCGGCGACAAGCTCTTTCTGATGCCGACGACCGAAGTCGCGGGCCTGTTGCCCGGCGCGCGCGTCTGGCCGCTGGAAACCGCGCCGATCGCCGACCCGAAGGCGGGCGCGAAGCGCCTGCCGGTGGGCTGGGGCATGCTCGGCCGCGTGGTCGATGCCTCGGGCCGCCCGCTCGACGGCCTGGGCCCGTTGAACACCGAAGCCGACTCGGCGCTCACCGCGCCCGTCATCAATCCGCTGAACCGCGAGCCGATCCACAAGGTGCTCGACGTGGGCGTGCGCGCGATCAATTCGCTGCTCACGGTCGGACGCGGTCAGCGCATGGGCCTCTTTGCAGGCTCGGGCGTGGGTAAATCGGTGCTGCTCGGCACGATGGCGCGCGCGACCAGCGCGGAAGTCATCGTGATCGGCCTGATCGGCGAGCGGGGCCGCGAAGTGAAGGAATTCATCGAGCAGATCCTCGGCGAGGACGGCCTTGCGCGCTCGGTCGTCGTGGCCGCGCCCGCCGACGTTTCGCCGCTCCTGCGCATGCAGGCCGCCGCGTACACCACGTCGCTGGCCGAATATTTCCGCGACCAGGGCAAGCACGTGCTGCTGCTCATGGACTCGCTCACGCGTTACGCGATGGCGCAGCGCGAGATCGCGCTCGCCATCGGCGAGCCGCCCGCGACCAAGGGCTATCCGCCTTCGGTGTTCGCCAAGCTGCCCGCGCTCGTCGAGCGCACCGGCAATGGCCCCGAGGGCGGCGGCTCGATCACGGCGTTCTATACCGTGCTCACCGAAGGCGACGACCAGCAGGACCCGATCGCCGACTCGGCGCGCGCGATTCTCGACGGCCATATCGTGCTCTCGCGTGCGCTCGCCGAAGCGGGGCACTATCCGGCCATCGACATCGAGGCCTCGATCAGCCGCGCGATGACCGCGCTGATCGACGACCAGCATCTGAACCAGACGCGCGCGCTCAAGCAGATGCTTTCGCGTTACCAGCGCAACCGCGACCTCATCAACGTGGGTGCGTACGTAAGCGGGCGCGACGCCGTGCTCGACCGCGCGATCGCGCTGTATCCGCGCATCGAGGCCTTTCTTCAGCAGGGTTTTCGCGAAACCGCGAACTATGATCAGAGCGTCGAGATGCTCGGCCAGCTGATTGGAGCCAGGACATGACGAAACAAACCGCGCTGCAAACCTTGATCGGCCTCGCGCAAGACGACGTCGACGCCGCCACGCAAAAGCTCGGCCGCGTACAGCGCGAGCGCGGCGAGGTCGAAAAGCAGCTCGAGGCGCTTATCACCTATCGCGACGAGTACCACGCGCGTTTCACCGAATCGGCGCGCAGCGGCATGGCCGCGGGCAACGTGCGCAACTTCCAGGCGTTCATCGACACGCTCGACGCGGCGATCGAACAGCAGCGGCGCCTGCTCGAGCAGGCCACCGCGCGCGTGGAGGCCGCGAAGCCCGAGTGGCAGCGCAGCAAGCAGAAGCTCGGCTCGTACGAGGTCCTGCAAACCCGCCATGACGATGTGCAGGCCCGCAAGGATGCCCGCCGCGAACAGCGCGACGCCGACGAGCACGCAGCCCGCGTGCTGCGCATGCGAACGTCGCAACATCCGTAACACGTTTTCGAGGCCGCCAGTATGTCGCTCCTCTCTTCCATTTCTTCGCTGTTCGGCGCCGCCACGGACGCGGTGTCGGGCAATTCCGCATCGAACGCCGTGTCGAACGCGGCATCGAACTCCATCAGCCAGGCGGATGCCGCCAGCCAGGGTTTCGCGCAGACGCTGCAACAGCAGATGAACACGCAAAGCGCGCAGGCGAACCAGAACGCCCAGGCGGCGCAAAACACGCAGTCGAATGCGTCCGCGCAGTCCAACTCGAACACGTCGAGCAGCAGCATCTCGCAAAGCAGCAGCAGCAACAGCAGCAGCAGCGCTTCGCAGACGTCCAGCTCGAACTCGAGCCAGGCCTCGCAGGGCACCTCGAGCGCCGATCGCCGCGCCGCCGCCGCGCGCGCCCAGCAAAAGCAGGCGACTGACGCAGGCGCGCAGGCCGCCGCCGCGGCTCAGGCCCAGCAGGCGCAGCAGGGCCAGCAGACCCAGGACGACACGAGCACCGACGCGAACGCCGACGGCAGCCAGTCGAGCAGCGACAGCACGCTCGCAGGCGTCGCGTCCGCCGCCGCAGCAGCGGCCGCCACGGCAGCCGCCGGCGCGACAGGCGACAGCACGGCCACGGGCAGCGCCGCAAGCGCCGACCCGAAGTCGGTGCACGACGCGCTGCAAGCCGCGCTCGCGCAACTGCGCGGCGGTGCGGGCACGCTAGCCACGCATGCGGTGAGCACGGCCGGGTCAGCTACGAATGGCGCAACCACGGCCAGCACGGGCTCGGGTTCGAACATCGTCAGCAGCTTCGCTTCGCATTTGAGCGCGACCGCCCAAAGCAAGGCGTTCGGCACGGCCGCGAGTAGCGGTGCGAGCGCCGACGCGGCCAAGGGCGCCACGACCACCGCGACCGACGCCGCGAAGGCCGCAACGGAAGCGCTCACGGCAGCGGCGCAGCAGCAGGCGGGCGCCGCCACGCAGACCGACGCCACGGCGAGCACCGCCACGACCGACGCGCTCGCCGCGAACCAGGCCGCAGCGGTCGCCGCCGCGTCGGCCGCCCAGGCCCAGGCCGCCCAGGCGGCCAGCGCAACCGCGAATCCGGCGGCCGCGGCCGCCTCCGCATCGATCTCGCCGCAGGTCGGCACGAGCGACTGGGAAGACGCGCTCAGCCAGAAGGTCGTGTTCCTCTCGAACGCTCACCAGCAATCGGCGGAACTCACGCTCAATCCGAAGGATCTCGGACCGCTCCAGGTCGTGCTGCAGGTCTCGGACACCCACGCGCACGCCCTCTTCGTCTCCCAGCACCAGCAGGTGCGCGAAGCCGTCGAGGCGGCCCTGCCGAAGCTGCGCGAGGCCATGGAGCAAAACGGCATCGGCCTTGGCAGCGCGAGCGTGAGCGACGGCTTCTCGCGCCAGATGAACCAGCAGGCGCAGCAGGACGGCAGCGGTTCGGGCCGCTCCGGCCGTTCCGGTTCCGGCTCGGGCAGCACGCTCGCCGCAACGGACGCCGTGGACGATACGAGCAGCGCCGCGAGCGTCACGACGCGCTCCGTCGGCCTGATCGACACGTTCGCCTGACGCCTTCCTGACACCCTGCCTTACGCAGCCGCGCCCAGCGGCTGCGCGCGCTGACATCTCGTCCTTGCGCGCCCGGCTTGCCGCGGCGCGCAACAAAACCACGAGATAGCCGGAATTCCCCCGTCTATTCCTCCCATCGCTGAAAGGCAAAAGCCGGAACAATGCAGCATGCCCGGACTGACCATCAGGTCGGCCCCCGGACCCTCGCAAGCATCCAGGCTGACTTTTCGACATGGCGACCACCACCGCATCCCAGCAAGCCGCGCCCCAGGGCGCGAAACCCGGACCGATGAAGCGCATTCTCGTCATCGCGCTCATTGCGATCCTCGCCGCCGCCGCGGCGGGCGGCGCGACGTGGTTCTTCATGTCGCGCCATACGGCGAGCGCACCAGCCACGCCGACCGCCGCGCCGCCGGCCGTGTCCGTGTACTACGCGCTCGAGCCGATGACCGTCAATCTGCAGTCCGACGACGGCGAATCGCACTACCTGCGCATCGGCCTCACGCTCAAGCTCGACAGCCAGGCCACCCAGGACGCGCTCGTCGCGCGCATGCCCGAGATCCGCAGCCGCCTGTTGCTCGCGCTCTCGAACAAGCATCCGTCCGACCTCGCACCGCTCGACGGCAAGCGTGCGCTCGCCACCGAGCTCGCCGTGCTGATCTCGCAGCCCGCGGGCGCCAACGAGAAGCCGATGCACGTCGACGACGTGCTGTTCACCGAATTCGTCGTCCAGTGAGCGTGGCTGACATGATTCCCGCGATGGAGGGCCAGTCATCATGACGATGGGTCACGACGAGTTCATGTCCCAGGAGGAGGTCGATGCCCTCCTCAAAGGCGTCACCGGCGAAGTCGATTCCGATTCGGGTGGCTCCGAGAACAAGGGCGTACGGCCCTACAACATCGCGACGCAGGAACGTATCGTTCGCGGCCGGATGCCTGGCCTCGAAATCATCAACGAGCGCTTTGCGCGCCTGTTGCGCGTCGGCATCTTCAATTTCATGCGCCGCACCGCCGAAATCTCGGTCGGTCCGGTGCGCGTGCAGAAGTACAGCGAGTTCACCCGCAACCTGCCGATCCCGACGAACCTGAACCTCGTGCACGTGAAGCCGCTGCGCGGCACGTCGCTGTTCGTGTTCGACCCGAACCTCGTGTTCTTCGTCGTGGACAACCTCTTCGGCGGCGACGGGCGCTTCCACACGCGAGTGGAAGGCCGCGACTTCACGCAGACCGAGCAGCGCATCATCGGCAAGCTGCTCAACCTCGTGTTCGAGCACTACACGAACGCATGGAAAAGCGTGCGGCCGCTGCAGTTCGAATATGTGCGCTCTGAAATGCATACGCAGTTCGCAAACGTTGCCACGCCCAACGAGATCGTGATCGTCACGCAGTTCTCGATCGAATTCGGGCCGACGGGCGGCACGCTGCACATCTGCATGCCCTACTCGATGATCGAGCCGATCCGCGACGTGCTCGCCTCGCCGCTGCAAGGCGAAGTGCTCGACGTGGACCGCCGCTGGGTGCGCGTGCTCTCGCAGCAGGTGCAGGCCGCCGAAGTCGAGCTCACGGCCGACCTCGCGCAGGTGCCCGTGACGTTCGAGCAGATCCTGAACATGAAGAAGGGCGACGTGCTGCCCATGAACGTCGCGGAGCACATCACCGCCAAGGTGGACGGCGTGCCCGTGATGGAGTGCGGCTACGGAATTTTCAATGGTCAATACGCGTTGCGGGTCCAGAAGATGATCAGCGCAGCCGACACGATGAAGGAAGGTGGATATGAGTGAGATCAACGGCACGAGCGCAGACGAGCCGGTGCTCGACCCGGGTTTCGACGCCGCGGCGCAAGAAGCAGGCAGCGACTCCATGGACGACTGGGCGAGCGCGCTTGCCGAGCAGAACAGCAACGACGCGCCGGCCGCGCAACCGACGGCCGTGTTCCAGCCGCTCTCGAAGGTCGACTCGACGAAGACGGCCAACGACATCGACATGATTCTGGACATTCCCGTCCAGATGACCGTGGAACTGGGCCGCACGAAGATCGCGATCCGCAACCTGCTGCAACTCGCGCAGGGCTCGGTCGTGGAACTCGACGGCATGGCCGGCGAGCCGATGGACGTGCTCGTGAACGGCTGCCTCATCGCCCAGGGCGAAGTGGTGGTCGTGAACGACAAGTTCGGCATCCGTCTCACCGACATCATCACGCCGTCCGAGCGGATCCGGAAGCTGAACCGATGAAACCCCAGGCTGTTCCCGGCGCCGCTTCTGACGCCAGCATGCGACGCACGCGGAAGTCCCGCAGCGCACGCGTGCTGCGATTGTCGTGGCGCCTCGCCGTACACCTCTCGCTCGCCGGCGCCGCCGTTTTCGCGGTCATGAGCGCGCGAGCCGCCGACCTTCAGGCAGTCAACGAAGCCACGCGCGCGGCATCGGGTGCTTCGGGCGCCTCCGCCGTGATCGCCGGCAGCGCGGTTCCCTCGCTCGGTTTCGGCGCGGTCGTGCAAACGGTTCTGGGTCTCGCGCTCGTGATCGCCGTGGTGTTCGGCTGCGCCTGGCTCGCGCGGCGTCTCGGCCTGCAAGGCGGCCCGAGGAACGCACTCGTGAAGACCGTGGGCGGCGCATCGCTCGGCGGCAAGGAGCGCGTGGCCGTCGTCGAGATCGGCGACACCTGGCTCGTGCTGGGCGCCGCGCCCGGCAATGTGCGCCTGCTGCACACGCTGCCCGCGGGTGAGCTTCCCGCAGGCGTCGCGGCGTCTGCCCCCAACGCCCCCGCCCTCTCGGGCACCTTCGCACAGCGCTTTCGTGACGCGCTGAAAAGCGAGGCGAACAAACGCATCAGCGCGCGTTTCATGCGTCACGACGGCGGAGCGCAGTAAATGCACGGCAGTTCCCTTCATGCGCCGGGCGCCGGCGGCGATGTCCGCGCGCGCGCGGCTACCCTCGCGAAGATCGCCAGAACGGCGCTCCCGTTCGCGCTGATGCTCGGCGCGGGCGCCTTCGCCCTCGCGCTGCCGCACCTCGCGCACGCACAGAGCGCGGGCGGCCCGCAAGGCCTCCCCGCCTTCAACACGAGCCCCGGCCCCAACGGCGGAACGACGTACTCGCTGAGCGTGCAGACGATGCTGCTGCTCACGATGCTGTCGTTCCTGCCGGCGATGGTGCTGATGATGACGAGCTTCACGCGCATCATCATCGTGCTCTCGCTGCTGCGCCAGGCGCTCGGCACGACGACCACCCCGCCCAACCAGGTGCTCGTGGGCCTCGCGCTCTTTCTCACGCTGTTCGTGATGTCGCCGGTGCTCGACAAGGCCTACAACGACGGCTACAAACCGTTCTCGGCCGGCACGATTTCGATGGACGACGCCGTGGCGCGCGGCGTCGCGCCCTTCAAGACCTTCATGCTGCGCCAGACCCGCGAGTCCGATCTCGCGCTCTTCGCGCGCATCTCGCACGCGGCGCCCATGCAGGGACCCGAGGACGTGCCGCTCACGCTGCTCGTGCCCTCGTTCGTCACGAGCGAACTGAAGACGGGCTTCCAGATCGGCTTCACGATCTTCATCCCGTTTCTCATCATCGACCTGGTGGTGGCGAGCGTGCTGATGTCGATGGGTATGATGATGGTGTCGCCCGCGACGATTTCGCTGCCGTTCAAACTGATGCTGTTCGTGCTGGTGGACGGCTGGCAACTGCTGATCGGTTCGCTCGCGCAGAGTTTTACCTGAGGACACAGACATGACGCCCGAAATGGTCATGACGCTCTCTCACGAGGCGATGTATGTGGCGCTCCTGCTTGCTGCGCCGCTCCTGCTCGTCGCGCTCGTGGTGGGCCTGGCGGTGAGCCTGTTCCAGGCGGCCACGCAGATCAACGAAGCCACGCTCTCGTTCATCCCGAAGCTGGTCGCCATCGCGGTCACGCTCGTGATCGCCGGCCCGTGGATGCTCACGACGATGCTCGACTACATGCACCGCATTTTCACGAGCATTCCGCAGCTCGCGGGCTAGGCGCCGCCCCGGCCGCCTCCTCGCGCTTGCGGCGCACCTCTTCCGGCACACGATGTTTACGGTCACCTACGCGCAGCTCAACGCCTGGCTCACGGCGTTCCTCTGGCCGTTCACGCGCATTCTGGCGCTCGTGGCGGTCGCGCCCGTGGTGGGCAACCGCTCCGTGCCGACGCGCGTGAAGATCGGCCTCGCGGGCTTCGTCACGCTGATCGTCGCGCCCACGCTCAGCGCCATGCCGCAGGTCACGGTGTTTTCCACCGAGGGCGTGTGGATCCTCGTCAATCAGTTCCTGATCGGCATTGCGCTCGGCTTCACGATGCAGCTCGTGTTCGCGGTCGTGACCGCGGCGGGCGACCTGATGAGCCTCGGCATGGGTCTGGGCTTCGCGAACTTCTTCGACCCGCAGGCCAACACGAGCTCGCCCGCGCTCTCCTCCTGGCTGAACATGATGGCAATGCTCGCCTTCCTCGTGTTCGACGGCCATCTGCAGATGATCGCGGCGCTCGTCGCCACGTTCCAGACGCTGCCTGTCACCGCGAGCGTGCTCGGCGCCTCGGGCTGGCAGCTGATCGCCAACTACGGCGCGACGATCCTCACCTCGGGCCTGCTGCTCTCGCTGCCGGTGGTGGTCGCGCTTCTCATCACCAATCTGTCGCTCGGCATTCTGAACCGTGCGGCCCCGCAAATCGGTATCTTCCAGATCGGCTTCGCGCTCACGATGCTCGTGGGCCTGGTGCTTATCCAGCTCATGATGCCGAACCTGATTCCCTACTTCGCGCGCCTGTTCGACAGCGGTATCGATCAGATGGGCCGCGTGGCCGGCGCGCTGCGGCCGCACGGCTAAAACGCGCTTCGCACGACGCGCGCGCAGCGCAATAAAAAAGCGGACCGGAGTCCGCTTTTTTTCGACCGCTCAATGCCTCACGATCAAGGATTGATGTACTGGAACAGCGAGAGATTCTGCGTTGCCGCGAAGCTCTTTTGCGAAGCCGTGAGCGCGTTCGACAGCTGCTCGAACTGGCTGATCGCGGCCACGGTGTCGGTGCTCATGAGGTCGGAGAGGTTCGACGTGACCTGCAGCGAGTTGGTCGACGTGACCGTTTGCAGCGCCTTCACTTCCTGCTCGCGGCCGCCCACGGACGCCTGCACCGTGATCACGTTCGACAGCGAGTTGCCGATCTGCGTGAGGCCCGTGTTCAGCGCGTTGTTGAGGTTCGCGACCGCGGCGGTGGAGCCGCTCGTGGGCGTATTCAGTGCAGCGATGATGCTGTCGATGCTCGCGAACACGTCCGTGTTCTGCGACGCCGTGGCGGGCGTGACCGAGAACGAGTCGCCCGCGCTGGGCGTACCCGACATCGTCACGCTCATGCCCGAGCCGAGCGAGATCGCGTTGCCTTCGGTGTAGTTGGCCGGCGTGGTCGTCGTCGCGGGCGTCACGCTGTTGTCGGTCACCGTATAGGTGAGCGCGCCGGTGGTCGCGTCGGTGGCGAACGCGATCGAGTAGTTGTCGTTGTTCGTCGCCTGGGTCGGGTCCGTCACCGTCACGCCGCTGATCACGCCCGTGCCCTTGTTCGACGAACTGCCCGAGGCCACGTTGGCCGAACCGACGGCCTGCACGCTCTGGAACACCGTCGTGCCCGTATCGCCGACCGCGATGTTGCGCGTGCCGGCCACCTGCATCACGCGCTGGCCCGCGTCGCCGTTGTAGGTCACGCCGCCGCCCGACTTGTTCGAGAACACCTGAGAGGTGCTCTGGAAGCCCGAGAAGATGTAGTTGCCGGCGCCGTCCGTGGTGTTGGCGAGCGTGAGCAGCTGGTCGCGGTCGCCTTGCATCTGCTGGGCGATCGCCTGGCGCGCCTGGTCCGTGAGCGAGCCGTTCTGCGCTTCGATGATGAGCGAGTGGATGCTCTGCATCGTGGTCGTCACGCTCGAGAGCGTCGTGTCCTCGAGCTGCAGCGCGGTGAGCGCCGTGGTCTGGTTCGACGTGTACTGCGTGAGCGTCGCGCTCGTCGCGGAAAGCGTCACGGCCTGCGCGGCGCCGAGCGGATTGTCGCCCGGGTTCGAAATCGCCACGCCGGTCGAGATCTGCTGCTGGACCTGAAGGAGCTGAGACTGCTGGTTCTCCATCGTCGACAGACTGGAGGAAAAAATCTGGGAAGTCGCGATACGCATGGGTCAGCGCCTCACTGGAAAATGCCGATCAGGGTCTGGAACAGCGATGCCGCCGTCTGGATCACCTTGCTGTTGGCCTGATAGAGCTGTTGATACTGCAGCAGGTTCGCCGCTTCCTCGTCGAGGTTCACGCCCTGCACCGATTGCTGCTGCGAAGTGAGCTGCGTCACGAGCGACTGCTGCGACGTGTTCGACGCCTCCAGCTGGCTAGCGGTGTTGCCAATCGTGTTGACGTAGTTCGCATACGCCGTGGTCAGCGTGGCCGATCCCGTGTATGCCGTGCTCGACGTGAGGTTCGCGAGCGCGAGCGCGTTGCGGCCGTCCTGCGTGCCGCTCTTGTTGCCCGCCACCGTGAACGTGTCGTTGTTCGAGGGCGTGCCCGTCATCGTGAAGCTCACGTTGGTCGCGGTGGCGTTCGCGCCGGTCGAATCCGTGAGGTTCGTGATGGTGAAGGTTGCACCCGTGGTCGGATCGTACGGCACGCCGGTCACAGGCGGCGTCGCGGCACTGTTGATCGTCACGGTGCTGGTGGTCGTCGACCCCGGCGTCGTGATCGTGACGGTCGTGCCGTTGGGCAGGCCGGTCAGCGTGCCGGACGTCGAGTTGTACGTGAGCGTGACCGGCAGGTTCGTCGTCGAATAGCCCGTGCCCACCGCGCCTTGCGTCACGGTAGCCGTGCCCGCGTTCGTCGTGGATGCCGAAACGACGACCGGCGTGGCCGCCGCGATGGCGGCAGGATCGCTGGTCGCGACCGAGAAGCTCGCGAGCGCGCCGGCCGTCGGCTGGATCATGAACGAGTCGCCTGCGCTCACCGTGCCCGAAGGCGTAATCGAGAAGCCGCCGATCGTGATCGGCGCGGTGCCGTTCGGCTGGGTCGCGACCAGCGAGTTCGTCGTCGTGTCGGTGAGGTTCCAGTTCGTGCCGTCGTAGCTCAGCTTGTAGTTGTCGGTGAGCGGCTGCGTGCTGTTCGTGAGCGTCGCGCTGACCGTGGTCTGCGTGTCGGGGTTCGTCGAGCTGGCCGTGACGAGCGGATTGCCCACCGTGAACAGATTGCCGCCCGCGCCGCCCGAGAGCGTGAGGCCGAGTGCGTTTTGCGAGTTCACCTGCGCGGCGAAGCTCGTCACGATCGCGCCCAATTGCGATTCCGCCGGATCGAGCGTGGTCTGGACGAACGAGACGAGGCCACCCACCGTGCCGCCTTGCAGCGCGGCCGACGACAGCACCTGCGGCGTGCCTTGCGACGCGGCGCTCGCGCCGTTCAGGCCCTGCCACGTCACGGTCAGCTCCGACGGGTTGGTGCTCGACGGCTGCGTGCCGAGGTTGTAGCTCTGGCCGCTCACCACGAGCGGCTGGCCATTGCCGAGGAAAACGCTGTAGCCGGTGCTGCCCTGCACGACCTGAATGCCGACCAGCTTCGAGAGATTCGCGACAGCTTGATCGCGTTGATCGAGCAGCTGGTTCGGCTGCTGGCCGCCCGAGCTTGCGGACGTGATCTGCGCGTTGAGGCTCGCGATCTGCTGCGTGTAGGTGTTGATTTGCGAGACCGCGCTCGTGAGCTGCGTGTTCACGCTCTGGCGCATCGCGTCGTACTGCTGGCTTGCGGCGTTGATCTGGGTGGCGAGCGTCTGCGCGTCGGAGAGCACGGTTTGCCGCGCTGCGGTATCCGAAGGCGAGTTCGAGACGTTCTGCAGGCCCGTGAAGAAGTTCGTGATCGCGGTGGCGATGCCCGAGGTCGGGCTGCCCACGAGGTTCGAGAGCTGCGTGGCGAGGTTGTACGACGCCGTGTACGAGCTGCTGGCCGTCTGCGCATTGTTGACGGCCGTCGTGAGGTACTGGCTGTACGCGCGCTGCACGGTCGCGGTAGTGACGCCGCTGCCGAGATAGCCGCTCGACGTGTACTGACCCGCCGATTCCTGGTACACCGGCGTCTCGACGGTATAGCCCGCGGTCGTCGAGTTGCTGATGTTCTCGCCGGTGGTCGAGATACCAATCTGCGCCGCCTGCAGGCCGCTCAGACCGATCGAGAAAATGTTGGACATGCGTAATCCTCGAAAGCGGCCCGCCCCCCTGGCAAACCGCGTGATGTACTCACGGTATAACGGCAACGCGCTGCAAAAATTGAGCGCCTGATGGACACGAAAACGTTAGCGAGAAAGAGCGGGCGCGCCTGCCGCGCGGCGGGCGAACCGGCGCAACATGCGTTGCGCCGGCGAGGGTGTTGCGGATCGTGCAGGTGAGGCTTGAGGCTATGCCGCTCAGGCACGCGCGAGTGCGCGGCGCTTCATCTCGAGCTGCGTGATATAGCGCTGCAGCGTGTTCTCGGCGGAGCCGGGCAGCGCGTCGAAGCGAAAGCCCATGTGATAGCGGCGGTCGCCGTTGGGCAGGTCGATGAAACGCAGCACGACGAGCGCGAGATCCACACGCAGCTTGCCGTGCGCGCGCAGGTCGAGTTCGACGTCGGGCAGCACGAGCCCCATCGCGAGATCCGCGACGCGCTCGTCCGTCGTACGCAGCCCGAGGCCGCCGAGCGAGAGGTCATGCACCTCGTACGCGAAACGCGGGCCGCCGCTCGGCAGTTCGCCGCGGCAGATGCACGGCTCGAGCACGGGCGTGTCGACGCGGAAGTACTCGCGCCGCTGCACGTAGAACAGCACTTCGGGGAAATCGGCTTCGAACGCGGGGCGCCCTTCGAACTCGGTGCGCCGCGGCGTAGCCGTCTTGAACTCCACGCGCACGCCATCGGGCGATGCGTGGAACAGGCACTCGGGCGCGGCGAGCACGCCCGTGTTCTGCTCGGGCATCGCGCCCCAGTCGAACACGAAAGTGCGCTCGCGTCCGTTGACGGCCAGAATGCGCGTGACGAGCTGTCCGCCGCGATACTGGAGGGTCAGGAAGTCGCCGCGATTGACGAGATTGCGTAGCTGGACGCCGATCTCAAGCGGATTGCGGCGCCCAAAGTCGTGGGAGCCTTCCGCGCCCTCGCCTGCTTCCTGTGGATTCGACTGAACGGTATTCATCGGCCTGCCGGGAATTCGTGAACGTGCCGGCGCGCCCGCGGACCCTTTCCGCACGCGCCGTTCGGGCGGTCCGACCGCCCGGATTTCTTTTCCATCTCGCCTGCATTAGCGGCAGACATTACGAAAAATTTAGGGATTAGGCGTAAAAAAAATGTGCCTTTTCCCTGCATGAAACACACGTGCGCAGCTTCTTCCGGCAACTGCGCGAAGCCAACGTTTGCGGTTGCCTAATTGACGCCAACCGCGGCGCGAGGCGTCGAATCGATCGTCAAGCCATCCGCTGCATGATGGTCAGCAGCTTCTTCGCATAGTGCGGGTCGGTGGCGTAGCCCGCGCGCTGCATGCCGTGCGCGAAGCCCTCGGCGCTCTTCGAGCCGTTGATCACCGACGCGTAGCGCGGGTTGCCCTTGAGCAGCGTCGCATAGTCGGTCATCGCGTCTTCGTACGAGTCGTAGGCGCGGAACTTCTCCACCACGCGATGCGGCTGGCCGTTCACGTATTCCGTCGTGACCGTCGAGACGGTCTTGCCGGTCCAGTCCTTGCTCGCCTTGATGCCGAACACGTTGTGGCTCGTCGAGCCGTCGGCGTTCTTGATCTCGCGCTTGCCCCAGCCCGATTCGAGCGCGGCCTGGCCGAGAATGAAGCGTGCCGGAATGCCCGTGGTCGAGCTGGCCTGCTGCGCCGCGTTGGCGAGCTTGTCGACGAACGCGTCCACCGATGCGTCGCCGTTGCCCTTGACCGGCGGCGTGAGCGAGCTGTTGCCGCTGTACCCCGAGCCGTTGGCGAGCGCGCCGTTGGCGGCGGCGTTGCCGTAGGCGCGGCCGAGCGCGTTGAGCATGGCGAGGTTCCCTTCGCTCGCGTCCTTGCCCGAAAGCCCCGAGATCGCGCCCGCCACGCCGTCCGCACCACCGGCACCACCCGCGCCATCGGCACCGGCCGCGCCGCCCATGCTGCGCATGAGCTGCTTGAGCATCGCGTTCGCCACGCCGATGCCCTTGTTCGACATCTGCTGGGAGAGCTGCTGGTCCATCATCGAGGTGAACTGCGCGCCGTCGTGCGAGTCGAGCGGGCCGTCGTCGGGCGTCGCGTCGCGCATGCTCTTGAGCATCATCTGCGTGAAGACCGCGTCGAACTGCTTCGCGGCCATCTTCACGCCCTGCTGGGGCGAGGCGTTCGCCGCGGCGCGCATCGAGTCGAAGCCCTGCACGTCGAGCGCGAAGCGGTTGGAGAGGTCGAGGCTGCCGCCGCCGATGTTCTTCGTATTATCCAAGTTACACCCCTTAGATGATCTCGAGGTCGGCGCGCAATGCACCCGCCGCCTTCATCGCCTGCAGGATCGACATCAGATCCGCCGGCGTGGCGCCCAGCGCGTTGAGCGCCTTCACGACCTCGGCGAGATTGGCGCCCGCCGTGACGAGCTTGAGCGATCCGTTGTCCTGCTTCAGCTGGATCTGCGACTGGCGCGTCGCCACTGTCTGGCCGTTGGAGAACGCGCCGGGCTGGCTTACCGCCGTCTGCGTGTTCACGACGACCGAGAGATTACCGTGCGCGACCGCGCAGCTCTCGAGCGTCACCATCTGGTTCATGACGATCGAGCCGGTGCGCGCGTTCAGGATCACCTTCGCGGCCGGCGTGGCCGGATTCACGTTGAGGTCCTGGATCTGCGCGATGAAGCCCACCTGCGAGCCCGGATCGGCCGGCCCGTGCACCTGGATCGTGCGGCCATCGAGCGGCGAGGCCGTGCCCGGGCCGAACATGTTGTTGACGGCCGAGACGATGCGCTGCGTCGTGTCGTAGTCCATGTCGTTGACGGTCAGCGTGAGCAGACCGCCTTGCTGCGAGACCGGCGAGATCACCGAGCGCTCGATGATCGCGCCGCCCGAGATGCGGCCGGCGGCGAGCTGGTTCACCTGCACCTTGCTGCCGTTGGCCGAGGCGCCCGCGCCGCCCACGGCCACGTTGCCCTGCGCGAGCGCGTAGACCTGGCCGTCGGCACCCTTGAGCGGCGTGAGCAGCAGCGTGCCGCCGCGAATGCTCTTGGCATTGGCGAGCGAAGACACCGTGACGTCGATCTGCTCGCCCGGCCGCGCGAACGGCGGCAACACCGCCGTCACCATCACCGCGGCGACGTTCTTCAGCTGCATGTTGTTGAGCGTCGACGAGGAACCCGACGAGCTCGACGTGTTGTTGATCGAGATGCCGAGGTTCGCGAGCATGTTCGCGAGCGTCTGCGTCGTGAACGGCGCCTGGGTCGTCTGGTCGCCGGTGCCGTCGAGACCCACCACGAGGCCGTAGCCGATGAGCGGGTTGTCGCGCACGCCCTGGAAGGTCGCGAGGTCTTTCACGCGCTCGGCGCGTGCCGGCGTCGCGTAGGCGACGAGTGCACCGCAGGCCAGCACGAAGCCGAATGCCACGCCGATTGCGGCGAGCACGTCCTTCACGCGCGAGCGGCGCGAACGATGGAAGCGGATCTTCACCATGGCGCGATGTTCAGGAAAAAGCGTTGCAGCCAGCCCATCGTCTCGGCTTCGTCGATCACGCCCTTGGCGGAGTATTCGATCTTCGCGTCGGCGACGTCGGTCGAGAGCACGGAGTTGTCTCCGGCAACAGTGTTCGGATTGACGACGCCGGAAAAGCGCACGAATTCATTGCCCTGGTTGATGAGCATCTGCTTCTCGCCGGAGACGACGAGATTGCCGTTGGGCAGCACGTTCGTCACGGTCACGGTGATGACGCCCGTGAACGTGTTCGAGGCGTTCGCGCCGCCCGTGGCGTCGAACTGGTTCGCGCCCGTCGTATTCAGGTTCGCGCGGTTGAAGAAGCCCGGCAGGAAGTTCGCGGTGCCCGAGAAGCTCGCGCTGGTGCCGCGCTTGGTGGCCGCGCCCGACGACTTGGTCGCGTTGATGTTTTCGGAGATGACGATCGTGAGGATGTCGCCGGTATTGCGCGGACGCTGGTCCTCGAAGAGCGGCCGTCCCGCGTAGCCGGGGTTGTAAATCGCGCCCGGCGAGTTGTTCACAGGCGGCGGGGGCGGCACGGCCGTCATGGGCTGCTGCGTGATCGGCTGCCGGTTGGGAATGTAGGCGCAGCCCGCCAGCATCGCGAGCGCCACAGCCGCCACGAGCGCCCGGGAATTGCCCGGGTGCCGCGCGCGGATGCGAGGATGGTTTCGAACGGACTGCGACATATTCTTCACCGACTTGATTAACCAGGGAGACCTCAGACCTGCATCTGGCTGAGGGTTTGCAGCATCTGGTCAGAAGTGGTGACCGCCTTGCTGTTGATTTCGTAGGCGCGCTGCGTCTCGATCATGTTCACGAGTTCTTGCACGACGTTCACGTTCGACGATTCCACGTAGCCCTGGTTGAGCGTGCCCGAACCGTTCTGGCCCGGCGTGGAAACCGTGGGCGCGCCCGACGAAGCCGTTTCCGACACGAGGTTCTGCCCGTTCGACTGCAGGCCGGCCGGGTTGATGAACATGGCGAGCTGCAGCGTGCCGATGGTCGTGTTGTTGGCCGTGCCCGGCGTCGTGACCGTCACCACGCCGTCGCTGCCGATGGTGAGCGAGGTCGCGTTGGCGGGCACCGTGATGGCCGGCATCACCTGGTAGCCGCTTGCCGTCACGAGCTGGCCTTGTGCGTTGGTCTGGAACGAGCCGTCGCGCGTGTAGGCCGTCGTGCCGTCGGGCATCTGCACCTGGAAGAAGCCCGCGCCGTTGATCGCCACGTCCTTCGAGTTGCCGGTCTGCTGCAGGTTGCCCTGCGTGTAGAGACGCTCGGTCGCCACCTGCTGCACGCCCGTGCCCACCTGGCTGCCCGAAGGCAGTTCGGTTTGCTGGGTCGAGTTCGCACCCGGCTGGCGCAGCGTCTGGTACATGAGGTCCTCGAACACCGCGCGCGAGCCCTTGAAGCCATTGGTGCTCACGTTCGCGAGGTTGTTCGAGATCACGTCCATCTGCGCCTGCTGGGCGTTCATGCCGGTGGCGGCGATGTAGAGCGATCGGTTCACGGTGTCTTTCTCCCGGTCCGGCCTCGCGCGCGGCGCGAGGCGGCCTTCATTTAACTTGAAATGGCTTAGCTGAAGTTGAGCAGCTGGTTCGCGCTCTGCTCGTTCTGGTCAGCGTTCTGGAGCAGCTTGGTCTGCATCTGGAACTGGCGCGCGTTGGTGATCATCGAGACCATCGCCGCCACCGGGTTCACGTTGCTGCCTTCGAGCGACTCGGTTGCGACCTGGACGGTCTGGTCCGCGTCGGCGGGGTTGCCGTCCGACGTGTGGAAAAGGCCGTCGTCACCGCGCGTGAGCGCGCCTGCCGGCGGGTTGACGAACTTGATCTGGTCGATCATGGCGATCGCGTTGGCGGGGCTGCCCGGCGCGATGGCCGAAACCGTGCCGTCCTTGCCGATCGTGATCGCCGAGCCCGGCGGCACCGCGATCGGGCCGCCGCCGCCGATCACCTGCAGGTTGTTGGCCGTGACGAGCTGGCCGTTTTCATCGACGTGCAGGTTGCCCGCACGCGTATAGGCCTCGTTGCCGTCGGCCGTCTGCACGGCCATGAAACCCTGGCCCTGAATGGCGATGTCGAGCGGGTTGCCGGTATGCGAGATCGCACCGGGCGTCATGTCCGAGCCAGGCGTCGCCGAGAGCACGTAGGTGCGCGTGGTCTGGTCGTTCACCGTCGAGCCGTCGCCGAACGACATCGGCACGGCGCGAAAGTTGGCGAGCTGCGCGCGAAAGCCCGTGGTCGAGACGTTCGCGAGGTTGTTCGCGACGACGGCCTGCTGCTCGAGCGCCTGGCTCGCGCCCGTCATCGCGGTATAGATCAGTCGGTCCATGGTGTGCCCGGTACGTGGTTAGACGCGTTACATCTGCAGCAGCGTCTGGTCGACGGTCTGCTGCGTCTTGATGGTCTGCGCGTTCGCCTGGTAGTTGCGCTGGGCCGTAATCAGGTCGACGAGCTGGTTCGTCAGGTCGACGTTCGACGCTTCGAGCGCGCCGCCCGTGAGCGTGCCGTGGTTCGTGCTGCCCGGCGTGGAGACCTGCGCGACGCCCGATGCCGCCGTTTGCTGGAACTGGTTGCCGCCCAGGTTCAGGAGACCGTTCGGGTTGTTGAAGTTGGCGAGCACGATCTGACCGAGCGACATGGTCTGGCCGTTCGAGTAATTGCCGGTGATGGTGCCGTCCGCGCCGATCGAGAAGTTCGAGAGCGTGCCGCTCGCGTAGCCGTCCTGGGCGAGGTTGTTCACGCCGTTGGCCGAGCCGTACTGCGTCGTGCCCGCGAGGTCGAGCGTCAGCGACTGGGGCGTCGTGGAGCCGTCCGTCGGGTTAATGCTGAAGGTGAGCGACGTGGTGCCGTTGGTCGTTGCCGTGCCCGAGGCCGTGATGCTCTGCAGCGCGCCCGACGAGCTGAACTGCGCCGTGCCGATCTTCGTCACCGAGCCGGCCTGGCCCGCATAGACGTCCCACTGGCCGCTCGTTGCATCCTTCGCGAAATACATGTTGACCGTCTGGGTGCCGCCGAGCGTGTCGTAGGCCGTGACCGACGTCGAATACGTGTAGCTCGTCGAGTCGGTTTCGCTGAAGGTCGTGGTGGTCGGCGTCGTGGCCTGTGCGTTCAGGTTCAGCTGCGCCGTGATGTTCTTGGTCGCAACCGGCGCGATGTTGGTGGTCGGCACCTGCAGCGGCACGGTCTGCGCGGTGTTGATCACGCCGGTCGAACTGGCGGCGTAGCCCATCAGGTCATTGCCCGAGGCGTCGGTGATATAGCCGTTCTTGTCGAGCTGGAACACGCCGTTACGCGAGTACGTGATCGTGCCGTTGTTCGACATCTGGTAGAAGCCGTTGCCGTTGATGGCGACGTTCAGCGCCTGGCCCGTCGTGCTGATCGTGCCCTGCGCGAAGTCCTGCTGCACCGTTTGCAGCGAGGCGCCGAGGCCGATCTGGTTGCCCACCGACGTCGCGATGGTGTTCGCGTACACGTCGGCGAACTGCGCCGTGCTCTGCTTGAAGCCGACGGTGTTCGCGTTGGCGATGTTGTTGCCGATCACGTCGAGGTCGTTCGACGACGCGGCGAGGCCGCTCAATCCTTGCTGGTAGCCCATGGTTGTCTACTCCGCGTTTATCGTGTTCAGAGAATGGCGCCGACGCTCGTAAGCGCGACGGTCTTGCCGTTGGCGAGCGAGAGGCTCGGGGTGCCGTCCGACTTCTGGACCACGCCTTGCACCTGGCTCGCGACGAGCGCGGTTGCCGTGGCGGACTGGCCGTTGGTCGTCGCGGTCGCGCTGATCGTGTAGGTGCCGTCGGCAACCGTGTTGCCCGAGCTGTCCTTGCCGTTCCAGGTGACCGGCACGGTGCCGGCCGACTGCGCGCCGAGGTCGAGGGTGTTGACGACCTGGCCCGCCGAGTTGGTGATCGTGAGCTTCACGTCCGAGACCGCCGAAGGCAGCGTCACGCCGAGCTGCGGCGCGCTGCCGCTCGACACGGTGGCGCTGCTGCCCGGGGCGAGCACGGTCGAGCCGATCAGCAGTGCGGCCTGCGCGTTCTGGCCCGCCGAAAGCTGCGTGGAAAGCGACGACAGCGACGTGTTCAGCTGCTGGATGCCCGACACCGTGTTGATCTGGGCGAGCTGCGAGGTCATCTGCGAGCTGTCCATCGGATTGGTCGGATCCTGGTTCTGCAGCTGCGCGACGAGCATCTGCAGGAACGTGGACTGCAGGTCGCTCGCGCTCGTGCCGCTCGACGACGCCGACGACGAACTCGAGCTCGTGCCGTTCATGGTGTCGAGCAGCTGCTGCGACACGGTGGCGGTGCTGCCGCCGATGGTTGTGTTGCTGGAACTCAACGCGTTCTCCCTCGATTGCGCTTCGTGCTAGGCGTGTGGTGGTGGCGGGCGCTGCTTCCGCTGCTTCGTTTCGCGCCCGCTGGTCTCTGTATGTACTGCAGTGTCCGTACTGACTGCGGCTTGCTGTGCTTCAGGTTCCCGCTTTACGTTCCGATCGTGAGCGTCTTGAGCATCAGCGTCTTGGCCGTGTTCAGCGTTTCGACGTTGGCCTGGTACGAGCGCGACGCCGAGATCATGTTCACCATCTCCTGCACCGGGTCGACGTTCGGCATCGTCACGTAGCCGTCCGCGTTGGCGGAGGGATTGTCGGGGTCGTAGGTCTGTTTCATGGGCGTGGGGTCGTCCACCACGCCGGTCACCCTGACGCCGCCCACCTGCTGGCCCGAGGCCGTGCGCGCGCCGCCGAGCGGATTCACCGCGAACACGACCTGCTTCGCCTTGTACGGCTGGCCGTCGGGGCCGGTCGTGCTGTCGGCGTTGGCGAGATTGGACGCCGTCACGTTCAGACGCTGCGATTCCGCCGTCATGGCGGAGCCCGCAACGCTGAAGATGTTCATCAGGGATGGCATGGTTTCGTTGACCTCACATCAGGTGCGCGTCACGCGCGCGTTGGTCGTTCATGGCTTCGTTACTGCGTTTTCCGGCTGCGCTACAAGCGGCGATCAGCTCGAACCCGAGGTGATCGCGGAGAGCATCGTCTTGATCTGCTGCGAGACCACCGTCATGCCCGACTCGAAGTGCAGCGCGTTGTCCGCGAACTGCACGCGTTCGGTGTCGAGATCGACCGTGTTGCCGTCGAGCGCGGGCTGCACCGGCGTGCGGTACATGAGCTGGCTCTTGTACGTATCGGCCGGGCCGCCCGTCGGGATCAGCTTCGCGTCGCCGGCCATGTGGCCCGACTCCGTCGCCGCCATCTGCATGCCGCTCGTCACGCCCGCGGGCTGCGCCATGGCAAGCGGCTGGACGTTGCCGCCCGAGGTGGCCGTCATGCCCACGGTGCCGCCGGCGCCCTGCTGGCGCAGCGCACCGGCGAGCGACGCCGCGAAGTCCACGTCGCGCGCCTGGTAACCCGGCGTGTCGGCGTTCGCGATGTTCGAAGAGATCAATGCCTGCCGCGTGGCGCGCACATCGAGCGCTTCGCGACCAAAGGCGAATTCGGCATCGAGTTTGTCCAGCATCGGGCGTTCTCCGTGAAACGAAAAAGGATTCGGCGTGAGCGCGGCGGGCTCGCCAAAAGGCGGGGAAGCCGACGCAAACGTTAGGCGCGCGGTCCGAAGGCCTTTGCGCATGGAGTGGAATATTAGGCGGGGGTGGCAAGAACCAATCGGACGAATAGCCGGTAAAGCGCCCCTCTATTCGACGCAAGCGCGCGGGGGCCGCCGCCTAGAATGCGAGGCGTGTCAATGCATTCGATGGAGAACGACGATGCCGCAGACTGCCTCTTTCCCTAGGCCGCACGCCGGCCTGGAGCGGCGTGCGCGCGCGCTGTCGTGGAGCGCGTCCTGGACGTGCGTGCTTGCCTGCGCCCTTGGCGGCGCGCTCGCCCACGCACAAACCGCGGCGCAGCCCGAAAGCGCCGGCGGCCAGATATTTATTGCGGGCCCCGGCGACCGCGCAGGCTCCGACGCCGCGCAGATGAACGCGCTGCTCGCGAGCCAGGCGAAGAAGCCCGCCGCGGCCCCGGCCAGCAGTGCCCCCCCCACTGACGCCGCGCCGCTGCGCGCGGCCAGCTACGCCGATCTGAATTCGCGCGGCGTGCCCGAGGATGCGCGCGCGGGCGTCGACTCGAACGGCATGATCACGATTCCGGGTCCCGGCGAGCGAGCGCCCCAAGGCGACGCGCCGCGCATCGTCACGATTCCCGCACCGGGCGCGAGCGCCCAGCCGATGCGCGTGCCGGCGGCCAACGCGAACAACGCGGGCACGCTCCAGCGCGTGAACCTGTCGAGCGCCGCGAGCCGCGTCGCCCCGGTGGTCGTGGACGCCGGCGCGGCGGCGCTCGCGGGCGCGAAGCCGGTTGCAAGCGCAAGCACGAGCGCGCAGCCGAATCCCAATACCAGCGCCGTCGCCACGAACGTGCAGGCCACGCCGCCCGGCCAGCAGGACGGAGAATCGATCCGCGCCGCCGCGCTCGCCTTCCTGCAGCAGCAGTCGGCGGGCTTGCCGGGCCACGTGAGCATCACGGTCGCGCCGGTGTTTCCGCGCGGCCTCGCGGCCTGCACTTCGCTCGAGCCGTTCGTGCCGCCGGGCGCGCGCACGTACGGGCACACGACCGTGGGCGTGCGCTGCATCGGCGCGAAGCCGTGGACGCTCTATGTGAGCGCGCGCGTTGCCGTGGACGTGACCTACTACGTGGCCTCGCGCCAGATCGGCGCGGGCGAAGCCCTTTCGGCCGCCGATTTCATGCCGCGCGCGGGCGACCTCGCGACCCTGCCGCAGACCATCATCACCGATCCCAACCAGGCGACGGGCGCCGTCGCGCTCGCGCGCATTTCGGCGGGACTGCCGCTGCGCACCGACATGCTGCGCAGCGCCGCCTCGGTGGTCATCGGACAGACGGTCAAGGTGATCGCCGTGGGCAGCAACTTCACGATCTCCGCCGAGGGCAGCGCGCTGAACAACGCCGAACCCGGCCAGCAGGTGCGCGTGCGCACGAGCGGCGGCCAGATCATCTCGGGCGTGGTCAAGGACGCGGGTACCGTGCAGGTGCAAATCTAGGGCCGGTAAACGCTGGTAAGGGCCGGATCAGGGTGTGTTGAGCCCCGTCCGGCGGACCGATCCGGCCGTTTCCGGCTTTGTGCGCCAGCACACGTAACAGCATGTAACGGTGGGATTTTCGGCTAAAGTTCGGCCCGACCTATGCCGTTATCAAGGTCAAATCGATCAGGAAAGCCCATCGTGAAAGTTGACTCCTCCACCCGCAATGATGCGCGCACGCTGCAGGATGGCCTCGCGCGCTCGCAAGCCGATTCGACCGGCGTAAGCGCCGCCGGTACCGACACCGCGGCCACCTCCGGCGCGGCAAGCAGCACGACCGCCGCAGCTCAAGGCGGCGCGAACGTGAGCCTCTCGTCGCTCTCGTCGACGATGCGCTCGCTCGCTGCGAGCGGCTCCGCCGACATCGACACGGCACACGTGCAGTCGATCAAGGACGCGATCCGCAACGGCACGCTGCAGATCGACTCCGGCAAGATCGCCGACGGCGTGATCCAGACCGCGCGCGACCTCATGAAGCCGACGTCGAGCCACTGACGCTCGATGCGCGAGCGCCGCGCAAACCTCGCTTTTTTTGGTGCCTTGCAATGAAAGATGCCCTGTTGGCCACACTGATCGACGAACACGCCACGGTCGAGGCGTTCGCGTCGCTGCTCGCCTATGAAGAAAAGGCGCTCGTGTCGGCCGACGGCATGGAGGCGCTGCCGCAGATCGTCGAGCAGAAGACGACGCTCACGCAGCGACTGGCGGGTCTCGAGAAAGCGCGCGATGCGCAACTGGCCGGCCTCGGTCTGCCCGGCGGCCGCAAAGGTATCGAAATGGCCTGCGACGGCGACACGCGTCTTGCAAGCCAGTGGGCGCTGCTCAAGGGGTCGACCGAGCGTGCGCGCCGCAAGAATCTCACTATCGGCATGATGATCCGCACGCGCATGGAACATAACCGCCGCGCGCTCGCGATCCTGCGCGGCGAAACGGGCAACGGCTCGATGCTGTACGGCCCCGATGGCCGGCTGCCGGCGTTCGGGCTGTAAGCGCGCACGCACATCGTTCGCCAAAGACAAAAGCCGAAGCAGCGATGCTTCGGCTTTTTTGTTTGCGCGGGCCCAGCCCATCAACAAAAAAGCCGGAGCGCTCTCGCACCCCGGCTCTTTCACTGCAACTGCACTCCGGCTCGCGCTCGCAACCACGCGGACCGGCTAGCGCCTCAATTCTCCTGGCCGGCCCACGACATCTCGCGCAGCCGCGTGCGCAGTCGCGCCACCGCCTGGCTGTGCAGCTGGCACACGCGCGACTCGCTCACCTCCATCACCGCGCCGATTTCGCGCAGGTTCATGCCGCGCTCGTAATAGAGCGACATGAGCAGCTTCTCGCGCTCGGGCAGCCGATCGATCGCTTCGACGAGCGCGCCGCGCAGGCTGTCGTCTAGCAGCGCCGAAAGCGGATCCGAATGATCGACGCAGTAGCGGTCGAGGAACGGTTCGTCCTCGGCGGAGCGGTCGAAGTCTTCGTAGTAGATGAGCTGGCTGCCGTGCAGTTCCTGCAGCATGCTCTGATACTCGTCGAGCGGCATGCTCAGATGCTCGGCGATCTCCGTCTCGCTCGCCGAGCGACCGAGCCGCTGCTCCACCTTGTGCACCGCGCTTTCCACTTCACGCGAGGTGCGGCGCAGGCTGCGCGGCAGCCAGTCGTTGCTGCGCAGCTCGTCGAGCATCGCGCCGCGAATGCGCTGGCTCGCGTAGGTCTCGAACTGCGCGCCCTGATCTTCCTTGTAGCGGTTGGCCGCGTCGAGCAGGCCGATCATGCCGGCCTGGATCAGGTCGTCGAGGTCTACGCTCGCTGGCATCTTGGCGACGAGCTGCAAGCCGAGCCGTCTTACGAGCGGCGCGTACTTCGCGAGCACGTCGGCCTGCGAAATCTTTCCTTGAGCGTTATACATCGTGCTCTCCACTTCTCATGTCCCTGTTGGCGTCGTCGTGCGCACGTCAGACGTGCTGCGGCGACGTCCGCTGCGCGGGCGTATCGGTCCGCCAGCCCACATGGGCCGCGGCGGACGCGGATGTTGCGTTGGGTGCGGGATGCACACCCGTCACGGCCGCAACGAACGAATCGGCGTTCGCGGCGAGCGTGCTGTGTGCGGCGTTTGTTGCATGCGTAGCGTGTGGCTGGACGCCGGCCTGGGGCGCGCCGTCCAGATCGTCGGCGGGTGCTTGGCCCGCCGCTTCATGTTCTTCGTCCGTGGCGCCGAACGCCGCGCTGGCGCGCGCCGTGGCCGGCGAACACGCCGAGACCGCGGGTCGCATTGGCCAGTGCGGCAATTCGGCAGCCACGTGGCGGAAATCGCGCGCGGCAGCCGTCGACGGAAACGCATCGACGATGCAGCGTGCAAGCCTGAGCGCCTGCGCCATGTGCTGATCGGCAGCGACGCTACCGGCGCTTTCGAGTGACACGTTCAGGTAGCGGCTCGCCACCCCGGCGAGGTTCTCGATCGCGGTCTGCGCGTCGCTTGCGTTCGCCACATGATTCGCGAGTACGCGAAACTGAGCGATTGCATGCGCGAAGTGCAGCCGTTTCATGCACGCGTAGGCGTCCGTGATCGACTGCGCACCGATGCGCATCACGATCAGCACGTCGTGCGCATGCATGGCGAGCGGCGAAAGCGCGCCTTCGGCGTCGAGCTGCGCATCGATCAGTACGATGTCAGCGGGGCCCGAAATGACCTTTTGCAGCTGGGCGGACGTGTACTGCGCGCGGTTGTCGCGCGAAGCGGCCAGCACGCCGAAACCGAGCGCATGGCGGCCCACGGCTTCGTCGAGCGTGCGCTCGCCGCGCATGACGGCGGCGAAGTTGCCTGCGCCCCGCACACCGCCTACCAGCGAACAGACCGAGCGGGGTCCCAGACACTCGTCGATCACGAGCACGTCCTTGCCATGCGCGGTGAGCGCCGCCGCGAGATTGACCACGGTGGTCGTGCGTCCCGGCGAACCTGCACCGCCCGTCACCGCGACCACACGCGAGCCTTCGCGCGCGAGCAGCCGCCTCAGCCCTTCAGCCTGATCGATTACGAACTTATCCAAACCTGACCTCGGGAGCCTGCGAATTCGTACGCGTCGAAAGTGCCGACAGCAGCGCCGGGATATCGTCTTCGTGCGGCACGAACGGCGAACTCTCTCGCGGAATGCAGAAGGCGCTGCGGATCAGGAAGCGGCGCGTCGCCACGTAAAGGTTCTCGGGAACCTTCTGGCCCGTCGAGACGTAATGCACCGGCAGCTTGTAGCGCAGCACGGTGTCGAGCGCGCTGCCGAGGTTGGTGGCCTCGTCGAGCTTGGTGAGGATGCAGCCCGTGAGCGGCGCGTTGTCCGGGCCGCTCTGGTAGGCCTGCACGACTTCGTTGAGCGTGTCGCCGTGGTTGGT
Source organism: Paraburkholderia guartelaensis (assembly GCF_004353905.1). GTDB lineage: Bacteria > Pseudomonadota > Gammaproteobacteria > Burkholderiales > Burkholderiaceae > Paraburkholderia > Paraburkholderia guartelaensis. The sequence goes on along the minus strand of NZ_SMOD01000009.1, from coordinate 188,462 downwards.
CGCCGAGAGCAGCAGAAGGCGCTGCACCGGGCGGCCCGCGCCGCACAGCATGGCGATCTGGTCGGCCACGGCGCGGTCGCGCTGGCTCATGCCGATCGTGTCGATCAGCACGATGTGCTTGTTCTTGAGTTCGGTGAGCGCGAGCTGGAGATCCGCGCCGTCGCGCACCGCGTGCACCGAAACGCCGAGGATCTTGCCGAAGATGCGCAGTTGCTCGTGGCCGCCGATACGGTAGCTGTCGGTCGTGAGAAGCGCGACCTTGCTCGCGCCGAAGCGCATCACGCAGCGTGCGGCGAGCTTCGCCGTGGTCGTGGTCTTGCCCACGCCCGTCGGGCCCATCAGCGCGAACACGCCGCCGCGCTCCATCAGCGCTTCTTCGTCTTCGAGCACGGGCAGGTTCGATTCGAGCACCGACTGGAGCCACTCCATGCCGGCCTCTTCGGTTTGCACGTCGGGCAGGCGGTCGATCATCATCTTCACGAGCTGCGCCGAGAAGCCCGCGGCGAACAGCTGCTTGGTGAGCGCGCCCTGCACCGGGCTGCGGCGCTGGCGCTCGCCCCACAGGAGGCCCGCGAACTGCTCTTCCATCATGCCGCGCATGGAGGCCAACTCGTTCATCACGGTTTCGTTGACGACCTGCTCGATGCGCGCGCGGATCGCTTCGCTCACGGTTTGCGCCGCATCGCCGCCCTGCGCATTGCGGCTGCCGGGCGCGGGGCCCGCGGCTTCCGGACCGTGGCCAAGGCGCTGCGCGGCGCGGCGCGCGGCGACATGAGCGGCCTCGAGCGCCCAGTCGGGCGTGCTGGCGTCGACATCAGGCGGCAGCACCGGATCGGCGACGCTGCCAAGGCCGCGTGCGGCTGCGGCGGCGGGCGTCATGCCCGGCACGCGCGGCGCGTTCTGCTGGTTCGCGATGCGGCGGGCGTGGTCGATCAGCCAGGGGTTCGACTCGGCCATCGTGCGCGGCGCGTCGCTTGCCGGGTTGCCGGCTGCCTGTTCGAGCCGCGCTGCGGCTTCGCGTGCGGCGGCCGGGGCGTTCGCGGCCGGCGCCATCGACGCAAACGATGGCGCAAAGGCCGGCGAGGCGAGCGACTCGGTCGCGGCCTGCAGCGCCATTTGCAGCGGCGAATGCGCATGCGGAACGGCTTGTTGCGATTGTTGCGATTGCGCCGCCTGCATCGCGGCCTGCTGGCCTGCCGCGGCGCGTGAAGACGGCGAAAGCGGCGCGATGGCGGCCGACACGGCCGACGCTTCCTGGCCGAGCGAGACGGCGGCGTCGGCGGCGTGGTCGCCATCGGCATCGGCGTCGGCGCTCGCGCCGCCATTTTCGGCGCCCACTTCCGGGCTCGCGCCGAACACCGACGAGAACACGTCCGGCATGCCGCTCGCGTAGGGGTTGGCGCTGCTGACCGGGGCGGGGAGCGCTGCGCGCGGCGTGCGCGACATTTGCGTCATCGCGGCGGAGGCCTGCGCGAACGGGGCGCCTTGGCCAGCCTGGGCAGCCAGGCCCTGCGCTGCGGCAGCATCGGCCGGCGTGATCGCCGCGAGATCGCGGTCTGCGAGCGCGACGATCTCAACGCTGCCGTCGTCGAGCGTGCGGTTCGACAGAACGACGGCGTCCGCACCCAACGCTTCGCGTACGAGCCGTAACGCGTCGCGGCTGGTGCCACCGATGAATTTGCGAATGTTCAAGCTAAGCCCCTGATGAGGTGAGCGGCCAATGCCGCCGCCGGTCGTCTGTTGCTGGAATGGCGCTGGATTGCTACCGGCCTTGCGTCCTGTGCAAGACCTTTTCCGATGTTGGAATTATTTCGAAGGTGAGGCCCCCATGATCGATGGATCAGGGCGGAGAAATGCGGGCAATTCGCGGAATCGGTGGCGGGGGTGCGCGCAGGCAAAAATTACGCGTAGAAAGGCTCGCACGCGGCTCGGCTAACGAAAAAGCCCGCAAGACGCGGGCTTTTTCTCATTCAGGTACGGCAGCGCGATCAGTGCGCCCCGATCACATTCACCACCTTCACGTTGCGCGTATCCGGCACCTCGGCGTATGAAAGCACCTTGAGCTGCGGCAGGCTGCGGCGCAGGAAGCGCGACAGCATGGGCCGCAGCGCGTGCTGCACGAGCATCACCGGCGCGAGACCCAGCGCCTGCTGACGCCCCATCGCCTGCTCGGTCTGCGTGAGCAGCGTGTGCGCGAGACCAGGTTCGAGGCCGGGGTTCGGGCCCGAGGTGAGCGTCTGCGAAAGCACGCGCTCGAGGTTCGCGTCGAGGCCCATCACCTGCATGTCGGCGTTGCCGGGGAACCATTGCTGCGTAATCGCGCGGCCGAGCGCGATGCGCACCGCCGCCGTCAGATCGTGGGCGTCGGTGATGCGCGGCGTGTGCTCCGCGAGCGATTCCATGATCGTGCGCATGTCGCGGATCGGCACGCCTTCTTCCAGCAGGTTCTGCAGCACCTTCTGCAGCGTCGTGACCGGCAGCACCTTCGGCACGAGGTCGTCCACGAGCGAAGGCGTGTCCTTCTGCACGCGCTCGAGCAGCGCCTGCACTTCGCGGCGCCCAAGCAGCTCGGCCGCGTGCGTGACGACGAGGTGATTCAGGTGCGTCGCCACCACCGTGCTCGAATCGACCACGGTGTAGCCGAACACCTGCGCCTGCTCGCGCACGTTCGAATCGATCCACACGGCCGGCAGGCCGAAAGCGGGGTCCATAGTTGGCGTGCCGGGCAGCACCGCGCTCACCTGGCCCGGGTTGATCGCAAGCCACTGGCCCGGGTAGGCCTCGCCCGTGCCCACTTCCACGCCCTTCAGCGCAATCCGGTAGGCGTTGGGGCGCAGCTCCAGGTTGTCGCGAATATGGATGACGGGGGGCAAAAAGCCGATTTCCTGCGCGAACTTCTTGCGGATGCTCTTGATGCGCTTGAGCAGCTCGCCGTCGGTGTTCTTGTCGACGAGCGGAATGATGCGGTAGCCCACTTCGAGGCCGAGCGTGTCGATGAGCGCCACGTCGTCCCAGGTCGCTTCGGTGTTTTCGACGGGTGCAAGCGCGGCGGGCGCGGCGTCGGCGATCACGGCGCTCGCCTTCTTCGCCTCGGCGTTCTTCTTGAGCGTGCGGCCGAGCTGGATCGCACCGCCGCCGAGCAGCAGAAACGCGAAGTGCGGCATGCCCGGAATCAGGCCCATCATGACGATGATCGTGCCCGTGATCATCAGCACGCGCGGGTTCGTGAAGAGCTGGCCGGTGAGCTGCGTGCCGATGTCTTCGTTGGTCGCCACGCGCGAGACGATCACGCCGGCCGCCGTCGAGATGACGAGCGACGGAATCTGCGCGACGAGGCCGTCACCGATGGTGAGCAGCGTGTAGGTCTCGCCTGCCGAAGCGAGCGGCATGCCGTGCTGCACGACACCCACGATCAGGCCGCCCACGATGTTGATCACCATGATCAACAGGCCGGCGATGGCGTCGCCGCGCACGAACTTGCTCGCACCGTCCATCGAGCCGTAGAACTCGGCTTCCTGGGCAATCTCGCTGCGGCGCTTGCGGGCCGCTTCTTCGTTGATGAGGCCCGCGTTCAGGTCGGCGTCGATCGCCATCTGCTTGCCGGGCATCGCATCGAGCGTGAAGCGCGCGGACACTTCGGCGATACGGCCCGCGCCCTTCGTGATCACCATGAAGTTGATGACCATGAGGATCACGAATACCACGATACCCACGGCGAAGTTGCCGCCCACGAGGAAGTGGCCGAACGACTCGATCACCTGGCCAGCGGCCCCCGGGCCGGTATGGCCTTCGAGCAGCACGATACGCGTGGAAGCCACGTTCAGCGAGAGCCGCAGGAGCGTGGAGAACAGCAGCACGCTCGGGAAGGCCGCGAAGTCGAGCGGCTTCATGGTGTACATGCTGACGAGCAGCACCATCACCGAAAGCGCGATGTTGAAGGTGAACAGCAGATCCAGCAGGAACGGCGGCAACGGCAGGATCATCATGCCGAGGATCATGCAGATCAGGATCGGTCCCGCCAGCGCGCGCAGATTCGTGCTTTGCAGCATCTCCGGGCGCCGCGCGAGGAAACCGGTGCGGGCGTTCATTCTGTTGCTCCTTCAGTGCCGTCGCGCGCCGTGTTCTTGTCGGCGCGGCCAACGGTGTTCGATGCGTTGTTTGCGTTCGCCGCGTTCGCTGCGTTCGTGGAATTTGCCGCGTTCGCGCGACTGGCGGCCTCGGCGGCCGCGCGCTCCTCGGGGGTGAGGGCTTCGTCGGCTTCGCTGGCTTCGTCTTCGTCGCTCATCGCGCCCTTGTCCATTTCGGGCGGCACTTCGAGGTCGGTCGGCTCCATCGGCACGTCGCCGCCATGCTCGCGGAAGCGCTTGAGCTGATAGACCCACGCGAGCACCTGGGCGACCGCGCCGTAGAGCGGACCCGGAATTTCGCGGTTGATGTCGACGTTGTAATACAGCGCGCGGGCGAGCGGCGGCGCTTCGAGCAGCGGCACGTTGTTCTCGGTCGCGATCTCGCGGATGCGCGCGGCCACGAGGTTCACGCCCTTGGCGACGACCTTCGGCGCGCGCATCTCGCCGTCGGCGTACTTGAGCGCGACGGCGAAGTGCGTCGGGTTGGTCACGACCACGTCGGCCTTGGGCACCTGGGTCATCATGCGGCGGCGCGCGGCGGCGCGCTGCTGCTGGCGAATGCGCCCCTTCACGTGCGGGTCGCCTTCGTTTTCCTTGTGCTCGCGCTTCACTTCTTCCTTGGTCATGCGCAGCTTGCGGTAGTACGACCAGAGCTGGTACGGCACGTCGAGCGCGGCGACCACAAACATGCCGGCGACCGTCATGCCGCAGCACACGCCGATCAGATGCATCGCATCGGCGAACGCGCGCGGCGCGGGCTGCATCGCAAGCCCGAGAATCTCGTCGCGCCGGCTCCACAGCGCCGATCCGCCGATCACGCCCACGACGAGCGTCTTGGCGAGCGACATGCCGAGCTGGATCGGCCCGTTCACGGAGAAGATCCGCCCGAGACCCGACATCGGATTGAGGCGGCCGAAGTTCGGCTGCAGCGCCTTCGTGGAGATGAGCCAGCCGCCGAGCGCCATGGGCGCGAGCAACGCGGCGAGCCCCGTGAGCGCGAGCACCGGCATGAGCGCCATGAGCCCCTCGCGCGCGGCGACGCCCGCGCCGATCAGCATGCGGCTCGTTTCGAACGCGCTCGCGTGATTGAACGTGAAGGCGCCGCGCATCATGGCCTGCAGATGCTCGCCGATGGTGCCGGAGAGCATCCACGTGCCATAAAAGCCCGCCGAGAGCAGCGCGAACGTCGCCAGTTCCCGGGAACGCGGAACCTGCCCCTCCTCCCGCGCCTTTTCGAGGCGCTTGGGAGTGGCGGATTCGGTTTTCTCGAGGTCGCTGTCCTCAGCCACGCATGCTCCGGTCGCGGGCACGCGCCGCTCGTCGCGGCTGCGCGGCTGGCGCGCGCCCTTTTTCAGTGACAGCGATTATTGCCGCGCAAGCCAAGCACCGATTGACGGAGTAGGAAGGGGAAATCAGGGTATTTCGGCCGATGGAAACGGAGCGGCATCATCGGCGAGCGCCGGCGCGCGATGCGCACACGCGCTCGCGCGCCGCAAATTTCACGGCAAGCGCCCCCGAAACGCCCGCAGCCTCAGAACGCGACGTACGGCGCTTTGCCCCCGGACGCGGTCATGTCCATGCCGTAGTACACGTAGCGGCCATAGAAGAACGACAACCCCAGGTCGAGCGCCGCCGACGACCCAAACTGCCCGGCCAGGTTGTTGGCCGCATAGTTGGAGCCGCTGCCGAGCAGCATGCTGCCGTTCGCGACATTGAAGGTCGCGGTACCCGTCGACGCGCCGTTATTGGAAACGAGCGCCGCGCTGAAGGACTGCGTGGACGACGGACAGTAGAACGTGCCGAGATTGCCGCCGCACTGCGGCAGGGCACTGTCGACGAAGAAGATCGCGTTCGAACCCGAGTCGAGGAAGGTCTGGAGCGTGCGCCCGTTGAACGTGGAACTGAGCCTGCCCCACGAGTCCGTGTTGAAACTTTGCGAGGCGTTCATCGCGTTGTTCGACTGCGTGCCGATGCCGAACACGAGCGTGCCCGTTGCGCTGGGCGCGCCGTTATCGGACACAGGCGCCATCTCCAGGATCACGCCGTTGCCGTCCGTGCCGAATTTGGGCACGGGGTTGGCCACGAGCTGGGTTTGCGTGACCGTTGCGGTGACGCAGTTCGTGTTGCCGGGGCAGGAGTAGTAAGCGCCGATGTTGTCATAAGGCGCGACGCCGATGCCGAGAATGCCGTTGGCGCCCAAGTCCTGCACCGTGTTCTGCGCGTTGCCAAAACCGGCGCACGCCGACGGCACCGAGCCCAGGTCGCCGATCACCTGGATCGGAATATTGGATGCCGTCTCGCCGCCGATCTTGACGTCGGCAGGACGCACGGTGCCCCACGTGTAACCGTCGGCGAAGGCCGTGCATTCGGCGAGCGTGCCGCCATTGGCCGTGGAGGCGGGCAGCGAGCCCAACAGGTTCGGCAGCGCCGACGCGAGCAGGCGCAGGCCGAACGACGCCGTATCCACCTGCACGTTGTTGACGGTCTCGCAGGTGCTCGTGCCGGCCACGCAAACCGTCACGCTAACGGTGGGAATGTTGGGCAGCGTGCCGGTCAGCCCGCTGTTCACAACGACGCCCACGGTATTCGCGGCGGTAGCCGCGGTGGGCTGCTGCGTGGGACTGGGAACCGCTGAGCCGCCGCTGCCACTGCTACCGCTCGAACTGCTGCTGTTGCTATTGCTATTGTTGCTGCCGCCCCCGCCTCCGCAGGCGGCGACGAGCGAAACCAGGGCCACGAGCGCGGCGCTCGAAAGGAAACGGAAAGGGCGCAGCCACAAGCTGCGCGAATGGCGTGAAGTCAGCACTGAAGTCAGCACGTTGGGCCTCCGCTCGTCACTGGATGTCGGAGGCGCTGAAGCCCGCAGGCAGTGCCTGCGGCAGCCATGCCTGCCCGGAGAAGGCGCCCATGTGGCCGCCCGAATGCACAACGACGTTCGAATTTTCGACCACGCCCGGCCCGCGCACGTGACCGGCGGCGTGGCTCGCCTTCACGCCAGCCGTGTATTGGGGAAAGTAGCTGCCCAGCAGCGTGGCGAGATTGGGCATCTGCGGGCCGTCCCAGGCGACGCCGAATACGGTGCCGGCCTGCGTGAGGTACTCGCGCACGATGGTGCCGTTGGCGAGCGTGGTCTGTTGAACGGTGTAGGCGGGAGTCGTGGAAGCGCCGGAGGCCGAGCCTTGCACGGCTGCGCGCGCAGCGGCGGAGGCGTTGCCGGCCGCGGCTGCCGCCGAAGCGGCGCTCAGGGTGCTGACGCTCGCGCCCGCCGGCGTGGGCATGGGCGCGCCGCCGAGCGCGGCGTGAGCCACAGGCGCCGCGAGCAGCGCGCAAAGCAGTGAGCCGACAAGCACTGCGCCAGGTGCGCAGCCGGGTATGGCGCGGCGCGCAAACGAGCGCGCCGCCTTGCCACAGAACGATGTGTATGGATACAAGGCGTCCCCTCCCTCTTGCGATGGCGCGTTGCACCATACGCTGTCGGGGCCGCGCGGGAACGTCGCGGCGGGACGCAGCAGGACGGGCAACGGCTGGCTATGCTTCGTTGCACCACCGCGACACTCGTCGCGGCGGGGCACGAAGGCATGAGCACTAGTATGCCCGCCTTGGACTACATGCGGCAGCTAACCGAACGATTAGCTACCGTTAGGGGTCAGAACCCGAGACTTGCGAGCAGATCGTCGACCTGCGCCTGGTCCTGCACGACGTCGGTCTTGCCTTCCGGATTGATCTGCGGGCCGTTGAGCAGACCTTCGGGGCTGCCCGTGCTGCTCTGCGTCTCCGCGAGCGCCGCCGCCGTTGCCGCGAACTGCTCGCGCCGCTCTGGCGCGATGTTCTCGACCAGCACGGTGAGCAACTGCTGCTCGATCAGATAGACCACATCCATGATCTTCTTGATCACCTGGCCCGTCAGGTCCTGGAAGTCCTGAGCGAGCATGATCGCGAGGAGCTGCTCGTTGGTCGCCGCGGTGGCTTGCGGCACGCCATCCACGAAGGCGCGCGTGTCGTCCATCAGCTGGCGCACTTCCGCGCGTCCGATCGGCGCGTCGTACCAGGTCGCCCAGCGGCTCGTCAGCTCCTTCGCGTCGCGTTCGAGCGTTTCCTGCAACGGCTTGGCGATGTCGATCGCGGTCAGCACACGCTCGGCGGCCTGCTCGGTCATGTTCGCGACATAGCGCAGCCGGTCGCGCGCGTCGGGCACCGCCTCGGCGGCGCGCTCCACATGCTTGTCGAGGCCGAGTTCGCGCATCGAGTCGCGCAGGCTGCGCGTCAAGTGTCCGATGCGCGCGAGGATGCGGTCCGTCGCCAGCTCGCCGGCCTCGCCCGCGGCGGGCGGCTCGAAGTCGAATTCGGGCGGCTGCGGGAGCGGCTCGACGCCCTCGCCTTCGGGCCACTCACCGCCATGAGCGCTGGACTGCTCACTGATGGGCTCGTTCACGTCAGCTCCCCGTCTTGGCCATCTTCTCGAGAATCTTGTTGAGCTTCTCGTCGAGCGTGGCAGCCGTGAACGGCTTCACCACATAGCCGCTCGCGCCAGCCTGCGCCGCCGCGATGATGTTTTCCTTCTTCGACTCCGCCGTCACCATCAGCACCGGCAGGTGCGTCAGGTTCGCGTCGGCGCGGATCTCCTTGAGCATGGCGAGACCGTCGAGGTTCGGCATGTTCCAGTCGGAGATCACGAACTCGTAGTTGCCGCCGCGCAGGCGGGCGAGGCCCGCTGCACCGTCTTCGGCTTCGTCGACGTTCGAGTAGCCCAGTTCCTTGAGCAGGTTGCGGACAATCCGGCGCATCGTCGGAAAATCGTCCACCACCAGAATCTTCATTCCCTTATCCATCACGTTCCATTCCTCCAGGCGAAAACCCGGGCAATTATCCAGAGAAGCGCACCGCCTATCCAGATAAATTAATCGCGAGCGATCGAGCAAGCGTTTGCGGCCTGCATGATCTCTCTATATCGGCAATTTCTTAGACGCGCTGAACCCGGTCGCCCATCGAGGCGAGTCGGGTCATCACGCGCCGGCTCATGTCTGAGAGCGAGGCGATTTCGTCGGCGCCGCCCATGGCAATGGCTTCGCGCGGCATGCCGAACACGATGCAGCTCGCTTCGTCCTGCGCGAGCGTGTAAGCACCGGCCTGGCGCATTTCGAGCAGCCCGGCCGCACCGTCGCGGCCCATGCCCGTAAGAATCACGCCAATGGCGTTCTTGCCCGCGTGCAGCGCCGCCGAACGAAACAGCACATCGACCGACGGACGGTGCCGGTTGACGGGCGGGTCGTCGGACAGATGCGCGATGTAGTTCGCGCCACTGCGTGCGAGCAAGAGGTGTGCGTGGCCCGGCGCGATGTAGGCGTGGCCGGGCAGCACACGTTCGCCGTGCTCCGCTTCCTTGACGGTGATGCGGCACAGCCCGTTCAGGCGCTGTGCGAACGACTTCGTGAAACCAGGCGGCATGTGCTGCGCGATCAGCACCGCGGGCGCGTCGGGCGGCAGCGGCTGCAGCACTTCGCGAATCGCTTCGGTGCCGCCCGTCGACGCGCCGACGATCACGAGCTTTTCGGTCGAGACGAGCGGGTTGTTGATCATCGGCGCCGGGCTCGCGGCGTGCGCCCCGGCGTGGCCGTGCGTGTGCGCTGCCGCGCCGGCGGGGGCCGCGGCCGGCGCATGGTGTGCGCGCACGCGGGCTCGCGCGGCGGCGCGCACCTTGTCGGCAAGCTTTTCCGAATATTCGAGCATGCCGTCGCGAATGCCGACTTTCGGCTTCGTCACGAAGTCGACGGCGCCCAGTTCGAGCGCGCGCAGCGTGATTTCGTTGCCGCGCTCGGTCAGCGACGACACCATCACGACCGGCATGGGCCGCAGGCGCATCAACTTCTCGAGGAAGTCGAGGCCGTCCATACGCGGCATTTCCACGTCGAGCGTGAGCACGTCGGGGTTGTGCTGCTTGATCAGCTCGCGCGCGACGAGCGGATCCGGCGCGGTGGCGACGACCGTCATATCGGGCTGACTGTTGATGATTTCCGTCATCAAACTGCGGATCAGCGCCGAATCGTCGACGCAGAGAACCTTGATTTTTTGCACAGCGTTCACGCCTCCTCTACTGTCCTGGCGTTGTCTTGACCGGATGCGCGCAGCGCGGACGACACGCTCGAGCCAAACAGCTCGATGCGAGGCCGCGCGCTCTGCGGCTGGGATTGGGAAATCTGGGTCGCTTGAGCTGCCGCGTTGGCTGCTGCATTGGCCACATGAGCCGGCGCAGCGGCGCCCGGGCCCGCGCGCCCGGCGCTGCCGACGCCGAACAGCTCGACGCGCGCCCGTGCACGCGCGAGCCTCTCGGCGCGCGCTTCGGGGGTTTGCGCGGCGAGCTGCTGCTCGCGCTCGGCCACGCTCGCGTCCTGCGACAGGCGCAGCTTCTTGACCATCACCTGGCCCGTGCGCGGCAGGAACGCCACCTTGCGCGGATGCGCGCCTTGCAGGTCCTCGGCGACGATGCGGATGTTCTCGGTCGCGAGATAGCGGCGCACGAACGCAGCGTTGCGGTCGCCGATGTTCATCGTCGTCATGCCCGCGAGCACCGCAGCGCCGCCGAACACCTTGGCCTCGAAACGCTCGCGACGGCCGCCCGCCTTGATCAGCTCGTTGATGAGCACTTCCATCGCGTAGGCGCCGTAGCGCATCGCGTCGGACGCGCCAGTGAGCGCGTGGGCGGAGTCCGCGCCGTCGTCGGGGAGCATGAAGTGGTTCATGCCGCCGATGCCCGCGGTGCGGTCCTGGATGCAGGCCGCCACACACGAGCCGAGCACGGTGACGAGCACCATGTCCTCGCCCGTCGTGTAGAACTCGTTGGGCAGCAGCTTGACGCCGGGGCGCTGGAAATGCGCGTCGAAATAGCGGTTCGTCGCGATCGGGAGGCGGGCACTCATGCGGGCACTCCGATCGCGTCGTTCGCGCGGCGCGGCGCGGCATTGGCCTGTGCGCCGCGCGTGAGTTCGTACACCGTCTGGCCACGCAGACGGAACGCCTGCGTGACGTAGGTGAAATTCTCCGAGTGCCCGGCGAACAGCAGGCCGTCCGGCTTCATGAGCGGCTCGAAGCGCGTGAGGACCTGAGCCTGGGTCGGCTTGTCGAAATAGATCATCACGTTGCGGCAGAAGATCGCGTCGAACGTCGTGCGCAAGCCGTAGTCCGCGTCGGTGAGATTGAGCTGCTCGAACTTGATCATCGCGCGCAGCTCCGGGCGCACCTTCACGAGTCCCGAGTGCGAGCCGGTGCCCTTGAAGAAGAAGCGCTTGAGGCGCTCCGGCGACAGATGCTTCACCTGGTCGAAGGAGTAGACGCCCGCGTCGGCCTTGGCGAGCACCTGGGTATCGAGGTCGGTCGCGAGCACGCGCGCCTCTCGCGCGGCGCGGTCTCCCAGCGCTTCGACGAGCGTCATCGCGATCGAGTACGGCTCTTCGCCCGTGGAGGCCGCCGAGCACCACACCGATACCGGATTCGAACCCCGGCGCTTCACGAAATCCGCAAGGATCGGGAAGTGATGCGCCTCGCGGAAAAACGCCGTGAGGTTCGTGGTGAGCGCGTTCGTGAACGCTTCCCACTCGGTCGCGTCGTTGCGTGCTTCGAGCTGGTCGAGGTACTCGCGAAAACTGTCGATGCCGAGCGTGCGCAAGCGCCGCGCGAGGCGGCTGTACGCCATGTCGCGCTTGTGGTCCGAGAGCGAGATGCCCGCGCGGCGGTGAATGAGCGCGCGGATGCGCTCGAAGTCCGCCGAAGTGAAATCGAAATCGCGGTTGCTCTCCACGCCCGGGCCGCCCATCTCGCCGGCGTCCTGGCGCGTATTTCGCAGCGCTTTCATGCTGATGCTCCTTCGCATTGCGCGCCGCCCACTGCATGGGATACCGCGGCGCAGGACTGCTGCGCGCCGCGCCTGCCCGGTTGCAATGCGTGCGGCGCATGGGCGGCCTGCGCAGCGCGCGCGGGCTTTTGGGCCCGGCGCGGCAGGTCTTGCCGTTGTGTAGCGCTCATGTGCATTGCAGTTGCTCGTCGTGTTCAGTGCTTCACTACTCTTCTATGCCGCGTTCGATCAGAACGTTTCCCAGTCCGAATCGTCCGAAGCGGATGCCGCCGTGCTCACATGCGTCTCGGCGCGCGCAGGCGCGGCCGGCCTGGCTGCCGGTTTTGCCGCCGCCTTGCTTGCCGGTTGCGCCGCGGGCCTGGCCGCAGGCTTCGCGGTGTCCGCCGATGCCGCCGAGGTCGCGACCGACGACGACGTTGCCGTCACCGCGGCCTTCGTCCCCGCCGAAGCCGAAGACGGCGTCGTGCGTTTCGCGGCGCCCGGCGTGACAGCGCTCACGTGAGCCGGACCTGCACCCACGCTGCGCGCCGCTGCACTACCCGTCGTCCACGTGCCGAGCACGTTCTGCAGCTGGCGCGTCTGCTCTTCGAGCGACGCTGCCGCAGCGGCCGCCTGTTCCACCAGCGCCGCGTTCTGCTGCGTGACGGTGTCCATCTGCGTGACGGCGCGGTTGACCTGCTCGATGCCGCCCGACTGCTCCTCGGACGCCGCGCTGATCTCACCCATGATGTCGGTCACGCGACGCACGGCCTGAAGGATTTCTTCCATCGTCGAGCCTGCGCGGCCCACGAGCTGCGAGCCGCTTTGCACCTTCTCGGCCGAGTCGTTGATGAGTTCCTTGATTTCCTTCGCCGCGCTGGCGCTGCGCTGCGCGAGGCTGCGCACTTCGCCGGCCACCACCGCGAAGCCGCGGCCCTGCTCGCCCGCGCGCGCCGCTTCCACGGCCGCGTTGAGCGCAAGAATGTTGGTCTGGAACGCGATGCCTTCGATCACGCTGATGATGTCCACGACCTTCGCCGAACTCGCCGCGATGCCCTGCATCGTGTTCACGACTTCGCCCACCACCTCGCCACCGCGCGTCGCGATATCCGAGGCGTTGACGGCCAGCTGGCTCGCCTGGCGCGCGTTCTCGGCGTTCTGGCGCACGGTGCCGGTGAGCTGCTCCATGCTCGACGCCGTTTCCTGCAGCGAAGCGGCCTGCTGCTCGGTGCGCTGCGAGAGATCGGTGTTGCCCATGGCGATCTCGCGCGCGCCCACGTCGATCGAGCTTGCGCCCGTATGCACCGCGCTCACGAGCGTGACGAGGCTTTCCTGCATGCGCTTGATTCCGCTGAACAGACGCCCGATCTCGTTGTCGCTGTAGACCGTGACCGGCTGCGTGAGATCGCCGTGCGCGATGCGCTCGAAGCACGTCACGGCGTCCTCGAGCGGCTGCACGATGAGGCCGCGCATGGCGAAGCGGATCACCACCACGAGCACGAGCGCGACGGCGATCGCCGCGCCAATCGCGATGCGCATGACGGCGATCTTGTCGTGCGCACCAGCTTCGCGAGCCTGTGCGCTGTCTTCCAGGGCCTGCGCGAGCGGACCGGCGACGTTGTCGTAGTCGACGAACATCGGGCTGATCTTCGTGTCGGCGATGGCGTGATAGGCCGGTTGATCGTTTGCGCGCAAGGCCGCAAATTCGGGCTGCACGCCGTCTTGCATGAGCGTGGCGCGCTTGGCCGCGAGCGCGTCGAGCGCGGCGGCGTCGAGACCGCCCTTCGGCGCGTTCTGGAACGCTTGCCAGGCTTCGTTGGATTTGCCGAGCAACTCCTGGGCGCGATCGATCACCTTCTTCGCGTCGTCGGCCTGGCCGGCTGCCGTGAGCGCGCTGGCGCGGTCGACTGCGACGCGCGTGCGCAGCAGATACGACGACGCGTCGTTCAGCGCATGCATCGCCACGAGATCGCCTCGCACGATCTCGGTGAACGCATCGCTCGCACGCCCGAGAGCGACGAGCCCGAGTGCGCCGACCAGCACGGTCAGCGCAACCAGAATGACCCCGACGCCCGTGAGCGTCGTGCGGATCGACCATCTTTGCAGCATCTCGTTTGCTCCTGTCCTGTGCGAATCGGGGTGGGCTACGCGGTCAGGCGCGGCCGGCATAGGCACGGCGACGCCCGGGACCCTGCACGAAGCGCGCGCGAAAACGAAGGCGGCTTGCCGCTCTTTAGCGGCGGCTTTCCGCTCTCTCTCACGCTGGCCTCGCGGCCCCCCGGTTTAACTCTCGGCGCGTTAGACCAGCGCCTCGATCAGAGCCATTTCGCGGCTCGTCATCAGTTTTTCGATGTCCATCAGGATGAGCATGCGACCTTCCACGGTGCCGAGGCCCGTGAGGTACTCGGTCGTGAGCGTCGCGCCGAATTCGGGCGCCGGCATGATCTGCTCCATCTGCAGCGTGAGCACGTCCGAGACGCCGTCCACCACCATGCCGACCACGCGATGCGCGACGTTCAGGATGATGACGACCGTCTGGTGGTCGTATTCGACGCGGCCCAGATGGAACTTGATGCGCATGTCGACGATCGGCACGATGATGCCGCGCAGGTTGATCACGCCCTTGATGAAATCGGGCGCGTTCGCGATGCGCGTCACGCTGTCGTAGCCGCGGATTTCCTGCACCTTCAGGATGTCGATGCCGTACTCTTCCGCGCCGAGGGTGAAGACGAGGAATTCCTGGCCGCCTGCGTCGGCCTGCAGCGCGTCGCGGCGTTGCGCGCCGGCAATCGCGCCGTGCGCGCCGTTGCCTTGAATCGATTGGACTTCTGCCACGTTAGCCCCTGAACGGTTGGGAGATGATTGGTTGAGTGCGTCCGGACTTCATAACGATTACGCGAATTCGGCGAACGCACCCGAATTTGCGCTGGCGCTCACGCCGTGTGTGGCGCGCGTCTCGCGATTGAGCGCGGCCACGTCGACGATCAGCGCGACGCTGCCGTCGCCGAGGATGGTCGCCGCCGAAATGCCGTGCACCTTGCGGTAGTTCGTTTCGAGGTTCTTCACCACGACCTGCTGCTGGCCGACCAGTTCGTCGATCAGCATGGCGAAGCGACGGCCTTCGGTTTCCATGATCGTGACGATGCCCTGCGTCGGGTCCGTGCGCGCGCCTTCCACGTTGAACGCGCTATGGAGCGCGACGAGCGGCAGGTATTCGCCGCGCACGCGCACCACGCGGTCGCCGTTAGTGACCGTGTAGATGTCTTCGTGGCGCGGCTGCAGCGACTCCATCACGAAATTCAGCGGCAGGATGAAGATCTCGCTACCCACCTTCACCGACATGCCGTCGAGAATCGCCAGCGTGAGCGGCAGCACGATGCGCGTGGTGCTGCCCTTGCCCGCGTGCGAGGTGATTTCCACGTGGCCGCCCATCGCCTGGATGTTGCGCTTGACCACGTCCATGCCCACGCCGCGGCCCGACACGTCGGTCACCTGTTCGGCCGTCGAGAAGCCCGGCAGGAAAATGAGGTTCCAGACCTCGTCGTCGGACATGCTGTCGCTGACCTGCATGCCCTGCTTGATTGCCTTGGCGAGAATCTTGTCGCGGCGCAGGCCCGCGCCGTCGTCGCTCACCTCGATCACGATGTTGCCGCCATGGTGCGCGGCGGAGAGCACGAGCTGGCCCGTGGCGTCCTTGCCCGCGGCGCGGCGCGCTTCCACGGTTTCGATGCCGTGGTCGAGCGAGTTGCGCACGAGGTGGGTGAGCGGGTCGATGATGCGCTCGATCAGGCTCTTGTCGAGTTCGGTCGCCTGACCGAAGGTGACAAGCTCGACTTCCTTTCCGAGCTTCGCCGCGAGATCGCGCACGAGACGCGGGAAGCGGCTGAAGACGTAGTCCATCGGCATCATGCGGATCGACATCACCGCTTCCTGCAGGTCGCGCGCGTTGCGCTCGAGCTGCGCCATGCCGTTGTAGAGGCGGTCGTGCAGCGCCGGGTCGAACGTGCTGGTGGTTTCCGCCAGCATGGCCTGCGTAATGACGAGTTCGCCCACGAGGTTGATCAGCTGGTCGACCTTTTCGACGCCCACGCGAATCGAGCTGCCTTCCGCCGATGCAGCGGCTGCGGCCGGTCGCGCCTTGCGCTCGCCTTCGGTTTGCGCGGGCGCCGGTGCGCTCGCGGGCGGGCGCGGCATTTCGTGTTCGGCGTGCACAGCGGGCGGCGCGACCGGTGCGCTCGCAACCGGCGCAGGCGCGACGGCGACGGGCGCAGCCGGTGCTGCCGGCGGCGCGGCCGGTGCGGCGGCAGGCGCTGCGGCCGCGGCCGGTTGCGCGTCGCCTTGGGGCGCAGCGCCACGGCCGATCGAAATCTGTTTCTCGTCGATCACGAAGCAGCACACCGCGATGATGTCGTCGGAGGTGACATCGGTTTCGAGCCACAGCGTGAGGTCGTCGCCGGTCTTCACCTGGCCGAGAATGCGGCCGAGGTTGCCAAGCTCTTCGACGAGCAGTTCCTGGTCCTTCGCGTCGACGGCGCGCAGCGTGACGCGCAGGTGCGGACCTTCCGCTGCGGCTTCACCGCCTGCCGCGGGCGCCGCGGCTGCCGCATCGATCGCCTCGCTCACGACGTGCTCGGGCGCGCCCGAGCCTGCAGCCGCCAGCGTGCTGTGCATTTCGAAAGCGGCTTCGAGATCTTCTTCCGAGTCGCCTGCGCTCGCCTGCGGGGCCGGCGCGGGCGCGGGGGCCGGCGCCGGAGCGGGTTCAGGCGCGGACGCGGGTACGCCGCGGCTTTCCGCATAGAGGCGCTCGAGCTTCGTGCGCACGGCAGCAGCTGCCTGCGCATCGGGCTCGGCGCTCGCGCGGTAGGCGCCGAGCTGGTCGGAAAGCACGTCCTTAGTTTCGAGGAACGTGTCGATCATGTCCTTGCGCAGCACGAGCTCGTTGTTGCGAGCGCGGTCGAGCAGCGATTCGAGAATGTGGGTCGTCTCGGTCAAGGCCGTGAAGCCGAACGTCGCCGCGCCACCCTTGATCGAGTGCGCCGCGCGGAAGATCGCCGCCAGATCCTCGGGATCCGGGCGACCAACGTTCAGGTTCAGGAGAAGCTGCTCCATCTGCGCGAGCAGCTCGTCCGCCTCGTCGAAAAACGTCTGATAGAACTGAGTGATGTCGAGAGTCATTGCTCTTTCACCGCGTTAATTGCCTGGGGGGTGCCTGGTCGTTCGCCGCGCGGCACCTCAAGGGTGGGCCTCGCCGAGTGCGCTCGCCAGATCGACGAGCAGCTCGGGGTCCACCGGTTTTTCGATCCAGCCGGTCGCGCCTGCGTCGCGTACGGCTGCCTTGAAGCCTTCGTCCGATTCCGTGGTCAACACGAGGATGGGCGTTTCGAAGTACGAAGGATTCGCCCTCAACTGCTTGATCAGGTCGAGCCCGCCCATGCGCGGCATGTAAAGGTCGGTGAGCACGAGATCGAAGCGCTGGGCGAGCGCATGCTCGAGCCCTTCTTCGCCGTCGCTCGCCACCGTCACTTCGTAGCCTGCCGAGCCGAGCGCCGCCTGCAGGATCTCCCGCATGGACACCGAATCGTCGATCGCCAGAATGTTCCTGATCATCCGTTCCTCGTTGTCATTGCGCTGCCGGCGCGACGGCTGGGGCAACTGCCGGTCCCGCCGGCGCCACCGTCGTTGCCACCTTCGGCGCGATCGCGACCGGCGCCGGCGCCACCCGACCCATGCCGGCGTCCGGCGTGAGCGCGGGTAGGCTCTTGCCCGAGCCCGCCGCGTCGTCGGAGAGCGTCGTGGTGGTCGAGTCGTCGTGCATGAGCGCGTCTTCGGACTTCTTGTTCAATACGATGATGCTGATGCGGCGATTCTCCGGGTCGAGCGGATCGGCCTTGTTCAGGTTCTGCGTGGAAGCGAGACCGAGCACGCGCAACACCTTCGATTCGTCCATGCCGCCCGCGATCAGCTCGCGGCGCGAAGCATTCGCGCGGTCGGCGGAAAGCTCCCAGTTGCTATAGCCCTTCTCGCCGCCCGCGTAGGGCACGGCGTCGGTGTGGCCCTGCACGACGATGCGGTTGGGCACGTCGTTGAGCGTCTTGCCGATCGCCTGCAGGATGTCGCGCATGTACGGCTCGACCACGTCGCGCGCCGTTGCGAACATCGGGCGCTTCTGCGAGTCGACGATCTCGATGCGCAGGCCTTGCAGCGTGGAGTCGATGCGGATCTGCTGCTTGAACTGGCGCAGCACCGGGTTCGCCTCGATCGCCGCCATCAGCTTCACTTGCAGGTCGTGCAGGCGCACCTGCTCCTTGCGTTCGAGCGAGCCTTCGAGCTGCTTCGTGGCGTCGTCGTCGTTGTGCTTCGACTGGTTGCGCTCCGAGCGCTCGGTCGCGCCGTCGCTGCGACGCGTGACGCCCTGGTCCTGCGAAGAGATGTCACGGCCGCCGCCCTTCAGGATGCTCGAGTCTTCCGCGCTGCGATCGCCGCCCCAGAGCGTGATCTTCATCGGCTGGTTGAAGTAGTCGGCGATGCCCTTCAACTGCACCGTCGAAGCCGACGAGAGCAGCCACATCAGCAGGAAGAACGCCATCATCGCGGTCATGAAGTCCGCGTAGGCGAGCTTCCATGCGCCGCCATGATGGCCGGCCTTCTTCGGCGCGGCGCGCTTGACGACGATTGCGCGGTCCTTGTTGTTGCTCATGGGCCGTCCCTTACTTCGCCTTCACGCGGCGCACGTGCTCTTCGAGTTCCGTGAACGACGGACGCTCGGTCGAGAACAGCACCTTGCGGCCGAACTCCACGGCAATCGCCGGCGCATAGCCGTTCAGGCTCGCGAGGATCGTCACCTTGATGCACTGGAACATCTTGGTCGACTCGGTCACGCGCTGCTCCGCGAGGCTCGAGAGCGGACCGATCAGGCCGTACGAAAGCAGAATGCCGAGGAAGGTGCCGACCAGCGCCTGGGCGATCATCTCGCCGAGCACTGCGGGCGGCTTGTCGGCGGACGCCATGGTGTGAACCACGCCCATCACCGCCGCGACGATACCGAACGCCGGCATCGCGTCGCCCACCTTCGCGAGTGCATGGGCGGGCGCCTCGCCTTCGGCGTGGTGCGTTTCGATTTCCTCGTCCATGAGGCTTTCGATCTCGAAGGCGTTCATGTTGCCGCCCACCATGAGACGCAGGTAGTCGGTAAGGAATTCGACGATGTGGTGGTCTGCCAGGATCTTCGGATACTGCGTGAAGATCGGGCTCTTCTGCGGATCGTCGATATCCGCTTCGAGCGTGAGCGTGCCTTCCTTTCGCGCCTTCGCGAGCAGGACATAGAGCAGCGCGAGCAGCTCCATGTACACGTCCTTGTTGTATTTGGCGCCCTTGAACAGCGTGGGAAGCACGCGCAAGGTGGCCTTGATGGTCTTGATGCCGTTGCCGAGGATGAACGCGCCGACGCCAGCACCACCGATCATGAGCAGTTCCATCGGCTGCATGAGCGCGGCCAGATGACCGCCCTCGAGTGCATAGCCGCCGAAGACGCAAAGGATCGTCAAGAGGGTTCCAACGATAATCAGCACTGCCGGGTCCTCACTAGAAATGCGCCGCGAACCGCCGTCGGCCCGCGCCCTTAGCTGGGTTTACGGCAACGGCGCGAAAAACTTTGGGTTTGAATGGGCGCGGATCGTAAGCCGGCCGGGCGTCTGCCGTCTGCCAGACGTCGACATGCCGGATGAATCTGGGGCCGGTTCGCAAAGCCGCGCGGGAAGGGGTTGCAGGTCGTGCCTGCGACTACGTGTGACGATGCGGCCCCGCTGCGGCAGGCGCCGTCCGGCGGGCCGCGCGGCCTCTGCGGCGGGGCCGGGCCGGGTTTATCCGGAGTCCCGGCCTGCATGGAGAGCGGCACGCGGCGCCAAACAGCGTCAAGCCGCGTCGATTTGCCTCATGCGGCGATCTGCGACGCAAGTGCGCTGCGCCGCGTGCGGCCCGCCCGCGAGGGCGGCTGGCACAGCCCGCAGACGAAGCCGCGTTGCGGGTCGTGCGCGTGAGCGACGTAGCGGCCGCCGCAGCGGCTGCACGGCGTCATCTGCAAGAGGCCCGATGTGAAATAGCGCACGAGCGTCCAGGCGCGGGTGAGGCTGAGCGCGGGCGTTTCGTCGTGCAGGCGCAGATGCTCGAGATAGAGCCGGTAGCTCTTCACGATCGCGTGGATCGGCTCGCAGCGCGCGTGACGGCTCATGAACATGAACGTGTTGTAGAACAGCGAGGAATGGACGTTGGGCTGCCAGGTCATGAACCAGTCGGTCGAAAACGGCAGCATGCCCTTGGGCGGCGATTCGCCCTTCACTTCCTTGTAAAGCCGGATGAGCCGGTCGCGAGAGAGCGAGGTCTCCGCTTCGAGCAGTTGCAGACGCGCGCCCAGTTCGATCAACTCAATCGCGAGCGCGATCTCCTTTACCTCCTGCACCACACTCTTTGTCGCCATAGGCACCCGTTGAAAGCCGCAAAGGAATGCGCTTGCCCCTGCCGCCGTGCGCGGGCAGCAAGGGTGCAATGCGCGGCCGCGCGCTGCGGCGCGGGGTGAAGCGGTTCAGCCGATCTGCTCGACGTCCTGGCCCGCCATGATGATCGCCGAGTGGGTCAGCGCGGTTTTGCCCTTGTCGGCAAGCGCGCTCAGGATGGCGTGGTCGTCGAACCGGAAGCGGCAAAGCAGCTGGTTCGATGCGGCAAGGCGTACGGTCTGTGCGAAAGTGAGATTGGCGAGCACCTCGGCAGACTGCTCGGAGATGCCCATACGGAACATGCCCGTCGGCTTGTCCTCGCGCAAAAGGCGTTGCGCGAGCAACAGGTACGACAGGTTCACTTCCTTGATCTCATTGAGCATGTCGCTGTGCGTCGTCGCGCTCATGGATTCCCCCGAATCAAATCGCGGCGGCTGGTCAGACCGCCCGCGGAAAACGTTTGCTCGCCCAGATGCAACCCGAGTGCATCCGAACGGCCTGTTTATGGTCGTGGGTCCATTGTGGCTGGGGCGCGAACAAATGGAAATCGGACGGATGCCGCGACGCGTTGCGAGAAAACCTATCGCTAACGTGTAGGAATTTTTCTGACAAAGATGGAGGAGCAGCGGCGGGAGGCGGGGCGCGTCATGTCATGCGCATAAGCCGCGAAATTGTCCGCTGATTATAGGCTTTTTCATGGATGCGTCACGCGCGCGTGCTATCCGCTCCACGCGCGTCACTCGCGCCTATGCCTTTTGACCCTTGTTACGGCACCCCGGGCACGCGGATTGCGCAATGCGCGCCCAAGCCACGTCACGCTTAGCAATGGCCTCTTACACCTGCTGTATCCCGCTGTAACAACATTAAGCGTTTGCAAAACCGCGTGTGTCGGGCCGTGAAATGGCCATAATCGGTCTCAGGGATAACCCGATACCGTTGTACCGCCGCAGTGCCGGATCACAAAGTTCATTGCACACGCGGCTTTTTGCCCAGGAGATCGAACAATGCGAATCGCACAAATTGCGCCACTTTATGAAGCCGTTCCGCCCAAGCTTTATGGCGGCACCGAGCGCGTCGTGTCCTACCTGACCGAAGCGCTGGTCGACCTCGGCCACGACGTGACGCTGTTCGCCAGCGGCGATTCGGTCACCTCGGCAAACCTCGAAGCCGCCTGGCCGCGCGCGCTGCGTCTGGACGCGACGATCCGCGACGCGCTGGCCCCGCACATGGTGCTACTCGAGCGCGTGCGCCGCGTCGCGCATGAGTTCGACGTGCTGCACTTCCACCTCGACTATCTGCCGTTCCCGCTTTTCACGACCATGGACACGCCGTTCGTCACGACGCTCCACGGCCGTCTCGACCTGCCGGAGCTGCAACCGGTATTCGAGCAGTTCCCGAACGCACCGGTGATCTCGATTTCGGACTCCCAACGCCAGCCGCTGCCCCAAGCCGCATGGCAGAACACGATCTATCACGGACTGCCAAAGAACCTGCTCACGCCACATGCCGACCGCAAGCCCGAGTACCTCGCGTTCCTCGGCCGGATCTGCCCGGAAAAGCGTGTGGACACGGCGATCAAGATCGCCGCGCTCTCCGGCCTGCCGCTGAAGATCGCCGCGAAGGTCGACAAGGTCGACCAGGACTACTTCAAGTCCGAGATCGAGCCGCTGCTTTCGCAGGCCCACGTGGAATTCATCGGCGAGATCAACGAAGAGCAGAAGCCCGCGTTCCTTTCGGGTGCGAAGGCGCTGCTGTTCCCGATCGACTGGTCCGAGCCGTTCGGCCTCGTGATGATCGAGGCGATGGCGTGCGGCACCCCGGTGATCGCCTTCAACCGCGGTTCGGTGCCGGAAGTGATCGACCCGGGTGTCACGGGCTATGTCGTCGAGGACGTGCAAGGCGCCGTGGCCGCGCTGCAGAATATCGATTCGCTTTCGCGCGTGGCGATTCGCAACCAGTTCGAACACCGGTTCACTTCGCACATCATGGCCGGCAATTATGTCGACACTTATACGGCGCTCATCGAAGCCGCACAGCGTCCGGTACTGCGTCGCGTCGCTGCTGGCTGAGTGCGAAGCATTCCGATTTTCGCGATAAATCCAGACGAATGCACGACGTGAATCGTTTGCGAGTCATCGAATAGCGCTATTACGCGTTCATTACAGATGACACACAAAAAAGAGCCGCATGATCCATGCGGCTCTTTTATTGCATTTGCGGTTGCGGCGGTATGGCGGCCGGGCTGTTCTCTGGCTGCATGAGTCAGGCGATCAGGTAGCGTTCGCGGTTTTTGCCAGCGATCCACTTGGGCGGCTTGCCGCGCCCGCTCCAGGTCGCACCGGACTTGGGGTCCTGATAGCGCGCGGGCAGCGGCGCCTTTTTCGGCGGACGCCCGCGGCGTGCAGCCTCCGCAAACCCAAGGTCCTGGGCGGAAAGGCCGTACTCGGCAATCTTCTCCCGGATCGTGGCGATGACGTCCGCGATCTCCGTGCGCCGCGCCTCTTCGGCCTGAGCCTGGAGTTTTGCGATCTGCGCCTTGAGTTCTGAATATTGCGACATTTCTATTCCCCCTTCATTGCTCATGAAACCGGCTCGATCGGAGATTAGACGCAAATAACGGAATTCGCAATCGCTATTAATACTGCTTTATCTCGCTATTTCGCAAATTAACGACCGGTCGCCTTCGGCGCAATTGCGCGCACATCGATCGCAATAATTCGATCAATTACGTCAGAATTGACAATCCTTGACAGCACCGGAAAGTACGACTGCCTCGAATCAGGCATTTCCCGGTGCCGGTGCTTTACGCGGGCCCTTCAAAATCGACTTTTCGAAGTGTCACGCAATGCACTTATCCAGGCGACTCATTGCCGAACTGATCGGCACTTTCGGGCTCGTTCTGGACTGCTGCGGCGGCGCCCTGCTCGCAGCCAACTTCGCCGGTCCGGTTCACGGACTCGGCATCGGGTTCATAGGCGTGTCGCTCGCGCCGACGCCCGTTCGTCTTGCCGGCGCCAGGGGGCTTCGGGTGCGCTGCTGGCCGGGCCCATGGTGGCCGCGCTGCTAGAATCGGGCGACCTTCCCATAGCCTTGCGACCTGGAGCAACACGCCCAGCATGAACTGCTCACGCCCCCGGCCACTCCGGATCGCCCCGACGCTCGCCGCAGCGCTGAGCGCACTGGTATGCGCCTGTGCGCCGCTGCCGCACGCCAACGGACCCGCTAGCGCCGGCGAGACAGCGCAGACGAATGCGAACAGCGCGCCAGCCGCGCGCGACGTCGAAACCCTCATCTTCGTGAGGCATGGCGAAAAGCCGCCAGAGGGATTCGGCCAGCTCAACTGCAAGGGGCTGAACCGCGCGCTCGCGTTGCCGGCCGTGATCGCGGCCAAGTATGGCAAGCCCGATGCTATCTACGCGCCCGACCCCGGCGAGCAAAAGGAAGACAACGGGCGTTCCTACTATTACGTGCGCCCGCTCGCGACGATCGAGCCGACCGCGATCCAGTTCGGCATGCCGATCCAGACGCCGTATGGCTATTCGAAGATCGATGCGCTGCAAACCGCGCTCGTCGATCCGCAGTGGCGCGGCCGCACCGTGCTCGTGGCGTGGGAACATCGGGAAATCGAGACGCTCGTGCGCCGTGTCGTCGCCGCGCACGGCGGCAGCGCGAACGATGTGCCGCGCTGGGAGAGCGCGGACTTTGACAGCATCTACGTGGTGCGCATCGACTGGAGCGACGGCGCCGCGCGCGCACGTTTTTCGCACGAGCACGAAGAGCTGGACGGGCGCGCGGACGACTGCCCGTGCGCGCAACTGCCCGCCGCGCAGTAGCCTTCGCGCCGTAACTATCCGGATGGAATCGCAACAGCGGCGACGGCGCTAGCGAGAGCGCCCGCGTGAACTACGACGCGAGTTCGTCGTTGAGTGCGAAGAGCTTGCGAAGATGATGCGCGACGCCGGCTTCGAAGTTGTTGCCAATGCGCGGCACCCGGGGCAGCCGCTTGATGAGATCGGGATTGGCGTTGTTCATCATGAACGGATGACCCGCCGTTTCGAGCAGATCGATATCGTTCATGTTGTCGCCGAACGCGACGCAACCTGCGGCGTCCACGCCGAGCCGATCGAGCACGACGCGCAGCGCGCGGCCCTTCGAAACGCCTGCCACCATCACTTCGAGGCAATCGGGCAGGGAGTAGGTGACATAGAGCGCGTCGCCAAACTCGCGCGCGAGATTCTGCGCAACGTGCGCAAGATCTGCCGGATCGCCAATGTAGAGCGCCTTCGCAATGCCCGCGCTTGCGTAGTCGCGCAGATCCGCCACGCGATACTCGAAACCCGAGTCCTGGTGATACGCGAGCAGTTCGGGCGCATCGCGGTCGATGAGCCAGGCGTCGTCGGTATAGATGCTCACGATCACGCGGCCGTGCTCGCCCACGGTATCGGCAGCGACTAGACGCTCGACCATCGGCGCGCTCAGATTGCTCGCGTGGATGAGCGTGTCGTCGGGCGCATGCACGCGCGCGCCGTTCGCGGTGATGAGATACGGCCGGATGCCGAGCACGTCGCGAATGCCAGCCACATCGCAATAATGGCGGCCGGTCGCGATCACGAACGGCAGGCCCTGCGCATCGAGGGCGCCCAGGGTAGCAACCGTGAACGGATCGACCTGATGGTCGCTATTGAGCAGGGTTCCGTCGAGATCGGTTGCAATGACCTTGTACATGGTGATCAGGCAGCTAGCGGGAAACGTTGAATCGTAGCATCTGCAGCAAGGCCATGCCCTGACCTACGTTCCTGCCCCTTGCTGTCCGCCACTCAGTTGCCCGAAGCGGCGTGTGCCAGCCGTTTGGCTTCCATTTGCGCGAGCCGAAGCGCACCAGTCGTGGAATCGGCGATCGGCGCGCGCAAGCGATCACGCACTGCTTGCGGCACCCATTCGCGCAGCGGCTGCCCGAGGCCACCCGAGAGCGCCGCCGGCAGCGTGCCCGAAGGATCGAGCGCAGTGATGAGTTTCGCAATTTCCACGCCGGCCTCGGCGAGCAGCCTGGCGACGAACGGATGTTCGCGATGCGCGAGGACGACCGGCGCGAGGCTGGCGTAAGCCGTCTGGTTGGCCGCGCACTGCCACACGATGAGACTGTCGCGATCGATGGCCCGCGCGTGTGCGAGCAGGGCCCGTGCGAAATCGTCCATGGGCACGCGAGCATCGAGCGCCTGCTGCGCCCAGACGATCGCGCGCAGGCCGAACCACGCGCCACTCGCTTCGTCCCCCGAGGGAAAGCCGAAACCGCCCGCAATGCGACACTGGCCGTCCTCACCGAGCACCGCGGCGATGCTGCCCGTGCCAAGGGCGACCACCACGCCCGGCGCGCCGCCGTGCGCGCCCAGCAGCGTCGTGTAGGCGTCGCTTTCCACCGCGAGGCCGGCCACCGGGGGCGCGGCCGTGAGAAACGGCGCCAGCCAGTCGGGGTTGTTCACGCCCGCGAGCCCACAGCCCAGCACGCATTGCGACCAGTCGAACGCGAGCCCCGCCTGTGCAAACGCCGCGCGGCAGCCTTCCTCGATCGATTGCCAGGCCCGTTCGATGCCGAGCCCGAGCCCAGACGGCCCTGCAGATGCACGCGCGAGTTCGACGCCGTTCGTGTCGCCAAGCGCGATGCGCGTACCCGTGCCGCCGCCGTCCACGCCAATCAACCAGCTGTATTTCTGCATGATGTCCGCCGCGCCTCGCGCGCCTGTGAGTCCGGTTCGAAAGCCAAAAGTTTTGTCGTGCCGCAGAGACTAACGGCTTCCCCGGGTTCGCACAATCGGCCATCCGGCCAGGGTGGCGGCGCGGTACCGATCCGCTATGCTTGCGTGGCTCGAACGACGTCTCGCAAGGAGAACTTACCGTGACACATCGCTGCAACTGGGTATCGGCCGGCGCGTCGCCGCAGTATGTGCAATACCACGACGAGGAGTGGGGCGTGCCGTCGCGGGACGACCAGCATCTGTTCGAAATGATCGTGCTCGAAGGCGCACAGGCGGGACTCTCGTGGTCCACGATACTCAACAAACGCGAAGGATATCGCCGCGCCTTCGCCAACTTCGACATCGCGAAGGTTGCGCGCTTTACGCCCAAGCACGTCGAAACCCTCATGCAGGACGCCTCGATCGTGCGCAACCGGGCCAAGATCGAGGCTGCCATCGCCAACGCCCGCGCCGTGCAGCAGATCCAGGCCGAGCACGGCTCGCTCGCGAAGTTCGTCTGGTCGTTCGTGGACGACACGCCCATCCAGAACGACCTTGCCTCGTATCGCGACGCACCGGCCTCCACCGAGGTCTCGGACGCCCTTAGCAAGGCGCTCAAAAAATACGGCTGCAAATTCGTCGGCACGACGATCTGTTACGCGTTCATGCAGGCTGTGGGCATGGTCAACGACCATGAGCGCGACTGCATGTGCCGCAAGGCTTGTGCTGCGCTCGGCAAGAAGAAGCGCCGCGCCTGAGCGCAGCGTAACGCGCGCGACTCGGGAAAGTCCCGAGCGGGGTGGGACGCAGTTCGCAAACCCTTTTCCGGCCGGACTTTGCAATACGCCAGAGCGATCGCACCCGGCGCCGGCCGCGGCAATTTTTCATCGCTACGGTGCGCCACCCCACGGTTTTTTACTGGCGTGCCGTTATAACGGGAAGTGAATGCAGGCGTGTCAGGGGAACGGGTGGGAATGCCGGCTGGAAGGCCGGCGGCGCCGCATTAGAAGGGAATTAACCTGTGCCCGGCAGCTGGGCAACAGGGGGTTGAAATGAAAAACGTCCACTTCCTGAGTCATCAGGAGATCTTCGACCGCGCGGTGGCCCATCTCTTTGGCCAGGGGCGCGCGGCACTTCTTCCACACGGCGGCGGCGCCTACCGGGGCGGTGGCTGCGGCGGCGGCTCCGGCAGCGCCCACTGCTACGGCGGCTGCCCGGTCGGCAGCTTCATCCGGCCACGCGACTATATGAGCGCGATGGAAGGCATACCCGTGCGCTACATCGGCCGTGAGACGAGCGACGTCCCGCTCTATATGGATGTAGGTGTGGCCGCGCTGAAAAAGGCGCTGCTGCGCGCCCATATCAATATTTACGACCCCGCTACGATCAATCTGCTGAGTTGCCTGCAGAACGTGCACGACGTGTTCGGCGTATGGGAATGGCGCGACCGCCTTCGCTCGATTGCCGCGCAATTCGGCTTGTCACCCGAACAACTGAAGGACGCCGCCTGATATCGGCCGGCGCGCGCCACGCTTTGGCGCGCGGGTTCTACCCACAAACGCAAACGGCGGCGCAGCTTCTTGCGAAGCATGCGCCGCCGTCTGGCGGAACACCGAAAAGCGAAAAAGCTTAGTGAAGCTTCTTCGGCAGCATCTGGCTGCGCAGGCGCTTGTGCAGGCGCTTCACAGCAGCTGCCTTCTTGCGCTTGCGAACTGCCGTCGGCTTTTCGTAAGCTTGACGCTCACGCAGCTCGGCGATCAGGCCGTTCTTTTCGATTGCACGGCGGAAGCGGCGAATCGCCACTTCGAACGGCTCGTTTTCCTTCAGAAGAATCGTCGTCATGTATTTCCTAACTCAAATCGCTTAATACGGTTCAAAGGCGCGAGCGTCAAAGCCGCTCACGCGCCGGCCCTCCGGTCGTTCGCCACGCTGGGGCTAAACGAGAGGCAAGGCGGCCACGGAGGCCGGAAAAGAGAAGTAGGGGGTTCACAGCGGAACGCGATCAGGTCGACCTTGCTGCAACACACCTGACCGCCGGTTTGCGGCCGCCAACAGTAACGAACACGGCAACAAAACAGGCAAAGATCTCAATTCACTCCCAATGATATCAGGAAAAGAACTGCCTGACCAGGGGTTTCTTGAGTCTACTCAGTGACTTGCGCGGCGTGCCGCCGTCGCCGCGCAAGTCCTGTCGATTAGGACACCTGGATTAATCCCTTTTTCGTGCCCGTCAGGCGCTCGCATCGTTGAGTGCCTGAATGTCGGCCGGATCGAGCTTCAGTCGCACCGCGGCCGCAAGACTCTCCAGCTGATCCAGCGAGGTTGCGCTCGCGATCGGCGCGGTAATGCTCGGGCGCGCGATCAGCCACGCCAGCGCGACCGCCGCAAGCGTGCTGCCGTGACGTTCGGCCACATAGTCGAGCGCCGCGAGAATCCGGATCCCGCGGTGATCGAGATACTTCTCGACGCGCGAGCCGCGCGCGCTCTTCGCGAGATCCTCGCGCGAGCGGTACTTGCCCGAGAGAAAGCCACTCGCGAGGCTGTAATAGGGCACGACCGCAAGCTTCTGCGCCATGGCCACCGGTTCGAGATCGGCCTCGTAGTGAGCGCGGTCGTACAGGTTGTATTCGGGCTGGATGATCTGGTACGCGGGCAGGCCCGACTTCGCCGAAACCGCGAGCGCTTCCTCGATACGCGCGCCCGTGTAGTTCGAGGCGCCGATCACACGCACCTTGCCGGCTTCGATCAGTCGCTGGTACGCACCAAGCGTTTCCTCGAACGTGACTTTCTGGTCGTCCTCGTGCGAGAAGTACACGTCGATGTAATCGGTCTGCAGACGACGCAGCGAATCCTCCACGGCAGCCGC
Organism: Paraburkholderia guartelaensis; assembly: GCF_004353905.1. Taxonomy (GTDB): domain Bacteria; phylum Pseudomonadota; class Gammaproteobacteria; order Burkholderiales; family Burkholderiaceae; genus Paraburkholderia; species Paraburkholderia guartelaensis. Next base: position 159,423 of record NZ_SMOD01000009.1, on the reverse strand, counting down.
AATGTTGGCGGCGGAAAGACCCGGGCGGCGCGCATCTTTTGCGACCTTCGTTGCGATCACCACCTTGTCGCGCTTGCCGCTCTTCGCGATCCACTTGCCGATGATCGTCTCCGATTCGCCGCCCTGGTTGCCGGGCACCCAGGCCGAGTAGACGTCGGCGGTGTCGATGAAGTTGAGGCCGGCGTCGGTGAAGGCGTCGAGAATCGAGAACGAGGTGGCTTCGTCTGCGGTCCAGCCGAAAACGTTACCGCCGAACATGAGCGGGGCGACCTGCAACGAGGAAGTGCCGATCCTGCGTAGTTCCATGGGGCCTCCAGAAAAAAGGGCGAACGGGGAACCGCTGAGCATACGCCGCCTCGCGGCGCGCTGCAGCCGGCACGGGCGCGCAGCCACCGAAGTGCCGCCAGCGGCGCTGCACTAAACCACACGCGATACCTGCCGTAAACACGCTTGCAAACTGCAAGACGCAGAAATGCGTGAGGGAATCGGGAAGCACGAAGCGCGGCGCTACGGGACTTTTTATGCACCGCGCAATTGAGGTCTCGATTGTCGGTGCTTCCCCTCAAGTTTTTTTTACCCACGCCGACAACCTTCACTGAGGCGGCCAGCAATGAAAGATTGCTTCCGCCGCGGCCATAGTGGCTTGTAACGGGCTTCCAGCCCGCTTAGGAGAATTTCCATGCTCGGAATTAACAGCAACATCAACTCGCTCGTCGCGCAACAGAACCTGACGGGCTCGGGCAGCGCGCTGTCGCAAGCGATCACGCGCCTGTCGTCGGGTAAGCGCATCAACAGCGCAGCTGACGATGCAGCAGGCCTCGCGATTTCGAACATCATGCAGACCCAGATCAACGGTCTGACGCAGGGCGTGTCGAACTCGAATGATGGCGTTTCGCTGGTTCAAACGGCATCGAGCGGCCTCTCGTCGCTGACGAGCAGCCTGCAGCGTATCCGCCAGCTGGCTACGCAAGCAGCTAACGGCTCGATGACCAACGACGACCGCGCAGCACTGCAGCAAGAAGTTTCGCAGCAAGTTTCGGAAATCAACCGTATCGCTTCGCAAACGACGTACAACGGCATGAACGTGCTGAACGGCACGCTCGGTAACGTGTCGTTCCAGGTTGGCGCGAACGTCGGCCAGACGATCAGCCTGAGCCTGACGCAAAACATGTCGGCTGCTTCGATCGGCAGCGGCGTGCCGCAAGCTGGCCAAACGCTCGGCACGTTCACCGGCCTGAGCCTGAACTCGGCTGGTGCTACGGTCGCCGCCTCGGCAGCAACCGTCACCTCCGTCAATGTGGTTTCCGACGGCAGCGGCGGCTTCACGTTCACGGACCAGAACAACCAGGCACTGAGCCAGACGGCTGTCGGCGCTCTGTTCACGGCCACGAACGAAGCCACCAGCACCGGCGGCGGCTTCCAGGGCTCGGGCACGGCGGTCACGCTTACCGACGGCGGCATGTCGGCGGCTATGGCTGCAGCAGCCGGCTCGGCAGGTTCCGCAGCGGCTGCCGCTGCTGCTGTCGCCATGGAAACGCAGATCGGCTCGTACAACGCACCGACGGACGTTGCTAACGTCAACATCAGCACGGCAAGCGGCGCAAGCATGGCCATGGAGTCGATCGACAACGCGCTGAACACGCTGAACAACCTGCAAGCTACGCTCGGCGCAGCACAGAACCGCTTCACGGCAATCGGCACGACGCAGCAAGCTCAGTCGACCGACCTGTCGAGCGCACAGTCGTCGATCCAGGACGCCGACTTCGCTCAAGAAACGGCTAACCTGTCGAAGGCACAAGTTCTGCAGCAAGCTGGTATCTCGGTGCTCGCACAAGCGAACTCGCAGCCGCAGCAGATCCTGAAGCTCCTCCAGTAATACGAGCTTCTCTAGCCCAAGCGTTGCGCGCCCGGCCGCCATACCCGTGAGCGCAACGCAAGCCAATCGGGAGGATCGCCTCCCGATTGGCGTTTTCCAGACTTGAACCGATTCACACTGCAACGCCGACGCACGGAGCCCCTTCATGTCCACCGTATCCAGTTCGACAGCCAGCACGATCGCAAGTAGCGTCGCCGCTACGACCGCAGCGAGCAATGCCGCTTTGCAGGAAGCCGCCCAGTCGATCGTCAGCGGTTCGACCGGCAACTCGTCGATGGACGTGACTTCGCTCGTCACCGCGCTCGTCAATGCAAAAATTGCCGGCCAGGCCGCAACGATCAGCGCCGAGCAGACGCAGGACAACACCGAGATTTCCGCGTATGGCGCGCTTTCCGCTGCGCTTTCCGCACTTCAGGCAGGCCTCTCGCCGCTCTCGGACGGCACGACCCTCAATGCATTCAGCACGACGCTCAGCGGCACCGGCATTACGGCCACCGCAGGCAGCGGCGCGGCAGCCGGGTCCTATTCGCTCGACCTGAAGCAGGTGGCACAGGCTCAGGTGCTCACATCGACCGGCTACGGCGCGACAACGGCGCTCGTCGGATCAGGCGGTTCAGCCACGATGACGTTGACGGTCAACGGCGCCAGCACCACGATTTCGCTGAACAACTCCAACAGCACCGTTGCGGGCATCGCTTCGGCGATCAACTCGGCGACCAACAATCCGGGCGTGACGGCAACGGTCGTCACCGGCGCCGACGGCGCGCACCTCGTGCTGCACTCGACGTCGACCGGTTCGCAGAATGGCATCAGCGTCGCGATCAGCGATTCGAATTCCAGCGACGCCGTGAACAACCTCGCTGTAACGACCACGTCTGGCACGGCAATCACGAGCTCGAGCGCGACTTCCGCCAACCTCACCGCCAACCAGTCGACGATCTCCAACACGACCGGCTGGACGCAGTCCACGGCTGCGCAGGACGCCTATTTCACGATCGACGGCACAGGCGCGACCAGCTCGACGAACACGGTGACCTCCGCGCTCTCCGGCGTCACGCTGAACCTCACCGCATCGGCAGTTGATACGTCGAGCACGGGCAGCGGCGCACAAACGCTCACGGTTGCGCAGAACACGAGCGCGGAATCCAGCGCGATCAACAACTTCGTCACGCTGTACAACACGCTCGTGACGACGATGGCGACGCTCACGTCGTTCAGCTCGACCTCGACGTCGCAAGGCGTGCTGCTCGGCGACTCGACGTTGAACATGATTCAGAACCAGCTCGCGACGATCGTCGCGACGGGCGTGAAGAGCGGCAGCACGACGACCAGCCTCGCTTCGATCGGCATCACGCTGAATTCGGACGGCTCGCTCGCGATCGACAGCGATACGCTGAACACCGCACTGCAGAACAATCAGTCGACCGTGGCAGCGCTGTTCAATTCGACCACCGGCGTGGCCGCCCAGTTGAACAACAACATCACGAGCTATCAGTCGAGCACTGGCGTCATCACGACGCGTACCAACGCGATCCAGACTGACCTGACGAACCTTTCGACGCAGCAGTCGAATCTCGCGGACTACCAGTCGCAGCTCACCAGCATGTACACGGCGCAGTTCACCGCGCTCAACACGCTGATGGCGACGATGAACAGCAACCAGCAGTACCTCACGCAGCTCTTCGGCGGCACGAACAGCGCAGGTGCGCTGGCCACCAACAAGAGCTAAGCGCATCCAGCAGGAGAGACGACATGGAATTCGCAGCGCCCATCGATCGCATCTGGCAGATCACGAAAGACATCGAACAGGCGGCAGCCGTCGGCGAATGGGAGAAGGCGGCCGAGCTCGCGAACGAACGCTCGCCGCTTCTCATGTCGCTCTCCGCGAAGCAAACGGGCGCCGCGCTCGAGGTGCTCAAGCAGGTGCATGCGATCGATGCGCGCATCGCCGCAGAGGCAGAGTCGGCACAAAGCACGCTCAGCGCCGAGTACCGTTCCGCCATGCAGGCCACGCGCAACGTGAACCAGTATCAGCGCGTTGCGCAGTTCTGAAGTAGGGACTGCGCAGAGCGTGCAGGAATAACAAGCAATCATTGCGCCCTTCGGGGCGCATTCGCGTACCTTGGCCCGCCTCGTGCGGGCTTTTGTTTTATGCGCCCTCTGCGCACGCGTCTCGCATCTGACCCCGGCCCCATCTCCGCCCGTTGCTCGCGCCACCGAATTGGCGGGCGTTTTGACGTCAACTCGGCGATTCGTCCCGAGTGAGCGCCCTCGATAATTGCCTTACCTCTGCTAACCGCGGCGCAAGCACGCCTTCGTCATGACCGCTTTTCCAACACCGACCGAAACCACCGCGCTCGCCCCCCAATCGCAAATGGGGGACGATATCCAGCTCGTCATGGAAGCCGGGATCGAACATCATCGCAAGCAGGAATACAGGGAAGCCGAAGCGCTCTACGCCATCGTGCTGGAAGCGGACAGCGATCATGTCGACGCCAATTACCACATGGGCGTGCTGTACATGCAAACGGACCGGCCTGCCGAGGCCGTGCCGCATTTCGAATCGGTGCTCGGACATACGCCGAATTTCGCGCAGCTCTGGGTCTACTACTTCAACGCCCTGACCGCCAGCAACCAGTTCGAAGCCGCTCGGATGGCGCTGGACGTGGCGCGGCAATGCGGCGTTCCCGCGGACGCCATCGAGACGTTGTTGGCTCGTCTGCCCCAGCGTGATTCGGCGCCCGTGCTCGTAGCTGAAACTTCGCACGAGGCCGCAGCGGAGACAACCGAAGCTACGCCAAAGCAGGAAACGCCAGACGCGCCTGCAGCGAAAATCGATCCGCGCCGCGCAAGCGCGACAGAATTGCGTCAGTTTGCAGATCTTTTCAACAACAGAAAGATCGAGGCTGCACTGAAGCTTGCCCGTCGCTTGACAGAGCAAAACCCGTCGCATGGCGAATGCTGGGTTATGCTCACTCACGCCCTGCAGCGCGCAGGCAAGTATGCGGAGTCGGTGACGGCGGCCGAGCGAGCCAGCAGCCTGCTGCCCCACAATCTCCCGGTCCAGATCATGCTGGCCGACGCGCTGCATATCACACGCCAGCCCCAGCGAGCCGTCGCGCAGTGCCGCCAGGCGCTCGAAAAGCATCCCGAGAGTTCAGCACTGCATCGCACGTTGGGTGCCGCCCTGCAGGCAACGGGCCGCGCCGGCGAGGGCATCGCCCAGATGCGCCGCGCCGTGGAACTGGCACCTCGTGACGCTATCGAACTCGACGCGCTGGCTAACGCGCTGAACGAGGATGGCCAGTACGATGAAGCGGAAAGTGCGTTCCGCAAGGCGCTCGAACTCGCGCCGATGCAGGCAGCCACGCACAGCAACCTGCTCTTCTGCCTGATGCACAAGACCGATCTCGACGCAGCAAGCGCATTCGCCGAATTCAGCGAGTTCGGGAAGCGCCAGGAAGCCCCCCTGCGCGCGCAGCGCTCGGCGCACACCAATGATCGGAATCCGTCGCGTCGCCTGCGGATCGGCTTCGTTTCGGGCGACCTGATCAATCACCCGGTCGCCTATTTCTTCCAGTCGATCATCGAGCATCTGGCCCGCGACACAAGCCTGTCACTGCACGTCTATTCGAACTACGTGGTCACAGACGCTTTCACGAATACGATCCGGGAGCACGCGCAAGAGTGGCATGAAGTCTTCGGCATGACGGACGCTGCGGTCGCAGAAAAAATCCGCAAAGACGGCATCGATATCCTGATCGATCTGACCGGCCATACCGGTCGCAACCGTCTCGTGGCATTCGCACACAAGCCCGCGCCCGTCCAGGTGAGCTGGATCGGCAATCCCGCCACGACCGGCCTGACCTCGATCGACTACTACATGTCGGACCGGTTCGTCACGCCGCTCGAGCAGTTCGCCAACTGCTTTTCGGAAAAGCTCGTGTTCCTGCCGGCTCTCGCGCCATTCAAGCCGTACAAGCAGGCGCCGGACGTAAACGAGCTGCCCGCCTTGAAAAACGGCTTCTTGACGTTCGGCAGCTTCAGCCGTCTGGTCAAGATTGGGCCGGAAGTCGTGGCGCTCTGGGCACGCGTGCTTCGCGAGATACCGACTTCTCGCATGCTCATTGGCGCGATCACGTCGGTCGAACAAATGAACAAACTGGCCAAGCTGTTCGCAAGCGAAGGCATCGACGTGAGCCGCATCAGCTTTATGCAGCGCAAGGGCACCGACGTCTACCTGCAACAGCATCAGCAGGTGGATGTCTGTCTCGACGCGTTCCCTTTCGCCGGCTCGACCACGACCATGCACGCCCTCTGGATGGGCGTTCCCACTGTGACCCTGCCCGGCGTTTCGATGGCGAGCCGCGGCAGCACGGGATGGCTCTCGCACCTCGGGCTCAACGAGGCGTTCGTCGCGCGCGACAAGGACGACTTCGTGAGCAAGTGCGTCGCGCTGGCTGACGACCTCGACGCGCTCGCAACGGTACGCCGCGAGTTGCGCCAGCACTGCATGCAGTCGCCCATCATCAGCGCGAGCACGATCGCCAACGCCGTATCGCGTGCGCTGAGAACCATGTGGCAGCGCTGGTGCGACGGGCTTGCACCCGAGCATTTCGAGGTCCTGGCGCAGCCGCAAGATGCGTCGGCGGAGCCAGTTGTCGAGGAGGCGCGTGACGAGCAACGGAGCATTGCGCCGACAGCCGGATCGATCACGTCGATCGACGCAGTGACCGACATCCCCGCAGCGACGAAACCCATCCGTATCATCTGTGGCACCCGTCGCTCCCGAGAGCAGTTCTCGAATGAAACGGCACTTGGCCGCTCGCTGAAGCTCTACGCGCACCTTCCAAACGTCGAACTCCAACTGTTCGACAACAACACGCGTGGACTGTCCAGCATCTACAACACGGCGATCGAAGAGGCGAAGCAGCGTCCGGCCATCCTCGTATTCGTTCACGACGACGTCTGGCTCAACGACTTCTTCTGGACCGAGCGCATCCGCGAATCCCTTGCCCGTTTCGAGGTGGTGGGACTCGCCGGCAACCTGCGCCGTGTGCCGCGCCAGCCTGCATGGGCCTTCGCCACGCCGGATCTGCAGTGGGACGAGCGCAAATATCTGAGCGGAACCGTCGGTCACGGCACGGGTTTTCCGTGCAACATCGCGTCGACCTTCGGGCCTTCCGGACAGGAATGCAAGCTTCTCGACGGCCTTCTGTTGATTGCGGATAGCGATACGCTCGTGAAGAGCGGCCTGCGTTTCGACGAGCAGTTCAAGTTCCACTTCTACGATATGGACTTCTGCCGTCAGGCAGAACTGAAGGGCCTGCGCATGGGTACGTGGCCGCTGAGCGTGGTTCACGAGAGTGGCGGTGCCTTTGGGACACCCACCTGGCGGGAAGGGTACGTGTCTTATTTGGGCAAATATGGAGAGTGAGGCGCGCGGCGGGCGGTAATCGCAACTATCGAAATACCGCCCCTTGTCGAAACGCCTTCACAGCCAGCCTAGCGAAATCCACCGGAGCCTAAATTGGATCAAACTCCCGTCCATCAGCATCACAATCCGGACTTACTTAACCTCATGCCGCAAGGCGCCCGCCGCGTGCTGGAAGTCGGCTGCAGTTCCGGAGCGCTGGCACGCGAATACAAAAAAACGAATCCGGGGGTGCACTACACCGGGATCGAGATTGTCCCGGCTTATGCCGAGATGGCACGTGAACACTGCGACCGCGTAGTCGATGTAGACGTCGAGCGAGTAACTGTCGAGCAAATTCGTTCGGACCTCAATGCCGATTGCTGGGTCTTCGGGGACGTGCTCGAACACCTTCACGATCCTTGGGCACTCCTCAAGAAAATTCGCGGGACGATGGATCGCGGGGGGAGCGTCGTTGCGTGCATTCCGAATGCGCAGCACTGGAGCGTGCAGGCTCGTTTGAGCTTTGGCGACTTCCGGTATCAGGATTCCGGCTTGTTCGACCGCACACATATCCGCTGGTTCACGCGCGTCACGATGCTGGAGATGTTTCGCGACGCGGGGTTTGTCGTCGATGCCGGCAAGGCGCGGATCTTCCACGAGCCGCAACGCGAGGCCTTTTTGCCCGTCATTCGTGCTATGGCGAGCGCAGCGGGTGCCGATGCAAACGCTGCGGTCGAGGACGCGAAGGCGTTCCAGTTCGTGTTCCGGGCGGTTGTACCTTCCTAGTTTTAAGTATTCCCATTCGATGCATCGATCAAGGCATGGAAATGACTGACGGCTTTCTGCACAAGTATTTTCTCAATAATCCGGACAAGCGACTGCATAAGTGGATTCATTACTTTGACATTTATGAGCGCCACTTCGCGCGCTTCAGAAATAAAGCGCCCGTGATGATCGAAATCGGCGTATTTGGCGGTGGATCATTGGCAATGTGGAAGGAGTTCTTCGGAGCCGGATCCAGAATCATAGGGGTCGATATCAATCCTCAGTGCAAGGCCCATGAAGCCGAGGGTATCGAGATTTTCATCGGCAGCCAGGATGACCCTGCGCTAATCGATCAGATCTTCCGCAAATATCCGGAAGTGGACATCGTTCTCGACGACGGAAGCCATGTCATGAATCACATGATCGCTTCCTTCGAGTTGATGTACGACAGGCTTCACAAGAACGGAATTTATATGGTGGAGGACACTCACACCTGCTACTGGCCTGAATATCAGGGCGGCGTAGGGCGGCCAGGGAGTTTTATCGAATTCGCCAAAAACAAGATCGACGAACTGAATGCAGTTCATTCGAGAGGCAATATCCCGATTTCGAGCTTCACGAAGAGTACGGATTACATCGCCTGCTACGACAGCATCGTTGCGTTCGAACGTCGCCCGCAAGGCCACCGGCAAGCACCGATCACTTGCGCCATGGTTGAGAACCCGGCGGCTATCTAATTTCGACATCCCTTGTTATGGCGCTCAATGCGACTGCTTGCGGTCGCCAAGCGCCATCTCCCGCACCCACGGCGTTCATGCAGGAAAAGCCGCGTCAACGGCATTTCTGAATTCGCAGCCGGCCGGATCGAGCACGTCTCGCCTGGGCGAGGCAAATACCCGCACGGCATGCGCGGCGTAGAAAATCGCGGAGAGCTTTAGCAGACTTTGGCGCGCCCGGCTGGGATCGAACCAGCAACCCCTGCCTTCGGAGGGCAGTACTCTATCCATTGAGCTACGGGCGCGTTGATTTGCTGGCGCCGCCGACTGACCGAAGAATACGGAAAAGGCAGCGCCGAAGAGAGACCGAGAGAATAACCGGTTTCGGTTAAACCGTCCACCGCACGGGTTATTGGGGGCCGCATCGCCATCGGACACTACCGCGCTGGCCGCCAGCCCGCCCGCTCCGGGTAAACGCCCGCTGAACTACGTCCGCGCCCACCCACCAGCCGGAAAACCTTCCGTCTATAATCGTCGGTGTTTGATCTGCCGCATGGCCATTGCCGTCCTGCTGTACCGCTCACCATAAAACCAACGGGAGTCGAGACAAGCATGAGCGAAGCACCCCACGGAGCCCCGATCAAAACGCCCGGCCAGCTGATCGCCGCTGTCATCGCCGGGTTTGCCGTCCCCATCGTCATCATCATTCTGCTCGCCTATTACGTCGACAACACGACGCGCACCGGCGCGGGCACCGACGAACTCTCCACCCAGCAGGTCGCCGCGCGCATCGCGCCGGTCGCGCAGGTCAACGTGCGCGACGCCAATGCGCCACGCGTCTACAAGACCGGCGAGCAGGTCTTTCAGGCTGTCTGCTCGGCGTGTCACGCCTCGGGCGCCGCCGGTGCGCCGAAGTTCGGCAACTCGGGCGACTGGGCGCCGCGTATCGCCCAGGGCTTCGACACGCTCTGGAAGACGGCGCTCTCCGGCAAGGGCGCGATGCCCCCGCGCGGCGGCACGAGCCCGGACGACTACAGCGATTACGAAATCGGCCTCGCCGTCGCCTATATGGCGAACCACGCCGGCGCGAACTTCCAGGATCCGCCCAAGCCCGCGCCAGGCGCGGCCAATGCAGCCACTGCGGCTTCGGGCGCGGCGGCCGCTGCACCGGCCTCGGGTGCGTCGGGCGCCGATGCGAACGCCGCCCAGGCGCAAGCCGCCGCAGCGGCGATCGCGGCCATCCCGCAGGCTTCGTCCGCTCCCGCGGCCGGTGGCGACTCGCAAAGCGCCGACGCCTCGCAGGCGGGCAAGGCGCTCTATCAGCAGGTTTGCCAGGCGTGTCACGCCGCGGGCGTGCTGGGCGCGCCGAAATTCGGCAACAAGGCCGACTGGGCGCCGCGCCTCAAGGACCCGATGGACACCGTCTACAACTACGCGCTGCACGGCAAGGGCCAGATGCCTCCCAAGGGTGGCTCGACGGCATCGGACGCCGACGTCAAGGCCGCCGTCGACTACATGGTCAGCGCGGCGAAGTAAGCGCCCCGCGCGCCAAAGCGCAAAACGATCCCCGCCCGTAGCGATACGGCGCGGGGATTTTTATATCCGTCGCTGAAAAGGCAGTCGCGCGTCAGCGCACGGGACGCGCAAATTCGCGGGCAAAGGCGAACGCACCCGAAGCGTCCCCGGCAAGCGCGCCATAACGCGCAGCCAGTTCGGCGGGAGCGAGCCACGGATAGCTCAAGCCCTCTTGCAGGCGCTCGAGCCGCGCACCGGCCGGGTCGTCGATCACGTCCATCCGGGCAATGTGAATGTGGAATGCCGCAACGCGCGGCGCGATGTCGTTCGCATCGAAAGTCCAGCGATACGTGCCGTGACCAATGCGCAGCGCACCCGCCGCGTCCTCGCGCATCACGACGAGCCAGGGCAGCGCTTCGATCGTGCGCTCGCGCGCAACGAGCGCAGTGGCCTCGCAAAGGTAGTAGGTGCGGCAGCGCGAATAGCGCTCACCGAAATCGCTGACCAGCGTCTTCGCGATCGCTTCGGCGCCGACGCTACGCGCCGGAAATGCGATATTCGGTGTGGCCAGCGAGAACGTCAGCTCGGCACCCGGGGCGAATGCTTCGTGAATCCGTGCGGGCTTCGTGTTGTCCTTCGCGTCGATATACGTTTCAAGCGCGTGACGGTAATGCTGGAGTAATGGATCTTCCATCGGCGGCAGCGAGCGGGACAGGGGCGTTCACTCTACTGCCGCCCTCATCCCCAAAAAACAATCACCCGCTATACGCAAGGGTCATCAGCCCTTCTGCAACAACGCCTTGAGACTCGCCAACCGGTCCTTCGGCGTCATCGGCGCTTCTTCGGCGGTCGGCGGCGGCGCATCGTCCAGGCCCATTTCCGGTATGAAGCGCGACGCCTCGCACACCACGGTCTCGCGCGCCCGCTTACGCTTCTTGCACCAGTTCAGATGCAGGCTGCGCTGCGCGCGCGTGATCGCCACGTACATGAGGCGGCGCTCTTCCTCGATGCGCCCTTCGTCGATCACGTCGTCTTCCGAGCCGCCGCGGTGCGGCATGATCCCCTCTTCCACGCCCACCAGGAACACGTGCGGGTACTCCAGTCCCTTCGAAGCATGCACGGTTGAAAGCCGCACGGCGTCCGGGTCTTCTTCCTTGCCTTCGAGCATCGACATCAGCGCGACGGTCTGGATCAGGCCCATGAGGTTCTTGCCGGTGTCGGCGAGGCCGTCGGCATTGTCATAACCGGTGGCTTCGCTGTCCTCGCCGATCTCCTGCTCGGGCTTCGTGCCCTTGCGCTTGAGCCATTCGAGGAATTCGAGCACGTTCTGCCACTTCGACTGCGCCTGGCGCTCGTCGAAGGCGTCGTAGAGATACGCCTCGTAGTGAATCGCGTCCATGAGGTCGTCGAGCACGACCGTCGCCGGGTCCTTCTGCGCGCGCTCGGCGAGACGCTGCATGAAGTCGCAGAACACGCGCATCGGCTCGACCTGGCGCGCCGAAAGCCGCGCCTCGATACCGCCCATGTACACGGCCTCGAACAGCGACACCTTCGCCTGCCCTGCGAACGACCCGAGCGCTTCGAGCGTCGTATTGCCCACGCCACGGCGCGGCGTGGTGATCGCGCGGATAAACGCGGGATCGTCGTCGTGATTGGCGATCAGGCGCAGGTAAGCGCAGATGTCCTTGATCTCGGCCTTGTCGAAGAACGACTGGCCGCCCGAGAGCACGTAGGGAATGCGCTCGCGGCGCAGCACCTGCTCGAAGATGCGCGCCTGGAAGTTGCCGCGATACAGAATCGCGTAGTCGCGAAACTGCGCACGGCGCTCGAACTTGTGCGCCGAAAGCCGGAACACGACCGACTCGGCTTCGTGCTCTTCGTCGTTGCAGGGCGTGACGGTGATGGTGTCGCCCATGCCGTGCTCGGACCACAGCTTCTTCTCGAAGAGCTTCGGATTGTTCGCGATGACGTTGTTCGCCGCCGTGAGAATGCGCACCGTCGAGCGGTAGTTCTGCTCGAGCTTGATGACGTGCAGCTTCGGAAAGTCCTTGCCGAGCTGCGCCAGGTTTTCGAGCGTGGCGCCGCGCCAGCCGTAGATGGCCTGATCGTCGTCGCCCACGGCCGTAAACGCCGCGCGCGGACCCGCCAGCAGTTTCAGCAGTTCGTACTGGCAGGCGTTGGTGTCCTGGTACTCGTCGACGAGCAGGTAGCGCAGCTTGTTCTGCCAGCGGTCGCGCACCTGCTCGTTCTTCGCGAACAGCTCGGCAGGCAGGCGGATCAGGTCGTCGAAGTCCACCGCCTGATAGGCGTGCAACGTCGCCATGTAGTTGCGGTAGACGATGGCCGCCTGGTGCTCGTCCTCGTTCGAGGCCGTGGACAGCGCCTGCTCGGGCATCACGAGACCGTTCTTCCAGAGCGAGACGATCGACTGGATCTTGCGGATGAAGCCCTTGTCCGTCGAGCCCACCTGCTCCTGGATCATGGCGAAGCAGTCGTCGGCGTCCATGATCGAAAACTGGGGCTTCAGGCCCAGGTGTTCCGCCTCCTGGCGCAGGATCTGCACGCCGAGCGAGTGGAACGTGCAGACCGTCAGCTGGTTGGTCGGCACCTTGCGGCCTTCCTTGCCGGGTGTGGTGAGCGTCTTGCCTTCGAGCAGCTTGCCCACGCGCTCGCGCATTTCGGCGGCGGCCTTGTTGGTGAAGGTGACGGCGGCGATATGGCGCGGCTCGAAGCCTTTCGCTTCGATGAGGTGCGCGATCTTCTGCGTGATGACACGCGTCTTGCCGCTGCCCGCGCCGGCGAGCACGAGACAGGGACCGTCGAGATAGCGCACCGCTTCGTTTTGGGCGGAATTGAGGCCTGCGGACATCGTTGCTGGATTGGAAAAACGGGTGGTACGGCTGGGAGGCGTGCGGACGGGGCGTTTGGCCTCTCGTGACGCCGCACGGCGCGAGGCGTGCGAACGTCGCAGCAGCCTCTCACGCGGGAGGTGCGATGTTAACACGGCGCAGCGATGCGCCGATGGCGCCCCGGATGTTCCTCATCCGTCCCTCGCCTCGTGCCACGCGCTCTGCGCGCCGTGCCACAATAACGGGCTCCCGCCACCCGCACTTGCTGGAAAGAGGAAGCGCTAAATGACTGCACCGCAACCGCTGCAAATCGGCCTGATGGGCTACGGCTTCGCCGGCCAGACTTTCCACGCCCCCGTGATCGCGCATAGCGGCGCCGCGCAGCTCGCCGCCATCGCCACGAGCCAGGCCGAACGCGCCCAGGCCGACTATCCCGACGCCGCGATCGTGCCCGACCTCGACGCGCTGCTCTCGATCGACGCCATCGAATGCGTCGTGATCGCCACGCCCAACGACACGCACTACGACCTGGCGCGGCGCACGCTCGAGCGCGGCAAGCACGTACTGGTCGACAAGCCGGTCACGCTCACGGCCGAGGAAGCGCGCACGCTCGCGGCCATCGCGAAGCAGCGCGGCCTCGTGTTCGCGCCGTTCCACAACCGCCGCTGGGATGGCGATTTCCTCACCGTGCGCGAGCTGATCGAGCGCGGCGAACTCGGGCGCATCACGCATTACGAATCGCATTTCGACCGCTTCCGCCCGCAAGTGAAACAGCGCTGGCGCGAAGACGCCACGCGCGGCGGCGGCCTGCTCTACGATCTCGGCCCGCATCTGATCGACCAGACGCTCGCGCTCTTCGGCGTACCCGAGTCGATCACCGCGTTCGTGCACACGCGCCGCGAAAACGCGAGCGCGCCGGATTACGCGCACCTCGTGCTGCGCTATCCGCACCACGACGCCGTGCTGCACGCCAGCGCGCTCGCCGCGTACGCGCCGCGCTTCGCGATTCACGGCACGCGCGGCAGCTATCTGAAGAATGGGCTCGACACCCAGGAAGATCAGCTCAAGGACGGCCTGCGCCCCGGTCAGCCCGGTTTCGGCGCGGGCAACGAGACCGGCCGCCTGCACGTGCTGCGCGACGACGGCCAGGAAGCCGATCTCGAAGTTCCGAACGGCGCGGGCAACTACGCCGATCTGTACCGCGCGCTGGCCGCGGCGATCCGCGAAGGCAAGCCGTTCCCGGTGAGCCCGCAGGACGCCATCGACGTCATGACGCTGATCGAACTCGCCATGCAAAGCGCGAAGGACGGCCGCACGCTGGCGTTCGTGCGCCAGTCCTGATCGCGCCGGCTCGCGCTTTTCGCTGCGGCGTCGACCTTGCATTTCGCCGACGCCGCTGAAAGGTCCATACAAATGGTTACATCTGGTTGCCGCCATGGGGTCATCACGCGGCAATAGCCAGACGTTTGTGGACATGCAGGACCAAAAAAGCAGCAACGACAAGACAAAGGAGAGTCTGAATGACCCGCTACACCCACGCTCTACGCCTTATCGCCGCCGGCGCGCTCGTCTCGACCCTCGCGGCGTGCGTGGTCAGCCAGCCGGCGCCGCGCCCCGCTCCGCCGCCCCCGCCCGGTCCGAATCCGCACGAAGTCGCCGTCGATCGCCTGCATCAGGTCGACAACCGCATCGATAACCTGGGCCACCGCATCGACATGCGCGTGAGCCAGGGCTACTACCCGCCGCCCCAGGGCGGCGCGCTCCACCACCGCCTCGACACGATCCGCGGCGAAGCGCACGACATGGCCGCGCAGCACGGCGGCGGCATCTCGCCCGACGAGCAGCGTGTGCTGAACCAGGAACTCGACACGGCCGCTCGCGCCATCGGCGAGTAAGCGTTAAGCGCAACAAATCCCGGCACGGACCGCCCGCTCGCGGTTCGTGCCGCACCATCTGGCCGACCCGAACCGCCCCCGTTTTTCCCCGGCGCCATGCATGGCGCGCTGCCGATCCGCGCAAGCCAATACCAGCAAGCCTCACGCCCCTTCGCTCGGACCGCGCAGAGAATTTTTCCGCATTGACATAGCCCCGAGGCGTCGCGCACAATCGCTGCGCGCGCCGGGAGAGCGCGCCGTTTGCCTTAGCTCGCTTTCGCTAGTGCAACCGGCGCCGCCGAAGGGGCAACCCACAAACTCTCAGGCAAAAGGACCGTGCGCGCCGGACCGCTGATTCGCTGCATTTGCGCTTTTTGCGCGAGATGACGCGAAGCGGCACACAGTCCGCAACTCTGGAGAGCGGCAGTAGAACGGGCGGCGGCGGATCGTAACCCCCACGCGTTCAGGCTGCCCACCGAAGGGGCGCGCGCCAACCGCAGCACGGCGCAATCTCTCAGGTACCGAGGACAGAGGGGCCATGCAAGAACCGACCACGGGCATCGTGCCTGCGGCGCTTCCTGCATGGCCTTTTTCGTTTTCGCGCGACTATTCGCGACCGCCTGAGGCCCCATGACCGAACTCAAACGCACCCCGCTGAACGACACGCACCGCGCGCTGAACGCCCGCATGGTCGACTTCGGCGGCTGGGACATGCCCGTCAACTACGGCTCGCAGATCGACGAGCATCGCGCCGTGCGCACCGATGCCGGCATGTTCGACGTCTCGCACATGTGCGTCGTCGACTTTTCGGGCCCGAAGGCGCGCGAGTTCTTCTCCCGCGCGCTCGCCAACAACGTCGCCAAGCTGACCACGCCGGGCAAGGCACTCTACTCGTGCATGCTGAATCCCGAAGGCGGCGTGATCGACGACCTGATCGTCTACTTCTTCGCCGACGACCAGTTCCGCACCGTCGTCAACGCCGGCACGGCCGAAAAAGACATCGCCTGGTTCGAGAAGCTCAACGCCGAAGGCGGCTTCGGCCTCACCATCACGCCGCGCCGCGATCTCGCGATCGTCGCCGTGCAAGGCCCGAACGCGCGCGAAAAGGTCTGGCAGGTCGCGCCCTCGTCGCGCAGCGCCACCGAAGTTCTCAAGCCCTTCAACGCCGCGAAGGTTGAAGCCACGCCGTTCGGCGAGCTGATGATCGCGCGCACGGGCTACACCGGCGAAGACGGCTTCGAAATCGTGGTGCCCGCCGCCGCCGTTTGCGAACTTTGGGACGCCCTGCAGCGCCAGGGCGTGAAGCCGTGCGGCCTCGGCGCGCGCGACACGCTGCGCCTCGAAGCGGGCATGAACCTCTACGGTCAGGACATGGACGACGGCGTCTCGCCGCTCGACGCCGGCCTCGCCTGGACCGTCGACATGAAGGAGCCGCGCGACTTCGTCGGCCGCCCGGCGCTGGAGGCGAACGGTTCGCGTTCGGCCTTCGTCGGCCTGATCCTGCAGAAGGAAAACGGCAAGGCCGGCGGCGTGCTGCGCGCGCACCAGAAAGTGCTCACGCCGCACGGCGAGGGCGAGATCACGAGCGGCACGTTCTCGCCGAGCATGCAGGAATCCATCGCCTTCGCGCGCGTGCCAAAGGGCGTGCAGCCGGGCGATGTCGTGCAGGTGCAGATCCGTGACAAAGCCCTTCCCGCAAGCGTGGTAAAACTGCCCTTCGTGCGCAACGGCAAGGTGCTCGCCGCCTGATCCACGAGGATCCTGCCCGCGCGCACGCCCCCCCTTTTCGAGCAACAAAAACCGAACCACGCACTGGAGCAACCATGAGCATCCCGGCCGATCTGAAATACACCGAATCGCACGAGTGGATCCGCACCGAAGCCGACGGCACGCTGACCATCGGCATCACCGACCACGCGCAGGAAGCGCTCGGCGACATCGTCTTCCTCGAACTGCCTGAAGCGGGCCGCGCCGTCACCGCCGGCGACGCCGTTGCCGTGATCGAGTCGGTCAAGGCCGCCTCGGACATCTACGCGCCGGTCGCAGGCGAAATCATCGAAGCGAACACGTCGCTCGTCGACACGCCCGACCAGGTGAACGGCGCGCCGTACGAGTCGTGGCTCTTCAAGATCAAGCCCGCCGCCGACGCCAAGCTCGACTCGCTGATCGACGCCGCCGCCTACGAAAAGGCGATCGGCGCTTAAATCGCAACCTTGCCTTAACCGCCATGGCGCGGCGGCGCGCTCAGAACGCCGCCCGCGCCCGCAGGAATCCCTATGAAGCTCGAACACCCGGATCGTCTGATGAACTCCCCGCTCTCGCTTGCTGCACTTGAAGCGCACGACGCTTTCGCCGCCCGCCACATCGGCCCCGACACGGCCGACCAGCAGGCGATGCTCGACGCGCTCGGCTTCGCCTCGCGCGCCGCGCTGATCGATGCGGTGATTCCGGCGAAGATCCGCCGCAACGAGACGCTGCCGCTCGGGCCGTTCTCGCAGCCGCGCTCGGAAGCCGAGGCGCTCGCCGCCCTGCGCGCGCTCGCGGACAAGAACCAGGTGTTCCGCTCGTATATCGGGCAGGGCTACTACGACACGCACACGCCGGCCGTCATCCTGCGCAACGTGCTCGAAAACCCGGCGTGGTACACCGCGTACACGCCGTACCAGCCGGAAATTTCACAGGGCCGCCTCGAAGCCCTGCTGAACTTCCAGCAGATGATCACCGACTTGACCGGCCTCGCAATTTCGAACGCGTCGCTGCTCGACGAAGCCACCGCCGCCGCCGAAGCCATGACGCTCGTGCAGCGCGTGGGCAAGTCGAAGTCGAACGTCTTCTTCGTCGCCGACGACGTGCTGGCGCAGACCATCGAAGTCGTGAAGACGCGCGCGAAGCCGATCGGCATCGAGGTGAAGGTCGGCCCGGCCGCTGAAGCGGCCAATGCAGGCGCCTTTGGCGTGCTGCTGCAATATCCGGGCGTGAACGGCGACGTGCGCGACTACCGCGCGCTCGCGCAAGCCGTGCACGCAGCCGGCGGCGCGGTGATCGCCGCCGCCGACCTGCTCGCGCTGACCATGCTCACGCCGCCGGGCGAATGGGGCGCGGACGTGGCCGTGGGCAACTCGCAGCGCTTCGGCGTGCCGATGGGCTTCGGCGGCCCGCACGCCGCCTACCTCGCGGTGAAGGACGAATTCAAGCGCCAGATGCCGGGCCGTCTCGTCGGCGTGACCATCGACGCGCAAGGCAACCCGGCGCTGCGCCTCGCGCTGCAAACGCGTGAACAGCACATCCGCCGCGAGAAGGCGACCTCGAACGTCTGCACGGCGCAGGCGCTGCTCGCGATCATGGCGAGCATGTACGCCGTCTACCACGGCCCGCAAGGCTTGAAGCGCATTGCGCAGCGCGTGAACCGCGTCGCCGCGATCCTCGCCGCGGGCGCGAAGCAGCTTGGCTACACGCTCGTGAACGAAGCGTTCTTCGACACGCTCACGTTTGAAGCCGGCCCCCGTACCCAGGCGCTGCACGACGCGGCCCTCGCGCGCGGCATGAACCTGCGCCACGTGAGCGAGACCCGTGTGGGCGTGTCCGTCGACGAAACCACCTCGCGCGCCGATCTGGCCGATCTGCTCGCCGTGTTCGCGCAAGCCGCGTTCGCCGGTGAATCGCCGTCGGTCGACAAGCTCGACGCCGAACTCACGCAAGCCGCCGCGTTGACGTTCCCGGCCGCGCTGGCGCGCGAAAGCGCGTACCTCACGCATCCGGTGTTCAACCGTCACCATTCCGAAACGGAAATGCTGCGCTACCTGCGCAGCCTCTCCGATAAGGACCTCGCGCTCGACCGCTCGATGATCCCGCTCGGCTCGTGCACGATGAAGCTAAACGCGACCTCGGAAATGCTGCCGGTCACGTGGCCCGAATTCGGCCGCATCCACCCGTTCGCGCCTGCCGAGCAGACGGTTGGCTATCGCGAGATGGTTGATCAGCTCGAACAGATGCTCGTGGCCGCAACCGGCTACGCCGCTGTTTCGCTGCAGCCGAATGCCGGCTCGCAGGGCGAGTACGCGGGCCTGCTCATCATCCAGGCGTACCACGCCTCGCGCGGCGAAGCCGATCGCAACGTCTGCCTGATCCCCGCTTCGGCGCACGGCACGAACCCCGCTTCGGCGCAGATGGCCGGCATGCAGGTCGTGGTCGTGGCTTGCGACGCGCAAGGCAACATCGATCTCGGCGACCTCAAGGCCAAGGCCGAACAGCATGCGGCGAAGCTCGCGGCAATCATGATCACGTATCCGTCCACGCACGGAGTGTTCGAAGAGAACGTGCGCGAAGTCTGCGAGATCGTGCACGCAGCGGGCGGCCAGGTGTACGTGGACGGCGCGAACATGAACGCCATGGTGGGTCTGGCGGCGCCGGGCCAGTTCGGCGGCGACGTCTCGCACCTGAACCTGCACAAGACCTTCTGCATTCCGCACGGCGGTGGCGGCCCGGGCGTCGGTCCGGTCGCGGTGGGCGCGCACCTTGCGCAGTTCCTGCCGAACCAGCTTTCGTCGGGCTACAAGCGCGACGATCACGGCATCGGCGCGGTGAGCGCGGCGCCTTACGGCTCGGCTTCGATCCTGCCGATCTCGTGGATGTACATCGCCATGATGGGCGCGGCCAACCTGACCGCAGCGACCGAAAACGCGATCCTCAACGCGAACTACGTGGCGAACAAGCTCGCGCCGCACTTCCCCGTGCTCTACAGCGGCCCGGGCGGGCTCGTCGCGCACGAGTGCATTCTCGACCTGCGCCCCATCAAGGATGCAAGCGGCATCACCGTGGACGATGTGGCCAAGCGCCTGATGGACTACGGCTTCCACGCGCCGACGATGAGCTTCCCGGTGCCGGGCACGCTGATGGTCGAGCCGACCGAGTCGGAGTCGAAGGAGGAGCTCGATCGCTTCATCGACGCGATGGTTGCCATCCGCGAGGAAATCCGCGCTGTGGAGGATGGCCGCGCAGACAAGGAAGACAACCCGCTGCGCCACGCGCCGCACACGGCCGCCGTGGTGGTCGCCGACGACTGGAAGCACGCCTACTCGCGCGAGCAGGCCGCCTACCCGGTCGCATCGCTCGTCGCGCGCAAGTACTGGCCGCCGGTTGGCCGCGCCGACAACGCTTACGGCGACCGCAATCTGTTCTGCTCGTGCGTGCCGCTTAGCGAATATGCGGGCGAACATGCAGACGAAACCGCCGGCGAATAAGCCGCTGTGAAGCCGCTGCGTGACCTTCGGCTCACGCGGCGGCGGTCATCCCTCTCACATTTGCCGCCGCAAACCGCTAACATCACACACCTGTCAGCCTTGAATCAGGGAGTCGCGCATGGCGCGGAAGGTGCGAATGGTTCCATTGCGGGACTCGGTGCGGGACTTGCCGCATGCCGCAACGCGGAATTCGGTCCGGCAGACCCGGCACGCGCGGGGTGCGCTGCAACGCCGCCCGCAGCGCCTTGCCGCTGCGTTGGCGCTTGCCTGCGCGACCTTCACCGGCACCTTCGCCGGCACGGCCCAAGCGGCCATGAACTTCTGCGCGGCCCCCGCGCTGCAATCGAGCGAGCGCACCAACTCCGACCCGGGCGTGAAGGCGCTCGTGGCCGAGGTGCTGACGCACGTGAACGACACGCCGCGTCCGCTGCCGCGCCTGCACACCGAGGGCACGCTGCCGCACGAGGGCATCTACGACCAGAGCGTCGAAGCCGCGAAGGAACTCGACCTCATGCGCAACGCCGCGCTCGCGTGGCGCGCGACGAGCGACGAGCGCTTCCTGAAGCTCGTGGACCGCTTTCTGCTCGCCTGGGTCACCACGTACAAGCCGAGCTTCAATCCCATCGACGAAACGCGTTTCGAAGGGCTGATCCTCGCCTACGACATGACCGCGAGCGCGCTGCCCGTGAAAACGCGCAACGCGACCATGCAGTTCCTGAACAGCTTCGCGACCGGCTATATCGCGCAGATCGACGCGCAGCCGCGCCCGCTCAAGGGAAATTTCGCGAACAACTGGCAGAGCCATCGGGTCAAACTGATAGCGATGATCGCGTTCACGCTCGACAACCGGAAGATGATCGCGACGGCGCAGCGGCTCTTCGTGGAGCATCTCGGCGACAACGTCGCGCCCGACGGCTCGACACTCGACTTCTCCGAGCGCGACGCACTGCACTACGTGACCTACGATTTGCAGCCGCTCGTGACCGCCGCGCTCGCCGCGCGCCGCCACAACCGCAACTGGCTGACCGAACGCGCGGCCAACGGCGCGACGCTCGCGGGCGCGCTCGACTGGCTCACGCCGTATGCGCTCGGCCAGAAAACGCACGAGGAATTCGTGCATTCGAACGTACCGTTCGACGCGAAGCGGCGCGAAGCGGGTCTGCCGGGCTACACCGGCCAGTGGGACCCGAAAAACGCCGCCGAACTGTTTCACCTTGCGGCGCGACTCGACGGCCGCTTCGCGCCAGTCGCGCTGAAACTCGCGCCCACGCCGCCCGCGTGGCTCGCCGTCTGTCTGCCGTTGCCGGCGCGGTAAAACGCGCGCGGGTTGCGGCGGCGGCACGGAAATAACGATGCCGCGGAACGCGCCGCATCCCTACAAACCAACGTCAGACAAGCAGGAGCAGTACCCATGGCAGTGAGCGTTTTCGATCTCTTCAAAGTCGGCATCGGGCCCTCCAGCTCGCACACGGTCGGGCCGATGCGCGCAGCGCTGATGTTCGCCGAAGGACTCGAGCGCGACGGTCTGCTTGCGAGCACCGCCGCCGTGAAGGTCGAGCTGTACGGCTCGCTCGGCGCCACCGGCAAGGGCCACGGCACCGACCGCGGCGTCATGCTGGGCCTCATGGGCGACGCGCCCGACACCGTCAACCCCGACACCATCAGCGAGCGTCTCGAAGCCGTGCGCACCTCGCGCCAACTCGCGCTGCTCGGCCGCCATCCCATTGCGTTCGTTCCGAAAGAGCACGTGGCGTTCTATCGCCAGGCGCTGCCCGAACACCCGAACGGCATGAAGCTGCGCGCACTCGACGCGAATGGCGATACGCTGCGCGAAAGCACGTATCTGTCGGTAGGCGGCGGCTTCGTCGTCACGGCCGGCGCGCCGAACACGAAGGTGCTCGCTGCCGCGCAGCAATTGCCGAATCCGTTCACCACCGGCGCGGAGATGCTCGCGCTGTGCGCCTCGACGGGCAAGAGCATCGCGCAGTTGATGCTCGAAAACGAGCGCGTCTGGCACAGCGACGAGCGGATCCGCTCAGGTCTCCTGCACATCTGGAGCGTGATGCAGTCGTGCGTATCGCGCGGTTGCGGCATCAACAATCCCGACGCCGACGGCACGCTGCCCGGCCCCTTCGCCGTGAAGCGCCGCGCGCCGCAACTCTACCGGGCGCTGACCAGCAACCCCGAGCGCGCGCTGCAAGACCCGCTCTCGATGATCGACTGGATCAACCTGTACGCGATCGCCGTGAACGAAGAAAACGCCGCGGGCGGGCGCGTGGTGACCGCGCCGACCAACGGCGCAGCGGGCATCATCCCCGCCGTGCTGCACTACTACGTGCGCTTCACGCCGGGCGCGAACGAACAGGGCGTGATCGACTTCCTGCTCACCGCGGCCGCCATCGGCATTCTCTACAAGCTCAACGCGTCGATTTCGGGTGCCGAAGTGGGGTGCCAGGGCGAAGTGGGCGTGGCCTGCTCGATGGCCGCGGGCGCGCTCGCAGCCGTGCTGGGCGGCACGCCGCTGCAGGTCGAAAACGCCGCCGAAATCGGCATGGAGCACAACCTCGGCCTCACCTGCGACCCCGTGGGCGGCATGGTGCAAATTCCCTGCATCGAACGCAACGCCATGGCTTCGGTGAAAGCCGTGAACGCCGCGCGCATGGCGCTGCGCGGCGACGGTGCGCACTATGTCTCGCTCGACTCGGTGATCAAGACGATGCGCGAGACCGGCGCCGACATGAAGACGAAGTACAAGGAGACCTCGCGCGGCGGCCTCGCGGTGAACATCGTCGAGTGCTGATTCGCTGAAGCGCTGTCGCCTTGCCTGAAGCATCTGAACGTAATCACGTAACGATTGAAGGAGACTTGACCGTCATGCAGCAGCCGAACGCATCCGCCACCACCGAAGCCACCACCACCGGGGCTCGCCTCGTCGTCGATGCGCTCGTCGCCAATGGCGTCGAGCGCGTGTTCTGCGTGCCGGGCGAGAGCTATCTCGCGGTGCTCGATTCGTTGTCCGACGAAACCGCGCAGATCGAAACCGTGGTGTGCCGTCACGAGGCGGCGGCGGCGAACATGGCGGAAGCGATCGGCAAGCTCACGGGCAGGCCCGGCATCGCGCTCGTCACGCGCGGGCCGGGCGCCACGCACGCCTCGATCGGCGTGCACACGGCGTTCCAGGACTCCACGCCGATGATCCTCCTGATCGGCCAGGTTGCGCGCGAGCAGATGGACCGCGAGGCGTTCCAGGAAATCGACTATCGACGCATGTTCGGCCAGATGGCGAAGTGGGTCGCGCAGATCGACGACGCGCGCCGCGTGCCCGAATACCTGAGCCACGCGTTCCATGTCGCGATGTCGGGACGGCCGGGTCCGGTCGTGCTCGCGCTGCCCGAAGACATGCTGAGCGGCGAGATTCCCGCATCCGAAGCGCAGCCCATCGCACCGCCCGCGCAGCGCGTGCAGGCGTCGCCTTCCGCTGCGCAGATGGAGCGCGTGCGCGAGCTGCTCGCGGGGGCGAGGAAGCCGTTCGTGATCGCAGGCGGCCATGGCTGGAACCCGCAGGCTTGTGCGGACTTCCAGCGCTTCGTCGAGAACTGGCAATTGCCGGTCGGCCTCGCGTTCCGCTTTCAGGACACGCTCAACAACGATCACCCCAACTACGCGGGCGACGTGGGCCTCGGCGTAAATCCGGCGCTCGCGAAGCGCATCCGCGAAGCCGACGTGCTGCTCGCGCTCGGTCCGCGTTTGGGCGAATCGACGACGGGCGGCTACACGCTCTTCGACATTCCCAAGACGAAGCAAACGCTCATTCACGTGCATCAGGGCGCGGAGGAACTCGGCCGCGTCTACGCAGCCGATCTGCCGATCGTTTCGGGGCTCGAGGAATTCGCGGCGCTGCTCGCAGAGCTTCCGGCTCCCGCTCAACCCGCGTGGGCCGGCAGCGCCGCAGAAGCGCACGAGGCGTGGCACGCATGGCGCAAGCCGCTGCCGATGCCCGGCGACGTGCAACTCGGCGAAGTCATGCAGCAACTGCGCGCACGCCTGCCCGACGACGCGATCGTCACGAACGGCGCAGGCAATTACGCAACGTGGCTCCATCGCCATTTCGCGTATCGCCATTTCCGTTCGCAACTTGCGCCCACGAGCGGCGCGATGGGCTACGGCGTACCCGCCGCAATCGCAGCGAAGTCGCAATACCCCTCGCGCACCGTGGTCGCGCTCGCGGGCGACGGCTGCTTCATGATGGCTTCGTCGGAACTCGCCACGGCGATGCAGTACGGCCTGAATGTCGTGTTCATCGTCGTGAACAACGCGCACTACGGCACGATCCGCATGCACCAGGAGCGCCACTATCCGAACCGCGTGCACGGCACGCAACTCACGAACCCCGACTTCGCGGCGTTCGCGCAGTCGTTCGGCGCGCACGGCGAAGTCGTCACGACCACGGCGCAATTCGCCCCCGCGCTGGAGCGCGCGCTCACGGCAGGCAAGCCCGCGCTGATCGAAATCCGTGTGACGAAGGAAGCGAGCACGCCTGCGGCAACGCTCGAACAGATTCGCGAAGCGGGTAGGAAAATGCGCGGAGAATGACTGAAAAGGAATCCTGAACAAGCTCACCTGTCGCGCTGGACGAGCAGCAGTGAGCGCGCAAACAAAAGCCCCGCAGATCTTTCGATTCTGCGGGGCTTTTTACTTCAGCCGAAGCTCAGGCGCTTACTTGCCGCCCACGCTTTGCAGCGTCGTCCACTTGCCGTCGACAACCTTGTACAGCGTGATGCCGCCGTTCTTCAGGTCGCCGCGCGTGTCGTACGCGAGGTCCGCCGTCGTGACTGCCGGCATGCTGGTCTTCGCGAGGAACGGCAGGTACTTCGCCGGATCCGTCGAGTTGGCCTTCTTCATCGCGTCGAACATCGCCATTGCGCCGTCGTAGGCGTACGGCGAGTACGTCTGCACGTCTTCGCCGAAGCGCTTCTTGTACTTCGTGACGTAGTCCTTGCCACCCGGCATCTGGTCGAGCGGCAGGCCGGCGAGCGATGCCACCGTGCCGTTCGCTGCGTCACCCGCGATCTGCAGGAAGGTCGGCGTGTGAACCATTTCGCCGCCCATCAGCGGGGCCTTGATGCCCAGCGACTTCATCTGCTTGACCATCGGTGCCGCTTGCGAATCCGCGCCGCCGAAGTAGACCAGGTCGGGGTTCATCGCCTTCGCCTTCGTCAGGACCGACTTGAAGTCGACGGCCTTGTCGTTGGTGTACTCGCGGTCGATGATGTTGCCGCCCGCAGCCTTCGCAGCCTTCGAGAATTCGTCGGCGAGACCCTGGCCGTAAGCCGTGCGGTCGTCGATCACGACGATCTTCTTCATGCCGAGGTTCTTCACTGCGAACGTGCCGGCGACCGAACCCTGTTGGGTATCGGAGGTCATCATGCGGAACGTCGTCTTGAAGCCTTGCTGCGTGTACTCAGGCGCCGTCGCCATGGCGATCTGCGGGATGCCTGCGTTCGCGTAGATGCGCGAAGCCGGGATCGTCGTGCCCGAGTTGAAGTGACCGAGCATGCCCTTGATGCCGTCGTCGACGAGCTTCTGTGCGACCGTCGTGCCCGTGCGCGGGTCGGCCTGATCGTCGGCCGAGTCGAGCACGAAGTGAACCGGCTTGCCGCCGATCACGGGCTTCGTCGCGTTCATGTCTTCGACTGCGAGCGTGATGCCGTTCTGGAAGTCCTTGCCATAGTGCGCCTGCGCGCCCGTCATCGGACCGGCGAAACCGATCTTCACGTCTTCGGCTTGTTGTGCGTGCGCAGTCCCCGCCAGCGACAGGGCGGCAACAAGCGTTGCGCCTGCCAGCTGCTTCATCGTGTGTTGCATTGCTTCTCCTTGGTACCAGGTATCAAACGAGCGGCTTCGGATTTCAATGGGCCTTGCCGCTTCCTTGTCTTGAGACGACCGACAGTATGGCTTGTGCTTAACCGATCGTCATCAAATTTGCATTACCGCCTGCTGCTGCCGTATTCACGCTGACCGAACGTTCCGCGAGCAGTCGTTCGAGAGCGTAATCTTCATCGCCGTTGGCGAGCGCATGCGCCGCCACGCCTTGCACCGAGACGATCGGGCCAGGACGTTTGGCCACTTCCTTCACGAGTGCGAGCAGCTCGTCGCTGTCGCCTTCGAAGAGGACCGCATCGAAGTCGGCGTCTGCCGTCTTCTTGATCGCTACGTGCGCCTTCAGTGCCGCCGGCAAGGCGCTCACCAGCGCTTCGCCCGCCGCGCCCTGGAACAGCGCGCGGTTGCCCGTTGCGAGCGCAACGGCGAGTTGTGCGCGTGCACCCGTTGCCGTCGAGGGCACGCACAGCACCGTGCCGCGCGCCGAAAGCGTGTAGGTGTTGCGCTCGCCCGTCGGGCCCGGCAGAACTGCCGTGGCGCCCGCGAGCACGTATTCGAGGTAGCCGTCGCAGCGTGCCGCTAGCGCGGGCTCGCGCTCGGCGATGAGCCAGTCGCGCAGCGTCGTGAGCGCAGCCTGCGCCGATTGCGGCGCGCCGTTGCCTTCAGCACCCTGCGGCGCATCGACGACGAGCACATCGGAGAGCGACTTCGGCAAACCAGCCGGACGCTTCGCGAGCAGACGCGAGAGATACAGCGCGCCACCCGCTTTCGGACCCGTGCCCGACAGACCTTCACCGCCGAACGGCTGCACGCCCACCACCGCGCCGATCACGTTACGGTTCACGTAGATGTTGCCCACGTGTGCGCGGCCGACCACGTGCGCGATCGTTTCGTCGATACGCGTGTGAATGCCGAGCGTGAGGCCGTAGCCCGTTGCGCGGATCTGCTCGAGCAGCTTGTCGAGCTGGCTGCGGCGATAGCGAATCACGTGCAGCACCGGGCCGAACACTTCGCGCTTGAGTTCGTCGAGGCTGTCGAGCTCGATGAGCGTAGGCGGCACGAACGTGCCTTGCGCGCAGGTGTCGGGCGTCGGCATCTGCTGGACCTTGCGGCCTTTTTCGCGCATGCCGGCGACGTGCGTATCGATGCCGCGCTTCGCGTCGATGTCGATCACGGGACCGACGTCGGTCGAGAGGCGGTCGGGGTTGCCCACCGAGAGTTCCTTCATCGCGCCCGTGAGCATTTCGAGCGTGCGATCGGCCACGTCGTCCTGCAGGCACAGCACGCGCAGCGCGGAACAACGCTGGCCGGCCGAGTCGAACGCGCTTTGCAGCACGTCGGCGACGACCTGCTCCGCGAGCGCCGACGAATCGACGATCATCGCGTTCTGGCCGCCGGTTTCGGCGATCAGCGGAATCGGGCGGCCTTCGGAGTCGAGGCGCTCGGACAGCGTCTTGTTGATGAGGCGCGCGACTTCGGTCGAGCCCGTGAACATCACGGCGCGCGTGCGGTGATCGGCGACGAGCGCCGCGCCCACGGTTTCGCCGTTGCCGGGCAGCAGTTGCACCGCGCCCGCCGGCACGCCGGCTTCGCGAAGGATGCGCACGGCTTGCGCGGCGATCAGCGGCGTCTGTTCAGCGGGCTTCGCGAGCACCGTGTTGCCGGCTGCGAGCGCGGCGGCCACCTGACCCATGAAGATCGCGAGCGGGAAGTTCCACGGGCTGATACACACCACCGGGCCGAGCGGGCGATGCGTGTCGTTCGAGAACTCTTCGCGGATCTGCGTGGAATAGTAGCGCAGGAAGTCGATGGCTTCGCGGATTTCGGCCACGGCGTTCGGCAGCGACTTGCCTGCTTCGCGCACGATCAGGCCCATCAGCGTATGCATTTGCGCTTCGAGCAGATCGGCGGCGCGTGCGAGGCAATCCGCGCGCGCTTCGACGGGCGTGGCCTGCCAGATCGGCGCGGCGGCCACGGCGTGCGAAAGCGCGGCGCTCACGTGCTCGCTCGTCGCTTCGACCACGGTCCCGACGAGATCGCGATGATCGGCGGGGTTGCGCACGTCGCGTGCTGCGCCATCGGCGATATCGCTGTCGGCGAGCATCGGCGCGGCGCGCCACGGATGATGCGCGCTTGCCAGCAGCGCCGACGAAAGCGACGCAAGACGATGCTCGTTCGAGAGATCGAGGCCCATCGAATTGAAGCGCTCGTTGCCGTACAGTTCGCGCGGCAGCGGAATCTTCGCGTGCGGCGCGCCGAGCGGCACGACCTTGTTGGCGTCGTCGATGGGGTTCGTGACCAGTTCGGCGACCGGCACCGAGGCATCGGCGATGCGGTTCACGAACGACGTGTTCGCGCCGTTTTCGAGCAGACGTCGCACGAGATACGCGAGCAGCGTTTCATGCGTGCCGACCGGCGCGTAGACGCGGCACGGACGGTTGAGCTTGCCCTGCGAGAGCGGGCCCGTGACTTCTTCGTACAGCGGCTCGCCCATGCCGTGCAGGCACTGGAATTCGTACTGGCCGGGATAGTAGTTCTGGCCCGCGAGGTGATAGATCGCCGAGAGCGTGTACGCGTTGTGCGTGGCGAACTGCGGATACACGGCATCCGGCGCGCCGAGCAGCTTCTTCGCGCAGGCGAGGTACGAGACGTCCGTGTAGATCTTGCGCGTGTACACCGGGTAGCCTTCGAGGCCGTCCACCTGGGCGCGCTTGATTTCCGTATCCCAGTACGCGCCCTTCACGAGGCGCACCATGATGCGGTGACGGCTGCGGCGCGCGAGATCGACGATGTAGTCGATCACGAACGGGCAGCGCTTCTGGTACGCCTGCACCACGAAGCCGATGCCGTTCCAGCCCGCGAGTTCCGGGTCGAAGCACAGCGCTTCGAGCAGGTCGAGCGAGAGTTCGAGGCGGTCGGCTTCTTCGGCATCGATGTTGAGGCCGATGTCGTAGCGGCGAGCGAGCACGGCGAGTGCACGCACGCGCGGCAGCAGTTCGCCCATCGTGCGTTCCTGCTGCGCGCGCGAGTAGCGCGGATGCAGCGCGGAGAGCTTGATCGAGATGCCCGGGCCTTCGTAGATGCCGCGGCCACCCGCGGCCTTGCCGATCGCGTGGATCGCCTGCTCGTACGATGCGTAGTAGCGCTGGGCATCGGCTTCCGTCGTCGCGGCTTCGCCGAGCATGTCGTACGAGTAGCGGAAACCGCGCGCTTCGAACTTGCGGCTGTTGGCGAGCGCCTCGGAGATGTTCTCGCCCGTGACGAACTGCTCGCCCATCAGGCGCATGGCCATGTCCACGCCCTTGCGGATCAGCGGCTCGCCGCCCTTGCCGATCATGCGCGTGAGCGCCGACGACAGACCGGTTTCGCTGTTCGTCGTAACGAGCTTGCCGGTGATCATGAGGCCCCACGTGGCGGCATTCACGAACAGCGACGGCGCGTGGCCCACGTGCGACTTCCAGTCGCCCTTGCTGATCTTGTCGCGGATGAGCGCGTCGCGCGTGGCGCGGTCGGGAATGCGCAGCAGCGCTTCGGCGAGGCACATCAGCGCCACGCCTTCCTGGCTGGACAGCGAAAACTCGTGGATCAGGCCTTCCACACCGCCGCCGGTGCCCTTCGCGCGCAGCGTTTCGACGAGCTTCGTGGCGAGCTTCGTCACATCGCCCGTGAGGTTGGCCGGCAGGCGCGCTTCGCCGATCAGGAACGGCACGCACTCCGGCTCCGGACGGCGGTACGCGGCCGTGATGGCCGCGCGCAGCACCGACTGCGGTTGCACGTTTTGCGCGAATTCGAGGAACGGGTGCGATGCGGCTTCGTCGTCGTCAGCGGTAGCACCTTCGGCGAGATCGGTCGCACCGACATGACCGTTGAGTTCGGGAGGCAGCTGGCCGTGCTCGATTTTCTCGAGGTAGGCGAAGATGGCTTGCTTGATGAGCCAGTGCGGCGTGCGCTCGAGCCGCGTGGCGGCGTCCTTGAGGCGGGAGCGGAGGAGATCGTCGACTTTGACGCCAAGTGTGGTGCTAGCCATGTTTCCTTCGTATGCCGGCAGACCCGCACCGGCGGTGACCAAAAAGTTGGCGAATCGTAACCCTACAAATAAAAAGGTGCAACCACTCTCTCAAAATGGTTGCACCATGGTTGAGGCCTTGTGCAGCCTGGGTTTGCAGCCGATGGCCGCCCACCGGGCCGCGCGGGTTGCGCTCGGTATTTTCCCTGGCCCAGCAACACGCTGGACAACCCTAATCGATTCCGCGGCCGTGCCGTTATACAAACAGAGCGGGGGTTGTTGATCACAAGAAAGAGCGTAGGGACCGAAAAATGGAAAAGCTGCTGGTAATCGCAGGGATCTGGACGATGTGCGCCATGTGCGCCGTGCTGTTCATGCGCGGCGCGACGGCGCCGGATGAACGCCGCATGAGCTTGAAGCGCGCGGCGCGCAGGGAAGTGGCCGATACCGTCGGCCAATAAGGAAGAAACGGGAAGTTGATGCCGGGTGGCCCCGCTGTTGCGGCAACGGGGCCATGTCGGCGGCTGTCCGCGGCTAG
Source organism: Paraburkholderia guartelaensis (assembly GCF_004353905.1). GTDB lineage: Bacteria > Pseudomonadota > Gammaproteobacteria > Burkholderiales > Burkholderiaceae > Paraburkholderia > Paraburkholderia guartelaensis. Next base: position 128,748 of record NZ_SMOD01000009.1, on the reverse strand, counting down.
ATGTCGAGCGGATCGACTTCGAGATTCCAGCGCAGCACGCCGCGCAAGGCGCGCAGCGCGGGTTGCCATGCGCGCAGCGTTGCCTGCAGCGCGGCACGCGACTGGCTCTCCACGAGCAGTTGCGCGCGATGCACGTTCATCACCTTCACGATGGTGAGCGGCACGGCGTCGTAGGCCATGACACGCTCTGCGCCGGGAATCGCGGCAAGTGCTTCTGCGGCCTGGGCGAGGAACGTCAGCGCCGCCTCCAGCGTGCGCCCTTCGGCACGCAATAGCGCCTGATAGACGAACGGCGGCAGATGCGCGTCGCGCCGCTCCGCGACCTGCGTATTCGCAAACCCCACGTAGTCCTGGCGCGCCAGCGCGTGATAGAGCGCGTGGCGCGGATAACGCGTCTGCACGAGCACCTCGCCGGGGAGTCCGGCGCGCCCCGCCCGCCCGCTCACCTGCATCAGCTGCGCGAACAAGCGCTCGCTCGCCCGAAAATCGTGCGAAAAGAGCGCATTGTCGGCGTTCAGCACGCCAACGAGCGACACGCGCTGGAAGTCGTGCCCCTTCGCGATCATCTGCGTGCCCACCAGGATGTCGACTTCGCCCGCGTGCACGTCGGAGAAAAGCGCCTGCGCGCTGCCCTTGCGGCGCGTGCTGTCGGCGTCGATGCGTAGCACCCGCGCGCCCGGCACCGCGCTCGCGAGCGCCTCCTCGATGCGCTGCGTGCCACGCCCCATCGGCGCGATGTCGACGTTGCCGCACTCGGGGCATGAATGCGGAATGCGCGATTCCCAGCCGCAGTGATGGCAGCGCAGCGCCCGCTCGGGCTTGTGCAGGACGACGTACGCGCTGCAGCGCGGACAGCCCGCCACCCAGCCGCAGGCATCGCACGCGAGCGTCGGCGCGTAGCCGCGACGGTTGAGGAACACGAGGCTCTGCTCGCCGCGCTCGAGGCGCGCCTTCATCGCCGCGACCAAGGGCCCGGAGAGCCCTTCAAACGACGCACGGCCCCGCCGGCGCTCCTCTTCAAGATCGATCAGCTTGACGGTGGGCAGCACCGCATCGGCAATCGCGCGGCGCGAGAGCGTGAGGCGCGTGTAGCGGCCCTGCTCGGCCTGCCACCAGCTTTCGAGCGAGGGCGTGGCCGAGCCGAGCACGACCGGCACGCCCAGCTGCTTCGCGCGCCATACCGCGAGATCGCGCGCCGAGTAGCGCAGCCCTTCCTGCTGCTTGTAGGCGGGGTCGTGCTCCTCGTCGACCACGAGCATCGCGAGACGCGGCAGCGAGGCCAGCACCGCGAGCCGCGTGCCGAGTACGATGCGCGCGCGGCCCGTGTGTGCCGCGAGCCAGTTGCGGGCGCGCTCGCCTTCAGCGAGGCCGCTGTGAAGCGTGACGATGGCCTCGTCGGCGAGCGTGGCCGCGAAGCGCGTCCGAAACGCCGCCTCGAATTGCGGCGTGAGATTGATTTCCGGCACCAACACGAGCGCCTGGGCGCCCGGGTCGCGCTCGAGCAGCGCCGCGAGCGCGCGCAGATAAACCTCGGTCTTGCCGCTGCCCGTCACGCCATGCAACAGGAAGGGCGCGAAGCCGCTCGCCGCGCCGATGGCTTCCACGGCGTCGGCCTGCTCGTCGCTCAGGCGCGGCACTTCCACCGCGGCGGCCGCCTCCGCGGCGCTGCTGGCCACGCTTGCGGCCGCGCCGAACTCGATGGACTCATGCTCGACCCAGCCCGCTTCGCACCAGGCTTCGAGCGTCGCAATCGCCTTGGGATGCAGCGCGCGGGCCGCGGCTGCGTCGAGTTCGCCGGCATCGGCCAGCGCCTGCGCGAGACGGCGCAGCGCCTGGGCGCGCGCCGGCAAGGCGTCGGGCAGCGCGGTGCGCCCTTGCGGCGACAGACGGTAGCGCTCCTCGGGGGCTAACAGGCGTGCCCAGCGCGACGGATCGCGCAACGCCTGCGGCAGCGCCGGCAACGCGACCTCGCCCAGGCCGCGCTGATAGTAGTCCGCGGCAAAGCCAGCCAGCGCGAGCCATTGCGCCGAAAGCGGCGGACAGGATGCGCACACCGCGCTCACGTCACGGAGCTTGTTCGCGGGCACGTCGCTGTGAGCGTTCACTTCGCAGATCAGGCCGACCACGTCGCGACGCCCGAACGGCACGCGCACGAGCATGCCCGGCTCCGGCGCGCTGTCGAGGCCATAACGATAGTCGTAGAGCGCATCCAGTGGATGATCCAGCGCCACGCGCACGTACTGCCCTGTCATGCCTTACTCCCAGGGAAGTTCCGTACGCCAGCGCACAGACACGCAAACCTCAAGTAATACTTGAGATTTCGCGCTAAGTTTTGGATTCCGCAGAACAATCGCGCCCCCGAATCTGCGCCTGTGGATAACTTTGTTGAGAACTTGCCGGGCGTCGCCGCCGCGCGCCCGCGTGTCGTCGTTATGTGGGATACCGCACACAGCGCCGTGGAGCGCCGAAAGCCTTGTCTGTCAAGGGTCTGATTGATTCTGCTCAGACCTGAACGGGCGCCTGCGACAACCTTTCCCTCTTGCGCGCCGCAACGAGGCAAGTGTGTATAAGTCAAGTCTTGACAGGACCGCGATGGCGTCTGGATGGCCTCTTGAGCCCGGTCATACCCTGACGCCCGGAGCCCAGCTTGGTGCGACGCACCAAAAACCTTACGCACCGGTCGCGCGAATCGCGCGGCTATGACGATGCACTTCGTCCACGAGTTCAGCCACGCTTTCAGGCGGCGTGAACTGCGAAATGCCGTGGCCGAGATTGAACACGTGACCGGGGTGCGCGCCAAAGCTGTCCAGTACCGCGCGCGCCTGCTCGCGAATCGCAGCCGGCGAAGCGAACAGCACCGTGGGGTCGAGGTTGCCCTGGAGCGCCACGCGCTCACCCACGCGTTCGCGCGCTCGGCCGAGATTGACGGTCCAGTCGAGGCCGACTGCGTCCACGCCCGTATTCGCGATTTCATCGAGCCAGAGGCCGCCGCCCTTCGTGAACGTGATCACCGGCACGCGCTCGCCGTCGTGCTCGCGCTTGAGCTGCGCCACCACCTGCGCGATGTAGGCCAGCGAGAAGCGCTGGTACGCGCCGTCCGCGAGTGCGCCGCCCCAGGTGTCGAAGATCATCACGGCCTGCGCACCCGCTTCGATCTGTGCGTTCAGATAGGCCGCCACCGCCTGCGCGTTGACTTCGAGAATGCGCTGCATGAGATCCGGGCGCGCGTACAGCATCGACTTCACCGTGCGGAAGTCGTCCGAGCCGCCGCCCTCGACCATGTAGCAGGCGAGCGTCCACGGGCTGCCCGAAAAGCCGATCAGCGGCACGCGCTGGCGCCCTTCTGCATTGGTGAGCGCACGGCGAATTTCGCGCACGGCGTCGGTCACGTAGCCGAGCGTCGCGCCGATATCCGGCACGGCGAGCCGCGCCACGTCTTCTTCGGTGCGCACGGGGTGCGCGAACTTCGGCCCTTCACCCACCTGGAACGAGAGCCCGAGGCCCATCGCATCCGGAATCGTGAGGATGTCGGAGAACAGGATCGCGGCGTCGAGCGGATAGCGCTCGAGCGGTTGCAGCGTGACCTCAGTCGCGTAATCGGGATTCTTCGCGAGGCCGAGGAAACTGCCCGCGCGGCTGCGCGTGGCGTTGTACTCCGGCAGATAGCGGCCTGCCTGGCGCATCAGCCAGATCGGCGTGTACTCGGTCGGCTGGCGCAGCAGCGCGCGCAGGAAGGTGTCGTTCAGGAGAGTGTGGGCCACGTGCTGGATGCGCGAAGTCGCGCCAAGGTTCGGAAGCAAGCGGCCATTTTACCGGAGCGGCCGCCGCGTCATGCCGCTGATGGGCGGGATCAGAAAGCGCAATGCCACTGAAGTATAGGTCCTGACTACCCAGGTAAGTCCGCGCTTAACGGCCGCGGACGCGAGGACTATCATCGGACGGCTTTCCAAAACATTACATCAATCAAAACCAGATCTGGAGACACGATGAAAAAAGCCGCCCTCGGCCTGACGATCGTTAGCGCCGCTTTGCTGAGCGCGTGCGCCACAAGCCAGTCCGCCGGTACCCCCGCCAACGGTGCGCAGACCGCCACCGCCCCTTCGCGCCTCGACGAAATCATCGCGCGCGGCACGCTGCGCGCCTGCACGACGGGCGACTACAAGCCCTACTCGTTCTACAGGCAGGACGGCACGTTCGAAGGCATCGACATCGATATGACTCAGTCGCTTGCGAAGTCGCTGGGCGTGAAGGCCGAGTTCGTGAAGACGTCATGGTCGAACCTCATGAACGACTTCCTCGCGAAGTGCGACGTTGCGGTGGGCGGCGTCTCCACGACGCTCGAGCGCCAGAAGCGCGCGTTCTTCACCGAGGCTTATCAAGTCGACGGCAAGACGCCGATCGTGCGATGCGCGGACGTCAAGAAGTACCAGACCATTGAGCAGATCAACCAGCCTTCGGTGCGTGTGATCATGAATCCGGGCGGCACGAACGAGCGCTTCGCGAAGCAGTTCTTGCCGAATGCGAATCTCATCATGTATCCGGACAACGTGACGATCTTCAAACAGATTCTCGCGGGCAAGGCCGACGTGATGGTGACCGACGCCTCCGAGACCATGCTGCAGCAGAAGCTCAACCCGGGCCTCTGCTCGGTGCACCCCGACAAGCCCTTCCAGTACGGCGAAAAAGCGTGGATGGTGCCGCGCGGCGACGTGGTGTTCCAGCAGTATGTCGATCAGTGGCTGCACCTTGCGCGCGCGAGCGGCGAATATCAGGCAATCTCCGACAAGTGGCTCAAGTGAGGCGTTGAAGCGCGCCGCATTGTTATGGCCCTTCGAATTGCTACGATGAGTTGCAGAACATGGGGTCACACGAGGCACGCAAAGTTTGCATTTCACGCACATGCGCAATGCCGACGCATTGCGCATGTGCGCACCCGGTAATTCTGTACCGTGCGCATCGCGCGTAAAAGGCCCATGCCATGGGCCTTCCTTCATGCAATTCGAATCCTCGCGCGCGAGTTGCGATTAAGGCTGTCAGACAGGCTCGAAAAATAGCGGTAAAAATGACTTCCGCGAAACGCTCAGGATGGCAAAAAGAGCCGCAGAGCCTTATCTGACGGGCGTTACAACCTGAAACACTTTGTTACCGCGAACCTATCTTAATTCGCCCACAATGCCTTCAACGGTTTCAACACGGATGTGGCGCGGTGCCAGTGTGAGCGGACACAAAACACCAGCCGGTCGGCCCTACGCCGAAGCCCTCTCGAGGGGCATCCTTGTTGGAGCCGTGACCGGCGTCGTAGACGTTTCATGACCCGGCTCCTCCTTTGGTCTCCTCGCGCTAACCCCGTAGCGTGTGGTTTTTAGCGGGCTCCAGGCCCGCTTTTTTTTCGCCTGTACGTTTCGTTATTCACCAGGCACCGTTGTTCACCCACTCCCTCCACCGCCAGGAAATCGTTCGGTTTCCCGACTATTTTTGCGCGCGCTGAAAAGCTGCCGCGGCGCCTTAAATCGCTCGCCGCGGCATTGCATCAAACCGCGTATCAAGCCGTCTTCTGCTCGTTGATCTTGAGTTCGTCGATCATGCGCGCGCGCATCACGAACTTCTGCACTTTGCCTGTCACGGTCATCGGCAGTTCGTCGACAAAGCGGATGTACTTCGGGATCTTGTAGTGGGCAATTTGCCCCTGGCAGAACGCCTGAATCTCCTCCGCCGTTGAAACTTCGCCCGGACGCAGCACGATCCACGCGCACACTTCCTCGCCGTACTTCGCATCGGGCACACCGAACACCTGGGCGGACTGCACCTTCGGATGGCGGAACAGAAACTCTTCGATCTCTCGCGGGTAGATGTTCTCGCCGCCGCGAATGAGCATGTCCTTGAGGCGGCCAACGATATTGCAGTAGCCTTCGGCGTCGATCGTCGCGAGATCGCCCGTGTGCATCCAGCCATCGACGATCGACTCAGCCGTCTTTTCAGCGTCGCCCCAATAGCCCTGCATCACCGAATAGCCTTTCGTACACAGCTCGCCCGTTTCGCCCACGGGCACGGTATTGCCGAGTGCGTCGACGATCTTCACTTCGAGATGCGGCTGGATGCGGCCCACGGTGGTCGTGCGCTTGTCGAGCGGGTCGGTGGTCGAACTCTGGAACGACACCGGGCTCGTTTCCGTCATGCCGTAGGCGATCGTGATTTCGGCGAGATGCATCTTCGAGACCACGCGCTTCATCGTCTCGATCGGGCACGGCGAGCCGGCCATGATGCCCGTGCGCAGCTTCGAAAGATCGAAGCGCGCGAACTCCGGATGATCGAGTTCCGCGATGAACATCGTAGGCACGCCGTGCAATGCCGTGCAGCCCTCTTCCGAGACGGCTTCGAGCGTCGCGCGCGGATCGAACGCCTCGCCGGGGAACACCATGTTCGCGCCCACGGATACGCACGCGAGCACCGCGAGCACCATGCCGAAGCAGTGATAGAGCGGCACCGGAATGCAGAGCGAGTCTTCTTCGGTGAGGCGCATCGCCTGGGCGATGAAACGCCCGTTGTTGAGCACGTTGCGGTGCGTGAGCGTCGCGCCCTTCGGATTGCCGGTCGTACCGCTCGTGAACTGGATGTTGATGGCGTCGTCGGGCGATAGCGTCGCGTTGATGGCGTCGAGCCATGCCGTGCCGTCGCGGGCAATCCGCTCGCGGCCCATCTCCACGAGTTCGCTGAAGCAGAGCATGCCGGCCGTGGCCGTGTCGCACATGCGCACGACCGCTCGCAGATCGGGCAGGCGTGCAGCCTGCAACTGGCCGGGCGTAGCGCTCGCAAGCTCGGGCGCAAGCGCCTGCAGCATCTCCAGATACTTCGAGGTCTTGAAGCTCTCCGCCGAGACGATCGCCTTGCAGCCGACCTTGTTCAGCGCGTATTCGAGTTCGGCGAGACGATAGGCGGGATTGATGTTGACGAGCACCGCTCCGATACGCGCGGTCGCAAACTGGGTTAGAAGCCATTCGACGCGATTGGGCGACCAGATGCCAACGCGATCCCCCTTGACGATGCCTAGCTCGGTGAAACCGGCTGCGAGCACGTCCACTTCGGCGGCGAACTCGCGCCAGTTCCAGCGGATGCCCTGCTCGCGGAACACCACGGCAGGCCGCTCGGGGAAGCGGTTCGCGGTCTCCTGCAGGAACGTGCCGAGGGTCGCGTCGCTGAGCGGCACGTCGGTCGTGCCTCGCACGTAGGAAAGCCCGTCTTTCGGCGCGATGAGCGGCTCATGTACACCGGGCGCGGCGCGCGCGCCTGCTGCGTCGATTGCCATGATGGCTGTCTCCTGGGGAGCGTCACTCCCGCGTTTGAAATGAATTTGAAAACCATTGTGCCACCGGCTTTACTGGGGGCGGCATCAAGTCTTACCCGCAGGGTCTGGGCCGGCTGCGAACGCATGATTTGGCATTACCTTTCCGTAAACGTCAAGTATGTCAGAGCGTTTTTGTCGACCTCCGCGGCTCACGGCATTTATGCCGCGTTTTTCATCGCGGTGCCATTGGGCCGTGCCCGCTCACCGGCGCACAAATGCAAAAAGGGCTCCCCGGATGGGGAGCCCTTTTCGCTTCGAACGCAGCGCCACGAGGGCGCGCGTACGAGAACCAATTAGTGCTGGTTCATCTTGCGCAGGCGCTGGATCGCCGCGAGCTGCGCGACCGCGTAGGCCAGTTCGGCCTGAGCAGTGGCGTACTCGAGGTTCGAGCCGGCGTTCTGCAGCGTCTCTTCAGCGCGCTTACGCGCTTCCGTGGCCTTCGCCTCGTCGAGATCCTTGCCGCGGATCGCGGTGTCGGCGAGCACCGTGACGGCGCCCGGCTGCACTTCGAGAATGCCGCCTGCGACGAACACGAACTCTTCACCGCCGTCTTCCGCCACGATGCGCACAGCACCCGGACGAATACGCGTGATGAGCGGCGTGTGGCCCGGCAGAATGCCCAGCTCGCCCGCCTCGCCCGGAAGCGCGACGAACTTCGCCTGGCCGTCGAAGATGCTCTCTTCGGCGCTGACGACGTCTACCTTGATGGTTGCTGCCATATGTGTCGACTCCTTGGGGATTAATTGGCTGCTGTGGCGGATAAGTCGCGTGACCTATCCGCACTTCGGCAACTAACCCTTACTGGATCTTCTTGGCCTTTTCGAAGGCTTCGTCGATCGTGCCGACCATGTAGAACGCTTGCTCCGGCAGGTGATCGCATTCGCCGCCAACGATCATCTTGAAGCCGCGGATCGTTTCCTTCAGCGGCACGTACTTGCCCGGCGAGCCCGTGAAGACTTCCGCGACGTGGAACGGCTGCGACAGGAAACGCTGGATCTTACGTGCGCGGGCGACCGACAGCTTGTCTTCCGGCGACAGTTCGTCCATGCCCAGAATTGCGATGATGTCGCGCAGTTCCTTGTAGCGCTGCAGCGTTTGCTGCACGCCACGCGTGATCGAGTAGTGCTCTTCACCGATCACGTTCGGGTCGATCTGGCGCGAGGTCGAGTCGAGCGGATCGACTGCCGGGTAGATACCCAGCGAGGCGATGTCACGCGACAGCACGACGGTTGCGTCCAGGTGGCCGAAGGTCGTAGCCGGCGACGGGTCGGTCAAGTCGTCCGCAGGGACGTACACGGCCTGAACCGACGTAATCGAGCCCTTCTTGGTCGACGTGATGCGCTCTTGCAGCTTGCCCATTTCTTCAGCCAGCGTCGGCTGATAGCCCACTGCCGACGGCATACGGCCGAGCAGTGCCGACACTTCCGTGCCAGCCAGCGTGAAACGGTAGATGTTGTCGACGAAGAACAGCACGTCGAGGCCTTCGTCACGGAAGTGCTCGGCCATCGTCAGACCGGTCAGCGCGACGCGCAGACGGTTGCCCGGCGGCTCGTTCATCTGGCCGTACACCAGCGCGACCTTGTCGAGAACGTTCGAGTCCTTCATTTCGTGGTAGAAGTCGTTGCCCTCACGGGTACGCTCGCCCACGCCGGCAAACACGGAGAAACCACCGTGTTCCTTGGCGATGTTGTTGATGAGCTCCATCATGTTGACGGTCTTGCCCACGCCAGCACCACCGAACAGACCGACCTTGCCGCCCTTTGCGAACGGGCAGATCAGGTCGATAACCTTGATGCCGGTTTCGAGCAGTTCAGCCGAAGGCGACAGGTCTTCGAATGCCGGAGCCTTCTGGTGGATCGCGCGCGTCGTTTCGCTGACGATCGGACCTGCTTCGTCGATCGGGCGGCCGAGCACGTCCATGATGCGGCCAAGCGTCGGCTTGCCAACCGGCACGCTGATGGGCTTGCCCGTGTTCTTGACCACGGTGCCGCGGCGCAGACCGTCCGACGCACCCAGACAGATGGTGCGGACCACGCCGTCACCCAGCTGCTGTTGCACTTCGAGGGTCAGTTCCGAGCCTTCGAGGATCAGCGCGTCGTAGATCTTCGGCATGCTCTCGCGCGGGAATTCCACGTCGATCACCGCGCCGATGCACTGTACGATCTTGCCTTCTACCAAAGCAGTTGTACTCATCGATTTTCCTTTAGATACCTGAATTCTTCACTCGCTCACCGGTTTCACACCGGCGCGGTTTCGCAATCGGTTCGCGCCTGGCGCACGATCAGACGGCTGCTGCGCCGCCGACGATTTCCGAAAGTTCCTTCGTAATCGCGGCCTGGCGGCTCTTGTTGTACGAGAGCTGCAGTTCGTTGATGACCGTTTTCGCGTTGTCCGACGCCGCCTTCATCGCCACCATACGTGCCGACTGCTCCGAAGCCATGTTTTCCGCCACGGCCTGATAGACCAGGGCTTCGACATAGCGCACCAGCAGTTCGTCCACGACGGTTTGCGCGTCCGGCTCGTAGATGTAGTCCCACGCCGACTTCGGCGTCGTGCCGTCGTCATTCGCTTCGAGACGCTCGGCCGACAGCGGCAGCAGTTGCTCGATCACAGGCTCCTGCTTCATCGTGTTGACGAAGCGCGTGTACGCGAGGTACACGGCGGAAAGCTTGCCTTCCGAGTACTGGTCGAGCTGCACCTTGATCGCGCCGATCAGCTTTTCGAGATGCGGCGTGTCGCCGAGTTGCACAACGTTCGAGACGACCTTCGCGCGCAGACGGTTCAGGAAACCGAGGCCCTTGCTGCCGATCGCAGTTGCTTCGATCGTCGTGCCGGATGCTTCCAGCTCCTTGAACTTCTGCAGCGTCGCGCGCAGCACGTTGGTGTTCATCCCGCCGCACAGACCCTTGTCGGTCGTGACGAGAATCACGCCTGCGACCTTCGCACCGGTGGTTTCCACCATGAACGGGTGGCGGTACTCGGGGTTCGCACGGCTCATGTGCGCAGCGATGTCGCGGACCTTGTCGGCATACGGGCGGGCGGCGCGCATGCGCTCCTGGGCACGGCGCATTTTCGACGCCGCGACCATTTCCATCGCCTTGGTGATCTTGCGCGTGTTTTGCACGCTCTTGATCTTGCCGCGAATTTCCTTCATTCCAGCCATTGCTTTGCTCCTTTGTCGACCCGGGTCAGCGCTTTCGCGCTGACTCGGGTCCCAGTCCGTTTATCGTGATTGATTCCCGGACGGATCAATATGCGCCGGACTTCTTGAAGTCCTTGAGAGCCGCGTGGAGCGCGTTCTCGTCGTCCTTCGACAGGTCCTTCTTGTCCTCGATGCGCGCGACGAGGTCAGCGTGCTTCGACTTCAGGTATTCGCGCAGGCCCTTTTCGAACGGCAGGACGTCCTTGACGTCGATGTCGTCGAGGTAGCCGTTGTTCGCCGAGAACAGCGCAACAGCCAGTTCCCACACTTGCAGCGGCTGGTACTGCGGCTGCTTGAGCAGTTCCGTCACGCGGCGGCCGCGCTCGAGCTGCTTGCGGGTCGCTTCGTCGAGGTCCGATGCGAACTGGGCGAATGCAGCCAGTTCACGGTACTGCGCGAGGTCGGTACGGATACCGCCCGACAGCTTCTTCACGACCTTCGTTTGAGCCGCACCACCCACACGCGACACCGAAACGCCGGCGTTGATTGCCGGGCGGATGCCTGCGTTGAAGAGGTCGGTTTCCAGGAAGATCTGGCCGTCGGTAATCGAGATCACGTTCGTCGGAACGAATGCGGTCACGTCGCCGGCTTGCGTTTCGATGATCGGCAGTGCCGTCAGCGAACCCGTCTTGCCCTTCACTTCGCCGTTCGTGAACTTCTCGACGTAGTCGGCCGACACGCGCGCGGCGCGCTCGAGCAGACGCGAGTGGAGATAGAACACGTCGCCGGGGTAAGCTTCACGGCCCGGCGGGCGGCGCAGCAGCAGCGAGATCTGACGGTATGCCCAGGCTTGCTTGGTCAAGTCGTCATAAATGATCAGGGCATCTTGACCGCGATCGCGGAAGTATTCGCCCATCGTGCAGCCGGCGTACGGCGCGAGGTACTGCAGCGCGGCCGATTCCGAAGCCGAAGCGGCAACGACGATCGTGTATTCGATCGCGCCCGTTTCTTCGAGCTTGCGCAGCACGTTCTGGATCGACGAAGCCTTCTGACCGATGGCGACGTAGATACAGATGAGGTCCTTGCCCTTCTGGTTGATGATCGTGTCGACGGCCACTGCGGTCTTGCCGCACTGACGGTCGCCGATGATCAGCTCACGCTGGCCACGGCCGATCGGCACCATCGAGTCGATCGACTTCAGACCCGTTTGCACCGGCTGCGACACGCCTTCACGCCAGATCACGCCCGGAGCGATCTTTTCGATCGCGTCGGTCATCTTGGCGTTGACCGGGCCCTTGCCGTCGATCGGGTTGCCGAGCGGATCCACCACGCGGCCGATCAGTTCGGGGCCAACCGGCACTTCGAGAATGCGGCCCGTCGTCTTGACGATGTCGCCTTCCGAGATGTGCTCGTACTCACCCAGAATCACGGCGCCGACCGAGTCGCGCTCGAGGTTCAGCGCGAGGCCGAAGGTGTTGCCCGGGAATTCGAGCATTTCGCCCTGCATCACGTCCGACAGGCCGTGGATACGCACGATACCGTCGGTCACGGAGATCACGGTGCCCTGGTTGCGAACGTCTGCGCTCGCTTCAAGGCCCTGGATCCGGCTCTTGATCAGCTCGCTGATCTCAGAGGGATTGAGTTGCATTATTCGCTCCTGATGTTCAATTCTGTTGCGTGCCAGCCGCCGCGCCCGATTTTTGTAATCGAGGCGCTCAGGCGGTCAACGCCGCCTGCATGCTGGCGAGCCGCGCGCGGACCGAGGTATCGAGCACTTCGTCGCCGACCGTGACGCGCACGCCGCCGATGAGCGAGTTGTCGATCTCGACGGTCGGCTTCAGCTTGCATTTGAACTTGCGTTCGAGGCTGGCGACGAGGTCGTCCAACTGGGCGCCTTCGAGCGGGAACGCGCTGACGATCAATGCGTCAGCAGCACCTGCCTTGGCGTTCTTGAGCGCTTCGAACTGCGTCTGGATTTCCGGCAGCAGCGCCAGGCGATGATTCTCGATCAGCATCTGCACGAGGTTCTTCACCTCGGCCGATTCCTTGACCGGCGACTTGACCGCCGCGAGCAGCAGCTCGACGACCTGGGCATGGCTCACCTTCGGGCTCGTCGCGACCGACTGCACCTCGGGCAAGGCCGCAACCTGTGCCAGCTCCGAAACGAGCGTGGACCAGGCGGCGGTGTCACCAGCTTCGGCCACGCCAAACAATGCTTCTGCGTACGGGCGGGCGATGGTTGCAAGTTCGGCCATGATCAGAGCTCGGCTTTCAGTTGATTCAGCAGTTCGGCGTGGGCCGACTGATCGACTTCGCGCTTCAGGATCTGCTCGGCGCCTTGCACAGCGAGAGCTGCGACTTCGGAACGCAGTGCTTCGCGTGCCTTGACGACCTGCTGGTCGGCGTCGGCCTTCGCTTGAGCGATGATGCGTGCCGCTTCGGCGTGTGCCTGGGCCTTGATTTCTTCTGCGACGGCCAGCGCGCGCTTTTCAGCGTCGGCGATACGGCTTTGACCCTCGTTACGGGCCGTGGCGAGCTCTTCGCCGACGCGCTTGTGCGCCGCTTCGAGTTCCGCCTTACCCTTTTCCGCAGCGGCCAGGCCGTCTGCGATCTTCTTCGAGCGCTCGTCGAGGGCGTTGATCAACGGCGGCCACACGAACTTCATCGTGAACCACGCGAGGATCAGGAACACGACCATTTGCGCAAACAGGGTTGCGTTGAGATTCACGGTGTTTCCTTAATCGTTGCTATTCCGGGGAATTGAAACGGCAAGGCGCTCATCGGTTATGAAACTCGATCAGCGCCTCGTCTCCCGTTCCGCCATGCGCCCACTACCCGTTATAGGTCAGGCGCAACCTTCCAGGGAACTTAGCCCGCGAGCTTCGAGAGCAGCGGGTTAGCGAACGCGAACAGCATTGCAACACCAACGCCAATCAGGAACGCCGCGTCGATCAGACCAGCCAGCAGGAACATCTTCGTTTGCAGCGGGTTCATCAGCTCAGGCTGACGTGCGCAGGCTTCGATGTACTTGCCACCCATCAGGCCGATACCGATACAGGCGCCGATAGCACCCAGGCCGATGATGATGCCGATACCGATGGCCGTGAAACCCTGGATGTTGGCGATGAAAGCTTGCATGATCACTCCTTATTGAGATTTTCTGGAACTGGGGATTTAAAACTGCAAATCTGGTTTGACGAGCACTTAGTGCTTGTCGTGTGCCTGGCCGATGTACACCAGCGTCAGCATCATGAAAATGAACGCCTGCAGCAGAACGATCAGGATGTGGAAGATCGCCCAGACGCTGCCCGCAATCACGTGGCCGATGAAGCCAAGCACCGTCGTGTCCGCGCCGAAGCTCCACAGACCGCCCAGCAGCGCGATCAGCAGGAACAGCAGCTCGCCTGCATACATGTTGCCGAACAACCGCAGGGCGAGCGAAACCGTCTTGGCGACGAACTCGATGATGTTCAGTGCAAGGTTCGGGATCCACAGGAGCGGATGCGCGCCGAACGGGGCCGAGAGCAGTTCGTGTGCGAAGCCGCCAGGACCCTTGATCTTGAGGTTGTAATAAATCATCAGCACGAACACGCCGAGCGCGATGCCGAACGTGCCGTTGAGGTCGGCAGTCGGAACGATGCGCTGGTGCGGCAGCACTTCTGAGAGGCCGAGCCAGCCGATCACGCGCGTGGGCAGGTCGACGGGAATGAAGTCGAGCGAGTTCATGAGCGCGACCCAGATGAACACGGTCAGCGCGAGCGGTGCGATGAATGCGCGGTTGCCATGGACGATGGACTTGGACTGGTCCTCGACCATCTCGACCAGCATTTCGATGGCGCACTGGAAGCGGCCCGGTACGCCCGGGGTCGCTTTGCGCGCAGCGAGGCGCAGGATGAGGATCGTCACAACGCCGCACAGAATCGACCAGAACAGCGTGTCGATGTTCCAGACGCTGAAGTCGACGATCGACGTCTGGTGCGAGGTCGCAAAGTTCTGCAAGTGGTGAGCAATGTACTCGGACGGACCCGGTCCGCTCGTTCCTTCGCTAGCTGCCATATCGTTAGAGCCACCCAAATTGTCGAAAATCGTTTTCGGCCGTTCCCGCCGCAATACTGTATTGCGGGAACGCGCCGCCGTGGATCGTGTCTTATCTGCTTCGCATCGGCCAGCTAACTTCCACCGTCATCGCTTCGACGCCTTGACTTGAGGCGGCGCGATGTTGGTGGGTCAGCGCCACGCGAGCGCGATCCAGTATGTCTTTAGTGCGATCAGGTACGTGACGAGCAGGGGAATCCACAGCACGTCGTGATACCAGAACGCGATGGCGACGAACATCGCAATCGTCGCCCCCATCTTGAAGGCTTCACCGAGCATCCAGTTAAATACGGTGCCGGCCCTGCTCAACTGCTTCAGGCGCGCCGCGAACAGCGCACCGGGTAACCAGCAGATCGCTCCGCCCAAAAAGGCCGACAACGCAGCACTGCCCGGCGGCTTATAAAACAGCCACCACGCCAACGTTGCAACCAGGGACAAAACCACTTGCGCCGCGACGACACGAAACGGCGTGACGCGCGATGGGCGACTCACCTGTGCGCCGAAGATTTGCTCGGCTTCGGCCCGGGTGAGCGGAACGATGTCGTTGTTATCTTGCTGGCTGGCGTCCAGCTCATCCCAGCGCGCGTTGTGATCCGTCTTGGAAACAACGCGTCCGGAATTTTTTGCCGCTGCATCCTGCCCCCGGCTGGATGCCCCGACTTCGCCCGGCGGAACATCGGGCCCTTCATGCGCCTGCGGCGCTTCGTCTGGCCTTTGACCCACCATCGCTTATTCCGGAAATTCGCCTTGCACGCCCTTTATTACAGCGCGCTTACAGCATCGCCAACCAAATAAATCCGGGCGATTGTAAGCGATAGTTGCAGGCAATTCAAGACTTTAGGCCCTTCAATAACACCTGTGAAATGCGACTTCATGATGCGGAAAACTCAGTGCCGCGAGGGTGTGACCGGTAACTGTAAGGGACGCAGCAGGGAAGAAAGAATCTTCAGGATGGCCAGGTAATTATGAGGTCATCTGGCGCGTAATCGACGATACACGCCAGGATATGGGATGGGGTCGCGTCAGAACAGATGCAGCAGCAGTGCGCCGCCCAGGAAGGCCACGATCCAGAACGGCACGGCGATCAGGTGAAACAGCAGCCAGACGCCGCGCTGACCGGAAAGACGCACGGCGATGAGATTCGCCAGCGAGCCGATGGCGACCCCAAAGCCCCCCACGCTCACGCCGAACGCGAGCGCGCGCCAGTCGTGCGTGAAGCCCGCAAGCACAATGGCGGCCGGGACATTGCTGATAACCTGGGACAGAACTGCGCCTGCGGCAAAAGCGCGCATCGGTGTTTGCAGCGACAGCGACGTCAGTGCGTGATGAATTCCGGGCAGCGCCGCCACACTGCGCAGGACGATGAACATCAGCACGAAGATCAACAGCAGCAGCCAGTCGATCTTGAGCACGATGCGTATGCGCCAGACCACGAAACCCGCAGCGACGGCGGCCAGCGCAACGCCTGCGTGGTGTGCATCGGCGAGCAGCACGAACGCGACGAAAAGCAGGGCCGCCACGCTCGCCAATGCGCGATCGACGGGCTGCGGCGCGGCGTCTTTCGAGAGATCGAGCGGTGTGGCCTTGAAAAGAAACGCGGCGAGGAGGATGAGCATCGCCATGAGCAACGCGCAAAGCGGCGCGAGTCCCACGACGAAGTATCCGAACGAGACCCCGCTCACCTGCCAGAGAAACAGGTTCTGCGGGTTGCCGAGCGGCGTGAGCACCGAGCCCGCGTTCACGGCAAGCGCGATGACGATCACGAGACGCTTGAGAGGCAGCGGCGTGAGCTTGTGCAGCGACAGCACGAGCGGCACCACGACGAAAAGCGCCACATCGTTGGTCACGATCATCGCCAGCACCGCGGCCAGCGCGACGAGCAGCAACGCGAGCCCGCGCTCCGAGTGAATGTGGTGGACGAGCTTGTGCGCGAGCCAGGTCAGCAGTCCTGAATATTCGATACCCTTCGTCAAAATGAGCAGGCCCGCGAGGGTCATCACCGTTTGCCAGTCGACGAGTGCGGGCAGCGAGGCGATCGGGCGAGGCGCGTAAATCTGCAGCGCCACGAACGCGACGACGAGAATCGCGAGCACGGGCTCCGAAACGGCGAATGCGCCGATACGGCGCAACAGGCTCAATGGCGCACGCGCGCCCTGCTCCGATTCGCGCACCGGCTTTATGCGCCGGCGCGCGCGTTTGCGGCGGCGATGCGCATTGCGCCCATCACGCCGCCGTTTCGCCGCGCAGGCGCAGCAGGATGCCGTCGAGCGCGTCGAGGTCGCCGAAGTCGACCGTGAGCTGCCCTCGCCCGCGTCGGCCAAGCTTGATCTTCACCGATGCGGCGAGCAGGTCCGACAACTCCTCTTCGAGACGGCGCGTGTCGCGCCCGCCGTCGTGCGCGGCCTTCGCCTTCACCGCCGGTGCGGCCTTCGTGGTGGCCGAAACGAGCTTCTCCGTTTCACGCACCGACATCCGCTTGTTGACCACCTGGTTCGCCAGCGTGATTTGCGTGGCGGCGTCCACGGCGAGCAGCGCACGGGCGTGGCCCATGTCGAGATCGCCGGCCAGCAGCATGGTCTGCACGGGCGCTGCGAGGTTGAGCAAACGCAGCAGGTTCGACACCGCGCTGCGCGAGCGTCCGACCGACTCGGCCGCCTGCTCGTGCGTGAAGCTGAACTCGTCGAGCAGGCGCTGGATGCCCTGCGCCTCTTCCAGCGGATTGAGGTCCTCGCGCTGGATGTTCTCGATCAGGGCCATCGCGGCGGCGGCCTGGTCGGGCACGTCCTTCACGAGCACCGGCACTTCGGTCAGGCCGGCGATGTGCGCCGCACGGAAGCGCCGCTCGCCCGCGATGATTTCGTAGCGCCCCGTCGCAACCGGGCGCACGAGAATCGGCTGCATCAAGCCCTGGGCGCGAATACTCGCGGCCAGCTCCTGGAGCGCGCCCTCGTCCATGCGCGTGCGCGGCTGGTACTTGCCGGCCTGCATCTGCGTGAGCGGCAACGTGTTAGGCGCGCCTTCGATCTTCACCGCCTCGGTGATGTCCGCGCTGCCGCCGAGCAATGCTTCCAGCCCTCGGCCCAGGCCCTTCTTCCGTGCTACTGCATTCATCGTGCTTCCCCAGTCTCTCGTCAGAGTGCGCGGACGCGCTCGATCATTTCCGCGCCGAACTGCACGTAGGCCTGTGCGCCGCGCGAGGCGCGATCGAACACCACACCCGGCAAGCCGTAGCTGGGTGCTTCAGCGAGGCGGACGTTGCGCGGGATCACGGCGTCGAAGACCTTGTCGCCGAAGTGCTCTTTCAACTGCTCGGAAACCTGCTGCTGCAGCGTAATGCGCGGATCGAACATCACGCGCAAAAGGCCGATCACCTTCAGGTCGCGATTCATGTTCGCGTGGACCTGCTTGATCGTATTGATGAGATCCGAGAGGCCTTCGAGTGCGAAGTATTCGCACTGCATCGGGATCACCACGCCATGCGCGGCGCACAGGCCGTTGAGCGTGAGCAGCGAAAGCGCCGGCGGGCAGTCGATGAGTACGAAGTCGTAGTCGGCGTCGACTTCGGCGAGCGCGGACTTCAGGCGCCGCTCGCGCTGCTCGACCGTCACCAGTTCGACCTCGGCGCCGGCCAGTTCGCGGTTGGCCGGCAGCACGTCGTAGCCGACCTGCTCCGGCCGCGTGCGCGCAGCGTTCACCGTGACGCCGTCGACGAGCACCTCATACACCGTGTTCTCGCACGCGGCCTTGTCGATGCCGCTGCCCATCGTGGCGTTGCCCTGCGGGTCGAGGTCGATGAGAAGGACACGTTGTCCCTGCGATGCGAGGCTCGCGGCGAGATTGACCGTTGTCGTCGTCTTGCCGACGCCGCCCTTCTGGTTCGCAACGCAGAAGATTTTTGCCATCTTTCGTGTGTCCCTTTTACTGCCTTAAGAAGTTTGCTTACGTTATGACGCAACCGCCTCACGCACCATTCGGCCGGTTGGCCATCGCCGGACCGGCTCAGGCCGCGGCGACCGGTTCAACCGACACTTCGATCAAGTGGCGCTCCGCGTCGAGCATCGGCACGCTCAGGCGGATCGTATTCAGTGCCTTGGTGCCCGCTGGCAAGCGTTCGATCTCACCTTCGGGGTGCACACCCTTCATGGCCCAGATCGCGCCGCCCTCGGCAACGAGATGACGGGCCAGTGTAACGAAATCGGCGAGATCCGCGAATGCCCGAGACACGATCAAATCGAATTTTTTCGGTACTTCCATGCCTGGGCGCAGCAATTCGACCCGGCCGGTCACCACCGAGAGGTTCGCGAGTCCGAGTTCAGCCTTCGCCTGCGACTGGAATGCCGACTTCTTCTGCACGATATCGTTGAGCGTGACCTGCCAGTCCGGACGCACAATCGCGAGCACGATGCCGGGCAGTCCGCCTCCGGAGCCCACGTCGAGCACCGTTGCATCGGCGCGCGCTGGCAGGTGCGGCACGATCGAGAGCGAATCGAGAATGTGCTGGATCAACATCTGACGCGGATCGCGGATTGCCGTGAGGTTATACACGGCGTTCCACTTCGCAAGCAGCGCAACGTAATCGAGCAACTGCTCGTGCTGGTGTTCGGTCAGTTCAACGCCAAGCGCCGCAGCACCCTCTTTCAGCAGACGAGCCAGCGCGTCGCGGTCCGCAATGCCGGGTTGCCTCGAGCGCCCCGTCATTGCGCCACCGGCGTCGAGTCGGTGCCGCTTTCGTCAGCAGCGCCCGGATTCTGGCGACGGCGGCCGAGGCCACGCTTGAGGTGTACCATCAGCAACGAAATCGCGGCGGGCGTAATGCCCGAGATGCGCGACGCCTGACCGATGGTCTCAGGGCGGAACTGAGTCAGCTTCTGGCGCGCCTCGAACGAAAGACCGCGCACTTCCGCGTAATCGATGCCTTCCGGCAGACGGGTATTTTCCTGCGCGCCGTTGCGCTCGATCTCGTCGGCTTGACGATCGATATAGCCCTGATATTTGATGCCGATTTCGATCTGCTCCTTGATCTGGGCGAGCAGAACCTCGTCGTCGGCGAGCGGGGTTTCCGGCGCGCAAGCGCCTTCACGCAGACCGCAAACGCCGTCATAGCTCACGCCCGGGCGGCGCAGCAGATCCGCGAGGTTGTATTCGCGGTCAATCGATTTGCCAAGCAGTGCCGTCGCTTCTTCAGCCGAAAGCGTCTTGGGATTCACCCAGGTCGACTTCAGGCGCTCTGTTTCACGTGAAACAGCATCGCGCTTGCGGGAGAACGCGTCCCAACGGACGTCATCAATCACGCCCAGTTCGCGACCGATCTCCGTCAGGCGCATATCCGCATTGTCTTCACGCAGGCTCAAGCGGTATTCGGCTCGGCTCGTGAACATGCGATATGGCTCGGAAACGCCACGCGTCACCAGATCGTCGACCAGCACGCCGAGGTACGCCTGATCGCGGCGCGGGCACCATGCGTCCTTGCCCTGCACCTGCAGACCTGCATTCATGCCGGCGAGCAAGCCTTGCGCTGCCGCCTCTTCATAGCCCGTCGTGCCGTTGATCTGACCCGCAAAAAACAGGCCGTTGATCACCTTGGTTTCGAGCGAAGCCTTGAGTCCGCGCGGGTCAAAGTAGTCGTATTCGATCGCATAGCCAGGACGCAGGATGTGCGCGCGCTCGAGGCCGCGCATCGAGTGCACCAGTTCGAGCTGCACATCGAACGGCAGGCTCGTGGAGATTCCATTCGGGTAGAACTCGTTCGTCGTCAGGCCTTCCGGTTCGAGGAAGATCTGATGCGATTCCTTCGAGGCGAAGCGATGAATCTTGTCCTCGATGGACGGGCAATAGCGCGGCCCTACCCCTTCGATCACGCCCGTGTACATCGGCGAGCGGTCGAGACCGCCGCGAATGATGTCGTGGGTGCGCTCATTCGTATGCGTAACCCAGCACGGAATCTGGCGCGGATGCTGTTCCGCGCGGCCGAGAAACGAGAACACCGGCACCGGATCGAGGTCGCCCGGCTGCTCTTCGAGCACCGAAAAGTCGATCGTGCGGCCGTCGATACGCGGCGGCGTGCCCGTCTTGAGGCGGCCCTGCGGCAGCTTCAGCTCCTTCAGGCGCGACGAGAGCGTCACGGCTGCGGGGTCGCCTGCGCGTCCGCCCGTGTAGTTGTTCAGGCCCACGTGAATCTTGCCGTCGAGGAAGGTCCCCGCCGTCAGCACGACTGCACGGCTGCGGAAGCGGATGCCGACCTGCGTGACGGCGCCTACGACGCGGTCGCCTTCGACCATCAGGTCTTCCACGGCCTGCTGGAACAGCCACAGATTCGGCTGATTCTCGAGGCGTCGGCGGATCGCCGCCTTATAAAGAATGCGGTCGGCCTGCGCGCGCGTCGCCCGAACCGCCGGGCCCTTGGACGAATTGAGAATGCGGAACTGGATCCCGCCCTCGTCCGTCGCAGCGGCCATGGCGCCGCCGAGCGCATCGACTTCCTTGACCAGATGGCCCTTGCCAATGCCGCCAATCGACGGATTGCAGCTCATCTGGCCGAGCGTTTCAATGTTGTGCGTGAGCAGGAGCGTCTTGACGCCCATGCGGGCGGCGCCAAGCGCAGCCTCGGTTCCGGCGTGACCGCCGCCGACGACGATTACGTCAAACTCTGTGGGATAAAGCATGGCGGGACCTCACGCATGGACGGAAACGACCGCGTGAGCCTTCTCATAAAAAAGTGGTATGCGCGAATTATAACGGTTTCGGGTTTTCGGCCGTTCACACCCGAATTTTGTTCCCCGGACTCGGCCAGCGTTGAGCAAAAAAAAGCGGCGTGTTTCACGTGAAACACGCCGCTCATTTCTACAGCGATAGACGAAGTCAGACTGGTTTCTTCGCCAACCCGAGATACGTTTCAATCACGCGTGGGTTTTGGGCCAACTCCCCCGCCGGTCCTTCGAGCGCCAGGTCGCCGGTTTCCAGCACGTAGCCGTAGTCGGAAATCTGCAGTGCAGCGCGCGCGTTCTGCTCGATCAGGAGCGTTGCGACACCGGTTTGCCGCAGCGCGCTGATGATGTGGAAGATTTCCTTCACGATCAGCGGCGCGAGACCGAGGCTCGGCTCGTCGAGCATCAGCAGATCAGGCTTGCCCATCAATGCGCGGCCGACCGCGAGCATCTGGCGCTCGCCGCCCGAGAGCGTGCCAGCCGCCTGCGCACGGCGTTCCTTCAAGCGCGGAAACAGCGCGAAAACCGGTTCGAGTTGATCGAGGAAATTACGCTCGCCGGCGCGCTTGCGACGATACGCGCCGAGCACGAGGTTGTCCTCCACCGTCATCGAGGCGAACAGCTCGCGCTTTTCCGGCACGAGACACATGCCGCGCGCCACGCGCCGCTCGATCGGCAGCGCGCCAATCTCTTCGCCCATATAAGCGATGCGGCCACTCGCGTGCCCCGTCATGGGCAGCGCGCCCATGATGGCGTTGAGCAGCGTGGACTTGCCCGCGCCGTTCGGACCGATCACGGAGACGATTTGCCCCGCGCCCACCTTGATCGCCGCCTTGTGCAGCGCCTCGATCTTGCCGTAACGAACCGCGAGTCCGGAAACTTCCAGTACGGGAGTCGTCATCATTCCACCCCGCCCAGATACGCTTCCAGCACAGCCGGATCCTTCTGCACCTCTTCCGGCAAACCTTCTGCGATGCGCGTGCCGAACTCCATCACCACGAGGCGGTCGGTGAGATTCATCACGAAATCCATGTCGTGTTCGACCAGCAGCACGCTCATCCCCTCTTCTCTCAGCTTGCGCAGCAATGCCGCCAACTGTTGCTTTTCCTTGTAACGCAGGCCAGCCGCAGGCTCGTCGAGCAGCAGCAAGGTCGGATCGCAGCACAGCGCGCGTGCAATCTCCAGGATGCGTTGCTGACCGAGCGCGAGGCTGCCCGCCTCGTCATACATATGCTGTTCGAGGCCCACGCGGCGGATCTGCTTCGCCGCCTCGCTCATGAGCCGCCCTTCTTCCGTGGCATTGAGCTTGGCCACGCTGCGCAGCACGCCCGCATGACCACGCAGATGAGCGCCGATGGCGACGTTCTCGAGCACCGTCATCGTCGGCAGCAACTTGACGTGCTGGAACGTGCGGCCAATGCCACGCGCGACGATTTCACGTGAAGTCAGGCTCTCGATGCGCTCGCCGCGGAACGTGATCTCGCCGCTCGTCGGCTGAAGCACGCCGGTGACGAGGTTGAAGGTCGTCGACTTGCCCGCGCCGTTGGGACCGATCAGACCGATGATCTGCCCCGCCTTCACTTCGAAGCTCACGTCGTTCACGGCCACGAGGCCGCCGAACTGCTTGCGCGCCTTGTTCACCGTCAGCAGCATTTCACCGGTGGCCGGCTTGCTGCGCTGCGGCAAAGCTTCGGCATGCTCGGGCACATGCGCCTGCGGACCGCGTGGGAAAAAGCGCGCCACGAACGGCCAGACGCCGCGCCGCGCGTATTGCAGCAGCAGCACCATCAGAATGCCGAACACGATGATCTCGAAGTTGCCGTTCTCGCCAAGCAGCTTCGGCAGCAACGTTTGCAGCCAATCCTGCAGCACGGTGAGAATCGCCGCGCCCAGCACCGCGCCCCAGACGTGCGCCACGCCACCTACCACGGCCATGAAGAGATACTCGATACCGTGATTCAGACCGAACGGCGTCGGGTTCACCGCACGCTGCAAATGCGCGTACAGGAAGCCCGAAACGGCTGCGAGCACGGCCGCATAGACGAAGATCACCACACGCATCCAACCGGTGTTCACGCCCATTGCCTCGGCCATCATGCCGCCGCCGCGCAGCGCGCGAATCGCCCGCCCCATGCGGCTATTAAGCAGATTCTGAACAGACACCACGGAGGCAAGCACCACGACCCAGATCAGGTAGTAAATATGGCGACCCGATTCGAGGTCGATGCCCAGCACGTTCAGCACGGGAATGCCGTTGATGCCGTCGTACTTGCCGAGCATGTCGAGGTTGCCGAACAGGAAGAACAGCGCGAGGCCCCAGGCGATCGTGCCGAGCGGCAGGAAGTGGCCAGACAGACGCATCGTGACGAGCCCCAGAACGAGCGCCACGAGCGCCGTGATCACCACGCCGACAATCAGGGCGAGCCACGGCGAAACGCCGTACTGCGTCGTCAGATACGCGGTCGCATAAGCACCGAGCCCGACGAACGCCGCCTGCCCGAAGCTCGTCATCCCGCCGATGCCGGTGAGCAGCACGAGCCCGATCGCGACGATCGAATACAGGCCGATGTAGTTGAGCAGCGTGATCCAGTACTCGGGCACGTGCACCGGATGCGGCAGCACCGGCAACGCGAACATCACCACGAGGAACAGCCAGAAGAAGCGGTTGTGCATGACGAATCGTTTCATCGCGTCACTCCTCTTCCTCTTCGGCGTGCGGCGTCGAGAGCGAGCGCCACAGCAGCACGGGGATGATCAGCGTGAACACGATCACTTCCTTGTAAGAGCTCGCCCAGAACGACGAGTAAGACTCCAGCAGGCCCACGAGCACGGAACCTGCCGCAGCCAGCGGATAGCTCACCAGGCCGCCGATAATGGCGCCTACGAAGCCCTTGAGGCCGATCAGAAAGCCCGAGTCGTAGTAGATGGTGGTGAGTGGCGAGACGAGGATGCCGCACAGCGCACCGAGGCCCGCGGCGAGCGTGAACGCGAGCCGCCCGGCCTGCGTAGTGCCGATACCGACGAGCCGCGCGCCGAGCCGGTTCACCGAGGTCGCGCGCAACGCCTTGCCCGAGATCGTGCGATCGAAATAGAGATACAGCGCGACGATCAAGACGGCGGCCGTGCCGATCACCCAGAGGCTTTGGCCCGAGATCGACAGGCTGCCGACGTTGAAGTTGGCGTCGGAGAATGCGTTCGTGCGCGAGCCTTCCGCGCCGAACATCACGAGCCCGAGGCCCACCATCGCGAAGTGCACAGCCACCGCAACGATCAGGAGCAGCAGCGTGGTCGCTTCGGCGATGGGCTCATACGCGAGGCGATAGATGAACGGCCCCATCGGCACGACGATCGCAAGCGTGAGCGCGATCTGTACGAGCATGGGCAACTGCTGGCTCGCTAGGCCGCGTGTCACCGCATAGAGCGCAATGGGAAAGAGCAGATACTTGCCTGCAAGCGTCACGAGCGTGCGCGCCGCGTGGCGACGCCGCTCGGCGTGACGCACGAGCCCGGCGGTCTCGACCACGAAGCACGCCGCGCCGAGCGCGACGAGCAGCCAGCAGGTGGCGGGAAACTTCTGCGATTGCAGCGCGGCGAGCGTCAGCGCGCCATACGAAACGAATTCGCCCTGCGGGATGAAGATCACCCGCGTAACGGAGAACACCAGCACCAGGGCGAGCGCTAGCAGCGCATAGATCGCACCGGTGGTGATGCCGTCCTGCGCGAGGATCGCGGCGATCGATAAATCCATACTCCCCTCTTCCTGAAACCTTCTGGAACCTGGAAAACAGCGACGTCGAAAAAACGGAAATGCTGGCGTGAAACGAACCGGCGAGCGCGCGGTTCGGACCTGATGTGTGAAAAGCCGGTGCGCAGCGAAGAAGCGGCACACCGGTCATGCTTGTTCCTGCTTGTGCTCGATTGTCAGTGGCCAGAATGACGCCGTGACACGCGCGCGTGTTTCACGGGAAAACGCGCGGCGCTTTCCCGTGCGCAGCACGTTATTCGCTCTGCAGCTTCCACTTGTTGTTGACGATCTCGACGATCACGCGCGCGCGCTGGTCGAGGCCCGCATGATCCGTCGCGCTCATGTTGAAGATGCCATGCGCGCCCGCCACGTCCTGCGAGTTTTCGAGCGCGGCGCGCAGCGCCACACGGAACGCCTCGGTGCCAGGCTGACCCGCCTTCAGCGCGACCGGAATCGCGCGCTGGAGCAACTGGCCGGCGTCCCATGCATGACCGCCGAAGGTCGCCACCGTGCCAACGCCATAGGCCTTCTCATAGGCCGTCTTGTAGGCCAGCGCCGACTTCTTCACAGGGTTCGAATCGGGCAACTGATCGGCCACGAGAATCGGGCCTGCGGGCAGCAGTTCGCCCTCGCAATCCTTCCCGCAGACGCGCAGGAAGTCGTTATTTGCCACGCCGTGCGTCTGATACACCTTGCCCTTGTAGCCGCGGTCCTTGAGGGTGGTCGAAGGCAGCGCCGCTGGCGTGCCAGAACCTGCGATCAGGATCGCATCGGGGTTCGCCGACATCAGCTTGAGCGCCTGGCCCGTCACCGACGAATCGGTGCGGTTATAGCGCTCGCTCGCCACGACCTTGAGGTTGTGCTTCGCGGCCGCTGCGTTGAACTCCTTGAGCCAGCTGTCGCCGTAGGCGTCGGTGAAGCCGATGAAGCCCACCGTCTTCACGCCCTGCTTCTCCATGTAGCTCGCGAGCGCGTCGGCCATCAAGCTGTCGTTCTGCGGCGTCTTGAAGGCCCACTGACGCTTCGCGTCGATCGGCTCGACAATCGCGGCGGACGCTGCGAGCGAGATCATCGGCGTCTTGCCCTGCGCGACGACGTCGAGCATGGCGAGCGAATTCGGCGTGACCGACGAGCCGATGATGGCGTCCACGTGGTCTTCGTCGATCAGCTTGTGCGTGTTCTGCACTGCCTTGCTCGTGTCCGAGGCGTCGTCGAGCACGATGTACTGCACGCTCTTGCCCGCGATTTCCTTGGGCAGCAGCGCGATGGTGTTCTTCTCCGGAATGCCGAGCGACGCGGCCGGCCCCGTTGCCGAGAGCGTCACGCCAATCTTCACCTGCGCGGCGGCGATGCCCGCCGTGCCCATCAGCGCCGCTGCGAGTCCGGCACTAATCGAGCTCAAAACCCACTTCTTCGTTTTCATTGCGCGTCTCCAAACGCTTGGTCTGCGTGTTGTCGATTGATCCTGCGCCGATTACTAGGATGTTCGTGAATCGGCGCCGGCCTTTGAGTGTAGTAATCGGGATCGCGCGTGTAATGCATGGTTTTCCCTGCCTGCGGCGCCGCACAAGCCGCCGCGCGCGTGGGTGCGCTTTCCCTTTTTATCGACTGCCTGCTGCCTTGCCTTTACTGCTTTCCCTGCTGCTGCGAATCTGTTGCGACGGCAACAAAAAAGGCACCTCGAATGAGCGTGCCTTTTTGTGTTTCGTGTGTCATTCAACCGGCGCTCAATCGCCTGCGAGTTTCCACTTGCCGCCGACGATCTCCACCATCACGCGGGCACGCTGGTCGAGACCCGCGTGGTCCGTCGCGCTCATGTTGAAGATGCCGTGCGCGCCTGCGACGTCATGCGAGTTTTCAAGCGCGGCGCGCAGCGCTTCGCGGAAGGCCTTCGAGCCCGGCTGGCCGGCTTTCAGAGCGACCGGAATCGCGTGCTGGAGCAAGAGGCCCGCGTCCCACGCGTGACCGCCGAAAGTCGAGATCGAGCCTGCGCCATAGGCCTTTTCGTACGCGGCCTTATAGGCAAGCGCCGATTGCTTCACGGGATTCGAATCAGGCAATTGATCGGCGACGAGCAGCGGCCCTGCGGGCAGATACGTGCCGTCACAGTCCTTGCCGCATACGCGCAGGAAGTCGTTGTTGGCCACGCCGTGCGTCTGGTAGTACTTGCCCGCGTAGCCGCGCTCCTTGAGCGTCTTCTGCGGCAACGCGGCCGGCGTACCCGCACCCGCGATGAGCACCGCGTCGGGGTGCTGCGAGATCATCTTGAGCACCTGGCCCGTGACCGAGGCGTCGTTACGCGCAAAGCGTTCGTTCGCGACGACCTTGATGTTCTGCTTTGCGGCGGCCGCGCTGAATTCCTTGTACCAGCTCTCGCCATAGGCGTCTGCGAAGCCGATGAAGGCCACCGTCTTCACGCCGTGCGCGGCCATGTGCTGCGCGATGGCGCCGGCCATCAGCGCGTCGTTCTGCGGGGTCTTGAAGACCCACGAGCGCTTGGCATCCATCGGTTCGACGATGGACGCCGCTGCGGCCATGGAGATCATCGGCGTGGACGTTTCCGCAGCCACGTCGATCATGGCAAGCGAGTTGGGCACGACAGTCGAGCCGATCAAGGCGTCGACATGATCTTCGCTCGTGAGCTTGCGCGCGTTCTTCACCGCCTGGGTCGAATCCGTGGCGTCGTCGAGCACGATGTAATCGACTTTTTGGCCCGCGATTTCCTTCGGCAGCAGCGCAACCGTGTTCTTTTCCGGAATCCCGAGCGAGGCAGCCGGCCCCGTTGCCGACAGCGTCACACCGATCTTCACATCTGCATACGCCCCGCCGGCCGTCGCCGCGAGCATCCCGGTCGCGACACAAGCCGCCCCCATCCAGCGCAAAACCAACTGCATCTCCACTCCTTCGATATTCGTTTTCTTTATTGCTACGGATTTTGTGGCGTGCCGCGGCCAATTACCTCAAAGGCAAATCGATAATCGGCTGCGGGAAATCAACGCAAAAATGCTGACCGCATGGTCGGTGATTGGCGAGTGTAGCGGTCTGCGTATTCAGATGGCAAGCGCTTTCCATCAGCTTACAGTGAGGGCAATTGCGCGCTCGCTTTGCGTAATGCCCAAACGCTTGTGCAGCGGGCGAAGCCGGCTGTGTGGCCTGATTTGCGTAATTTGGGAAGGGATAATCGGCGCGTGCGAAAGTGCCGAAAGTGCCGAAAGTGCGTAGGTCGAGCGGCCGCCGCATCGGAGAAAAGATAATCGGCCCGCCGTTGAAAAAAGGCGCGCAGAAATATAAAAAGCGCTGTTGGACTCTCATCCAACAGCGCTTCCTTGTCCGGGCACTTGGTGCCTCAGTTGTCTCCTCGTTCTCCACCTGCAAATTCGGTGCATCAGAACTAGGTGCAACTTTAAACTTCACCCCCCTCTGCAGCAACTAGCATTTACCCTAGTGGTGCAGTGCGGCA
Organism: Paraburkholderia guartelaensis; assembly: GCF_004353905.1. Lineage (GTDB taxonomy): Bacteria > Pseudomonadota > Gammaproteobacteria > Burkholderiales > Burkholderiaceae > Paraburkholderia > Paraburkholderia guartelaensis. The sequence continues at coordinate 100,260 of NZ_SMOD01000009.1, read as the reverse complement.
CCGAATTGGGGCGCGTCGCCACAGATTTGTCGCACGGCGCGCCCCTGCGGCATGCCGCAGCGCGACATCTTTGCTCGGCTTTCGCCAGATCGGGCCGGTGAGCGACCATTCTATCGCAGTCCGGAGCAGTCCTGGCACGCCAGTCCGTCACGCGCGCAGGGGCCGCACGCGCGCCACGATCTCGCCGACAATGCCGCGCCGGAACGCCAGCACGCAGGCAATGAAAATGATGCCCGTGACGATCGTTGTGGACTCACCGAGTGAGCGGAACCACTCTACGCCCGTCCCTCTTGCGAGCGCCGTGCCGATGTCGCCCAACCGGTCCTCCAGCGCGACGATGAGCGTGGCGCCAAGCAGCGGCCCGAACAGCGTGCCCATGCCGCCCACGAGCGTCATGAGGATCACGAGGCCGGACATGGTCCAGTACGCGTCGCCGAGCGTCTCGAAGCCGAGCACGAGTACCTTCAGCGCGCCGGCCAGACCCGCGAGCCCCGCCGACAACACGAACGCGAGCAGCTTGAAGCGGTCGGTGTCGTAGCCAAGCGATACGGCGCGCGGCTCGTTCTCCTTGATCGCCACGAGCACCTGCCCGAACGGCGAATGCACGATGCGAACGATCAGACCGAACGCGAGCACCATCACGACGAGCACGACGTAGTAGAGCGAGAGATCGGAGTCGAGCGAAAGCACGCCGAACAGCTTGCCGCGCGGCACGCCTTGCAGGCCGTCTTCGCCATGCGTAAACGGCGCCTGCAGGAACACGAAGTAGACCATCTGCGCGAGCGCGAGCGTGACCATCGAGAAGTAGATGCCCTGCCGGCGAATCGCGAAGATGCCTACCACGAGCCCGAGGACCGTGGCCACCGCCGTGCCCGCGAGCACGCCCACCTCGGGCGTGAAGTTGAGCGACTGGATCGCGTAGCCGGCCGTATAGCCGGCGCTCGCGAGAAACATCGCGTGGCCGAACGAGAGCAGGCCCGTGTAGCCGATCAGCAGGTTGAACGCCGCGGCGAACAGGGCGAAGCACAGCACCTTCATCACGAAGAGCGGATAGGCGCCGGCGAACGGCGCGACGATCAGCCCGATCAGCAACAAACCATAGAGCGCTTTTCTTTGCATCATCGTTCCTTGCCGAAGAGACCAGCGGGGCGAATCAGCAGCACGATCGCCATGATTACGAACACCACGGTCGCGGAGGCCTCGGGCCAGAACACCCGCGTGAAACCTTCGATCACGCCGAGCATGAGGCCGGTGAGGATCGAGCCCATGATCGAACCCATGCCGCCGATCACGACCACGGCGAACACGGTGATGATCATCGACTGCCCCATGAGCGGCGACACCTGGATCACGGGCGCGGCGAGCACGCCTGCGAACGCCGCGAGCGCGACGCCAAAGCCGTAGGTGAGCGTGATCATGAGCGGCACGTTGATGCCGAACGCCTCGACCAGCTTGGGATTCTCCGTGCCAGCGCGCAGATACGCCCCCAGACGTGTCTTTTCGATCACGAACCAGGTCGCGAAACACACGGCAAGCGAAGCCACCACCACCCACGCGCGATAGTTGGGCAAATACATGAAGCCGAGATTCGTCGCGCCCGCGAGCAGATCGGGTACGTCATAAGGCTGCCCCGACGAGCCGTAGATCGACCGGAACACGCCCTCCACCACGAGCGTGAGACCAAAAGTGAGCAGGAGTCCGTACAGATGATCGAGCCGATAGAGCCAGCGCAGCATCGTGCGCTCGATCACGACGCCGAACAGGCCGACCACGAGTGGAGCGACGACGAGCATCACCCAGTACGGCAGATTGAAGTACGCGAGCCCCATCCACGTGAGCATCGCGCCCAGCATGAACAACGCGCCGTGGGCGAAGTTGATCACGTTGAGCATGCCGAAAATCACCGCGAGACCGAGGCTCAGGATCGCGTAGAACGAGCCGTTCACGAGCCCAAGCAGCAACTGGCTCAGCATTGCCGGAAGCGGAATGCCAAAAATCGTCATGAAAGCCGCCCATTGACGCATTAATGCATTGACGGATTGCGCAATCATGCCGCGCCCGGCGCACCCACCTTGGGGGCGCCGGGCGCGGCATACGACTGCAGCATTTACGCGCTCGCGCTTACTTCCACAGCGCGCACTTGCTCTCCTGCTTCGTCGTATAGGCCTGCTCGCCCGGGATCGTCTGCAGCACCTTGTAGTAGTCCCACGGACGCTTCGACTCGGACGGCTTCTTCACCTCGACGAGATACATGTCGTGGATCAGCACGCCGTCCTGGCGGATGTAGCCGCCCTTGGTATAGAAGTCGTTGACCTTGGTCTTCTTGAGCTGCTCCATGACCTTGTCGGAATCCGTCGTGCCGGCCGCCTGCACCGCCTTCAGATACGTCGTCACCGCCGAATAGTCAGCCGCCTGCAGTTCGGACGGCATCTTCTTCGTCTGGTCGAAGTAGCGCTGCGCCCACTTGCGCGTGTCGTCGTTCTGGTCCCAGTACCAGCCGGTCGTCAGCACGAGGCCCTGCGTGGTGTCGAGTCCGAGGCTGTGCACGTCGGGCAGGAACATCAGCAGCGCCGCGGTCTTCATCGTCTTGTTGATGCCGAATTCCTTCGCGGCCTTGATCGCGTTGACCGTGTCGCCACCCGCGTTCGCGAGGCCGAGGATCTGCGCCTTCGAGGCTTGCGCCTGCAGCAGGAACGACGAGAAGTCCGACGCCGAGAGCGGATGGCGCACTTCGCCGAGCACCTGGCCGCCGTTTGCCTTCACGACGTCCGCGGTGTTCTTCTCGAGCGACTTGCCGAACGCGTAGTCGGCGGTCAGGAAGAACCAGCTCTTGCCGCCCTGCTTGAGCACCGCGAGGCCCGTGCCCTTCGCGAGCGCGACCGTGTCATAGCCGTAGTGGACCGTGTACGGCGTGCACTGCTCGTTCGTCAGTGCGTCCGTGCCCGCGCCCGTGTTGAAGTACACCTTCTTCTTCTCTTGCGCGACCTGGTTCATCGCCAGCGCCGTCGCCGAGTTCGTGCCGCCGAGCAGCATGGTGAGCCCGTCACGGTCGAACCATTCGCGCGCCTTCGAAGCGGCGATGTCGGCCTTGTTCTGGTGATCGGCGTACTCGATCTGGATCGGCTTGCCGAGGACCTTGCCGCCGAAGTCCGCGACCGCCATCTTGATCGCCGTGAGGCCGCCCTGGCCGTCGTCGTCGGCGTAAAGGCCGGACATGTCGGTGATGAAGCCAATCTTCACCGCGTCGTCGGCGGCCTGCGCGCTCCCCGCGCTGAACGCCATCGCAGCTGCCGAGGCGGCAAAAAGGCCCGCGAGCCGCGCGAACGTGGTTTTCTTCATTGCAGTCTCCTTCCTTGGTTGCGTAATTATCAGGAACACTCCATGAACACCGGAGGCAAAGCGATTCGCGCGGCGCTCATCTCACGCTCACGTCGCGCGCAAAACCAGACCAAAAAATTAAACGCCCAGCAGGTCGTGCAGCACCGGCATCTTGCCCTCGAGCTCGGCAGTGCCGAAGTGCTCGACGATGCGCCCGTGCTCCATCACGTAAAAGCGGTCCGCGAGCGGCGCCGCAAAACGGAAGTTCTGCTCGACCATCACGATCGTGTAGCCGCGCGACTTCAGCGTGAGGATCATGCGCGCGAGCGTTTGAACGATCACCGGCGCGAGACCTTCGGATATCTCGTCGAGCAGCAGCAGGTTCGCGCCCGTGCGCAGGATGCGCGCCACGGCCAGCATCTGCTGCTCGCCGCCGGAAAGCCGTGTGCCCTGGCTGTTGCGCCGTTCGGCGAGATTGGGAAACATCGCGTAGATCTCGTCGAGCGACATGCCCTCCGCCAACTTCGCCCGCTTCTCACCCTTGGCGCCAATATGCGGCGGCAGGAGCAGATTCTCTTCGCACGAGAGGCTCGCAAAAATGCCGCGTTCCTCAGGGCAATACCCCACGCCGCAGTGCGCGATGCGATAGGTGGGCATCTGGATGGTCTCGCGCCCACCAATGCGGATCGAGCCCGTGCGCCGCCCGGTGAGCCCCATGATGGCGCGCAGCGTCGTCGTGCGCCCCGCGCCGTTGCGCCCGAGCAGCGTCACGACCTCGCCGCGCCCGACGGACAGATCCACGCCGTGCAGAATGTGCGACTCGCCATACCACGCCTGCAGCCCCGCAATCTCCAGCGCCTTCGCGCTCTCGGTCGCGCCGGCGGCCGCAGTCGTCTCGCGTTCGGTGACCGTATTCATGCGTGCGCCCCCGTGAGGGCCGCGTCCGCACTGCCCATATAGGCCTCGGCAACGAGCGGATTCTTCGAGACTTCGGCGTAGCTGCCTTCGGCGAGCACCTCGCCGCGCTGAAGCACCGTGATGGTGTCGGAGATGCCGGCAATCACGTTCATGTTGTGCTCGACCATGAGGATCGTGCGCCCGCTCGATACCTTCTTGATGAGCGCCGTCACGCGGTCCACGTCTTCGTGGCCCATGCCCTGAGTCGGTTCGTCGAGCAGCATGAGCTCGGGCTCCATCGCGAGCGTCGTGGCGATCTCCAGTGCGCGCTTGCGGCCATAGGCCAGCTCGACCGTGGGCACATCGGCGAAATCGGTGAGGCCCACTTGCGTGAGCAGATCCATCGCGCGGTCGTTGAGCTCCGCGAGCGTGCGTTCGCTCTTCCAGAAGTGGTAGGCCGTGCCGAGCGAGCGCTGCAGCCCCACGCGCACGTTCTGGAGCGCCGTGAGGTGCGGAAATACGGCCGAAATCTGGAACGAGCGGATGATGCCGCGCCGCGCGATCTGCGCGGGCCGCTCATGTGTGATGTCGATGCCGTTGAAAACGATGCGCCCCGCGCTGGGCACGAGGAATTTGGTGAGGAGGTTGAAGCAGGTGGTCTTGCCTGCGCCGTTCGGTCCGATCAGTGCATGGATCGAGCCGCGGCACACGCGCAGGTTCACGCCGTTCACGGCCGTGAAGCCCTTGAACTGTTTCGTGAGGTCGCGCGTCTCCAGAATCGTGTCGCCGAGAATCATGTCCCCTTCCGAGCGTGGTAAGGCGTAACACTGCAGACCGTCCGTGACTCGTGGTGCACGGTGAGGTCCGGCGCGGACGTGGCGGCGCGCCTCCCGATGCGCGCAACGCGCGCCTGCCGACTTTCGCGTCATTGTCTCGCCAATGATGCAGCGCAATCATTGGGATTTGCACTTAAGGGAGCGCCACAAGGACAGCGAACATTACGACTGACAGTTGACGACAGTACGATGAACGATGACTGCACGTTAGGCGCACGATCGCCGCAAACCCGTAGCTCACAGACGTACAGAAACACGCGAGCGGAAGCGCTTCCGCTCGCGTCCCAAATAGTCTTCGAATCGACGCGATCTTGCGCGTCGCTCCATGCCCTCAGGCGGTCGTCAGCGTGACACCGGCGGCGGCCTCCGTTTGCGCACGCGCACCCTCGCGGCGGTCGGCGCGCAGCATCTCGGCGGCGCGCTCCGCGATCATCAGCGTCGGCGAATTCGTGTTTCCCGAGGTAATGGTCGGCATGACCGACGCGTCCACCACCCGCAGGCCCTCCACGCCGCGCACACGCAGGCGCGCGTCGACCACGGCGTCGGGGTCGTCCGCGCGGCCCATGCGGCAGGTGCCGACCGGATGAAAGATCGTCGTGCCGACGTTGCCCGCCGCCTCGCGCAGTTGCTCCTCAGTCTGGAACGCGAGCCCCGGCAGGATCTCATGCGGCTGGTAACGCGCGAGCGCACCAGAAGCCGCTATGCGCCGCGTGAGCCGTATCGAGTTGGCCGCAACGCGCAGGTCGTGATCGGTCGAAAGATAATTGGGCGCGATCGCGGGCGCCTGCGAGGGGTCAGCCGACACGGCGTGGATACTGCCGCGCGAGGTGGGCCGCAGATTGCACACCGAGGCCGTGAACGCATTGAAGCGATGCAACGGCTCGCCGAAGCGGTCGAGCGAAAGCGGCTGCACGTGATACTGGAGGTCGGGCCGCGTGAGCGCGGGATCGCCCGGGTCCGATTTCGCGAATGCGCCGAGTTGCGAGGGCGCCATCGACATCGGCCCGCTCTGGAAGAACGCGTACTGCATGCCGATCATCAGCTTGCCCCACCAGTGCGCGGAGGCCGTGTTGAGCGTACGCACGCCGTTCACGCGAAACGCCATGCGCAGTTGCAGATGGTCCTGAAGGTTCTCGCCCACGCCGCGCAGATCCTGCACGACGCCAATGCCGAGCTGCGCGAGCCGGGCAGCGTCGCCGATGCCGGAAAGCTCGAGCAATTGCGGCGAATTCACAGCGCCGGCGCTCAGGATCACTTCACAACGCGCCCGCGCGACGTAATCGACGTCGCCGCGATACTCCACGCCCACGCAGCGCTTGCCTTCGAATATCACCCGCTGCGTGAGCGCGCCGGTGACGACAGTGAGGTTGGGCCGCTTCATCGCCCCACGCAGGAACGCCTTCGACGCGTTCCAGCGCACACCGCGCTTCTGGTTCACCTCGAAATAGCCCACGCCGCTGTTGTCGCCGCGATTGAAGTCGTCGGTGGCGGCAATGCCCTGCTCTTGCGCGGCGTGCGCGAACGATTCGAGAATCTGCCAGCGCAGGCGCTGCTTCTCCACGCGCCATTGGCCGCCCGCGCCGTGAAACTCGCTCGCGCCGCCGTGATGGTCTTCGCTGCGACGGAACACGGGCAGCACGCTGTCCCACGACCAGCCGGAATCGCCGGTCTCGCGCGCCCAGTTGTCGTAGTCCTCGCGCTGGCCGCGCATGTAGATCATGCCGTTGATCGACGACGAACCGCCGAGCACGCGCCCGCGCGGATAGGAGAGCGAGCGGCCGTTGAGGCCTTTTTCCGCGCCGGTCTTGTAGAGCCAGTCCGTACGCGGATTGCCGATGCAGTACAGGTAGCCCACGGGAATATGGATCCAGTGGTAGTCGTCCGTGCCGCCCGCCTCGATGAGCAGCACGGAAACGTCCGCGTCTTCGGTCAGGCGATTGGCGAGCACGCAGCCCGCGGTGCCCGCGCCGACGATCACATAGTCGAATTCGCCTTCGAGGCGGCGCGAGGCCTGAGCTTCACTCGGTGCAGGCATGATGTGTCTCCAGCGATTACCGCTCTCTTTATGTTGTATTTTTGAACTGCGATTGCCGCGCCGGGCGGTATCGAATGCTTCGGATTCCTTTCGAACTGACCGGCTACCGCTCGCCTACTTCGCCACCGGCATGGTGAATTCCGCGCCCTTGGCAATGCTGTCGGGCCAGCGCTGCATGATGCTCTTGTAGCGCGTGTAGAAACGCACGCCTTCCTCGCCGTAGGCATGGTGGTCGCCGAACAGCGAGCGCTTCCAGCCGCCGAACGAGTGCCACGCCATCGGCACCGGAATCGGTACGTTGATGCCCACCATCCCCACCTTGATCTGGCGCGAGAAGGCGCGCGCGACGCCGCCGTCCGAGGTGTAGCACGACACGCCGTTGGCAAATTCGTGAGCGTTGATCAACTCGACGGCGCTCGCGAAATCGGGCACGCGCACGACCGAAAGCACCGGACCGAAGATCTCTTCCTTGTAGATCTTCATGTCGGTCTTCACGTCGTCGAATAGCGTGCCGCCGAGGAAGAAGCCGTCCTCATGACCGTCCACCTTGTGGCCGCGCCCGTCCACGATGAGCTTCGCGCCCGCCGCCACGCCCGCCTCGATATAGCCCTGCACTTTCGCGCGATGCACGCCCGTGACGAGCGGCCCCATTTCCGAGGCGCCGTCCATGCCGCTGCCGATCTGCAGCGCCTTCACGCGCGGCGTGAGGCGCTCGACCAGTTCGTCGGCGATATGGCCCACGGCCACCGCCACCGAAATCGCCATGCAGCGCTCGCCGGCCGAGCCGTAGGCCGCGCCGATCAGCGCATCGACGGCCTGGTCGAGATCGGCGTCGGGCATCACGACGAGGTGATTCTTCGCGCCGCCCAGCGCCTGCACGCGCTTGCCGTGCTTCGTGCCTTCCGTGTAGATGTATTCGGCGATCGGCGTCGACCCGACGAACGACAGCGCGGTGACGTCGGGATGCGCAAGCAGCGCGTCCACGGCCACCTTGTCGCCGTGCACGACGTTGAACACGCCGTCGGGCAACCCGGCTTCCTTGAGCAGTTCGGCAAGCCGCACTGAAGCGGAAGGATCACGCTCCGAAGGCTTCAGCACGAACGTGTTGCCGCACGCGAGCGCGATCGGGAACATCCAGCACGGCACCATCATCGGGAAGTTGAACGGCGTGATGCCCGCCACGACGCCCAGCGGTTGGCGCAGATTCCAGTTGTCGATGCCGCCGCCGATCTGGTCGGTGAAGTCGGTCTTCAGCAGATTGGGAATGCCGCACGCGAACTCGACCACCTCGATGCCGCGCATCACCTCGCCCTTCGCGTCGGAGAACACCTTGCCGTGTTCGCGCGTAATGAGTTCGGCGAGTTCGTCGTGATGCTGGTCGAGCAGATCCTTGAACTTGAAGAGAATGCGCGCGCGCTTGATGGGCGCCATCTCCGCCCAGGCCGGAAACGCGGCCTGCGCGGCGGCAACGGCGGCGTCGACTTCCGCCACGGTGGCGAGCGGCACGCGCGCGCTCACTTTGCCGAACGCCGGATTGAAGACGTCGCCATGACGCTCGCTCGTTCCAGCCAGCGGCTTGCCGTTGACGAAGTGGGTCAGCATGCGTACGCCGGCTTCGTTCTGATGTGTCTCGCCCATGTCTGTGCCTCTTTTGTCGTGAAGCCTCGATCTAATTAGCGTAATCGCGAGGCTGGGGCGCGATCCAATGATTAATGCTCAACAGCGATATAAGGCGGTTTAATATCAGGATATGGACCTGACCTTGCTCCGAGCGTTTGTCACGGTCGCGCGCGAGGGCAACCTCACGCGTGCGGCTACCCATCTGCATCTCACGCAGCCGGCCGTGAGCCTGCAGATCAAGCATTTGCAGGAGGCGCTTGGCGTCACGCTCTTCACGCGCACCTCTCACGGCCTCGCGCTCACACGCGACGGCCAGGCGCTGCTGCCGCACGCCGAACGCGCGCTCGCCGCGGCCGGCGACGTTCAGCGCGCCGCTGCTGCACTGCGGCACGAGGTGCGTGGGCGCTTGCGCATCGGCACGATTCTCGATCCGGCGTTCCTGCGCCTCGGCGGCTTTCTGCGCCAGCTCGTCGAAACGTGGCCGCAGATCGAAACGGCGCTGCGCCACGGCATGTCAGGCTGGGTGCTCGACCAGGTGCGCTCGCGCGAGCTCGACGTGGGCTACTACATCGGCCAGCCTGCGCCCGACCCCGAGACCTTCCACGTCATCACGCTCACGCGCTTTCAGTACCGCGTGCTCGCGCCCGCGGGCTGGAAGGACCGCGTGAAGGATGCGCGCGACTGGCGCGCGCTCGCCGCGCTGCCGTGGATCTGGACACCGCCCGCCTCCGCGCACAACCGCCTGCTCACCACGCTGTTCGAGGCGGCGCATGCCAAACCCGTGAAGGTGGCGGAGGTGGACCAGGAGCCGTCGATGCTCGATCTCGTGAAGTCGGGTGTGGGCCTCACGCTCGCACGCGATTCCACGGCCCTCGCCGAAGCGCACGCACACGGGCTCACCATCGTCGAAGGCGTGACGGTGCCCACGGAACTCACCTTCATCACGCTCGCCGCGCGGCGCGACGAGCCCACCATCGCGGCGGCACTCAAGTCGATCGAAACGCAGTGGGCGATATGAGCCGCGCTCATGAAGACGCGCGCGCCGTTCATGTCTGACGTAAGCGCAAGCCTGGTCGCGTAACAGCGCTGTCACACAAGTTTTGATAGATTGGGAATTCGCTCTGCGTTTTCGGCACGCCCACTGGTGTGCTCACCCTGCGCGGCGCGTTTCCAGCCTCTCCCATCGTTCCCCCCTTGTTCTCTTCGTTCGACAGGAGCCTTGCATGGCCCGCAACATCGAAATCAAAGCCCGCGCCCGTCAATTCGACGCCCTGCGCGATCGCGCTTCCCAGCTCGCCACCGACGCGCCGCTGATCTTTCGCCAGCAGGACTTCTTCTATGACGTACCGCGCGGCCGCCTGAAGCTGCGCCAGTTCGACGACGGCACGCCGCCCGAGTTGATCTTCTATCAGCGCGACGACCGCGACGGTCCGAAGGCCTCGTACTACACGCGCAGCCCCGTCACCAATGCCGAGGCGATGCACTCGCTGCTCGCCACGGCGCTCACCACGCGCGGCATCGTCTCGAAGGAGCGCCACGTGTATCTGGCGGGCCGCACGCGCATCCATCTGGACCGCGTGGATGGTCTGGGCGACTTCGTCGAGCTGGAAGTGGTGCTCGGCCCCGAGGACGACGAGCAAGGCGGCGAAGCCGAAGCGCACGCGGTGTTCGCGAAGCTCGGCGTGGACGAGAGCGATCTCGTCGCGGTGGCTTACGTGGATCTGCTCAATACGGCCAACGCGGCCTGACACCTGTAATTGGCCAGGCGGGCCCTTGCGGCCCGCTACGCCATCACTCCCATGCCACTCACGCCGCCGGCGCGCCCGGCTCCAGGTGCCCGAGCGGCAGCGGCCCGTTGCGCTTGAACGTGGTGAGCACGATGTTCGAGCGCACGCTGTCCACGCCGGGCACGCGCATGAGCTTTTTCATGACGAACGTCGAGAGCGCGTTCAGATCGGGCGCGACGATGCGCAGCAAATAATCGGCGTCTCCCACCACGGCATGGCATTCGAGCACTTCAGGCAGCACGTCGATCTGCTGCTGGAACTGCTCGATGATCGAATCCCCGTGATGCTTGAGCTTCAGGCTCGTGAACGCGGTCACGCCGAGCCCGAGTTTTTCGGGCCGCAGCACCACGCGATAGCCGTCAATCACCCCAGAGGCCTCGAGGCGCTGCAGCCGCCTGCCGATCTGCGAGGGCGAGAGCGGCACCTGTTCGCCAAGCTGCTGATGCGTGGCGCGCCCGAAGCGCTGCAGCACGTCGAGCAGCGCAAGATCGAAATGGTCGAGTTCAAGCATGAATGGAATCCGCATTAATTGACTATATTGCGCTCGATTATTGCATATCTGAGTCACAAACCATGGAGTACGCGCACATTCCGCGCGCTATCCGCTCTAGACTTGCATGACAGCAAGCCTTTTTAGTGGAGCGTTACGAACATGGCCGCCGCCACCGCGAAACTGCAGGAGCAGTTCGACGCGGGTCTCACCACCCGTCCCGATTTCACGATCGACCAGCCGCTCGAGCGCTACGGCGCGGCCGACCACGCCGTCTGGGACCAGCTTTACCGGCGCCAGCGCGCCCTGCTCGAAGGCCGCGCCTGCGACGCCTTCATGGAGGGTGCGTTGCGCCTCGGCCTGAATGTTTCCCACGTTCCCTCCTTCGCGCAGGTGAGCGAGCGCCTGATGGCCGCAACCGGATGGCGCATCGTGGCCGTGCCGGGCCTCGTGCCCGAGCGCATTTTCTTCGAGCATCTTGCGAACCGGCGCTTTCCGGTGACCTGGTGGATGCGCCGTCCCGATCAGCTCGACTATCTGGAGGAACCCGACTGTTTTCACGACCTGTTCGGCCATGTCCCGCTGCTCACCGACCCCACTTTCGCCGATGCGATTCACGCCTATGGCCGCGCCGCGCTCGCCGTCGAGGAGCGCGCGTTGCCGTTGCTCGCGCGGCTCTACTGGTACACGGTGGAATTCGGCCTGATGCGCGACGCGAGTGCACCCAACGGCGTGAAGATCTACGGCGCCGGCATCGTGTCGAGCAAGGGCGAGACGCTATACAGCGTGGAGAGCGCGGCGCCCAACCGGCTCGCGTTCGACCTCGACCGTGTGCTGCGTACGCGCTATCGCATCGACACGTTCCAGAAGACCTACTTCGTGATCGACTCGTTCGCGCAGCTTTTCGACGCGCTGGGCGCCGGCATTGCGTCGCGTCTGGCTGATCCGGCGGCGCTCATCGCGGCGCCCCCGCACGCGGCTGGCGACGTGCTGCACAGCGACACGATCATCACGCGCGGTACGCGCGAGGGCTGGCTCGACGACGGGGACGTCTGAACGACATGCGGACTTTGCGCCGCAGCAAGCGCGCATTTCCTTGATGCGAGCGCTCGCACGCGTGCCCCATACGTGAAAAAATGGCTGATCGGCTAACGGCTCACGCCCGGCCTCAAGCTCAATACAGGTGCAACGATGATCAACCGACTCACATCCGAAGAGCGCGCATCCGAACTCGCCGACCTGCGCGGCTGGCAGGCCGTCGCCGGCCGCGATGCGATCCAGCGCCATTTCCGCTTCGCCGACTTCAACGAAGCGTTCGGCTTCATGACGCGCGTCGCCATCAAGGCGCAGGAAATGAACCATCACCCCGAGTGGTTCAACGTCTACAACCGCGTCGAGATCACGCTTTCCACGCACGAGGCCGACGGCCTCACCTCGCGCGACATCGAACTCGCCCGCTTTATCGATTCGATCGCTCCGGGACCGCTCAGCGCATAAGCAGCGGTACTAAGCATGGGTACGCTGTGCGCATGGCGAGCGCACTCAACGAGCGCACAGCGCGCCGTGAAAGCATAATGCAGGGTGCCGGGCCTTCAAACCTTCAGCTTTGAAGGCTATTCTTGATGGATACGTAAGACTCCCAGGCAGCGCGGGCAATCGGGTCTAAACGTTCCGGTGATATGGCGTTCTGACGCTGTACAATCAGCAGCGCATAAGGCTTGGAGAGCGCACTCGCCTCCTGGCACAACGCGAGTTCATCGCCAATCGAAGGCGAGCGGTTGCGCCAGAAGTTGATCGCGGCTTCGAGTTCGGTGATCGAAATATCGGACATGTGGATCGTGATCGCGCAACCGTCGGGCTGTGCCACAGCAAGCGACGCTTCGCGAACTGCGTGCCTGAACGCTAAACCCATTGTACTTGAGCGAATCCCATGCGACTCCTTCTGATCGAAGACGACCGCCCTATCGCACGCGGTATCCAGTCCAGCCTCGAACAAGCCGGCTTTACGGTCGACATGGTCCACGACGGCATCTTCGCCGAACAGGCCCTCACGCAGAATCGCCATGAGCTCGTGATCCTCGATCTCGGGCTGCCGGGCATCGACGGCATGACGCTGCTTTCGCGCTTTCGCCAAAGCAACCGGCATACGCCCGTCATCGTGCTCACCGCGCGCGACGAACTGAACGACCGCGTCCAGGGCCTGAATTCCGGCGCCGACGACTACATGCTCAAGCCGTTCGAACCGGCCGAGCTCGAAGCGCGCATTCGCGCCGTGATGCGCCGCAGCGGCCCGCACGGCGACGTGCCGCGCCCCGAAGTGTCGCTCGGCGGCGTGCGCCTGTCGGGTGTCGATCGCCGCATCTTCAACGACGACAAGCCGCTCGAACTCTCGCCGCGTGAGTTCGCCGTGCTCGAAATGCTGCTGCTGCGTCATGGCCGCGTGGTGAGCAAGGCGCAACTGCAGGACCACCTCACGCACTTCGGCGGCGACCTCGGCGACACCGCGATCGAAGTCTATGTGCACCGAGTGCGCAAGAAGCTCGAGAACTGCCGTGTCGAGATCGTCACGGTGCGCGGCTTCGGCTATCTGCTGCAGGAAATCCGCCAGGCGGCTTGATCCGCCTCGTTTTCCGAGCCAGCCAGCGGCGGCGGATCATTCCGCCGCCGTTTGCGCTTGATGGCGCCGGTTTTTGACGTCTCACCGGCACTTCAGCCGCCACGCCCGCGGCCCGCGTACAATGGATCGGTTCCGTGCAGCGCACGCCGCCGCACACACGATTCATCATTCGCCCCGAAGCCATCATGTCCTCACCTGCCGCAACGAGTCTGCGGCGCACGCTGCTACGGCGCCTCGCCGCCCCGCTTTCGCTGCTCGCGCTGATGAGCGGCCTGATCGCCTATTGGCTCGCCTGGCAGTACACGCAGCACGTGGTCGACCGCTCGCTCGCCGACCTCGCCACGGCCATTTCCCGGCAGATCCAGATCGCCGGCGACGACGCCCCCAACACCGTCCCGCCGCTCGCGCAGGCGATGTTTTCCGACCCCGTCGAGCACCTCGTCTATCGCATCAGCAACGGCGAAACCGAAATCGCGGGTGACCACGACCTGCCGCTGCAAGGCACCAACGTGCGCCGCATGCACTACGCGTACGTGTTCGAAACGCTCTATCAGGGCGTGACCGTGCGGGTCGCCCAGGTGCGCGTGCCGCAGGCGAATGGCAATCCGATCGTCGTGGAAGTCGGTCAGCCGGTGCATCATCGCTTTCGTATCGCGGCCGAATTTCTCGTCGCGATCATGATGCCGTTGCTGCTCCTGCTGCTCGCCGGCTGGGTCATCGTGTGGCGCGTGGTCAACCAGCAACTCAACCCGCTCACCGCCCTCGCCGACTCGCTCAACCGCCAGACGCACACGTCCCTCGAACCCGTGGACGAGACCTACGTGCCTGTCGAGATCCGCCCGCTCACTGGCGCGCTGAACGCGCTGCTCGGCCGGCTGAAGACCGCGCTCGAGGCGCAGCGCAAGTTCATCGCCGACGCCGCCCACCAGCTGCGTACGCCGCTCACCGCGGTGAAGCTGCACGCCGAGCAGGCCGTCAACGCACGTGAGCCGCAAAAGGTCAACGACGCAGTGCGCGAACTGCGTGCGGCCGCCGATCGCGCGGTGCGTCTGTCGAATCAGCTGCTCTCGCTCGCGCGTGCGGAGCCGGGTGAACAGGCCGCGCGCTTCGTCGATATCGACATGGCCGCGCTCGCCTTCGAGACCGGCGCCGAGTGGGTCCCGCGGGCGCTGGCGAGCCACGTCGACCTCGGCTTCCAGCGTCTCGACGATCCCGAAAACGACACGCCGTTGATGGTGCGCGGCAACCCCGTGCTGCTGCACGAGGTCATCGCGAACCTGCTCGACAACGCGCTCAAATATTTGCCGCCCGCGCGTCTCGAAGGCGCCCGCATCACCGTAACCGTTTCGCAGTCCTCCGTGGAAGGCATGCCGATGGCCGAGATCGTCGTGGAGGACAACGGTAACGGCGTGCCCGCTTCGCAGCAAGCGGATCTCTTCAAGCGCTTCTTCCGCGGCGACGGTCAGAGCGAAAGCGGTGTCGATAGCGGCGCGGGTCTCGGCCTCGCGATCGTCCACGACATCATGACGCTGCATCGAGGCAGCGTGCATTACGAAGATGCGCCGGAAGGCGGCGCGCGCTTCATCGTGCGCGTGCCGCTCGCGCGCCGCAGCGCGCCTGGCGGCAAAGACGTCAAGGACGGGAAAGACAGCAAGGAGGCCAGCGCCTTCGAGACCGCGCATCTGCGCACGATCGAGGCCGGCGAGCCGCGCGAGAAGAAACCGACCCACCAGGCGAGCATCGATCTCTGATCGCTGCACGCGCCAGGAAAACGACAAGGGCCGCTCATGCGGCCCTTGTGCTTGATACGGTGCGACGCGCGCTGCGGCGCTTACTTCTTCTTTTTGTTCTTGCCCTTCGACGCTTTCGCGCCCTTCGCAGACTTGTCGTCGTCGGGCGGCGCGAGCATCGTGCCGCGGCACTTGCGGGCGCCGCAACGGCATTCGTATTCGCGCTTGAGCTTCTTCGTCTGCTTCGCGTCGATCACGAGGCCGTAGTCGTAGAAGAGCTCCTCGCCTTCGGCGATATCGCGCAGCGCGTGAATATAGACGTGTCCTTCGATTTCCTCGGCTTCGCAGTTCGGCGCGCACGAATGATTGATCCAGCGCGCGCTGTTGCCCTTCACCTTGCCGTCGATCACGTCGCCGTCGTCGAGCGCGAAATAGAACGTGTGATTCGGTTCGTCAGGATTATGCGGATGACGCCGCAGCGCCTCCTTCCAGGAGATGCGCTCGCCCTTGTATTCGATCAGTCGTTCGCCGGTGGCAATGGAGACCGCCGCAAACACGCCCTTGCCGTGCACGCCCGACTGGCGCACGACGATCCTGCGTTCACTCATTGAATGAATCCTTGTGAAGTACTGGGGGAGACGGTCCCGGTCATGACAGACGGCGTGGACAACATGCCCGCTTGCGTCGCCTGTGGCTCTCTCATGAAGCCGTGCCTGACGGTCTGCCTGGCCTTGCATCGGCCCTTGCATCAAACCTCGCGTCCTGCCTCGTCACGCTCCGTACGCAAACGCGGCGCCGATTGGGCGCCGCGCTCATGCGACGCCCGGCGCGCCACAGACGGCATCGTACACGCTCGCGCCTCTTTCGTTCAACCCATATGCGTCGCGAGAAACCACCACGCGCAGCGTGTTTCAGCGCTGGCCGAGCGTCGTCTCGCCGAACAGCTTCTTCAACTCGCGCGGTTGCGAGCGCCAGTATTGCGGCGGCGCGCTCACGCTCGCGCCGAGTTGCGCCGCGGCGTGCCACGGCCAGCGCGGATCGTAGAGCATCGCGCGCGCCATTGCGATCATGTCGGCTTCGCCGTCTTCGATGATCTGGTTGGCCTGCAAGGCGTCGGTGATGAGGCCCACCGCAATCGTCGTCATACCGGTTTCGGCCTTCACCTTGCGCGCGAACGGTACTTGATAGCCGGGCTCGAGCGGAATCTTCTGCAGCGGTGACACGCCGCCCGACGACACGTCGATCCAGTCCGCACCGCGCGCCTTGAGCGCCTGCGCAAAGACGACGGTGTCATCAGGCGTCCAGCCGCCATCGACCCAATCCGTTGCCGAAACGCGCACGCCGATCGGACGAGCGGCAGGAAACTCGGCGCGCACGGCGTCGAACACTTCGAGCGGAAAGCGCATGCGGTTTTCGCGCGAGCCGCCGTACTCGTCGCTGCGCTGGTTCGCGATCGGCGAGAGAAATTGGTGCAGCAGATAGCCGTGCGCCGCGTGAATTTCGAGCGCGTCGATGCCAAGACGCGCAGCGCGGCGCGCCGTGGCCACGAACGCATCGCGCACGCGATTCAGACCCGCGACGTCGAGTGCGAGCGGCGGCGCCTCGCCCTCCTTGTGCGCAAGCGCCGAAGGCGCGTGCGGCAGCCACCCACCGTCGGCGACCGAAATCAGCTGGCCGCCTTCCCAGGGTACATGACTCGACGCCTTGCGCCCCGCGTGCGAGATCTGCATGGCGATGCGAATAGGCGAATGGCGGCGGATCGCGGCAATCACGGGTTCGAGTGCGGCTTCGGTCGCGTCGTCCCACAGGCCGAGACAGCCCGGGGTGATGCGGCCGTCAGGCTCGACGGCCGTGGCTTCGATGCAGAGCATCGCCGCGCCCGAAAGCGCCAGGTGGCCGAGATGGATCATGTGCCAGTCGTTGGCTTCGCCGCGCTCGGCGGAGTACTGGCACATCGGCGAAACGACGATGCGATTGGGGAGCGTCACGCCACGCAGTTCGAGCGGAGTGAAGAGCTTGCTCATGGGAGGTCCACGGACGGTTGGCAGAAGCGTCCGAGAATAGCACGCGCTTTTTTCGAGCGTTCGACAGGGAACACGACGCCGGCGCGACGTGCGCCGGCGCGAGGTGGATCAGCTTGGGCTCAGGCGCGGCTCAGGGTTGGCGCGCGGCCATCTGCGCATCGACGGCATCGAGCCATTCGCCGAACATGCGGCTCGCCTGCGCTTCGAGGAGCGGCCCGTGGCGCGCCGTATCGTCGCGCAGCGCGTTCACGTCCACGCCCGCGCTGGCAATTTCGGCGGCATGACCGATCAGCCAAGGCTCGAAGCGGTCGGCGCGCACTTCGGGATGGCACTGCAGGCCGAGCACGTGGTCGCCCCAGGAAAACGCCTGGTTCTCGCATAGCGGCGTGGAAGCGAGACGCGTCGCGCCCTGCGGCAGATCGAAGGTGTCGCCATGCCAGTGCAGCATGGAAGTCGCTGCGCCGTCGAGGTGCTGCAACGGGGACGCGCGGCCGGCGTCGGTGAGCGTGAGCGGCGTCCAGCCGATCTCGGGCTGGGGTCCCGCATACACGCGCGCACCGAGCACGCGCGCGATGAGCTGCGCGCCGAGGCAGATGCCGAGCGTAGGGAGACCCGCCGCGATGCGCTTTTCGATCATCGCGGCTAGGGGAACGAGTGTGGGATAGCGCGCATCGTCGCACGCGTTGATCGGGCCGCCGAGTACGACCATAAGCGACGCCGACAAGGGATTGAGTGCGCCAACACGGGCGAAGCCGACGTCGACATAGCGCACGGGGCGTCCACGGTCGCCGAGCACGCGCTCGAAGCTGCCGAGGTCCTCGAAATAGACATGGCGCACAGCCAATACTTCGCGATTCATCGGCACATTCCCGGGTCGGCTGTGGGCGGCATGCACGTCACCGCTTTTTTACGGCGCATGCGATCGTTTGCGCCGACGGTCATGCCAAAAAACGTGTGGCCAATACTTGCGAGAACTACACAAATTGCCACGCACGCATCTGATGCACGCAAAGTCACCACGCAACGTCGGCAGGCCAACGACCGCGCGATGCTTCGCATTACCGTGCATTACATGCATGACGCGCGCCGCCCGCATTGGGGCGGCGCAGCTTCGGCCTTAAACCGCGAAGATCTTCCAGTTCTTCTTCTGGGTCGTCACGTCGGCCTGTTCGTAGACCGAGCAATCGAGACGCAGATCCGTGTCAGCCATGTCGATGTTCAGAAGCTGGCAGTGATGCGGCGTCTTCTTCGGGTTCTTGCTCGGCTCGAAATGCGAGCAGGTCAGGCACATGCGGTGCTGCGGGCTGGTTTCCTGCGATTCGAGCAGATAAACCGTCTTGAGCAGCGTGCGATAAAGCGTGGACTGCTCGTCCGCCTTCAGCGTGCCGACCGCCTTCGACAGGAAGTCGGGCCACTGCGAGGCCTTCTTCGCCGCCGTGCGGCCGCGCGACGTGAGACGCACCGCGAGAGCGCGGCCGTCGTCGAGCGCACGGCGCTTTTCGACGAGCCCCTTCGTTTCGAGCGTGCTCACCGCATCGCTGGTGGTTGCGGCCGTGAGGGCCGTTTCACGCGCGATCTCGCCGAGGCGCATCGGCCCCTTACGCTGCATCAGCAGCACGAGAATTTCGCCCTGGGTAGGCGTGAGTCCTGCCCCTTCGGCCCAGTCCCACGCCTGGCTCCGCATTGCCGTGCTAAGTCGCAGCAGGCTATGGGTCACCCGCCCGGCTGCCTGCTCTCCGTATACGCCTTCGCTCATAGTCTTTCGCTGGTTATTGGCAGCTTGCGCTGCATCGTCAGCCGCCGCTTTGACCGACGGCCTGTGGGAACGCTGGCGCCCGGTTTCCCGAACGCCGCACCATCTCAAAAAATTCCTGCTTCGCGTACGCCGTGCGTATGCGTTGCACTGTCATGTTTCTTGCCGCAGGCCCCGGAAACATCCTTCAAGTCCCGACGCCAGTGCAGCAAACCGACATTCTATGCGAGAGCGGCAAATCGCACAGCTAACTTATCCAACGTGAATTGTGGATAACCCGTTGATAAGCAGGCTATTACCATGTGCACAGGTTCTTGACGGCTCGCAATCGTCGGCCCATGACTCATGCAGGTTATCGCGGATTTCTGTCTCAAACGCAACTGGAATCTGCCCGGCTGTGGCTAACCAATCATTACGTAGTCCATTGAGTTTGCAGGGAAATCGAAGGTTACCCACAGCGGTGCGGGCCACCTGTCCATGAATATGGACCATGACGGGACCCAGGTCAAAAAAATTAAGAACCCCCAGGTACCTCGAAGCCGGCAAAAAAATTTTTTCCGCCTCGAAAAAAGTGGCGCGCGGAACCAACGCGACCCGTTTTTGGCCTGCCGTTCACCCGCTGTTCACCCGCTTGTCGGCCGCATCTCACCCGCCTCTCGGCCGCCTGCTGCCCATTTTCCGGCCCCCGAAAGCACTAAGGGCAGCCCGAAAGCTGCCCTTGCATCCTGTTTTGCCGGCGCGGGGCGCTTCTGGCACCCCGCGAAAATCGGTCAGTGGTCCTGTACGTCCGCCGGCTCCCCTCGATTCCCGTCAGGCGCGCCAGCGCAGGCACTGCTGGCGCACGGCCTCGTGCAGCGATTTTTCTTCGGCCACCACGCTGCGCAGCCAGCTGGCGTCGTTGTTCTGCGCGCGGGCGATCGTGCCGATTTCGGTGAGTGCGCGCGTCGAGCCGAGCACCTCGCCGTGCGGGGCGATCCGGTCCAGCGTTTCGAGGATGTCTTCGGAAATCGTGCGGCGCTCGCCCGTTTGCGGATTCACGCAGGTGCCGGCCAGGCCGAAGCGGCACGCCTGGAAGCGGTTGAACGTGTACACGAGGTAGTCGTCCTCGAGCGGCGCGATCGGCCGGTCGGTGAGCAGATGGCGCGCGAGCGTCTGGATGTAGCAGGCGATCGCGGCGGCGCGCTCCACCGAAAGCGGCGTGTCCATCACGCGCACCTCGATCGTGCCGAAGCCGGGTTTCGGGCGGATGTCCCAGTAGAAGTCTTTCATGCTGTTGACAACGCCAGTGTGCACCATCTTCGAGAAGTACTCCTTGAACTCCTCCCAGCTCAGCACGAACGGCGCGCGGCCCGAAAGCGGAAACGCGAACACGGAATTCAGTCGTGCCGAATGAAATCCGGTGTCCACGCCCTGCACATACGGCGACGAGGCCGAGAGCGCGATGAAGTGCGGGATGAAGCGCGAAAGGGAGTGCAGCAGGAAGAGCGCGCTGTCCGCATCCGGGCAGCCGATGTGCACGTGCTGGCCGAACACGGTGAATTGCTTTGCCAGGTAGCCGTACAGCTCGGACAGATACTGAAAGCGCGGCGTATCGACGATGCGCCGGTCGCTCCATTGCTGGAACGCGTGGGTACCGCCGCCGCACAGACCGACATTGAGACGATCGGCCGCGGCGACGAGCGTGTCGCGAATCTTGCGCAGATCGGCCACAGCCTGCTCGTGATTCGTGCAGATGCCGGTGGAGAGTTCGATCATGCTTTCGGTGATTTCGGGCGTGATATTGCCCGGAATCTCCTGATCTTTGACGAGGCGCATGAGGTCGCTACCCGCCTTGGTCAGATCGTAGTCGTGCGTGTTGACGATCTGCATTTCGAGTTCGATGCCGAACGTGAACGGCTTCGAATCGACAAACGTTTCAAGTGACATGGCGTTTCCTGTCGGGGCGTCGCGCGCAAGCCGCCGGCCGCGCGCGACGCGAGATTCATTTTTCGCCGCGTTCGCCGACGAGCGCAAGCGCGCGATAGACCACCCAGGGTCCGAAGAGCTGCAGCACGACGATCGAGCAAAGAATGATCGCGCGCAGGCGCGGATCGAACGTCGGATAAAGCTCGTAGGTGTCCTCGACGAGCAGCAGCGCGAGCGCCGACATGGGCGTCAAGGCGAGGCCGAGTGCCACACCCTGCTTCCAGTGCAGCCCGCTCGGCTTGGCGAATATCAGCACGCCGACGAGCTTGGCCACGAGACGTGCGACGATCAGCCCCGCTGCTGCCGCCCCGCCCACGAGAATGTCGTGCCACTCGAAGGTGGTGAGCGTGAGCACGAACAGAATCACCGTAAGCAGCCATCCGGCCGTGCCGAAATGCTGCGGCCACAACTGCGGACGCGGCTCCAGATTCTTCACGATAATGCCCGCGGCAAGCAGGCTCAGGATCGTCGAGAGCTTGAGCAGGTGCGCAATGGCGATCGCCAGCAGCACGAGGCCGAAGAGCGCGACGAACGAGTGCTCGTCCTGCGGGCTCAGCCGACGGTAAAACAGCGTGCACGCGCGGGCGAGCACGAACGCGAGAACCAGCGAGCCGATCAGCAGATAAAGCGGCTGAAGGATCGTCGCGAACACGTTGCCGTACATTTCCTGATGCAGCCAGGTCGAGGCGAGCTTCTCCACGATCACCGCGTACATGCTGTTCAGCGCCGTGAGCGTGAGCAGGCGCTGCGTGACCTGGCCTTCTGCGCGCAGCTCGGTCTTGAGCTGGATAACCATCGCAGGCGACGTCGCCATGGCGATCGCCGACACGACGAGTGCGATCATCGTCGGCACGGACAGGAACAGCAGCACCGCGAGTACGAGCACGAAGGTGAGCGAGGACTCGGCAAGACTCGAAAGGATGAGCCAGGGATTGCGGCGGATCCAGCGCAAGTCGAGACGGCTGCCCAGTTCGAACAGCAGCAGGCCGAGCGCGACGTCGAGCAGCGGCCGCGCGGCCGTGCCGACATCGGCGTCGATCACGCCAAACCCGGCCGATCCGGCAATGAGCCCGATCACTCCGTAGCCCGAGATCCGCGGCAAACGCCACGCCCGATAACAAAGCTCGCCGCACAAACCGGCGGCGAGCAGTGCGAGTCCGGCCCAGAAAATACCGTCGAGCTGCAACGGCCAGGCGGGAAAAAATGAAAACGCCGACTTCATCGTGGTGGCTTCTCCTTGGCAACAACATCTTGCGTGGGATCGAATCCGGCTGTCCGACGTTAGATCGACATACGACTGGCTAACAGGCAAGCCGCGTGCCGCACGAGGCGAACGACACCTCTACTCCCCGTCTATCTGCCTGCTTGCTCTGCGCCTGGCCCTGCGCCAACCGATGCAGCCGGCTGGCCCGACGATATGACGATTGGGCGAGCTGGCGCGAATATGCGCTTCATGCGGCGAGTGCGGGCAAACAGTGCGGCAACGCTGCGGCAAAGCAGTACGCCGGCACATGACGGTGCGGCGAACAGCCGGTACGGGCGCCTTGCGTGTGGTATGGCTGCGCCCGCGTTGGATGAACGAACGCTGCCTTCTACCCTGAGCACTCAGATTCAGGATGAGGGGCAACCGTTCCTTGGATGCGTCGACCGTCTGATGCGGCATTTGACGCGGAAAGAACGGCGATTGTGCCATAGCTTTTTTGCAATTGCCCCACCTGATCGAAAGCATCGACAAAGACGGTAATAGCGTCCTCATTGTGCGCTTTTGGCGACGTATGCGGAAAAAATGACCGCATCGGCAGGCGCCTTTCGTCAGGAGTTTTCAAGCGTCGGTTGGGTCGTGCTTGCCGGCAGCGATGGCGCTAGCTTGGGGTTTACTGTTTACCGTATGTATACGTAGTAGAAGTTAACAAGGGCCTGGGTTTCCTGTGGATAACCGGGGTTTACCGAAAGGAATCCGCGAGTTGGCGCTCGCACAACCGCGCGCAAAGCATGTGCGGTCGAGGCGCACTTCCAAGAGTAACTTTTGGACCTGGAACGGGGTGTGCTGAGTTACCCCGTTTACGTCCACACCGGTTCCACACTCGATTCGCTGGCAATTCGCGCGGTTATCCACAGATTTGCGTGGATAACCTGGGCGGCTTTCTTCCGTGCTCCGCGCTCAAAGACTGCGCTGGCGCAAGGCGCGCTGCAGGAAGCGCGCCGGATCGAGCTGGTCCGCAAGTTCCCGCTCCAGCGGCCACGGCTCGCCTTCCAGCTGCGACGCGATCAGCTCTGCTCCGAGTCCCGCCCATACGAGTCCGCGCGAGCCAAACGCATAGGCACCATAGAGGCCGCTTGCGCGCGGCAGGTCGAGCGGCCATGCGCCGGCCAGACGCTGGGCGTCGCGGCGGGCGGCATCTTCGTCGGCGAGCGGGCCGAGCATCGGCATGCGATCGCTGGTGACGCAGCGGAACGCTACGCGGCCCGCGAAATCGCGCTCGCTGCGGGCCGCGGCAAGCTCAGGGAGCATGTGCGCGACGCGTTCGATGTTCTCGGTATGGCCGGCAGCGCGCAGCGCATCATCGGCGTCGTCGACTTCGTAGGTGGCGCCCGCGAGCGTGACGCCGCCGTCGAGCGGCACCGCATAGCCCTCGCCGATCACGGGTACACGCAGATTCGCGAGCGGGCTGGGATCGACGAGCGTGAGCTGGCCGCGCACGATGCGCGTGGGCGCATGCGCGAGCGCGGCGGCCCGAGAGGCGTCCTGGGCGTTGGCGAAGATCACCGCGGCTGCCCGGGCGACGAGCTGTCCGGCATCGTCGAACACTTGCCACTCGCCGGATTCGGCTTCGCCGGCGCGTGCGATGTGACCGATACGCACACCGAAACGTGTCTCGACCTGCGCGCCGGGCAACGCCGCGGCGAAGGCGCATTGGGCGCGGCAGAGCGTCGCCGGGTCGATCGCACCGCCCTGCGGATAGAACCACCCGTTCTGATTGAGCGCGACGCCAGCCAGCGCCTGCGCTTGCTCGCGTGTGACGGCGCTCACGAATTCTTCGGGATAGCCGAACGATTCCAGTGCGGCGGCGACGGCGCGCGATTCGTCATCGGTGTCGAGATGCAGCAAACCGGCGTGCGAGCGCCTGGGCGCATGGCCGGCGGCTTCGAGCGCGGCCCAGCGTTGCAGCGCGTAGAGAAAGCCCGCACGCGTGATGCGCGACGCGCTGCTGTCGTCGCGGGAAATCAGCGGATGAAACACGCCGGCCGGATTGCCCGATGCCTCGAGCGCGGGCGCGGCGTTGCGTTCGATGAGCGTCACGCGCCAGCCGCGCACGGCCAGCCGCTCGACGAGCGCACAGCCGGCGAGTCCCGCTCCCACGACGACGGCGTGCCGCTCGCGCAGCGCAAGCGGCTGCGGCGGCTCGTAGCGGCGCACGCGCCAGCGCGGCGCGAAGCGGCCGACCAGCATCGCCCACTTGCCGTTGAAGCCTTCCACCTTGTGATATTCGAAGCCGTTTTGCTCCAGCGCGCGCTTGACGTCCCCCGAACTGCTCCAGGTCGCGAAGGTGGCGTCGTCGCCGGCAATGCGTACCAGCGCCTTGAAAATGGCCGGCGACCAGAGATCGGGATTCTTCGCCGGAGCGAAGCCGTCGAGGTAGATCGCATCCGCGCGCATCCACATTTTGGGAAATACCTCGATCGCATCACCGAAAACGAGCGTGAGCGTGACGCGCCCGCCTTCGAATTCCAGGCGGTGCATGCCCGGCACGAGCATCGGCCAGGCGCTCACGAGTTCGCGTGCGAGCGGCGCTTCGCGTGCGTGCGCAACGACTGCGTCGAGTGCGCTTTTCAGGTCGTTGCGCGCGAACGGATGTTTTTCCACCGAAACGAAATGGAGGCGTTCGCAGCGCGCGGGGTCGTCGCGCCATGCCGACCAGGTCGCGAGAAAGTTCACGCCCATGCCGAAGCCGGTTTCGACAACGGTGAAGATGCGCCGGTCTTGCCAGCGCTGCGGCAGCGCGTTGCCTTTCAGAAAGACGGCTTCGGCCTGTGCGAACGCGCCGGCAGTGCTGTGATAAACGTCGCCATAGATGGGCGAAAACGGCGTGCCGTCTTCCCGAAAAGCGAGCGTGGCGGGTGTCAGGGTGGCGGTCATGAGGAACGCTAAGCCAGAGATGAGGAGAAAACGGGCAAGCAGCGAGGCTGGAAATGGCGCGTGGCGAAGGGGGATCGCGTCGCCGCAAACGCTTGCCGGACCGGCGTTTGCGCGCATGCTGCGTTGGCGCGGCGCAACGCGTGCCGCGGGAAAAACGTCGCAGGCGGGGGGATTTGCGGGGGTGGACACCCCAAAAAGCTCTGCAAGCTCCAAAAAACCCGCATTTCCAGCGCGAAATCTTCGAAACCCTTGTCGTTATTGGGTTTGCGCTGCGCTATCATAGCAAGCGCCGCCCAGGGAAGCGGCAGCACGGACGTTGCGGCATCAGACACACGCTAGCCGCCGCAACGCGAAAACGCCGGGGTGCTCCGGGTCCGTCGCTGCTCGACGGCGCGGCACGCGTCCGTATAATCGGCGCGTTCGCGCTGTTCGTGTCAACCTAAACACAGAAAGGAACTTCTCAATGAATAAACAGGAACTGATCGACGCCGTCGCAGCACAGACGGGCGCTAGCAAGGCACAAACCGGCGAGACGCTGGACACGCTCCTCGAAGTGGTCAAGAAGGCTGTGTCGAAGGGTGACGCGGTTCAGCTGATCGGCTTCGGCAGCTTCGGTTCGGGCAAGCGCGCAGCCCGTACGGGCCGCAACCCGAAGACCGGCGAAACCATCAAGATTCCCGCTGCCAAGACCGTCAAGTTCACGGCTGGCAAGGCGTTCAAGGACGCCGTCAACAAGCGCTAAGGCATTGCCGCTTTAAGTTGACACCCGCCCCTGGCGGGTTTTTTTTCGCCTGCGCGGTTCATGCATCGCCGGCGCAAAAACAAACGGCGCCGCATTTTTGCGGCGCCGTTCTTCGTTGAGTGCGACGTTCAGGTTAGTGAGGACGGTGGACGATTTCGTCGTGATCGCCGTGATCATGGTCGTGATCGTCGTCGTCGAGTTCCCAGGACGGAAACGGGTCGGCGTAGCCCAGCCAGGCTTCGGGGCCTGCCGCGTATTCGGCATCGGTGAGAAGGCACGCATCGAGCTTCGCGCGCCATGCGTCGCGCTCGAGATCCACGCCGATCATCACCAGCTCCTGGCGGCGGTCGCCGACGCTCGGGTCGTCGAGATCGCCTTGCCAGTCGGCGGCGATTTCCTTTTCGAGTTCGGCATCCTGCGGCCATTCCTCGCGCGGCAGCGCTGCCCACCACGTGCCCGCGGGACCGTGACGACACACGCCGCCTGCCTGCGAGAGCGTGCCCGTCACGTCGTTGCGCGTGGCGAGCCAGAAGAAGCCCTTCGAGCGCAGCACGCCCTTCCACTCCTGGTTGAGCAGCGCCCAGAAGCGCTCCGGATGAAACGGGCGGCGCGCGCGATAGACGAAGTTGCTGATGCCGTACTCGTCGGCTTCGCTGCGCGGCGCATGCGTATGCGCCGGATCGTGGCAATGCGCCGGGTCATCGCAATGGTCATGATCGTGCAGCGAGGCGAGCCAGCCGGGCGCGCTCGACGCGGCATCGAAATCGAAGCGGCCGGTGTTAATCACTTCCTCTAGCGGCACGTTGCCGAAGCGGCTCACCACCTGCACCGCGCGCGGATTGATGCGCGCGAGGATGTGCTGCAGGCGTGCGAGTTCGTCGTCGCTCACGAGGTCGGCCTTGTTGAGCACGAGCACGTCGCAGAACTCCACCTGATCGACGAGCAGTTCCACGATCGCGCGGTCGTCTTCCTCGCTCGCTGCTACGCCGCGCTGTGCAAGCTGGTCGGCGCTCGCGTAGTCGCGCAGAAAGTTGAATGCGTCGACGACAGTGACCATCGTGTCGAGACGCGCGTATTCATCGAGCGCGATGCCGTCATCGCCGGCGAACGTGAAGGTTTCCGCGATCGGCATCGGCTCGGCTACGCCGGTCGATTCGATCACGATGGCGTCGAAGCGTTGGCCGGCGCGCGCCGGGTCGGCGAGTCGCTGGATCTCGGTGAGCAGGTCGTCGCGCAGCGTGCAGCAAATGCAGCCATTCGACATTTCGACCACGCGCTCTTCCACGCGCGAGAGCGCCGAGGCGTCGCGCACGAGCGCGGCGTCGATGTTCACGGAGGCGAGGTCGTTGACGATCACCGCCACGCGCAGGCCCGCGCGGTTCGACAGGATATGGTTGAGCAGCGTGGTCTTGCCCGCGCCCAGAAAACCCGAGAGCACGGTGACGGGCAGTGGCGGCTGGTTCATCGCAGTTGTGGTGCAGAAAGTGAGTCGGGAGGCGCGCCGCGCGAAAGGATCGAAATCCTCGTAAGGGTGCAGCGCAAGCCAGCATTTTGCACCATGCACGCGCGCCGCGCAGGGCAAGCGTGCCCCCGCTTTCAGGGCGCGAGCACGCCGTGAGCACTCAACGCGCTCAAGCGCGCTACTGCATGAGATGCCACTTGCGCAGAATATCGGCGATTTGCTGGGCGTACTGGTCGCGCAGCGTTGGCGTTTCGGAATGGTAAGCGCCGACGGCAGCCCACGTGTTGCCGTACTTGTTCATCTTCTGACGCAGATGCCACGCGGCGATATAGACGTTCTTGCACGGCTCCATGAGCGTGCTTTGCGAAATGCCGTACTGCGAGAGTACGGGCAGATGCACCGAATTGATCTGCATGACGCCGTAGTCGATCGAACCGTTCGCATTCCTGTGTACTGCGTCGGGACGGTTGTGCGACTCCTGCCAGGCAATGGCGCGCAGGATCAGCGGATTGACCTTCTGGTAGCGCGCGGCCTCGTCGAAACAGTCCGCGTGCGCGAGCGTGCTGACGCTCGCGGTGACGAGCACCACGGCGGCGGCAAGCGTAGCGGACCAGACGTTTTGCATGGCGACTCGCGCGGAAGCTGACAAAAAGGCAAACAACAAGACAAGCAAAGAGACGAACGGCACAGCCTGCAGAATGACGCAATCTCTCGCTGGGCGGCCTGATTTCTGGCGCGCAATGCGGGAATTCCCACATAAAGACGGGGGGAAACGCGCGTTGGCCATCCCTCGGGCCGCTCGTATGATACCGGTCACTGATGACGCGTCAAGCTGGCTGCACAGACAAGGCGCAGCGCTTCGCGCCAATCGAAGTCCGCGCGCTCCCACTCGCGAGGCACGCATACTTACAAACAGCTTGTGATTACCGGCTGGCGCGGCTTGGCGATTAGAAGAATTCCCCGGAGAGCTATTTTTTGTGACAAATTCGACATGAAAAACTGCTACTGTTCCACCTTTGTTGACTAACGGACGTCCGGGCTGAGGAGAGCCGGCGCCGGCACTAGTCAGAAAAGCACAGGCGAGTCGGCCCCACAGCCGTACGTCGAGGACGAATAGCCGCGCGCGTCTGCCGCTGGCTTCGATAAGACACCCATGAGAAGAAATCGTATGGCTTTGCGTCGCGTCGCCACGGCGCTGCTCGTGAGCGGACTCATTACGGCACAACTTGCCTATGCGCAGGTCACGCTCAATTTCGTCAACGCCGACATCGACCAGGTGGCGAAGGCAATTGGCGCCGCCACCGGCAAAACGATCATCGTCGATCCCCGCGTGAAGGGGCAGCTCAATCTCGTCTCCGAGAACCCTGTGCCTGAAGACCAGGCGCTCAAGACCCTGCAGTCGGCGCTGCGTATGCAAGGCTTCGCGCTCGTGCAGGATCACGGCGTCCTGAAGGTCGTGCCGGAGGCCGACGCCAAGTTGCAGGGCGTGCCGACCTACGTGGGCAATGCGCCGACCGCGCGTGGCGACCAGGTGGTAACCCAGGTGTTCACGCTCAGACACGAGTCGGCGAACAACCTGCTGCCGGTGCTGCGCCCGCTCATCTCGCCGAACAACACCATTGCCGCCTACCCGGCCAACAACACGCTCATCGTGACCGACTATGCGGACAACGTGCGCCGCATCGCCTCGATCATCGCGGGTGTGGACTCGGCCGCCGGTCAGCAGGTGCAGGTGGTGCCGCTGCACAACGCGAATGCGCTCGACATCGCCCCGCAAATCGCGAAGATGCTCGACCCGGGCGCGATCGGCGCTTCGGACCCGTCGCTGAAGGTCTCGGTCATCGCCGACCCGCGCACCAACGCGCTGATGCTGCGCGCCTCGAACGCGCAACGCCTCGCCTCCGCGGTCCAGCTCTCGAAGCAGCTCGACGCGCCGACCAGCATGCCGGGCAACATTCACGTCGTGCCGCTGCGCAATGCCGACGCAACGACCCTCGCGAAGACGCTGCGCGGCATGCTCGGCAAGGGCGGCAACGATACGTCGTCGTCCGGCAACGCGAACGGCTTCAACCAGGCCGGCAACAGCGGCGGCGGCGGCAGCATGTCGACCGGCACTTCCGGCACGCCGCCGCTGCCGTCGAGCTCGCTCAGCGGCGGCACGTCGTCGGGCAGTTCGCTCGGCGGGGGCAGTTCATACGGCAGCGGCGGTGGCGGCAGCAACGAAGCCCCGTTCCTCGGCAGCGACAAGGACAAGGGCGACGAGAACCAGCCGGGCGGCATGATCCAGGCCGATGCGGCGACCAACTCGCTCATCATCACGGCACCGGATGCGGTGTACCGCAACCTGCGCGCCGTGATCAACCAGCTCGATGCGCGCCGCGCGCAGGTCTATATCGAAGCGCTGATCGTCGAGCTGAACTCGACCACCAACGCCAACCTGGGCATTCAGTGGCAGGTCGCGAGCGGCAACGTCTACGCGGGCACCAATCTGGCCACCGGCACCGGCAACAGCATCGTCAACCTGACGGCGGCCGCGGCGGCAGCCGCCAGTACCGGCGGCCTTGCCAACGCGCTCGGGGCTTCCAACCTCCAGCAGGGCCTGAATGTCGGCTGGATCAAGAACATCTTCGGCGTGCAGGGGCTTGGCGCGTTGCTGCAGGCGCTCTCGCAAACGGCCGACGCCAACGTGCTGTCCACGCCTAACCTCATCACGCTCGACAACCAGGAAGCGAAGATCGTCGTCGGTACGAACGTGCCGATCCAGACGGGTTCGTATTCGAACCTCACGAGCGGCACGGCGAGCACGGCGTTCAACACCTACGATCGTGTGGACGTGGGCCTGACGCTGCACATCAAGCCGCAGATCACCGACGGCGGCATCCTGAAGCTGCAGCTGTACACGGAAGACTCGGCCATCGTGACGGGCACGACCAACGCGACGACCAATCCGGCCGGCCCTGAATTCACCAAGCGTTCGATCCAGTCGACCGTGCTGGCCGACAACGGCGAGATCATCGTGCTCGGCGGCCTGATGCAGGACAACTACCAGGTCGCCAACAGCAAGGTGCCGCTCCTCGGCGACATTCCGTGGATCGGCCAGCTGTTCCGCTCCGAAAACAAGACGCGCGAGAAGACCAACCTGATGGTCTTCCTGCGTCCGGTGATCATCAACGACCGCGACACGGCGCAGGCAGTCACGTCGAATCGCTATGACTATATCCAGGGCGTGACGGGCGCATACAAGTCCGACAACAACCTGATCAAGGATCGCGACGACCCGGTTGTGCCGCCGATGCCGGTCGGCCCGAGCCAGGGCGGATCCGTGCTGAACCTGTTCGATCTCGACCAGATGCGGCGTCAGCAGGCGCTGGGCGTGCAGCCCGCCGCGCCCGCAAATCCGGCAAGCGCCGTGCAAATGCAGCCTGCCGCACCCGTGCAGACGGCGCCGGTTGAAACGACGCCGGTGCAACAGGCGGCGCCGACCACGACGCGGGTGCAGCCGTGAGCACGCCTCACGCGCCTGCGGTGACTGGCGGTGCGGACCGCGAGCCGCCCTCGCCGCTTGCCGCGCGCCTCGTGCCGTATGGCTTTGCGCGCAGCGGCCAGATTCTGGTCGCCCAGCAGCGCGCCGAAGGCCTCGAAGTGTGGATCAGCGAGCGGACCTCGCAGGCCGCCATCGCCGAGGTTGCGCGCAACTTCGGCGCGTTCGCGCTCGTGCGTGTGCCGGCCGACGAACTCGCGCAGGCCATCAACCAGGCGTATGCGCGCCAGGACGGCAGTGCCGCGCAGGTGGTGGGCGAAGTGGAAGGCGAAGTCGATCTCTCGCGCCTCATGCAGGACATTCCCGAAGTGGAAGACCTGCTGGAGTCCGAAGACGACGCGCCGATCATTCGCATGATCAACGCCCTGCTCACGCAAGCCGCGCGCGAGCAGGCATCGGATATTCATATCGAGCCGTTCGAGAACGCCTCGGTCGTGCGCTTTCGCGTTGACGGCACGCTGCGCGATGTCGTGCGCCCGAAGAAGGCGCTGCATGGCGCGCTGATCTCGCGTATCAAGATCATGGCGCAGCTCGACATCGCCGAGAAACGCCTGCCGCAGGACGGCCGTATCACGCTGCGCGTGGGCGGACGTCCGGTGGACGTGCGCGTTTCCACGCTGCCCACGGGCCACGGCGAGCGCGCGGTGCTGCGTCTGCTCGAAAAAGACGCGCAGCGCCTGAACCTCGAAGCGCTCGGCATGGCCGGCGACACGCTCGGCAAGTTCGACCAGCTGATCGCGAAGCCGCACGGCATCGTGCTCGTGACGGGCCCGACGGGCTCGGGCAAGACGACCACGCTCTACGCGTCGATGTCGCGGCTCGAAACGGCCACGACCAACATCATGACCGTGGAAGACCCGATCGAGTACGACCTCTCGGGCATCGGGCAAACGCAGGTGAACGAGCGCATCGGCATGACGTTTGCGCGCGCGTTGCGCTCGATCCTGCGTCAGGACCCGGACATCATCATGATCGGTGAAATCCGCGACCTCGAAACCGCGCAGATCGCCGTGCAGGCGTCGCTCACGGGCCACCTCGTGCTCGCCACGCTCCATACCAACGACGCCGCCTCGGCGGTGACGCGTCTGACCGACATGGGCGTCGAGCCGTATCTGCTCGCGTCGTCTTTGCTCGGCGTGCTCGCGCAGCGCCTCGTGCGCCAGCTCTGCCCCGTGTGCAAGGAAGAACGCGTGGAAGACGACGGCAGAAAGCGCTGGCATCCAGTGGGTTGCGATCGTTGCGGCCATTCCGGCTACGCGGGTCGGCGCGGCGTGTACGAACTGCTGCTCATCGACGAGCCGATTCGCGCGCTCATCCACCGCAACGCCGCCGATGCGGAGATCTTCGAGGCCGGCCGCGCACAAGGCATGCGCACGCTGCGTGAAGACGGCGAGCGCTGGGTCGAAGCGGGCAGGACGTCGCTCGAGGAAGTGCTGCGCGTGACGGGCGGCGCGTAATGCGCCGCACGACGGGCCGCACGATGAACCACCAGATGGACGCTCAATAAAAGCGAGGGCGATCAGTAACATGCCGGCATTTCGCTTCGAAGCCATCGACGCCACGGGCAAACCGCAAAAAGGCGTGCTCGACGCCGACAGTGCACGCGGTGCGCGCGCGCTGCTGCGCGGCCAGGGCCTCACGCCGCTCGTGGTCGAACCCGCCGCGAGCCGCACGCGCGGCGCGCGCCAGCAAAGGCTCGCGCTCGGGCGCAAGCTCTCGCAGCGCGAGCAGGCGATCCTCACGCGCCAGCTCGCGAGCCTGCTGGTGGCGGGCCTGCCGCTCGGCGAGGCGCTTGCGGTGCTCACCGAGCAGTCCGAGCGCGACTACATCCGCGAACTGATGGCAGCCATTCGCGCCGAGGTGCTCGGCGGCCATTCGCTCGCCAGCGCCCTCGAGCAGCATCCGCGCGACTTCCCGGACATCTACCGCGCGCTCGTGGCCGCGGGCGAGCACACCGGCAAGCTCGGCATCGTGCTGTCGCGTCTGGCCGACTACATCGAGCAGCGCAACGCGCTCAAGCAGAAGATCGTGCTCGCCTTCACGTACCCGACGATCGTCACGATCATCGCGTTCGGCATCGTCACGTTCCTGCTCAGCTATGTGGTGCCGCAAGTGGTGAACGTGTTTGCGAGCACGAAACAGCAACTGCCCTTGCTCACCATCGTGATGATGGCGCTCTCGGGGTTCGTGCGGCAGTGGTGGTGGGCGGTGCTGATCGCCGTGGCCGTGGTGGCGTGGATCGTGCGCTCGACCTTGCGCCGGCCCGGCCCGCGTCTCGCATTCGACCGCTGGATGTTGACCGCGCCGCTCGCGGGCAAGCTCGTGCGCGGCTACAACACGGTGCGCTTTGCGAGCACGCTCGGCATTCTGAGCGCGGCGGGCGTGCCGATCCTGCGCGCGCTGCAGGCGGCCGGCGAAACGCTCTCGAACAAGGCAATGCGCACGAATATCGACGACGCCATCGTGCGTGTGCGCGAAGGCACGTCGCTGTCTCGGGCGCTGGGCAACACGAAGACGTTTCCGCCCGTGCTCGTGCACCTGATCCGCTCGGGCGAGGCGACCGGCGACGTGACGACCATGCTCGACCGCGCGGCCGAAGGCGAAGCACGCGAACTCGAGCGCCGCACGATGTTCCTCACGAGCCTGCTGGAGCCGCTCCTGATTCTGGCGATGGGGGGCGTGGTGCTCGTGATCGTGCTCGCGGTGATGCTGCCGATCATCGAGTTGAACAACCTCGTGCAGTAAGGCGTACGAACTGCACGAAGTCGCAGGAAACCGAACGCGCGGAACTCAGCGCACGTAGATGGTGGGACCGGCTGCGTTGGGCGGCAGGAAGATTTCGGAGTGCACGCCGTGGCGGTCGATGACGATCGAGCGGGGGCGCACTTCGAAGAGCTTCGAGTTCTGGTCGATCGGGCCGCCGAGCGAGATCGCCCGCGGCGGTTCACCGCCGACGCTCACGATGGCCGCTGCGCCCTGCGCGAGCGCGAGGATGCCGAACAGGTGAATGTCCTGCACGGGATTGCGCTCGAGTCTGCCGCCGAACAGCGTGCCGGCCTGGTCGAGCGAAACCGGCGCCCGAGCCGCGGCGGCCTGCACCGGCGCCGCGCGGTTCGTGGCCAGGGTGATCGTCCACCACGTGGCCGTGGCGCAGAACACCGCAAACGCGGCGAGGGAAAGTAGGCGGATTTGCAGTGGGTTCATGCGCTCATTGTACGAAGGTTTAGGAAATTTTTGATGTACGCGTTTGCCATGCCCGCAAGGCGTCGGAAAGGCGTCATCGTGTGACATTACAATGACCCGTCATGCGTGCGAGGACCGGGCCGATACAAGCGGCGGGTTCGATCGCAAGCGGGACGAAGCGCGGCGCACAGGCGTGCACCGCAACCATATCTAGCGAGGGAGGAAAGAACTCATGTCCATGTGGGCCAAACGCCGTGCCGAAATCGAAGTCACGCGCGCGCGCCGCCAACGCGGCTTCACGCTCATCGAAATCATGGTCGTGATCGCGATTCTCGGCATTCTGGCCGCGCTGATCGTGCCGAAGATCATGAGCCGTCCCGATGAAGCGCGCCGCGTCGCCGCGCGCCAGGACATCGGCACGATCATGCAGGCGATGAAACTCTATCGCCTCGACAACGGCCGCTATCCGACCCAGGACCAGGGTCTGCAGGCACTCGTGCAAAAGCCGACCACTGACCCCGTGCCGAACAACTGGAAGGACGGCGGCTATCTGGAGCGTCTGCCCAACGACCCGTGGGGTAACGCGTACCAGTACCTGAACCCCGGCGTGCATGGCGAGATCGACGTATTCAGTTACGGCGCCGACGGCAAACCGGGCGGCGAAGGCAACGACGCCGACATCGGGTCCTGGCAGTAAGTCATCCGCCACGCCGCATCCATGCAACCGAGCCGCCTTTCCCCCAGCCGGGACCGCCGATCGTCACGCACCTCGCGCGCGGCGGGCTTCACGCTGCTCGAAATGCTCGTGGTGCTGCTGATCGCGGGGATTCTCATCTCGCTCGCATCGCTCACGCTCACGCGCAATCCGCGCACCGACCTGAACGAAGAAGCGCAGCGGCTCGCGCTCCTGTTCGAATCGGCGGGCGACGAGGCGCAGGTGCGTGCCCGGCCCATTGCATGGCAGCCGCTCGCGGGCGGGTTCCGCTTCGACGTCCATACCGAGGACGGCTGGCGTCCGCTGCGCGACGATCTGCTCGGACCGCGCCAGTGGGAAGGCGGCGTGACCGGCGTGGCGATCACCTATCCCGGCGGCGACGACACGCAGGCTAACCGGCTCATTTTCGGCACCGAAGCGGTGGACGTGCCGGTGCAGGTCACGCTTTTCTCGGCAGCCGGGCGCGCGACGATCGTCGGCACCGGCACTGGCCGCTTCGAGGTGCGCTGAGATGCGGCTCTCGATGCGTGGGGGAAAGCGCGGACACAGCGCTCGCCTGAATCGTGCAACTCGCCCGTTGCGCGAGCGCGGCTTCACGATGATCGAAGTATTGGTTGCGCTCGCAATCATCGCGATCGCGCTGGCCGCTTCGCTGCGCGCCGTGGGCAGTCTCGCCGCAAGCGAGGCCGATCTGCACGATCGCCTGCTCGCGGGCTGGAGTGCGGACAACACGCTTGCGCAACTGCGTCTCGTGCACGCGTGGCCGGACCTTGGCGACAGCAGCTTCGACTGCTCGCAGGGCAATCTGCGGCTGACCTGCACACAGCATGTCGCGACGACGCCCAATCCCGTCTTCCGGCGCGTGGAGGTGTCGGTGACGACGCCCGGCCGTTCCGGCAATCTCGCGCAACTCGTCACGGTGCTCGCCAATGAGACGAACCGCTCGTTGTGACCGCGCGCGCGCCGCCTCGTCAGCGCGCGGCTTCACGCTGATCGAGCTGCTCGTGGCGATCGCCATCATGGCCGTGGTGGCGATCCTCTCGTGGCGCGGCCTCGACGAAATTGTGCGCGGACGCGAAACCATCACGCGCTCGATGGCAGAGGAACGCGTATTCGCGCAGATGTTCGACCAGATGCGCATCGACTTGCGCGAAGCGACTTCCGACGACGAAGCGGACGGCGTCGCCATCTCGCTCGACGGCGGCGCGCTGCAGATCGTGCGCGCGTTC
Organism: Paraburkholderia guartelaensis; assembly: GCF_004353905.1. GTDB lineage: Bacteria > Pseudomonadota > Gammaproteobacteria > Burkholderiales > Burkholderiaceae > Paraburkholderia > Paraburkholderia guartelaensis. Next base: position 64,178 of record NZ_SMOD01000009.1, on the reverse strand, counting down.
GCGGTGCCGCCGGGCGCGGCGCCGCGCCTGCAGGTGGTGCGTTACCGCGTGTCGGGCGGCCAGGTGGTGCGCTATGCGTCGCCACCGCTCGCCAATCTCGGCGAACTTCGGCGCGCTTTGCGCGGCGGTGAAGGCGACAACTGGGGCGCATTGCCGATGATGAGCGGCGTGGACGTCATCAACGCGCGACTGTATGTGCCGAAGACGGGCTGGACCGCGAACATGCAGGACGTGCGCTCGCAGGTGAGCGGCAACAACAATGATCTCAAGGTGCCGCAACTCGGCAATGCGCCGCTGCCGCGCGCGGTGACGGGCGTGCGGGTGAGCGTGGGTTCGCATTCGCTCGAGCAGCCGGTGACCCGCGTATTTCTGGTGGGGGAATGACGTTGCGCACACAACGAACTTCCACCCGACAATCAAGACGATCCAGCCGTTCTGCACGCGCACGGCGCGGCGCGGCGATCATCAGCGCGCTGCTCGTCGTGGCGCTTTCGGCGATTCTCGTCTCGGGCATGTTGTGGCGCCAGCAGGTGCAGTTGCGGCGCATCGAAAATCAGCGGCTGCTCGCGCAGGCGCAGTGGATTGCGCGCGCGTCGCTCGACTGGACGCGTCTCGTGCTGCGCTCCGAAGCCGATACGTCGGCGGGTATCACGTATCTTGGCGGCGCGTGGGGCGTGCCGCTCGCGAGAACGCGCTTGTCCGACTTTCTCGGTCAGATCGGCGAGGCGCATGTGCAACAGGGCGCGGACACCTGGCTTTCGGGTTCGATCGAAGACGCTCAGTCGCGCTTCAATCTGCGCGATCTCGTGGCGTCCAACGCGCCGGGCTCGCTGCAGCTGAACCTCACGGAGATCGAAGCGTTCGCGCGTCTGTTGCAGATACTCGGCATCGACCAGCAACTCGCCAAGAACACCGCGGTGTATCTGCGCTCGGGCCTCGCCTACTCGGCAACGCGCTTCCAGACGCAAACCACCACGACGAGCGGCACCTCGCAAACCGAGGTGCTCGCAGGCGGCGGTTCGACTGGCGGCGGCAACTACACCGACAACCCCGGCCTCTCCGACTCCGACAACAACAGCGGCGTCGCGCCGCTCCTGATGACGAGCGTCGATTCGCTCCTCGACGTGCCCGGCTTCACGCCCGACGCCGTCGCGCGGTTGCGCCCGTTCGTGACGATCCTGCCCACCGTGACGCCCGTGAACATGAACACGGCGAGCGCCGAGGTGATTGCGTCCGTCGTGACGGGCATGAGTCTTTCGAACGCACAGGCCCTCGTCGCGCGTCGCCAGAGCGTGTTTTTCCGCAACGTGAGCGACGTGCAGCTCGCGCTCGAAGGCGTGGGCGTGAAGCAGGCCTCGATCGACACTTCGCAGATCGACGTCAACACGAGTTATTTTCTCGTCCATGGGCGCGTGCAGCACGAGCGCGCCGAGGTGGACCGCACGACACTTGTCTGGCGCGACCCGCTCACTCATACGACGCGCATCGTGCGCGTTAGCGACGAACCATGAATCCGTCCCCGACCAACATCGAAAAGAGGTGCGTTTGAGCACGCTGATCGTTCTCATGCCGCCCCGCGACCCGGCGGTCCACTCGCAGGAATGGCAGCTGCCGGAACTGCCGTTCGTGCTGCTCGACAAGACGGGCAACACGCAACGCGCGGGCCGTTCGGCGCTGGGGCTCCTGCCGAAGGCCTCGGCCACCATCCTCATGATCGCCGCGCGCGACCTGCTTACGCTCGCCGCCACGGTGCCGCCGCTCAAGGGGCCGCGGCTGCGTCAGGCGCTGCCGAACGTGGTCGAGGATCATCTGATCCAGGATGCGCAGACCTGCCATCTGGCGCTCGATCCCAAGCGCCTCGCCGACGGCCGCCAGGTCGTGGCGGCCATCGATCGCGGCTGGTTCCGCTTTCTGCTGGAAGGCTTCACCGCCGCGGGGCACCGCAATCTGCGCGCCGTGCCGGTCGCGCGCTGCCTGCCTGCTGCGCAGGCGGTGGAGGCGGTTCAAGAGGTTCCGGTGACTGAGCCCGCCGAGCCTGCAGAGCCGGGTGCAGCGCCCGCTGCCGCGGCTCCCGCCACGCCCGCGCCCGAACCCGTGACCGCGTGCGTGCTTGGCCACGTCGTTGCGACCGCGCCCACGCTGCTGCCCGGCGTCGCGCTCGAGCCCGCGGCCGCCACGGCGCAAGCGGCGCTCGAACTCGCGATCGTGCGCGGCGCGCTCGCCGAAGGCTTCGCGGTGCCTGCCGCGAGCGTCGCCGCCACCGTGACGGCGCTCGCCGGCGGTGCGCCGGTTTCGGGCTACGTCCTCACCAATCTGCCGGGCGAGCCCACGAGCGCCGCCGCGCGCGCGTCGCTGGCCGCCGCGTTGCCGGGCGCGCAGACGCTCACGTTCGAGGCGCTCGCGCGCCGCGCGCTCGCCTGCCGCTTCGACCTCTGCCAGTTCGAGTTCGCCTCGCAGCCGTGGCGGCTCGACCGCGCGACGCTGCGCCGTCTGCGCGTGCCGATCGTGCTCGTGGCGGCGTCGCTCGTCGTGGCGGTCGTCGGCGCGAATATCCAGTGGCTCATGATGGCGCGCCAGCGCGACGCGATGAGCGCGCAGATGACCGAGCTGCTGCTGAACGCGTTCCCGAAGACGACCGTCGTGCTCGATCCCGCCGGGCAGATGGCGCGCCAGTTGCAGCAATTGCGCCTGGCCGCGGGCGAGCCTTCGCCCGACGACTTCCTCGCGCTTTCCGACGGCTTTGCGCGCTCGCTCGGTCCGGTGCCCGCGAACGGCATTGCGGCCCTCGACTATCACGACCGGCGTCTGGAAGTGACCTTCAAGCCAGGCGTCAACGTCGACGCCGATCTCGCGAAACGCCTCGCGGGCAACGGCCTCGCGGGCACGGCGGATGCCAGCACGGGCAAATGGACCATCAGGAGCGCATCGTGAAGACAACGGCTATGAGCGGCGCGTGGGCCGAGGCCTGGACGAACTTCTGGGAGGCGCGCACGACGCGCGAAAAGACGCTGCTCACGTGGGGTGGCGCGGTGCTTGCGCTGGCGATCGGTTGGTCGGTGCTGTGGCAGCCCGCCGCCGACGGCCGCGCGCATCTGCGTCAGAGCTTGCCCGGCATGCAGCGCGAGCTTGCGCAGATGACGGCCGAGGCCGACGAGGCGCGCTCGCTGGCAGGCGCTGCGGCGAGCGTGGCGCCGGGCGGCCAGGCGCTCAAGGATGCACTCACGGCCTCGCTCGCCGATCACGCGCTCACGGGCGCGCAGATTCAGCTGATCGGCACGACGGTGCAGGTGCAGATGAAGAACGTATCGTTTCCGGCGTGGGCCGCGTGGCTCGACGACGTGCGCAAGCAGTTCAAGGTGCAGGTGGTCGAGGCGCACATCACCGCGCTGAAGGCCGATGGCCAGGTCGACTTGACGGCCTCGCTGCAACCGGCGAATACGCATTAAAAAAGAAAAAACGCGCGCCAGGAAGCGCGCAATGAGAATCGCCGGAGAAATAAGCAATGAGTTACTGGATGCGGCGCCTGCGCGCCGCGTTGCCCTGGCTGATCGTGGGTATGCTGTCGAGCGGCGTCGTGCTGCTCGCCCGCCTGCCCGCGGCCTGGATCGCACCGCAGTTCGCGCGCGCGACCCAGGGGCACGTCAATCTGATCGACCCGGAAGGCTCGCTCTGGCACGGCTCCGCCACGCTGATGCTCGCCGCGGGTCAGGACGCACGCGGCGCGACGCTGCTGCCGGGGCGCATCGTCTGGCGTACGGCGTTCTGGCCGCTTTTCGTCGCGCGCGTACGCATGGAAATGCTGCAGACCGAGGCGATGCCCGACGCCGTCACGGTGGATGCGTCGCTACGCGGCGCGAACGTGAGCGCCGGCACGATCGACGTGCCGGCTTCGCTGCTCGCCGGTCTCGGCGCGCCCTTCAACACACTCGATCTGGGCGGCAAGGTGCGGCTCACGTGGAGCCCGTGGCGCGTGTTCGGCACGGATGCGTTCGGACGACTGACCGTCTCGCTCGCCGACATGAGCTCGCGCGTTTCGCTTGTGAAGCCGCTCGGCACGTATCAGGTGGTGTTGCAGGCGCAAGGAGCGACGTCGACACTCGATCTATCGACGCAAAAAGGACCGCTGATGCTTGAGGGGCGCGGTTCGTTCTCGCGTGCGTCGGCATCGTTTCAGGGCACCGCGAGCGCGGCGCCGGATCAGCGCGACAACCTGGCAGGCCTCTTGAATCTGCTGGGCCGGCCGGTTGGGCCGGGAACCGTCGCGCTGACTTTCATGCGCTGATGTTCGTAGTTTGAGCGTGCGCCCGCCCGCGCGGGCGCGTACGCTTTACTGCGGCTGGGCGGCTGCCGTAGCCGTAGTCGCTGCTTCCGGAGCCGAAGCCACTGCCGGCGCGGTCACGCTGCCGGTCTCGCGATTCATCTGCGAGGCATCCCAGCCGCCGCCCAGCGCCTTCACGAGCCCCACCGACGACACCATGCGCTGCCCGCCGATGCTCACGAGCTTCTGCTGCGCGGTAAAGGCCGTGGCCTGCGCGGAAAGCACGTTCTGGAAATCGGTCGTGCCCGCCTTGTACTCGTTCGTCACGATCGCGAGCGCATGCTGCGCCGACTCCACCGCCTGCTGCTGCACGACGACCTCTTGCCCGAGAATGCGCTGCGAAGCGAGGTTGTCCTCCACGTCCTGGAACGCGGACAGCACCGTTTGCCGGTAGGTGGCCACCTGCTGGTCGTAGGCGGCGCGCGCGGCCTCGGTCTGCGCCTTGCGCAGTCCGGCGTCGAAGATCGTGCCGGCAAGCGACGGCCCGAGCGTCCAGAAGCGCGAAGGCAGCTGCAACAGCTGCGACATCACCGAACTTTCGAAACCGCCGCTCGCGGAAAGCGTGAGCGTGGGGAAGTACGCCGCGATGGCGACGCCGATCTGCTCATTGGCCGACGCCGCCTTGCGCTCGGCCGAGGCGATGTCGGGCCGGCGCTCGAGCAGCGCCGAAGGCATGGCGAGCGGCACCGTGGGCGGCGTGGCGGCGAGTGGCGACGGCGGGATCGAGAACGTGGAGGCGGGCTGGCCGACCAGCACGGCGATCGCGTGCTCGTCCTGGGCGCGCGCCACGCCGTTGTCGATCGCGGACGCCTGAGCGGATTGCAGCTGGGTTTGCGCCTGGATCACGTCGGCGCGGCCCGCCACGCCCTGGGCGTACTGATTTTGCGTGAGCTGCAGCGACTTCTGGTACGCGACGACGGTGTCGTCGAGCAGCTTCTGCTGCGCGTCGAGCGAGCGCAACGTGAAGTAGGTCTGCGCGAGCGTGGCCTGGGCCGACAGACGCGCGTTCGCGAGATCCGCGGCGGCGCCCTGCTGGCTCGCCTCCTGCGAGCTGACCGTGCGGCTCACCTTGCCCCAGAGATCGGGTTCCCAGGTGGCGTCGAGCCCGAGGTTGACGTTGTTGTTGATGCTGCCGCTCGATAGTCCGCCGCTCGAGTTGGCCACGCGCGTGGGCGTGTACGAGCGCGTGCCGGCGAACGAGCCGCTGATCACGGGGAAGTACGCCGCCCGCGCCTCGCCCACGAGGGCACGCGCCTGGCGGTAGGCGGCGGCAGATTGCGCGACCGTCTGGTTGCTGGTGTTGAGCTGGTCCATCAGCGCATTGAGCTGCGCGTCGTCGTAGATGAGCCACCAGTCGCCGCGGTCGGCGGTATCGGCGGGTTGCGCGACCTTCCAGCCCTCAGGCGCTTCCTTGAACGAAGCGGGAACGGCGGCGCTGGGCCGGTGATAGTCGGGGCCGACGGCGCAGCCAGCCAACTGGAAGGTGAGCACGGCGGCCGCGCACAGCGCCAGCGTGGAAAGCGGTGTGGGCGCGCGGCGCGCCACGGACCCGGCGGATCCAGCGGTCGCGCCGGAGCGGACGAAACGGCAAGGCATGCAAGGATTCCTGTCGATGCAACCGGCGCGCGCTCGGGCGGCCGGGCGCGCACGGGGTTGTCGCGTTGCGGCAATGGTAGCGCACGCGCTAGTCACTGCACGGAATCCGAAAGCTTACGCGTTGGAAGGGTTCGCGGGTGTTACGGCGTGAGACGCGCAGGTTACGCGTCGTTACGGCGGCGCTTCGGTGCGCGGCAGGCGAGCTGGCCGCCGCCGCACGCGGGTGCATCCGCTGCCGGTGTTGCTGCCGTTGCGGCCGCGGGCGTGGCCGGTACGACAGCGCTTGCCGCAGCGGGTTCGGGCTGCGTGCGCCGACGCTGCGCCAACACCACGGCCACCACCGCGATCGAGCCGCCCGGCAGCGCGAACATGGCCGCATACAACGCGAGCTTGCGCCAGCGCGACGACTCACCGGCCTTCGCGAAAGCGTGGCGGGCGGTATCGGTGACGGAGCGGCCAAGGCCGCCAAGCGCGTTGATCAGGAACAGCATGATGCGGAATCGGGTGAACTTGGAAGAATGAAACTGGTTGCCTGTCATAATATTGACTATGCAATCAAATCACAACATACTTTGCAGCGCATCAATGCAACTGTTGTTTTTACGCGCCGATCGCGACGACAGAGGCAGTTGCGACCTGCTAGCTGATTTATCTGCCTGAGCAGCGAAGTAACCCGTTATAATCCGCTCGTTTTTTGAGATGCTGCAAAGCGAACTGCCATGAGCGACGGTCCTTTCGTTCCGGCCAGTCTGGGCGTCGAGCCAAGTCTCGGCTATTTCCTCTCGACCGCGCGCAACGTGCTGGCCGGGCGTATCGACCGTGCGGTCGCGCCGCTTGGACTCACATCGTCGCAGATCGGTGTGATCCTTTTATTGTGGTTCGAGCGCGCCAGCACACCGAACGAGATGTCGCGCGCGCTCTCGTACGACACCGGCTCCATGACGCGCATGCTCGACCGGCTGGAGAAGAAGGGCTTTCTCGAGCGGCAGCGCAGCCAGGCGGATCGCCGGGTTGTGGAACTCGCCTTGACGGATCAGGGTCGCAACGCGGCGCAGCAATTGCCCGACCTGATCGCCGCGGAGATGTCCGAGCAGTTGCGCGGCTTCGCCCCCGAAGAAGTCGCGACGCTCGTTCATTTGCTGCAGCGCTTCATCGCCAATGACGGCTCGACCACACCGCTCTGCGGATCGACGGATGGCGCCGGCAAAGACGCAGAAGCGCCGGCGCAGGAAGACGGCGACTAGCAATTCCACACGATGCGCCGCAGTGCAATACGCGGCGTAGTTTGATCGAATCACTGTCTGGGCAGAATATGCACAGACACAAAATAGCAAGCTACCGTGCGCTGCGCCCTGGGTGCAGCGGCAACGGCCGACCCAACAAGGACACGGAACATGGCAGCTTCTCCCGCGGTGCCCGCGCCAGCCGAACCCGCACCGTTTTCCGGCGGCACGCTCGCGCTGCTGACAGTCGGGCTCGCGCTCGGGACCTTCATGGAGGTGCTCGACACCTCGATCGCCAACGTGGCGGTGCCGACCATCTCGGGCAACCTGGGTGTCGCCAACAGCGAAGGCACGTGGGTTATCTCGTCGTATTCGGTCGCCTCCGCGATTGCGGTGCCGCTCACCGGATGGCTCGCGCGCCGCGTGGGCGAAGTGCGCCTCTTCACGCTCTCCGTGCTGCTGTTCACATTGGCCTCGGCAGCTTGCGGCTTCGCGACGAACTTCGAAACGCTCATTGCGTTCCGTCTCGTCCAGGGGCTCGTTTCCGGGCCGATGGTCCCGCTTTCGCAGACCATCCTCATGCGCTCCTACCCGCCTGCCAAACGCGGTCTCGCGCTCGGGCTCTGGGCGATGACCGTGATCGTCGCGCCGATCTTCGGGCCGGTGATGGGCGGCTGGATCACCGACAACTACACGTGGCCGTGGATCTTCTATATCAACGTGCCAATCGGCATCTTCTCGGGCATCTGCGCGTACCTGCTGCTGCGCGGACGCGAGACGAAGACGACGAAGCAGCGCATCGACGCCGTGGGCCTCGCGCTGCTCGTGATCGGCGTGTCGTGCCTGCAGATGATGCTCGACCTCGGCAAGGACCGCGACTGGTTCAACTCGACGTTCATCGCCACGCTCGCCATCATCGCGGTGGTCGCGCTCGCGTTCATGCTCGTGTGGGAGGCGACGGAAAAGGACCCCGTGGTCGATCTCTCGCTCTTTCGCGACCGCAATTTCGCGCTCGGCGCGATGATCATCTCGTTCGGCTTCATGGCCTTCTTCGGCTCGGTGGTGATCTTCCCGCTCTGGCTGCAGACCGTCATGGGCTACACGGCGGGCCTCGCGGGTCTGGCCACCGCGCCGGTGGGCCTGCTCGCGCTCGTGCTCTCGCCGCTCATCGGGCGCAACATGCACCGACTCGATCTGCGCATGGTCGCGAGCTTCGCCTTTGTCGTGTTCGCGATCGTCTCGCTCTGGAACTCGACGTTTACACTCGACGTGCCGTTCGACCACGTTATCCTGCCGCGTCTCGTCCAGGGCATCGGCGTGGCCTGCTTCTTCGTGCCGATGACGACCATCACGCTCTCGAGCATTCCTGACGAGCGGCTCGCGAGCGCCGCGGGCCTCTCGAATTTTCTGCGTACGCTCTCAGGCGCAATCGGAACGGCGGCGAGCACGACGTTCTGGGAAGACGCCGCGATCTATCACCATGCCGTGCTGTCGGAATCGGTGACCCAGTCCTCGCCGAACACCGTCGCCTACAAGGACGCGCTCGCGAACCTCGGCTTCGCGGGTCAAAGCCTGACCGCCCAGCTCAACGACGTCGTGACGACGCAAGGCTACATGATGGCCACCAACGACTTCTTCCGCATTTCCTGCGCGATGTTCGTCGTGCTGGCGCTGCTGGTGTGGGTGACGAAGCCGAAAAAAGGCGCGGGACCGGCAATGGGTCATTGACGGTTGCGTGACAGGCCGCCCGGGCAAAGCCGCGGGCGGCCACGTGCGATCAATGCGCGCTCGACGCCGGTTCGGCCACCGCTGCGCCGCTCACGCCGGCCGTGTCGCCGCCTGCGCCCGTGGTCGTGTCGCCGGGAATGGGCGCATCGACGCCGGTTCGCACGTACTGCTTGAACGCCGCGCCTGCCGACCACGGGTTGGGTTTGCAGCCGAGCGAACTGTCGCAATGCGCGGCGAAGCCGATCGTGGCCGTGCCGTCGGCGTTGGCCTGCTTCGTGATTTCATACGCGAGCAGACGGCGGCCGCCGCCCGGGCCCGATGTCTGGATCAGCGTGTCGGTCACGGTCTGCACTTCGTACTTCGAATGACTACGCACCCAGCTTTCGGCGCGTTGCCACCAGAGATCGCATTCCGCCTTGTTCGAACAGGTGAGCGGCGCGGTCGCGATCTGCATGACGTCGGGATTGACCTGCCCGCGCGACGCGCAGGCCGCAGCCGTCGCGCACAGCAGAATCGCAAGAATTCGTTTCATCGCGTGGATTCCTCCCAGAGTGAGCCGCATTGCGCGCGGCCCGTGCATTTTTGGTGTTCTCAGCTTCGTTCGTCCGGCGCGCTCGTCGTCCGCGCAACTCAGTAACGCGGCGCCTACCCTGGTTGGACCGCATCTGCACGCTGGTGTTGCGAGCAAATGCGGTGCCTGGGACAAATCTCGACGGGATGAGTGTGCGCCGCAGCGGCGCACCGGCGCGCGGCTCAGACGCTGAAGCGATTGAGCGTATAAGCGCGATACGCGGCGACGAACGCGTCGAACGATCCGACTTCGTCGCGCTCGAGTTGCGCCTGCTCCGCGAGCGATTCGCGCGCGAGCGTTTCGAACTCGGCCGTGGCCGCGGCGTCGAGCGGACGCGCGAGGAATTGCGCCGCATGGCGCTCGCTTTGTGCGCGTGCAAATTGCAGGAAGGACTGCTTGTTATCGCGCATGGTTTGCAGCACGCGCGCCGACGGCGTGAGCGACGGGTCGGCCAGCTTCGCGCGTTGTGTCGCGAGCGAGCGCGTGTGCTCGTCGCTGCCGTGCGCCGTGTCGAGCACGGCGGCTGCGTGGCCGATCTTCTCGAACAGCTCTTCGGCCCACTCGTGCATCGGCACGTCCTTGCCGTCGCGCTTGAGCGCGAGACCCGGGCGGCGCCCTTCCTTCGTCACGAGGCCAAAGTTTTCATTCGATTCGGCGTAGGCGTCGGCGGGCAGGAAAGGGCTTTCATCGAGCGCGCACGCGAGCAGATAGGCGTCGAGAAACCGTGCGGTTTCGAGCGAGATGCCGATGGGCTCGAACGGGTCGATGTCCATGCAGCGCACCTCGACGTACTGCACACCGCGCGCAGCGAGCGCATGCAGCGGCCGCTCGCCCGGATGCGTCACGCGCTTCGGACGGATCGTTGAGTAGAACTCGTTCTCGATCTGGAGCACGTTCGTGTTGATCTGCACCCACTCGCCGTCGCGATGCGTGCCGATCGCCTCGTATGGCGGATACGGCTGGCTCACGGCCTGCGCGAGCGCATCGAGATAGCCTGCCAGCGTATCGTAGTCGGCGCGCAAGGCGGACTGGCCCGTCGTGTTCGAGTAGCCGAGATCGCTCATGCGCAGGCTCGTCGCGTACGGCAGATAGAGCGTGTCGGCGTCGAACGCTTCGAGCTTGTGCTCGCGGCCGCGCAGGAAGTGCATGTCGAGCGCCGGCGAAGCGCCGAACAGGTACATGAGCAGCCAGTTCGTGCGGCGGAAATTGCGGATCAGCGCGAGGTAGCGCTCCGACTGATAGTCGGTGAGCGAGGCTGTGGACTGATGATGCGCATGCAGCACGCGCCACACGTCGTCGCTCAACGAATAGTTGTAGTGGATGCCGGCAATGCACTGCATCGTGCGGCCGTAGCGCAGCGCGAGGCCCATGCGGTACACGTATTTGAGGCGGCCGATGTTCGAACTGCCATAGCGCGCGATGGGAATGCCGTCGTCGGTCTCGGGCAAAAGGCCCGGCATCGATTCGTTCCAGAGCATCTCGCCGTCACGCGCGAGTACGGCGTAGACGTAGCGATGCAGCTCGTCGAGCTTCGCGAGCGTGATCGACGCATCCGGCTCGGCAGGCGTGATGATTTCGATCAGCGCTTCCGAATAGTCAGTGGTCAGCGACGGATGCGTGAGCGCCGAACCGAGCGCTTCTGCGTGCGGCGTCATGGCGAGACGGCCGTCGCGCGTCACGCGCAGGCTCTCCTTCTCGATGCCGCGCAGACCGCGCGTGAGCGCGCCGCGATGTGGCCCGTCGCCCAGCACGGAAAGGCGCTGCGCGAGAACGTCGTTCGTGCTTGTAGAGGTCGTGTTGGACATTGAGGCAGGTCGGGCTCGGGCCGGCGGCGCAGTTCTGCGCACAGTGCTGCTAACACTCGCCGGCCGGGATTCTTTTCGGTAGCGGGCACTTTAACATCTCGCCGAAAGACCTGCTTGGGGCGGCTTCGGGCGGGGTTTTGGCCTGTCGGCGCGTGCTTCCCGCGGTGATGGCACCCCGTTCCTCGTGCTGCCTGCCGTTGCCCTAGCCGCCGCGCGCCGCGCCCGCGCGATCGGCGATTTCGTTCCACAAATGCATGGCGGCGTACGCACGCCAGGGGCTCCATGCGTCAGTGCGGGTGCGCTGTTGGGTCGCGCGCACGAGCGCCGGGTCGCGCGCCGCGATGGCCTGCATGAGCACGAGATCGGTCGCGGGCCACGCGTTCGCGTCGCGCCATGCGCGCATCGCGACGTATTCCACCGTCCACGGGCCGATGCCGGGCAAAGCCAGCAGCGCGGCGCGCATGGCGTCGAGGTCGGCGGGTTCCGGTGCGATCGCGTCGATTTGTCTGCTTTGACGCTTGCCGCGTGGCATCTCGTGATCGTTCTGCGCGTAGTCGCGCTCGATGATCACCGCACCGCTCGCCACGGCCTGCGCGAAGCCCTGCAGCGCGGCGACGCGCTTGCCCGGCATGCCGATGCCCGCGAGATCGGCGGCAGCGAGCGCGGCGGGCGTGGGAAAGCGCCACGCGGTGCGCGCGTGTGCGTGGTCGTCGATGCGCTTGCCCACGCGTTCGACGAGGCGCCCGATGATCGTCGTCGCCGCTTTCACGCTGACCTGCTGGCCGACGATCGCGCGCACCACGAGCTCGAAGCCCGACCACGCGCCGGGCACGCGAAGCCCCGGCACGGCCGCGACGAGCGGCGCGAGCCACGGGTCGCTGCGCAGATGCTCGGCGACTGCGGCGGGATCGGCATGCAGGTCGAACATGCGCGAGAGCGGCGCGGCGAGCGCCGCCGCGTGCGCGCTCACGGGTCCGTCGATCTGCACGACGAGGCAATGCTTGCGCGCGTGACGGCGCACGGCGAGTGTGCCGCTCGCGCCGTTGAAATCGATCGCGCGCAGCCACGCGCCGTCCTCCACCGCTTCGACGCCCGGTGTGGCGCGCCCGCTGAAGAAGCGCAGCACGCGCGGCCAGTCGTAGGGCGCGCGAAACGGCAGTTCGAGTGTGGCGCTGTGCGTCGGCGCGCCGGTTTGTGCTTCGGTTTGCGAGGCGATGGCGCTCAAGTAGCGGTCTCCGGCGTGTTGGCGCGGTTCGATGTCGAACGGATGTGTTGCGGGCTTTTTGCGCCGGTTTGTGCATCTTGCGATGCGCGTGCTTCGCCGTCGAGCAGCGCCGCCTTGCGCTCGAGCCCCCAGCGATAACCGGCGAGCGAACCGCCCTTCTGCACGACGCGATGGCACGGAATCGCCAGCGCCACCGGATTCGACGCGCACGCGCTCGCCACGGCCCGCACCGCGCGCGGCGAACCGAGCGTTTCGGCAATCTGCGTGTAGCTGCGCGTCTCGCCGTAGGGAATGCGCTGGAGCGCGTCCCAGACGCGCTGCTGGAACGCCGTCGCGGCAATATCGAGCGGCAGATCGAAACGCTCGCGACGGCCGTGCAGATAGGCATCGATCTGTGCGGCGAACGGCGCGATCGCGGCTTTGTCCTCGATGCACTGCGCGTTCGCGAAATCGGCTTTGAGTGCGGCGGTGAGCGTCGCGGCATCGTCGCCGAACGCGATCCGGCAAATGCCCTTTTCCGTTGCCGCGATGAGCACGAAGCCGATCGGCGTGGGCGTGGCGGCGTAGCGGATCGTCAGTCCCGCGCCCTTGCGGCGATACGCGGATGGCGCCATGCCCAGCTCGCCCGGCACGCTGTGATAGAGCCGCGACGACGAGCCGAAGCCGGCGTCGGCGCTGGCGCGCGTGACGTCGGCGCCCTCGCCGAGCGCGTCGCGCAGCACGGCCCCGCGCCGCGCCGCCTGGTATTGGCGCGGCGAGACACCCAGCACGCGCTTGAAGAGGCGCTGCAGGTGAAACGGGCTGAGGTGCACGGCTTCGCCCAGCTGCGCGAGCGTGAGCCGCTCTTGCGGGTCGGCGTCCAGCGCCGCACACGCGCGCCGCACGATTTCCAGCTCGCGCGGCAGGCCGCCCGGGCGGCAGCGCTTGCATTCGCGATAGCCGGCGGCGCGCGCGTCGTCCGCCTCGGCGAAGAATTCGATGTTTTCGCGCCGCGGCAGCCGCGACGCGCACGACGGGCGGCAAAACACGCCGGTCGTGCGCACGGCGTAGAAGAACGCACCGTCGGCGCGGGCGTCGCGCGACGTGACGGCTTGCCAGCGGTCGGCGTCGTTCGTCCACTCGCTGTCTGGCGTTTTCGTGGGTTTGGCGGGTTTCATCGCTGGTTTCATTGCAGGGACGGCGCTCATATGAGGCTCCTCGAAGTGCCTGTCTGTATGCCCTTACTCTAACTTCGCGTACGGACGAAGGCGCGCCGGATCTTGCGCTGTCATTGCGGCCGATATGTGCCGTGAGCACGCCCTTTTTGAGCGCTCATCTGTCACTTTTACGGTCTTCGGTGAATCCCTGGTGGCGCCTTGCAGATTCCCGTGCGACAAAATGGCAACTTTGCGGGTTTTCCCTTAAAAAGTTGTTGCATCGCGTCAGCCGACTCGGTATAGTGGTTCCTGTCTCCTCCATGTCTCCTCCTGATATGGATTAAGCCCGCTCACAGCAGCGGGCTTTTTTTCGTCCAGCGTTTTCTATACGCTATTTCGCCCCACCCGCGGCGCACCCGCCGCTTCCGTGCTTTCGGCTATTTTCCGCCGGTTCCGACAGTTCTGCTGCCGGCGATTCCGGTTCGAGAGATTCGCTGAAATGCGCGCAGTCCGCGCAGCCCGGCGTCGACAGGTTCATCATAAAAAGCCCTGTACGAACGCGAGGACGCCATGCGGATTCAGATTCGCGAGATCGATCACGTCGTTATCCGGGCGGCTGACGTGGCCGCCATGACGCGTTTCTATTGCGAAGTGCTCGGCTGCCAGCCGGAGCGCGAACAGCGCGATCTCGGCCTCATGCAGTTGCGCGCGGGACGCTCGCTCATCGACCTGGTGACGATCGGCGGCCCGCTCGACCGGGGCGCCGGCGCGCCACCTGCTGGCGCGAGCGGCAACATGGATCATCTTTGTCTGCGCGTGGAGCCGTTCGACGCCGAGGCGCTGGCGTTACATCTGACGCAGCATGGAGCGCGTCCCGGCAATACCGTCGAGCGCTATGGGGCGGAGGGTTTGGGGCCGTCGCTGTATCTTTTCGACCCGGAAGGCAACATGGTGGAACTCAAGGGGCCGCCGCATGCTTGAGGGCGCGCGCCCTGCTTTCACACGTTCTCGGGCGCCTTGAATACGCTCCACTCGACTGCGACTGGCTCGGCGCTCGTATTGCCGACCCACGCCGCGCCGTCCTGCACCGTGCATTGCAGGCGCATGGTGCGCTCGGCCAGCGCGCCGAGCGACGCGGCAACGCCCTCGCCCAACGACCAGACCGTCACGTTGCGCAGGCGCTCGACCTTGTTGCGCACGCCTTGCCACCAGATGTCGGAGGTGCGCCCGCCGTAGGCGATCACGATGACCTCGCCCGCACGGCCGCTCGCCTTGGCAATGCGGCGCTCGTCGGGCTGGCCAACCTCGATCCACGTTTCGATCGCGCCCGTGTAGTCCTTGCACCAGAGGTCGGGCTCGTCCGTATCGGAGAGGCCCTTGCAGAATTCGAGCCGCTCGCCCGCAAACAGCGCGAACGCCGCGATGCGGACCATCATGCGGTCGTCGGTTTCGGACGGATGGCGCGCGATCGTGAGCGCATGGTCGGCGTAATAGTGCCGGTCCATGTCTGCGATCTGCAGTTCTGCTTTGTAGATGGTCGATTTGAGTGCCATACCGAATTCCGGTCGCGCGAAAGCCGCACATGATAGCGAAGTTTCAAGCAAGCCACGTGCCGGTCGAGTCGACGCGCAGCACACGTCGATGCGACGCGCGACGCAATGGGGATGGTCTGACGGGAAAGTGACGGGGTTTTGACAGCGGCGCGCGACGCGTTGCATCACGTCACGGTAACGCGCCCAGCAAGCGCGATGGCCCGGCGCACGTGCGTCGGGCCATGTCGAGAGGCGCGTTGGGAGATACGGCCTTACTGCTTGATGGAGCGGTCCGTGGTCCAGAGACCTTGCTCGTCGGTGTTCGCCGCGTTAACGAATTCGACGTCATGGCCCACTACCTGTACGACGCGGAACGACTGATTGTCGGGCGTGGACAGACACTGGAACCCGGTGAAGTATTCCTGCATCTGCTGATGCTCGCCCGCCTGCTCGTGCAGCGCAACGGCGTCGAGCTTGTCTTTCGTGAGGCAGCCATAGGAGCCCGGCTTGAATTGCACCGTTTGCTGCGGCTTCACGCCGACGTCCTGAGCCTGAACCGCGATGACGCAAGCAAGGCTGGCCGCCGCGACGACCATACCGGATAGCATTTTCATGACTGCCTCCTGCGGGTTTTTACTCAGGTTAGCTATGTATTTAACTCTCACGCTCCACCCGCGTCTTTAAAAATAGAAAACTGCCGAAAGACTGCAAGCCCCACTTGTGTGCGCTTGCAACAGTCGCTGTTGCTTGCAGGATGGTATCGAGCGCCGCTCTACCGTTCAGCCAGGCACTGAAGAGCGTCCAGCAGCACTCCGAAGCATCGATTACAAAGCTACGCGCCTTATCCAACAAGGCGCAGACGGTTATATCCAGGATAGGAAAATCGAGCGCGCTTTGATTTAAACGGTTTAGTAGAAAGCCGATTAACCCATGACGCAGCGCACCCAAAGTTTCACGTACGCCAATTGGCAACGCGCGCATTAATGGATTGGCGACAGAATAAAAACGATGCCAGGCGCCAATGAAGCTCTCGAAACGAAGCCGCGCGCCCCGCTTGCATACCGCAAAAGTTCGTGGATAAATCGGGCTTCCTTATGGAGGAACCCATGACTTTCGCTCACTGGCTGCCGTTCGCGATTGCGTCGGCGATTCTCGTTGCCATTCCCGGCCCGACCGTGCTGCTCGTCGTTTCCTACGCGCTTGGCCACGGCCGCCGCTACGCGCTCGCAACCACAGCCGGCGTCGCGCTTGGCGACTTCACCGCGATGACCGCTTCCATGCTCGGACTCGGCGTGATCCTCGCGGCTTCCGCCACGCTATTCTCGGTGCTGAAATGGGTCGGCGCCGCCTATCTGATCTATCTGGGCGTGAAGCTCTGGCGCGCACCTGTAGGCGTTGGCGACGCGCCGGACACCTCGGAGACGCGCACCGGCCGCATCTTCGCGCATGCCTACGCGGTTACCGCGCTCAACCCGAAGAGCATCATTTTCTTCGTCGCCTTCGTGCCGCAGTTCATCGACCCGCATGCGGCCATGACATCGCAGATCGTCGTGTTCGAAGCCACCTTCCTCGTGCTCGCAACGCTCAACGCGCTCGCCTATGCGCTGCTCGCAGCGGCCGCGCGCAAGGTCGTGCGCAGCCCGCGCGTGCAGCGCGCGGTCAATCGTACGGGCGGCACGCTGCTGATCGGCGCAGGGCTCTTTGCCGCCGCGTGGAAAAAGGCGGCGGCATAAGCGACTCATCCGGATCGATGGCGACCTTGACGCGGGGGCGTTCCGAGAGCCCCCGCGAACCGGGCACGCAGGCTGCTCAGCGCGGGTTGTGATGGTTGGCGAACATTGTTTTCAAGCTCCAGTGCGCGCCCAATGTGCAAACTGTCGCGTCTTGGCTACAATGCAATTGCAAACCGCTTGACAACCAGGAGTCAATCGTGATCGAACACGTAATACTGGGCGCGTTTTTGGTGATCCCCCTTGTCATTGTCGTCTTCCTGTTTTCCGACGAGATCCTCGAGGAGCATCGACAGCGCGTGGAAGCGGGAGACGGACATCATATCGACTGGCGTCATCCGCTACGCAGTCTTCTGCATCACTGAGCGGGAGCACGCATCGCGCGGATGAACGCGCCGAAGCACATGGGTGGCACTCGTGGATTTCGAGTTCTCCTGGATGGCGTACTTCGTCGCCTTGTTCGTGCTGATGGTGCTATCCATCGCGCTCACCCTTCTCTGTCCGTCCGCCGGGCAGCGCGGTAGCACGCCGCGCACACACGAGGCAGACGCGCACGACGGCGAGCACGCACGCTGACGGGATTCACTCCCGGCCAGCGCGCGCAGGCAAGCCACACTCCCCGTAATTCGGCGTTACCACTTGCAGCACCTGTATCCAGCAATCAGGCTGACAATCGCTCGCATGTTTTCAAAGGTTCTCAGGGAGAACGACATGCGAAAGATGGCAGCCGTTTTGGTGCTGGCGGGGTGTGCGGTGGCGGCTGGCCCCGCGAGCGCGCACGATCACGGCGGTGACGTGGTGGGTGCGCTGGTTGGCGGCGCGTTGATCGGCGCGGCAGTGGGCGCCGTGCTGAACAGCGGCCCGGCAGTGGCCTACCCGGCTCAGCCGGCCTATGTGCAGCCCGCACCCGTGTATGCGCAGCCGGCGCCGGTTTATGCCGCCGCCCCGGCCGGCGCGGCGTGCTACGACCAGTATTCGGGCCGCTACGTGCCCTGCGCGCCGGCCCAGCCCGCACCGCCGCCGCCGCAATATGACGACGGCTACGCGCAGCCCGGCTACGGACAACAGCCGGTCTATGCCCAGCCTGGCGGCGGCTGGTAATCCATGTGATGGGCGGCGCACCGTGGCGTGCGCCGCCTCATCGGTCGTGCTTTGCGCCTAGCCCGTCTGCTCGACGGGCGTCACGCTCAGGTTGAGCCGCTGCGTCAAGCGGATCACACCGATTTCCACCGTCCGATCAATGCGCGAAACGTCGAAGAGACGCTGCAGCGTGTCGATACCGTCCACCGGCACGCCATCGATCGTCACGATCGTGTCGTCCACGCGCAGGCCGCCGAGCGCGGCGGGACTGCCCTTGACGATCTCCATCACCCGCACGCCCGTTGTCGCGCTCAGGTCGAAGTAACGCTGCACCTTGCGCGCGATCGGCACCGTGGTTCCAGCTATGCCGATGTACGCCCGCCGCACCCGGCCGTGCGCGAAGAGCTGCGTGATGACCCACTTTGCCGTGTCGATCGCCGTGGCGAAGCAGATGGCTTGCGCACCCGGAATGATCGCCGTATTCACGCCAATCACCTGACCCGCCGAATTGATGAGCGGACCGCCGGAGTTGCCCGGATTGAGCGCGGCGTCGGTCTGGATCACGTCGTAGATCATGCGGCCGGACTCTGAACGCAGCGAGCGCCCAAGCGCCGACACCACGCCCGTCGTCACCGTTTGCGCGAGACCGAGCGGGCTGCCCACGGCGATGGCTATTTGCCCGACGCGCAGGCCCGCCGAATCGCCGAGCTGCGCGTGCGGCAGCGCCTCGGGCGCGCCGATACGCAGCACGGCGAGATCCGTGCTCGGGTCGTCGCCGACGAGGTCGGCGCCTTGCGTCGTGCCGTCCGCGAGCGTCACGCTCAGCTTGCTTGCGCCATGCACGACATGGCTATTCGTCAGCAAGTAGCCGTCCGGCGTGAACAGGAAGCCCGAGCCGCTACCGCCGCGCGCAGGCGCTTGGCCCGATGCGCGGCGCTCGACGGCAATATGCGCGACGGCGGGCTGCACGCGCTCTAGCGCCCCGATCACGGTGCGCGAATAGGCGTCTAGGAGCGCGTCGTCGTCGAAGCCCGGGCGCTGGCCCGCGCCGTCGGAAGGGACGCCGCGAGCCAGATCGTCAATGAAGGAAGGTCGTCTGCCCACGATCTGAATCTCCGAAAAAAGTGGGCTCTACATGCAGGGGTCGCGCGACGTTTTCAAGAGCGCACGCCAAGTCGGCCGAAACGTTAAGGATTGTCAAATCGGGGCGCAAAGCGTTGCTGCGCCTTGGGCGAGCCGCGAGAATGATGTGGCGGCGACAACCCCTCGGCGCCGCGTAGGATGCCTAATGGCAAGCTCTTGACCGCGGCCCCTGCCGCGGTCTTTTTTGCGTCTGCCGACCTGTTGGTGCGCGCCCCGAAAAGAAAAAAGCCCGCTCGCGCGGGCTAATCCATGCTCGGGTGACATGGCGAGGTTAATCGGGAATTCGCGGCGCCGGGCGCTCGCGAAGCAATCTCGTGAATCGGTGAGTCAGGCGGCCATCGCCTCGCGCACCGCTGCGCCGGTGGCAGCCCGGTGCGATTCGAGATCGACCATGAGCGCGTCGACGGTACGGAACTGGGACGGCGTGATCTGGGCAAGGTCGAGCAATGCGCACAGGCGCTCGTACCAGTAATCGAATGAAAAGACTGCGGGCGTCGTGCCAGCGGATAACGAGGGCGCCATTGCGCGCGTGATATGCGCGATCTCGTCGTCGATGAATCTCATGGTTGCCCCCGTACGCTGGTCCAACGTCTTGTGAAAACGTGTCTCGCCACTTTAGTTCGACGGCGGCGCGTGTCCAGCTATCACATCGGATAGGTCAAGTTTAAAGGTCAGACCTCAACCTTTCAGGAGGCTTGTTGCGGTCCCCTTAATGTCGCCAGCCGTGGCCGTAATAGCCGCCGACGCCAACCCCGATATCAACCGACGGCGCCGCATAGTAGCCCGGCGCATAGCCGTAGGCTGGCGCAGGCGCGTACGCGTACGGCGGCGCAACCACACAACCCGTGAGGCCGGCCGACAAGCCAACGAGAGCAATAACGCAGAAGAGTGTTTTCATCGTCGTTCTCCTATGCCACTGATTGTCGACGAGCCACGCCACGGCAAGGGTTTGGAAAAGCAACGATGTGTGTCCACAAATTACAGCCGCACACAGCGGCCGCTGTACGTTCGTGGAGGCGGAGAAGGGCGCGTTAGCGAGCGCAAGCGTTGAAGCCAATCGCCTGCTTGTGGATTTCTTGATTGATCGCACTACGAATTAAATGACCTGGCAGTTAACTCGTAGTGCGCTGAGATGAGGCTGAACAAGCTTTGCTTTTGCGCAGTGTCGCCAGGTTGCCTGACGGTCGCTGGAAAAAGCGCCCAGGCCAGAAGGCCTGAGCGAAGCCGTCGAGTCAACGACGGCGGAGGTATTCGTTTAGGTATGCGAAACGCTTGCGGGAGATGATGGCAAGCGTTTCAGCAGTATTGCCGTGTTACGGATGGTTATACATCGCGTTCCAGTCGGCCTTGGACACGGCCGGGCGGCCTGCATCCGAGTTGCCGGCTGCCACGCCGCCATAGCCGCTCGTTGCGCCGTTCGCGGCGGCTACCTTGGCTTCGGCTGCGAGAAGATCGTCGGGGTAGTGCGGGTCCGCTCCTGCGCCCGGACGCCAGCCCGCCTTCTCGAGCTGCACGAGCTCGGCGCGCACCTGGGCGCGGGTCACGGGCGCATTCGATTGCGCGAACGATGCCACCGGAACAACGAGTGCAACGGCAACGGCTACGGTCTGGATCAGGGACTTCATGCTAACTACCTCCTTTGGCTTTTGATTCGGTGCGACAACGTGTCTGCATCCGATGAGTGAAAGTCTAGGAGGATTGCTGTCGAGGGTTAACCCTCAGGCTTCGAAGGGATTGTTCCAGGCTGAAGAAGAATGGGGCGGGGCGCAGCGCGTTTGCGGGTTACTTCCCGATACAAAACCGGCTGAAAATCACGCCCAGCAGGTCATCGGACGTGAATTCGCCGGTAATCGAATTCAGCGATTCCTGCGCGAGCCGCAGCTCTTCGGCGAACAAATCGAGCAATTGCGAATTCTGGTCGGCGTGCGCCGCGGCATGTGCGAGATGTTCGCGCGCAGCACGCAGCGCGATGAGATGCCGCTCACGTGCGAGATAGACGCTTTGCGCGTCCGCCTGCCAGCCCGCAATACGCAGCAACTCGGCGCGCAGCAGCCCGACTCCGTCGCCCTGTTTCGCCGAAAGACGCAACTCGCACACTTCGCTGCCGTTCTCGGCACGACGCTTCGCCACTTCGGGCGCCACACCGGTCAGGTCGGTCTTGTTGAGCACGCGCACAACCGGCACACCGGCGGGGAAGCGCGCGGCAATCACTTCGTCTTCGGCGTTCATGCCCGTGCGCGCATCGAGCAGATGCAGCACCACGTCTGCGCGGCCGATCTCGTTCCACGTACGCTCGATGCCGATCTTCTCGACCTCGTCTTCCGTGTCGCGCAAACCTGCCGTGTCGATCACATGCAGCGGAATGCCTTCGACCTGGATGGTTTGGGAAATCTTGTCGCGCGTCGTGCCGGCAACGGGCGTCACGATCGCGAGCTCCGCGCCTGCCAGCGCGTTCAACAGCGACGACTTGCCCACGTTGGGTTGTCCCGCGAGCACGACCGAAAGTCCCTCGCGCAGCAGCGCGCCCTGACGCGCTTCGGAGAGCACGTGGTCGAGCTGCTCGCGAATGCGTGCGAGCTTGCCGCGTGCGTCCGCGGCCTCCAGGAAGTCGATCTCTTCTTCGGGGAAATCGAGCGTTGCCTCCACGAGCATGCGCAGCGTCACCACGTCGTCCACGAGCGCGTGGATGTCGCGCGAGAACGCGCCATCGAGCGAGCGGCCGGCCGAGCGCGCCGCCGCTTCGGTGCTCGCCTCGATCAGGTCGGCCACGGCTTCCGCCTGAGCCAGATCGAGTTTGTCGTTGAGGAACGCGCGCCGCGTAAATTCGCCAGGCTCGGCGAGGCGCAGTCCGAACTCGCGGCCCGCCTCGATGCAGCGCTGCAAAACGAGTTGCAGCACGATCGGGCCGCCGTGGCCCTGCAGTTCGAGTACGTGCTCGCCGGTGTACGAATGCGGTGCGGGGAAGGACAGCGCGATACCCCGGTCGAGCACCGTGCCGGCGCCGTCGAGGAAGGGGACGTAGCTCGCGTGGCGCGCAACCAGTTCCTGGCCGGTGAGGGCCTGCATTAATGCAGCGGTCGCCGCCGCGCCGGCGCGGCCGGCCGAGACGCGCACGACACCAATCCCGCCGCGTCCGGGCGCAGTAGCGATGGCGACGATGGGATCGGAATCGGTGGCGAGCATGATGGGCGTGGACCGTGGAGCAGGGCTGGAATCGGGATCGAGTGCGGGGACCGGTTGCGGTATCACGAGCACTCGCAAAACGCGAGGCATTGTAACGCGCCAGGCGGGGCGTTCTCCGGCTGGCAACCGGGCTGAGAGTCGTCTCGCTTTATCTTAAATTAGCTAAGATTAGTCTCAAGAAACTCTGTCAGATTTTGGATAATACGAGCGACAGTTCCCGCCAACGTCCTGCTAGACGGGAATTCATGGGGATACCGACCGAAATCATAAGACGGCCAGAAGCAGGTGAATTATCGCTTACGCGCGTTAAATATAGCCTAACTGGTTGCCATCTTCGCCAATTTCGGGTTGCACAATTTGGCACATGCCGACATCCGACGAAAAAGCCGCCTTTGCCGAACGTCTCAGGTTCGCGATGAAGCGCGCGCCCGAAAAACTACGCGGCAGCACCGATCTGGCTAACCGGTTCAATCTGCGCCATCACGGCGAGCATCCGGTTTCGCCGCAAACCGCTCACAAATGGCTGAGCGGCCGCACCATTCCCACGCAGGACAAGCTGGAGACCTTGGCGCAATGGTTCGACGTGGACATTCACTGGCTGCACTATGGTCCTCCGGGCAACGCGGGCTCGACCGTGCCGCGGCCCCGCAAGCCTGACGGCAAATATCCGGTTTCCGAGGAAACGCTCGAACTGGCTTCGAAGATCGAGTCGCTCAGCGCCCATCACCGCTATCTCGTGCAGGAACTGGTCGCCCAATTCTACGGCGACGCGGACAAGAACTAACGCCCTAACACGAACGCTGCGCTCTGCGCCGTCAAGGAAATGGCGCGTCATTAATGCAAAAAGCCGTCCGGCATACACCGGACGGCTTTTTTTCGAGCCTTGATTCAGGTGGCGGCATCGCTGCCGCCCCGGCACTCAGGCGGGCTTCTTCTTGCCCTTACCCATCATGCGCGTGATGTAGTACTGCTGCGCGATCGACAGCACGTTGTTCACGACGTAGTACAGCACGAGGCCGGCCGGGAAGAAGAAGAACATGACCGAGAACGCGATCGGCATGAACATCATCATCTTCGCCTGGACGGGGTCCGGCGGCGTCGGGTTCAGCTTGGTCTGCACGAACATCGAGACGGCCATCAGCACCGGCAGGATGAAGAACGGATCCTGCTGCGAGAGGTCGTGAATCCAGAGAATCCACGGCGCACCGCGCATTTCCACCGACGAGAGCAGCACCCAGTACAGCGAAATGAACACCGGGATCTGGATCACCACCGGCAGACAGCCGCCGAACGGATTCACCTTCTCCGTCTTGTAGAGCTCCATGAGCGCCGCGTTCATCTTCTGCGGGTCGCTCTTGAAGCGCTCGCGCAGCGCCTGCATGCGCGGCGTGATTTCCTTCATGCGCGCCATCGACTTGTAGCTGGCGGCGGAGAGCGGAAAGAACACGGCCTTGATGAGCAGCGTGAGCAGCACGATCGACCAGCCCCAGTTGCCCACGTAGCCGTGGATCTTCTCGAGCAGCCAGAAGAGCGGCTTGGCGATGATCGTCACCCAGCCGTAGTCCTTCACGAGTTCCAGGCCCGGCGCGATGCCTTCGAGCATGCGCTCTTCCTGGGGACCTGCGAAGAGGCGCGCCTGCACGGTATCCGTCGCACCCGGTGCGATCGTGCCGAGCGGCTGCTTCATGCCCACGCGGTAGAGCGAGTTGTCGAACTTCTCGACGTAGATGCTGCGCTTGACGCCTTGCTGCGGAATCCACGCGGTCGCGAAGTAGTGCTGCACCATCGCGATCCAGCCGTTATCGGCCTGGGTCACGAAGTCGGCCTTGTTCTTGTCGATGTCGCCGAACGTGATCTTCTGGAAGTGATGCTCGTTCGAGTACACCGCCGGTCCGATGAACGTGTGCGAGAAGCGCGGCGTTTCGACCGGCTGGCTGTCACGCACGATTTCCATGTAGAGCGTAGGCGAAACCGGCGCGCCGCTGACGTTCTGCACCTTCCAGTCCACGCCGATCACGTAGCTGCCGCGCGTAAACGTGTAGGTCTTGGTGACCTTCACGCCGCCTTTCTCGGGCGACTGCAGCGCGATCTGGAAGGAGTTGGCGTCGCCGGTCAGCTCGCGCGGGCCTTCGACTGCCGTGAACACGTCGTTGTGGTTCGGGAAGTCGCCGCCGAGCAGACCGGTGCGCGCGAGGTACGTGTGGTCGCCCGTGTGGTCGAACAGCGTGATGTACTGGTCGGGACCCTTGCCGTCGGCGCTTTCCTTCAGGAGCGAAAGCTTCACGAGCGTACCGCCGCGCGTGTCGATCACGCCGTCGTAGACGTCGGTGCGAAAGTGAACGAGCTGTGCTGCGGCTGCAGCTGGCTGGGCGGTGTTCGTCGGCGCCTGGCCCGCGGCGGCGGCGGCCGTCGGCAGGTCGGACGCGCCGTTGGCGGCGCTAGCCGGCGCAGGGCCGCTCGCGGCGGTTTGCGTCTGCGTTTGCGTCGCGTTCGGGAAGAACATCGACTGGCGTCCATGGTCGCGCTGCCAGTTGTCGTACAGCATGACAGCTGACATGAAGAAGATGACCCATAGGACGGTGCGTTTAATATCCATGCGTTGTCTCAGTGTCGATGGAATGGCGCGTCAGCGCTTTTTCGGAGATGCAGGCGGGACGAGATCGATGCCGCCCGCCGAAAACGGATGGCAGCGGCACAGCCGCCGCGCGGCGAGGTAAGTCCCACGCGCGGCGCCATGATACTGGATTGCCTCGCGTGCGTAATCCGAACAGGAAGGATAAAAACGGCACCGGCTGCCGAGGAGGGGACTCACGGCAAGCTTGTAGAAACGCAGCAGTGCGATCAATACCGTTTGCATGGCGTTGCGGCCTGGCTGCGCCGCGTTCGATGACGAACCACGTGCCGCTTGCGCGGCGGCTACGTCGGATATGCCGGACTCGCGCGCCCCGCTCATGATGCGCGGGTCTTGCTCTCGTCCGGCGGCAAATCTTTACCGGCCTGGGCCTGCGCCGGTTCCCCGGCTGCTTGCCCAGTTGGTGCCGCAGCCTGCGTCGCGCAAGGGGTGCGCGCAGATGTCGCAGGCGCAGCACTGCCGCGCCGCGTGACTTCGCGCGCGGCCTTTTCGAGCAGCGTCTCGATCTCGCCGCGGCACAAAGCTTTGAGCCCCGGCGAAGACGCGCCCGGCAGCGCCTTGCGGTCGAACTTCGTATGCAGGCGCAGCAGCAGGTCGAAACCTTCGAACTGCGCCCGGCGCACACGAAACGCCTCGCGGGCAATCCGGCGCACCAGGTTGCGCGTCACCGCGCGCGGTGCGTATTTCTTGCCGATCACGAGTCCGAGCCGCGCCTCGTTGCCGGTGGGCCGGCCGTACACGACGAAGTGTTCGGTGCGGCGCCACGGGCGCAAACGAAAAACGGATGAGAACTCATCCGTTTTCAGTAGCCTTGCGGCTTTCGGAAAAGCGGCTTGCGTTCGCGACGGCATGACGCCCCGATCAGTTACCAGGTTCGTCCTGTTCGCCGTGCTCGCGAGCGGGCCGCCACCCGTGATTTCGCTGATAGCGATGCTGCCCGACTTAGACGGCGAGGCGCTTGCGACCCTTCGCACGGCGTGCGTTGATCACTTTGCGGCCACCAGCGGTCTTCATGCGCACGCGGAAACCGTGGGTACGCTTGCGACGGGTAACGGAAGGTTGGAAAGTACGTTTCATGTTGCTCTCACTGTTGAGTTTTGACCGCGGCGAGCATCGCGGAAAAAGGCAATGGCCGGTGGTACTAGGGATTGGTTTTCGAGGAACCCGCTATTTAAGCCGGTTTTTCGTTGGCCGTCAATAGCTTAGGCGATCGAACCTTCTCGGACGGCCGCGTAGCGCTTGCATCGGCCTTGGCGAGGGCACGAACGAACGTGCGTTGATCCGTCCCTGTGGATAACTTCCTGGTGAGGGGATTTCGGCGTTAGAATCTCGCCTATCCCAAGAATCCTGCATGCCGCTCCGGCCCGCCTGCTTGCCGCAAGACCTTTGCCGCGCGGGCTTCCGGAGCAATTGCCGTCGCCTCGTCAGGGCCTCGTCGCATCTGTGCGACAAGAGCGGAGCGACCGCAACGCATGCAAACAAAACGACCACAGCAACTCGATGAACGAATTCTGGCAACACTGTTCCGCACTACTGGAGCGTGAGCTAACGCCCCAGCAGTACGTGACGTGGATTAAACCGTTGGCCCCGGTTGCCTTCGATGCTGCGGCGAACACGCTGCAGATAGCCGCTCCCAACCGCTTCAAGCTCGACTGGGTCAAGAGCCAGTTTTCGGGCCGGATCACCGATCTGGCGCGCGACTTCTGGCAGACCCCCGTCGACGTGCAGTTCGTCCTCGACCCGAAGGCGGGCATGCGCTCGCCTCACGTCGCACCGGCACCCGTCGCCGCATCGCGCGCGCCGCTGGCTGCCGCGCCTGCGTCCGCATCGGTCATGAGCGCAGCCGCCGCGCCGCAGCCGGCCGCCGTGACGGGCGGAACGGGACTCGCGGGCATGGTGCAAGCCGCGTCGGCCGCCGCGCAGGCTACGGCCGATGACGCCGCCGACCTCGACCTGCCGAGCCTCGACGCCAACGAAGCCGCCGCCGGCCGCCGCACATGGCGCCCGGGCCAGGGCGCGGCTGCGGCCGCTTCGAGCGGCGAGCCCGACCCGACCTACGAGCGCTCGAAGCTCAACCCGGTGCTCACGTTCGACAACTTCGTGACGGGTAAGGCGAACCAGCTCGCGCGCGCGGCCGCCATCCAGGTCGCCGACAACCCCGGCATCTCGTACAACCCGCTGTTCCTTTACGGCGGCGTGGGCCTCGGCAAGACCCACTTGATCCACGCGATCGGCAACCAGCTCCTGCTCGACAAGCCGGGCGCGCGTATCCGCTACATCCACGCCGAACAGTACGTGTCCGACGTGGTGAAGGCCTACCAGCGCAAGGCGTTCGACGACTTCAAGCGTTACTACCACTCGCTCGACCTGCTACTGATCGACGATATTCAGTTCTTCTCGGGCAAGTCGCGCACGCAGGAAGAGTTCTTCTACGCGTTCGAGGCCCTCGTCGCCAACAAGGCGCAGGTGATCATCACGAGCGATACGTATCCGAAGGAAATCTCGGGTATCGACGACCGTCTGATCTCGCGCTTCGACTCGGGCCTGACCGTGGCGATCGAGCCGCCCGAGCTCGAAATGCGCGTAGCCATTCTGATGCGCAAGGCGCAATCGGAAGGCGTGAACCTGAACGAGGACGTGGCGTTCTTCGTCGCGAAGCACCTGCGCTCGAACGTGCGCGAACTCGAAGGCGCGCTGCGCAAGATCCTCGCGTATTCGAAGTTCCACGGCCGCGAGATCTCGATCGAGCTGACCAAGGAAGCGCTCAAGGACCTGCTGACGGTGCAGAACCGCCAGATTTCGGTCGAAAACATCCAGAAGACGGTGGCGGACTTCTACAGCATCAAGGTCGCCGATATGTATTCGAAGAAGCGCCCGGCGAACATCGCGCGCCCGCGCCAGATCGCCATGTATCTGGCCAAGGAGCTCACGCAGAAGAGCCTGCCGGAAATCGGCGAGCTGTTCGGCGGCCGCGACCACACCACGGTGCTGCACGCCGTACGCAAGATCGCCGACGAACGGACCAAGGACGCCCAGCTCAACCATGAGCTGCACGTGCTCGAGCAGACGCTGAAGGGGTAATACGCATCAGGCGGCAGCGGAATGGCGGGGCGGACGTCGCATCCCGAAAGGTTTGCCCTGTTTATTTCGCGGATCGCCCCCAATTTAGGGAAGTGGTCCGTTTTCAGGCACAATATGGGTTTAACCGCCCGGCGGTCCGGGGCGGGAACCACCGCCGCGGCCTGTGCCGCATTAACCGCCTGAGCGGCGCCAAAGCCGCGTGACTTTCGTGGGGTCACGTCGGCAAAACCGGCGCCAGGCGGGCGCGCAGTCCGTCACATCAACGAAGGAACTCTATGCAACTGGTCAAGACCGAACGCGATAACCTGCTGAGGCCGCTGCAAACGGTGAGCGGCATTGTCGAACGCCGCCATACGTTGCCGATCCTCGCCAATCTGCTGATCACCAAAACCGGTTCCGACGTCTCGTTCCTGTCGACCGACCTCGAGTTGCAGATCACCACGACCGCCGACTTCGGCGTCGGCAACGACCAGGTGGCCACGACCGTCGCCGCACGCAAGCTGCTCGACATCCTGCGCGCGATGCCCGACGGCCAGGTCACGCTCACGCTCGCCGACAAGCGCCTCACGGTGCAGTCGGGCAAGAGCCGCTTCGCGCTGCAAACGCTGGCCGCGGACGAGTTCCCCACGGTCGCGCAGGCGAAGGACTTCGGCGCGAACCTCGCGGTGCCGCAGAAGACGTTCCGCCAGTTGCTCGGCATGGTGTATTTCGCCATGGCGCAGCAGGACATCCGCTACTACCTGAACGGCATGCTGCTCGTCGTGGACGGCGACCAGCTCATGGCAGTCGCGACCGACGGCCACCGCCTCGCGTTCTCGTCGATGAAGATCGAAGGCTCGTTCGCGCGCCAGGAAGTCATCATCCCGCGCAAGACCATTCTCGAACTCCAGCGCCTGCTCGAAGACATCGACGACGTGCTGAAGATCGACATCGGTTCGACCCAGGTGAAGTTCACGTTCGGCCAGGTCGAGCTCGTCTCGAAGCTCGTGGAAGGCAAGTTCCCCGACTTCCAGCGCGTGATCCCGAAGGCGCACAAGAACAGCTTCCAGATCGGCCGCGAAGAACTGCAACGCTCGCTGCAACGCGCGGCAATTCTCACGTCCGACAAGTTCAAGGGCGTGCGCTGCATCATCGAGCCGGGCCAGCTCAAGATCATGTCGACCAACGCCGACCAGGAAGAGGCGCAGGAAGAGCTGGAAATCGCCTACCAGGGCGACACCATCGACATCGGGTTCAACGTCACGTATCTGCTCGACGTACTCGCGAACCTGAAGGTCGACACGCTGGAAGTGAGCCTCGGCGACGCCAGCTCCAGCGCACTCATCACGATTCCCGAGAACGAGGAATTCAAGTACGTGGTGATGCCGATGCGCATCTAAAAAGCGCGACAGAAGAAGAACACCAGGGGGCGCTGCGCCCCTTTGGCGTTTTTATGGCTTTTTGAAAAAGTCTCGAGCAGTAACACAGGCAGTACGCAGAACCGGAAAATTCCATGACTGATACGAACAACTCGCAACCCGACAACAGCTACGGCGCCTCGTCGATCCAGATCCTCGAAGGTCTGGAGGCAGTGCGCAAGCGCCCCGGGATGTACATCGGCGACACGTCGGACGGCACCGGTCTGCACCACCTCGTCTTCGAAGTGCTGGACAACTCGATCGACGAAGCCCTCGCCGGCTACTGTAACGACATCCACGTGGTGATCCACGCGGACAACTCCATCTCGATCACCGACAACGGCCGCGGCATTCCCACGGACGTCAAGATGGACGACAAGCACGATCCGAAGCGCAGCGCCGCCGAAATCGTGATGACCGAGTTGCACGCGGGCGGCAAGTTCGACCAGAACAGCTACAAGGTTTCGGGCGGCCTGCACGGCGTGGGCGTGTCGTGCGTGAACGCGCTCTCGAGCTTCCTGCGTCTCACGGTGCGCCGCGACGGCAAGAAGCACTTCATGGAATTTCACCGTGGCGTGCCGCAGAACCGTGTGCTCGAAGAGCGCGACGGCTACACGGTCTCGCCCATGCAACTGCTCGGCGACACCGAAAATCGCGGCACCGAAGTGCACTTCATGGCCGACGAGACCATCTTCGGCAGCGTGGAGTACCACTACGACATTCTCGCCAAGCGTATTCGCGAACTCTCGTTCCTGAACAACGGCGTGCGCATCCGCCTGACCGACCAACGCACGGGCAAGGAAGACGACTTCGCCTTCGCGGGCGGCGTGAAGGGCTTTGTCGAGTACATCAACAAGGCGAAGACGGTGCTGCACCCGACCATCTTCTACATCTCGAGCGAGAAGGACGGCGTGGGCGTGGAAGTGGCGATGCAGTGGAACGACAGCTACAACGAAAGCGTGCTGTGCTTCACGAACAACATCCCGCAGCGCGACGGCGGTACGCACTTGACCGGCCTGCGCGCGGCGATGACGCGCGTGATCAACAAGTACATCGCCGACAACGAAATCGCCAAGAAGGCCAAGGTGGAAACTTCGGGCGACGACATGCGCGAAGGTTTGTCGTGCGTGCTTTCGGTGAAGGTGCCGGAGCCGAAGTTCAGCTCGCAGACGAAGGACAAGCTGGTTTCCTCGGAAGTGCGCGCGCCGGTCGAAGACGTCGTGGCGAAGGCGCTCGAAGAGTTCCTGCTCGAAACGCCGAACGACGCGAAGACCATTTGCGGCAAGATCGTCGACGCCGCGCGCGCGCGTGACGCTGCGCGCAAGGCACGCGAAATGACGCGCCGCAAGGGCGTGCTCGACGGCGTGGGCTTGCCGGGCAAGCTCGCGGACTGCCAGGAAAAGGATCCGGCGAAGTCGGAGGTCTACATCGTCGAGGGCGATTCGGCAGGCGGCTCGGCTAAGCAAGGCCGCGATCGCAAGTTCCAGGCAATCCTGCCGCTGCGCGGCAAGGTGCTGAACGTCGAAAAGGCGCGCTACGACAAGCTGCTGTCTTCCGAGCAGATCGTCACGCTGATCACCGCGCTCGGTTGCGGCATCGGCAAGGACGACTACAACCTCGACAAGCTGCGCTATCACCGCATCATCATCATGACCGACGCGGACGTGGACGGCGCGCACATCCGCACGCTGCTGCTCACGTTCTTCTATCGCCAGATGCCGGAGATGATCGAGCGCGGTTACGTGTATATCGCACAGCCGCCGCTCTACAAGCTCAAGGCGGGCAAGGACGAACGCTATCTCAAGGACGATTCGGAGCTCAACGCGCATATGCTGCGTCTCGCGCTGCAAGGCTCCGAGCTGGTGCCGAACGAGGGCGCCACGCCGATCTCCGGCGACGCGCTCGGCGAACTCGCGCGCTCGTACCAGCTCGCGCGCGGCGTGGTGGATCGTCTCTCGCGTCTGTACGACGAGCGCGCGCTCGAAGCGATCATGGACGGCGTGGCGATCGACCTGTCGAGCGAAGCATCGACCGAGGCTTCGGCACGTGCGCTCGAAGCGCAGTTGCGCGACGATCCGCTCAAGCCTGAAGTGAGCGTGGTGCCGATGTACGACCAGGTGCGCGAGCAACGTTCGCTGCGCGTGGAGCGCCGCCATCACGGCAACGTGAAGGTCTCGGTGATCGACGAGGAGTTCCAGCTCACCGCCGACTATCAGCAGCTCGTGAACACGGCCAATACGTTCAAGGGCTTGATCGGCAAGAACGCCGTGATCAAGCGCGGCGAGCGCAGCATGGCTGTGAACGACTTCAAGAGCGCGATGAAATGGCTGATCGCCGATGCCGAGCGCAACGTGTCGAAGCAGCGCTATAAGGGGCTTGGCGAGATGAACCCCGGGCAGCTGTGGGAAACGACGATGGACCCGACTGTGCGCCGTCTGCTGCGCGTGCAGATCGAGGACGCGATCGCTGCCGATGGCATCTTCACGACGCTCATGGGTGACGATGTCGAGCCGCGTCGTGCGTTTATCGAAAGCAATGCACTGCGGGCGGGGAATATCGACGTTTGATCGTCTGCTGCTGTCATTGAACAACAAACGCCCGGTTTCCCGGGCGTTTGTTTTTTGTACCGACTCACGCCGCAACTCAAACCGGTAAGCCCACCGGGATGACATAGACCACGCTCTGCCCGGCAGGCAAACCGAGCGCATGGGCTGCCTGCGGCCCATCGACCGCGCCCACGGGCACGGCGACAAGCCCGAGCGCCACGGCCTGCAGCAGCATGTTCTGCGCGGCGTGCCCGGCCTCCAGGTCGCTATACACACCGGCTCTCCCCCCATACCGCTGCTTGAGCCGGCCGGGATCGGCAGCCACCACGATCAAGGCCGGCGCCGCCCCGACAGACGCCTGGTTGAGTGCAAGCGCTTGCAGCTTGGGACGCATGTCGGGCGTCGCTCGCTTCTGTGCGCGGTGGCCTTGAGGCACGTAGTGCATCACCTCAGCGGCGGTCACCATGTAGAGTTCAAGCGCATACAAGGCGCCGGCCGAAGGTGACGCGCGCTTGCCGTCCTGGCTGGTGATGCCCTGGCCGGCCCACAGCAGTTGGCCGATGGTCTCGACAGGCAGCGGATCGGACCGGAACCTGCGTACGGACCTGCGCCGCTGGATAGCATCCTCGAGAGAGACCGTGCCGGAGATTTTGGGCGTGGGCAGTGCGATCTCATCGGTGTACTTCGCCGGGCTCTCCTGCGCCTGGCCGGTGGAAACCTGGGTCATTGCGCCCGCAGCCAGCGCGGCCAGCAGTTCACGGCGTTTCATCCGGCGCCTCCATGAGTGACGGAGCAGGCCTCGATGGCCTTCGAGATTCTCACTATTTCACGTTTTCGAGCGACACTCGGACCATGGCGCAATTTGATCAATAGTCACCACTGGCCCACTCGCAGAAGTTATAGACCGTAAATTCGAGATTGCGAGGTCCGATTCAACATCGCGATTTTCACCAGCGAAAAAGCGCCTTTGAAGGCGTCATTTTTCGTGTGGAAGACAGCGGCAATTCGCGTTCTGCACTATCCACAGCCCCCAGCGGATAACCGCCGGAAAACCCCTGGAAATCACTGTGCATGAATCGGGGATAACTTCGTCTGCACGCAAACTGTGGAAAAGTTGCCAGCAGCTGCCTGGCGTTGTCCCGTTAACACCCGCAAGGTTATGTTTTTTCCACAGCCTTGTTTACTCAATGGTTTTCCGGGGTTATCCACAGAATACCCAGGGGCTTGTTAACTATTACTACGTTTACGTATACATACGTTATTAAAACCTTAGAACCCTCGCATCGGAAACGAAGATGCCGCCGTAAGACGTCCCGGCGGCACCGTTCGAAGCGTGCGAATCGGCCGCCTTATGCGAGCGGGATATAAAGCTCCGTCTTCAAATCGTCCGGCGCTGCCTCATCGGGCGTATTCAGATAAACCTCGAACGAAGGCGCCGAAAAGTCCGGCGTGCGTCCGAGCTTATTCAGCCCTTCGTTGTAAAACCACATCCACGCCTGGCCTAGCGCCTGATACGGCCCCTTGTGCAGCATCATCGCGTGCTCGCCGCCACGCAGCTGGAACTTCTCAACGGGCGCCACGATCTCCACGTCGGTTTCGTGCCCCAGATGCAGCGCCGCTTTCGAGCGCAGCTTCGACTCTTCGACCGTATTGGGATCGTCGTAATAGATGCCGACCATCTTCGAGCCCGACGTGCGCACGTTGCGCTCGCCGAGCCATTGCGCGAGCGTGTAGAACGCGTCGCCGATCTTCATGTACGGACCCACGTGGCTGACGGCGAGCAGGTCCATCGGCTCGAGGGTGAGGAGTTTCACGTCGTGGTTTTGCATGATGGCGTCTCCTGGTGCGATGGCCGCGCGACTGCGCAGCGCCTGCGAACCAAGATAGCACCATGCTCCGTGCGACGCCCCTGGTGTGCCGGGCGCCCGAGCGTCACACACGCACGCGCGTCACCGGATGCGCCTCGAACCACGCGTTCTCTTCGTCGTCGTAGAGCCGCGAGCGCGTGAGAAAGCGCAGGCCCGTGGGTCGTTCGAGCGAAAACATGCCGCCGTTGCCTGGCACGGCGTCGATGATGAGCTGGGTGTGCTGCCAGTATTCAAACTGCGCCTCCGTCATATAGAACGGCATCCCGCCGATTTCTCCCAACTGCACGTCGGCATTGCCGACCATGAACTCGCCGACGGGAAAGCACATGGGCGCGCTGCCGTCGCAGCAGCCGCCCGACTGGTGAAAGAGCAGGGAACCGTGCTCGCGCGCCAACTGCTCGATCAGCGCGAGCGCCGCCGGCGTGGCGGTAACGCGTTCGACCATGTCGTGATGCTCCTCTCAAGACGCAACGAAGGAGGCGTCGCGCGCGGTTGCGGCCTCTCTACCGCGAACCACCGCGCGCGACGCTCAGGGCACGCAGTGCGATCAGAAGAACCCGAGCGGCTGCTCGCTATAGCTCACGAGCAGGTTCTTGGTCTGCTGGTAGTGGTCGAGCATCATCTTGTGGTTCTCGCGCCCAATGCCCGACTGCTTGTAGCCGCCAAACGCCGCGTGCGCCGGGTATGCGTGGTAGCAGTTGGTCCACACGCGCCCCGCCTGGATCGCGCGGCCGAAGCGGTAGGCACGCGTGCCATCGCGCGTCCACACGCCTGCGCCGAGGCCGTAGAGCGTGTCGTTGGCGATTTCCAGCGCTTCCTCTTCGGTCTTGAAGGTCGTGACCGACACCACGGGTCCGAAAATCTCTTCCTGGAAGATGCGCATCTTGTTGTGGCCGCGGAAGACAGTGGGTTTAACGTAATAACCGTCGCCGAGTTCGCCGGTGAGGCTGTTGCGCTCGCCGCCAATCAGGCATTGCGCGCCTTCCTGCTTGCCGAGGTCGATATACGAGAGGATCTTCTCGAGCTGCTCCTGCGAGGCCTGCGCGCCGATCATCGTCTTCGTGTCGAGCGGGTGGCCCTGCTGGATCGCCGCTACGCGCTTGAGCGCACGCTCCATGAAGCGGTCATAGATCTTCTCGTCGATGAGCACACGCGACGGGCACGTGCACACCTCGCCCTGGTTGAGCGCGAACATGGCGAAGCCTTCGAGCGCCTTGTCGAAATAGCTGTCGTCGTGGTCGAGCACGTCGGCGAAGAAGATGTTCGGGCTCTTGCCGCCCAGCTCCAGCGTCACGGGGATGATGTTCTGGCTCGCGTACTGCATGATGAGGCGGCCCGTGGTGGTTTCGCCCGTGAACGCGATCTTGGCGATGCGCTTGTTCGAGGCGAGCGGCTTGCCGGCTTCGAGGCCGAAGCCGTTCACCACGTTGAGCACGCCGGCCGGCAGCAGGTCCTGGATCAGTTCGGTGAGCACGAGGAACGATGCGGGCGTCTGCTCGGCGGGCTTGAGTACGACGCAGTTGCCCGCCGCGAGCGCGGGCGCGAGCTTCCACGCGGCCATGAGAATCGGGAAATTCCACGGAATGATCTGGCCGACCACGCCCAGCGGCTCATGGAAGTGATACGCGACCGTATCGTGATCGATCTCCGAGATGCCGCCTTCCTGCGCGCGCACGCAGCCCGCGAAATAGCGGAAGTGGTCGGCGGCAAGCGGGATGTCGGCGGCGAGCGTTTCACGCAGCGGCTTGCCGTTGTCGATGGTCTCGGCCACGGCGAGCTTGTGGAGGTTCTGCTCGATGCGATCGGCAATGCGGTTGAGAATGTTGGCGCGCTCGGTGGGCGAGGTCTTGCCCCATGCGGCCTTGGCTTTGTGTGCGGCGTCGAGCGCGAGTTCGATGTCGGCTTCGCGCGAGCGCGGGATGGACGTGAACGCGTGGCCGGTGATCGGCGAGATATCGTCGAAATACTCGCCGCCGAGCGGCGCGACCCACTCGCCGCCGATGAAGTTGCCATACTGCTTCTTGTACGGGAATTCGGTGGTCAGGAATTGCATGTCCGCGTGATTCATCTGCGTGCTCCTCTGTGTTCTCGATCTCGATATGGATGGGCGCGGCGAGGCCGCGCTACCGGGGCACGCTAACGCGAGAACCATGCCAGCGCGGCGGCGCCGCGGCGCGCTGCCGGGCGGTCGCGGCCCAGCGCGTGCATGCGGCTCGAATGCGCGGCACGCGAGCCTTCAGGGCGGAGAAAGGATTGCGTCAGGCCGGAACAGAAGGTCGGCCAACTGCTCAAGAAGTGAACAGCCTGGGAGCGTAATTGCGGCGGGAGTCGGAGATTTGCGGCGCGCGGGCCGCACTTGCGGTAGGCTTTGCACCCGTAACAGTCAGGAGAGTTTGCATGTCGAGTACATTCGTTTGCCGCAACCAGTCGTGCGGCACCCCGTGGGAACAGAGCGAGGTCGTGATCAAGAACGAAGGGCAGGGGCCCTTGTTCCGGTGTCCGCTGTGCGGCGCCCGTAACTATCTGGAGCAGTTCGAAGACGACGATGGCAACGTCGTCTATGAACAGGTGGACGGCAAGCCGTTCCTCTGAGCGCTGGCCGCTAGAGGATCTGGGTCGCGAGCGTGCTGTCGAAGCGAGGCGGAAAAGCGAGGCATGCGGATCGGAGTTCGATCGTCTGGATTCCGAAGTTTTTTGCCATCCACGCCGTTACGGACCTGGCAAGCGTGGAACGTGAATGACCGGCTTGCCGGTGAACGACGAAGCGCAAGAGTCGGGCAGCGAGGCGCCGCTTTCAGCGGCGTCCATCCCCAATTTAGTCGGACTATTTGTTACCTATCCATACGGGTAGGCTGGCGAGCGCCCCGGAGCGTCCTACAGTACTTCATACGATAAGAAACCACGGCAGGACCAACGGGGATAGCCATGACATTCGTCGAACAGGAAATCGCGCACATCGCGCGCGTGATGCCGCCGTCGCTGGCTGGCGATTTCGAAATGCCGGTGATGGGTGTCGCGTACTGGCGCAAGCGCCTGCATGCGCTTCTGAAGCAAAACCATCTCACCCACGTTCAGCTTTCGACCGTCGACACGCTGCTGCGCCAGCTCGACGGCTTCGAGGCGCTCGGCCGCTGGCTGCCGCGTCCGAAACAGGCGTCGCGTCACGTGAGGCGCGTGAAGTAACTCACGCCAGTGGCTGCGGAGAAATGCAAAAAGCCCGATCGCAAGGATCGGGCTTTTTGGCTGAATTCGCTGGTGGGGCGTGAGTGACTCGAACACTCGACCTACGGATTAAGAGTCCGCTGCTCTACCAACTGAGCTAACGCCCCCAACAGAAGAAAGATTATGCAGGACTTTTCTGGGCTTGGCAAGCCCCTTCTGCAAATTATCTGAAAATAGTTTGTCGATGCGGCGTAAGCCTCGTCTGCGCGGGCGTTTGTGCCTTTACCACGGGCGCCGTGCTGTCCCGGTATGATGTCGCCACTCCTGGGTCAAACCAGGTTTCAAGCTAGTCGCTGTGCACCGCTGGTTCGCCGAGGTAGGTGGCAATCGGCTGGAATCGTCGCACGGCAATCCACAAAGGCAAACGATGGACGACAACGCAATCGACGCGCTGCTGGAGCGCGTGCTGGCCCCGTGGGTGCGCGCGCTCGGGATGAAGCCCGTCGAGGTCTCGGAAGACAGCGCCACCTTGCGCCTGCCGTTTTCCGGCGAGCTGCGCCATTCGGGCGGCGTGATCTGCGGCCAGGTGTTCATGGCGGCGGCGGATACGGCCATGATCGTCGCGATCACGGCTGCGCTCGGCGGCTTCAAGCCCATGACGACCGTCGCACTGAACACGAACTTCATGCGCGCGGTGCGCAAGGGCGACGTGCTCGTGACCGCGCGCGTGCTGCGCATGGGCCGCAATCTGGTGTTCGGTGAAATAGAACTCTACGACGAAGACGGCCGGATGGCGGTTCACGCGACCTCGACCTACGCGCTGCTCGATTAAGCTTGGCGCTTCCGATCGGTATCGGTCGCTTCGAAGGACGTAGAAGGCATGTTCGATCAGGTGGTTTTCGCCGGCGGCGGCAATCGCTGCTGGTGGCAGGCGGGGTTCTGGGACATCGTCCAGCCCGAGCTGCGCATTCGCCCGCGCGTCATTACGGGCATCTCGGCGGGCGCGGCCACTGCGTGCATGCTCTACACGCGCGACGCCGACTGGGTCATGCGTTATTACGAGGAAGCGCTGCGCCACAACAAGCGCAACGCCTACTGGGGCAATCTGCTGCGCGGCGAGTCGGTGTTTCCGCATTACCGCATCTATCGCCAGGCGCTGCTCGACATTTACGGCGAGCCGTTCACGCAGCTCCAGGACGCGCCTGAGATCCGCATCGGCGTGTCGCATGTGCCGCGCTGGCTCGGCGCGCGCAGCGCCGTGGCGGCGGGTCTCATCGCGTACAACATCGAAAAACACATCCGCAAGACGCTCCATCCCACGCTCGGGCGCAAGCTCGGGTTCCATCCGGAGTTCGTGACGGCGCAGGATTGCGCGAGCGTAGAGGATCTGGCCGATCTCATCCTGCAGTCGTCATGCACGCCGCCGTTCACGCCGGTGCTGCGGCGCGACGGCCGCCCGGTGCTCGATGGCGGCATGGTCGACAACGTGCCGGTCGGCGCGCTCGACGACACGCCCGGCCGTGTGCTGGTGATGGTGACGCGGCTCTACCCGCGTCCGCAGATGTTCGTCGTGCGGCATCAGGCGGCGCAGGGTGTGCAGCAGCGCCTTTACGTGCAGCCGTCGGCGAGGGTGCCGATCTCGAGCTGGGACTACACGAGCCCGCAGCAGATGCAGCACGCCTACAACCTCGGCCGCGTGGACGGCGAGCGTTTCCTCGCGCGTTTGCCCGAGGTCATGGAAGCGGCCGCGAACGCCTGAGCGCACGCGGCCGCATCGAAAATCAGACGCAAAGTTGTACGAAGGGCGGCGCGTGCCGCCCCGCGCAGCCGCGCTTACTTGCGACGGCCGCCCTGCAGCGCTTCGGGGTTCGCGACGCTCGCGTGATCGCCCGCGTCGAACGCGAGGATGTTGCGGAACGCTCCGCCGAAGTACAGCTCGTAGCTCTCGCGCTCCACATAGCCGATGTGCGGCGTGCAGATCACGTTTTCCATGCGCAGCAGGCTGTAGCCCTGCAGGATCGGCTCGCTCTCGTACACGTCGATCGCGACCATGCCCGGCCGGTTGTGCGCAAGCGCGCCGAGCAGCGCGTTTTCTTCCATCAGCTCTGCGCGGCTCGTGTTGACGAGCAGCGACGTGGGCTTCATGCGCAGCAGATCTTCCTGCTTCACGATCCCGCGAGTGTCATCGTGCAGGCGTAGATGTAGCGACAAGACGTCGCTCTCCTCGAACAGCGCCTCGCGGCTTGCGGCGGCTTCGTAGCCGTCGGCGCGCGCCGCTTCGAGCGAATGCTCGCGGCCCCACACCAGCACGCGCATGCCGAAGGCCTTGCCGTAGCCGGCCACGAGCCGGCCGATCTTGCCGTAGCCCCAGATGCCGAGCGTTTGCCCGCGCATCACCTGGCCCAAGCCAAAGTTGGGCGGCATCGCCGAGGTCTTGAGGCCCGACTGCTGCCACGCGCCCTGCTTGAGGTTGGCGACGTACTGCGGAATGCGGCGCTGCGCTGCCATGATGAGCGCCCACGTGAGTTCGGCGGGCGCGACGGGCGAACCGGTGCCTTCGAGCACGGCGATGCCGCGCTCGGTGCAGGACTCGATGTCGATGTGCGGACCGGCCCTGCCCGTCTGGCTGATCATGCGCAGATGCGGAAGCTTGTCGAGCAGTTGCGAGGTGATGCGAGTGCGTTCGCGAATCAGGACGAGCGCGTCGACTTCGGCGAGGCGGCTGGCGAGCTGGCCGAGGCCGCGCACCGTGTTGTTGAAAACCTTGACCTCGTGGTCGGCGAGCAGTTGAAAGCAGTCGAGCTTGCGGACGGCGTCCTGGTAGTCGTCAAGGATGGCAATTTTCATGGCGGCGGGTTGTTTTGCGTGTTTTGCATCGCGCCTTTCGTAGCGCGACTTCGGTGTTCATCTGGTGGTTATCCCACTATGCAGCGCCGGGAAGGCTGGTATGAATATAGGGAGCCTTCACGTCGCTCGCCGCGTGCTGCAGCAGGCATTGCAATTGCGCAAGCCCGAGGCTACGCACGCAGGTTTTTGACGCGGCATGCAGCCGCGAATTTGCAACTTTTAACAGCTTGTCGGGCTCCGATGCAAGCCGCTTTACAGACGGTTTCGAACCCCAGGCTAAAGGACCTTGACGACCTGCCCAACTGCGCGGACCGATTCGCATGTTGATCTGCCATCGACATCCGGTTCGCATGAGTTGCGCCTCTCGCGTGCAGCGTTGAAAAGGGCCGATTCCTTTTTTACAGCCCTAAAAATGGAGACAGCTCGATGAACCATCCCGACTACCAAGCCCAGGCCGCCGCACAGGTGCCCGCCTGGGTCCGGCACCGGAAATTGATCGATTGGGTGCAGAAGATCGCAGCGCATACGCAGCCGGATCGCATCGTCTGGTGCGACGGCTCCCAGGAAGAATACGACCGCCTGTGTGCGCAGATGGTCGAGGCCGGCACGATGCGCCGTCTCAATCCGCAGAAGCGTCCGAATTCGTATCTCGCGTGCTCCGACCCCTCGGACGTCGCGCGCGTGGAAGATCGCACCTTCATCTGCTCTCCCACCAAGGAAGATGTCGGCCCCACCAACAATTGGGTCGCGCCTGCCGAAATGCGCGCGACCCTCGACGGCCTGTTCGCGGGCTCGATGCGTGGCCGCACGATGTATGTCGTGCCGTTCTCGATGGGCCCGCTCGGCTCGCCCATCGCGCATATCGGCGTGGAGCTTTCCGATAGCCCCTACGTGGCCGTGAACATGCGCATCATGACGCGCATGGGCCGCGCCGTGTACGACGTGCTCGGCGAAGACGGCGCATTCGTGCCGTGCGTGCACAGCGTGGGCGCGCCGCTCGCAGCAGACGAGAAGGACGTGCCGTGGCCGTGCAACAAGACGAAGTACATCGTCCACTTCCCGGAAACGCGTGAGATCTGGAGCTACGGCTCGGGCTACGGCGGCAATGCGCTGCTCGGCAAGAAGTGTTTTGCGCTGCGCATCGCTTCAACCATGGGCCGCGACGAAGGCTGGCTCGCCGAGCACATGCTGATTCTCGGCGTGCGTTCGCCGGAAGGCCGCAAGTACCACGTCGCGGCGGCGTTCCCGTCGGCGTGCGGCAAGACCAACTTCGCCATGCTGATTCCGCCGCCTGCCATGAACGGCTGGGAAATCACCACGATCGGCGACGATATTGCGTGGATCAAGCCCGGCGCCGATGGCCGTCTCTACGCCATCAACCCCGAGGCCGGCTACTTCGGCGTGGCGCCGGGCACCGGTGAGAAGACCAATTTCAACGCCATGGCGACGCTCAAGGAGAACGTGATCTTCACGAACGTCGCGCTCACCGACGACGGCGACGTCTGGTGGGAAGGCATGACCGACGAACCGCCCGCGCACGCGATCGACTGGCTCGGCAACGACTGGACGCCCGCCATCGGCAAGGAAACCGGCCGCAAGGCCGCGCATCCGAACGCGCGCTTCACCGCGCCCGCGTCGCAGTGCCCGTCGATCGATCCCGAGTGGGAGAACCCCAAGGGCGTGGCCATCGATGCGTTTATCTTCGGCGGCCGCCGTTCGACCACGGTGCCGCTCGTGACCGAGGCGCGCGACTGGACCGAGGGCGTCTACATGGCCGCGACCATGGGCTCGGAGACCACGGCCGCGGCCGCGGGGCAGCAGGGCGTGGTGCGCCGCGATCCGTTCGCAATGCTGCCGTTCTGCGGCTACAACATGGCCGACTACTTCGGCCATTGGCTCGACGTGGGCGAACGGCTCGCCAAGGCTGGCGCGACGGTGCCGCGCATCTTCTGCGTGAACTGGTTCCGCAAAGGGCCGGATGGCAAGTTCGTGTGGCCGGGCTTTGGCGAGAACATGCGCGTGCTCGAGTGGATGGTGCGCCGCGTCGAGGGCAAGGCCACAGGCGACGAGCACGCATTCGGTGTGTCGCCGCGCTACGGCGATCTCGACTGGAGCGGCCTGAACTTTAGCGAGGCGCAGTTCGAGCAGGTGATTTCGGTGGATGCCGACGCCTGGCGCGCCGAACTCGCGCTGCACGCCGAGCTGTTCGACAAGCTCGCTCATGGCTTGCCGCAAGTGTTGAAGGACGCTCGCAAGACGCTGGAAACGCGTCTGTAATCATGTAATGTGAGCGCTCACTATCTGATGGCCGCCTTCGGGCGGCCATTTTTATTTCCGGGGTCGAATGCATTGGTGCGGTGCAGAGGCCCGTCTGTTCGGCGTTTGAGCGGTTATTTCGCTGCAACGCGCAAAATTGTTTCGTTCGAGGTAACAATCCGACCTCTGTTGATGCATTTTGGGGTGCAGTCGAAGAATTCGTTAAGAAAATAAGGGCTTCGGAGGCAACTTCTGCAGGATTTCTGCTGTCGTAGGAGAATTCGCGGTTTCCTCCGCTGATTAACAGCGGGGCAGTAACAGGCAGGAGTTGTCTCATGGATCATTTGCAGTCGATGCGAGTATTCGTCAAAGTGGCCGACCTCGGCAGTTTCGCCCGGGCCGCTTCTGCGATGGATATCTCCAACGCGGTTGCGACGCGGCATGTTGCCGACCTCGAAGGTCGACTCGGCACGCGTCTGCTCAATCGCACGACCCGCAGTCTCTCCCTGACCGAATCGGGTCAGGTTTATCTCGAGCGCGCCCGCCAGATTCTCGATGAGCTCGAGGATGTCGAACAGATGGTTGTCGCGCGCAATCACGAACCCGTCGGCACGCTGCGCATCGTCGCGCCGGTCGTCTTCGGGCTCCACAATCTCGCGCCGGTGCTGCAGACGTACACGCAGCGCTATCCGCAGGTCATTCCCGACGTCACGCTGGTGGACCGTCAGGTCGATCTCGTCGAAGAGGGCTTCGATCTGGGCGTCGTGACCGCGCGCCAGATGCGCAGCGCCAGCATCGTCACGCGCCGCCTCACCACGGGTTGCATGACCGTGTGCGCCACGCCCGCGTACCTCGAAAAGCACGGCACGCCCACGCGCCCCGAGCATCTCATGGAGCACCCGAGCCTCTCGCTGCCCTCCGAGTACTGGGGCGACGAGCGCGTTTTCACGGGGCCGGACGGCGAAGTCCGCGTGCGCCCGACCAACGTGATCGTGGCGAACAACACCGAGATGCTGCGCCAGTTCGCGCTGCTCGGCATGGGCATCGCGATTCTGCCGAGCTACCTGATCGGCCGCGACATGACGCGCGGGCGCCTCGTGCGGCTGCTTGGCGATTATCGTCTGCCGCAGGTGGAGATCAACGTTGCGTATCCGAGCCGCCGTCACTTGCCGGCCAAGGTGCGCACGTTCATCGACCACCTCGTCGAGCAC
Source organism: Paraburkholderia guartelaensis (assembly GCF_004353905.1). Lineage (GTDB taxonomy): Bacteria > Pseudomonadota > Gammaproteobacteria > Burkholderiales > Burkholderiaceae > Paraburkholderia > Paraburkholderia guartelaensis. The sequence goes on along the minus strand of NZ_SMOD01000009.1, from coordinate 20,908 downwards.
TTCAGCCAGACGCCGAACAGCCAGCTCGGCGAGCAGTGGGTCAAGGACGGCCTCGCGCGTCCGGCAGTCGCGGCTCGCAATGGCGTTGCGAGCGACGACTACGATGGCGTGCAGCCCGCGCCGGTTGGTAGCGTGCACGACGGCGAGCACAACGGTATGGACGGCGAGCGCGCGCCGAAGGCCGCGCGCGCTTCGGCGGCGCGCACCCGTACTTCGGCGATTTCGCCGCTATAAGTCCGGCATCGCTGTTTAACGGTCGATAAAAAAGGCGCAGCTTCGTGAGAAGCTGCGCCTTTTTGCCTGGCTGCGTTCGGGACTGAGACGGCCCGCGAGAGGACGGCTTTACGACCCCGTCTTGCGCGCCGGCGTCTTGCGGGCGGCGGTCTTGCGCGCCGGCGCGGCTTTGGCGGCCGCCGTCTTGCGCGCGGGCTTCGCCTTGCCTTCTTCAGCCGAATCCGCCGTGTCGTTCGCGGCATCGTTCGTCGCCTCGGCCGATGCAGCCGACTTCTTCGCGGCCGTCTTGGCCGCCGTCTTCGCGCTCGGCTCCTTCTTCTCGAACTCGAAGCCGATCTTGCCGTCCGGCTGCTTGACGAGGAAAGCCTTGAAGTTGCGGCCCGTACGCGACGACTTGAAGTTGGTCAGCAAGTCGGTGCGGCCTTCGGCCAGCAGCTTGGCCATCTGGTCGCGCGCAATTTCCTGCTGCAGGATCACCTTGCCCGAACGGAAGTCGCAGGTCTTCGGATTCGCGACCGAGTGCTCGCACACGTAGCTCATGCCGTGCTCGTACACGCGTCCCTTGCACTTCGGGCAAGCGCCCACCGGTTCCTGCTCCGAGAAGTCGGGCGCTTCGCCATCTTCGGCGCCGGAGTCCTGGCCGAAATCGAACTCGAGCTTGTAGTTCTTGATTTCGTCGTCGAACGAGAGCTTGAGGATGGCGGAGAACGGCCGGCCCATCTTGCTGCGGAAGCCCGAGAGCGGGCCGATCGTCTTGTTCTGCAGCAGTTCTTCCACTTCGGGGATTTCGAACTGGCGACCGCCCGGAATCTTCGAGATCGAGAACTCGCACTTCGTGCAGGCGAAGCGGCGATAGTTTTCTTTCACCTGGCCGCCGCAATTCGGACACGGCGTTTGCAGCGTCGCGTAGTCGCCGGGGATCGTGTCCGAGTCGTATTCCTTGGCGCGCTTCACGATGGTCTGCGTCATGCGGGCGATTTCCTGCATGAACGCGTCACGCGGGAGCTTGCCGCGCTCCATCTGCGAAAGCTTGTACTCCCACTCGCCGGTGAGTTCCGGCGCGGTGAGTTCTTCCACGCCGAGGCCGCGCAACAGCGTCATGAGCTGGAACGCCTTGGCCGTCGGGATCAGTTCGCGGCCTTCGCGCACGAGATACTTTTCACCGAGCAGACCTTCGATGATCGCCGCGCGCGTGGCCGGCGTGCCCAGGCCCTTGGCGGCCATGGCCTCGCGCAGCTCTTCGTCGTCCACGAGCTTGCCCGCGCCTTCCATCGCCGAGAGCAGCGTCGCTTCGTTGTAGCGCGCAGGCGGCTTGGTCACGAGCTGGTGCGCCGCGATCTTGTCGGTCTTGACCTTCTCGTCCTTCTTCACCGGCACGAGGTTGGCGTCGTCGCCACCCGCATCGCGGCCATAGACCTGCAGCCAGCCCGGCTCGACCAGCACCTTGCCTTCGGTCTTGAAGTGATGCCCGGCGACTTCGGTGATACGCGTGGTGACGCGATATTCCGCCGCCGGGAAGAACACGGCGAGGAAGCGCTTCACGACGAGGTCGTACAGCTTCTGCTCGGGCTCCGAGAGCGACTTCGGCGCCTGCAGCGTGGGGATGATGGCGAAGTGGTCGCTGATCTTCGAGTTGTCGAAGATGCGCTTGTTCGGCTTCACCCAGCCCTTGTCGAGTACCTGCTTGGCGTGCGGCAGGTAGTTGTTGCTCTCCTTGAGCATCTCGAGGGTCTCTTTCACCGTGCCCATGTAATCCTCGGGCAGCGCGCGCGAATCGGTACGCGGGTAGGTGAGCACCTTGTGCTTTTCGTACAGCGCCTGGGCGAGGCCGAGCGTGTTCTTGGCCGAAAAGCCGAAGCGGCCGTTGGCTTCACGCTGCAGGCTCGTCAGGTCGAAGAGCGCGGGCGAGAGCTGGGTGGACGGCTTCGATTCTTCGCTGACCGTGCCTTCGCGGCCATGGCAGGCTGCGACGATGGTCTCGGCAGCCGGCAGGCTCCAGAGTCGCGAGTCGCGCTTTTCCGGATCGAATTCGTCCTTCTTGAATTTCGGGTCGTACCAGCGGCCTTCGTAGAAGCCGCCCGCGCAGACGAACTCCGCACGCACTTCCCAGTAATCGCGCGGGATGAAACGGCGAATTTTCTCTTCGCGTTCGACGACGATCGACAACGTTGGCGTCTGAACACGGCCAACCGTCGTGAGGAAGAAGCCGCCGCCCTTGCTGTTGAAGGCGGTCATCGCACGCGTGCCGTTGATGCCGACGAGCCAGTCGGCTTCCGAGCGGCAGCGGGCTGCGTCGGCGAGCGGCAGCATGTCGTCGTCGCTACGCAGATTCGCGAAACCGTCGCGGATCGCCTGCGGCGTCATCGACTGGAGCCACAGGCGCTGGACCGGCTGCTTCGCTTTTGCGTGCTGCGCGATGAGGCGGAAGATCAGCTCGCCCTCGCGCCCCGCGTCGCAGGCGTTGATGAGCTGCGTGACGTCCTTGCGCTTCATCAGCTTGTTGAGCACCTTGAGCCGCGATTCGCTCTTGGCGATCGGGTTCAGGTCGAAGTGCGGCGGGATCACGGGCAGGTGAGCGAAGCTCCACTTGCCGCGCTTGACCTCGTATTCTTCCGGCGCTGCGATTTCCAGCAGATGGCCGACTGCCGACGAGAGCACGTAGTCGTCGCTCTCGTAGTACTCGTCATGCTTGGTAAAACCGCCCAGCGCACGCGCGATGTCGTTCGCGACGGATGGCTTCTCGGCGATGATCAGAGCTTTGGACATGACTGGTTGCTTGTGGATGTATCCGGTTGGCGCCCCGGGGCCGATGCCGCCTGAATGGGCGCTTGGGCTCGATGCCCGGCGTTGCTGCCCCGCTCGGGGGGCCGTTCTCGACCGCTTTATAGCACATGGCGCGTCGGCGTCGATTTTTGCGTCATCTCATGACGACACCCGCGCACTCGCCAGGGCGCCCAATCATAAGGGCGCGCCAGGCCGCGCGGCAAGCGGCGTGCCTGATCGGGGTCAGATGCAGTCTGCGCTCAAACCGCGCTGAGGGCGGGGCGCAGTTTGGGCGCATCGGAAACGCCCGGCAGCGCCGTGAGATCCGAAAGCATGCGCTCGACCACGGCGGCGTGCGGCAGGACCGTGCCGAAAAAGCGCGTGGCGTGACCGTCTTCGATCAGGATGGTCGGGAAGTTCTCGACATCGAGATCGTCGAAGCGGTCGGCATGGGTTTCGATGTCGATGTACGCAAAGCAGACGTCGGGATGCGCGTCGGCGATGCGGTCGAACGTGGCTCGGTAATCGCGGCACGTCCCGCACCATTGCGCGCACAGGCACGCGACGAACAGCGTGTCTGGATTGCTGACGCGCTCGGCGATCTGTTCGGCGTCGGTGTCGAGGTCTAGCGCGGGCATGGTCGTTCCTTGCGTTCTCTTATATATAGAGCGGGGTATTTGGCGCGAATGTATCACGGCGACGCGCGGGCGGTGATGCGCCCCCAATCCACGGCGTCAGCCTCGCGATGCCCGCACGAACCAGCCGCCCGGCAGCGCGTCGAGGTGTCCCGCGAGTTCGAGTTGCAGCAGCGTGCCTTGCAGCACCGCTTCGGGCATGTCGGTGCGCTGCGCGAGGATTTCAACCGTGGCGGGCGCGTAACCGAGTGCCTCGAGCAGGCGCCGGGCTTCGGCGCCAAGGCCGGCGGGCGATTTTTGCGCTTGCGCGCGATGCGCACGCGGCGGTTCGAAACCGGGGCTTTCGAGCGCCAGCTGAGGTGTATCGCTTGCGTCGTCGCGTGGCATGCAATCGAAGGGAACCGAGACCTTCGGGCGGCTTGGTTCCCGCCGCGACGTGAGCGCGCGCGCGGCAGCGGAGGGTTGCCCGACGTTCAGCGCTTCGAGCACCTCTTCGGGCGATTCGACCAGCTGCGCCCCCTGTTTGATGAGACCGTGGCAGCCATGCGTGAGCGGCGCGTGAATCGAGCCAGGCAGCGCGAATACGTCGCGTCCCATTTCATTGGCGAGCCTTGCCGTGATGAGCGAGCCCGAACGCTGCGCGGCCTCGACCACGACGACGCCTTCGACGAGCGCGGCAATCACGCGGTTACGCTGCGGAAAGTTCGCAGAGCGCGCCGGCGTGCCGAGCGGCCATTCGGAGACAAGCGCACCGTGTGCGGCGATCTGCGTGGCGAGTGGACGATGGGCCGGGGGATAGACGAGATCCGCGCCGGTGCCGATCACGGCGACGGTGCCGCCATGCTCGTGGAGTGCGCCGCGATGCGCGGCGCCGTCCACGCCGAGCGCGAGTCCCGAGACAACTGCGAGACCCGACGCGGCAAGTGTGCGCGCGAAGCGGGCCGCGTCCTCGACGGCCTGCGGCGTGGCGTTGCGGCTGCCCACGATGGCCACTGCGCGTGCGTGCAGCAGCTCGAGCCGCCCCTTTGCGTAAAGCAGCGGCGGCGGATCGGGCATGTCGAGCAGGCGGGCTGGATAGGCCGGGTCGGCAAGCGTGATGAGCGCGTTGCCGGGCGCCGCGCGCCAGGCCTGCAGGGCTTCGAGCTGCGCCACGAAGTCCGGCCGGGGCTCGGCCAGCGCGGCGTATGCGGCTTGCGCGCCCGCCACCGCGGCGAGTGCGGCGAACGGCTGGGCCAGCACGTTTTGAGGCAGGCCGAATGCGCCGAGCAGCGCACGCAACGCAGCGGGCCTCAGGCCGCGCGCGAGGGCGAGGCGTAGCCAGGCGGCAAGCTCCTCGGCAGATATCGGCAAGATCGTAGGCATTGGGTTCCCCGGGCGCGGACGGTTTGCCGCACCTCGTGATAAAATTTTCACCATCCGAAATACACCGTGGCGTCCTTACCCGTGGCACTGCGCACGCGCCTTCGGGCGCAGCGCGTCCGCACGGGCGATAAGCGCGTTCAACGTTGAATTGCGGCCCTTTCGTCCGAATATGAGGAGATATCCTCCGCATCCGGCATGGGACTCGCAAGCTGGCCAAATGGCCAGGCCGCGCATCGTTCCCTGTTCCTGGCTCTTACAGGCGCCCAACGAGAAACCCGTCAAATCATGGCTCTACTGAACATTCTTCATTACCCGGACAAGCGTCTGCACAAGGTCGCGAAGCCGGTCGAGGTGGTCAACGACCGCATCCGCAAACTGGTCGCCGACATGGCCGAAACCATGTACGCCGCGCCGGGCGTCGGTCTCGCCGCCACCCAGGTCGACGTGCATGAGCGCGTCGTGGTGATCGACGTTTCCGACGCGCACGACGAGCTGCGCGTGTTCATCAACCCGGAAATCATCTGGTCGAGCGACGAGCGCGAAGTGCATGAGGAAGGCTGTCTTTCCGTGCCGGGCATCTACGATGAAGTCGAGCGCGCGGAAAAGGTGCGCGTGCGCGCGCTAAACGAAAAGGGCGAGAGCTACGAGGTGGACTGCGAAGGGCTCCTCGCCGTGTGCATCCAGCACGAAATGGATCACCTGATGGGCAAGGTGTTCGTCGAATACCTCTCGTCGCTCAAGCAGACGCGCATCCGCAGCAAGATGAAGAAGCTCGAACGCGCGATGTAATCGCGATCTGACCGTCTCTTTCTTCATCAACCCGCCGCCACGCACCGAGCGCCCATGAGCCACACCCTTCGCGTCATCTTCGCCGGCACGCCGGAATTCGCCGCCGCGGCGCTCGCGGCGATTCACGAAGCGGGTTTTGCCGTGCCGCTCGTCCTCACCCAGCCGGACCGCCCGGCAGGCCGCGGCATGAAGCTCCAGGCAAGCCCGGTCAAGCGCTATGCGCAGGAGCACGGCATGGCCGTGGCCCAGCCGCCATCGCTACGCCGAACGGGCAAGTATCCGCAGGAAGCCGCCGAGGCACTGGACCTGCTGCGCGCCACGCCGCACGACGTGATGGTGGTCGCAGCCTACGGGCTATTGCTGCCGCAGGAAGTGCTGGATATCCCGCCGCGCGGCTGCATCAACATTCATGGGTCCATCCTGCCGCGCTGGCGCGGTGCGGCGCCGATTCATCGCGCGATCGAAGCCGGCGACACCGAAACCGGCATCACGCTCATGCAGATGGATGCGGGGCTCGACACCGGTCCGATGATCTCCGAGGTGCGCACGCCGATCGCACCAGGCGACACCACGGCGACGCTGCACGATCGCCTGGCGCAACTCGGCGCGAAGCTGATCGTGGATGGGCTCGTCGCGCTCGAGCGCGACGGCGCGCTGCCCGCCACGCCGCAGCCCGCAGAAGGCGCGACTTACGCTGAAAAGATCGGCAAGCAGGAAGCCGCGCTCGACTGGCGCCGGCCGGCGGTGGCGCTCGCGCGGCAGATTCGCGCGTTCGACCCGTTCCCGGGCGGCGCCGCCACGCTGGACGGCGCGCAGCTCAAGCTATGGGCCGCCGAGCCGGTAGAGCGTTCTACGGGCGCGGCTGGCGAGCCGGGCGAGATTCTCGAAGTCAGCCCGGCGGGCGTGGTGGTGGCCTGCGGCGAGGGCGCGCTGCGCCTCACGCAGCTGCAAAAGCCGGGCGGCAAACGGCTGCCCGCGCGCGAATTCCTGGCCGGCATGCCGCTGGCGGTGGGGCAGCGTTTTCAGTTGCCCGAGACCCCTGCGCCCTGAGCGAGGGCTCGCGCCATCGCCTGAAAATGGCCACGAGGCCAAATGCCGCGCGGTTCCCCGCGCGCTAGAATCAATGGCGTTTGAAGCGCGTTTTTCGATTTTGAGGTTGGCATGCTCGGCATTACCCATTTCGGTTTCTTCCTCGTCGCCGTGTTCCTCCTGAACGTGACACCGGGGCCCGACACGGCCTATATCGTCGGGCGCAGCGTCGCGCAGGGCCGCGGCGCGGGCCTCGTTTCCGCACTGGGTATCTCGGCAGGCTGCTGTGTGCACACGCTCGCCTGCGCGTTCGGTCTGACCGCACTGCTCGCGGCGTCGGCGACCGCGTTCACGGTCATCAAGATCGTCGGCGCGATCTATCTCGTGTATCTCGGCGTGCGTCTCGTCCTCACGAAGCACGAGGCCAGGCCCGCCGAAGGCGCGGCGCAGGCCACGGCCCCTGCCCCTGCCGCCGCCCCGCGCCCGCTGCGCCAGCTGTTCGTTTCGGGGTTCTGCACCAACGTGCTCAATCCGAAGGTGGTGTTGTTCTTCGTCTCGTTTTTCCCTCAGTTTGTGACCACGGGGACGGAGCACAAGGCGCTCGCTTTCCTCACGCTCGGCGCCGTGTTCATGCTGATGAGCACGGTCTGGAACAGCTTCGTCGCGTGGGTGGCGGGCAGCGTCACGCAGCGCTTCTCGGGCAAGCCGGGCGTGAAGAAGTGGCTCGACCGCACGGTTGGCTCGGCATTCGTCGGCCTGGGCCTGAAGCTCGCGACCGCCACGCGGTGAGATTGAATTTTTCGGATCTGCCCATATCTAACAAATCGCTTACAATGCGCTCGCTTAGCGCTGGCTGACCGGCTGGCGGTGGGCGTTCAACGATCGATTTGATCCCCTGGTGGGTGAAGGAGCACAGCACATGTTCAACTGGGTCAAAACCGCGATGTTGATGGCCGCGATTACGGCCCTCTTCATCGTGATTGGCGGGCTGATCGGCGGGCATCGCGGGATGGTGCTGGCGCTGTTCTTCGCGCTCGCCATGAACTTCTTCTCGTACTGGTATTCGGACAAGATGGTTCTGCGCATGTACAACGCGCAGGAAGTCGACGAAACCACGGCACCGCAGTTCTATCGCATGGTCCGCGATCTGGCCACGCGTGCGCAATTGCCGATGCCGCGCGTCTACCTCATCAACGAGGACGCGCCCAACGCCTTCGCCACGGGCCGCAACCCCGAGCACGCCGCGGTCGCGGCGACCACGGGCATCCTGCGCGTGCTGTCCGAGCGCGAAATGCGCGGCGTCATGGCGCACGAGCTGGCGCACGTAAAGCACCGCGACATTCTCATCTCGACCATCTCGGCCACCATGGCCGGCGCGATTTCGGCACTCGCCAACTTCGCGATGATCTTCGGCGGCCGCGACGAGAACGGTCGCCCGGCGAACCCCATCGCGAGCATCGCCGTGGCGCTGCTCGCGCCGATCGCGGGCGCGCTGATCCAGATGGCGATTTCGCGTGCGCGCGAGTTCGAGGCGGACCGCGGCGGCGCCGAGATTTCCGGCGATCCGCAGGCGCTCGCCTCGGCGCTGGACAAGATCCACCGCTATGCGCAGGGCATTCCGTTCCCGGCGGCCGAAGAGCATCCGGCCACGGCGCAGATGATGATCATGAATCCGCTTTCCGGCGGCGGCTTGCAGAACCTCTTCAGCACGCACCCGTCCACGGAAGAGCGCATCCGTCGCTTGATGGAGATGGCTTCGGGCGGCAGACGCTAAAGCGAGAACCGGCAACGGAAAAAACGCCTCTTCGGAGGCGTTTTTTTATTCAGCCCGTCGCCGCGGCGTCGCCGTTCATATGTCGAGCGCCCGCTCGAGCGGACACCCGCAATGTCCGTTGACGCAGCGAAACCACGAAGAACACGAAATAAACGGCGATGAACCAGGACACGTCGAGCGCGTAGTACACGTGCCCAAACTTGACTATGATCCACGCGGCGATGAACGCCAAAGGGACGGCGTAGAAAAACACGCGGTCCATCCGGTTTTCTTCTTTGCTGCTCTGGAAGAGCGAAACGTAGCAGCACGCAAAAAACGGCGCGATGTCGTATTCCTTCATTCTCGGATTCAGCGCGAGACAGAACGCGAGGATATAGAACAGCCTGCCGGGCACGCTTGCGTTTTCGGCAACCATGAGTCGTCGCCCGCGCAATGGATTGACCGCGTACACGAATAGCGCCACGACGACCGCTTCGTAGAGCAGTATGTCTTCCAGGGTCGACAGCGCGCGCACGTGCTGTTCGAGTATCCCGAACAACACGAGCCCGGAATCGTTCTGGGCGAGCATCTGCCAGCGCAGCAGGGTTTCGAAGTTGGTCCACAGGCGCGGCTCCAGCACGAGCTGCGCGATGGTTGCCAGCGCAACACACAAGGGCACGGCGAAGAAATAGCGCATGCCCTTGGGGATAAAAAAGAACACGACGGCGTACGTCAGGAAATAGATCTTGATCGACGCAAACAGGGCGATAAAAAAAGCCAGCGCGCAATACTTCGCCGTCGCGCCGCCGCTTTGCTGCGATGAGTGTGGTGAACCGTCCTGCGAAGCCGCATAAAAAAGCGCAATGATCAGCAGGTGGCCGAAGATCGCGAAATTCCCCGTGAGAATGCCGCCTACGCCCGCGCCACCGGTCAGAAACCCCAACGCGCCCGCGACGACGAAATCCGCATGCCTGATGCTGTAGGCGAGATAGATCAGCGACGCGACAACGAACGCCAGATAGAGCCAGTGAAACGGCACGCGCGAGAACAGATTCAAAAAGATGGGCGGATAGACGAAGGGGAATCCGTGAGGGATATACGGATTCGCGCCGCGCTTGAACTGATCCAGCGCGTATGCGTACACCTTGTAGTCCCAGAAAGGCGAGAACAGCTTTCCCCGTCCCTGCTGGTACACGGAAAAGAGCGCAACGAAGGCGAGGAACGCGAAGTCTTGTTTCTTCCCGAGTAGTTTCATGATGGCCGCTACGACGCAGGGAGGACGGGCGTTTTCAGTCGCCATCATGCGGCGAGCCGCTAGTCGGTATCCGCCAATATGTATCCCTGCGATTTCATCGCTGTCCGCCCGCAGGCGCGGCGGCGACGACAGAATCGCGCCGGGCTGGCAGTGTTGCGCGCTCGCCACGCTACAATGGCTCGCTCGTGCATCATTGACGCCGCGATCCACCGCGGCCCGCATCCGGTTTTTTCATGACACCCAGCCCATCCCGGCGACCCAGCAAGCCATCTGACGGCAAAAAGAGTTCCGCATCGCCCGCACGCCAGCGGGGCGCAGCATCGGCGCGCGGCCAAGCCGTGCACCTGGCCCCCGATTCGCTCGGGTTCGCGCTCGATCAGGCCGCTTCCGCGGTCGGCGCGGTGCGCGCCGGTTCGGCGCTGCCCGCGGCCCTCGCGAGCGCCTTCGCCGCGTTGCCCGCCGACTTCGCGCCGCAGGCGCGCGGCGCCGTGCAGGACATCGCGTACCGCACGATGCGGCGGCTCGGCACGGTCGACTGGCTGATCCGGCAGCGCGTGAGCAAGGCGCCGCCGCCGCTCGTCGCGAACTTGCTGGCCTGCTCGCTGGCGTTGCTCGCCGAAGACGAGGCGAGCGCGGCCTACACGCCGTTTACGGTCGTCGATCAGGCCGTGCGCGCCGTGGGCGCGCGCCGCGAGATCGCCTTCGCAAAGGGGCTCGTCAATGCGGTGCTGCGCGGTTTCCTGCGTGAGCGCGACACAGCGCTTGCCGCCGCGCAGGCCGATGAAACCGCGCAGTGGAACTATCCGCGCTGGTGGATCGACGCGGTTCGCGCCGCGTGGCCCACGCAGTGGCAGGCGATTCTCACCGCGGGCAACACGCAAGGCCCGCTCACGCTGCGTGTGAATGCGCGCCGGGCGAGCGCCGCCGAATACGTCCAACGGCTCGCCGCCGAAAACATCGCCGCCACGCAGATTGGCGACCACGCCGTGCGCCTCGCAGCGGCGTTGCCAGTCGATCGCATTCCCGGGTTCCTGGCAGGCGACGTGTCCGTGCAGGACGCCGGCGCGCAAGTGGCCGCGCAAATCCTCGACGTGCGTGACGGCATGCGCGTGCTCGACGCGTGCGCGGCGCCCGGCGGCAAGAGCGGCCATCTGCTCGAACTCGCCGACATCGACCTGATTGCGCTCGAAAGCGACGCGACGCGCGCCGCGCGCATCGGCGAAAACTTCGCGCGCCTCGGTTTCGCGCAGGACGATCCCGCGCACCCGATGCGGCGCGCGAAGATCGTGGTCGGCGACGCGGGCAATCCTGCCGCGTGGCACGACGGCGAGGGCTTCGATCGCATCCTCGCCGACGTACCGTGCTCGGCCTCGGGCATCGTGCGCCGTCATCCGGACATTCGCTGGCTGCGCCGCGAGAGCGACATCGCGGCGCTTGCCGCCGAGCAGCGCCGCATCGTCGATGCGCTGTGGCCGCTCGTGAAGCCGGGTGGCGAACTGCTCTACGTGACCTGCTCGATCCTCCCCGAGGAAGGCGAGGCCCAGGCGCGCTGGTTTGAAAGCACCCATGCGGATGCGGTACGATTGGACGCGCCAGGGCAGCTGCTGCCCGAGGCGTTCGGCGCGCCGGCCCGGGGGCCAGAAGGCGGCGCAGCCGGCGAGGCGCGGCACGATGCCGACGCAAAGGCCGAAGTGACGGCAACCGTCTTTCCCGTTCCCGATCGCACCGCAGATCACGACGGATTCTTCTACGCGCGCTTTCAGAAACGGTGACCATCAAACGCTTCTTCCCGCTGCGGTTCGCGGCCCTGATCTGGCTGGTGCTTGCCGTCGTCGGCTTCATGGCCGCCGCGCCGGCGCGTGCCGACTCGATCTCGGTGCAGCGCGCGTCGCTCCAGGCCGACAGCAACGGCTGGAGCCTCGACGCCCGTTTCGATTTCGACCTCAACAGCAGCCTGGAAGACGCGGTCAACAAGGGCATTCCGCTTTACTTCACCACCGACTTCGAGCTGACGCGCGCGCGCTGGTACTGGTTCGACGAACAACCGGTGAGCGTTTCGCAAAGCATTCGCCTGTCGTTCCAGCCGCTCACGCGCGAGTACCGCGTTTCGAGCGGCGGCCTGCAGCTCGGCTTCTCGACGCTTGCGGAGGCGCTCGCGGTCATCAAGCACGTCACCTCGTGGCATGTCATCGATCGCAACGACGTGCATGCCGGCGAAACGTACACGGCCTCGGTGCGCATGCAGCTCGATGTCGCGCTGATGCCCAAGCCGTTCCAGATCGATGCCGTGAACAACCGCGACTGGAACCTCGCTTCCGACTGGAAGCGCTTTAACTTCACGGTGACCGAACGTGCTAAATAAAGTGCGCCGCGCCACCAGCTTCAGCAGCGTCGTCGTCAAGCTGCTCGTATCCACCGTCGCGTTCACCGCGACGCTGCTGCTCGTCCTGCTTGCCGCTGCGAGCGCGAACACCGAGTTCTTCGACCGCTACTACGGCTGGCTTTACGCGGCCAATATCGTCGTCGCGCTGATCTTCCTGTCGGTGGTCACGGCGCTCATGATCGTGATCGTCGTGCGCTTGAGGCGGGGCAAGTTCGGCACGCGGCTGCTAGCGAAGCTCGCGTTCTTCTTCGCGCTCGTGGGCGTGGTGCCGGGCGGCATCATCTATATCGTTTCGTATCAGTTCGTCTCGCGCTCGATCGAATCGTGGTTCGACGTGAACGTGGAAACCGCGCTCACCGCGGGCCTGAATCTCGGCCGCGGCATGCTCGACGCCTCGCTCTCCGACCTGCAAACCAAGGGCCGTCTCATGGCCGAGCAGATCGCGAACGGCGATTCCGCGGGCACGACGCTCACGCTGCTGCGCGCGCGCGACCAGTTCGGCGTGCAGGACGCGATGATCGTCGAGCCTGTGCGCAGCATGTCGGGCGCAGCGCCCGACATGCACGTGGTGGCTCAGGCGTCGAGCAACTTCTCGTCGCTGATGCCCGCCGATATGCCCACGGCGCTCATGATCGATCAGGCGCGCGGGCGCGGCTACGCGGCGATCGAAGGCGAAGTGGACGGCGACCCGCATCAGCTTGGCTCGAAGGGCGCACTTCGATTGCGCGTGGTCACGCGCATTCCCGATGCGAACACAACGGATCTGCAGCCGGTCGAGCGTTTCCTGCAGCTCGAGCAGCCGGTGCCGGCCGCGCTCGCGCGCAACGCCGACGCCGTCCAGCGCGCGTATCGCGAGTATCAGGAGAAGGCGCTGGGCCGCACGGGCCTGCGCAAGATGTATATCGGCACGCTCACGCTCGCGCTCTTCCTTGCCACCTTCGTCGCGATGATGCTCGCGCTCGCACTCGGCAACCAGCTTGCGAGGCCGCTCTTCCTGCTCGCGCAGGGCACGAAGGAAGTGACCGAGGGCGACTACACCCCCAAACGCGAAATCAAGTCGCGCGACGAGTTGGGCTTCCTCACGCAGTCGTTCAACGCGATGACGCGCCAGCTTTCCGAAGCGCGCCAGGCCGTGGAGAAGAACCGCGTCGCGCTCGAGCATTCGAAGGCGTACCTCGAAAGCATTCTCGCGAATCTCACGGCGGGCGTGTTCGTGTTCGACCGGCAGTTCCGCCTCACGACGGCGAACCCCGGCGCGGAGCGCATCTTCCGTCAGCCGTTCCAGACGCAGCTCGGCGTCGCGCTCGATCACATCGGAGCGCTCACGGAGTTCGGCGCGATGGTGCGCAAAGCCTTCGCGGACCAGGAAGCGTCGCGCTCGGATCGCGATGGCGGCAATCACGATCGCGGCCACTGGCAGCAGCAGTTCTCCGTGCCGATTCCAGGCGAGACTGAGCCGCTCACGCTGCTCGTGCGCGGCGCGCGCCTCGTTTCCGACACGGGCCGCGACGCGGGCGACATGCAAACTTCGGGCTACGTCGTGGTGTTCGATGACATCTCCGACGTGATATCGGCGCAGCGCTCGGTGGCGTGGGGCGAAGTCGCGCGGCGTCTTGCGCATGAGATCAAGAATCCGCTCACGCCGATCCAGCTCTCGGCTGAACGCCTGCAGATGAAGCTCTCAGACAAGCTCGCGCCAACCGACGCCGAAGTGCTCAAGCGCGGCGCGACCACCATCGTCAATCAGGTCGCGGCGATGAAGCAGATGGTCGACAACTTCCGCGATTACGCGCGCACGCCGCCGGCGGTGCTCGCGAACCTGCAGCTCAACGAACTCGTGAGCGAAGTGCTCACGCTTTACGGCGCGGAAGAAGGCAAGAGCGCGATCAAGGTCGAGCTCTCCGACTTGCCGGTGATACGCGGCGACGCGACACAATTGCGCCAGGTCATCCACAACCTGCTGCAAAACGCGCAGGACGCGGTGGCCGACACGCAGAATCCTCGCGTGACGCTCGAGACCCGCGCCGTAGAATACGGAGACCCCGACGCGCAAGGCCGCACGCGCGTGGCGGTTCGTCTCACGGTATCGGACAACGGCCCGGGTTTCCCGGCGCGCATTCTGACGCGTGCGTTCGAACCCTATGTGACGACGAAGGCCAAAGGAACAGGACTCGGGCTTGCGATGGTCAAGAAGATCGTCGACGAGCACGGCGCGCGCATCGACATCCGCAATCGAATGAGAGCGGGCGATGTGATCGAAGGCGCGCAGATCTCGATTCTCTTTCTCCAGCTGGCAGACGATGCCGCCACGCCCGGACCCGGCCGTTCCGGGGAGGGGCAGGCGCGTGCCGAAACGGAGCAGGGATCAAAAGCAACAGTGCAGACAAGGGCAGCGTAAATGGCAACCATCCTGGTGGTAGATGATGAAATGGGCATCCGGGAATTGCTCTCGGAGATCCTCAGCGACGAAGGACACGTCGTGGAGCTCGCGGAAGATGCGCAGCAGGCGCGCGACTTCCGGCAGCGCCACGTGCCGGACCTCGTGCTGCTCGATATCTGGATGCCGGACACCGATGGCGTGACGCTGCTCAAGGAATGGGCCGCGCAGGGTCATCTCACAATGCCGGTCATCATGATGTCGGGGCACGCGACCATCGACACCGCCGTCGAGGCGACGAAGATCGGCGCGCTCAACTTCCTCGAAAAACCGATCGCGCTGCAAAAGCTGTTGAAGGCGGTCGAGCAGGGGCTCGCGCGCGGCACGGCTGCGCCGGTCGCGCCGGCTACATCGGCGGCAGCTGGGAAATCGGCGGCGGGCGGACCGGCGGTCGTGGCATCGGCGGCGGCGCTGCCGGTGCTGGGCGCCGACGGCGTGCATGGCATGCAGGCGGGCGCGGCCACGCAAACGGCATCGATCTCGTTCGACATTCCGCTGCGCGATGCACGCGACGCGTTCGAGCGCGCCTACTTCGAGTACCACCTCGCGCGCGAGAACGGCAGCATGACGCGCGTGGCCGAAAAAACGGGGCTTGAGCGCACGCACCTGTATCGCAAGCTCAAGCAGCTCGGCGTGGACCTCGGCAAGAGCAAGGGCGAATGAACGTGTGAAGGCGAGCGGCGCGGCCAGACACACCAATTTCGCCAAAGCACTTGGCAAGCGCTGATTTCACCGCTATACTCTTCTTTCTTCGTTGGCCCGGTAGCTCAGTTGGTAGAGCAGCGGATTGAAAATCCGCGTGTCGATGGTTCGATTCCGTCCCAGGCCACCAGAATGCAGCCCCAGGAGATCGTTCGATTCCTGGGGCTTTTTCGTTGTGCTCGTGTTGTGGCCGTTGTCCTGCGGCTCGCATTCCAGACATCGGCGGTATCCAGGGTATAAGGGTGCGCCGATGCCCGTGTAGAGGCCCCGGCCTATACTGCATGAGCCGGCGCGGGGGGTGTCCCTGCCGGTCCGCCCGGGCGCCAAGCGACAAAAGCGAGCAACCCAAGCACGCAACGAAAGCATTCGCGCGGAAACCTCATACACGGAGTTTCACGGTGACTCGAACAGAAGCCAAGGGCGCGCTCGTACTGTTTTCCGGCGGCCAGGATTCGGCCACGTGCCTCGCATGGGCGCTCGACCGCTACGAGAACGTCGAAACGCTCGGCTTCGATTACGGCCAGCGTCATCGCGTCGAACTGGAATGCCGCGAGGGTTTTCGCGCGGCGATAGCCAGCACGTTCCCCGAGTGGGGCAAGCGTCTCGGCGACGATCACATGATCGATCTCTCGGTGCTCGGCTCGATCAGCGACACGGCCATGACGCGCGAGATCGAGATCGAAACCGCCGCGAGCGGCTTGCCGAACACCTTTGTGCCGGGCCGCAACCTGATGTTCATGCAGATCGCCGCGGCGATCGCGTATCGTCGCGGGCTCAAGGTGCTCGTGGGCGGGATGTGCGAGACCGACTTCTCGGGCTACCCCGACTGCCGCGACGACACGATGAAGGCGCTGCAAGTGGCGCTCAATCTCGGCATGGACACGCGCTTCGTGCTGGAAACACCGCTCATGTGGCTCGACAAGGCCGACACATGGCGGCTCGCCGAAAAGCTGGGCGGCGAAGCGCTGGTAGACATGGTGCGCGTGGAAACGCACACCTGCTACCTGGGCGAGCGCGCCGAGCTTCACGCGTGGGGCTTCGGCTGTGGCGAGTGCCCGGCGTGCAAGTTGCGCAAGCGCGGGTATGAAGCGTTTCTCGCCGGCGAGAACGTGACGGAAGCCCCGGTCTGAGTGTTAGCCTCGGGCCGCACGCGTGACTTTCGCACTGAATGAATATGGCCAGGGCCGCGCACGGGCGGCGCGCCCCGCCGACACGATGATTTCGCGCCCGAGACCAACCGGCTTTGCACGCGCCTTGCGCGCATGAGCCAGAACCAGGCTGCACGATGACTTACGCGGTAAAGGAAATTTTCTACACGTTGCAGGGCGAGGGCGCGAACGCCGGGCGTCCGGCCGTGTTCTGCCGGTTCGCCGGCTGCAACCTCTGGTCGGGCCGCGAGGAAGATCGCGAGCAAGCCGTTTGCCGCTTCTGCGACACCGACTTCGTCGGCACCGACGGCGAGAACGGCGGCAAATTCCGCTCGCCGGAAGAGCTCGTCGCGAAGATCGCCTCGCTGTGGCCAGAAGGCGAGGGCAATCGCTTCGTGGTCTGTACGGGCGGCGAGCCGATGCTGCAGATCGACCAGCCCTTCGTCGACGCGCTGCACGCCGCTGGTTTCGAGATCGCGATCGAAACGAACGGCTCGCTGCCGGTGCTCGAAACGATCGACTGGATCTGCGTGAGCCCGAAGGCCGACGCGCCGCTCGTCGTCACGAAGGGCAACGAGTTGAAGGTTGTCGTGCCGCAGGAAAACCAGCGCCTCGCCGACTACGCGAAGCTCGATTTCGAGTATTTTCTCGTGCAGCCCATGGACGGCCCGTCGCGCGACCTGAACACGAAGCTCGCGATCGACTGGTGCAAGCGCCATCCGCAGTGGCGCCTGTCGATGCAGACCCACAAATACCTGAACATTCCCTGATTCACGCGAATTTACCTGAAGAAGCGCCGTGCTGACGATCACCCGAAAACTCGAATTCGACGCGGGCCACCGCATCCCCGACCACCGCAGCCAGTGCCGTAATCTGCACGGCCATCGCTACGTGCTCGAAATTACGCTGGAAGGCGACCTCGTCGAAACCGAGGGTGCGCCCGACCGCGGCATGGTGATGGACTTCGCCGATGTGAAGTCGCTCGCGAACCAGCATCTCGTCGATCTGTGGGATCACGCGTTCCTCGTCTTTGCGGGCGATACGCAGGTGCGCGGCTTCCTCGAAACGCTGCCGGGCCACAAGACGGTCGTGATCGACCGCATTCCGACCGTGGAAAACCTCGCGGCCATCGCGTTCGACATTCTCGCGAACGTGTACGACGCGCACTACGGCGTGAATCTGCGCCTCCAGAAGCTGCGCCTGTACGAGACGCCGAACTGCTGGGCCGAAGTCACGCGCGACTGACGCGCTCGGGATCCGCTTCAGTCGTTTCACCCGCCGCCTCACCCTCGCTCCGACGACCCGCGCAAGGCGGGTTTTCCGTGCCGTCCGGCAAGTTTTTGTCGCGGTATGATCATTGCCGCAAGGCCTGCGCATCCCCGCGCGCGGCCCGACAAACACATAACGGAGCGAGACCTGCCGGCTGCCGCGCTGCCGGGCGACACCGCCCGCGTCTGACGCGTGCGCCCCGCAGCCTCGCCGGGAGCACGGCGATGAGCACCTTCACCAATCCCCTCAAGGAACGCCTCAAGGAGGCGGACCCGCTATTCGGCTTATGGCTTTCGATGGGCAGCGAGACCGCCGCCGAGGCGCTCGCGCACGCCGGCTTCGACTGGCTGCTGATCGACATGGAGCACACCCCCAACGACAGTGCCGACACGATCGCGCAACTGCGCGCCATCGCCGCGGCGCATCTGCCCACCGAGCCCGTGGTGCGTCTGCCCGACAGCGAGCCGTGGCTCGTGAAGCATGTGCTCGACGCGGGCGCGCGCACGGTGATGTTCCCCAATGTGGCGTCGGCTGAAGAGGCCGCACGCGCCGTGAGCCTTACGCAGTACCCCGATGCGCGCACGCCCGGGGGCCAGCGCGGCGTGGCGGGCGTGGTGCGCGCGGCGGCCTACGGGATGCGGCGCGATTATCTTCAGGGCGCGAACGCGCAGATCGCGACGATCGTGCAGATCGAGTCGGCGGCGGCGCTCGCCGAAGTCGAGAAGATCGCGAAGGTGCCAGGAGTCGATTGCCTGTTCGTGGGTCCCGCCGATCTGGCGGCGAGCCTCGGCCATCTCGGGGACTCGAAGCATCCGGACGTGGTCGCCGCCGTGCAGCGCATCGTCGCGGCCGCGCGCGAGGCCGGCGTGGCAGCGGGCATCTTCGCCATGGATGCGGCCGCCGCCAGGCAGTATCGCGAGATGGGTTTCAGCTTCATCGCCCTGGCCGCCGACGTGATCTGGCTCGTGCGCGCGACACGCCAGGCGCTCCAGGAGGCGAGATCATGACGCGTCCGAAAGCGCTTTTTGAGCGGCATTTTGCGCGGATCGCGCGCGCGCTCGCCATCGGCTGTCTGGCGGGCGCGGCGCTCAACGTGAGCGCAATCGCGGCAGGCGCCGACGCCGCTAGCGCCACCGCGGGCGCGGAATCCGATCCGCAAACCGCCAACGCCGTTGCCGACTACAACGCAGGCAATCTCAGCGCGGCGCGCGCCGAATTCCAGGCGGCGGCCGAGCGCGGCAACCGGCTGGCGGAGTTCAACTACGCGATGATGCTCGTGAACGGCGAAGGCGGGGCCGCCGACGTGGGCGAGGGCCGCAAGTGGCTGCGCAAGGCGGCGGACGCGAACATGTCGCACGCGCAGTACGTGTACGGCAAGATGTACGACGACGGCGACTTCGTCGAGCGCGATCCCGTGCAGGCGCACCAGTGGTTCCTCAAGGCGGCCAAGCAGGGTCACGTGCAGGCGGAGCTTGCGCTCGCGAACCAGTACCTGGACGGCCGAGGCACCACGCGTGACAACAAGCAGGCGTTCTACTGGTACAAGAAGGCCGCCGAGGGCGGCGACATGACGGCGCAATACGTGACCGGCTCGTTCTACGAGCGCGGCGGCGACGGCGTGCCGAAGAACCTCAACGTCGCGCGCGCGTACTATGCGGCGGCAGCAGCGCAGGGCGATCCCGTGGCGCGCCTCAAGTATCAGCAGTTGAGCGCGCAGCTGATGAAGTCGGCGCCTACGCAGTAAGCGCCAGAAAGCGACCGCCCAAACGAAAACGCGCCGGACAATGCCGGCGCGTTTTTTTTGGGGTGCTTCGATTGCTTCGATCGAGCGGGCGTAGCCGCCCGCCGCGCCGTCAACTCTGCATCAACCGCTTCTGGCGTCCCACGCTCATGATGAGCCCGATCGCCACGCCGAGCGTGGTAAGCGCCGTGCCGCCATAACTCATGAACGGCAGCGGCACGCCCACCACAGGCAGGATGCCGCTCACCATCCCGATGTTGACGAACGCATAGGTAAAGAACGCCATCGTGAGCGAGCCGGCCAGTAATCGCCCAAAGAGCGTCGAGCCGTTCGCGGCGATATAGAGCCCGCGCGCGATCAGACACATGTAGAGCGTGAGCAGCACGAGGCCGCCCGCCAGGCCGAACTCTTCGGAGAACACCGCGAAGATGAAGTCGGTGTGCTTTTCGGGGATGAACTCCAGGTGCGACTGCGTGCCCTTCAACCAGCCCTTGCCGAGCGGGCCGCCCGAGCCGATCGCAATCACGGCCTGGATGGTGTGGAAGCCCTTGCCGAGCGGATCGGAGGTCGGGTCGAGCAGCGTGCAGATGCGGTGCTTCTGGTAGTCGTGCATGAGCGGCCAGTTCACCTGCGGCTGGCAGATCTTGTCCTGGAACGCCGCGATCGAGGCGACGGCGATCACGCCCGCGATCAGCACGGGCACGATCAGCTTGAACGAGAGCCCCGCGAAATAGATGACGAAGAGGCCCGATGCGAACACGAGCACAGCGGTGCCGAGGTCCGGCTGCTTGGCGATGAGCCCCACCGGCACGAGCAGGATCACGAAGCCGACGACGAAGTCGTACCAGCGCATCACGCCTTCGCGGCGCTGGTAGTACCAGGCGAGCATGAGTGGCGTGGCGATCTTGAGGATTTCCGAGGGCTGAATCACGACGCCCACGTTGATCCAGCGCTTTGCGCCCTTGCGTGTGAGACCGAATAGCGCCACGGCAATGAGCAGCGCAATCCCGAAGGTGTAGATCGGCACCGCGAAGCGCATGAGTGTGTTCGGCGGCACATTGGCGAGTGCCCACATCAGCACGAAGGTGAGCATGATGTTGCGCAGCTGGTCTTCGACGCGGCCCGGCACGTCGAGGCTCGCGCTGTACAGCGTGACGATGCCCACGCACAGCAGCAGGAACACGGTGAGCGCGAGCGGACGGTCGAAGCCGAGAAACATCTTGCGCAGCGTGTCGAGCACCGCGCGCTTGTCGATCTTGTCGAACTGAAGGAAAGGCATGGTGGATTCCTTACTCGTCGATGCCGCCCGTTGCGGGCTTGGGCGGCGGTGCGAGCGTGGCCGCGTCGCTCGCGCTGGCGGGGCGGTGCGGGCGATGGGGGCTAGGGCCGAAGTGGCGGGGCACGGAGG
>NZ_SMOD01000089.1 GCF_004353905.1 Paraburkholderia guartelaensis | reverse complement strand
TTGCGGCAGTGGTGCACCAATGTCATGCGCTCAAAAGTCGAGCCAATGAAGGACGTTGCGCGTCTGATACGTCGGCACTTCGACGGCGTCGTCGCCTGGACTCAGACCCGCCAGACCAACGGCTTCATTGAAGCCATCAACGGCTTGTTTCAAGCGGCCAAGCGAAAGGCTCGCGGTTACACACGCTTCACGACAATGCGCACGGTCCTCTTTCTCGTTGCCGGCAAGCTCGACTTCTCCGGCTTCAACCCGCATGCCTCGTGAGTCGCATCACCCACTCCAAAATCAAAAGAGCCAGTTAATTTATCGAGATTTGCAACTTCCAACAGGGGCTTTTAGAGGATAGATGTGAATCGGACGACGGAGCGCGGCCATACCTGGGTGCTGTGGACAACTAGTCAAAAAGTCGTGCGGACCGCGCTCTGCCGAGCGGCCGCGCACGATCGCCCACGTCGAGGGGCTGGGCAAACCAAGCCTAGGCAACAACCATTCTGCCATCAGCGAACAATGTCATAACTGTAATCAGTCTTTGCAATATCGACCGTACTCGCATCGAGCCTTTCGAAGAATTCGTCCAGTAATGCCAATAGAACGCGCAATCCTCCCTCATACCCCCACGTCGGAAAACGGTGATAGTGGTGCCGGTCAAAAATCGGAAACACGAGTCGCACTAGCGGTGTCCCCGTATCACGCTCCAAGTACTTCCCATGAGTGTTGCCGATCAGGAAATCGACTGGTTCGGTAAATAGCAGCGAGCGCAGATGCCAGAGATCGCGCTTCGGATAGGCGTTGCATCCCGCACCGTACGGCGACGCGTCCAACAACGCCTTGACCTTCTCTGCCCAGCCGTCGTTACCGTTTGTCGACACAACATGCACCGGCTCTGCACCGAGCTCGAGCAGGAATCGCGTGTAACCTAGCATCTGATCGGGATCGCCGTAGAGTGCATAGCGTTTGCCATGGAGAATAGCCTGACTGTCCGCGATTGCATCAACGAGTTGCCCCCGCTCCCTTTCCAGTTCAGGTGGAATCGGTTGGCCCGTGACACGCGATATCTCCATGAGGAAATGGTCGGTACCAGCAACGCCGACTGGCGAATTAAGCACAATTACCTCTTGGCCGTGTTCCGCGATAAACTTCGCCGTCTTTTCGCAGCAATACTCCTGGAAAATGAACGTTGCTTTCGCATTCAGTGCACGTTCAACTTCTTCCTTCGTGGTCCCACCCTCATACATGCGGAATTCGCCATCCGTCGGTGTATTCCATGTGTCGGAAGGATCGCAGATGATGTTGACGCTCACGCCGAACAGATCGAAGATACGTCGAACCTCCTTGATGTTGCCCACCACGAAACCGTCAAAGCCACCGATAAAGTTTACGCTCTCATCCTGCACACGTATGAGTGGTGTTGCGGTACCGGCCTTGCCGTCCCAGAAGTGTTTGAGAATGCCCAGTAGAGCATTGTCGTAACCCGTCACGTGACTGCCGACAAACGCGGGCGTATGAGCGAACGGCACATCGTAGTCTTGCGGAACGCTCCCCTTCTGCTTACTATTCTTGATGAATGCATCGAGGTCGTCACCGATGACCTCTGCCATGCAGGTCGTCGATACGGCGATCATCTCGGGCTTATAAAGGTTGTATGCATTCGCCAGACCGTCGATCATATTATTGAGGCCCCCGAAGACCGCCGCGTCTTCGGTCATTGACGAACTCACGCACGACGTCGGCTCCTTGAAGTGCCGCGAAAAGTGTGAGCGATAATAGGCCACGCAGCCCTGAGAGCCGTGCACGAACGGCAGTGTTTTATGAAAGCCGTTTGCCACGAATACCGCCCCCAGAGGCTGGCAGGCCTTCGCTGGATTGATGGTTAGCGAGTCGCGCGCGAAGTTTTTCTGCTTGTAGTCTTCAGTCTTTGTCCATTCGGCAACCTCCCTCACTGCCTCATCAGGATGGTTGAACTCAAAATTTTGCTTCTTGTTGCGCAAAAGCGCCTGATATTCCGGCTCGCGAAAGAGCAGCTCGTGATCGAGAATGTTGTGGCTTGATTGGGGCATGACTCGCTCCTGAATCGATTTCCTGGAGAGCCTTCCGGCGACACGGCCGTATCGCCAACGGGCCGCCTGCTTCACGCTGCTTTTTTCCACGGCGCCTTGGAAAGAGTCCAGACAGGACTCGAAATTGCCATGTCCATGTCGCGCGCAAAGATCGCGAATCCGTCGTAGCCGTGGTACGGTCCTGAATAATCCCAACTGTGCATCTGGCGGAACGGAACACCCATCTTCTGAAAGACGTACTTTTCCTTGATTCCTGAACCGACGAGGTCCGGCCGCATGCGTTCGACGAATTGCTCGAATTCGTATCCGGTCACGTCGTCGTAAATTAGCGTGCCGTCGTGAATGTGATGTGTAGTGCGCTGATAGTCATCGTTGTGGGCAAACTCGTAGCCGGTGCCAACGACTTCCATGCCGAGGTCTTCGTACGCCCCGATGACGTGGCGCGGGCGAAGGCCGCCTACAAAGAGCATCACTTTCTTACCCTCGAGGCGTGGTTTATATCTCGCGATCACCGCATCCATCAGCGGGCGGTATTTGGCGATCACCTTCTCGGCATTGATCTTGATCGTGTCGTCAAATCGGCACGCGATCTCTCTCAGGCTCCTTTCAATCATGGTAGGACCGAAAAAGTTGTATTCCAGCCAAGGAACACCATACTTCTCTTCCATATGCCGGCTGATGTAATTCATCGACCGGTAGCAGTGGAGCAGGTTAAGCTTTGAGCGCGGCGTATTCTCCAGTTCAGCGAGCGTACCATCGCCCGACCACTGCGCAATAACGCGCAAACCCATCTCCTCAAGGAGAATGCGGCTTGACCACGCGTCGCCAGCGATATTGTAGTCACCGATGATCGCAACGTCGTACGGAGTTGACTCGAGCGCGGAATGTTTATTCGGATCGACCCGGTCGAACACGCAATCGCGAATCGCATCGTTCGCGAGATGATGCCCAAGCGACTGCGATACGCCGCGAAATCCCTCGCAGCGTACGGGTACGATTGTGTGCCCGCCATACTGAGCGCTCTTCTTCTTCGAGACTGCCTCGATGTCATCGCCGATTAGACCGATCGGGCATTCGGTTTGAACCGATATGCCTCTGTTGAGCGGAAACAGCTCCTGAATCTCATCGACGATTTTGTCGAGTTTCTTGTCGCCACCGAACACGATGTCCTTCTCCTGAAAGTCAGAAGTGAACTGCATCGTGACAAACGTATCGACTCCGGTTGTTCCGACATAATAATTGCGGCGCGAACCCCACGAATACTGGCCGCAGCCGACCGGTCCGTGACTGACGTGAATCATGTCCTTGATCGGTCCCCAGACCACGCCCTTCGAACCGGCATATGCGCAGCCGCGAATCGTCATCACACCAGGCAGTGACTTTATGTTGGACTTCACCCCACAGTCCGGCCTACCCTGCTCGAAAGTGCCCAAATGCTTGGCCCGCCGCTTCGCCATCTTTTCGGGGTAAGCTCGCAGCACTTCATCAATGAGAGCCTTGTTAGCTGCCTTACGTTCCTCAACCGTTTCGGTCATTGCATATCCATAAGTGGAGAAATATGATTGCCGGAATCGGTTGCCGTACGCCGCACGGCAACCGTCATCCCCGCAGCCGTCAGGCGGTCGGTTCAGCCGCTGTCTTGCCAACTTTCGACTCATCGACCTGCGCCATGATTCCTTTTTCCATCAGGAGATCTTCGAGTTGGTCCATCGTGATCGGCGTTGGGATCACGCCATTGCCGGCGTTGTTATGCACCTTCTCTGCAAGCGTGCGATACTGGGCGGCCTGTACACTCTCTGGCGCGTACTCAATCACCGTCATGCGGCGTAGTTCCGCATGCTGCACGATGTTGTCGCGCGGCACGAAGTGGATCAGACGTGTGCCGAGCATCGCTGCGAGCGATTCGGCAAGCTCGAGTTCCTTGTCGGTCTTGCGCTCGTTGCAAATGAGGCCGCCCAAACGCACACCACCGCTGTTGGCGTACTTGAGAATCCCTTTTGAGATATTGTTTGCAGCGTACATAGCCATCATCTCGCCTGACATCACGATATAAATCTCCTGTGCCTTGTTCTCGCGAATTGGCATTGCAAAGCCTCCGCACACCACGTCGCCCAGCACATCGTATGAGACGTAGTCCACTCCGTCGTAGGCGCCATTCTCCTCCAGGAAATTAATCGATGTAATCACACCGCGACCCGCGCAGCCGACACCTGGCTCAGGACCGCCCGACTCCACACAGCGTATGTCTTTGTAGCCAATCTTCATGACATCCTCGAGTTCGAGGTCCTCCACAGAGCCGGCTTCCGCCGCGAGAGAGAGAATTGTGTCCTGCGCCTTCGCATGCAGTATCAGCCGTGTCGAGTCTGCCTTCGGATCGCAGCCGACAATGAGGATCTTTTGCCCGAGGTCGCTGAGCGCCGCGAGCGTGTTTTGCGACGTGGTCGATTTTCCAATTCCGCCCTTTCCGTAGAAAGCGATCTGCCGAAGTTGAGCCATCGTGGTACTCCATTGAGATAGAAGGATTAAACCAAGGTTGCCAATCAAGGCTGCAAAGCCGCGATCATGTGCTCAGCGTGCAGTGTCCATATGATCTTCTTCTGTGGAGTCACGCATCGGCCGGATGGTGTCCGCGCGAATCGCTATAGAGCAGTTTCTATGCCAACGCTCCAGAGTCGTTGAAATGCCTTGCAAATCGCGCTTTCAGCAAGCGTGCCGGCATGCCGCCTACCGATGTTCGCAGCGTCGGCTTCCTGACAAACCGTGCGTTGTTGTCGCAAACCAGGTTTGCACCATCATTTTCGGCCCGCCTCGGTCAATGGCAGTGGACCAGCAAGAGAGGGATTGGTGGTACGGAAGTTGCAAGCGAAACCCCATGCTTCTTGACCAAATACGAACTGTCACTGCCATTTCACAAGCTATTCAAACTTGAGAGGAAAACCTAATGAACGATATGACTATCGACAAGGAACTTGACCAGACTGTTTTCGCCCGCTTGCAGCTCGAGGGCCGTTTACTCAATGCAGTGTTCAAGGGCCCCACCAGTACGCCTCGGCGCATCGGTTTTCGCGGCGAACTCGCGCTGCGCTTCGGACCGCAACTCGCTGACGAAGCCCGCCCGCCTGAGCTGTCTTGCGAGCAGGTCACCGCAGTGGCCGACCTCGGCGACCCGCATCTCTTATTTTTCGCGGGGTGGCTATTGAGTTTCGAACATCTGAAAGACGTCGCCGAAGTGTTGGGAGACGCACTCTCGCCAAACGGAAAGTACTTTCTGTTCTGCGACAACATCGATCTTTCGAGTCGCTATCAGGCGCACTATCAGGGCGCGGTATTCTATGTCCTGCCTATCGTGGAATCGACGGTCTACAACGAAACACTTGAGCTCCTGTATCTCGATAAGGCAGAGCTGAAGAAAAAGGACACCGCGGGAAAACTCGATGCGGTCGCCGACGCTGGGTCGAAGTTCGACTTGTGTTTCGATTCCATCAGTTACGCGCAGGGACTCGAACTGATGGGTCCAGTCCGTGATCCTAACGAAAACAGACCGGTTTAAGTTGTGTTTCGCCACGGTGCCTCCTCATGAGGACGCCCCATGCACGCAATCTATCACAACGCTCACGCAATCTAACTGGAGAACTTCCATGGCATTGCTAATCGATGCTGCCGACCGTCGAAATGGGAACGGTCAAAGCCTCCCGCACGCTGATGAAGGTCGGCAAACTCGTGCACGTTCGTCAGTCGCTAGATGGCTGTCGGCGCACGACTTCCCGGATGCCCATTCCTGCAGCGTTGACGGCATAACGCCGCTGATGCTCGCAGCGATGCATGGGGAATACCGTATCGTCGCCGCGTTGCTCGACGAAGGTGCACCCGTCCGTGCGCTCGACGACAACGGAAACGATGCGCTATGGTACGCATGTCTATACGGAACGCCCGAGCCGATTCTACTGTTGGTCAGTGCCGGTCTTAATGTCGATCATGCCAATGCGCACGACGTCACATGCCTGATGCAGGCAGCAGCCAGCGGCAGAGTCGACGTCATGTGGTTGCTAATATCCCTTGGTGCGAGTGACAGCTTGGTCGCGCCAGATGGGCGAACTGCTTTCGACATGGCCACGGATTTTGGACTACAGCTGCTGCTAACGGTAGACCGACTCAAAAACGCCATGCGCGAATCGTCGCGTTTCGCCGATGATGCTCCGTCGCACAACCTTGCGCATTGAGGAAAACGTCTCATGCCTCTTTACGACTATGTATGCCGCAACTGCAATTTACGGTTCGAGACACTCGTACGCGCCAATTCGTTGGCGTCCTGTCCGCGTTGCAGCGGTAATGCGCTGGATAAGGAGGTCAGCGCACCGTCCGCCCCTCCACGCAACAAGGCACTCATTACGGCAGCACGCAGCCAGGCCGCTCGTGAAGGGCATTTGAGCAATTATTCCGTGGCTGAGCGCGTACAATTATTGCATCGACCTTGAAGCGCCCCAAGGAGCTGGCGACTGTAATTCCATATCTGCCTAGCAAAAAGGTTAACTCCAAGGAAAATTATATGTCGACGCGGTCTATTTACCTCAGCATACAAGGATTCCCCGCTGTAAATCCCGGCAACGGCAAACAACTCGGTAGACTTGCAAACACAATTCAGTATGTGTCTTCTGTGTGTTTGGCCGGGATATTGACATGGACAATGCCCGCGTACGCGCAGCGCGTGGATTCCCATATCGAATCATTTGACAGATTCATGGCTGACACGAGAGCTGCGTCCGCTCAGGATTTTATTGGTCGCTCTTGGCCCGAATCAGGGGCGTTTCTTGAGTCAGATCATCAACCCCCCGGCGTCATAGTAGTTGTCGCCTCTGAACTTTCTTATCAAGAAGAGTCAGAGGTGCAAGTTGAAGACGAAACAAACGTATTCTGTTGAGTTCAAGGAGCAGCCGCTGTCGAAGGTCCTGCAGCGCGGGAGCCGAACGGTTGGAGCCGTGGCTTACGAATTGAATGTGAACGTACTGACATTAAGGAATTGGATGAGAGGCACCACCGCCGCGAACCGGATCTCGAGTTCTGGACATGCAGGACGTCCGGAAGACTGGTCGCTGGAAGAACGCCTGATGGCCTTGCACGAGAGCCACCGCCTGGTGGACGATGCATTGAACGGCTGGTGTCGGGAGCGCGGCCTGTTTGCGCATCATCTCGTGCAGTGGCGTGCGGATTTTTGCGCCGGCGGCGCAGCCGCTAGCCGACGTGAGAGCGCCCAGGAAGTGCGGGATCTGAAGCAGGGCAATGTGCAACTGCAGCGTGAGCTCAAGCGCAAGGAGCAGGCGCTGGCCGAAGCTGCGGCGCTACTGGTGCTGCAGAAAAAGTACCGCGCGCTCCTCGGGGACGAGGCCGAATGACGGCCCCTGATGAGCGCAAGGCATTGATCGGCCGCATCAACGAGGCGAGCCTGGCCGGGGCTCGGCAGGCGCATGCGTGCAAGATTCTGGGGCTCAGCGCGCGCACAGTGCAGCGCTGGCAGCGCGGCGAACCTGACGCGGTGGACGGGCGCTCGTTACGGCACCACGAGCCGCGCCACAAGCTCTCTGTCGAGGAACGCGCCGAGCTTCTGGCAGTCGCGAACTCGGCCGAGTTTGGTCATCTGCCGCCAAGCCAGATCGTCCCGCGACTGGCAGACCAGCAACGCTATATCGCCTCCGAATCGACGTTCTACCGGGTACTGAAGGCCGAGAAGCAACTCGCCCACCGGCGCAGCGAACGGCCGGCCCACGCTCGCAGCAAACCGCGTTCGGTTTGCGCCGACGCGCCGAACCAGCTGTATTCCTGGGACATCACGTACCTGCCAACGACGGTTCGTGGGCAGTATTTCTATCTGTATCTGTTTCTCGACGGTAATTCGTAGGCCAAGCGTTCGCCGTCACTGACTAATTGCGTACGTCCGCTTACCGATATTCTGCACCGTCCTCTTCACGTCGAGTCAGGTTGATATCGGCAAATACAAGCAAGGCCCTAACAGGCCGCTGAAATACAGCCCAACGGAGACGGCCTTGTTCCGCTTACGCGGCTCCTGCCGCAAAATTTTTCAGATTGCGCAATCTCAACGCGAATTCAACGTTGTTTCGGCGGTTTGAGGCTACTTTTTTGGCCTCATTGCCGCTTTCCCGCCACTATGGACGCACCTGTGCCAGCGATCGCATGCGCACAAGGTTGTAGGCCGCCATATTCAACACGAACATCTGGTCCACCTTCTTCAAGCCACGCACCATCACCTGGCGCATGCGCCCCACGGTCTTGGCCCAGCCGAA
>NZ_SMOD01000088.1 GCF_004353905.1 Paraburkholderia guartelaensis | reverse complement strand
CATATCAAGCGCCTTGGACGCATGGGCGACGACGTGAAACTTGTCGAATGTCACTCGCGCATTGGGCAGATGTTCGCTCACGCCCTTAATGAACGCGGGCGACATGTCGATGCTTGCGGAGGTGACTTGCTCGGGCGTGCCGTTGTGCTGGCTAAGGTACGCCGCAAAGCTCTCAATCGGCTTCGCGTCGCGGCCGGGCGTGACGAACACGACGCGGCGCGCCTGCATATCGGCGACCAGCGTCAGATACTCGTGGCCGCGCCGGTACGAGGTCTCGTCAATAGCTACCGTGCTCACGGTGGCGCAACCGCTTGATTTGCGTGTCATGCACTGGGTGCTCACCGGCAACCCCGGGGTAAGCGAAGCGGCTGCCAGCGACAAAGTCCACGGCAATCGTGAGTTGTCGTTTGGCCGTATCAAAGTCGACACCCTGCACGTACCACGGTGCCTTGATTCCCAAGGCGGCTTCAAAGAGTTGATTCGTCACTCGCATCGTCCTGCATGTCTGATTGCAGCATTCTGCCGCAACCAGCCATGCGCCAGCTTGTCGATTCAAAGCGCCTCAAGGGTTCGCTGCGCCGGGCTCATAGGATCTTGACCCGCCAAGCCGCCCACTCGGATTTCAAAAGAGGCCGAAATCTCGATGAAATGGTGGCAGAGCGCGATCGACGTCAAGCGAATTCTGCAAAACTTCCTTAGCAGTTGAACCTGATCCGTGAGGCCGCTTATCCCCCGAAAGGCGATGTCTGTAAACGCTAGCGCCATCAGATACAGATGGGACTGTTGCATACCCAACGCAGCCAATTGCTGCGGCGTTTGGGGACTTTCATCTTCCGCATTGGCACCAGATCGCTGGGATCGCCCTCAAGGATGTGCGATGCCAGATCATCTCAGACGCAGTGAACCGGCCCCTACCGTTGCGGCGTCTGTCTGTGCAAATTGGTGGATCAGATGCTTACACAAAACGAACGGTTTGTCGGAAAACCGACGTCCAGACGCCTGCTTGATATCCGCGTCTTGAGACGTCCAGTCTACGATTTTCACGTACAGACTCGACATAGTGCGTAGGCTGCTTTGCAGCGGCTCATGCTGGCACGCTCTCTGCGGGTACAGAGAAAGAACTGCATCTGGACAGATTCGTCGCGGCTTTGCAGCCACGGAACACAACCCGGTTCCATAACGTCTTCTCCAATCGAGGACACCAATGCGTCACAAATACGTCGTCAAGGGGCCATGTGGTGCCGGGCTTGCGACGCGCGGCTTTCGCGCGGAGTGCGACGAATCATGAGCATTTTCGAGCGCTTTCTTGGCGATCCCCTTTTCGCCAATCTGACGCTTTTCGAGCCGACCACCCAGACCTCGAAAAGCGTCGCCCCGGAGACTTTCCCGACAAAGCGGAAGTTCATCGTCTCAGACCAGCCGATTCCTCAGGATGTGAGCGATTCAATCGGGCCGGTGCTCACGAACGTGGATGGTTTGGCTCCGCAGGAAATCTCGGAAGCCGTCTTTTACATCGGAATTCAATGCGATTCCGATGCGCTACCGGTCCTCCGCCGGATCAAGCAGCATGGCGGCACATTCGTTCCGCATCTAAACTTTGCCAAAACCGAATACCGGTTCGTCAACCGCCTGGCGCACAACGCGATGGTGAGGACGTGGACAGAAAAAGGGCATGCTGTCTCGCACCTCCACACCGGGATTCATGAAAATCTTTGCGAGGCGCTCGACATTACGCGGACAGTCGAAGGTGACTATGTCGAGATCGGCGTGTACCGCGGCGGCTCGGCGCTGACGGCCATAAACTATCTCGACCAGCTCGCCTGCGTGGGGGCACCGTGCAGGAAAGCCTGGCTACTCGACACGTACGATGGCTTCACCTACGAAGAAGCGGTCGGGAGCATGGACGCGCTGTGGTCCGGCACGCACCGGCTGTACGGCAAAGACGAAACGATGAAGTACATCCGCGAGACGGTCATGTCGGACGTCTCGTCGGAGTTCGAGCTGATCGCTGTGAACATTTGCGCCGATGACCTGCCGCTTGGCATCAAAAAGATCTCGGTCGCGAACATCGACGTCGACATGTACGAGGCAACACTTGCTGCGCTTCAGAAGGTTTCCCCCCTGATGGCACAGGGCGGCATCATCATCGCGGAAGACCCGACAGCGACGCCGGGCCTTTATGGTGCGTTGCTTGCGCTTGACGAATTCATGACGTCTCCCGCTGGCAGGCCGTTCTACAAGATCTTCAAGGGATCCCAGTACTTCCTGATCAGGATGCATTGAACCTTAGCCGCCGATGCAACGGCTTTCCGGCCTACCATCGATGACCCAGCGTCATTATATGCGCCGCCCGAAATCCGAGCGGCACGTTGCTATAGCTGACGTTCTTCGACGGTGTGCTGACGTAGGTATAGCGGTGCGTCTCGCGCTTGTATGCGACCGATGCGTCGGCAGTCCACGTGAGCTGCGGCATGTCAACTTATCGAGACGCGGCGTATTGCTTCGCGCGATGAAGTTATTCCGGGCCAATTGTCAGCGACGAATCGTTTTGCGATGGAGGCTGGCGCTGCGTATCCGGGCCACCAGTTCCCTCGCTCGATTTGTCGCCACGCTTTCACCCGGCGTTGCAGGGGTGCGCAGTTGAACGCCAGAAATAAGGTAGAAGCCATCGCGGAGATGATGTTGCAGACGAAGCGTTCTCCCGTCGTTCGTACAACTGGCGTTTGCATGTTGAATGCAACGCTCGTGCCGCTGATGTCATAGGGCATGCTGGTAATTTTGGAGGGTCCTTGATCTGCCCAAGACGTGTGGAAACCCATTGCTAGGGCAGGCTTGAGAATGTTGCGGTCTTCGGGCTGTTTAAGAGTCTGATCTCAGTCAAATGCTACTAAGGCATCTGCTTGTATCCTGTGCTTGCAGGGAGCGATTATTCGCGCTCTGCTCACTGCAAAGCGTTTTGGGAGGGCCGTCAGTATTCCTGATGGACCTGACGTTTTTTTGCCGGCTTTCCGATCGAATGCGCGAGGAGAATCAGCTTCGAGCTGGGCGTCATCGACATATCATGCCTCTGCCGGCGACCACCTGATCCGGACCGTTCCGACCGCAAAGACGCAATTGATGAATATGGGATGACGATTGTGCGGCCTGAGTGCCGGGCACGAGCACAGCCTGTTCGGCGAGCGCCTGAACGATCTCGGCCGCAAGGCTTTTTCCCGTGCGCGACGCGGCGTTTGGTGAGGCGGTTGGCGAGTTTTTTTCGCTCGTCAACCTCGGTGGGCGACGGGTATCGGTGCAGGACGATCGAGGCGTGGCCCAGACCCCGATGCAGTGCGGGATGGATCTGGGTAAGCAGGCCGCGAATGCTGTTGCTGGTCCGCGTGATTTGTGGGGCGAGCAATGTGGGTTTACGCAGGATTGAACGAATTAGCGTGGATTTTCATCTTCGTCGCCATGCCCGAAACCCGTGACAGAAGTCTCGAAGAAGACCTCGAACGGTTGCAGAAAGGCGGGACGTTCGCACTACAGCCGACGTGGCGCGGAGACTTGCGCGCCACAGTAATCATCTAGGGGAAAGCAATGATCGACATCGCATCCAGCGACGCGCTGGAAAACTATTTGATGATTTGTGACTGCGACGGCGTGCTCGTGGACAGCGATGCCATTGCCGAAAGCATTATCGTGGAGCGACTGGAAGCGCTATGGCGGCAAACTGGCGTGCAGCGGGTTGTGCGTCCGCTGCTCGGACTGCGCACAGAGGCGGTGGTGGCCCGCACGGCCGCCGCACTGGGCAGGACAATCGACGAAGCTCACGCTGCCTCAATCGACGCGGAAGTTGTACGCGCCGCGGTGCAAGCGCCGATGACCGCGGAGATAGACGAGGCGCTTGCCGCGATTTCTTTGCGTAAAGCTGTAGCGAGCAACAGTTTCGCCGACTACGTCAAGCGTGTACTCGATCGAACGCGACTCGTGAAGTTCTTCGGGGAGCGGGTCTTCACAGCTGACATGGTGTCGAATCCGAAGCCGGCGCCCGACGTTTACCTTGCTGCTGCCCGTCGTTTGCGCGTGGCGCCTGAACGCTGCGTTGTGGTGGAAGACAGCGTGACGGGAGCCAGGGCGGCGGTTGCCGCCGGCATGACCGTGCTCGGCTTTGCCGGTGGAGCGCACGCACCGGACGAACGGGCAAAGAACCTTCGTAACGTCGGGGTGAACGCGGTGTTTTACAGCATGCGGGAGCTTCCATTGCTGGTTCAAAGCTGGACGCAGGACCAGCTTGCTCGCGACGGGGGATGAAACGCGGCGGTGAGAAGAGACTTTCTCGGCTGCAGCTCGATCAGACGGAATACCTTTATCAGCCGACAATGATTAACATTTCCACGAAACAGCAACTCCTGTCGAACGCCACCCTCGGTCAACTCGATGACCGCGTGGCGGTTCCCGCCTACGACCGCAACCGGCTCACAGCGGGTATCGCGCATATCGGCGTTGGCAATTTCCACCGTGCGCATCAGGCGCTTTATGCGGATCGGTGCCTGCATTTACCGGGACACGAGGCGTGGGCCATCTGCGGTATTGGTCTCGGCAGTGGCACGTCCGCCCTCGCAAAGGTTCGGGCTTTGCACGCGCAGGACTGCCTCTATACGGTAACCGAGTTCGACTCGGATGGCAGTGGGAGCACGAGAGTCATTGGCGCGATGATCGATTATCTGCACGCGCCTGCCGATCCGGAAGCCGTGTTGCGCGAACTGGCCGGTCCGGCGATCCGCATTGTCTCGTTGACCATCACAGAGGGCGGCTATAACTTCGACGAAGCGACGGGCGAGTTCAAGCTTCATGAGCCCGATGTCGCGCATGATCTGGCGGGAGCGCCGCCGCGCACCGCGGTTGGGTTTATCGTCGGAGCGCTGCGGCGCCGTCGCGAAGCGAACGTCCCAGCCTTTACGGTGATGTCCTGTGACAATCTGCGGCAAAGCGGCAATACAGTCCGGCGCGCGGTTTTGAGTTTCGCGCAGGCGGTCGACCCGGGACTCGCGGGCTGGATCGCGGACAATGCCGCTTTTCCCAACGGCATGGTGGACCGCATCGCGCCGCAGGTCGCCATCATGTCGGGCGTCGACGCATCTACGGAGGCAGCATGACCTGCACCACCATTTTTCTTAGAGCGTGTTAGGTACTTTGGGCCGGACCTGGTAACCTGGCGGCATGAAAGAACGCAAGCCCTACCCGACAGATGTCTCGGATGAGGAATGGAGTTTCGCCGCTCCGTACCTGACCTTGATGAGCGAAGACGCGCCACAGCGCCGATACGAACTGCGCGAAATGTTCAACGCGCTGCGCTGGATGGCGCGAGCCGGAGCCTCCTGGCGCATGCTTCCGACAAACTTTCCGCCGTGGGAACTGGTGTACCAGCAAACACAACGCTGGCTGAACGCGGGTTGCTTCGAGGCGATGGTCAGTGATTTGCGTTCGGTGCTGCGCGTGGCGCAACAGCGTCAGGGGCAGCCCAGCGCGGTCATTCTGGATGGACGCACGCTGCAGTCCACGTGCGAAAGCGGCCCGCGTGCGGGTTACGACGGGCATAAGCGCAAACGAGGTAGCAAAGTTCATATGGCAGTCGACACACTGGGCCTCTTGCTCGCTGTTCATATCACGCCGGCCAACGAGCAAGAGCGTGCGCAGGTGGCTGAGCTCGCGCGACAGGTTCAGCATGCAACCGGTCAGACGGTGAAACTTGCGTTCGCTGACCAGGGCTATACGGGTGACACCGCTGCGCAAGGCGCGCGTGAGGAAGGTATTGAGCTGCATGTCATCAAGCTGCCCGAAGCGAAGAAAGGCTTCGTGCTGTTGCCCCGCCGCTGGGTGGTCGAGCGCAGCTTCGGCTGGCTCAACCGGTTCAGGCGTCTGGCGCGCGACTATGAGCGCTTGCCCGAAACCTTGGCAGGTCTGCACTTTGTCGTCTTCGCCATGCTCATGCTCGTTCATGCTGGACCAATTATGCAAAGTACCTAACACGCTCTAGGTGCGCCTGCGTGGCACCGTCCAATTTGCGGGCATCAGTTTTCGTCTTCATGCCCATATAACGCACAACGCACTATTTGGTGCACTCGTCAGTAACCTCAAGTTTCGCGTCACATTCATCCAGAATCGTCATGCAAAATGCAGAAGTGACCAGGAGAAAAGCATGCAGCAAATCGCGGATTCAATTCGACATTCTATAAGGAACAATCACTTAAAGTCGTATGTATATAGTTATCCTTCGAAAAGATCGTATAAAAGTCTACATAATATCGGCATTACGGAAATATGGCACACCGGTGATCGTGGACCAGCTTCAATATATATCCATATACCATTTTGCAGATACAGGTGTACTTATTGTACGTTATTTCTAACGACCCAACATACAGAGGACATAATACAAAATTATGTTGATAAGATATGTGAACAAATAAAATTTTATGCGAAGTACACGGGAAGGAAGACAGTTGCATCTGTGTATTTTGGTGGCGGAACTCCGACTATTCTAAACGAAAAACAATTCGGACAGATTTTTTCATCGATTCAACATGGATTCCCGAATATTGCGTCCTCTGCTGAGCTATGTGTCGAAGGTTCTCCCGACTCGATGTCCGAAGAACTCCTCGATTTCTTGAAAAGCCAAGGCGTGAACCGAATCAGTATGGGTATCCAAACTATGGATTCCGCAGAGCTGAAGGCCAGCGGTCGCCCATACCCGGTTTCGACAACAATCTCTGCGGTAGAAAATATCCGAAAGCGTTTCGAAAATTTCAATCTGGATCTGATCTACGGCCTTTCAGGTCAGACCTACGAAAGCTGGCAAAATTCGCTCCGCCACATCGTTTCATCAGGTCCAGTGACTATCTCACTGTATCCTGCAATTAGCCGACCTCTCACAGCGATTCATAAGCAGCAGCGATTGCATCCGGAGCGATACATCGACGACCAGACCAAGTATGCGATCTACGATAGCAATGTCGAGTTCATGCAAATGAATGGATACCGACAAGAGTCCTTCACTAGGTTCACCCGTCTGCCAGAGAATAGCAGCGCGTACGCCCAAGAGACTTCCGACTTTCTCGGCGTTCCGATGATCGGAATTGGAGCAGGCGCAAGAAGCTACAACGGAAAATACCACTACAGCTTCGACTACGCGGTCGACCTCAACGAGGTCGGCAAGGCCATTGAAGATTATTTGAACCTCGAAATCACCGAACACAGCATGGTGAGGTACGGGATTGTTCTTGATGCTTACGAAGAGCGCTTGAGATATTTCATCCTCAGCCTTACGCTGAACCAACTTTCTGGGACATACTATTCATCACAGTTTGGCCGGAATCTGTATTCTGATTTTTTGGACGTAATTGATGCACTTGAGGCTGACGGGTGCATCGAGCCACCGTCCAATGACAAGATTCGATTGACCAGGAAGGGTTACAAATACAGTAATTTGGTCGCGCACCATCTTTTCTCGAACCATGTGAAAACCCTGGAAGAAAGGTATGTTCCACGATGAGCAACAGTGAGCGATTTTGGGAGAAAGGTTATTCGGACGCGAAAGTGTGGACGATGGGCGGACCGAGTGTTGAGGTATTTGAAATTGAACAGTTTCTACCACGAAACTCGACTGTTATAGACATCGGCTGTGGCGAAGGCAGAAATGCGCTCTTTCTTGTCCTCAGGGGACACAAGGTGACCGCCTTGGAACTTTCCTCGAACGCCGTAAAGAAACTTCGCTCGATTGCTGACCGTTATTCTTTGAACATCGATGTGATCGAGGAACGGATCGAGGATTTCGTACCGGATGAAAATTATGATCTAGTTATGGCGCACTCGTCGTTACATTTCGTGACGAAAGACGTGTGGATTCCCTTGCTTCGGGAAATGAGGCAACGGACTAAGCCCGGCGGATTTCACAACTTCACATCGATTATTGAAATTCCTCGCTACCCAGTTCCGCACGAGTGCCGACATGCGAATTCGTTTGACCGAGGCGATCTCGACTCGCAATATGCGGACTGGCAGATTCTTCGTTCCGATTTCTACGCCAAGTGGGATTCCCATCCGGGTATTCCGACGCATGTGCATGCCGTTGAGAAGTTTCTTTCGAGAAAAGCAAACCCGGTCGAGCGGTTCACGTTGACGAAGGTCGATCTTTCGAACAGCGACAATCTTCCTTTAATCTTGTTCGACAGCATACCCCTTGGAGCCGATGCTACCGCAGTCAAGTCGATGGGTGTTCGTCCGAGACACGTCAATCGGATTGAAATGCCAGGGTGGAACATGACGTCTCCTACGGAGCTGACGGGCAACTATGTGGTTGAAGACTGGATTTTTGGGATATACGGACTCCAATTCACACAGAGCATTTTGACGGGTAAATACGAGTATTTTACGTCACCAGTTTCGTTGCGGAACTCTAGTCCATTGAACCAATGAAATTGCACTGATCTAATAGTGCATGGGCAAAATGAATCTTAGTGAAGCTGAGCGCGAAGAACTGATGTCGATGCAGCGCAGCCGGACCATGGCCGTTGGCCGGGTGAGGCGTGCGCGGCTGATATTGCTGTTCGACGAAGGAGCCTCGCGCGGGGCTATCATCAGCGAGCTGCGATGCGATTCGCGATTCATCACAACGTGGCAAACACGCTTTGCCAGTGAGCGTCTTGAGGGTCTGTACGGCAGGCATCCCGGCCGCGCTCCGCGCCGTGATCTGGCGCGCCTTGAAGCGAAAGTGCTCGACTACACGCTGCGACGCAAACTGGCCGAGGCTGTGTAAAAACGCCGGTTCGAGCCGCGAGCATCGGAGCGAACGCGTTCACCCAGCGCTGAGATCGAACGACGGGGCTGATTGCACCGAGCCATTCGAAGCGTCGATGCGTGAGATCACGCGCCGGCCAGCTTCATGGCCCGCATTGCTTTCGCGAATCCCAGTATCCCGATGACGCGCTTGAGGTTGTACGCCAGTACATGCAAGTTCATTTCGGTGGCGACGTGACCAAGTCTTCGCATCAGGAAGTGCGTCGACCCCATCCAGTGCTTGAGCGTACCGAACACGT
>NZ_SMOD01000087.1 GCF_004353905.1 Paraburkholderia guartelaensis | reverse complement strand
GCACCGTGGGGGAATTTGCCTGCGCCGCCGCGAATTGCTCCTGGTACTTACGGATCGTCTTCCGGTCAACGCCCGTAATCCGGGCGATCTCCCGCTGACGTTTGCCCGCTGCGACGAGCGTGGCGATGGTTGTTTGCAGATGCGGCTTCAAGACATTCACTCCAACAACCCCTCTTCTTCATTCGAGGGGTGCAAGGTAACGTCCTGCCAGACCGCGCCAGCATCATGCTCCGCGTGTCTCTAGGTGGGGGATTTTGAGGTGCCCACAGGTGGGGGAATTTGCCCGCCCATCGGGGGCCAGAGTGAACCTGCGTACGGTGCAGCTGGTCGGAGGTTCAAATCCTCTCGCCCCGACCAGGCAATATCAGCCGGAGCCTCTAGCAGTAAGGGTTCCGGCTGTATCACTTCTGGCGTTGGGCTGTGTTTCCGGTGTCTCCTGCACTGGAGTCTTCAATGCTGTCCTTCGTTGTTCTCTCCGTTGTCACTGCCTGGCCGTGCGTCCGCACTTTCGAAGAGCCGCAGTCGTGAATAAGCGCACCGCCATGAGTTCGTCAGGGGTGTCCGTGACGGCGACTCGCTATCTGCTGCGCCGTGGCTCGCGCTACTACTACCGCCGGAAGATTCGTGCCGAGTTCCAGGAAGTAATCTGTCGCGCCCTGGGTACGTCGGATCGTAGGGAAGCCGAGGCACTGGTACGGGAGCAGGCCCACTTCGCAGACCTGGAATGGGAGCGACTGCGCCAGCCGGGGGGGCTAACTCGCTGGGCAGTGCTGCCCGTGAGACGTGGGAAGCCGCCGACAAAGCCGTCGAACCGCTGGATCAGCAGCTAGCCAAACACGACGCGCGGGAGGCGCGGTGCGCCGAGTTCGCGCACTTCATGGAGTGGTTACAGGGACGGGGACCCGCCGCCGCGATTGCCATTCCAGGTCCGCCCGCTCACACCGTATCCGTGCCGGATCCCCGCAAGAAGGGGTACACGCGCGCCGATAGCGTCGCCGTCCTTCAAGGCCGGGGAGCGTCGGGGGGAACACCTTGCCGCCTTTGTTGTAGCATGGGCCGCGGACCGTACTCCAGACGGAGAGACAGTCTGCATTGCTAACAAGTTGGTGGGTCGCTTCTATGACAGGAGCGTCGCATTTTGCAAATCAAGTTTTGATAAGTAATAAGCCCGATTGTCCCCCCGGACTCAATCAGAAAATGTAAGTAGCGGTTTTCGATGCTTTAAGCATGAGTATCCGGATTGCGCGTTTCCAAATCGGCACATTAACGGAAGATGTGTAGAATACCGGCGTCCGATTAGGGCGGAACGATAAAGGGATTAACAATGGGGGCGCAGGATCTGGTTGGAGCCATTGCCGGGGGGCTCGTGCAAACTGACCGGCTACTCAGGCTCGACACGCCTCTCGGCGAAAATGTCCTGCTTGCGCAGCGCGCGATTGGCCGTTCACGTATTGGCCGCGAATGTCATTTTACTCTCGATGCTGTTGCCGCCGACGACAATATCGAGCTCAAGAAGCTGATCGCACAGCCGGTCACGCTTTGGCTCCAGCAGGCCGATCAGTCGTATCTGCCGCATCACGGCTACGTCCACACTGCGCGCCGGCTGGGTGCGGACGGCGGGCTGACGAGTTATCAGATCGAATTCGCTTCCTGGCTGCACTTCCTGAAGTTCCGCAAGGACGCGCGCATCTGGCAGGGCAAAACGGCCGACGCGATTCTCACCGACGTATTCAATGCGCATCCCCAAGCGCAAGGCGCATTTCGCTTTTCGATTCAAAATGCATTGCCGTCGCGATCCTTTTGCATGCAATACGAAGACGACTGGAATTTCTGCCAGCGGATCATGGAGTCCGAAGGCCTTTTCAGTTATTTCGAATATGCCGCGGATGGTAAATCACATACGGTCATAATTACTGATAATATAGATGCGCTGTCTGCTTTAAATCCGCGGTCGGTCGTTTTTTACCGATCGGGCGTGAATAGCGAATCCGATGCGCTAGTGCAATGGAGCGGCACGCGTACGCTGCAAAGTGTCACGCTCGCCACGCGCACGTTCGACTACAAGTCGCCTTCCAGCGTAGTGAACTCGAAGGGCACGTCGGTGCCCGCGCACGCAAGTCAGGGTGACCTGCCGCAGCAGATGGAGGTCTACGAGTACACGGGCGCCTATACCTACGGTGAGCAGTCGCGCGGCGACGCACTCTCGGAAATTCGCATGGAGGAGTGGGAGTCGCGCGCGAAGCGTTTTGAAGGCGCGGGCGCGGTGCGGCGGCTCGAAGCCGGGCGCTGGTTCGAACTCGAAGGCCATCCGCAGCACGATTCGGACGGCCCGCAGGATCGCCAGTTCGCCATCATCGAGGTGCACTGGGCGATTGAGAATAATCTGCCCGTTTCGGCCACTCAGGCGCAGTCGTTTCCGCACAGCCTGCAGGGCGAGCTTGCCGCGATCAAGGCCGTGTATCAGGGCGAAAGCGACGCGCTCACGATCAAAGGCGCCGACGGCAGCGAAGGCTTCCTGCTTTTGAAAATCGAGGCGCAGCGCAGGGCCGTGCCGTATCGCAGTCCGTTCGAGCATCGCAAGCCGAAAATGCAGATGCAGACAGCTATCGTGGTTGGTCCAGCAAACGAAGAGATCTACACCGATACGCTGAACCGTATCAAGGTGCGTTTCCACTGGGAGCGCCTGAACGCGGGCGACGAAAAGGCTTCATGCTGGGTGCGCGTGGCGATGGCCGACACGGGCGGCAGCTACGGCGGTGTGCACGTGCCGCGCGTGGGCGAGGAAGTGATCGTGGAATGGGTTGGTGGCGACTGCGATCGGCCCATCGTGACCGGTCGCCTGTACAACGGATCGACGAGTTCGCACTGGCATTCGAACGGTATTCTCTCCGGTTACAAGTCGAAGGAATACGGAGGCAGTGGTTACAACCAGCTGGTCATGGATGACGCCACGGGTCAGAACCGCATGCAGCTATACACCACGAGTGAAAACTCTCAATTGCATCTGGGGTATCTGATTGCGCAAAGCGCGAACGCGCGCGGTGCGTATCTGGGCAGCGGTTTCGACCTGCAGTCGAGCGCGTATGGAGCGATCCGTGCGGCCCAGGGCCTTTACGTCAGCACCTATGCGAAGGCCGCGGCGAGCCAGCAACTCGACGCGAACGAAGCGCACACGCAGATCACTGGTTCTCAGAGCGCAATGGACGCGCTCTCGCAGGCGAGCGAGGCGCATCAGGCGGAGTCGCTCGAGGATGGCGAGCGAGCGCTCAAGGACATTGCGAGCGCAACGCAATCGAGTGTGCGAGGCGCAAGCGCAAGCGGCGGCAACACGGCAGGCGGCGGCATGGGCAGCGCGAATGCGTTCAGCGAGCCTGTGATGTTGATGGCGAGCCCAGCGGGCCTCGCGCTGTCGACGCAACAATCGACGCATATTGCAGCGAACGAACAGATCAATCTCGTCAGCGGCGAAAGCACCTATGTCGCGACGGGAAAGTCGCTGGTCGCGAGCGTCTCGCAGAAGCTGAGCCTCTTCGTGCAGAACGCCGGCATGAAGCTGTTCGCCGGCAAGGGCAAGGTAGAAGTGCAAGCGCATATGGACAACATTGAACTGACTGCGCAGAAGTCCGTGAAAGTCCTCTCCGCTACGGAGAATATCGAAGTGGCAGCGAGCGAGGAAATTCTGTTGACGTCCGGCGGAGGCTATATTCGCCTCAAGGGCGGAAACATTGAGATTCACGCTCCCGGCCTCGTGGATATCAAGGGCAGCCAGCATGCGTTCAGCGGGCCAGCCAGTATGAGCTGGCCGCTACCGGCACTCCCGACGTCAAAGTACGCGGCCGCCATGCAGTATCTGTATCACGACAACGAGCCAGTGCAAGGAGCGAAATATCTCGCCACGCTGGCAGACGGCAGCACCCGTGAGGGCGCGCTGGATGCGCAGGGGCGCATGAATCTGCAGGACATCCCTGCTGGCACGGTCGACGTGAAGCTGGGCGCTGATTCGCGCGAGTGGGCGCGCAAGAACTTGACGAAGAATCCGGATTACAAAGGGGCGTCGCTGGCGGATGCGGACATCGAGGCGCTCATTGCGAGGCACGGGGGAACACAAGCGTGAGTTTAAGCCTCGACGAATTCGAAAAAACCTCACTGGAGGTCGGGCAGTGGTGCTGGGGAACGATGCAGGGTGCGTTCAACGAAAAGCAGTCGATCAGCCAGATCATCACGGACGCTGCAATTGGCATGATTCCCGTGGTCGGGGACGTAACGGCCGTACGCGATCTGCTCGCGGTGAGCATCGGCATGGCGCGCGATCCGCGCAAGCGCGAAGAGGTGATGGAATGGGTGATGTTGGTGGTGCTCGCCTTCGCGCTGATTCCCGTGGTGGGTGGCGTCATCAAGGGCGTGGGGCGACTCGCATTGCGCGCGGCCGGCGACGCCGCAAAGGATGAAAAGCTGCTCCAGGAAGTGATTGCGTACCTTAACCGGGTCGGTCATGGCGACGCTCCGAACTGGCTGCGCACGCTAAATGTACGCCAATATCAGGCGCAGCTCGTCGAGAAGCTCAAGAGCTTCTGCTCGACGGTGCGTCGCACGATCGAAAAGACGCTCAAGTCGCATATGGGAAGCTTGCTTCCCGAGCAATGGCACGGCCACTTGCAGATGGTTGCAGACGGCTTTGGTGCGTTGCCGCAGGAAGCGGACAAGATGGTACCCAAGGCGCTCGACGCGCTGAACGAGAAGATCCGCGTATTGCAGAATACGGCGTACGAAGGTGAGAAGCATGTTGTCGCAACGGGCGGTGCGCCGAAGGTCGCGCGGGAAACCGAGGCGGAACTCAAAGAAGAGTTGAAGCGCCCACCTACGCCGCTTGGCAAATACGCATCGATCCCGGCGCTCGTGGACGACGTCGAAATGAGTGCCCGCTTGAGAGCGAGTTATGACCCGTATATCGCAAAAGGTTGGCCCGATCTCTTTTACGGTG
This sequence comes from Paraburkholderia guartelaensis, assembly GCF_004353905.1. Taxonomy (GTDB): domain Bacteria; phylum Pseudomonadota; class Gammaproteobacteria; order Burkholderiales; family Burkholderiaceae; genus Paraburkholderia; species Paraburkholderia guartelaensis. Next base: position 4,525 of record NZ_SMOD01000087.1, on the reverse strand, counting down.
TTTCCAAAATGCCGGTTTTCGGCGACGAAAGGGTTTATAAAGACATCGCGTCGTTTCACGGCAAGATCTCAGCGGTGACGGCGCGAGAACTGGTGGGCAAAAAGATCTTCAGGGTTTTTGGTAATGCGAGCAAAGTCACAAAGGCCAGCGAGTCCTTCGCGGGCGGCTTTTGGGGAGCGGCGTATTGGGGCGTGGGCGACGCGCCGAAGACGGCGAAGGCGTGGCGTGAAAGCGCTGCTGTGCTCGACGACTGGAATGCCAACGGCTTCATGGTCGTGGCGCATCTTCCCGATAATCTCGCTGAAATCTGGCCCGAGGCGAAAGCGTGGCTTGGGCGGATCGCGGAACAATACAGCCCGGGAGCGCCTTTTCAATACCTGGAGGGCGGAGCAGAGCAACTGGTCGCCAAGTTCGACAAAGCGGTCGTCGAGCGCATCACGGCCATCGGCAACGAAGTGAAAGCCGCGGCTTCGAACGCAGTGCGAACGGAAATGATCGGCGGTGTGCGCTTCGAATTCGTCAAGACCAACTGGACGGATGTCGAGCGGGTATATGGTTACGGCGAGGCCGTGGACCAGGGCGCGGCGGCAACACGTAAGCTTGCCGCGGACGAAGTGCGCGAGAAGTGAGTTTGAACATGGCATGCTTGAATAGCGTATTTAAATCGCAAGGTCGGACCGAATAATGCAAGAGATCGACATGCAGGATCCGGGCGTGCGCCGCAAGATATTCTGGTTGCTCCAGCGCGTCACCAGCTATTCGCTTTGGCGCAAGAAGCGCGACGCCTTCAGGACATTTGCGGCAGCCTACGAAACCGCCGTCAAAACGTGGTCGCCGAAGGACCCAGAAATGGTGTCCGCCGATCACCTGGCGACCATCTACGAAATTCTGAGCCTGTACGACCGTGGGCTCGACGAACTGGTGCTCGGGCGCCGCTTCGTCTGGCGTAAAGGCGAGGCGCTGGATCGCGTTGTGATGCAGACCGGCTATCTCTCCGACTATTTCTACACGAATCCCAACTACTGGGAGCGTGGCGGTCAGTTCTTGCCTTATCCTCCAAAGGTTGACGCGCTTGCGCGCCTGTTGCGCGCATCGATGTATCAAGCCGAAAATGCGTCATTGGAGGTGGCAGGGACGACGTTGCAACTTGCGAGGCTCCGATATCCGCAGACCCTGCTTGACAAGAGCAAGTATCACTATACGTTTTACGAATTCGAGTTTCCGCAATTCCCGAACGTGCTACCGGAGATGCCGCAGCCTCGGGCTCTGATGATTCGTTCCGGCGAGCGTGTGCCTTGCGACGGCATCTGGGAGCCTATGAACGTGGAGGCCATGCGCAACGCGGGCTGTTTCAATTACTTTGTCGCACAAACGCAGGCGCCCAATCTATCGGCAGTAGACGAGGACGACGGCAATTGGAGCCTCGCTCCGGTGCCGACACATTGGCGTCTGCTTTGGGAAGACACCCGCTACAAGGATGGCGCCGTACCGGACGAATCTGCCTACTTCCTTGCGCCCGCTCGCGAGCGTCCACCGCGGGGCACGGATTCGGTGCCCGCGGTGCGCACCGGTGAGCTTTGTCCGGTCTCGGGGAATTGGCGCACGGAGGAGTTCGGAGGCAAAACCGTGCAGCTCGAGGAGGGGCAGACAATGCCCGATATGCTCGTCACGGACAATCTCGGCGACCGCGCGGTCCATTGGGTTAGGTGGGTGCTGGTGCGCGAAGCATAGCAACGCGTACTGAGCTGGGTTGCGATTCGGCGCGTGATGGGTTCGACCGGCCGGAAAGGGGCGACCTTCCGCCGTTCCTTGAACGTCCTTGGTGGTCCGCTCACGGCCGAAGGCCGCCCGGCGCCGCGAGCGGTGGACGAACCCAGCGAGCCGAAATGGCTGCATGGCTATCACCTGGCTAACTCCACGCGGGAGATGCGGCGCTTAGTCTATGAGCGCAAATTGAAACTGAAATTTGGCAACCTGAAGTTGGTGGAGATCACGGATGAAGACCCGCGGATACGACCGACGCCGTCGTGGAGCGCGGGGCTCCGGCTATGCAGTGCATGCCCGCGATGTGATGTTGCAGGTCTTTCTCTGGGCCATGGAGCGCGGCCACAAGCTCGCGAAGGCGGCAGAGCTGGTGTGCCCAACATCCATCGCGAACTTTGAGCTGCCGACCATGTGCTGAAACCTGAAGAAATCGGCTTGATGTAGCCGTATATGGAGCGCATCGGCACGACGCCGTCCATTCGGACGGCCGCCAAGCAGCTGCTGACGATGGCGCGCGAGAGCGAGTTGTCCAACGCACGCACGGCCTGCACGCTGCTGCATGAGGCCGGCTTCAACACGTATTGGGTTGCGAAATGCCTGGCGCACGCGCAGGAGCCGTCAGGGCCGCCTCCAACAAGGCTGAATATTGCGAGCAGCGCACGGCGAGGTTGCAGGACTGGGCAGATATGATCGATTAATGGACGCTGAAGCGGTCAAAGGGGCTAGCCAGTTTAAAGCTGCAGCTTGACCGCCATGGAGTCCGTACCAATGGATACACACTATGTCTATTAGATTGACTGCCGAGGTGAAAGCAAGATCTACGTAAAGCTCGGTCTGACATCAGACATTCCGCGTCGCCTGTCAAACATTCAGACCGGATGCCCACATTCGGTTTTGCATGCTTTCGTTGTGCGGTCTGCGTATCGCGCAGAAGTTCAGGGCCTAGAAAAGCTTCTGCACGTTCTTCTAGAGCCAGAAAGCCGTGCAGAGTGGTACGAGGGGGCGAAGATTTTTTTTGAAACGCTTGATGCCGCGTTTTCGAGAGCAAATAAAGGTGGATTCACTCACGAAGTGCTTTTGAACATGCCGGACTTCATAGGTCCGGAATGGAGGAGGGACGGCACGACTGGCGCTTTCCTTGAAATTTGAGGCACACTCGATGCTGCGGAGACTCTACATCATCAAACGATGGTTTTCTTGACGAGGCACAGCGTCTCCTTTGTCAAGAACGGGGATGCCAAAATCCGTTAAAATGGCTGGAATTGTTTAAATTAATGCCTTGGAAAGCGCGAACGGAAAATAGTCATAGGAGACAACGGGTGGAGAAGTACAAATTGACACAAAACCTTACTAGTCTTGGCGAATGCGATCCTGAGTCGAGCATACTCTTTCTTGGCTCGGGTTTCAGCCTCGGCGCCACAAACATCTCGGGCGAAAAACCACCCAATGGGGCTGGACTGCGGCGACACTTCATTAAACAACTTGGGCTTCCTGACGATACAACCTATGATCTTCAGGTTTTGACCGAAGAGTTTGCTGAAAAGGATGCGCAGAAGCTGAGTGACGAACTCTACCGAATTTTTCGCGTGACAACGCTTGATGATGCGCAAACGGCTATCCTCAGCGAAAACTGGAGGCGGATTTACACCACTAATTACGACGATGTTGTCGAGACTCATCGACTGGCGGCTAATGCAAAGCCCAATACGTTCGACGTTTCTGAGGCTTTGCCGAATAAGCTGCTGCACGGTGCATTGATTCATCTTCACGGAAGCATAAGACTGGTTACCCCCGGTAATTTACAGAGTAGTCTCATACTAGGTGAGGCTTCATATGTGAACCAATATGTGGTCAGATCGCCATGGTACGACCAATTTCAGCGGGATCTCGCTTATGCCAGCGCGATTTATATCGTTGGGTATAGCCTCGCCGATTATCACATCGCGGCTCTTTTACTAGAGAATCCGCAACTCGCTGCCCGGACGACCTTCATTCAAGGGCCCACGCCTGATCCGATATTCCTTAGGCGCACAAGTCAATATGGCCGTACGCTGTTCACCGGTACAGAAGGGTTCGCCGCAGCTTTGGCTAATGCGCCCCGTCCCACTGTCCCGACACTGCACAATCTTCGATCGTTTCGCTCGCTTGCTCCGATGAGGGATAGCCAGACGAGCGCCCGACCTACAGCGACAGAAATCTATGACTTGCTGGTCTATGGTGATTTCAATGCGGGGAGGCTGGCGCGATCTCAACCTGAAGAGGACTACGCGATTGCGAGGGCCGAAGCGATTCGCACTGCCGCCGACGCAATCGAGCATAAGTCAGCTTTGGTGATCGACGGTCGTCTTGGTAATGGCAAGACGATATTCCTTCACCTTCTCGCCCTCGAATTGTCTGCGCGTGGCTGGGCGTGTTTTCTTTTCAAGCCAGGGAATCCGGATGTTGCCCGAGAAGTTGCTGCGCTTAGCAGGCCGCTGAAATACAGCCCAACGGAGACGGCCTTGTTCCGCTTACGCGGCTCCTGCCGCAAAATTTTTCAGATTGCGCAATCTCAACGCGAATTCAACGTTGTTTCGGCGGTTTGAGGCTACTTTTTTGGCCTCATTGCCGCTTTCCCGCCACTATGGACGCACCTGTGCCAGCGATCGCATGCGCACAAGGTTGTAGGCCGCCATATTCAACACGAACATCTGGTCCACCTTCTTCAAGCCACGCACCATCACCTGGCGCATGCGCCCCACGGTCTTGGCCCAGCCGAAAC
>NZ_SMOD01000086.1 GCF_004353905.1 Paraburkholderia guartelaensis | reverse complement strand
CGATGGACGGCAAAGGCGCCTGGCGCGACAACGTGTTTGTCGAGCGCGTGTGGCGCAGCATCAAGTACGAAGAGATTTATTTGAGAGCCTACGAGTCGGTCAGCCACGCCCGGCGCTCCATTGGCCAATACATTGAGCTGTACAACCGCAAACGTCCTCATTCGAGTCTGGCGGATCAGACGCCCGATGAGGCATACTTCGCGACGCTGCCAGCGATCAAATCGGCAGCATGATCGCCCCGGACGTTCCACTTAAAAATCGCGGGACCCTGTCCGAACAAGCGGCACCACCTCTGTTGGCTCAACTATTGCATCTGCTGTCGGGGGGAAATTGAAGCGGGAGGTAACGGAGCATGAACACGAAACCAAAGCCTCACGAACCACAGACAAGATCTGCAAAAAATGACAGTCGACATGCTATTGCGGCGTCCACTCAAGGTACCGCGCTACGCGCTATTAACGAACCGGTGCTCCGGATCAACAGTTCCATTCCGTTCCCTGAGCAGGAAGTTTGTTCCTGCGTTGCTGTGCATTCCGACGAACGATGTATCTCACAAAGAAAGATATCAAGGGTCCTGCACAGAATGAAGCTGTGCGGCGAAGTGAGCAGCATGGAGGGCCGACGTCAACGCGACGGTCAGGACGACGTAGTCGAGCAGAGGCATCGAACCTTCCAACCCCATTATACGACTGTTGAATACTTCCGAACTTATGCTACTGGAGCGTCGGGTGTTGAAGAATCCTTCAATTCTTCTGGCGCTTTGCTTTGTTTTTTATATTTCAGCATGCAGTTCGAAACCTTTATGAAGTGAATTCCTTTATGCGACTTATGCCTCATGAATGTCAGCGCGACGTTCGAAGCGAATACGTAGACGGCGGAAATTATGCAGCCAGGCATGTGTACGTTCGACGACCCATCGGACTTTTCCGAGGCCACTGCCATGCGGGTGGCCGCGCCGCGCGATGCTGGTGGGAATACTGCGTTCGTGGAGAGCGCGTCGGTATTTGTCGTGATCGTAACCCCGGTCGGCATAGACGCAGCCAGGGCGGCTCAAAGGCCGCCCGCGCCTACCGCCGATCGGCACGATGGCCTCGATCAGCGGAACGAGTTGGGTGACGTCGTTACGATTGGCGCCAGTCAGGATTGCCGCGATCGGCGTTCCGTTGGCGTCGGTGGCGAGGTGGTGCTTGGATCCGGGTCGCGCTCGATCGGTGGGGTTCGGGCCAGTTTTTCGCCCGCCCCAACCGCGCGAATCGATGACGAATCCACGATCACGCGCGAGAAGTCGATCTTGTCCACCGCTCGCAATTTCCCCAGAAGCACTGCGTGCAATCGATCCCATACGCCGGCTTGCTGCCAATCGCATAGCTTGCGCCAGCAACTGACGCCGGAACCGCATCCCATCGCCGCAGGCAAGTCCCGCCACCGGATACCGGTCTTCAGCACGAACAAGATGCCAGTCAGTGCAGCCCGATCCGGCACCGGCTTGCGGCCCGGATACTTGAAGCGGCGTGGCTTCGCTGGTGGTAGCAGTGGCTCGATCAGTGCCCACAGTTCGTCATCGATGATTGGTTTGCCCATCTCCTCGATCCTGTTGTCACGACGATCGAGGTTAACAGGTTGCGTTACGGGTTAGCAGCCCCTACGAAGCCTTTTTGAAACCGCTTCTTAGGCGAGTGAGCGAGATTTAAATGAAAACACTATTGGCAGTGGACTACTTTTGTGATGTGGCACGGCGTTATCCGCAACATATAGCAGCAAGGCATGGCAGCGAGTCGGTAACTTATCGGGAGCTTGATGAGCAGTCCAATCGCATCGCAATGGCGCTGACCGAGCGCTGTGGCCGCGAGGCGCCCGTCATCGGCGTGCTGATGGAGCGAGGAATTGATTTATTGGCTGCGATGCTTGCCATTTTTAAGATTCGCGGTACCTATATGCCGCTTGATCGCCAGTATCCAGCGGAACGTTTGGATTACATGCTGGAGAAGAGCAAATGCTGCCTGCTGCTGACCGCCCGTAACTGCTACGAACAGGCGGCGTATTTGCAGGCAACCAAACCGGAACTAGTGCTTCTTGATATTGAAGAAGCGCAAGAATCTCGCGCGGCCTTTGTCGGGCTCAGAGGCAAAGGCAGTGATCTTGCCTACGTCATTTTTACTTCGGGTACCACCGGTCACCCAAAGGGCGTAATGATTGAACAGCGGAGCTTCATCAATCACTTGCACGCTAAAGTCCGCGATCTGGAGATCAGTAGAACTGACCAGGTGGCGCAGACTGCATCGCACTGTTTTGACATTTCTCTGTGGCAGTTTATGGCGGCGCTGCAAGTGGGGGCGTGCACACAGATCATTGATAGAGACGTCGTATGCGATCCGTCGCGGCTGCTGCTTGAGTTGCGCGAATGCCAAGTATCGGTCATTCAATTTGTGCCCTCGCTACTACGCTCGTTTGTGGCCGAAGTCGAATTGATCGATGCACGCGCGCTGCCGGCGCTGCGCAGGATTTCCACCGTCGGGGAGGCATTGCCGCCCGACGTATGCCGACGTTGGCTGGCGATGTACCCGTCTATTCCCATCCTCAACCATTATGGACCAACTGAATGTGCCGACGGTGTCACGCATGCGCTGATCTCTAACTCTCCGGCGGAAGGTCAGGCATTTATGCCAATCGGGAAACCGATAGACAATCTGCAGATCTATGTGGTCAGGCCAGATGCTGCGGCGCTGACGCTTGTTGCGTCAGGTGACGTAGGCGAACTTTGTGTAGCCGGCGTTGGCCTTGCGCGTGGTTACATTAACGACGACGCGCGTACCGAGCAGGCTTTTGTGGCTAACCCTTTCAGCGATAAGCGCGGATATGATCGATTATACAAGACTGGTGATCTCGTGAGGCTGCGTGAGGATGGCTTACTGGAGTGTCTCGGAAGAGCAGATCGCCAGGTCAAGCTGCGTGGTTACCGTATTGAGCTAAACGAAGTGGAAGGTTTGTTGGGGTTACATGCAGCAGTCGAGGCCGCGGCCGTAGTGGTGCATTACCCCGCTGACAATCGGGTGAAACTGACGGCAAGGGAAACACTGACTAGTCTAGGGGAAGCGGAAAGACTTCCGCGCCTCGTGGCCTTCGTCAAGCTTCGAGAGGAGGTTACACGGAGCGCTTTACGCGAACACATGTCGCGTCAGTTGCCTGACTACATGCTGCCTGATATTTTCTTCGAGATGGCGACATTACCATTAAACGCCAATGGCAAACTTGATTACAAACAATTGCCTTCCCCGGAAAGTTTGCGTCCTTTGTCCGATGTGAAATATCTGGAGCCCACTGACGGTGTTCAGGTTCGGTTGTGCAGGCTGTTAGCCGAGATACTGCATCTAGACCGGCTGGGGCGAAACGACAACTTTTTGCTGATGGGCGGTGACTCGCTGCGCGCCATGCTTGCGATCAACCGTATTCGGAGCGAATTCGCCTGCGAAGTTTCGGTGGTTGACCTGTACCATTGCTCAATAGATGAGTTAACCGAACTTCTGGCCGAGAAAGAGGGTGGGAATGAGTCGCTTCCCGCCATTGTCGCCAGTCGCCGTGGTGAGGGCGGAGAGGCTCCGGCCAGCCACATTCAAAAACACTTATGGTTTTTGTGGAAGCTTGATCCAACAGCATCCAACTATACCTTGCAAGCGGCGCTCGAATGCTGCGGAGAGTTTGATCGAGATCGCTTTAGTCGGGCTTGGGATGCGGTGGTGCAGTACTTCGACACACTGCGCATTCGATTCGTCGAAAAGAGTGGCAATCCATATTTGACCTTCGATTCACCGCCGAAGGGTAGTTTGCGCTTTATAGACCTTTGCGGCGACCAACCTGCCCCCAGGTTGGCTGAATTGAAGGCGAGCGAGTTTCAACCGTCCTTTGATCTCGCCGCAGGCGCACTGTATCGCGCACTACTAGTACGAGAGAGATCAGACCGGCATGTTGTCATCTTTACCACGCATGAAATCATTATGGACGCGTGGTCGCTTTCGGTGATGGTGCGCAAACTGCGTGAATTTTACAAGGCGGGAGTCAGTTCAGAGGACGGTATCAAAGCCGAAATTTCGTTCGCGGATTTCGCGAAATGGGAGTCTGAGCAGTTTCGATCGGACTGCTGGGCGCGACAGCGCTCGTACTGGGCACAACAGCTGTCGGGTGAGTTGCCGGTGCTGACCCTGCCTTCCGATAAGCCTCGTCCGAGGCGGATGCGTTACACCGGTAAGTCATACGCCATACAAATTCCGGCTCTCGCGGCGTCCAGACTTCGCGAACTTGCGGCGGACAATCGCACCACGCTTTTCAGCGTGTTACTGACGACTTTTTACGCTTTATTGAGAGAGTACAGCGGACAGGACGATATCATCGTCGGCACTCCGAATGTAGTGCGAAAACAGTCAGGTACGGAAAAGCTGTTGGGGTTCTTCCTAAACATGTTGCCGCTAAGGGCGAAGATGGATCCTGACAAGTCATTCATCGAACATCTGGCCACGACGCAGCAAACTGTCATCGGTGCTGACTTCAACGCGGCATATCCATTCAGTCGGATGTTGGAAACAGTTGACGTGGTACGTGGAAGCAATTTTTCCCCCGTATTCCAGGCGATGTTCAACATGTATTCGGAGAAAGCAGAGCTAATTTCTGAGGGGCAGGACGATGTGTCAATTGTCGCACGCGAATTGGAGAACGGTTATACGAAGTACGATCTCACTCTTTACTGTCAGGAAGAGGGGGACGGCATCTACCTGCAGATGTCCTATTGCACTGAGCTGTTCTCCGACGAGCTCGTTTCAAGAATGCTGCTCAACCTGCAGCAAATTATTCAGGTGATCATTGCGGCGCCCGCGGCGCCGCTGGCAGAGCTGGATCTGCGGCACCCAGCTGAAAAGGATTTTCTTAAGCGTTACAACGGAGGACGGCTGGCTTATACAGGCGCTAGTACGCTACGCGAAATGTTCGAAGCGCGTGCCAAAATGTCGCCAGTGGATACTGCTTATTTCTGGGAGCGCGGCCGCATTTCGTATGCTGAGTTGGATGGTGCAGCCAACCGTTTTGCTAACAGACTCGCAGCCGCCGGTGTTGGTGCCGGCGACAGGGTGTTGCTTGGCATTGACCGCGGCATTAACGCGTTGATCGTTATTCTAGCTGCGATCAAGCTGCACGCAACCTACTCGGTGATCGGGGCAAATTATCCGATAAGCCGCATACTTGAGATTGCCAAAGATGTCGCTCCCAATGCCTTCGTTGCCACGCCGTTGCAGCGGGAAGCATTTTGTGACAGAGGGCTGGTTTTACTGCCGTCGGAGGAAGTTGCACACGGCAATGAGGAGACAGATGCCGCCCCTTCGCCATCTTGCTCGCATGAAGTGCTGCAGGTCGTCTACACATCTGGCTCTACGGGAAAACCGAAGGGCGTTGTGGTTCCCGCTACAGCATGCATAAATCGTTTGCACTGGATGTGGGGGCAATTCCCATTTCAGGCAGGTGATGTCTGCGTAGTGCAGAAGTCGGCGGCGCTGGTTGCTAGTCAATGGGAAATCTTCGGGCCGCTCTTACAAGGCGTTCCTAGTTTGCTGCTGAGTCAGCAAGAACTGCAAGATCCATTTCTGCTGCTATTGCAGCTAGATCGTTACCGGGTAACGCATCTGCTGTGCTCGCCACCGTTGATCACCGGCATTTTGACGGCACAATTGACAGATGGACGGTCGGTTTCAGATTTGCGGCTGGTCACCTCAAGCGCTGAGGTGTTGCCACCGGAGTTGGCTCGGCGCTTTCTCGAGGCGTTCCCGCAGGCCCGTCTGTTCAACTTCTACGGCTCCTCCGAGTGTAGTTCGAACGCCGCTTGGGGGGAAGTGTGCGAAGTGGGCGCTGATGAACGGACTGTCCCGATCGGTAAGCCGGTGGCCAATGTCGGCATAGCCGTCGTAGATGACAAGTTGCGGCCGGTGGTTCAAGGTGCGGTGGGGGAGATCCTGGTGACGGGTGACTGCCTGGCGAGTGGCTACCATGACAGCAGGGAGTTGACAGCCGAGCGATTTGTTGCTAGTTCGGTGCCAGAGTTACAGCCTTTCGGAACTGTGGCTTATCGCACTGGCGATTTGGGGCGCCACCGTGACGACGGCCGCCTGGAGTTCCTCGGAAGGCGTGACAATCAAATCAAGATCCATGGCTTGCGTGTTGAACTGGATGAGATTTCTCACGTCTTGGGAAAATGTCCTGGGGTCGAGGAGGCCGCGGTGCATTTGCACCGCGCTGCGGATGGCGAGCCGCTGTTGACTGCCTACGTGGTGGGCACTGAGGCGAAGCTGCCGTCGACAGACGATGGGTTCAGGCAAATGCTCCGTCATTCGCTGTTGCCCCACAGTATTCCCCGTTCATTTGTTCGCTTGCGGGCTTTGCCTAAGCTGCCGGGCGGTAAATTGGACCGTTCCCGCTTGCCGTTGCCACGGCAAACCGCGGTGGGCGTATTCGCGCCGCTGGTCACCACGACCGAGCATGCACTGGCCGCGGTTTGGCAGGAAGTGCTTGGTATGTCGATGATTGGTGCGGACGCGCATTTCTTCTCACTGGGTGGTACCTCTATGCTGAGCGTGCGCTGTGTGGCGCAGGCGGCCAAGATGGACATCCGCTTTTCTGTCAGCGAGTTGTACGATTATCCAGTGTTACGCGAACTGGCTGGGCTGATCGATGCCCGCTCGGGCGAACTGGTGCACCACGATGGCGAAATCGACGGTGGAGTGGAAGTAACGCCTACGATACGCTTCATGAATCGGCGCATGGGTTTAGACGAGCATTTCAACATGTGCGCGATCTGGCAGGACGATAGCTGCCGTTTGGATCCGGCCATATTGGAGTCCGCTATCGTCAGGTTGGCGAAAGACTACCCACTGGTGCGCACCAGGATCTCTCGAGATGACGATGATCTACGCTTCCATACCGGAGTCGGAGCGTTGCATCTGGAGCGAGTTGCATTGGGCTCCTACTCAGAGCTCGGTGATTGCACGCGAGAGGTATCTGGTATCGCTGAGAAAGCGCAATATGCATTCCGGTTCGATGGTCGTACCTGGATGTCGCGTTTCCAATTGATCGAGGCGGAGGTCGGTGGGCGGCCGTACAGTTGGATTTTTATCATAATTCATCATTTCCTGGTCGACGGCTATGGGTTCCGGCTCCTGCTGGAGGAAGTAGAACGCTACTATCTGGCTATAGAGCATGGCCAAGCGCCGGTTCCCGCATTCAGTGGCCGCGCGCAGTTGAATCGATGGGTGAAGGCGCTGCGCGAACATGTGAGCGGTTCGTTGGACAGCAACGTTGCTTATTGGCGAAGCCGGCCATGGGAGCTGCTGCGTGAGGATGGTGCAACAGTCCTCGAGGTTGAGCCAGTCGATAGTGGCGCTGATGCCAGCCGCCGCTTGTTCGAGATGCTACATACTGGGCAGATGCACAGTGATGCTGCTTTCGAGACCTTGTGTGCGCGCAAGGGGATTCGCTATCTGGACCTGGATGCGGAATCGACAAAGATTCTGCTTGATCTGCATCCGGACCGGCACGGCTTTGACGCGTTCGACGTCATCCTATGCGCCTTGGCGGAGGTGGCAGGAAAGGGCAACCAGCGACGAGGGCTGTTTCTGGACAGCATGGACATGCTGCGCACGCCTATCCTGCCGGGTCAGGATCTGTCGACGGTTATGGGCTTTACCGCGGAGCTTGTCCCGCTGGCCATCGTTTGTGAGGGGCGACTCAGTGTGGCGGAACGTCTGAAAGCGGTGCGTCGTCAGCGCAATTCGGCACGGATCCATGGCATTGGGCTACGGGCGGCTGCGTATCTGCTGCCGGACGATCAGGCGAAGGCGCTGGTGGATTTCGACTGGCCGCGTGTTGTCGTCAACTATCGCGCTGTGTTAGATAATCTTCGTACGCGCATGCTGCTCGGCCTTGCTCAACCGACGATCTGGACGGGTGATGGGATGGGGCCCAACCGTCATCACACGTTGCGGTTATATATCGATAATGTGGACGGTAAACTTCGTATCCAGATGCATTGTGCGTTGCATTGCTTTTCCGCAGAGGAGGCGAACATGCTGGGACGTCAGTTGCTGCATTGTCTCGCGGCTTATGCCGGATGCCTCAGGGACAATCAGGAAGATGTGGACGCAGCAAGGTTGAAGGACGGGGCCACAGTATGAACACGCCAGCAGTCGCGGCATCACGGATGCAGTCAATGGCCCACGATCAACTGTTGCCACTGATCTTGCGGCTGGCTCTTCCGTCCGTCATTGGCGTCACTGTCAGTGCTGCTTATCAGTTTCTCAACGCCTATTTCGTGGGGCGGCTCGGAACAGCAGCACTCGCGGCGATGGCGTTGTCGTTCCCGTTTGCAATGTGCATCACGGCAATAGGCCAGATCTTCGGTGCAGGGGCCGCGTCGTTGATTGCTCGAAGCCTGGGACGTGCCGACGATCACTCTGCCAACGATTATGCATCGCACGCGTTATGGTTGGCGATGGTAATTGCTGGGATTGCGGCTATCGCGGGCTGGCTGGCGGCTCCAAGATTGCTGGCATGGCAAGGCGCTGGACCATCGACTTTGCCACTGGCGGTGGATTATCTTCATTGGCTGCTGCTGGGCTATGTGGCAGTGGTATTCAATATGGTCTGTGGTTTCATCGTGAGAGCGGATGGCAATACCGTGCTCAGCATGACGACCCAAGTTTCATCCTTCGCAATGAACGCGGCACTCGACCCGGTGATGATTTTCTGGTTGGGGCTGGGCATCGAAGGGGCTGGCATCGCAACATTTCTGGCCCAGTTGTGCGGCTTAACCTTGTATTGGCGACATTTCGCGGGCAGGCACGGCGCCATCGTCTTATCATGGCCATCGGTGGGACGCTGCTGGTGCCGGCTGGCGAGCATCGCCCGCATCGGCATTCCGCCAGCGCTCAATACGCTGCTCGCGGTAGGGGCCATGTCCATGCTCAATGGGTTCGCTGCTCGCTACGGTGAGGCATCGGTGGCGGCGCTAGGTTTGGCTAGCCGCTTGGCGATGCTGGCGGTACTTCCGCTGTATGGACTGTGCAGCGGGGCGCAGTCGGTTGTTGGGTTTAATGTCGGCGCAGGTAACTGGACACGGGTGGCGCAAGCGGTTCGGACTATGGTTGCCGTCGCCCTAACGTTCGCCGGAGTCTATGCCGGCTGCGTCGTGTGGCACGCTAGAACCATCATCGGCTGGTTTGCGCACGAGTCGGCGACGATAGAGATTGGTAGCCGCGCGATCTTACTGTTCCATTGTGCGTTGCCGGTGTTAGGGGTGCAACAAGTCTGCCTGCTTTTCATGCAGGCCAAGGGCGACGCAATCTGGGCAACGCTTGTAGCGGTACTGCGGCATGGCGTGTTTCTGATGCCCCTGATGGCCTTGCTGCAGCAGGCTTATGGGCAAGACGGCCTGTTGTTCTCGGTAGCGGCTGCCGATATGGCAGCGGGTCTTATCGCTAGTGTTATTCTATACAGTGAAATGCGGCAGATCGACAAGGCCTCCCGGCTCTGTCAGGTTAATGGGATGGGGGCGGTAGAATGACGTAATGAAGAAGACAAAACCGCTTTATCATGGTCATCGCTTCCTGAGCCTGCGCGACGTCGAGGAGTTGATGCTCGAACTTGGTGTTGTGGTCACTTACGAGACGATCCGCTGCTGGTGCGAGAAGTTCGGCGCTCGATTCGCCAGGTACAACATCCCTGAAATAGCTTTAACTATCTGGATCGAGATACGGGGCCAGCAAACTGACCACCAAGTCAGTGGTTTCGGCAAGCTCGCCGGTGCCAGGCAAGGGCTCCCAGCGGCCGGTGTGGCTGCGAAATGCGCACGTGTAGATGTTGCGGCCGACCTCGGTGAGGCGAGCCACGGTATCGATCGTGTCGTCGCGTTGCATCTGGATGAGCAGGTGCTTGCCGTAGGGCTTGACCGTGACCTTGTTGTGACCGGTCAGCGTGGCGAGTTGGCGCTGGAGTTCAGCGGCCTTTCTTTGTGCGTCGGACGTTGGCATCTTCTTTGAACCTCAGGGGTTCGCCAGTTTGCAGCTCAAAGCCGGCGAATGTCCATTTGAACGGCTTTGTCCGGATGGGTACGAGTTCCCGTGCTATGGACGCGACTATGCATTTTTGACGCAAACCGGTTTGCCGAAGGCGTTCCACCGGTTCAGCAGGTTGGCGATGATTACGCCTTCGCCTTCCTGCGACGCAAGCTCCTGCGTCAGCAGGCGCATCGCCGATGCAGCGCTTGATGCGCGAGATCTGCGCCTCGACCAGCGAGCGCACACCGTAGCCGTATTTCTTGTGAAATGCATAGATGCCTTTGTCCTCGATGTATCTGACGATCGGGTCATGCCGGCGGGTTCGCTCCTCGCCGTGTACGACAGCGTGAGCTGGCGGTGGGATGAGCATGTTCTTATATATATATATACGATTGCAGTATCCATTGGACGTGATCCCCCTGTGTGTACGCTGGCATGTGGCTACTCGTTGAGCCTGCGAAATCTGGCTCTTTTGATTTTGGAGTGGGTGATGCGACTCACGAGGCATGCGGGTTGAAGCCGGAGAAGTCGAGCTTGCCGGCAACGAGAAAGAGGACCGTGCGCATTGTCGTGAAGCGTGTGTAACCGCGAGCCTTTCGCTTGGCCGCTTGAAACAAGCCGTTGATGGCTTCAATGAAGCCGTTGGTCTGGCGGGTCTGAGTCCAGGCGACGACGCCGTCGAAGTGCCGACGTATCAGACGCGCAACGTCCTTCATTGGCTCGACTTTTGAGCGCATGACATTGGTGCACCACTGCCGCAA
>NZ_SMOD01000085.1 GCF_004353905.1 Paraburkholderia guartelaensis | reverse complement strand
GGCACCGTGGGGGAATTTGCCTGCGCCGCCGCGAATTGCTCCTGGTACTTACGGATCGTCTTCCGGTCAACGCCCGTAATCCGGGCGATCTCCCGCTGACGTTTGCCCGCTGCGACGAGCGTGGCGATGGTTGTTTGCAGATGCGGCTTCAAGACATTCACTCCAACAACCCCTCTTCTTCATTCGAGGGGTGCAAGGTAACGTCCTGCCAGACCGCGCCAGCATCATGCTCCGCGTGTCTCTAGGTGGGGGATTTTGAGGTGCCCACAGGTGGGGGAATTTGCCCGCCCATCGGGGACACCGATCCACGCGATCTGGCAAAAGACGCGACACCTTCAGCCGAAAGTCAAAGTGGCTGTCGATGAATTGGCGCAACTCGCAGCGCTCGAAACATCGGTGTTCCGACCTTGATGGCGCGAGCCGCCGGTGCGGTATTTCCGCCCGGGCCTGCTCGACGTGCTGCGAAGCGCTTCGGTTCGAAAGGCTCATGAAAATCCTGTGAAAGTATATGGAAATGCAAATCGTTTTCATTTGCATTGTTGTTGACGTAGTCTGATCAGGTCGGTACGATGCGCCGCTGATGAACGGCGGGCGAACCAGAACAACCACGCCCGCCGCCGGCATTGAATCAGCAAAGGGCGGAACGCATGGCGGCGTCCCGATACAGCCTTATGACTTCGGACTGGAAGAGGTTATGAACCGGATGTCACGAGCGGCAACGCGATCCAGCACGCATGCAGCTGAGCCGCTAACCGTGATCGCGCAAGATGGCGAATCTGGCTTGCGTGGCTTCTCACAACGGGAGGCCGGGACCGAGCGGGGCCGCTACGATGGCGTTGCGCGATTTTTCCACTGGACATTTGCTGTCTGGATTATTTACGCCAGCGTAGCGGGCTACTCGCTCACACGGATCGCCAATGGACCCGTGCACAATTTCCTGTCGCAGCTGAACATGTCGATAGGAACGGTGCTGATCGTGCTTTTTCCGCTTCGGGTGGGTTGGAAGCTGGTCCGGATTGCGCCACCTGCGCTGCCCAATGTGTCGGTCGAACAGCATTTGCTGGCACGCGTCGTACACGTCGTGATTTACGTCACGATTTTTGCTGTGCTTGCGAGTGGTTTCTTGATGGTTCCGAATGGCTATGCGTTGTTCGGTCTGGTTGAAATTCACACTCCGTTCCAGAAAGGTCCGCTAACCGACGAATTGTTCGCGGTGCATCGCGCAAGTTGCGCATTGCTGGTTGGACTGGTCATGTTGCACGTGGCGGCGGTCATCAAGCACCAGCTGATCTCGCGTAACGACGTGCTGCGAAGGATGCTTTAAATACTGCCCTTCGTTTCCGGCGACGATAAGTGCTGGCGCCGTGCAGTCGAGTCTGCTCGCGAGAAGCGGGAGCACGATTGATCCAGCGTGCGGTCTCCGCGAATAGCGGCGCAGTCCGAAACATTCGATGCGCTCAGATCTGCCGGCGGGCTGCCGCCCAATGCAGGCCTGGATGGCTCAGGCGACATAGCGTCGGCCTATCAGTGACATTGCCAGAATCACATTCAACGCGTTGACGGTCTGCAATATATTGAGTGTGCAGTAGTGGTGCTCGAGTAGCCAGGCCACTCGAGAAGACGCGTGCGACGTGACCACCTACCGGCTGGGTCATTGTCATCACCAATACAAGTCAACCGTCGACAGTGTGCTCGCCGGTTTGCGCGCCCGGCACCTTCAACGATGATGATCTTTGCAAACTTGCGCGCATAACGTCCGTTCGCTGTGTCCTCTTCAGGAGGTGTCCATGTCGAATGAAGCGAAGTGTCCGTTCAATCATGCCGCCGGGGGCGGAACGACAAACCGTGACTGGTGGCCAAAACAGTTGCGTGTCGATCTGCTAAACCAGCACTCCAGCAGGTCCAATCCGCTCGATAGGGAGTTCAGCTACGCCGAGGCTTTCAAGCGCCTCGATCTCGCCGCAGTCAAGAAGGATCTCGCGGCACTCATGACCGACTCGCAGGAATGGTGGCCCGCCGACTTTGGCCACTACGGTCCACTTTTTATCCGCATGGCATGGCATAGCGCCGGCACCTATCGCATCGGCGACGGCCGCGGCGGCGGCGGGCGTGGCCAGCAGCGTTTCGCCCCGCTCAACAGCTGGCCCGACAACGTGAGCCTCGACAAGGCGCGGCGCCTGCTCTGGCCGGTCAAGCAGAAGTACGGTCAGAATATTTCCTGGGCCGACCTGCTGATTCTCGCCGGCAACGTCGCGCTCGAAAGCATGGGCTTCAAGACCTTCGGTTTCGCGGGTGGCCGCGAGGACACCTGGGAGCCGGACCAGGACGTGTACTGGGGCAACGAGAAAACCTGGCTGGGCGGCGACGTGCGCTATGGCAAGGCCGCCGCCGGTAATGAAGACGAAGGGGTGATCGTCGCCGACGAAGAACTGCACGGCAGTGAACACAGCCGCACGGACAGCGGGCGCAAACTCGAGAATCCGCTTGGCGCGGTGCAGATGGGCCTGATCTACGTGAATCCCGAAGGACCGGACGGCAATCCCGATCCGGTTGCGGCGGCGCACGATATTCGCGACACCTTCGGGCGCATGGCGATGAACGACGAGGAAACCGTCGCGTTGATTGCGGGCGGACACACCTTCGGCAAGACACACGGCGCCGGCCCTGCCGACAACGTGGGCCCCGAGCCCGAAGCCGCTGGTCTTGAAAACATGGGCCTTGGATGGAAAAGCAGCTTCCATAGCGGAGTGGGTGGGGACACGATCACGAGCGGGCTGGAAGTGACCTGGACCAGCACACCTACGCAATGGGGCATGGGCTTCTTTCAGAACCTGTTCGGCCACGAATGGGAACTCACGAAGAGTCCGGCGGGCGCGAACCAGTGGGTCGCGAAAGATGGTGGCGAAACCATTCCGCATGCGCATGACCCTTCGAAGAAGATTCGCCCGACCATGCTGACCACGGACCTGTCGCTGCGTCTGGATCCGGTCTATGAAAAGATTTCGCGCCACTTCATGGCGCATCCCGACGCGTTCGCAGACGCCTTCGCTCGCGCCTGGTTCAAGCTGACGCATCGCGACATGGGCCCGCGCGCACGCTACCTCGGGCCGGAAGTGCCGAAGGAAGAGCTGATCTGGCAGGACCCGATTCCGGCCGTCAATCACCCGCTCGTGAGCGAGCAGGACGTCGCCGCGCTCAAGCAGAAGATCGCGGATTCAGGGCTCTCTGTTGCGGAGCTGGTTACGACGGCATGGGCGTCGGCATCCACGTTCCGCGGGTCGGACAAGCGCGGCGGCGCCAACGGCGCGCGCATTCGCTTTGCGCCGCAGAAGGACTGGGCGGTCAATCAGCCCGATCAGCTCGGCAAAGTGCTGAAGGTGCTGGAGGGCATTCAGGCCGAGTTCAACGGCGCGGCGGCGGGCGGCAAGAAGATCTCGCTGGCCGACCTCATCGTGCTGGCGGGTGGCGTGGGCATCGAGCAGGCGGCGCGCAAGGGCGGCCACGAAGTGAGTGTGCCGTTCGCACCGGGCCGCATGGACGCGTTGCAGGAGCAAACCGACGTGGTGTCGGTGGCGGTGCTCGAACCGCTCGCCGATGGCTTCCGCAACTACCTCCAGCGCAAGTTCCCCGCGCCGGCCGAAGCGTTGCTGATCGACAAGGCGCAGTTGCTCACGCTCACCGCGCCGGAAATGACGGTGTTGATTGGCGGCTTGCGCGTGCTGGGTTGCCAGGCGGGCAAGGAAGCTCACGGTGTGTTCACCGATCGTCCGGGCACGCTAACGAATGACTTCTTCCGCAACCTGCTCGACATGAACACGCAGTGGCAGCCGCTTTCCGAAGCCAACGACGTGTTTCAGGGCAGCGACCGCAAGACCGGCAAGCCGAAATGGAAGGGAACCCGCGTGGATCTCATCTTTGGTTCGCACTCCGTATTGCGTGCACTGAGCGAAGTGTATGCGAGTGACGACGCACAGGAGAAGTTTCTGCACGACTTCGTCGCTGCGTGGGTCAAGGTGATGAATCTCGATCGCTTCGATCTTGCGTGATTGAGGCTGCATCCCGGCTGGACGTTTTATGCCGGGATGCAGCAAATGTGCATTGGCTTAACGGGTATCGCTCGGCACAGCGATCGGGTTGTCTGCAGCGCCCGCAACCAGGCTTTGATAACGGACACCTACGCCAAAGCCCAATCCGGCGATCGCGCCCGCATGCCAGGTCGAGTCCGCCCACAGCGAAGCCATCTGCCGACGGTCGCAGATCGGTAGCCGTGGGGCATCCCGTGCAATGGTAGGAGGATTTCTGAATCGGGGCTTGCACGTGCAAACTGAAACACGAGGTTGCGCTTGCAATCGCCATGGCGTTGCTGGGCGTCGCGCTGGCGACCAACCTCACTCCGTCACATGCCTGGCCGCCAGACCTGAACATGGGGGGACATACGGGTTCCGTGGCGAGAATCGTCAGTGTTCATGCCAATAACTGCTACGTAGATGATATCCAACGATCCGATGTCCGAGCAACGGCGTGATCGAGCAGACCGGCAGCCACCGGCACAGCTTTTATTGCCTAGAATTGGTTAAGCTGGTCTACGCCTAACTGGCGACGTGTCATAGCGTCGCCTGATCGCATCTTGTGCCGTCATGGAACTCATCGCGGTGAACGGTCTTCGGAAGATCTACGGGACGAGCGGCGCCTCGGTGACTGCGTTACAGGACATCCACTTCGCGATCGAAAAGGAACAATTCGTTGCGATCGTGGGACCGTCGGGCTGCGGGAAGTCCACACTCCTAAAGATTCTGATCGGGCTAATCCCGGCCTCGCAGGGCGAGGCGCGACTGAGCGGCATTGCGATCGCCGGACCGCGCCGGGACATTGGCGTCGTCTTCCAGTCACCTGTGCTGTTTCCATGGCGAACGGTGCTAGATAACGTCCTGCTTCCCGTCGATGTGCAGCGACTTGGCCGCGACAAGCTTATGGCGCGCGCGATGAATCTGCTTTCCCTCGTGGGTCTCCACGGCTTTGAGAAGCGCTATCCACGGGAGTTGTCCGGCGGCATGCAGCAGCGCGTGGCCATCGTGCGAGCGCTTGTTCATGATCCCACCATCCTGTTCATGGATGAGCCATTTGGTGCGCTCGATGCGATGACCCGGGAGCAGATGAACATGCAGTTGCAGCACATATGGCTCGAGCGGAAGGAGACCGTACTCTTCATCACGCACTCTATCCCGGAGGCGGTCTTTCTCGCAGACCGCGTGCTGGTGATGACGCCGCGCCCCGGACATATCGTCGACGACGTCGTCATCGACCTCGCGAGGCCACGCAATCTCGATGTCATGACAACGCCTGACTTTGGCCGGCATGTGAAACGAATTCGGGATCATTTCAAAACCGTGGGCGACCTCTCAGTATGAGTCGGCCGCCGAGGTCACTGTTGCGCCTGCTTCTCGTCCTCCTCGTGCTCGCGACGTGGGAAGGCGCCGTTCGCCTCTTCGAAGTCTCTGCCTATATCGTGCCGGCGCCGTCGAAAATCGTCGTCGCCCTGTATCACGGCGTTGCATCGATGCTCTACATTCGCCACCTCTGGATCACTCTCGTCGAGACGCTGCTCGGCTTCACTGCCGGTTCCATCGTGGCGCTCGTTCTCGGCACGCTCATCGCCTTGAGCCGGCGTTGTGAGTATTTTCTTTATCCCTTCATCCTCATGTTTCAGGCGATGCCAAAGGTGGCGTTGGCCCCACTCATCATTATCTGGCTTGGCCTCGGACTCGAATCGAAGGTCGCCCAGGCTGCCCTGACAGCCTTCTTTCCACTCATGGTCAACACGATCGCCGGCCTTCGGTCTGCGGACGAAGACCGCGTCGCACTTTTGCGCTCGCTTGACGCCTCGGAGATGCAGATCTTCTGGATGCTGCGCATGCCGGGAGCAATGCCCTACATTTTTGCGGGCTTCGAGATTGCCATGATGCTGTCGCTTATTGGCGCAATTGTGGCGGAGTTTGTCGGTGCACAGAAAGGGCTCGGCGTGCTACTGATGAGCATGACGTTCACGATGGACGCCGCGGGTCAGTTCTCGGTTCTTTTTGTTCTTTCCCTGCTGGGGCTGCTTCTCCACACCACCATCGTCATCATCCGGAGGCGGCTGCTTTTCTGGGACAGGTCGCAGGGCGGGGGGCCGGAAGTGCCGGACGGGGGAGAAATCCGATGAAACGCTTCTACCTGTTTGTAGCAATCGCATATTTATCTGGCGCTGCCGGATTAGATGCTACAGCACAGACCACCGTGCGAGTCGGCTGGTGCGCACGCACTATCACCACTGCCGCGGCCCCGTTCGCCGTTGCCATGAAGATGGGCTGGTACCCGCGGGATGGCATCAAGGTTGAGCTGGTGCCGGCGGCGGGTACGGACTGCGTGAAGCTTGTGGTGACGAAAATCATTCCCTACGCACTTTCTCCTGTCGAACCGCTCGCGATTATCCGTTCGCAAGGGGTGAAGGCGAGGATTTTCTACACCGCCTACCAGGGAAACATTTTCGGAATCGCGGTGCCTCAGAGTAGCACCATCAATAAACTCGCGGACTTGAAGCAGAAGACCATCGGCGTCGTGGCGATGAGTTCGACTGGAGCGCTTCTCGCACGGGCTCTCGCAGCCAGCGCGGGGCTTGATCCCGATCGCGACATCAGCATCGTCGTGGCGGGCGAAGGGGCGCAAACGGCAGCGCTGCTTCGCTCAGGCCAGATCGACGCGCTGAGCCAGTTCGACACTCAATATGCGCTGGTTGAGAATGCAGGAGTCAAGCTCCGACTTCTCTCAAGCGGCGAGGTCGAGCACTTTCCGTCAAACGGCTTCCTGGCTCTCGAAGAGACCTTGCGAACCAGCCACAGCCAGGCGATAGCACTCGCTCGCGGTTACGCCAAGGGTACCGTCTTCACCCTGGCCAACCCGGAGGCGGCGATACGCATTCTGTGGGAGGTCTACCCGGAGACCAGGCCGACTGGCGTTGACGAGGCGACGGCGCTTCGAGAAGGGATGCGGACACTTCAAGCACGCATGGCGAACTTGAAGCTCGAAAAATCCGGTGTGTCCAGGTGGGGAGAGAGTTCCGAGAAAAGCTTCTCGGCGTATTCGGACTTCATGCAGAGGTGGGGCGTGACCCAGGTAAAAGTCCCGGCAAACGAACTCATCACGAACGACCTGATCGACGAGATCAACAACTTCAGTCAGGACAATATCATTGCCATGGCGAAAGCCTACAAGAACAAGTGAGACATGGTGTGCGCACCGGCGGCCGCAGGGCGATTTTGCCACCGCCCGTTGCCGAAACCTGTTGGGCGCAATCGCCTGAAAACAGGCCGCCGCATTCTTGCGGGATGCTGCGGCCGCAAGGGGCATGCTGGGCGGCTCGTGAGCATTGCGGAGTCGCTCATGCAACCCGCCGAGCTGGCCCAAGCGACGCAAGGCTCCGCCCAGATCCGAATTTGCAAGGCAAACACAGCCGCGGGTGTCACTTTGTGCGCCCTCTAGTCACGCACGATGGCGTGCGGATCGATGGTGTAGGGATGCACGGGATTGTTGGGACCAATCTCGGCAGCGACGCGCGACAGCCAGGCAGCGAGTGCACGGTAGGCTGGCAGGTCGATACCGACATCGCCTGCGAGGTGGGTGTATGCGTAGATCGATATGTCGGCAATGGACAGGCAATCTCCGACCAGGAAGGTTGCATCCGTCAGGGATCGATCGAGGGCTCGCAGCGCCTTCGTGGCGGTCTCCTGTTTGTCTGGGACCATCGCTGCATTACGCTTTAACCGCCCCGTCAATGTCCAGAAACGCAAGGAGCCGATGACCGGTTCGATGTAGTACTGCTCGAAGCTGAGCCATTGAGCAACCTTGGCGCGCCCGAAGCGGTCAGAAGGCAGGAAGGCGGTTCCATCAGCCAGAAACTGAAGGATCGCGCTCGATTCGGACAGAGCGCGGCCGTCTTCCAGTTCGAGCGCCGGCACGGCGCCTGAGGGGTTGAGCTTGAGGAAGGCGTCGGTCTGCCCGGCTCCGTCGAAAATGGGGACTTCTTGGGTCTCGTAGGGAATGCCGAGAAGGCGAAGCAGAACCCGGATCTTCCAGGCGTTCTGGGAGGGCAGATAATCGTATAAGCGCAGCATGTCGACTCCTGAGTGCGGAAGCCCAACTATGACTGATGTGGCCCGCGCTCAACACTCCAGATATTGCGCTTAAATTCATCGGGTAACGATGTCATCGAAGTCCCCCACGACAGCCCCTTGAGTTGAGCCTACGTGTGACCGCTGCTGCTGCAGTAACGGCTACTCAACGCGGGGCACTGACTGTAAGCACGGAAGCCTATTGTGCGTTTTCGTTGAAATCGTCATTGTTGCGTCCGTCGTTGTGCTCCTGCTCATCCCCCGACTCGAACCTGGAGTTTCCCTTGTCGTCGACACAGATCTTTTTTTCGGACTTCCTGACCTGACCATTGTTTTTGCCCGTGACCTTATCTACGAGATCGACCACATCACAGTTCGTGGAACCAGTGCTCCCGGAGGCTCCAGAGCCCGTTCCCCCGGAAGTCCCACTGCCGGACCCTCCCGAGTTGCCGGGGTTGGATTCGACAACGTAGGTATCCTCGACAGTCCCGACCACCGTCTGTTGTGTCATATCTGAGAACTCGGTGCCGGTGCCAAGCACCCCCGAACTTCCCACTGGCGCAGAGGCCGGAATGGGATCGACCTGGGTGATCACATCGACTGACCCATCATCATTGATCTGACCGACTTCAGCCGCCGTATTGGGGTTGGTGAAGACCTCTTTTGTCTCTGTAACCGTAATCGGCGTACCGTTCTCCACTACGGTGTCGGTGATGGTCTCTTTGGTTTCAAGGACAGTAGTGCCATCAAACGTCGCGAGAACAGGAGCGGAGTCTGCCAGCGTCCCCGATCCGGTGACTGCAATGTTGTCTATCGTGCCAGAGACGGAGAAGCTTGCCGTGTCGCCGTTATCGACCTCATTGGCGATAGCGGCCTGCAACGGCACCGACACAGGTTGTGCGGATGTTGTACTTGCATTGTTATTGCCGCCCCCACAGCCGCCAAGCAGTATCGAGGAAGCCAGGGCCACCATGGCGCGTCGCGTGGCCAACGCCTGCCGTGCGAGCTCGCCGCAAGGCTCAACGGATGCCGCCCACACGGGATAGCAGTGTCGCGTTGCACGGGAAACGGCGCGTGCAGTTACGAGAGGATGACGTTTCATAACGACCTCCCCAGTGGCCATTCGGGATTGATTTCGATTGAAACGACGACGCCACTTATAAGTTAGTGGGCTGGACGTGCTCGTTCTATCGGACTTAGGTCCGATATGGTTTGCTCCGCCATATCAAGGGCTAGTGTGCGTGTCGTCCGGTGGAGGCTGACCGACCCTGAAGGAGACAGACGTGATGCCCCGATTCAGTCATTCACGCGGGCCACAGCGATTTAATTGAATGATTCATTTACGCGCATCCGATGCTTCGAGGGCGTGTTGCGATAGGAAACGTTTCATCTTTCGGGCGCTGTAATCGGATAGTACGAGGCCCTTTACCGACGCCTTCCGAGGTTCACGGCCGAGGTCCTGTCCAAATCCGACGTTGGCTTCACGATGAGAGGATTTCGTAATTAGGCCGACCTACGATATGAACGCCGAGTCCTTGGCAAACGAGCAGGCAGGGACTCGCCTTTGTGATCTCGCCTCTGATGCTTCGACCGGCTCGTCTGCGCAGCGGAGTCCCTGACGTGGACGCTGGCTCGACCGGAGGCCGCTTGAACGCAGCGATGGTCTATCCATCGGCTCAGGAGAAGCACCATGCCCGAATCTTCGCAACTCGACATCGACCGAACCAATCCGGGCCGGTGGACGGTCACCTTCAGCAACCCGCCGATCAACATGTTTGTGCCTGCAACGATCGACGAGTTTGGCATGCTAATGACCGACCTTGAGGCGGACCCGACGGTGAAAGTCATACTGTTTCAGTCGGCGAATCCCGATTTTTTCGTTGCCCATCTCGACGTAGCCAAGGCAGCCGAACGGCCGGAGGTGTTGGGCCTTTGGCGCGACTGCGTGCTGCGTCTTTCGTCAGCGCCGGTCGTGAGCATCGCCAAGATTCGCGGCCGCACGCGCGGCATCGGGAACGAGTTCGTGCTGGCCTGCGACATGCGCTTCGCCAGCCGACAATATGCGATATTCGGCAATCCGGAAGTTGGCGTCGGCCTGGTACCGGCCGGTGGAGCGCTGGAATGGCTTCCGCGCGTGGTCGGCCGCTCGCGGGCGCTTGAGATTGCCCTCAGCGCCGACGATTTCGACGCCGACATCGCCGAACGCTATGGCTGGGTAAATCGCACGCTGGACGATGCGGACCTCGACTCCTTTGTCGAAACGCTTGTCCGACGTCTGGCCTCATTCGACCGTGAAACGCTCGGCGCGGCGAAAGCTCAAATCAATCGATTCGGAATGCCAACGGCTGCCGAACTCCAGTCGAGCATCGACCTTTTCTTCCCGGCGCTGGCCTCGCCAAGTGGCCAGGCCCGTCGCGCCAAGCTCCGGAACCTGGCCTACGGCGTGCCGAGCGACTTCGAAATGAACTTCGGCCGATATCTGCCTACGCTTGGGCAGGCGGGCGACGATGACACAGAGCGGCCGCTCAAAGGCGCGCCGAAGGGTTGAGCCTCTGCGCGTAATTCATGCCAACCACGCGAGCAGAAGCATACGCGCCCAGAGCTCAAATGCACAAACACGATCAACGAAGACGACTGCCCTCCCGAAAGATTTTCTTTACCTCCTGAAAAGATTAAAGCAGTTGTGGCGAGCGACTGCATAGCCAACAATCCCCGCTTCATGCGCCCTGATGTTCCCGTCTACCTGGAGCGGGCGCGCGTATCTGGCTTCGTTACGAGACTGACCGCGCGAGGCCACAACGTTTTCGATGTAGCCGGGGTTTAGCAGGCTAGTGCGTATTCTTCGCAGGAGATGTCTATGAGCAGCAATGTCCGTGTTATGCCATGGCAGGACGGGGACTCAGTCCCCGACGAGTTGGTTGCCGCCATGCGCGCGCGTCGGCCAAACGGTGAACTTATCGGTATTGATCGGGTGCTCTTGAAGAGCGTCCCACTCGCAACGGGCTGGAATGAGCTCCTTCGCAGGGTTCGGGCCGAATTCGCTCTCGAACTGGAGTATCGCGAACTGATCATGCTTCGGGTGGCGGTTCTCAATGGTGCCGAATTCGAATGGGGCGTGCACTACCCGGCCTATCTGGCGGCAGGCGGTACTCATGAGAAAAGCGAGGCGGTCAAGGCGCTCGTGGTTGACGGCATGTTGTTCAGCGCAACCGAGTTGGCCCTGATTAAACTCACCGACCAGTCTACCCGTGAGGTGACGGTCGACACCCACGTCATCGAGGACCTAAAGGCGCGTCTGGGCGAGTCGAAGACGGTGGAGGCAGTCGCCACCGTCGCTGCGTACAACATGGTTTAGAGGTGGCCGCGCAAAATCGGACAGCGGGATAAGTGGAACGACCGGGGCCTGAGCCAGCGATAATGCAGGCAAAGGAACCGAGAAAATGACGAAACGAACCCGACGCACGCACTCAGCGGCGTTCAAAGCGAAAGTGGCCCTGGCGGCAGTCAAGGGCGAGCGCACGCTCGCCGAACTGGCGCAGCAGTTCGATGTGCATCCGAACCAGATCACGGAATGGAAGCGGCAGTTGCAGGAGCGCGCGGCCGACGTGTTCGGTGCGGCCGGCCCGGTGTCGAGCGAGCCACCGGTAGA
>NZ_SMOD01000084.1 GCF_004353905.1 Paraburkholderia guartelaensis | reverse complement strand
ATGGCTCGCAGCAACTTCTCTGGCGCGATGCTCGGCCGCCCGCCCTTTATGTCCGCTTCGTACATCTGGGCGAACTGTCGATCCATCTTCGCCAGCGCTTCATTCGCCATCACGCGGATCGAACGCAACGGATGCGACTTGGGGACGAAGTCGTCCAGCTTGCGCATGGAAAACAGACTCTCGGTGAATGTGTCGGCGCCGCGCATGATCTCCAGGGGACAAGTAGTGGTCCATCTATCAACGCCTCACGAGCTCTGCGCGATGACGTGTTTAAGCGGTATTTCAGCGGCCTGTTAGGCGTCTCGCGCCCGAGCGCGCAAGGTTTTGGTTGCTAACACCTGGTACTCGGCAATATTCGGATCCCTTAACCTGGGACTACCAGGAAAATCTTGCGCACCGGAACCAGGTTCTCCTGTACATCGGGATCACGAAACTTCCGCAGCCGATCACGCGCAACGGTGATTTCGGCACGCTTCGTCAACGAACCGTCGCAATGCCGCGCACGTGCCTCCCGAATCTTCTCACCTATGACCGCAAAGCCGCGCTCAGATCATGAAGCGGCTGTCTTCTACGAGCACGCGCGGCAAGGGTTGAAGGTCGGCGCGCGCGAAGCGCACCAGAGAGAAGGCGCGCAACCCTTGCGGGCTCGACGGTAGCCGCGCGAGCGGGAACATGATCGGGGCGCTGTTGCTCGCGCTGCTGTTTGCAAGCACGACATTCATCGGACTCAGGCTGATCTCGCGCATCTCGACGTTCGTGTATTGCGCGGGATTCGCGAGCACCCTGCAAATCACCGTCAGCTGATGTTCGAGCGCTTCGCTCTTGAGGCCAAGCGCGGCGATCTCGCTCTCGTTCTGCGCAATCTGCGCCTCGACCTTCGCCACTTCTGCAACGTTTTGCGCGGCGTGCTCGCCCAGCATGCGTTGCGTCCCCGCGCCGTGACGCGTGAGCAGTTGCAGGCGCGTTTTGAGGAGCGCGCGCTCTTGCTCCAGCATGTCGCGGCGCGACTCGTCGGCGCCGATCTGCTCGAGGCCTTCCAGTGCGATCTGCTCGACCACGCGCTGCACGATCTGCTCGCGAAGTTCGCTTTCGGTTTCACCGCACACGCGCACCTGATGGTCGTCGAAGCTCAACGTAGTCTGCATGACATCGGTGTGCACCTCGTCGCCATGCTGCTCGGCACCGAAGGCAAGCCGCTCGTTCAGGGCCATGCCGAGCACCGCGAAAGTTTCGCGCGCAAGCGGATGACTCTCGAACCATGCGTGCAATTCAGGCGATCGGCTCAGCACATGACCGACCTCATCGGGCGCGGCGAAAAACGCGTGGATATAGGGGTCGTTCGACCAGGTGGCGGTGCTCGCTTCGCGCGCGGGCGGCATGCGCTCCACCACCTCGTGCACATACGCGACCGATTGCGCGAGCGCGGGCGCAAGCCGCTCGCGCCACTGCGGCACGAGCTTGAGCGTCGGGCTGAGCACGAGCAGACGCTCGATCAGCGTTTGGATTTGCGGCGATTCCGGCGCCTGCTTCGCGCGGGCGCGCGGCCAAAGCCTGTCCAGAATACCCATGGAAAACTCCGTTGCAGACCGCTCGGGCGCGGCGGCGGTGAAGCGTAGGGCGCACAACGAGCGCACTTGTCGTAAATGACTATACCGCGAATCACCACCTGCCCGCGGCGACGCTGCCGCAACGCAGCAACGGCTCAACTTGCGTTTATGTTCCCGAAAACACTCACCTTTGGGTTACGCAGCGCGCACCACACAGACCTGAACCTGGCCGCCAACATGCGATACGGTGCGACGAAAAACCGCGCGCCGCACACCGCAGTGAGCCCACTCTCCCGCACACACTCACCTTTGATTTTCTTCGCGGCGCCCACCTTGCAATACGTGTTTGTGCAGTGCCTCGCCCCCGACCACTCCTGTAAGTACTCACCTTTCGGCGCTGCGGGCACAAGTCCGCTCCCGAATATCCTCACCATCTAATGGCGCACGCCAATTAATCTGTAATCCGAATCAATTTGCGAATTCTCCCCATCCGATGATCGGCTTTCCTCTGCCTTTCAGCGACCGTCGCGCACGCAACGAATCGCGATGACATGTCAACGAGCCGTTTCAGGCACGCCAATTGCGCATGGGCGCACGGCGCGTGCATTGCGGCCTCGGGAAAAACCCCGGTTGTTGCGTGTGCAAACCGCGAAGCATCAAGCAGAAGCGAACACGTCACGCGTTTTAGACGGTTCGTTCAATTGACAGTGGCCAATGTCATGATCCAATCTTCTGCGCATAAATACGACACAGGGAGGCAGACAAATCATGGAGAGCATTGTCCGCAGCAGCTTGATGCTGGCCGCGGCCGCGACCCCTTTGCTGGTCGCCTGCGGCGGAGGTACCGCCAGTAATCCGGCACCCATCACCCCGGCGCAATGCTCGGGTTCGTCATGCGCGAATCAGGGTCCGCCCAACAGCGCGCCGACCGCCACGGCGTTGTGTCCCGCCGCGGCGGACATCGCGGCGAACACGTATCTGGGTGGCGCAGGCAGTGGCGAGGTCGTGAGCCTGAACATCGATCCGACGAAGATGACGTACAAGCTCACGTTCCTCGCCTCGCCCATTCCCGTGGCCGCGAGTTCGGTGCAAAACACGCGTGCGGGTCTCACCGTCACGGGCGCCGTGCAGCATCCGCCCGCGGGCTCGCTGCCAACCACCGCGCAGATCACGTGTGCGTTCCAACTTCAGGCGGGCACGGGCACGATCAACGGCAGCACCTACACCACGGCGTACAACGCGAACAATCCGCCCACGATCTATGTTGGCTTTGGCGTGGCGGGCGGCGGCATTCCGGGCGCGACCGTGAACATCGACGGCGACACCACCGCGAATCTGCTCTTTAGCGGCGTTGCGCCGCGCACATTCGACTTCTATCCGTTCATCGGCTTTTCGTCGGTCAGCACGAGCCTCGCCGATCTCAAGGGCTCGTATAACGCGCTGCTCTATCACATCCTGCCTTCCAGCAACTTCGCGCCAGCGGCGAAGGTGACGCAGGAGCAGTACGACGCAAGCGGCAATTGCAGCGTGCCGGCTGGCGCGACCAACACGAGTTGCGCAACCGCTGCGAATGCATGGACGGCGAGCACAAGCGGCAGCTATTTCGACAGTACCGACGCACCGCAGATCGAGACGCCCACACCATTGCCGTTCCCCTTGAGCCTCGGTAACAACGTGATCGTCAGCCGCCAGGGCGGCGCGGGGCACCTCATCCTCGGCAAGCTCAATGGGGCCATTGTGCCTGTGGTCGTACGCACCGGCTACGTGAACGAAACCATCAGCCTGAGCAATCAGATCGCCGTGGACGACGAGTCCGGCATCGCCCTGCTCGCGCCCGCGACGACGCTCACGTCGGGGGCGTTCGACGGCAGCTACATTGGCGCGGACTCGAATTTCGCCTATACGGCGACGCTCATCAACGGTCAGCAGGCCGGCTTCCTCAAGCCCTCGACGATGACGACGCAGAGCCAGTTCACGCTCGACTACACGCAGACGCACCCCGGCCTGATCGGCGTAACCGATACCCAGGGCAAAGCGGGCAATCTGATTGCGGTGGGCGGTCTTTACGGCATCTTCATCAACGGCGAAGAGAACGGCGGCGTCACGGCCAGTTCGGCGAACAGCGCCACGCCCAATCAGCCTTACTTCGGTGTCGGTGCACTGATCCAGCCACAGTAGTCCATCAGGCGGTCGCGGCATCCTGATCGTTCACGACCGCCTTAATTTCGCACTACGAATGACTGTCAGACGCTCTCGCCAACAACAATACTCTGGAGACGCGGTATGAAATGGAAACTTTTCGCGGCGCTCTCGATTGCCGCACCGATGATCGCAGCGCTCAGTGCATGCGGTGGCGGCAACGGCAGCAGCAGTAGCCCTCCGCTCGTGGAAGCAGCGCTTTGCCCCACCTCGCTCGACTACAACACGGTGTACACCGGTGGCGGCGGCGACGGCGAACTCGTCAAGCTGCAGCTCGACACAGCCAAGATGACCTGGCAGATCACTTACGTCGAGTCGCCGATCCCGCAGACCACCGGCACCGTGACGCCCACGCGCAAAGGCCAGGTCGCCACCGGCACGCTGACGGCGGAAACCGGCCTCCCCACGGCGAAGCTCAACCAG
The DNA here is from genome assembly GCF_004353905.1 of Paraburkholderia guartelaensis. Taxonomy (GTDB): domain Bacteria; phylum Pseudomonadota; class Gammaproteobacteria; order Burkholderiales; family Burkholderiaceae; genus Paraburkholderia; species Paraburkholderia guartelaensis. The sequence goes on along the minus strand of NZ_SMOD01000084.1, from coordinate 9,937 downwards.
TGCGCGTTCCGCCTGAATGGCGCGAGTCTCGATCCCAACCGCCCGGCGCGCGTCTTCATCGGCGAAGGCGTGGCGGGCGGCACGATTCCGGGAGCCGAGATCGCGTACAAGGGCTCAGGCGGTATTGGCGTCGTGCCGGACACGACGTTTCCGTACTACCCGTTCATCGGCTTCTCTGCGATCGAAACGAATCTCGCGAACGTCGCCGGCACGTACAGCCAGCTCGGCTATCACCAGGTGCCTTCGCAGAATTTCCAGCCCGCAGCGGTTGACGCAAAGATCACGATCAACGCCAACGGCACCTGGACCGAATGCGACAACACGGGCGTGAACGCCGGCAAATGCCAGCAGCCCGGCACCAACTTCGCGCAGTCGGCCGATGGCAGCGGCGCGTTCGAAACCGATCACTTCCAGGGGCAGGTCAAGCCGACGCTCGTCACCACGGAACCGGCCGGCAAGGGCTTCATGATCGTCGGCAAGTTGCGCGGCCAACTCGTGCCCGTGCTCGTACGCACCGGCGTGGCGTATCCGCAGGTTGGCGTCGATCCGCAAAGCGGCGCCACGGGCCCGGTGGCCGACGACGAATCAGGCATCTCCGTGCTAGCACCGCAAACGGCCATCGCGCAGGGCTCGCAGGACGGCGAATACATCGGCGTGGACAGCCAGTTCGACTATCGCACGCTCGCGCTGGAGGGAACGCAAGCCACGCTGCTCGATCCGTTCAACGCCTCGCAGGCCGCGCTCGCCACTGCCCTCGATCTGAACTTCACCCAGACCGTACCGGGCACGGTGACGACCACGCACGTGGGCGCCTCCACCGGCTCGACACCCACCGGCAAGATGATCTTCACGGGCGGCGTGTTCGGCTACCTCGACATGACGACGCTATCGGACCCGTACTTCACGGCCGGCGCGTTCGTTCAGTAAGGATCACGAAGCAACGTATCGAACAATAACCGGCGCGGCGAACCGCGCCATTCACGAGGTGGCCACTCCCGGCCGTCGCGCAACGCGGCGGCGGCCGGGCCACAAAGGCGCGCGCAACAAAGGCGAACGATGCATGCCGGGCATACCGGGGCATGCATCGAGTCGCCGCGCGCGGGTAAGGCGCACCCGTACCTGGGAGGGACATCATGAGACGCATAGCAGTGGCGGCGCTGGCCGCCGGGCTGTCGGCGAGCGCGTACGCGCAGCACGCCGGCGACAACGTCGTCGCACTCGGCTGGTTTCACGTCACGACGCAGCATTCGAGCACGCCGCTCACCACGGACGTCGCGCCCGTGCCGATCAACACGCCGCTGCGGCTGCCCAGTTCGTTCACTTCGGCGGGCACGGGTCTTTCGGCATCGAATGCGGATACGGTCGGCCTCGTCATCAGCCACTTCTTCACGGACCATATCGCGCTTACCTCGGTGGCGGGCGTGCCGCCCACGTTCAAGCTCTATGGTCACGGCACGATCAAGCCGCCAGGCCCGGCGGGCGCGCTCGGCAGCCAGAATCTCAGCGACCCGGCGACGAACCCCATTGTCGGCAGCGTGCGCCAATGGAGCCCGGCGCTGATCTTCCAGTACTACTTTCGCGACGCCGATGCGAAATTCCGCCCGTTCCTCGGCATCGGCGTGTCGTACAACTGGTTTTCGGATATCCAGCTCAATCCGAACTTCGTGAAGGCCACCCAGGACGATCTCGGCTCCGTGCTCGCGGCCGGCGCGGGCAAGTCGGGGCAAACGCAGATCAGCGCAAAGGCGTCGTCGTCGTGGTCGCCGGTTTTCAATCTCGGGGCCACCTACAACGTCACGAAGCATCTGGGGATCGTTGCGTCGGTCACCTATATTCCGCTGAAGACGACGTCCTCGGTGATCGTCAAGGCGGCGGACGGCAGCGAACTTGGCGTGAGCCGCGCCGACCTCAAGGCCGATCCGATCATCTCGTTCCTTGCGCTCTCTTACCGCTTCTAAGGGCGCGCCGTGCCAACGCGACGGCGAGGCGGCGCATGCGCGTAAGGGCGAGAAAGCCCGCGGCAAAGCGCGCACCCTGGCGTGCGCTCGCGTGCTCCCGGCCGCTCGCGCTAAAATCGCGGCATGCCGAAAACGCCCAAAGCCCCCGTGACCGATTCCGCGCCCGAGCACGTCACCGACAGCGAATACACCGTCGACGAACTCGCGCGCGTAGCGGGCACGACCGTGCGCAACGTGCGCGCCTATCAGGACCGCGACCTGCTCATGCCGCCCGAGAAGCGCGGGCGCGTCGGCATTTACAACGATTCACACGTTGCGCGGCTCAAGCTCATCAACCACCTGCTGGCGCGCGGCTACACGCTCGCCAACATTCAGGATCTCATCCTGGCGATCGACGACGGCGGCGACCTGCGCTCGATCCTCGGCCTGGAGAACGCGATCGGCGGCCCCTGGTCGCACGCGCGGCCGAAGACGTATTCGCTGCCGCAGCTCATCAAGCTGTTCGGGCCGCAAGCGCCGAGCAGCCTTTCGCGTCTCGCGGACCTCGGGCTTCTCGAACGCCAGGGGCTTTCGTTCGTCTCGCGCAATCCGGGCATGCTCGACGCGGCGGCCGCAACCGTGCGCGAAGGCATTCCCGCGCGCGAGCTGCTCGACGTGCTCGAAGAAACGCGTCCGCATTTCGACGCCATCGCACGCGTGCTGGTGGAAATGGTCGTGCGCCATCTGGACCGCTACGATCAGGGCGCGCTGCCGCCCGCCACGGACATGCCCGCGCTCGTCGACGCGATCTGGCGCCTGCGGCCGCTTTCCACGGTGTTTGTCGAGCACGAGATCCTGCGCGCGCTCGAAGCGCAGTCGAGCGACTACCTGGGCGGCCGGGTCGCGACGATCCTCGACAAGACGCTCGGCCGCGAGCGTGCAAGCGAAGCCGCGCCTGCCAGCGCCGCGAAAAAGCGTGCGCCCCAATCCGCACCTCGCAAGAGCGCCGCGCGCGCGCCGGCTGCAACAAAATCCGCTCGTCCCGCGAAGAAAACCGCGCTCAAGAAGCGCTAAAGGCGCACGCCCTCCCTCCTGGTTTTCTGCTTCACCGAACGCGTGAAAGGCCCCGTCAGGCGGCCTTTTGCGCCCTCGCGCCCCGCTACGCCCCTACAGTTGTTCATGTGTTAGAGCGCTGAGTCTAGTCCCTTGCGCATTGGCGCCGATCCCACTATGTTTACATCCATCAATGTCACAGTCATAGATGGATCGACAACAGGGAGACGCTCCGGATGAACGCACCCGCCCGTACAGGCGACTCGATCGGTATCGCCATCATCGGCACTGGCTTTGCCGGCCTTGGCATGGCGATCCGTCTGCTGCAAAGCGGCAACCAGGACTTCGCGGTGTTCGAGAAGGCCGACTCCGTGGGCGGGACCTGGCGCGACAATCATTACCCCGGTTGCGCCTGCGACGTGCAATCGCACGTGTACTCGTTTTCGTTCGCACCCAATCCGCGCTGGACGCGCATGTTCGCGCCGCAGCCCGAGATTCGCGCCTATCTGAATCGCTGCGTCGATCGCTTCCGGCTTTTTCCGTGGCTCAACTTCGGGCACGAACTCACGAACGCGACATGGGACGAGGCCGCGCATTGCTGGCGCCTTGCGTTCGCCAATGGCCGGCGCCTCACCGCGCGCGTGCTGATCTCGGGCATGGGCGGCCTTTCGCGCCCCGCGTTGCCGGCGATTGCGGGACTCGACACTTTCGAGGGCAAGACCTTCCACTCGCAACACTGGGATCACGACTATGCGCTCGAAGGCAAGCGCGTCGCGGTCATCGGCACGGGGGCAAGCGCTATTCAGTTCGTGCCGCAGATCGCGCCGCGCGTGGCGCAACTCTCGCTCTTCCAGCGCACGCCGCCGTGGATCATGCCCAAGCCCGATCGCGCCATTTCGGCCTTCGAACAATGGCTGTTCCGCACGCTGCCCTTCACGCAGGCGCTCGCGCGCGCGGGGCTTTACTGGATGCTCGAAACGCGCGTGCTCGGCTTCGCGGTGCATCCCGCGCTCATGAAGAACGTGCAGAAGTTGGCGTTGCGCCATATCCGCCACCAGGTGTCCGATCCTGAATTGCGCGCGGCTGTGACACCCGACTACACGATCGGCTGCAAGCGCGTACTCATATCGAACGACTACTATCCGGCGCTCTCGCGCAAGAACGTGCAGGTGGTAACGAACGCGATCGAGCGTGTGGATCGCACCGGCGTGGAGACCGCCGACGGCGTGCATCACGAGGTCGATTGCCTGATTTACGGCACCGGCTTTCAGGTGGCCGATCCATTCCCGCCGGGCACGATCGTGGGTCGCAGCGGCATCGATATCGTCGAGACCTGGCGCAACGGCGCACATGCCTACCTCGGCACGAGCTTGCCTGGTTATCCGAACTTTTTCATGCTGGTCGGCCCGAACACCGGCCTCGGCCACAACTCGATGGTGTTCATGATCGAATCGCAGATCGAGTACGTGCTCGGCGCGCTCGCCGCCATGAAGCGCGACCACGCGGATTCGATCGACGTGCGGCCCTATGTGGAAGCGCGCTACAACGAGCGCATCCAGAGCAAGCTTGGCCGCGCAATCTGGTCGGTGGGCGGCTGCAAGAGCTGGTATCTCGACCCGCGCAACGGCCGGAACACGACGCTGTGGCCCGGTTTCACCTGGCGCTTTCGCCGCGCCACGGCGCACTTCTCCCTCGCCGATTACCAGGTCTATCGCGCGCCGCATGCCGCACAGCACGAAACGCCGCTCACCGTCGCCACGCAACCCACCGAGGCCGCCTGAACAGGCGCAATCGCCCCACCCGGAGCCCGCCCATGAAACGCTTTGACAACAAGGTCGCCGCCATCACCGGAGCCGGCTCGGGCATGGGCCGCGCGCTCGCGCTCCAGCTAGCCGGCGCCGGCTGCCATCTCGCGCTCGCCGACCGGAACGCCCCAGCGCTCGAGGAGACCGCTCGCATCGTGGGCGCGCTGGCACCTTCGGTGCGCGTGAGCACGCGCGTGCTCGACGTGAGCGAGCGCGACGCCGTATTCGCGTGGGCCGACGAGACGGCCGCGACGCACGGCGGCGTCAACCTCGTCTTCAACAACGCGGGCGTCGCACTGTCGAGCACCATCGAAGGCATGGCGTACAACGACCTCGAATGGATCGTGAACATCAACTTCTGGGGCGTCGTGCATGGCACGAAGGCATTTCTTCCGCATCTGAAGGCAAGCGGCGAAGGCCATATCGTCAATACGTCGAGCGTGTTCGGTCTCTTCGCACAACCAGGCATGAGCGGCTACAACGCGACCAAATACGCGGTACGCGGCTTCACCGAAGCGCTGCGTCAGGAACTCGACATGATGCGCTGCGGCGTGTCCGCTACCTGCGTGCATCCGGGCGGCATTCGCACGAATATCGCGCAATCGAGCCGCGTGGCGCACAACATGGTGGGCTTCATGGTGGCGAGCGAGCAGCAAGGCAAGGACAACTTCGAGAAGTTCTTCATCACCACCGCCGACGACGCTGCCCGCGCAATCCTGAACGGCGTGAAGCGCAACGCGCGGCGCGTACTGATTGGCCGCGACGCGCGCGCAGCGGACTGGCTCGCGCGCACGCTGCCCGCCGCGTACCAGGCGCTGGTCGTGATGAGCGCGCGGCGCGAAGCCGCGAAGGCGCGCCGCGCCGCGCGCGGGTCCGCCGCCACGCAATGAATAACAGCAGGCACACAACAGGGAGCCACAACATGATGCCGATACGGCGCGACATCCGCTTCGCACTACCGCCCGAAAGGGCGTGTGACTGGCACGTCGAAGGCGTGCCGGTCACCCACTTCTTCAACGCGCTTTCGCTGCTTTTTCCCGCGGGCGAGCGCTTCTTCATGGATGCGGTGCGGCATTATCGCGACCGCATCGAAGACCCCGAACTCAAGAAGCAGGTCATGGGCTTCATCGGCCAGGAGGCGATGCACACGCGCGAACACGTCGAATACAACGACTTGCTGCAGGCGGCGGGCTTGCCCGCGCACAAGCTCGACAAGCGGCTGTGGGCCATCCTCAATTTTGCGCGCAAGGTGTTGCCGCCTTCGCTGCAGCTCGCGCAAACCGTGGCGCTCGAACACTACACGGCCATGCTCGCCGACCTGCTGCTCGCCGACACCGGCACGCGCATCGAAGGCTCGGTGGCGGGCTACAAGCAGATGTGGCTCTGGCACGCGCTGGAGGAAACCGAGCACAAGTCGGTCTCGTTCGATGTGTGGAATCTCGTGATCGAGCCGGGCGTCAAGCGCTATCTCATGCGAACCGGTACGATGCTCGCCACCACGGTTCTCTTCTGGCTCATCGTGTTCGACTATCACCTCGCGCTCCTGCGTGCGCACCGCCGGCGCCAGGGCAAGGTGCGCGGCATGTGGAAGCTCGTGAAGTTTCTCTACGGGCCGCGTCACGGCGTCTTTCCCGGCATCGCGCTCGAATGGCTGCGTTTTTTCAAGCCCGGCTTTCATCCGTGGGATCACGACAACCGGCGCCATCTCGCGCGCATCGACGGCCTCGTTGCGCAGATCGACGAAACCAATGCGCAGTACGCCTCGCGCGCTGCCCCGCGCCGCGTGCCGCTGCATCCGGCGGCAACGCCGCGCGCGGTGTGAGGTACGTCATGCGCGGCGCGCCCGAACCCGTGTTCGTACATTCCGGCGACGTGCGCCTCGCGGTCTACGTCAGCGGGTCCGACGATGCGCCGCCCGTCGTGCTCGTGCACGGCTACCCCGACTCGGCGCGTATCTGGAGCGCGTTGCGCAGCGAACTGGAGACGCGCTTTCGCGTCATCGCTTACGATGTGCGCGGCATGGGGGCTTCCGAAGCGCCGCGTGCGCGCTCTGGCTATGCGCTCGCGCAGCTTGCGCGCGATCTGCTTGCGGTCGCCAACGCCACGTGCGGCGCGCAGCCGTTTCATCTGCTGGCGCATGACTGGGGGTCGATCCAGTGCTGGGAAGCCGTGACCGAACCGGCGAACGCCTCGCGGATCGCTTCGTACACCTCGATTTCCGGCCCTTGTCTCGACCATGTTTTTCTCAAACCCCGCGTTCCCGCGCAGTTGCTGAAGTCGTGGTACATCGCGTTCTTTCATCTGCCGCTCGTGCCCGAACTCGTCTGGCGGCTCGGCGGCGCAGCGCTGTGGCCATGGTGGCTGCGCAAGACCGAGCGCGTGCGCGTCGCGCCTGATCCCCGGCAGTTGCGCAACGCGCTCAACGGGCTGCAACTCTATCGCGCGAATTTTCTCGCGTGCGCGCGGCGCCCGCGCGAGCGCCGCACGAGTATTCCGGTGCAGTTCATCGTGCCGCGTTTCGACCGCTACGTGACCCCAGCCATGTCGGAAGGTATCGGGCGCTGGCTCGGCGAACACCAGCGCGAAATCATCGCCGCACCGCATTGGGCCGTGGTGAGCGAGGCGCGGCAGATCGCGGCTCGCTTCACGCGTTTTGCCACTTGCGCTTCGCCACGCGCACAAGGCTTCGAACCCATCCCGCACCCAGAGGACCGCCAGTGAACCCACTTGCCCTGCCTGCCGCGGTCGTTGCCGCCGGCGCTGCACTTGCCGCGCTCGCCGCATTCACGCGACGCGCCACGCGCCGCATCGAAGCCGCCGTGCCGATGGACGGTCAACTGATCGACATCGACGGCGACCGGATTCACTACGTCGAATACGGCAACGGGCCGCCCGTGGTGTTCATTCACGGCCTGAGCGGACAACTGCGCAACTTTGCGTGGCTGCCCATTCAGGCGCTCGCGCGCGAACATCGCGTGATACTCATCGACCGCCCGGGTTCCGGCTACTCCACACGCGGGCCGCACGCGTCAGCGAACATCCGCGCGCAGGCGCGCACGGTCGCGCGCTTCATCGAGGCGCTGCGTCTCGAATCGCCGGTGCTCGTCGGGCACTCGCTCGGCGGTGCAATCGCGCTGGCCGTGGCGCTCGATCATCCGCACGCCGTTTCGCGGCTCGCGCTGATCGCGCCGCTCACGCACGTACAGACCGAGGTGCCCAAAGCTTTCCGTGCGCTCGTGCTGCGCTCGAACGCCGTGCGCCGCTTTGTGGCGCGTACGTTCGCGACGCCCGTCGGACTCGCGACCAGTTCCGCCGTCCTCAAGCAGGTATTCGCGCCCGAAGCCGTACCGGGCGATTTCCGCACACGCGGCGGCGGGTTACTGAGCTTGCGGCCCACCGGCTTCTACAACGCCTCGGCCGATCTCATCGCGATCGAAGACGCCGACGATCTCGCGCAGATGGAACAACGCTACGCAGAACTGAGCGTTCCCGTCGATATTCTGTTTGGGCGCGATGACGTCGTGCTCAACTGGGCCCGACATGGCGACGCGCTCAGCCGCCTCACGAGGCAGGTGACGCTCAAGGTGGTGAGCGGCGGCCATATGCTGCCCGTCACCGCGCCGTCCACGACCTACGACTGGCTGCTCTGCGCGCTCTCGGGGACGGTGCACGCGAGCCACGCGCGCGCAATCGAGGCAGACCAGCCGGGCACGGACATCGGTTCGCCGGCACAGGGCGTGCTGGGCAATCCGTCCGCGACTTAGCCGACGTCGCCACGCGGCGTGCGCTGCGTGACGAAGAATTCACGAAGCTGAAAAATGCGTCGGCCCGCGTGGGAACGCGTGGGCCGCAAGCATTCATCAAGGGAGACAGGAAATGAAAATTCAGACGGCGCGGACGTTCATCGCGTGTGCGGCGCTTGCGGTCGCCAGCGGCACGGCGTTCGCGCAAGGCAACGACGCACAAACAGGCAACGCATCGCAAAGCGCGACGCCCGCCGCCGAAGTCGCGAAACTGAGCGTCGATCAACAGGTACGCTGGCTGCAGCGCGCGCAGAAGAGCGACGCGCTCACGAAGATGGACGACGCGCAACTCACCGCGCTTTTCGAAGCGTTCGATCCGCTCGTCGTACCCACGCTCATCAAGCTCGGCCCGTCGGGCTATCCCTCATACGAATTCGTGCTGTCGCGCTGGGAGCGCCTGAACGGCAAGTGGCCAGCGAAGCCCGCGCACATGCTCGTGAAGCTGGAGCACGAACCGCTGCGCATCTACGCGAAATGGCTGCCTGACGGCGATCATTCGGGAGAGGAGATCATCTACGACGCCTCGAAGCGCAGCGACGAAATGTACGGTCACCTGGGCGGCCTGCTCGGCGTGATGCCAATGTGGACCGCGCTCGACGGCACGCTCGCGCGCTCGCAATCGAATCACAAGATCACGGATCTCGGCACCGAATTCATCGTGAGCCAGTTCATGACCGACGCGAAGAAGTACGTCGAAGTGGGCGCGTCATACAAGCCGCAAGTCGAGGTGAAAACGATAGACGGCGTGCGCGTCGTGGCGCTGACCTACGTTTCGCCGAGCGGCAAACCGCAGTTCTACGCGAAGAAGCAGACGCTCGGGCTGGATCTGCGTCATCCGTATTTCCGCACCGTCGAAGCCTACGGCGACGACGGGCAGATGTTCGAGAAAATCGTCATCGACACCATCACGCCGAAGTCCTTCGACGACGAAGCATTCGATCCGAAGAATCCCGATTACAAATTCTGAAACCTGGGCCGCGAGAACAAAGGTGAGGCTTTTCGGGAGGAGCGCACGACGTTCGACTCCTGGAACTCCTCACCTAGAGGTGGCCGCGCAAAATCGGACAGCGGGATAAGTGGAACGACCGGGGCCTGAGCCAGCGATAATGCAGGCAAAGGAACCGAGAAAATGACGAAACGAACCCGACGCACGCACTCAGCGGCGTTCAAAGCGAAAGTGGCCCTGGCGGCAGTCAAGGGCGAGCGCACGCTCGCCGAACTGGCGCAGCAGTTCGATGTGCATCCGAACCAGATCACGGAATGGAAGCGGCAGTTGCAGGAGCGCGCGGCCGACGTGTTCGGTGCGGCCGGCCCGGTGTCGAGCGAGCCACCGGTAGAC
>NZ_SMOD01000083.1 GCF_004353905.1 Paraburkholderia guartelaensis | reverse complement strand
GTGATGTTGCCGGCCGTCCCTTGCGCGACACGAAGCTCTCGCTCATTGCCACGCCCAGCCGATCCCAGTTGATCAGTTCAGCCAGCCGCACCAGCGGATGTTTCAGATTGATCTGCTCACGCAGCGGCTGCCGGAAGAAATCTCCTTCTGTCACAGGCGTCTTCGGACCCATCCGCACCTCGTCAGGATTTGCAGGATTCAAGCGTCAATATGCCTGGTCCCTGCAATTCCCACAACACCAATTCGGCCTCAGAGCCTTGCCGCATAAGCCTTCGCGGATTGTTCAAGGCCGACTATCTACGTGAACCGTGGCTATCGCTTTGGCGTCGGCAGTCGTTGCGGGGCGGATCCCATGTTCGAACGGTAACGTTGTTTTCATTGGACGAGCGGACCCTGATTCAAATGTGAAGACTCACGCGTGTGTCTAGTGCGACGCGACCGCTGCTGCAGCCAGCGACTGGGCGTGGACTCGTCACTCGGATTTCGTCCGGCGGACTCTGGTTCGTTTGACTTACTGACTGATGTGCTCGGCTGGTAACGCCGTCTCAATCACCTTGCTGCCTTCGCGATAAACCTGGTACGCGGTCGATCCCGTTTGCCACGAGAGCACCCTGTCGAGAGAGGTGCCCAGATATAGTGCGGCAGCAAAGTCATCAATGGCAATCGAAGGCGGGACCATGCGGGCTTGTTGTGCTGCATGTAACGTCTCGCGTCTCTTTGGATCACTGCTGTAGTGAACGGCACAGCCACCGGGTAGCAATCCCAGGCAATCGAGTGGACGATACGTCGAGCCCCAGAATGAATCGCTGAGGCCAGCCTCGAACCAGCACATGGCACCTGCGCTCATGCCGGCAAGCAGCACACCGCTCTCCCACACCTCCCGCAAAATTGCATCAAGCCCCCACTCACGCCAGACGGCAAGTGCAGACTTTGTATTGCCGCCACCTACGTAAATGGCGTCCTGCTCAAGCAGCTTTTGGTGAAAATCGGCGACGGGAATCGCCCGCGAGTCAGGTTGTCGAAAGAATGCAAGGTGAGACGTTTCACAACCCAAACCGCCGTAGGCGGCGTGGAATTTGTCGATGTGCGCTGGCAGATCTCCGCTGGGCGTTGCGAGATAGCAGATACGCGGCCGGGTTCTTCCAGTTGCGTCAATGATATACCTGTCGATCGGAGATGGTGTGTCTTCCATCATGAAGCCACCACCACCGATGGCAAGAATGCGTTGCATGAATGCCCCCGTCGGTGATCGTCGATATCCGCGCGAACGGCTTAACGCCTTGGTTGAGACTGTCAGGGATTTCAGTGCCCGAGTCGGTCACGTCAGTGACTTCGAATTCCAGGACTTTTACGTCAAATGCTGGTTGGCAATTCTTTCGTACAGTGACCAGACATAGCCACCGGGACCGGGTTCTTGCCACAGTCCCGCGCGGATGAAACCAAGCGACTCATACCAGGCGCATAGCTTCGCGTTGTGAGCGGGGCAGTCGAGCCGGACGTAAGGCCGGCTCAAACCTCTCACTCTGATAGCGCAACTGTCAAGCATGAAGCCGCCGAGTCCTCGTCCGTTAAAGCCTGCGCGCACACTCAATCCGTGCACGTAACCCGCGATCGGCTCCTGCCGCCCCCAGCGCTGGTCATCGTCCAGATCGAGCGCAAACATGCCCGCTGGAGTACCGTCCAGCTCAGCGACATACACCTCCTTTTGAGCGACGGTGTTTCGCATCCATTGCTCGGAAACGCCGTTCCCTTCCTTGCCCCACGCATAGTCGCGGTGCGCTATCTTCCGCGTACGTGCATCGTTGCGGATCTGTGTGAGCACAGCGACATCCTCTGCCGTCGCCCGCCGGATGCTTTTCGATACCATCGATCACATCTCCGTTGAAAAGTCTGCGTGAAGAAGAGCCTCTGCGTCGGCGTATCGAGCTTCCGGGAACAACCATCATTCACGGCTAGTGAGGCCAGGGAGCGCCATACTGTGCATCGAGCGCGTACCACAAGGCGTAGATTTCCCGCATGCCCGGATCGTGGTCGCTCGTCCACACCGCGGTCTGCACGAGGACGAGTTTCGAGCCTGGATCGACGATGATCCTCTGTCCGTCCATCCCCTGCAGCGCAAACATCCGGCGCTCGCCCGGCAGTATCCATACCTGATACCCGTATCCAAAAATCGGGTTGGCGTTGCCCGGAGCAAGAAAACCATCGCCGGAAGCGACGCTCGTCGCCTGTAATACCCAATCTCGCGGGACGATCTGCTGGCCGTTCCACCGGCCGTCATACGCGAGCATCATTCCGAGCCGCGCCCAGTCGCGCAGCGTGGCGCTCACGCAGCAATAGGCAATGTTCTGCCCGGATGCATCGCGCCCCCACGATCCGTCCGACTCCATGCCCATTTTCTTCCAGATGCGCTCGCTCGCGTATTGCGCAACGGACATATGTGTCGCATGGCTTAAGACCAGCCCGAGCACTTCCGTTTCGATGCTCGCGTAGCTGAAATGCGCGCCGGGCGCGTGTTCACGCTTGTCGAAGTGTTTGACGGCATCGACGGCGCCCAGCCCGTGCGGATTGAAAAGATCGCGGCCTAACTTGTCGCGGTCGTCGCCGGGATTGCTGTCTTCGAAGAAGTGGACGCCGGAGGACATGTGCAGCAGATCCCGGATTGAAGTCTGCCCATACGGGTTGTCTGCCAGTTCCGGTACATAGACATTCGCCGGATCGTCGATCGAGCGAATTGCGCCTTCGGATACCGCAATACCGATCAGCATACCGACAATCGTTTTCGCCATTGATTGCGACATGAACCGGTCCGAATCCTTGCGGGCGTAGCGATAGTGCTCGTAGAGGATCGTGTCGCCGCGGGCGATCAGCAACCCGGTTACCGGATTGCGATCGAGATAGTCGTTGAGACTGCGATACTGTCCGCCGTAAGGATACTGTAACGCCAGCTCGCGTTCTGACGTCTTGAATGTCGATGGGGTGCCGGCTCTGGCGATGGGATCGGCTGGGCGCACCTCGTCGAAATGGCTGTAATAGCCGACGAACTGCTTTTGCGTTCTCGCGTGAACGGGAATGGGCAGCGGGTAGTGTTCCGCGGCACCGTAGGCGTCTGCGGCATATCCTGTGTCGGAGAACACTGGGTTCGGCTGCGCAGCGGCGCAAGTCAAAATCAGCACGCCACCTATAGCGACTTTCCTGACACTGCGCAGCATGGCCAAACTCCTTTTTATTGGTGGCGCTGCAGCTACCTTCGGTCACGGATAAACGGCCGGCGAGCGAAGTCGTTGACGCATCAATTGTTTCGATTCGTTACCCGGCGCCTGCCAGGTTGGCCCCAGCGAGCGAGATGATTCAACCGGGACTAGCGCGGGCAGGTGGTCGATTTCTGCACGAACGCCGAAATGGCTTCCACCACGCCGTCCGCCAGGGGAAGACCGGGGTCCGAATAGGCGGCAAGGTTTTCGCTCCGGGCCTGCGTGTGAACGGCTTTGAGGACGTGATTTGCATTCGGTACGAGCGACAGCTCGGCTCGCGGATCTGCATGCTTCAACCGTTGCGCGTCCTGAACGGAAACCTGGATATCCCGCGAACCCTGTACGATAAGGACAGGCTTCGTATAACGTGCCAGCAGGGCTGCCGGATCGACTGTCAATTCGCTCATCAGAAAGCGCTGAACCTGCGGGCGGAACAACGGCATCAGTGCCGGGTCGATGCTGTCCGCGTCTACCTTCGTTCCGGCGCTGAGCGACTCGATTATCGATGTTGCATTGCCCAGGAGAGGAGCATTTGCCGGGTTTGCTCGCAGTTGTTGCCTCAATACCTGTTCCAGCGGAAAGCCCGCTGTCGATACCAGGATCAGACCGCAAATGTTGGCAGTTTGCTGCGCAGCCAGCAACGCCACCAGTCCACCCTCGCTGTGACCCAATACCCATACGCACGAAGCACCGGTCCGCGCCTGGATAGCGGTAACCCACGCGTGGACATCCGTCGCGTAGTCGTTGATTGTGACGTCGTCGGCATCAGGTATCGCTGACGCGCTGCCATACATGCCGCGCTTGTCGATCCGAACCGACGCAATCCCTTTCTCCAGCAGCCCATCGGCGAGCAACCGGTAGGTCGATGCGTGAAGCCCATTCGGTCCGTTGCCATTCCGGTCGGTCGGGCCTGAGCCTGGTACGATCAGTACTACAGGGACATCGCCGGCGACCGGCGAGACCAAAGTGCCTCTCAGGGGTCCGTCTGGCCCGGGCGCCTCAATCTCAGTCTGCACTGCCTTCAAAGGGCCTCCGGAATGAAGCGCGATTGCCATTGCGATACTTGCGAAAAGAGCCACGTAGATCGCCTTCCGACTATGTGTGAGAGAGAGCCGACGATGTCCAGGACGGACTGCAACGGCAATACAACGGCTCACTGTCGCCGATGCAGGCGGCGCCGTAGAACGGTCGTCGAAGCACGCTCAGGTACTGACTCGCCAGAGCCTGTTCTCTGACTCGATCAATGACCTGGCGTCCGTAGCGACGGAAGGGCATACAGCTACTCGTTCCTGGCGAGCCTTTGTCCGTCCCGCCGGAAGCCGTGCCTTGCATAGAATCGATGGGCATCAGGTCGGTGATCACCGCTCGTCACTTCCAGCTTCACGCAGCCAACCGACTGGAACCAACCCTTGGCAGCGGCAATCAGGGCACTGCCGATGCCGCCTTCGACGACCATGCTGGTTATGCGCCCGAGATATCCGGCCGCATGGAACATCGGAAACGTGTGAAGACTGATGCTGCCGACGACGTTTTCGTGCACGGTGGCGACGAATATCTTGTCGTTCGGGCTGGGAATCAATGTTTGCAGCCTCCCAAGGATCAATGCGGGCGTCGCCTCATACCCGAGCTGATGCAACAGCATTGCGATCGCGTAGTGATCCGACGGCTGCGCTTCGCGGGTGACGACCTCGTTGTCTTGCCGTAGCGTGAGACCGGATACGCTTTCTGCCGCGTCCGTGGGAATGCTTCTCGTGGTCATCGCTTATCCCTTTGTTCTTTGTGGCCGCCCGTGAACGACCAGGCCGATTGTCGACGGTCTCGATACCGCAGTCGACCTTCTCTTCCTGGCCACCGTCCGTCCGGCACGTTTCACGTACCGGTCGCCGCGCTAAATGAGTTCGGCGACGCGGACGATGATCCATGCCGCTGGAACGAGCGCTGCCTGTGCGCACAGTGTCCCGAGAACCCGTGCACCCGCGAGAGTTGTAATGGCTCGCCGGAAGCTGTTTTCCGAAATCCGGCCTTCGATTACGTCGTCAGTCATAACTGAAACTTGCGGATCGATGACGACTGCCAACACCACGGTCGCAAAACCATTGATAACTGATGAGAGATTCGCGCAGGTCACTCGCAGATCGGGTTTCAGGTATCCGGCATAGAGCGACGCGAAAACGCCGACTGTCCAGATCGCCATCGCGATCACGTTTAGTCCAATGACTTTCCAGGAAACGCCTGCCCCGGTCGCAAGTTGGGTGACGTTATGTCGGGACGGGAGCCGCGCTCCAAACCGAATGTAGCTGACGCCTCCGCGACTGAAGATATGGAGTAGCAGACGAGGGATCGAGCGATTTGCCTGGAAGTGGTCGACAGCGCGGCTGAAATAACGTTGAAACGTGGGAATCAGAAATGCACCGACAGTGCTTGCCAACGTGGCGGTGAGCAGAAAAAGCCGGAAGTCGCCGAGCAAACCATGCTCCATATGATGCGCAATATCCAGCTCAACCCGCTTCGCTATGAATGGTCCCTGAAAGGAATTTGCCGTCCGTGAAACGAGAGCGATGATTCCGAACAGGGAGAAAGACGCGGCGATACGGCGCGTGCGAACGCCGGCAATCCGAACCGCATACGCTAGCGTCGCAATCACATGGATTACGAATGTAAGCCCGCATATGACCAGCAGTTGAATGTCCATATCGTCGACGCGAGGTGGGCAAGAATCGCAGTCTACCTGAGCACAACGTCGCCCCGATTGTCGACGACGATCCTGGCTCATCGACCGGTTGAATCCACAGCAGACAATTGCCTGATGCAGTGAGCGTGGCACGCTACAACCGAGACTGGGTTGCGTGCGCCTCATTGCCATTGAGATTCGAAGATTTCACGACGTCATGGTTACGGAGCGCAGCACGACGCCATCGGAGGATGGCGGGCACGTTTACGCGGTGACAGGTTTCCTGCGTTTTAGACACGGACTGAAAATGCGGGTTATCGGTCCAGTCGTTTCGCGGTCCCCGCACCATGCGAGGAGCGGTACCGTTCTCGTCCTCCGGCCGGCCCGCGTGGCGTCCATGGCGGGTGGCAGCAGACGACCCCGCAAGAGCCAGTCATCTGTCTACAAAGCGGTCATTCGCGCAGCGTAGAACCCGGGACAACATTTGCGCTGCACAATCCTCGTTTGTTTCTGGAAAAATCCCTGAAACAGCACTATGCTCGAAAAACTGTACAGAATTATTTTGGAATTTTCGGAGATTTCTTTGAAAGCAAAGAGTAAATTTACCTTCTTCCCAGCCGACGATGCTCCAAATTTGGTTCGTGCCGCAGTTCTTGTTTATTGGATAGTGTTTTTAGTTTTTTTTATCCAATTTTTTATTCAGGTTGGTGTTCCGCCTTTTAATACTCACAAGGAGATCGAAGGGGCGGCTACAGTATTTGGGCTGCTTTCCGCAGTCTTAATCTTCTATGCATTGACCATTATGCGGCTTTCGGATGGGAAGCGATGGGCGAGAAACGTTGCATTATTTTCAACCTCGCTTGGCATCATAGTAACCGGTTATAGCCTATTTTCTCACGGGTTATTATCCGAAAAAAACAACGTCGTGGGGGTAATAAGCGTTGCAGCAAACATCGTTGCCAGCTTATTTTTGTTGACCTCAAAAAGTACCGCTTGGTTTAAATCAAGAGTCGAATAGCTAACTTACTGAAACAGGTTGGGATTACCTTCTGATCTGCTATCGTCAACGATTGCGGTCCGTCAACCAGTCGGCCGATTTTGGCCGAGGCTGTGCGAAAACGCAAAACTACTTGGGTTTCGGGTGTCGCTTTACCCTGCCCGAGCAGCTTCGGAGCCAATATGGGACGATCTGAAGGGTCGAGTTTTTCGATTGCAGTGTTCTGCGTGCGTTTTCACACGCTCTCGGCCGGGTGCCGCCTCATGCGCATTGCATGGCGTGGGCACGCGTTGAGCTGAGGCGAGAGTCAGAGTGCGACTCGCTCCAGCCGCTTCGACTCTCTCGAAAGCGGACATAGAAAAGGCCAGTCGCAGAGGCCGACGTTGGCAAAGAGAGGCTCAGCAACGCTCGAATTGCAGCACTCGACTGCGTTGCGTCGCGAGCAACACGGACCGGCCGTCTGCGCTGAAGCTCAAACTGACGCGCTGCCTTCGGGGCCCTTCGGCGCGTTCAAATAGTGCGCGGCGCTCATCGAGAGGGGTGAGGACCAGATTGTCGGCCGCAGGACCAGAGCCGATCACAATTCGCGCTTCGTCACCCTCGATGTCGATTCTGATCATCCCGCCGTGCGAGCGAAGACGCCATTCGCCGACCCAGTTGTGGCTCGGCATTGTGGATGCTGAAATCGGCTGGAAGCGTCGGAATCGATGCCCCACGTCGCCGACGATATCGTCACCATCCTGCCGAAGCCGCATGGGTGAATAGAATGCACGGCTATCGAACAGTCCGTCGCCTACCGGGTGCAGAAAACTTTGTGCCCCGAGGAACGTCGCGTAGCCCTGTTTTATCTCCAGCCAGTCGGGACAATCCTCGGTGATGAACATGCCATCTGTCAACCCGACGGCAGCTGGCAGTTCGTCCGTCTGCGCACCAAGCAGCGCTGAAATCACCGAAGCGACTGCCCCCCCAACATCGGCATCTTCCCGGTTTGCAACCGCGAATGCGCCGAGCTTCAAAGCCGGTGACAGCAGGAATGCTGATCGATACCCCGGTAGGCCGCCAACAAAACCGTGGAAGGTATGTCCCGCGATGTGGCTATTCGCCAGACCGAGACCGACGCCCGTCTCGCGCCCGTTGGACAGTGTCGCAGAGGCCGCCAGGCGTTCCATCAGACCGCGAGCGGGGCCGCGACCGGCAAGAAGCGCTTTCAACCAGACGACAAACTGTTCAGCGCTTGCTGCCAGGCCGTCGGCACCGCAATACGGCATCCCCGAGATACCGTGACGCCAACCGTTTGGCCCCCACCAGTACCCCGCTGCGAGACGCGGCACGACATCGGCCTGATCGCTCGGCATGGCGGCATGCAGGCCGAGCGGTTCGAAGAGGTGATCCCTGATTCCATCTTCGAGGGCGATGCCTTGAGCTTCGATCACGGCCTCCACCAACCGGTATCCCGCGTTCGAATATGAGAATTCATCGCCCGGATTGAAATTCAAATCCTGGATTGAAGCGAGAAACGCAAGTACCCGCTCGCGATCCAGCAACGCAGTGCGCGGGACGCCTAGCATCCAGGCTGAGTCGATCATGTCCGGCAGGCCGCCGGTCATGTCTAGCGCTCCTCTTATGGACACCTCACGCTGCTTGCCAGAGAGTTGCGGGAGGTGCGCACTCAGACATTCGTCCAGATTGAGGATGCCCTGATCGACGTATTTCAGCACGAGCGCGGCGACGACATGCTTCGTGACCGATGCGAGTCTAACGACACTTTGCGCGGTGAAGGGAATGTGGTGTTCGAGGTTGGCGAGGCCACCGAACGCTTCAACGCGAGTTTCCGCTTCGTCGAACAGCATGAGGCCACCGCCGGGTCCTTCGCTCGACTGCCATTGCGCGACAAAGTCGTTGGCAAGAGATTGCGCTACATTCCAATCCATACCGAAGGCTCCCATTCGGGCGTTGCCCAATCAGCACAGGCGTCGCATGATTGCTTCGACAGCCTGCTCTGCCGAAACGTTAGCGGTGTCAATGACAAGTCGCTCTGATTCCCATGCGTCGTATTGACGGTCAAGCACGCTCGTCCATGTTGGCAAATATAAGCCTGGGATATCAGTGCTTCGCCCCTCGACTCTCATACGGTGCGTCGTTGTATCAGAACAAATCAGCTCAATTTCGAAGATCCGCACACCTGCTTCGAGCGCCACATTTCGCCAGGCACTACGCGTCACATGCAACCCGTTGACCGAGTCCGCGACGACGGTTAATCCAAGGCGCAAATTATCTTTCGCAACCGCATATCCGGCCAGATACCCAGCGGACCCGATATTCACCCCGTCGCCCATCGTCGCAGTAAGCACCTGTTCTAGCGTATCGATGCGCAGATAAACTGCGGCGAGGGTGCGAGCGAGTGTTTGCGCGACGGTCGTCTTTCCTACGCCGGGAAGTCCGGCAAAGACAATTAGTATTTTCAGTGCTCTCTGCGTAGCGGCCGCTTCATTCTTTAGGCTGAACCGCACCTGATCACCAACGGCCGGTGCGGCTTGTGGTATGCATCGTGTATCGCTAGCCGCCGTTCGGCTTGGAAAAAAGATCGACTTCGCGGGCCATGAAGTGCCGCTCTTTCGTCGAATGAGTTATTACAAAGCCATATCGTTCATAGAAACGTCGCGCTGGATTTACACGAAGAACGCGCAGTTGAATTGGCGCTCTCCTAGCAGCCGCGAGTTCGATGATCTGTTGCATCAAGACCGCACCGATGCCACGACGTTGGTAG
Source organism: Paraburkholderia guartelaensis (assembly GCF_004353905.1). Lineage (GTDB taxonomy): Bacteria > Pseudomonadota > Gammaproteobacteria > Burkholderiales > Burkholderiaceae > Paraburkholderia > Paraburkholderia guartelaensis. Next base: position 5,084 of record NZ_SMOD01000083.1, on the reverse strand, counting down.
CTCGGCAAAATGTAGAGTGTCTTCAAGACCAGCGCGCCCGGCTCGTCGACCAAGGCGACACATCCGATGTCGTCTCGACCATACTGGACGATTTGATGGATTTGCGCATCAAAATGATCGGGATTGTCCGCTCGCCACGCTCCCCAGGTTTGTTCGACGTATTCGCGCATGCACGCTTCGGTGACAGACGCCACGAAGTCCCAGTCGTGCTCAGTAGCTGGGCGTAAAGTTATGTCAAGCATCTGTCAGGTGTCCCGCTCGGCCGTTGATGTTTGATTGTCAACGATCTGCAGAGCTGTGTCGAATGCCCCAAACTGGCCCGCACTGAGCCGGACGAAGCGTGCGCAACGGTCATCGCGGGTTCATGAGCGATGCAACGGGCATAGACCCAAATGCCACAATCACATCGGCACGGTGCGATTATTTCATCGCTCGCGTGGGGCTTGAGTATCGAGGTATTCTGCGACGCGCTGTTGGAGCGTCTTGATGGCGTCCGGTAGCCGCAGATAAGTTCCCACGTCCATGAGCGACCGGTGTTGACCTTGCGGATGCGGTGTTGTCGTGGCGATTGAAGCTGTCGTCTATCTGAGCGGCACGCCGCGCCAGGCGCACGCTCGGGCATGCGCGACGGCCAAAGCGCTCAGATCGCCGGAAAATCCATCCACAGCAGGCGCGGAGGCAAAAGCAGCGGCGAGATCACATAGCAGCCGTTTTCCTGCATGCCGGATGCGATCGCACACCACGCGTTCCAGGTTTGACCACGTGCGTGAAGGAAATGGCGATGCAGCCAGCCCCGCGGGTCGGCTGTGGGCTGCAAATGGAAGGTATGAAGGCCAGCCACCTCTCTCCCCAAAGTTCCAGATTTGCTTCGCTTCATCGACAAGATCCGATTTGGTTCGCATTTTCGGAAAGTAAATGAGCCCAAGGGCTGCTTGGCTTACCGTCGGACGGAATTTCTTTTCGACTCTAGGAGCGAGGGCGCTGGCTTTTCCGAGGAAAGGCAGGCGCAATGTGTACGACTAGTTGTACGTGTTCCGAGGGGTGTGGTAAACTCGTACCAGTTCCGGTACATGTTTGTCGCAAAGGAGGGCGCATGCGTACCATACCCTTTTCAGACGCCCGCGCGAATCTCAAGCGCGTTATTGACCAGGTAGTTGATGACGTCGACGTGACGCTGATCACCCGTCGGGACGCACCCAACGCGATCGTCATGTCGCAAGAGCATTACGACAGCTTGATGGAGACGGTTCACCTGCTGCGCTCTCCGGCCAACGTAGCTCATCTGGAGCGATCAATCGCGCAGGCAAGGGCAGGCAAGGTCAAGCCCCGCAAGCTGGTTGAAGACGCGGAATGAGTGGCGCCTTGAACATCATGTGGACGGCCGAGGCATGGGAGGACTATGTCTACTGGCAGGGGCAGGATAGAAGGACGTTAAAACGCATCAATCAGCTTATTAAGGATGCTCAGCGCACACCGTTCGAAGGCATCGGTAAGCCTGAACCACTGAAGGCAAACCTGACGGGTTTCTGGTCGCGCCGCATCGATGACACCAACCGGCTCGTCTACGAAATTTCTGGTAGCCAGATCAATATCGTCTCGTGCCGATACCACTACTGACACATCGGACGACACGACAGAAGTCGCTAATCAGGCCGTTTTTTTTGCTGATGCACGACCGCGATATTGGCAATGTGTCTATCAGCCGCGACGGCCCCAAGGCAGTTGTCACGGTTGATGGCGAGTCCCTTTAAGCACGGAAGCCAAGGTGCAGAGATATGGATAACGAAAACCGCGCAAAGATCGGTTCCGCGGCAGGTCAGTTCGTTCAGCAAGCAATGGAGCTTGGTCTCACGTGGGACGAGGCTGTTGCCGCATTTGGTCTTGCCGCAAAGGCTGCCGCCCAAGCCGCGGCGAGCACCAGCGACAATACCGATGAAAATTGCGTTGCGCTCGCGCGCCAGCGGCTCGAAGAAGCGTTTGCAGTAGACGTCCGCATCGTCGTGACGATCGCCGATTCGCGGCGTGTCGGGGAAGACGCTCAGGACGATCCGCTTCTTGCGACTGCACACCGGCGACAAGGTGGCAAGCTTCATTGAATCTAAATACTGCGTAACGGGGGGATGAAGAATGCGACCGCAAACAGGCGGGCGCGATGCGACGGAGCGGATTCAGCATGAGGTTGAGATTGCGAAACAGCTCGAACAAATCCGCATCCAGAAGATCCATGCCGAATCTCAGACGAGCAGACGAGCTGCGAATTTGTGGATTTGATCGCTTTCGAGCGATCGAGCAGGAAAACTAACGAAGGAGAGGGGAAGCGACCTGGACCGCCTATCGCGCTGGAGATTCTGGTGGCAGAACGCGAAGATGCCTACGAGGCTGCGCGCGAAGCTGGCTGGGACGGCTCACTGAACGAAGAACCTCACGTGTTTATCCTTCCCGCCAACGTCGATTTCAAGTTCGGCTTTGTCTGGACGTCGCTTGATGAGGACCGGCCGATGTTCGTCGTCGCACCTGAGCCGCTACCCTGGGTCCAGACCTGATTGAAAGAGGAGGTTGAAAATGACCGAAGAACAAAAGCAGACATATGCACTGGACCCCGCCAACAAGGGCTGGATTGTTGGCTGGGCGGTTGTCCGCAACAGCCACTGGGATCTCGCCGGATTGTTTCCGGCCGAGGAGGAAGTCGAGGCCGCTCGCAGCAAACTCGCAGGTACGTACGAAGTGCGGCACGGGTCAAGAAAACTGGGCTCGAACGATTTTATCGGCTCGTGAGCCTCGGCCAGGGGAAATTAACCGGCGCCAACGCGTCCTGCACACGGCCGGCAGCCGCGTTACATGAAAGCATGACAAAGGCATACAAAGAGTTGCTGGCCGAAAAGCGGGAACTGGATGCTCGCATCGCAGCAGCCCGCGGGGCTGAAAGGGAGCATGCCCTGCGGAAAATCCGCGAATTGATGGCGCAGTTCGATATCGGTGCTGACGAACTTGTCGTAAAGCGCGGCTCCAGGAGCACTGGCGCTCAGCCGGCGAAGTATCGCGACCCGGTGAGCGGCGCGACATGGAGCGGGAGAGGCCGTGAGCCACGTTGGCTGGCCGGTAAGGACCGCGCCGCGTTTGCTCTCTAAGCGGGCTCCGTATGCGCGTCGAACAGGAACCTTGCGAGCAATCATGAGCACGCACGAAAACGCAGAGGCTCTGGTAGTGTGGGTGCGTCAACGGTCCAGCGCGACGGTGAGCGACATCACAGCCTCAGGCCTCAGGCCTCAGGCCTCAGGCCTCATGAACTCGCGTACGGCCTCGGATGCGGTGCAGTATGCACTTCGATATGGAGCGCTCGAACACGTTGTGCGCCGTGGTGCGAGCGCGAAGAACCGGGTGAACTATCGGGCAACAGGCGTGGCGCTGCCGATCCCGCGCTCGAAGTCCGCGCCAAGCTTCGACGAGTTGCTGGCTGCATGGGGCATCGCGCTAGAACCTGTCTCGCTACCGACGCTCGATGCACACAGGCATCAGATTTCCGATAACGAGTAGGAAGCCATCATGTTCGACAACATTAACCGCGTTATTGATGCAACCGCATTCGCGTCCGTATTCCGGGAGCGTTACGGACGTGCCTATAGTTCGATTCTCACATGGACGCATCCTCGATGCTGCGTGGATCGAGGGCCAGCTTACCGGCCCGGATATTTCTGCTACGGCGCTTCAGATGTTTCTTGGTCACGGATCTAGCAAGGACTTTTCGATTGGTAGCGGGGACACTCCAACCGAAGCGATGCGCGAACTGGATGCAGTGCTGGCCCAAGTACGCATGCGAGACCTTCAGCCGGATTCTCGCGATGGCGCAAGGTCGTGAGGACGGGCATGCGGCGCTGGAACGGCGCATGGCGTCTGGCTTGCCGCCGGACGGGCGGGTCGATCACAACCAATACCTGGCGATCCACAAGGAGCGATTACCATGGCCGCACCGAGCTTTGTCTATACCATTTCCTGTGTCGCAAAGACGCTCGGCGAGCCGGAGGATTGGCTGGACGAACTGGCGAGCATGAACCTGGAGCCAGAGGACGGGTGTCTTGGGATCATCGATGATCTGGACGTGCGCGCCGAGCAGTTGGTCTCGATAACCGCATTCACGGATTCTGGCATCGAGGCGCTCAAGGAACTGGTTGCTGAAGTGAAGCGGCAGTCTGGCGGAACCGGCAGTGCAGGTTGACGGTCGCTGGCCGGGACGGCGGGCGTCATCGCATCCACCACGCGTCCGGCACTCGTTCAGTCATCCTGATGGCCGGGCGCATCGGACGGCGTATCGGTCCAACGGTCAGCATGGATCTGATATTAATCAGAGATACATATCAATGGAACATTTATGTAGTAATCCTGTGCATGATCGCGTACACCGCTGGCAGTGGGTCAGCGTAATATTGCGGGTCGACGGGCGCATCGAGATCCTGGCCGGCAAGACGGCTGCGGGCCAGGCGGGCGACGCCGTCACGCACCGCAGCCGGATGCCGTCCCCGAAAACCCGCATCTGCGAACGCCTTTTGTTCGATATCGAGCAGCAGTCGCCACGTCGGTGCTGGCATCCGGCGACCTGGCATTCCCCGGCGTAGCTCAAGATAATGCTGCGCGAGCAAGGCAACGATGCGCTGCAGGCCGGGGTTGGCACGCTGGTCTGCCCGTTCAACGAAATGAGTTGACGCATGATCAATGACCTCAGATACACTGAAGGTCGCTGCCTTCCTGGGCAAGCCGTTCCCCGCAGTGGGGCTTCTCGAACTGCTGCACCTAGAGAGCGTCAAGCAGCACGGCCGGTCAGCGACAACTATTTTGGCCGGTCAACGGGGTAGTTGTCGTTCGGTATCAGGTCATATTTGACGTTGCTCCTTCGTAGTTGTCGTTGCGTGATCGTGTAGTTGACGCTCATCGTTACTGCGCAACGTTGCCGTCGTCAGGCAACTGGCCGCTGAACGGATTGCTAGGGTTGTCGTCGTGTAATTGACGCCGCCGTGCATTCTGTTTGTCGCCGGCCTTGCGGCGGCGGTAGCTTTCGACATTGAGTTCGAAGATCGTCGAGTGATGCACAA
>NZ_SMOD01000082.1 GCF_004353905.1 Paraburkholderia guartelaensis | reverse complement strand
GTCTACCGGTGGCTCGCTCGACACCGGGCCGGCCGCACCGAACACGTCGGCCGCGCGCTCCTGCAACTGCCGCTTCCATTCCGTGATCTGGTTCGGATGCACATCGAACTGCTGCGCCAGTTCGGCGAGCGTGCGCTCGCCCTTGACTGCCGCCAGGGCCACTTTCGCTTTGAACGCCGCTGAGTGCGTGCGTCGGGTTCGTTTCGTCATTTTCTCGGTTCCTTTGCCTGCATTATCGCTGGCTCAGGCCCCGGTCGTTCCACTTATCCCGCTGTCCGATTTTGCGCGGCCACCTCTCCACCCTGTTCGGCGGCCTTGACACGCAAGCTATTGGCTACCCAGGCCCCGCAGTCATCGCGGCCTTCGGCCGCCGCGCGAGCGAACTCGCACCATATGGTCGGCGGCAAGGGCTGCGCCGGCGGTACACTTCTGTCGCGGAAGGCGGCGAGGCTTTGCCTCGCCGCAAATGGCGTGCCGTTGAAAGCGGAGTCTAGACGTTCGGTGCCGGCAGAACGCCAAGCAGTTTCTCGATGGCCATACCAATGGAGAGCAACGTCTTATCGCTTCCTACCGGACCGTCGAGAGCCAACCCGACTGGGAGGCCAGCGCCCGTGCGACCGGCGGGTACCGTAACGCCCGGGATACCGGTAATGCTGCCGGGGTCCGCATTTCTAATGAATGTGCCGAATTCGTTGACCTTAGGCCCGCCATTGACGCTGACCGTCGACGAACCGTTAGCCGGGTCGATGGGCACAGCGGGCAATGGCGTCATTGGAGCAAAAATGGCGTCGATTCGGTTCGAAGCGAAATATGCGTCGAACAAGGCACGCATTTGCGGGCGATGGACCTTCACGGCGTCGGGGTAAGCTGCCATCGATTCAGCAGAGCCAACATTTGCGAAGCCCGCCTTCACGTCGGGACTAGCAATCGCTTCAGCAATCTGAGTGAGCGTGATGTCGCTGCCACCGCTGGCGGCGAGGTAGCTCGGGATTTCAAGCGAGGCCTCGTGAAACACCACGGTGAACCCGACCTTTGCACCCAGGTCCCGGATGGTCGGCATGTCAACCGACACGAAGGTAACACCAGCTGCCTGGAGTCTTGTCCTCGCTGTGTTCATTACCTCCAGCACCTCGCTGTCAACCACATCCCAATACGTTGCGGGTATGCCGAATCGAAGGCCGCTCAGCGAGGTTGCGGTCGGCATTTCGGTACCGGTGATAACCGAGTCGAGAAGGGCTACGTCTTCAAGGGTGCGGCCCATCGGCCCGACGGTGTCGCGAGTATGGCTCAGGGGAATCACCCCTGTGCCGTCGTAGCGGCGCTCTAGTCCACCATTCCCCACGGAAGGGCGAAGACCGGCGATTCCATTGAGAGCGGCAGGAATGCGCACCGAACCGCCAGTATCTGTTCCCAAGCCTACAGGGGCCATTCTGGCGGCGATGGCGACGCCTGTCCCGCCCGATGAACCGCCGACCATGCGACTCGGGTCATATGGGTTACGCGCGAACCCGGCAAACGGGGAGAAGTTAGTCGTCGTGATGCCGAATGCAAGTTCATGCATGTTGGCCTTCCCGAGCACGATGGCCCCGGCAGCTAACAATCGCTGCAAAACGACTGCGTCATTGTTCGGCTGGAACTTCTGCAAGCGCGGCGTGCCGCCGGTCGTAGGTAGGTCCTTCGTGTTGATGTTGTCTTTGACAACGATAGGTAGCCCGGCAAGAGCCGGCAGCTTCTGCCCGGCAGCACGTGCGGCGTCGACCGCGCGAGCTGCTGCCACAGCGCCTTCATTGAGCGTTATAAACGCACGAAGGTTCGAAAGTGAATTCGCTCTCTCGAGGAGCGTACGCACATACGTTTCGGCGGAGAGTTTGCCGGTCGCTATTGCGGAGACAGCTTCGGTGGCGGTCAACGACAACTGCTGTGACTGGTTCATATCTGATGGGGAGGATAAGGGGCTATCCACGGCACAAGCCGATAAGCCAGCCCCGGTGGCAGGCGCAAATGCCAGTATGCCAAGACGGGTGACGAACTCCCGTCGGCTCATCATTGTGGGCTTAGTCATTGACCATCTCCAAAGTCGTGACAATCTCGATTACTTTTTTCACGCGCCCAGACTTCAAGGTCTGGGCCGGCTACAGCGCTCTGCCTCGGCACTAGAACGGGTATTGGATGGGCTTGTCGGTCAGGCTGACCCACTGTGTTTGGGTGAACTCGTGCACATTTGCGGGTCCCCCAAAGCGGCCACCGTTGCCTGACGCGCCCATGCCGCCAAACGGAACGTGGAATTCGTTGTTCACTGTCTGGTCGTTTACGTGCACCATACCGGCTCGAATCCGTGACGAGATTGCAAGACCACGCGACATTGACTTCGTATGAATGGCAGCAGCCAAACCATATTCGGATGAGTTGGCCAGCTCGATGGCTTCCTCATCGTTGTCAAAGACGGTAATAGGCGCGATGGGCCCGAAGATTTCCTGTTCGTAGGCAGGCATCCCGGGTTTAACGCCTGCGAGCACCGTCGGCTCGTAGAAGAGGCCGCTATAGCGTCCGCCTGAAAGTACGGTCGCGCCAGCGCTCACGCTCGCCTGCACGATGTTGTCTATACGGTCACGTTGCTTTTCGTTAATGAGCGGTCCCAAGTGCACCTGTTCCCTGGCGGGATTCCCGACCGCAAGGTTGCGCGCCCGCTCGGCGAGGCGCTGCGCGTACTTTTCAGCAATGGACCGGTGCACGAGGTGGCGACCGGTTTGCATACAGATTTGGCCTTGATGCAGGAATGAACCCCATGCCCCATTAGATGTGGCTGCCTCGATGTCTGCATCGTCCAGAACGACGATGGCATTGTTTCCACCCAGCTCAAGTGCAACCTTCTTCAGCATGCGACCACAGATTTCGCCGATGGAGCGGCCCACTGCGGTCGAACCCGTGAACGAAATCATGCCGACGTGGGGATGGCGGACCAAGGCGTCACCTGCGGCAGGGCCGCCGGGAATCACGTGCAGCACACCCGAGGGCAGACCTGCGTCTTCGAAGACCTTCGCCAGCAAAAGGCCGCCGGTAACACCACTTTGCGGGTCCGGCTTCAGGATTACCGCGTTGCCCAGCGCTAACGCAGGCGCGACCGACCGCATCCCCAGAAGAATCGGGAAGTTCCAAGGTGCAATCACACCAACGATGCCAACGGGAACGTGACGGCAAATGTTCATGCGCCCCGGCATTGCAGATGGGTACAGTGCCCCGTCTGGTTGCATAGGTAGTGCTGCTGCCATCTGCAGTTGCTCGTACGTCGCGTGTAGTTCCCATTCCGCCTTGGGGCGCGTAGAACCGCACTCACGGATGTTCCATTCGTTGATTTCCGGCGCGCGTTCTTTCAGCAGCCGCGCTGCCTCTCGCATGACGGCAGCCCTCTGGTCGAACGGCATGCCTACCCACACTTCTTGAGCCTTAGTCGCCGAGGCCACCGCATTGTCGACATCCTCGGGTGAGCCAACACCAATCACCCCGATACTTTCGCCGGTCGCCGGCTCAACGACTGCCTGCGTTCCGCCCATTGCGGCTTTCCATCCATCCGAGAAGATGCGTCCGTTCCAAACCTGCGGCTCACCAATATTGCTCATGCTTACCTCTCCGTCAGACAAATTATCGCTTTGCTCAATCGCTCACTCAGCGTGGGGAGCAAGCGCTCGTACTCGATTTTCGGCACCCACATGGCGGTTCGAAATCAGCAGCACTGCGATGGCAGCCACCAATCCCGGAACTGCGAAAACCAGGAAACTGATGTTTATGGAAAGCTTTTGGCTCAAGAGGTACCCGCCGAGTGCCGGACCCGCGACCGCGCCGAACCGGCCAGCCGCTGCCGCCCAACCCACACCCGTCGAACGAATGGCGGCTGGATAGAGCTGTGCCGCAAACGCGTGCACGATGCAGAGCGTGCCAATGGTGGTCGCACCGGCTGCCATCAGGAGAGTGTTCAAGACGATAGGCGACTGCCTGTAGCCCAGCAGTCCAATCGACACCGCTGCAATGGCAAAGAACAGAATCAGAGTCGGCTTGCCACCGTAACGGTCGGCCAGCCAGCCGCTTAACAGGCCGCCAACGACCGCACCGACGTTCAGGGTAATCAGGAAGGTCAGACTCGAGCCGAGCGAATAGCCATTGGCAGCCATCAGTTTCGGCAGCCAGGTGTTCAGCCCGTAGACCATGAGCATGCACATACCGAACGCAATCCAAAGCAGGACCGTATCGATAGCTCGCCCGTGGACGAACAACTCGACAGCGCGCATGCGAGGTTTGGTGATGCCCTCGCTTGTGGCCGCAAGGCTCCCGGCAGAGCCTTTAAAGTCTGGAGCGTACTTACGCAGAATGGGCTCAGCCTTCTGGAATCGCTTCTGGGAAATCAAGAAGCTAATGGATTCCGGCAGCCATTTGTAGAAAACAGGGAAAAACAAAAGCGGGATGCCAGCAATGAGGAAGTTCGTACGCCAACCGAATTCTGGTGTTATTGCTTTGCCGAGGAGCGCAGCGACAACGCCGCCCACCGAGAAGAAGCTCAACATGATAGTAACCATGATGTTTCGCTTGCTGCGCGGCGCCATTTCGGTCATGAGGGCAACGATATTGGGAACCATGCCGCCCAGACCGACGCCGGTGAGGAACCGGCATAGTGCAAATTCTGTTGTATTCGTGGCGTAGGCGTTTCCGAACGCTGCGATACCGAAGACGACGAGGCAAAGCAGGATGATGTGTCTGCGGCCGAAACGGTCGGATGAACAGCCGAGCGTCAAGGCACCCACCATCATTCCAAAGAGCGCACTGCTGCCGATGAAGCCGGCGGTGACGGGCGAAAGCTCCCAGTCATGCATCAGTTGCGGGAGGATTGACCCGTAAATTACCAGGTCATAGCCATCAAAAAGCATCAGCACGGAGCACCAGAACATCACCATAAGGTGGTGAGAATTGAGGCTCGTGCTGAAGAGCGCGTCACCAGCGGCAGCGTTCCGTTCCATTAACGTCTCCAATTGATATATAAATGGGCTCTTGACGGCCAATATTTAGTATAACTAATGTAATTCCAAACCTTACGGCAATGGAATTTTTGTCATTCCTTTTCAAGCCAGATATCGGCTCACTGCGTCTTCATTCCAACGGATGCCTGCGCCGGTCTCGTTACCAAAATGCGCTTGACCGTCTTTATACTCAATGACCGGCTCAAGGATTGGTGCCGCGATGCCCATTTTTTCGAGAAAATGAGCAGTCGGACTTACTGCCAGCAGGTGCGCGCTGAACTCCTCAAAGATATGGCTGGACATCGGCAAGCCGTGTTGCTCAGCAAGGGCGCTTGCCTTCAACCAGCTCGTAACGCCCCCTATCTTCATGAGGTCTGGCATGCAGAAGTCACACGCACGGGCATCAATGGCCTTTTGCATTTCGTCTGGACCAAACCAGTTCTCCCCCATTTGAACTGGAATTTTCAGCGCTTCCCGGATTGACGCATGGCCAGCATAGTCATGCTGCAAAGTCGGCTCTTCAATCCACGAAATCCCTTCTGCTTCCAATGCCCTGCCGCGTCGCTTCGCTTCCGGCACCGACAGACCCTGGTTGTAGTCAACCAGCAACTGCGCCGTTTCGCCTGTCACCTGTTTCAGCGCCCGTACGACCTTCAAGTCGTATTCGAGGGTCGCATAGCCGACTTTCGTCTTGACTGCCTTGAAGCCGGCTTCGACTGAGTCACGGGCGCGTTTCATGCCAAGCTCCACGTCGTCCATGCTGTGGCTGTCATACACATTCAGCGGCCGGGCTTTTCCACCCAGCAACTCAACGAGCGGCAGACGATGTGCTTTCGCCTTCGCGTCCCACGCGGCCATGTCGATACCAGCGGTGGCAATGCGAACGATGCCCGTGTTCCCGATAAGGCGGAAACGTGAGGTCAGGGCCCGGTCGATGTCCTGCGGCGACAAAGGCAAGCCTTTGACCAGCGCCTCAAGCTCTTCGACCATCCGCAGAGTCGGCTTCAGGGCCAAAGGCGTGTAGGTGAATACATACGCATGCCCGGTGACGTTTGCGTTCGTCAGCAGGTCAATCAGGACCAGCGGAGACGTAGCAACAGTGCCCACTGCCGTCTTGATGGGATATTGGAGGGGCACATTGACCGCACGTGCACGCAAGCCAGTAATTTGAATGTCTTCCATGACGACAACCTCTTACACGGATACAGGGTTAGTGGCGCACGCATCGGTGTGACTGCGATTACCGTTATTCCACAAATAATCAGAGTTGAGCTGGCTTGCCGAAGGGCAACCAATTTGTGCGAGCGTCGTGTCAATTTCGCCCTTAAGCAACGAAAGGACTGCTTCGACACCAGCTTCACCAGCAGACGCGAGACCGTAGAGCGTTGCTCTTCCGAGTAGAACCGCACTTGCTCCCAATGCCACTGCCTTGACGACATCGGAGCCACGACGGATACCGCTGTCGATGAAAACCGGCGCAGCGACATTTTTCGCGGTTTCCTCCAGCACTTCGACCGGCGCAATCGCGCTATCGAGTTGGCGGCCACCGTGATTGGAAAGAATCACTCCATCTGCGCCAAGCTCGATACAGCGTCGCGCGTCGTCAGCTCGGCTAATACCCTTAATGAGCAACTTGTGTGGCCACAGGTCGCGAAGCCACTTCAGGTCATTCCATGCAAAACTCGCGTCCATCTGCCGGCTCATCAGCGCAGCCTGCAATTCCGTGTCCTGTACATCCTTGCTGGCGAAGTTCGCCAGTTGTGGCATGCCATGTGTGACGAGGTCCAAGGACCAACGCGGGTGCAGTACACCATCGAGAATGGTCTTCAGCGAGTAGCTCATCGGCATTCCGAAGCCGTTTCTCAGGTCACGTTCGCGTTTGCCGTTCACACCGACGTCAGTGGTCAGGATTAACGTCGTGTAGCCCGCGTTCAGCGCGCGCTTGACCAGCAACTCCGCGAGCTTCCGGTGAACGACGTACAACTGAAACCAGATTTCACCAGTCGCCGCTTTCGCAACGTCTTCAATGGAAGAAGTTGATGCGGTGGACAGCGCAAACGGAATCCCAAACTTTCCAGCGGCCCGAACCAGGGCAAGGTCGCCCTGAGGCCAAAGAATCCCGTTCAAACCGGTTGGGGCGATGATGAGCGGAGCGCTCGCAGCCCTACCGAGGATATTGACCTGCGTGGCCCGTGAACTCACGTCAACAAGACGGCGCGGTTGAAACTTTATTTTCTTGAAGGCATCCTGGTTGTGGCGAAGACCAATCTCGTCTTCGGCGCCGCCTTCGAGATAGTCGAACACCATCTTGGGCAGCCGAGCCTTGGCGCTAGCACGATAGTCCGCAACATTGACTAGTTTTTTCATGGCACCCTACCTCTGCACCTTAAGCTCGTGTTTCAACTTCGATGAGCACCGGCTTGTTCCCGGCAAGTGCCTGCCTTAACGCAGAAGTAAGCGACTCAGCCGAATCCGCATGCAACGCCTCGACGCCATAGCCGCGCGCGAGCGAACAAAAGTCGAGCCCAGGAACATCTAGTCCCGGCACGTTCTCGGCTTGCAGAACACCGGCGAACCAGCGCAGCGCACCATACGTGCCGTTTTTCATGATGATGAAGATGGCCGGAATGTTGTACTGAGCGGCTGTCCAAAGCGCCTGAATTCCGTAGTTCGCAGAACCGTCGCCAATCACGCCGATAACTCGACGCTCGGGCTTGGCCAACTGGATGCCGACTGCCGCTGGCAGGGCAAAGCCAAGACCGCCGGCCGCAGCGAAATAATAGCTGCCCTGTTCAGTCATTCGTAGACGCTGCCAAAGTAAGTTGGTAGTCGACGTCGACTCATTCACGTAGATGGCGTCACGTGGCGCCACATCATCAAGGATGTCGAAAACCCGTTCGGGCGCCAGGCGCCCTCCTTCAGCTGGCGCCGGTTCCGGCCGGCGCACGGCGGTGGGCATAGGGCGAAACGTTTTCGAGACCGCGTTGTTCAGTGCCTCAAGAGTCGGCGCGATTTCCGCAATGATTGCATCACCCATCGGAGCACGCGTTGCCTCGTTGATGTCACACGTAATTGCGATGAGATGCGTGCCTTGGGGCAGAAATTCGCCCGGTTCGTACTGGTGGTAGCGGAACACGGGTGCGCCCACCACGAGCACCAGGTCATGACCTTCGAGGAGTCGGCTGATACTCGCAATGCCTGCGGGCAGGAGGCCACGAAACGACGGATGGGTCGTCGGGAACGAGCAGCGCGGAGCGGAGGGTGCCATCCAGACCGGCATCGCAAGCTTCTCTGCCAGCGCCACTGCCAAGCTATTCGCTTCGCCGGCATCGACATCCGGACCGACAATCATTGCCGGGTTTTTCGCCTGCTGCAGCTGATGAGCGAGATTCTGGAGCATCGCCTGCGTAGGGACGCCCGCCATTTCAACCCGTCGCGTCGCGAGGTAGTCGACGCCGGTAGCCGCCTCTTGTTTCCAGTCGTCATACGGGACCGACAGGTAGACGGGGCCTTTTGCGCCGGTGCCAGCGGTGTGAATCGCGCGGCTCAGCGCCAACGGCACCTCTTGCGCGCAGGAGGGCTCCGAACTCCATTTGACAAGCGGCTTCGGCAGCGAGGCAGCGTCGACGTTGGCCAGCAGAGCTTCGACGCCGACCATCGCGCGAACTTGCTGGCCGGCCGTCACAACGAGCGGGGTGTGGGAGTTCCAGGCATTGGCCAAGGCCCCCATGGCGTTCCCAGTGCCAGCGGCCGAATGCAGGTTCACGAGAGTCGGACGCCCCGTCGCTTGCGCGTAACCGTCCGCCATCCCGACAACTGCGCCCTCGTGCAAACCGAGGATGTACTTGAAGTCGCTCGGGAAATCCTTCAGGAACGGAAGCTCATTGGAGCCCGGATTCCCGAAGAACGTTGTCAGGCCTTGGTTGCGGAGGATTTCGTAGCAAGCTTGGTGAATAGTCTTCATAGCATCAATTCCTTTCGATACTGCGATGCTATGACTGCGGGTCGAATAAGACCAATCATCATTTTTTTGCTCTTATAATAGATAGCATCTATATAGGTGGTAACCATGAGCACGGACCTGAACCTGATTCGAACGTTCGTGGCTATCTACGAGAGCAGAAGTGTCAGTGGCGCGGCCAAACGCCTTAATATCACGCAGCCGTCCGTCAGCTACTCCTTGACACGGCTCCGCGACCTCCTCCACGACCCCTTGTTCACCCGTACACGCGACGGGATGGTTCCCACGTTCAACGCGACGCAACTGTTCAACTCATTTAAAGAGGCGCTAAACAGCATCGAGTCAGCGATTTCGGCGACCCGCCAGTTCGACCCGACACTTTCGGAGCGGTCGTTCCGACTTGCACTGTCTGATTTGGGCGAGTTGTACTTCCTGCCCTTCCTCATTCGTGAGTTTCAAGCCGTTGCGCCGTCCGTGGGGCTCGAAATCGTTCAGATCGACAGCAACCTCATCGCCGAGTGGCTGCAAACCGGGTACGTCGATGCTGCGGTGGGGAACATGCAGTTCGTCGGCGGCCAGGCGCGAAAGACGACTCTCTTTAGCGAGAGCTACTCTTGCCTCTTGAGCGCCTCTCACCCGACCATCAAGGACAGCCTCACGTTGGACGAGTACGTCACGGCTAGTCACGTGGTGGTAGCACCATTTACGGGTCACCATCTCGTTGAAGACGCGATGAGCGAGATGGGGCTCAGCCGCAAGATTGTTCTCAGGGTCCCGCACTTCACCAGCCTCTTTTCGTCCATTGCCACCACTGACCTCGTCTTGACGTTACCGACGCGTATCGCTAAGTCGTTCGCCAGTGAAGGACGGATGCAGGTTCTGCCCTTACCCTTTCAAATTCCGCCCTTCGAGGTCAACATGTACTGGTACCCCCACGCAGAGGACTTAGCTGCCCAGCAGTGGTTCTGCGACACGATTAAACGGACGCTGAGCCATGTTTAGCGAGACCGCGCCAAAGCGGGGGCTGAAGCCTGGTTTCAGCGAACATGGTCGATGGGGAGTTTAAAGTGGGTCAATGGACTCCGACCCTGCCGATCCGTCTTCTGTTCTCCAGCTGCGAATCAGCCTGCGCGGCGTCAGCCCGCCGGTCTGGCGGCGAGTGTTGATTCCCGAGCAGATCACGATTGCGCAACTGCATCTGGTGATGCAGCTCGCCATGGGCTGGAGCGACGAACACCTGCACCGGTTCATCATCCGCGGATGGCGTTACGGTGGACATCGCGACGGTGCGTTCCAATTCTTCGACGGCCCAGACACCCTGTCGCTGGTGGCGTTTGGCCTGCACGAGCATGAGCGCTTTGGCCACCTGTACGACTTCACCTCGTGGTGGTTACATGACGTGCGCGTCGAGCGGCGCACGTACAACCAGCGGTTAAGGCCGCTACCATGCTGCGTCGCGGGCTCCGGGCGTTGTCCGCCAGAAGGCAGTGGAGGCTCCGAGAGATACATGAACGCTCTGGAAGTTCATGGCGAGCACGAATTTCTCGAGTGGATCGAGACTTTGCGCGAAGGCAAGATTGACGTGAACGATCTGCGCGTAGAGGTCGACGAATGGTTGGTCTGGCTGGATCGGGGTTTCGACCGGCGTGCAGCGAATGAGCGGCTGCAGATCCTTGCGCGGTAAGCTCATCGTCCGAGCTACGCCGCCGCGGGAGACTGCGATGCAAATCAGCGTGCTGATTGTGGTTCATGTCGAAGTCGACGAATAGGCGAACACTACGGAGATAGCCCGATTCGAACGGGACGGATTCGATGCTGGTTCTCTCGGCTTGCATCTTGAGGAGGCAAAGGCGCTGCTGGGCCGGCTGCAGCGTTCGATGATCGACGCCCAAGCCGCCGAAGCGATCGCCCGAGTGAGCGTGTGTCCGGAGTGCCGCGGGCGCCAGGCGTGTTCGGGTCCGCGCCTGGCGCCCGCGGCACGCTCACCGGGGGGCTGCGCGAGGGCGGCGTACGCCGCCGGCAGGCACCACGACCAAGGGAAGGCACCTGCACCGGATGCGGCGCAAACCAGGGGCCAGCTGCATTCCCGCCGCGGCGGCGCGTTTTCCGGCGGCTGGGTTTGGGCAATGCATCCCGGTGGTCAGATAAGGATAGTTATCTGATCACCAGTGTGGGATTTCACATTGGGCCGGGTAGGACCGGCCCCGGAAATCGCGCGGCGACGGGATTTTCGATCTTCCGGTCGCGTTAAAAAATTGCAAAAAATGAAGACTAGGAGGCATATACTGCAACCAGATAACGCAACCTCGGGTATCCGATGAGCAACAGGACAGTCCAGCGGTTGATGCAGGAAAGCCGGCGCGGTCATCCTGTGGATTCCGGCCAGCTCCGGCAGATGGGGATCAGCGTTGCGCTCGCGGCGCACATGGTCAGATCCGGGTGGCTGCAGCGGCTCTCGCAGGGCGTCTACCTTCTGACCGGGGACACGCCGACACGGGACGGTTCGATCGCCTACCTGACTCGCCGCATTGCAGGCCTTCACGTTGGAGGAAAAACCGCCCTTGCCTGGCAGGGCGTCCGTCACAACATCGCATTTCGCGAAAAGGTTGTACTATGGGGCCAGAAGCCCTATCGCATCCCGTCCTGGGTGGGCCAGCACCTGGCCTACTCGTTCCAGACCACCTCTCTGTTCGACAACGACCTGCCCTACGACAGGGGCCTGAAGCCGCTTCCCGCCGGCGACCCGGAGGTCAAGGTGTCGGTGCCCGAGCGCGCAATCCTGGAACTCGCCAGTGACATCGGCAAAGGTCAGTCGCTTGAGGAGGCGAGCCATCTGTCGGCAGGCCTGCGTAACTTGCGCGCCGACGTGCTTGACGAGTTTCTGGGCCACTGCCATCGGGTGAAGGTTATCAGGCTCGTGCGTGACCTCGGACGTGAGGCCGACTTTGCGTGGGCGCGGGGACTTCAGAAACATGTAGAGCGTCTTGGTGCCGGGACAAGATGGTCGAATCAGACAAAAAACGGCCGGATAACGCTCAAACCGGAATGAGTGTGGAAGCAATCTGGTTGTCGCGTGCCTGAACCGGGCCTCCGCATCGGCAAACCCCGACTTCCCGTGTGGCGAGGTTGGCGTGCACATTTGCGCACCAGGCATCGCCGCCGACGCGCCGACCAGTCATGAGACATGTTTTCCCGATCTCACGCAGCAGATCATGCCTGTTCCCGATCACTGATCAGTACGGCATGCGAAACACGGCGATCTGTCTATCACGGACCGATTCGTTTCCCGACTCCGTGTTTGCTATTGTCCCTTTCGGCAACAAGTATTTCCAGGCTGAGTAAAGAGCCAAAAGATGATTACCGATTGCACATCGGCGCCTGTTGTTGGCGGTGTAAAAGCGCGTCTAGTTGGCGAAGCAAGGTTGAGCGATTCGCTCAACAATAAAGGGGCCGCGAGGGCCCCTTCATGTTGATGCGGTAGCACGTAGCCGGTCAGAGTCAGAACGACGGCGGGCCAACGAGGGGCCGCTCGGGCTGCTGGCGCTCATCGCGCATTACCCGCTGGATGTCCGCCAGATAGCGCGAGCAGATCACCTCACGCAGGTCTTCGAGTAGCTCGAACACGGCCAGCGCCTGCTCTGGCGTCCAGTCCTCCGGGACGGTGAACGCGATGCCGTGACGGCGGCCGGAGGGCAACACGGGCGCGCTCATGTCTCGTCCTCCTTTCGCGTGAACGACTTCTTCACGCCGCGCTGCCGGGCCCGGGCCTCGGTGCGCTCACGTGCCTCCTTGAGCCGGTACGATTCGCCGTCGATCGAGATCACCTCGGCGCGATGCACGAGACGGTCGACCAGTGACACGACGCATGCCGCGTTCGGGAACACTTCTGACCAGTCAGCAAATGCTTTGTTGGTTGTCACGATTGTCGATCTGGCCTCATATCTGCGGCTGATGAGTTCGAACAGCAGGTCTGCATGCCGGTTCGTATAGGACAGGTAGCCGACCTCGTCGATCAGGAGTACGTCCGGCGCCGCGTAATGATGCAAACGCCGCCGCAGTGCCGAATCGCTGTCGAGCGAAGCGAGCTCGCCGAGCATCTCGCTTGCAGAGCGGAACAGTACCGAGCGCCCCGCAACGAGCGCCTGACTGGCCACGTTCTTGGCCAGTGTCGATTTGCCCACGCCGTTCGGGCCGATGAACACGACATTGGCTGCGTCGGCGAGGAACGTGAGCGACATGAGATCCTCGACCGCGGCGCGGTCAATGCGTTTGGGCCACGCCCATTCGAAGTCTGCAAGCCCCTTGAAGTGGCCGAGGCGCGCGTCACGAATGCGACGCTGCAACGAGCGATGCGCGCGTTCTTCTTCCTCCCATTGCAGCAGTGGTGCGATCCAGTCAGCGCCTTCGACCTCAGGCCAGTGCTCGAGCAGGCCGTTCATGCGCAGCGCCCTGGCGCGTGCGCGCAGCGCTTCAGTGTTCTGAGGATTCGGTACTGTCATCTTCGTCAGCTCCCAGTTGATCGTAGGTATCGAGGCGATGGGGTTGCACGGGCCTGTCCTTGCTGCGAACATGCTCGGGCAGGTTGATGGCGACGGGCGGCGGCGCGCCGCGTTCGACGCGACGGCGCTCCAGGGCGGCCCGCACGGTGTTCGTATGGGCTGAGCCCGTGCGCAGCGCATCTTCGACTGCGACCTGCAGCTCGGCCGCGCCGTAACGGTCGAGCAGGCGCAGCAGCGCGGTGGTCTGCGCGCCGATGTTTGCGCCGCGTTCAGCCGCTCGCACCAGCAACCGCTGGCAGGCCGGTACGGCCTTCGTCAGGCCGTTGACGCCGCGATGCTGACGCGCCTGATGCTTGATCTCCTCAAGCGTCTTCAGGTGCAGCGGATTCTCGATCTGCTCGGCGCGGTCATAGCAGCGCCGGTGGCTGGCGATCATGTCAGCGCCGTCGAACACCCTGACCTGCGCGGTATCGGCGCGTATCGTCAACGTGCGGCGTACGCGTGTATGCGGGATCGAGTAGTCGTTGAGATCGAATCTGACGTATGGTGTCTTGCCGACTTTCACGGCGAGCTGTTCTTCTACGGGATAGGGGTTATCGGGAAGGGGCAGCAGCAGGGGTTGTTCTTGCGCGAACGCCTCGCGTACACTCATGTCACGGTCTTCAGGGCATGGCCGGTCAGCCGCCTGGGTGCGGCACCAGTGCGCGGCCTGCGCATTCAGATCGTCCAGATCCTTGTACGTGCGTGCAGCGAGGAACGCCTCCCGTATGTAGCGTATGGCCCGCTCTACTCTCCCTTTTTCGTTCCCCCTGTAAGGGGCCATAGGCCGTGGTTCGAAACGGTAGTGGGCTGCGAAGGCGAGCAGTGTCGGATTGAAACGGATGGCATCACCCTGGCGTTCAAGTACGGCACTCTTGAGATTGTCGTACCAAAGAATCCTTGGCAGTCCACACCATGCATTGAAGGCCCCGACATGGCCGCGCAGGAAGTTCTCCATGCGTGCGTCGAGGAAGAAGCGCAAGTAAATTTCCCGCGAGTACGCCAGCACCATCACGAACGCCATCAGGGGTCGACGGGCACGGCCGATTTCGATGTGTCCGCAATGGGCCCCGATGGGCAGTTCAAACTCCTCCACTTGTGGGCGGCTAAATTCCCCCAGGCAGGACGAGCGGATTATGCGTCGGATTCCTCAGTGACGGCAAGCCTGGCAGCGGCTTCACGGAGACGATAGCTCTTGCCTTCAAACTCGAGGAGTTTGGAGCGATGCAGCAGACGGTCAAGGATCGTCGAAGCCATGGTGCTGTCGCGAAGGTAGCGCCCCCAGTCCTGGACGACGCGGTTGGACGTGACGAGGATGCTGCGGCGTTGCTTGTAGCGTTGATGGACGAGGGTCTGCAGCAGTTC
>NZ_SMOD01000081.1 GCF_004353905.1 Paraburkholderia guartelaensis | reverse complement strand
CCGCTCTTGCCGTTGCGCTGGTTGGTCGCGTTCTCGGGCCGCACGGCGCCGGCCGGATAGCCCAGATGGTGTCCAAGTTCGGCGCCCAGCGCCCGCTCGATCAGCGCCTTCTTGAACGCCGCTGAGGCGGCATGCACCGCTTCGGCCGTCATCGGCCCCTTCACGAACTGGTCGATCAGTTCCTTCGGAATGGACGGCAACGCCGTCAGGGCCTCGGGGGACGTCTTGGGTTTGCGTGGCATACATGCTCCTTGAGCTACATGTTATGCCTTACACACAAAATTTATGACAGGCCCGCGTTGCTTGCCAGTGAGGTTCTCGCGCCGCTTGAGCAGGCACCATCGAGACTTTTTGAGCACCGGCTCGTAGCCATCACGAGCCATGCGGCGTGATTCCTCCGCGCGAACCTCATCGATCGCCTTGTTCATCTTGGCCACGATATGGAAACGGTCGAGGATATTCAGGGCGTTCGGGCAATGAAGCGCGACCATTTCGAGGTAAGGTTTCCACATGTCCGAGCACACGAATTCAACCGTTTCGCACAGTTGCTGTCCGAGCATGGCAAAGAACTTCGAGAAGCTTTCCTTCGTGCGTTGCTGCCCGACCCAGAGCAGCCGCGTGCAGCCAGCCTCGATCTGGTAGACCAGTGTGAGGTAGTCGTGACCACGCCGGTACTGGATTTCGTCGACACCCAGCGCGCGGGGCGTGCCGAGTTCGCGATGGGTTAGCCCCCAGTCGACAACCCACTCCACAGCGTTGAAGACCTTCTCCCAGCTGGTTCGAAAGCTTTGTGCCGTTTCTTTCCACGACAGTTTGCGTGCCCACTGCGCCAGAAAGATCATGTAGGCACGGGTGAGCGTGTGCTTGCCGTTGGCCCATGGCAGGGCTTCGACTTTCACGCCACAGGTACGACAATCGACGCGTCGCATGGTATAGAGCAGGAACACGGCAAAGCCCCAGACGGGAATAAACTCGAAGCGGCGCTGCGTGAGCGAGTCGTAACCCCGGCCTGGCTGGCCACAGCATGAGCAGATGGGCTTCGAACCCTTGCGCGGGCGCACGTCAATTTCGATCGACTGGGTTGCCTCACACAGCCGCGCACCTTCATATACAAAAGCGGGAAAATGATGGCAGGCATTAAGCAGGCGGGTTAGCAACATGGCTAGCAAACTTGACGATGGCAAAGCGGCAATTCTCGCCGAACAGCAGGCGCTCGCGAAATATGTCCCGGATCTGCAGAACTGGGCCTCCTCATGGCGCTTCGAGGACACCGATATCCCTTGCGGGCAAGAAATCGTGGCCGTGTTCACCCCTTTCCTCATGAATCTGCTCGCACAGGGATTTGCGCGCAAAACGCTGAACCGGCACCGCGATCACCTATGGATGCTCGGTGGACATCTCATTGAAGTGCGTTACGAAGATCCTGATGCTGCGGCCTTGGACGCACGCACACTTGTGCTTCAGCAGGTCCATGAATACGGCGGTCCATTGATCTCCCGTCACCTCGACGAGCAAGCGCAAAACGCTTTCGACGCCACCTGCAAAAAGCTGTATCGCTTCCTGTGCCCTCCGTGAACTACCTCAAACTACCCACAGATACCCCCGACGATCCAAAAATTTTATGATCGACAACATCTTAGGAGCTCGGATTCAAATAGTCAAAGCTCTTCAATGCCGTTCATGTGTTCTCCATCTTCGTTGCAACTGTATCTTCACGGTTACGCTCCGCCGCTCCGATTTTCGAGCGGGACAGACCATTCTCTTCGCCTATATATAGGTTCACTTGTATAGGAAATTAACCGAGGGTGTAGTGTTAGAACGATTCTCTGAATTCGTCTCCCTCAGCATACTCGAGCGGTACCTCGATCAAAATCGGCTTGCTCCGATCACGTCCCGCAATAGCGGCATCAAGCTCTTCGAATGAGCTAGCCCGTGCCCCAGCAACGCCGTTCGCCTTGGCAAGCGCTGTGAAGTCCACGCTCCCGAACTTCAAGATTGCTTCGTTCGCTCCGTTTCCTCCCCGGTGCTGATATCGTTCAATTAGCCCGAACGCGTTGTTGTTCAAGATTAGCATGACGATAGGGAGCGTATGACGGGCTACTGTTTCCAGATCGCAACTCCCGGAGTGAAAGCCGCCATCTCCTGCAATAAGGAACACGGAGTTGTCCGGGTCAACAAACTGGGCTCCTATTGCACTTGCAAGCCCTGTCCCGAAGCTGGAGAGGCCAGCATCGGTAAAGAATTGGCCCGTGCTAGTCGGCTCGCTGAAAAGAATCGCGTGATGACGGTAGTATCCGATGTCTGTTATAAACTTGCCTCCGCCGATATTCTTGTTGACGGCCTCCACCACCTCGATGGGACTGAGCCGCCCGTACGAACTTCTCCGTCGGCGATGGGATTGTATTGTTGTCTTCAACTTATCGGCCGGAAAGTGCTGCTTCGGGGTGGCCGCATATTCACCCAGTTGCTGAAGCGCATCTAAGACGTTCGACGTTACCTCGAAGTCGAAGCGATACTTTTCCTTTATCGTTTCCGCAGAGTGGGCAGAAATGTGAATTACATTCTTAGGTTTTCCGCGGCACCACATCTTCGGCAAGATATCGTCGACGTACTGATAACCGAAGTTAAGAATGAGATCGACGTCATTGAAGACGTCGTCAAGCGCTGTCGGATAGTTGAGTATTCCTTCCATGTATGGGCTGGCCGAACCGATGTATAGGGGATCAGTCATGGATAGGAAGCCCTTGGCGTTTGCAGACGCCATCATCAGTATATTCCATCTTTTACAAAATTCGACCAGCTCACGCTCTGCGCCCGCTCTGACGACTTCGTGGCCGATCAGGCATATTGGACGCTCTGCTTTCCGCAAGTACTCGATAACTGTGCTAACGCTAGACGCGCTAAGGCTGGAACGGGGCCATAAGAGCCTGGTTGGTACTTCTGGGAATCCGTCGGCGACCAAACGCGGATGGGTCATCGAATATATATCGACCGGAATACTCAGATGCACAGGCCCCGGTGGGTCGACCATCATGACGGAGAACGCATGTTGCAGAACGTCAGGAAGATCTTCGGGATTTTCCAGCTCCAGCGAAAGCTTCGTGACCGGTGCGAAAATGGCGCGCTGATCCACGCATTGGTGGGTCACGTTGTAGTGGCGATCATCTCGTTCCAGTTGTGCGGAAACGATTAGAAGCGGCGAATGGTTGAGGTGGGCCGAAGCCGCAGCTGTTACCATATTTGTCGCGCCAGGCCCCATCGTGCAGAAAACAACCTGCGGGCGCAGCGTGCATCGGCCCGAAAACTCAGCTGCCACTCCGGCATTAAACTCCACTCGGCCCGTGACGAAATCTATGTCGTCCACTTCATTAAACAATATGTGCGCGTTCTCGCGGCCTGGGACCCCAAAGACGCGGGAAATGCCAGCATTTTTGATAAAGTGAAGCAGGTATTCGGAAACTTTCAAGATTATTCCCCGACTGATTCAGAAAAGGATTCAGAAAAGCGATTCGATTTCATCCAATTTAAGTACCAGAAACACATGCTGGCTTGGCAGGAAGTTGATTTCCGCTCGGCCGAAGGGTAGCTGATGCCTTGTCGGGATCCATGCAATGAGTATGCCAGCGGCAGAAGTCTGGAAGTGGGGAATTCTGTGTCCTTTTTATTGAGCAACCAGCGATCGCTATGGTCTGGAATAGAACATCAATGTTCCAAATGCGACGAATCAGCCAATAATTGCCATCAGCCTCGACTGGCGTTGTTGCTAAATCGGCGTACCGCACGGTGGTTTGTACAACAACACTCGTTTCGTTTCACGAACGTTCTTTCGAACGAGTACTGGCATTGGTCGCAGTGTCGCTAACGCGCGCAGCGCGATCATGGCTTCACGTCTTCACGCTTGCCGCGCCGTTGTACCACGTCAATCCCCGATGCAACTGTTTGTGCGTAGCGGTGGTCCTCCGGCCGCTCGAGAACGGGCCGCTAAAGCTGCCTCAGGCGAAGCGAGCCGGGCATTTGCTTAACGTGCATTGGACGACCGTATATCGACGACGGCCGAAGAGTTGCTGTTCGAGCGCGGCGTCGTGGTCAGTTATGAAACTGATCGGGCGTTGCTGCGACAAATTCGGCGCGTGCTCTGCACGTCGCGTTAAAGCTTCTCGGCGCAGACGGGGCGCGACATGGCACTTCGACGAGGTCTTCGTGGCGCTGCGCGGCGAACCCAGGCTGCTGTGATGTGGTCGACGAGAAGACCAACCATGTTTTCGATGCGATCGCCGTGTCATTCGAGAACAAGGCTTCGAGGTCTACGGAGTGCTATGCCAAAACGTTTTCGCGCCTAAAGCCGATAGGCCGACCACTACCGCCGCTGTCTCCTTTTTATATGCCAGAAACGCTGCTATGCGACGTGTGTGACATGCCGCCCGCCACGAAGCTGTGCCTGAGGACCGCCTTCGATGACTTCCGCTGACCGACGGTAAGCAAATGGCAGATGCTTTGCTCGGATCCTTGTGATCACGCTCCGGAGATAGCTGTTCGCTTGTCACCGACCTGCATCAAACGTCGGAAACACATCGCGGGCTACGGGGCATGAGATGGATGCCAGCCAGCATGCAGCGCACCGAGCCGCCGGCGAGTTCGATCGTCGGGACGTTGAGCGGGACCAACCGCGCCGAGCGCTGGATTGTCGCGCGCTGGTCAAGCGTGAGGCAATCCAGCGCCCGGCGTGACAGCGCGAGCACCCGCCCGGTCTTGCCGGACAATTCCAGCGTATTGCCTGCGAAGTTCTCGATCTGCGATTGATCGAGCGCGATCAACGTGCGTCCCGTTTCGGTTAGACGACGCGCGATCTCCTCGCGGCGGTGGCGATCCGTTACCAGGTCTAGGCAAATCATCGCAAATTCGGTCGCGATGCTCATCATCACGTTGGTGTGGTAGATCGGCCGGCCCTCTGCGTCGGCCGTATCGAAGCAGATTGGTTCGAAATTGAAGTGCGTGCAGAAACGTTCGAGTGCGACCGGATCGGCGCGGCGCGATCGCGCGGTGTATGCGATCCGCGCCACATGGTCGAGCACCATTGCGCCGGTTCCTTCGAGGAACACCTCGTCGTATTCGAGTCCCGAATAGTCGATTACGTCCTGCACCCGGTACTTGGCCTTCAGCATCTCGATGACGTCGGGGCGCCGCTCGCGGCGGCGGTTCACGCTGCGCATCGGGTACAGTGCAATGTGTCCGCCAGGATGCGTCGAGAACCAGTTGTTCGGAAACACGGAGTCAGGCGTGTCAAGTTCGCCGTGGTCGTCGAACAGGTGCACGCGCACGCCGGCATCAGCGAGCGCCTGAGCAGCGGTTGTGACTTCGTCGCGTGCGATGGAGGATACCGACGCGGAGCGGCTCGCGTCGTCGTCGGACGCGTGCTGAAACGCGTTGTCGGCCGCGGTCTGCGGATTCGGCAGGAAGCAGTGAGGCCGGACCATCACGACGGAAGACGGCGCCTGAATCGATACTGTATTCATGGAGAGCTGAGAGGTAGGCAAAAGACCGGGCGGCGCGAGCCGCCCGAGCTGGATGATCAGCGCGCGAACGCGTTGACGGTTTCTGTGGCGGACTCCGTCTGACCCTGCGCGATCGCGACCGGATCGTCGATCAGCGCGAACAGGTTCTTCGGATCGACGGCCGGCGGAATCAGCGCGATCTGGACGCCCGCGTTGTTCTGCTGCGCGAGTGCGTACAGGTAGCGCAGCGCCGAGTAATCCTCGAGCGCGAAGCCGACGGAATCGAACACCGTGACTTCGTCCGCGCGTTCGCGGCCGGTCGTCTCGCCCTGCAGCACGCGCCACAGTTCGGTCACCGGGAAGTCGGCCGGCATCTGCTGGATCTCGCCCTCGATCCGCGACTGCGGCTCGAATTCGACGAACACGCGGCCCGCGTACAGGACGCCCGCTTCTAGCTCGGTCTTGCCCGGGCAATCGCCGCCGACCGCGTTCACGTGCATGCCGGGCTCGATCATGTCGGACGTGATGATCGTCGCGTACGCCTTGTCGGCGGTGACGGTCGTCACGATGTCGGCGCCACGCACGGCGTCGGCGGTCGACGCGGCGCGCACAACACGCAACGCCGGATACGCGGCGAGGTTTTGCACGAGCTTTTCGGTCGCGTCCGGGTCGACGTCGAACGCGCGGATCTCCTCGATGCCGAGCAGCGTGTGGAACGCGATCGCCTGGAATTCGCTCTGCGCGCCGTTGCCGATCAGCGCCATCGTGCGGGAGTCTGGGCGGGCGAGCGCCTGCGCGGCCAGCACCGACATCGCGGCCGTGCGCAGCGCCGTCGTCAGCGTGAGTTCAGCGAGCAGCAGCGGATAGCCGGTGTCGACTTCGGCGAGCGCGCCAAACGCCATCACCGTGTGCATCCCGCGCGCGGCGTTGACGGGATGGCCGTTTACGTACTTGAACGCGAACAACGATGCGTTCGCAACGGGCATCAGCTCGATCACGCCGTCGCGCGAGTGGCACGCGACGCGCGGCGACTTGTCAAAATCGGCCCAGTTGAGGTAGTCGGCGCGCAGTGTGTCGACGAGTTCACGAAGAAACGGCGTGGCGCCAGTCCTTGCTATCAGTCGCGCAGTGGCAGGAACGTCGAGGAAACGTGTCATTGGTGTATCTCCTGGAGTGAGCGCGGCGAAAACCACCGCTCGATGGAGATATTGTTGCAAGGAGGGCGCCCAGCAGATAGATGACAAAATCCTCAAATTTCCCGATAAGCTATCCAAAATGCTCGATCCGATTCGACAACATGATCGGTTCGCGCTGGTCGAGCAGGGCCAGACGCGACATGCTTGCGGCTGGACGACATCTAACAGGAGCGACAGGTCCGATGGTTATTCTCGACGACGTGGATCGTCAGCTAATTTCGCTGCTGCGCGATAACGCGCGGCTGTCGGTCGTTGCGCTCGCGAAGAATTTGCGCATCGCGCGTGCGACCGTGCAGAATCGGATTACTCGATTCGAGAAACACGGTGTGATCATTGGCTATACCGTTCGGTTGAAGCCAGCTGTCGAACGCCACCGCATCCGCGCGCTGATGTCAATCGCTGTCGAGGGCAATCGAGCCGCCGAAGTCGTGAAAGTTCTGCGCGGACATCCGAACGTCGTGTCGATCCATAGCACCAACGGCAGATGGGACCTTGTCGTCGAACTGCAGGCCGATTCGCTGGAGAGCTTCGATCGCGTGCTCGGCGCGATCCGTCGTGTTGACGGAATCGCGAACTCCGAGACGAGCATTCTCTTGTCGACGCATAAGGTTTGAAGGCCTGATGACTTTGTAACGGCTCACAAGGAAAGGGGACAGGCAGCGTTTGAAAGGGGCGAGAGTCTGTTGTGGTGTAAGGCGCTTTCCTCAGTTATATGCGTAGACCTGTATCCCTGCGTTGGCGAACTCCGATAGCCAATCCGACCATCAAGCCACAACGGTTCAGGAAGGCGCGCGGTGCCTTCTTGTCGGTTCGGGAAAGCCACTGCCGCACCCTCGTATCTTCGCGACATTCTACGGCTTGGGTATACCGATTCCGTATAGACGCCAAATTTTTCCGCATTGGACGCCACGCCAACTTGCCAAGCATGATGGGCTTGCCACCCCGTACGTCTTCAGATGGCCGGGGCTTGGGAGCAGGAAGACTTCAATTGATGCGCCACTTCCGGAAGCGATCGGCTTTGGGTCATCGTAGGAAGTCTGCCGCGCGGCAATCACGCCGAACGCGCGTCGCCGCGTAAATTTGTTGCCCGCTTTTGGGGGCCAGTGAGGAGATCCAAAATGAAGGTGATTACGACTTTGCTGCTTGCGTTTGTCGCAACCAGTCTTTCGACGAGCGCGTCTGCGCAAGACCCCAAAGTGCTTCGCTTCGGCGTAGACAGCTCGTATCCGCCATTTGAGTCCAAGTCTCCAGATGGACGGCTGGTTGGGTTCGACATAGACCTCGGCAACGAGATCTGCGCGAGGATGAAGGTCAAGTGCGTCTGGATTGAAAATTCCTTTGATGGGATCATAGCCGCACTTCAGGCGCGGAAATTCGATGCAATCAACTCGTCGCTGTCGAATAATTCACAGCGCGCCGCAATCATCGATTTCAGCGACAAGTTATATGCGCCAATCGAAAAACTGGTCGTCAAAGGTGGTTCTGGACTGGCGGCAACAGTGGAATCCCTCAGAGGAAAGCGCGTTGGCGTGCTCCAGGGAAGTACACAGGAAAGCTATGCGAGAAAGTACTGGGGCGAAAACGGAGTCAACATCGTTTCGTATCAGACGCAGGACCAGGCATGGGCAGACCTCGTTGACGGTCGCCTTGACGCGGTGTTTGCGTTTGCCCCGCAGGCTGAGAGCGGCTTTCTGAAGACCGCTCAAGGTCGCGGCTATGGCTTTGCTGGTGGGCCTCAAATCAGGGATGCTGCGATATTTGGTAACGGGGTATGCATCGGTGTCCGAAAGGACGATAAGGTCCTTCTTAATGGGATCAATAACGCGATCGACGCCATACGCAAAGACGGTACCTATGACAGGCTCGCAGAAAAGTACTTCACGTATGATGTGTACGGCGGGTGACATCCTCGCGGACCTCCGAACATGCGCACAGTATTTGAACACGGCCCGTGATTGCATCAATGCCGTGATTCGCCGTCGAGCCCCGGGTTGGAGCGTTTTGTAGCCGTGGGCATCTTATAACGCCTCACAAGCTCGTTGCACGAACGATCTTTGACATGCCTTGTCAATCGACAGGCCCGACAACTTCTTCGTGTGCTAGCCGCCTATGCTGACCGCACAGGCGGCTACCCCAAGCCATCCACGGTTAAAAATGGGCCGCCAGCCAGTCGAGCCTGCTTACTTCATCCATGGCTTATTCGTTCCAGATTTTCAGCTCGCGTTCTATCTCGCATTGGAGCAGAGTTGCAAACTCGCTAACGAGTTGCGGGGCGATATCATGTGGCGGATAAAGAAGAAAGCTGCGGCAACATAGGGACGGCGAGAAAGGAAGAACCTTTACTCCCTGGCCGACGAAGTCCGTTGCAACGAGTGGATGAACCAACGTCACACCCATACCCAGTTTCACCATCTCACAGCACGTAGCACTGTATTGTGCTTCGAGTGTTAGCTTGCGCTCAACTCCTTCGGCTTCAAACAACTGGTCAATGTTTTCCCGCGAACCATCGCCTTGACACATGGAGATGAACTCCTCTCCGCGAAGGTCGCTCGCCTTGATTGCGGTGCGGCGAGCGAGCGGATGCGCTTTCGGAACCATGCAAAGAGCCTGAGCATCTGGTAACCGGGTAATCTGACACGTTGCCGCCCCTGAAACGAAGGCCACGACTCCGACGTCGCAAAACTGCGACGAGACCCACTGCTCAACCGTGATCGATGAGTTGGTATGGATTGAGATGTTGACTCCCGGTCTCGTCCGTCTGAAACGTTCAACGACCCTCGGAAGGAAACTAAGTCCAATGCCCGGCACCGCTCCGATGCGAAGGCGACCGCTTCCGAGGTTACGAATGGTATCTGCCGCGTACGTCAGGCTTTTTAGTCCCACAAAGACCCGCTGAACTTCGCGAAACAAAGCTTTGGCCTCTGGCCGTGGCAGCAGGCGTCCGCCTGTGCGATCAAATAGGACAAGGCGCGTGTCATTCTCCAGTTGTGCAATGAGCCTGCTCACGTTGGGCTGGGTTGTCTGCAGATCGCGCGCTGCACCGGTCATTGACCCTGACTCCATTACTGCACGAAATGCCTCGATTTGTCGGAGCTTCATTGGGTCACCCATAAGGAAATGGTATACGCACCCATTGTATTGGCATTTGACCGCTTGTGGGGCGCGCGTCACGATAGCGGTGCGGGCTGGTTTGTATGTATCCGGCGCTATCGGAGGTGACAGGTAGCGCGTCGCGTCAGAGGCGTGGGGGGCATTCGGTGACTCGGAGCGGAGGATTTTTAGGTATCCGAATCTGGACAACGATTGACGCTGATGCCGATGCGCATGCGTGGTGTGGCATCCGAGAGTGAGCCGTTACGTCATAAATTTTTTAGCGAAAGAGGAGATTTCATGATCCGCCGGCTGGAGATTACGGGGCGATTGAGCAAGGTATTGATCGCGAATGGATTCGTTTTTTTGTCTGGGCTAACGGCCCGCGACACTACAGGGGGCGTCAAGGAGCAGGTGGCAGATATCCTCGCGCAGATTGATGACTTTCTGCTGGCCGCCGGCAGTGCCAAGTCCCGTATTGCTGTTGCGAATATCTGGCTTAAGGATGTCAACACCTTCGATGAGCTAAACGAAGTATGGGAAGCTTGGGTCGATAAAGAGCATCCCCCCACGCGCGCGACGGTCGAGTCGAAGTTGGCAGGGGAAGACATCCTCGTCGAGATCCAGGTTCAGGCGGTGGCCTGAACAGGACACGCGTGATGTTGCCAGAGCGATATACGTTTATCAGAGGGAAGGGCAAATGAATCTGCAGGGAAAAGCTCCGAATGATCCGTCCTGGTGGTTTGAGGAAGCGCTCCGCAGCGAGGGGGTACAACCTGCGGCGCCGGCCCTTACCGGGGTGCTCACGGTTGACGTGGTGATCGTCGGTGGCGGGTATACTGGACTGTGGACCGCCCTGGCCCTCAAGGAACGCGCCCCGCATCTCGTCGTCGCTCTCATTGAATCGTCCCAGTGTGGTTCCGGCGCTAGCGGTAAAAATGGAGGGAAGGTTAGCGGATACTGGCCGTCTCTCACCGGAATCGCGGCGAACATTGGCCCAGATGCGGCGTTGGCCGTTGCAAGAGCCGGTACTCGGGCTCAGGACGCTATTCGGCTGTTTGCTACCGAGCCTGGTCGCGACGTATGGTGGCGTGAAAACGGTCATATGCGCGTCTCCGCAGCACCGGCGCAAGACGCCCAAATCGCAACATACCTTGATACGGCACGGCAACTCGGCGTAGCGGACACCGTACGGTCGCTGACGGCCGAAGAAGTACAGGAGATTTGCCGATCTCCCGTTTTCCGGGACGGCATATATTTCCCCGAGGGCGCGACTGTTCAACCAGCACGTCTGGCGCGCCAGTTGCGGGCTGCGGCAATCGCTGCGGATGTGAAGGTATTCGAAGGCACGCCGATGATCCGGCTCGACGAGGGAACGCTCAATCGCGTTGTCACCCCTACCGGTGAAATCATCGCAAAGGAAGTGGTACTGGCGACCAATATCGAACTCGCGAAGCGCAGGGAGATCGTCCCATTTCTTACCGTGTTCTCATCCTACGCATTGGTGACGCAACCGGCGCCCGAGAAAATCAGCCTGATGGGCTGGAAGCGGGAGGAGGGCATCACTGACTTACGGATGTTCGTCCACTATTTCCGGAAGATTATCGATGGGCGGGTCCTCATGGGTTCTGGCTCGGGCCCCATCGGATTTGGTGGACATACGTCGGATCCGCGACTGACTACTGACATGGCGTCCGCAGTGCGCGCGGAGCGCGGACTCCGTCGCCTGTTGCCGGCCTTTGGAGACGTTCAGATTGATCGAACGTGGGGCGGTGGCATCGATATCTCGTTCGACCGGCTACCGTTCTTTCGAACGTTATCGGGAACGCGCATCCACTACGCCTGCGGATATTCTGGGCATGGCGTTAATCCCACATACATTGGGGGGCAATGTCTTGCGTCGCTCGTCTTGCGGTCAAAAGACGAATGGAGTTCGCTACCTTTCTGTACGCGAGAGCCACGAGCGCTGCCGCCGGAGCCTTTTCGATATGTTGGCGGGCGCTTCGTACGCTGGGGCATCCTCCGATGCGAAGAAGACGAGGAAGTTGGCAAGAGGTCCCGATTGTTGCCTCGTGTCGCTGCGGCCATCCCCAAAACGTTTGGCTTGAGAATCGGAACCCGATGATGGCGAGCACATCCATTGGCGGCCGATGCCCGCAGGCGGTGTTAGACCAACGGCGAAGCTCGCTCTAATCGGCACCGGGAAGACTATCCGGGTATGTCGCACTCTTCGCAATCTGGGCAGCGCAGGGTGGCCGTTCATGACCCGTAGGAGGACCACTCAGCGACAAGGGATGTCACCTCATAAGGAGTTCAGCGGCGAAAAAGCCCGATGGTCTGCTGCCGCATGTCGGTTCCGTTCACACTAACCTTGTTTGCATAACGAATGGAAATGGGCCGCTGCGCGCCCGATGGGGCGCCCTTTCTGGCCGTCTGGATTCTCTTTGCCGTCCGGGGTGGCTGATTGGGGGAGCACACAGCAGAGATGCGGGGCTTTCGACTAGCCGTTAACTTATCTACAGCAAGCGTGGAGACGAGTGTGTTTCTATTCGGATTTGGCCTGCAGCTGATGGCCGAGGCCGTGTAAAAACGCGCAGAACGGCGGACCGGTGACGCCCGGTGGGAAGCGCCGTTGCGTTAGGCCGAGATACCGGCAGATGACGCGATCGTGTTTACTGGCAAACAGCGTCGGCGCGCGAGTTCACGCGCCTGCCAGCTTCATTGCACGCATCGTCTTTGCGAACCCGAGAATCCTGATGACGCGTTTGAGGTTGTAGGCCAGCACATGCAAACTCATTTCAGCTCCGACATGGCCAAGTCCGCGCGTCTGGAAGTGCGTCGATCCCATCCAGTGCTTGAGTGTGCCGAACACATGCTCAACTGTCCGGCGTCGTATCGTCATGGCGTCTAGCTGGCGATCCAGCCTGGCCTGCATCGCCTCAAGCACCGCTTCGTGTTCCCATCGTCGGATACGACGGTAGTCAGCAGGCGTGCACTGGCGTTTCATTGGGCACTTCGGGCAAGCGCTACTCCAGTACGTTCGCAGCTCCAGCAGATTGGCACCTTCGAAGGAGGTGTATCGGTATGTCGCACGTTGACCTGCTGGACACAGGTACTCGTCATCACGGGCAATGTAGATGAAGTCGGCCCGGTCGAACCGTCCATCCGCCTTTGCACCTGATGTCTGTGTTTTCGGCACCAGCGCCGCAATACCCGAGTCATCGCACGCCTTGATTTCCGGAGCACTGAAGTACCCGCGATCAGCCAGTGCCCTGATTGTCTTCTTGCCCATCGCATCGCGTGCGGCCTTGGCCATCGGGCTTAGCTGCGCGTGGTCACCACCGACGTTCGTAACTTCGTGGGTCACGATGAGGTGATGCTTCGTATCGACAGCCACCTGAACGTTGTAGCCCACCACGCCTGTACCCTTGGCCTGCGACATCATCGAGCGCGAGTCAGGATCGGTCAGCGAGACCTGTTTGCCCGGTAAATCACTCAACAGTTCTGCGGCACGATCCAGATCGCGCATCTGCTCGCGAAGAGTTTCAATCTTTTCCCGTAGCCGTTTAGTTTTCGCTTCCACCTCGGCTGGTTGCGTGCGATCTGCCGTCTCCAGGGCATCTAGATAGCGCTGAATACTTTGCTCGATCTGTTCCTGACGCCTTGCAATCTTGTTGGGCGTAAAGTTGTTATCGCGGCTGTTGACCGCCTTGAACTTGCTGCCGTCGATGGCGACGGCAGCTTGGGTGAAGAGCTTCAGGTCACGGCATATCACCACGAAGCGCCGGCATACGTTGCGAATGCCCGCGCTGTTGCTGCGTCTGAACTCGGCGATCGTCTTGAAGTCCGGTGCGAGGCGACCGGTCAGCCACATCAGTTCGACATTGCGCTCGCACTCGCGCTCCAGACGTCGGCTCGACTGCACGCGATTGAGATAGCCGTAGATATAGAGCTTGAGCAGAACAGCTGGATGGTAAGACGGTCGGCCCGTAGTCGCGGGCGTGGTGCCCTCGAATCCCATTGAAGCCAGATCGAGCTCGTCTACGAATGCATCGACTATCCGGACAGGGTTGTCTTCGGCGATAAAGTCCTCAAGACATTCCGGCAGCAACGTTGCCTGATTGCGGTTTGCACCTTCGACAAATCGCCCCATCTCCGCCTCTCGCGCTAACAGGTTGATTCAGTCTAGGCGATCGGGCGCGTTTTGACACACCCTCGGCCGGTACTGTCCGTACAATCGAACTATCGGTGCTGTCCCTTGCGGCCGCGGTTGTCCTTGGACTCATGGGCGCCGTGGCAAAACTATCGCAAAATCGTGGCTTTCGCACAATCGGCTCGGCATATACGACCTTGATTCGATCGGTACCGGACCTTGTACTAATGCTTCTTATCTTTTACAGCATCCAGATTGAGATCAATAATCTAACTGATGCCTTGGGACTCGCGCAATTTGACATCGACCCGTTATCGGCAGGCGTCCTGACACTCGGCTTCATATATGGAGCCTGCTTCACGGAAACATTCCGGGGTGCATTCCTTTCAGTGCCGCGCGGTCAGCTTGAAGCGGGGGCCGCCTATGGGATGAATGCGGTTCTTGTTTTTCGACGCATCTTATTTCCTCAAATGATGCGCTTCGCACTCCCAAGCATCGGCAACAACTGGCAAGTTCTGGTTAAGGCGACAGCGCTGGTCTCGATTATCGGCCTGACAGACGTCGTAAAGGTCGCACAGGATGCGGGCAAGAGCACCTACCCATGCCACGGGGCTCCGATACAAACGTATATTGGGTTGGAAAAACGACAACGCGACGACGAATGTTGGCTTCGTCGCCGCGCGTCTCACCAACGGGCTGCACACGCCCGAGAGCGGATACTTCCGCGGCCCCTCCATAGGCAGTATGACTTCACGTGAGGTAGACGGCTGGCCTGCCGTGAGGAATCAAACGCGGGTTAGCATTGCTGCCAGAGCCGCACGGTGTGGACGGTGCCACACCCGGCGATTTCCGCGCGGAGGCCGGCGGGTAGCAGCAACGCATTGCTGCGTCGCCGCCCCCTAAGAACGCAGCGTGCGACTTTCACCGCACTGCGCTCAAGCACAGCGTTAAGTGTCGTCCCGACACCGACCATGTTGACTACACATGGACTTCGCATACGTCTCATCGTTGATTCACCGTATTGTCACGGCGAGAGGCGCCGAACCGTAGTGATACCGGCTTCTTCCAGGCTTCCTCTCGTCGAACCTCAGACGATGGCATACGACAGCTGCACCATGCGGAAGTGGGCACCCTTTCAGGTCAGGGC
>NZ_SMOD01000080.1 GCF_004353905.1 Paraburkholderia guartelaensis | reverse complement strand
CTGGCTTCGCCGCTTCCACGCGGCCCTGCAGATACGTCTTGAACGGCGCAAGTTTGCCCGGTACCGGCTGACGGGCCTTGCGTTGCGGCGGACCCGATTTCAGATACTTCCTGACTGTGTTAACTGCCATGCCGGTCTCGACTGCGATGTCCCGGAGGCTGTTTCCCTGGCGACGCAGAATCTCGATTTCCATGTACTCCTCGTAGCTGATCACGGGCCGCCCAAAAGGAGCAACCCTACAACGAGGTGTATCAATTCCTAACTGCGTTGCCGTATCAATTTACAACTGCGCGCGACAAAAGCAGTCCTGTTCATGGAAACCTCACACGCCCGCCCAGCCCTCGCGCGGGCGATGAATGTCAGTCGGTCAGAGAGCGTTACTGCAGACGACCCCGGCGCTCGATGTCCATTACAGCGGGTGCGGAAGGCGGCACGCGTTCGAAGTCAGCCAGGGCGCAGCGGGTGATAGCGCGCAACTCCTCACGTTGCGTATCGATTGCGTTGCCGTCGCGGTCCAGCATCTCGGCGATGCGCCTCAGTGCTTCGGCGGAGTGCGCCGCCGCGTCCGCCGACAGGGCCATGCGATACAGTTCGCCGCGAACCTGGCTTCTATCGCCGTACTGCCAGATGGCCAGTAGCGGCAGCAACGTGGCCAGCCAAGTAGGGCGCGTATTGAGCGTGTCCATGTGATTCCCCAGGATATCGCGATGGGCCCTGACCCGAGGGCCAGGGCCAGCCGGTTAGCCGCGCAGGCGGCGCAGTTCTTCAGCGAGGACCCACAGGGCACGGTTGAGGCGGATATTCTGGTCGATACCCGTCACGGCGCGAGTGGTGGTTGCCCTGCCGCTTGCATTGCGACCATGCAGCCCGCCACGGGTCATGCTTTCCTGCACGCGGTTGAAGGTCCTCCAGAGATCGGACCCACGGTCTTCGAAACGACGGGGCGCCAGAAGCTGCTGTTCCGTGACCGGTGCGGGCCTGTCATCGCCATACCGCAATGCGAGCGCTGCGCGGGCGAAGGCGGTCTGTTCGCCTTCATCGAGCACGGTTGCCTCCATGCCTTCACGCTGCTGTGTTTGCGCCTCGAAACTGTCGAGCACCTTGAAGGCACCGTCGATCACTTCGCCAATAACATCGCCCTTGTGCGGCACACGAATATCGCTAACGTTGTCCCCACAGACAATCCCGTTCTGACAGACGAAGCGGAACATTCCGGCGAGCATTTGATATTTCGAAGTGCCATCATGTGAATTGATCAAAATGATTTCGTTTGCTTCGCGACTACTGATCTGATCGGAATGGCGTAACCGAAGCAGGTGCTTTGTGAAAGCACGCCTTCCGTCGTCACGCACCCGTGTCTGACAGACCATGAAGGGCTGGAAATCTTTCTTGCGCAGGGCGTCGAGCACCTCGACTGTCGGAATGTAGCTGTAGCGCGACGAGCGGCTTTC
Organism: Paraburkholderia guartelaensis; assembly: GCF_004353905.1. Taxonomy (GTDB): domain Bacteria; phylum Pseudomonadota; class Gammaproteobacteria; order Burkholderiales; family Burkholderiaceae; genus Paraburkholderia; species Paraburkholderia guartelaensis. The sequence goes on along the minus strand of NZ_SMOD01000080.1, from coordinate 14,865 downwards.
GTGCGGGGCGTTAGCAAGAATCGAAGGCGCAACGCGCGCGATTTCATCATTCGTCAGTGGCCGGTCAGAGCGCAGGGCGACGGCGTTACGGCTGAAACGGCTGGCAAGCGTGTTCATGCTGTTCCCCTCCTATGAAGGAGTCACCCCGACCCGCAGGCCGGGGCCGGTTGATCAGTCAATAGCGCGGAGGATGTTCGCGGCTTCCACATGCTGTGCGGCATACTCACGCAACTGGTGATAGCGCTCGATGACGGTGTCGTCCTGGGTCCTTTCCGCGAGGTGGCAGAGGGCGAAGAGGGTAACGGTTATGCCGAATGCGTCCGCACCCATCATGTCGCTGTAACCGTTCATATGCCAGCGGACATGCACGCGTCCCTGATTGGACGGTGCCATGTAAAAACCATCGTTGGACAGCGTGAAGAAGTCCCAGTGACCGCCTTCGTAGCTGTGATCCAGACGCCCGGCCCAGTCATACACCAGCGACTCACCTTCGAAGTAATGGTGGCCGAGGTAGCGGGGCAGCACGTTCTGACGCAGTTCATCGGGAACAACAGCAGAAGCAATCTTGCGTTCAGTAGTACTCACGGTATCTCTCCGGTTATTGCCATCGCGATGTGCGAGGCACAGAATCAATTATAGTTTCTTACGGGCAGTATGAAAGTAAATTCAGTTTGTTATTTTAAATTAATAAGCAATACCAATTAAAAATTATAAATCATTTTATGCGAGATGCGCAACGCGTAGATATTGGAGTTCATATTATTTTGAATATGCATCGCACATCGCGATGGCAATAACCGGAAAAATGTCAGAGTGAAAGACGTACGAATCAACCAGGCAGAACCACGCACCGAAACGAGCATCGAGACCAAAGCGCGCATTGAATACGTTCCGCACTCCCGGCTGTGTCCGTCGCCGCTCAATGTGCGAAAAATGCAGTCAACAAGTATCGAATCGCTCGCTGAGACTATCTACGAGCAGGGCCTAATTCAGAACAACGGTCGTGCACGAAATGAAGAGCCGAGCGAAGCTCCCGAAGTTTGGCGTCTGTGCGGGCCAGCGCCGTGAAGCTGCATCTGCTGTTTGCACAAGGGCGCATCACGAAGGATCACCCAGCGCCCGTGTTGATCTTCAGCGAAAGCGACGCGGTGGCCGCGTCGCTGATTGAGAACCGCGAATGCGAGATATATGCATCGCGGACGGGTGTGTAGCCTTCCCGCTGCTGACGCCAGAGGAAAACACTATGGGGCACATTGCTGCGATGTGCAGGATTACGATGTCGCCGTGCGCCGCGCGCTGAAAATCGCGAATCTCGCGCCATCATTGCTCAAGCTGCTATGCGATGAACGGCTCGACTACGAGTTGGCGAAAGTGCCGGCACGGCAGACGATCACGCGGCGCAGGAATGAGTACCCTCAACGTGGATTTCACGCACTACTGGAAGCTGACGCGCACAGCGTACTTCGAGCATGTGTCGAAAGCCAGAATTGAGGCAGTAGTCAGCGAAGCCGTAGAGCCGCAGGTTCCGGCGAACTTCGCGGCATGAAGAAGGACGATGCGGCGGCGGCTGAGCTTCGCGTGACGGACTCGGGCTGGTTGCCGGACTTGCTGCGAAACCGCGAGGTGCCGAAGCAAGTCAGCTACGGATATCGGGACAATGACGATGAAGAAGCCGATGCGGACCCCGAAACGGGCGCAACGGGCGACCCGGTTTCACGTGACCCGCAGCAGGAAGCTGAAGCCGCCTAAGCGATGCCACCTTGCCTAAGTACTGCTTTTGTCTCCGGAACCGTCCAGGCGTGAGCCAGGGCGGTTCTTTCTCTTTCAGTGCGTAAAAGTCGCTTGTCCCGGAGCGGCTCGCGGAGGCACCGCGAATCAGCTTCGACCTGAACGGCAGGCGTAGCAGGTTAGGGAAGCACGAATTCGCCGACGATCGACCTCCGCCCCTTTTTGCAATTCAACCCGGGACGCATCGCGACCGCCGAGGTACAGCGCGCGGCGCGCGCCCGTATGCAGGGCTATGGGACCCGCGCGGGACGCGTGGGGAGCGGGCCGACCCGGCGCAGCGCGGCGGGGCAATACGGTTCAGCGCCTGGGCGGCCCGCCGTACCTGCGCGCAATTTCGTCGAGTCCGGCACTGGAAATCGACGGCTGGTCGTATTGCTGCGCTTCGAGCTTGATCAGCTGCATGCGCGACAGGTGCGGGTTCTCAGCGGCGAGTTCATCGAGCGTCCTGATGCCTGCGCGAGGTGAGGAAGTGGCTGGCGTGGACGAGTGCGGCGCGTGGGCTCCCCGCATAACACGGGCGGAGGGTGCCGGGGCGGGGACGGGCGATGCAGCGCGATTGAGGGGCGCATGGGTGCGGTTCGGTGCGCGTCGGCCCAGGCGTTTGCGGATGCGGTGCAGCGCGTTGTCGAAAACGGGGAGAGTCATGGTGAGGCCGCGCTTTTGCAGGCGGGCGTGGAGTTCGCGCCTGGAGACACCGCGTGCCATGGCCGCATCGATCTGCTCGATCAAATCGGCCAGCTGCGCGGTTTCGGAGCGCGCCGTGCTGGTTGCGGGTGCATCAAGCAGGTCTTCGACAACGGCGGGGAGGTCAGTGAGCGGCATGGCGAGGTCCGCGGAGAGTCAACGCAGACCGATGGTGCTACAAAAGTGCTAAATAGTCAAAAATGCGTGATGAGTAAACGCTTTAAACTAGCTTTAGTTATGCGAATTGATGCTTGAAACCTGCAATATGGCTGCTACAGTGTTTGCTACAGAGCAGGGAAGCGAGGCACGTCGAATATGTTTACGCAACGCTACGCGTTCCATAAAATATTGCGTGCCAAAGGGGCCAAGCCCCTTTGAAACCCCGATGCGGACTACTGCGCCGCATCCATCGAGTCGACGGAATTGCCGTCAACACTCAGCACTGCCAGGTATGCGCAGTGCATAAGGAGGCATCCATGATTCCGACCAGTGAATGGGTGATCCAGCTTGTCATCCGGTCGAAAGCGGATAGACACAACGGTCGGTCGCACTACCTGCCGTGGGCGGGTTACTCGCGGCCCATGACGGGCGACCAGGCAATGTCCGTTCTGGGCGAATGCGAGGTGCTTTGGCCAGCCTATGAATTCCGCGCGCATACGATCAACGGCGACGAGACGCGGTTCACCTTGCCAGGGCAGTCGGCAGACTGGACGCATCCAGCGGGGCTATAGACGATGCCACGCAAGAAAGGTAACGATGGGGCAGGGCTGGGCAAACCGATCGCATTCCGGTTGTCGGAGGCGGACCGCGCGGCCTATCTGGAAAAGGTGACGCTAAGCGGGCTGACGCAATCGGAGTTTTTCCGTCAGGCAGTGCTCACGAACCGCACGCGGGTGATTGCGCGGCCAGTGGACAGCGTGGAGCGCAGGCGACTGCTGTATATCTTCAACAGGACCAGCCAAAACCTGAACCAGATCGCACGCCGGGCGAACTCGGACCACACAAGCGGTACGTTATCCGAAGCAACCTACGAGCAGTTGCTGAACCAGATCCAGATGATCTCCCGGTATCTGAAGGCTACGCTTGCGAAGGTCGACTAGGGAAAGGAGAGGCCGATGAAGGAACCGCCTGTCCGCCACACGGACGCAACCGGGAACGGTGCAGCGGTGCCCGTGCCTGCGGGACATCCGCGCGCTTGTGTAAACGTGCGGGCAGCAAAGACTGTCATGCATTTCGAGACGCGCCTGTACCTGTCAATGCGCGCCCGCGAGTATGGCCCGGTGATGCACGCTGGTTGCAGTGCGGTCCGTGCGATGCTCAATGCGCGCCGCCGTGTAGTGCTGGCGCAAATCTCTATCGGACCCGGTTTCCGGGTATCGCTTCCGGGGCTGGCGCGGCAAGAGCCGCGGACAGGGGCGTGACCCATGCTCATCCGGGTACGCGGTTATCACGACGGCATCAAGGCCTATCTGGAGAAGGGCCAGAAGCAGGACCGCGAGTTCGAGCGCGACGAGCTGGACGAACGCGTGATACTCGCAGGGGACCTTGATCTGACCAACAGCATCATCCAGTCGATCGACACGGAGGCGGAGCGCTATATCAATGTCACGCTATCGTTCAAGGAAGACGAGGTGTCGCGCGAGCTGCTAGGTGAGATTGTCCGCGAGTTCGAGGCGTTCGCATTTGCCGCCTACCAGTCGGACGAATACAACTTCTACGCCGAGGCGCACGTGCCCCGGCTCAAGAGCTACGCGGACCGGCGCAGCGGCGAGTTTGTCGAGCGGAAGGTCCACGTGCACGTGGTGATTCCGGAAGTCAACCTGCTGACCGGGCGCCGACTTTATCCGTTTGGGAAGGTCGATCATAACGAGCGGTTTCTGGAGGCGTTCCAGGAGCACATCAACGCGAAGTACGGGTTCGCCAGTCCGAAGGACAACCGGCGCGTGCACTTCACGGATGCGTCCGAGATGATCAGCCGTTACAAGGGTGACGTGTTCGCGCCGATGAACCGCGAGCTGAAGGCCGCAATCCTCGATGCCGTACTGTCGCGCGATGTGACGCATTTTGAGGACTTTCGCGTCATGCTCACGGAGTTCGGCGAGACACGCATGCGCAATGCGGGCCGTGAAACCGAATATGAAAACGTGAAGCCTGCGGGCGCAGCGAAAGGCGTGAACCTGAAGGAGTTTGTCTTTTCGCGCGCGTTCATCGAACTCGATGTTACGGGCAAGCGCGAAGCCCTCGATCGCAATGTTCACGCGGAGTACTTCGAACCCGGCATGCCACACGCGACCCCTCGGGCGTATCTCGATGCCCTTGCCGAGTGGAACGATACGCGCGCCAGGGAGATCAAGTATCTCAATAGCGGCAGCAGTTTCTACAAAACGTATCAGGCGGCGTCGCCGGCGGAACAGCGGCGCATTCTGGAACACCGGGAAATGCGGTTCTATGACGCAGCAGGAGGAATCGATGAGCGACTACGACGAAACGATGGTGGACCCGGAGACTGGCGAGACTGGAGGCAGCCGCGCTGGCACGAGCCGGAGCGCGCGCAGCACGAACTCCGGGGCCGGTGGCGACGCGGAGCGGATCACGACCTTGACGCTGGCTTCGATCGACCCCGCGCGCCGGCCCGAGCCCCATACCGTGTGCGAGGTGTGCCCGGCGGCGGTGTGGATGGCAACGCCACGCGACCTCAAATGCTTCTGCCGGCTGATGCATTACTGGAGCTGGGAAACCAGCAAGCCGACCGAATTGACGCATTGCGATGGTCTGGCGATCGCGAGCGAACGGGAGGAGAACAGCTAGACCCACGGCATACGCTGCTGAACGCAATTGCTGCGCGTATGTACGAGAGGTGGGACACGGCCGACGACGCGGGGCGGGCCCGGATGGCCGCAACGGCCGCCGACAAGTTCGCGCGTGACGGCGGACTATTCGGCCCGCGTGAAGCGTACGGTCTGAACCGGGCGCCCGGCGGTGGCCGTGCGCCGGCGGAATTCGGTCCGCGGGACGAGGTCTGCAGCCTGGCTGATGTCCAGTCGCTCGATGCGATCGAATCGATGCCCTTTGAGACTACTGTTGCTGCTGACACGGGCGCGGCCACGGTCTTCAATGCACGTGCGCGGGCCGCAACGGGCCGGGAGGCCGATACGGTTCGCGACCAGTTCGCGCGTGATCTCGTGGAGGCGCGCGCTGTTCGCGACGCCCGTGAGCGGTCCGGGTTTGCAGAAATCCGGATGACCCTCGATGCTTGCCGGCTGCTTGCCGCACTCGCGCATTCTCACGGGCTGATTGTCGAGAAGTACAGCATCGGTAAAGGTGCGGACGGCGGTGACCGCATCCGGGCTGGCTCACGCAATCTCAATGTGTCGGATTTCCTCACGAAGGAGATGAATCTCTCGTGGGCCGAGGCGGCGCAACTGCTGCGCGACGTGTACCGGGCGCAGACAGGGCGCAGTCCCGAACATGCGCCACGTCGTTCACCTGAGCCGGATCTGTGGGCCGGGTTCCAGCATTGGCGCACGATCTATCGCGCCGGCCTTCGTCGCGCCTGGGATGAACAGATGCAGCACGAGAAGGCGCGGCGTGGCGAGATCAAGGCAACGTTCTACAGCGTACGCAACCGGCTTGCGGACCGTGCGGATCTGCGATCGTCGGAGCGCCCGGAGCAGCTCTCGGCCGCCCGCGTGACCCGCCTCGAGGCTGAGGCCATGCTGCGTGCTCGTATCGCACAGGAGCGTGACGCGCTCAAGCGGGCTGGAGACCGGCCGATAAGTGACCAGTACCGGGATTTCCTTCAGGAGCGCGCACAGGGTGGCGACGAACGTGCGTTACGTGAACTGCGCCGGATGCAGCAGGTGCGGCTGCGGATCCAGCGTCCTGACGGCGAGCGGTCGGTCGTTTTCAGTGCGCCATCGCGTGACGTGGACGCGGTAACGTCCGGTCGCAACGAGATCATCTACAGCGGCCCTTCAATCACCTACGAGGTTCTGGCAACTGGAGAGATCGAGTACCGCCGGGACGGTGCGGCGTTTCTCGTCGACGAGGGTCGTACGCTGCGCTTGTGGGACGGCGAGCGGCAGGCGCTTGAGCTTGCACTGCGCCTGGCACAGCAGAAGTTCGGCTCGATGCTGTCGCTAAGCGGGCCGGAAGTCTTCAGGACAGCCGCCGCGCGCGCCGCGGCTGAGCTGCGAATGCGCGTCACGTTCGAACAGCCGGAGCTGGAGAGCATCCGGGAGTTGCGGAGCGCCGAGCTTGATGCCGAGGCACAGGACCGCAGGACGGCGCAGCGTGAGCGCGCGGCCTGGGAGCGTGACGAACTGCGCGATATCGTGCGTCGACCGCATCCGCCCGTCGTCGGCGATACGCCCCGTGCGGACCAGGATAACGAGTCGCCGGCTGATGGCGAAGCGCCGGACGGCGGACCAGAGACTGAGCGATGAATTGCTTCTCTTCGGAAAACCGGATGAATCTGCGGCAACAGGGGAGGCTCCGTTGTTCCCTGGGTGTCGCTTCCGCGCACCCAGCGAGGCGGTCCCCTGCAGATAGTTCAACCGTCGTGCTTCGGGAAGTGCGGCGCCGTTGAAATCCCTGCCCGTATGCGCCGGTGACATGGGGCGGCTATTTGCGCCCGTTGTCGCCCTCATTGCAATCTCCGTAGCTGGTGCGGTAGCGAATCAGCGAATCGTGTTCAGATAGCTCCCGTCGTATCGGTACAGCGTCGCGATCCCGGGGGCGTCCATCGCCTTGGACGCTTCCGCAGCGACGACACGACCTTTCTGCACCTCGGGGTCTTCGGTGTCGTCACGGTGATCGTACTCCTAAGCGATACCAGGAAAAATCTGGGCGATGGCGGTAGCCCATGTGTTGAACAACCCGCATACGGCGATGCTTTTCCTGACCGTGACCATGGGCGCACTTTCTATTCGGCACTTGAGTGTGCAATGCTCTTTCCGCTGCCTGCCTGAATCGGCAAAGGATTCGTTTATCGGGGAGCACGCCCGGTGCAAACTGACCGGAAGCGCGCTGAAGTGGCGTACGCCATCATGGAGTCTGCCTTGGGGCGTCCAGCGGATCCTGTAACATTCGTGCGAGCAAACATATCGTTGGGGGCGGTAATGAAGGGCGTAAGCATTCTGCCCGGGAAAAACGCACCGTGAGCGCACACGCAAACGCCGAGATTCTGCTCGCGTGGCTTGGTGAGCATGCTGTCGCGACAGTGAGCGAAATCGCGGCTTCCGGGCTGATGAGTTCGCGCACGGCGTCTGATGCGATCCAGTACGCCCTGCGCAATGGCGCACTCGAGCGCATCGCCCGCACAGGCGTAAGTGCGAAAGAACGGGTGCGCTACCGGTTAACGGGGATCGCATTGCCCGTGCCCCGAACGCAAGGCCAACCCTCTTTCGATGGTTTGCTGGAAGCCTGGGGCATTGCGCTCAAGCCGATTCATCTTGCAATGGTTAATTCGTGGACGCACCAGGTTTCGGATAGCGTGCAGGAAGAGGAGTAGGGAAGCTGCTATCAGCGCAGGCGTCGCGTCAACTGACGGAAAATGCGCGCGTTGAGCCACGCCGTTCAGCAGGCTTGTTGATCTGGGATCTTTTTCACTGCTGGAGCGCGAAGTACTCGCGTCGCTGGAGGCAGAAGCTCATCCGGAGGGCATACTGGACATGCCGCGAATGCCGGAAGGAGCTAGATAGCCGCGTGATGACCGCCCGGTTTCGTTAGATAGGCACGACCGACTGCCCTGGCGACGATTGAACGACTGCTGGTACCGCGTCCGCTCACCGCATCTGGTAATCCTGTTTAAGTGGCTCGGCGACCCGTGGGGTCTCTTGCGCAACCTGAGTGCGGGGCACCGGCTGACGAACCGAAGCGTACGTCCAGGCGGAGAGTGTCTGCTTTTTCTACTCTCATTCTCCTTTCTCAGGTGGCTTCAATGTCCTCTGTCCTGACAGTGGCGAGCCTCGTTCCAGCAAACGGGTCATTGCGCCAGTCGGTGCCGGTGCGTTTGCCTGATTCCCGTGTCGATGCCGAATCAATTGCAAAATGTTCAAGAGACTGGCCGGCACTGATTGCCTGAACCACCCACTGCGGCGGGGGGCCTTTGCCATCCCACGTGTTCCCTGAAGCGTCGCGGAACCGCACCGCCCGCAACCGCTCCTGGTCGGCCGCCAGTGAAGCGGCGATGTCTTCGGGCTCGATTCCAAGCTCGGCCATCCGTCGCCTCAAATAGGCCACGATGCTTTCGCGTTTTCTTTCATCCATGTGGTATTCCCCGCGCAACAATCTGTCGTTGAATTAATTGATTGCAAATCGCGTGCCGCCAGGACTCCATGCGACTCAATGGCGTCCGTGCTGTGACAGCGAAGAGAACAGGGTATTTTCGAATCAAGTTTTTCTGGGGGCAGCGTGCGACAGGCGTCGCGGCTGGCAGTCAGCTTCCCTACAAGTATAAGTCAACCCGTAGGCGATGCCAGGTTGCCTGTGCGCCTTGAGTCATCTTTTGTCGCACCTGCGATTCTCTTTGTGGGACAAACAGGAGTATCGTTCGCACGATCGACGACGCATGGGTACATGTCTGGACAATAGAGAATTGAGGGTTTTGCTGCAAGTCAGCATTTGAATGGAAAACGCAGCGGTTCCGGTACGCGCAGACAACTCATGCGTGAGTTAATTTTTAATCTCCTGTTCATTCAAACTGCTGCATACCGAACATGCAATTTGCACGAGCGAACTGAAAAGGTCATAATTGCGACCGCGACGATCGCGTCAATTCTGACGGGCAGACCGAACTTCGAAGTGCCTGGGAACCAAGCCAGGGAAGTTCCAGGATCGCATGAACGGTAAACCCCACAGCGAGGAATAGAAATGGTTACCCTGGACGCAATCAATTCGAAAATTGCCAAACTGCAGAAGCAGGCGGCAACGATTGCCGAAAAGCAGTCGTCGGTGGGCCTGACGAAAATCCGTGACCTGATGCAAAAGCACGGACTGACTGTCGCCGATATCGAAGGCTTTGTTGCAAAGCGACGCGGTCGCAAACCTGGGACGACGCTGGCAAAGGCCGCAGCAAAAGCCCCGGGTGCGGTCGTGCATCACGTCGCGCCGAAATACGCGGATCCGAAAACGGGCGCGACGTGGTCGGGCCGTGGTCTGGCGCCGCTCTGGATTCGCGACGTTAAGGATCGTTCGAAATTCCTGATTGAAGCTGGTGCAACGGCGAAGACTGCCGGCGCAAAGGCAGCGCCTGCCAGGAAGGCATCTGCGAAAAAGGCTGCTGCGAAAAAGGTAGCTGCGAAGAAGGCAGGCGCAAAGCGTGTCGTGGCCAGGAAGGCGGCGAAGACGGCAGCCGCTACGAAAAAGGCTGGCCGGGCAACAGCGGCGCCGGCAAAGGGTGTGCGTGGGCGCAAGGCCGCAGCGCCCGCGAAAAAGGCATCGGCGCCGCGCAAGGTCGCGGCCAGAAAGGCACCGGCCGCAGTTGAGGCTGCTGCCACGCCTGAAGTCGCTGCAGCGTAAAGGACAACGGCGGTAACGGGCGATCCAGTCGTAGCTGGCGGAGCGACATGCTGGCCACGCCGCATTCGCGGCCCGCTACGACTGATCACTCAGGTCGCTTCGCGCGTCGCCTCAATGAGAGCGGCGCCATGTTTGTACATCAGGAAGTGCGGACACAGAGCCGCGTGCCGTCAACCCATGGGTTACCGTTTCGAACTTGTCTCTCTCGCGTTGCCAGTTGACCGTCCACCCGAGTCGGTTCCTCCGGCGGTTGGTCGGCTGATCGCGGCCGCATGGAATGGCATGAGCCGCGCGCAGCTCGTGGACCGTGCCCGTCGGCTCGACATGCGTGCGTCACTGCGCGTGCAGCCCGGTATCGGACCGGATGGGCTGACGCAGTTCAGGCTCACGCTCAGTTTTGAGAACGGAAGCTTTGAGCTGATCGCCCATGTACGCCGTGTCATTCGCCGCCGCACGGGCGCGCGACGCCAGAAGCCGTCATTGCCTCCAGCACGCGATATCAGGCAACAGAGCCTTTTCTGAGTGTTGCCGAGGCTGGGCAACAACGCCTGTCGACACCCAGGCATCACCGCTGAAAAGAAGCCCGCTAGAGAATCCTGAGATTGCGAATCTTTCCGATTGCCGGTGAGCGTTCGACGATCAGGTTCGCGATGAATTCAGGCAGCAGGGCGCGCGGCACGTTCGCGGGGATATCGTTCACGAGCTGCGAAGGCACCTGAACGATGAATTCCTCCGGCGCAGTGGCGAGACTATGTTCGTACGCGACGCGGATTTCCATGCTGTTATCTTTCGGAGATGTGGTTGCCGGGAGTGCATGCAATGTGCGCAGGGCTATGCAGGGTTGTGGACTCAGTGTAGCGCGCGATACACCTGTCGTTGTTTGTTGTAAGCGCTTGCGCGCTTCTGCCGACCATCGCAGGCTGCACCGCCCGCGACTCCATTTCCCTGCAATGCAAGCCCGGCGGTTTGGTCCCCGTCTATGGGACCTGGTTACCATCTGATGCCGGAATATCTGTGTGACGTTTGTGCGAGCCTCCCTCACGTCCGCACGTCCTTGTTCACCGGCGGCCTTTAATGCACATGAGCAGACTGATGTGCGATTGCGCGACGGGGCGTGTTGACGACGTTATCGTGCAAACTGGAGATGACTGTCGTTGGTGCGGGTGTCGCGCGCGACCATACCGACCAGCTTTCCGAGGTAATCGCTCGCCCTGAGTACGATCTCCATTCGGGTCGCGCTGAGCGCGCGGTCGTATTCATTTACCACGGCGGTGAGACCGTCAGTCAACGATTCAGGCACATTCCAGACGCCAGTGCGGTCTGCCTGATTGAGCACCTCTCCGAGTCCACGCTCAACGCATTCGATTTCAGCGATATCGAGCTGCCCATGTCCCGCCCGGGTGATGAAGCTCGTGATGATGATGATCTGCGAGAGGAGATTGACCAGCGAGCGGTCCGCTTCTCCGCTGCGCAGACGCTCGAGCGCAATCCGTGCACGCAGCGCAAGATCCGAGGATTCCTTGCGGGGCATGGGAAGAAAGAGCGATTTTGCATGCGCACTGGCAGACGGACGACGCGGGGAACGGTAGTTCTTGTTTGACATGTTCGACAGCGGGCGAATGGATTTCGGGTTCGCATATTGGGACGCTTCACTGCGGGGCAAGAGCACCCGTCAAAATTTGTCCCTGTCTCGCGGTTCGTCGCGTTTTCTGTGTGGTCGCCTTTCGATGCCTGGCTGCAGCCTTGTTGCGAAACCGCCCATAAACGCGACTAACTGTCCGCGCGCCGCGACTCCGGCAAGCGCCTGACGGCGACCTCCGCTTTCCTGCATTGGCGGCACTCCCCAAGGAACCGCTGGAAAGTCGGAGCAGACAGAGGGGTATTGCTGCCCGGGTCAGGACGAAAACAACTGTGCCTTCCTCGCGCTGATTGCGCAGACGGAGCGGGAGTCTGTCGGCGAACTGACATTCGGGATGGGAGGCGCAGAACCGGATCGGTCGAGGACCTTGAAGACACGCGGAAAAGATCGGCTGATTCACTTTGAAACGAGCTTCGGCCCGTCAAATGGTGTCGCGGGCCGTATCACCCGCGCCGACCTTCCAGGAATGCTACGCGGGTGCGATTCCGCTGCTCAACCGACATTGGAACAACGGACCCGGTGAGTAGTGAGCGATGAGCTGACGCTAGAATAGCCGTCCTGGAAGCCGTAGCCGCCTGTGACGCATCCGCCTGACCCGCGGAAGCAGGGCGCTTGATACCGCAGGTCCGCGGCGCAGGGATTGTGGGAGCTAAAGCAGATGAACGATGAACTAAGGGCGAAGATTGGTGCTGTCGCGGGCAAGCTCGTGCAGGAAGCGATGACGACCGGACTCACGTGGGAAGAGATCGTCGCCGCTTTTGGCGTTGCCGCAAAGGCGACTGCCCAGGCTGCCGCGAGTGCGGGCGATGCGCCGGAACATGAATGCGTTGCACGCGCGCGTAGCTGTCTGGAAGATGCCTTCGCGCAGGACGTCCACGTCGTCATTGCGGATGGCGGTGCGCCAAAGGGCGACGCCGAAGCCGACGAGAATCCGCTGCTGGCAACTGCCCGCCGTCGTCACATGTCCAGACTCCATTGAATGGCAGGCGAACTCTGCGCCGCGGATAACCTGGCACACGCTGTTCAGTATGCCAAGGAAAACCCGGGAGCAAAATCCAGTCTCCGCCATCCCGGCAGCGTCAGGTGATTGACCTCTCCGGTCAGCCCGGCGATGCAGGTCGGTGGCAAGTCGACCTGACACAGCGCAATTTTTTGCGTAGCGTGACCTGGTCACCTCGATGCGCTTTGTGCGGCATGGCGCGGGGAGCCTGGCACGCTATACCGGCTCATAGCAGGATCGCCTGCTGCAGCAGTTCCAGCGCTTTCAGTTCGTCCAGGCGACCCGTGCGTGCCTTGCCTGCCAGCGTCTTGATCAAGGCTTCCGCTATTGGCTCTATACCGTGGAGGTTGTCCAGACTCGTCACGGAAGCGGGCGCTGCCGGGTTTCGCTGCGGTACTGCGGACGCGGCGAGCGACTCTGGGGTTGCCCGTGTAGCTGCCGGCGCCCCGTCACGACCTTCTTCAGGCAGGTGACCGGTAACGTCGTCGGGAAAGCCATTGACATGATCTTGCGCGCTGATCACGATCGCCTCTTTCTCTCCTGCGACATCCGCCGAAACAGTTGAGCTTTCTGGATCGCTCGCCCGCGCGCGCCGTGCACGCGCCTTCTTGCCTGCGGCCTTCACTGGCATATCGTCGTTCGTTGCGGGCGCAAGCGATTCGGGCTGTTGAGCGGATACACGTCCGCGCGAAGCAGGCGCAAGCAGTTGCGACACCGACGCGGGAATCTCGGCTTCGGAGCGCGGGGTGTCCAGCCAGCCAGCTGGCAAGCCGAGCCGTTCCGTGAACCGGTTGGCTTCGACCGTGTCCATGCGCTTCTTGCCGTGGAGCCGGTGGGCCATGTTGGAGCCACTCAACTCCATAACCACACCCAGTCTTGCTTTCGATCCGTTGCGACTCGTGAGAACGTGGAGGTTGGCGCGCCGGATGTTTTCTACGTCGGCGCCATCGTTGAGTGCCAGCGACTGCTGCTGGGCCGTTTCAGGAGACGTCCTGGATTCCGAACGCGAAGCCTTTCGCGGCGTACGAGCTTCGGGCTGTCCAGCCGTTTTGCCTGGACTGGTCTTGACGGCCCTGGGTGTACCGCCGGTTGCTTTCCTGGGCATTTGCGCTTCCTCGGACAAACTGTCTTCAAGAGATGGTTGCGGGTCAACGGTCAGGGCAGAAGCCGGCTTAAGTGCTTCGGACTCGCCGTCTTGTCTGTCTTCTGTGTGAATGAAGTCGAGTGGTGACTTCAGCCGGGCGATGGTCTCGGCTGTAAGCCCAGGATTGGGCTGGTCAAAAAAACCATGCGGCAACCCGAGCGTCGTTTCCATATGAAAGGCGGTCTCAGGCGTGAACCTTTCGCCCTTTAGCAGTTCGGCCACGCGCGTCATGGTGGACTCAAGGGCGATGGCGATATTTTCCGCGCCCACTGCGTTGACGAGAAACTGGAACGACCGTGTCTTGAAAACGGAGGCCGTCTGTGTGGAGTCCTGGACAGCCGCCTTCACATACGGTTGTCTCGGCCGGTTGGACTGAGGCTTCTTTTCGTGGCGAGGTTGGCGTTGGCCGCTGTCGCGGGATCCCGCATATCGCCCGCGGGCTTGATTCATAAAATAGGGCTCCATGCGATCGTTGGTGTCCGGCAGCTGTTTATTATAGACGGGGCGATGCTGGTATTTGATGCGTCATTCGCTCCATGACGCGTAAAGGTACGCCTAGGTGAGGGTGGCCGGCTCCTTAAAGTACTGATTCTCGGTGAATCCACATAAAATAAAGAGGATGACGAATGAAGTTGCGTAGAAATTTCAGGTAACCATTCATGGACCCGCGATGGATCCGGCACCCTGGTCAACTGCGCCGACGGCAAGCCGATATCCCTTACAAGGCAGGGCGTGGCATTCTGTGATTATCACAGGAATCGGCGCTTCGGCGAATGGAGCGGGGGCTCTACAGAGTCGCCCCTGAACAATTCGTTTTGGCCGTCATCGGCAACATCGGCGTCAGCGGGCGGATGCTCTCTGATCGACAGCGAAGAACAGGGCGATGAGAACAAGGGCGTAAAAAAGCCGCAGCTTCCTCAGGATCATCCGCAGGTTGTGACCGGCGCCGCATAGCACAGCGTGCATCGCGTCACCGAGCGCTCCCTTCAGCCAGTTCCGATCGAGTTTGCCATCTGTCTTCATGTGGCCGATGGCTGGCTCGATCGCACTGCGCCGTCTGATCATCGCTCGTAGTCTCCGCGTGATGCC
>NZ_SMOD01000008.1 GCF_004353905.1 Paraburkholderia guartelaensis | reverse complement strand
TGCTGCAGACCCTCGTCCATCAACGCTACAAGCAACGCCGCAGCATCCTCGTCACGTCCAACCGCGTCGTCCAGGACTGGGGGCGCTACCTTCGCGACAGCACCATGGCTTCGACGATCCTTGACCGTCTGCTGCATCGCTCCAAACTCCTCGAGTTTGAAGGCAAGAGCTATCGTCTCCGTGAAGCCGCTGCCAGGCTTGCCGTCACTGAGGAATCCGACGCATAATCCGCTCGTCCTGCCTGGGGGAATTTAGCCGCCCACAAGTGGAGGAGTTTGAACTGCCCATCGGGGGCCGACAACTTCACTAGCGCGACCAGCAAGCCGAGGATCAGCACTTCGG
Source organism: Paraburkholderia guartelaensis (assembly GCF_004353905.1). Lineage (GTDB taxonomy): Bacteria > Pseudomonadota > Gammaproteobacteria > Burkholderiales > Burkholderiaceae > Paraburkholderia > Paraburkholderia guartelaensis. The sequence goes on along the minus strand of NZ_SMOD01000008.1, from coordinate 289,513 downwards.
TCATGCCCCACGGCTGGCACAGGTGGCACAGTCGGAATACGGCCGCACCGCCCCACGGCGCACGGTCAAACCGCAGTGGTAGCAGTAGCCACAGCATGCTCACGGTCTGCAAGATCGGCATCAGGACCGTGGTCGCAAATACCAGCCCCGCGATGGGCCACTTCCCGTCCGCATAGAGCACGCTCACGGCGCCCAGTAGCGTCGTCTCCACGACAGTCCCGTTGACCGACAGACCGACAATCGGATACACGTTCGAGATTCCGAAGAGTACAACTGCGGCGAGAGAAAACGCGAGTGCGCGCTCGAGGCTGTTGGGAAGCTCGCGGCCCAACTGGGCCTGGCAGCGCTGGCATCGCAAACTGCCCCCCTCCGGCACGGCCACCTCCCGTTGCAGGAGATCGCACTCGTGGCAGGCGATGAGTTTCCCGTCATTCATTGGTTCACCTGTGAAGCAGGTTGCGAAGTCGAGGCTTACGGCCGCGACTGTCCGCTCTCCCACCCGGCACCGTCATCTATTTGTTGAATTCAGTCGCACCCATGCCCGTCACGACGACGGTCCACATGGCTGTCCGCCTTAAGTCTGGTGACCGGTGGGGTCTATCGCAATGGGACCTTGGTCTCATATCGATCTCGATGAGAAGCGTGCCTGCAGCGCTGGGCGTGCGCTCCGGAGCGTCTTGATCAGTCTCGTGTCATTGAAGGCCAATTGCAAAGGAGTGAGGTGAGCTTGGCCAACTCCGTCAAAGTGCTAGTCCTGGGGTTGATCGTGCAGGATGATCGCCAACAAGAACTGAGCCCGATCATGATCTGAGCACAAGCAGGGCTAGCGTAGGCCTGTCTCATCGAGCGAATGCAGGTTTGCCGCGGCGATTCGCTCCAGTGACCATGACACGGAAGAGCCATGTTCCGTGCTTAAGGAAATGCTTTTCCGAGCGCCGCTCCCGGCTCTTTGCAGATACTTTCGCGGCGCAAACGCTGGCGCACGCTGATACTCCATGGCGAACGACCGTTGTACCTCAGCTGTCACCGCGTGGTTAGCGAACTTCCGGAGTCGGCCAGGAGCAGCCATTCACCTGTGAGGCGGCGCAGCTCGGCGGCGGCAAGAACAGCGATAAGTAGACGTCTGCACTCCCAATCCGGCGTCGGGCTAAACGAATCGCCCTTTTCAACGGGTCAACGCTGCACGGCATCGAGCCGGCTCTCGGTCGCAAGGGATCGAACAGCAGCAAGCGCGAACAGGGAAGCGATGCGCGCGAGTTCTATACAACCGTCAAGACGGCCTACGCCGCGCCCGGTATGGCCTGGTCCATCATATCGTCCGGTCCGCGAATGACGCATAGCCGCGGTAGTTTGCGTCTACATTGGCATAGCCAGAAATGAAATCGGTCGCTCGCCCGGTCTCCAGCGCAAAGACATGGCGAACGATCCGCCCGATATTTCCACCGTAGATATGGATGCTGACCGCGACTTCGCCATCCGTGCCGTTTGCTACCCGATGGATATCGCCTGATGCAGGCGAGACGACATCGGTCTCACCCTCGCGCAGAAGATCGGCCGCGGTGAGCCTCATTGGCGTACCAGGCTCGAATCGCTGACAATACTCAGCGCCCCGAAGCATTGCAATGACACCCCATGTCGTGTGGTCATGGACAGGTGTTCTTTGGCCCGGCCCCCACACGAAACTCGTCACTGTGAAGCGCTCCTGCGGATCACAATAGAGCAGATACTGCTGGTAATGGTCTGAATGCGGTTCCGCCGCCGCAATCGGCAACCAGTCATCGACAGACACAAGCGCTTTCGCCGTCTCACTCACTTGCGTCAGCCAATCTTCCTCCGCCTTTTCGCCCACCCAGCCGCTTCCCTTCGCGTCGGCTAACCGCGTGACCTGTTCGACGAATAATCGAAAACGGGGTTGGGTTTCGAGACTCTCTTTGCGGCGCTCATTTGACTCGTCTTGCCTGATCGCGTCTGTACTCACCCTGCCTCCTCAAGAAACATCTCGCTCACGGCGCTCCGGTCACGCTACGACGGAACCCGCCTCCGTGGCCTCGCGACGCAAACTCTCCTGGGGAATTCCCTTGAAGTGCTCCCTCCTTCTTGACCGCCATTTTCTGCGGTGAGAGCATGAGTCGTCAATATTTGATTCACTCATCCTAAATTATAGGACGCACGACAAACCAGCATCAAATCTGGAGACGTGATGGAGACGCAATCGAAGGGACAAGCCACGGCCGGAACCGTGGTGCGCGTAGTCAGCGGTAACTTTCTTGAGATGTACGACTTCATGGTCTACGGCTTCTATGCGTCGGCGATCGCGAAGGCAATGTTTCCGGGCAACAACGAGTACGTATCGCTCATGCTTTCACTCGCGACCTTCGGCATGGGCTTCCTGATGCGTCCACTTGGCGCGATCGTGCTCGGCTCCTACATGGACAGGCATGGAAGACGCGCTGGCCTGCTGCTCACACTTACGTTGATGTCGATCGGCGTGCTGCTGATTGCCGTCACACCGAACTACGCCAGCATTGGTCTGCTCGCGCCGACACTCGTCATCTTTGGGCGTTTGCTGCAGGGCTTTTCTGCCGGTGCGGAGTCGGGCGGCGTGTCGGTCTATTTATCGGAAATCGCCCCACCGGGGCGCCGTGGCTTCTACGTGTCGTGGCAGTCCGCAAGCCAGCAGATTTCGGTATTGCTCGCGGCGATCCTTGGCGTTGCATTGCGCTTCATGCTCACGGGCGAGCAGATGAACGCGTGGGGCTGGCGTATCCCTTTCCTGCTCGGCTGCTCGATCGTTCCCGTGCTTTTCTGGATTCGCCGTTCGGTGCAGGAGTCACACGCGTTCGAGGCGCGCAGACGCCAGAGTGTTGGCGAAATCTTTTCGTCGCTCGCGCAAAGCTGGCGTATCATTTTTTGGGCCATGATGCTCGTAAGCCTTACCAGCATCATGTTCTATCTCATCACGGCCTATACACCTACGTTCGGCCGCGTCGAACTCGGGTTGAAGCCCATCGACACGTTTTACGTGACCACTTGCGTCGCGCTCGTCACTTTTACGATGATCCCGGTGATGGCGGCCATATCGGACCGCATAGGCCGCCGCCCACTGCTGATCGGCTCCTCGTTGACGATCGCTGTGGTGAGCTACCCGGCAATGACATGGCTGGTTGCGGCACCGTCGTTCACCAGTCTTTTACTCGTCGAGACGGGATTCGCATTCCTGTATGCCGCATATCAAGCGGCGCTCGTGGTCACCCTCACCGAAATCATCCCGGCCAATGTGCGCGGTACCGGCTTTTCGCTTGCCTACAGTCTCTCGCAGGCCGTGTTCGGCGGATTTACGCCTGCGATATGCACAGTCCTGATTCATGTCACAGCGAACAAGGCGATGCCTGGCGTCTGGCTTGCCATCGGGGCGCTGTTTGCCCTGCTCTCGACTCTCATGATCGTGCGCGGGAACGACCGGCAGGTTGAAAGCATGTCTGCGGGAGCGGCTTCATAAATTCAAGCGACCGCCACGGCGAAACCCGGATTACTGACGAAACCCCATCGCCCGCGAAATCTTCAGTGCAACCTCCTGAACCGCGGGCGCGAGCTCTTTCATGCGCTTCACGCTCAGGCGCTCCAGTGGTCCGGAAATGCCGATCGCCGCGTTCACCGAATTGAAGGCGTCGAAAATCGGCGCAGCTACGCCACCCACGCTCTCGCGCCATTCGCCACGGTTGATCGCATAGCCAGTGGCCTTCGCGCGGGAAAGCTCCAGCTTCAGCGCCGGCAGGTCCGTGATCGTCGCCTTGGTGTGCGACACGAGTTCGGGAAGATGCCGCGCTATGTACTGATCGCTCTGATGAGCAAGAAGAATCTTGCCCGTTGCGACGCAGTACGCGGGCGCGTGGCCACCCAGCACCGAGTACGCCCGCACGGGCTGCAAACTCTCGACTTTGTCCACATACACGACCGAACCGCCGTCGAGAATGGACAGGTGCACGGTCTCCTGCGTCAGTTCCATGAGCGCTCGCATGTGCGCGGCCGCAAACTGGCGCACGTCGATTTGCGCCATCTGTTTCGCGCCAAGCTCGAAAAGCTTGAACGTGCTGCGATAGTTGCCGGTGGCGTCGTCGCGTGTGGCGTAGCCCGCGTGCGCCAGTGTCTGCAAGGTCCGGTGCGTATTGCTTTTGGTCAGCCCCACCTTTTCCGCCAGAACCGGGATGGTCACCGGCTTGCCGCTCTGATCGGCAAGCATTTCCAGCAACATCAAGCCCTTCAGCAGCGTCTTGTCCATGGTCCTAAATGCTGGGATAAAGAACTCATTCTACATCGGCTCATCGGCAAACAGCGCTTCTGTCGCGCCAACGCCAACTCGCCGGCACGCAAGAAAGGCGGCCGTGTCGGCGCCTTACGTATCGGTATTTCCCCCAATCTCTATATCCTAATTCTTGGGATGACAGTATCAATTTTTGGTTTACATTGGATTTCGTCGCATTCAGAATAGGTTTCAGGCGCAGTACCAACCAGCGGCGCGCCTCTTCTAGCGCCGGGACAATCCGAACTGACAGCACGAGGACACGAATGGATCAGCCACTCAAGGGAGTCAGGGTCATCGAGTTTTGCAATGTGGCAGCGGGCCCCTATTGCGGCATGCTCCTCGCAGATATGGGCGCAGACGTCATCAAGGTCGAGCATCCGCAAGGCGGCGACACGCTGCGAGCCTGGCCACCGATTTCCGACGGCTACAGCGAGAATTTCGCCTCGCTGAACCGGAACAAGCGCTCGGTCACGCTGGATCTCAAGAATCCGGAAGACATCGAGCAGGCCAAGGCGCTGATCCATACGGCGGATGTCGTCATCGAAAATAATCGTCCTGGGGTGATGAGCCGCCTTGGCCTTGGCTACGACGATGTTCGCGCGACAAAGCCTGGTATCGTCTATTGCTCGATTTCCGCGTATGGCCAGACGGGACCGCGTGCGCAGGAAGGCGGCTTCGACCTGACCGTACAGGCCATGAGCGGCATCATGAGCATCACGGGCGAGCCTGACGGCGCACCGGTCAAGTGCGGCGTGCCGCTTGCGGATTTTTCTGCCGGCCTTTATGCCGCGTTTTCTGTGGCGTCGGCCTTGCGCGGTGTCGCGGCTACGGGCGAAGGCACCCACATCGACGTGCCTATGCTGGGCGCTACGCTCGCTATCGCCGCGCTGCAGACGTCCGAATACTTTGGAACAGGTCGCGACCCCCAGAAACTCGGCTCAGCGCATCCGCGCAATGCGCCCTATCAGGCGTTCAAGGCGCGCGACACTTACTTCGGCATGGCCGCGGGCAACAACGCGCTGTGGAAGTCGGTTTGCTCGGTTGTCGGGCGCCCCGATCTGGATGCCGACCCGCGCTATGCCAGCCCCACTTCGCGTGCGCAGCACCAGGTCGCGCTGCGCGATACGCTCGAGGCGATATTTGCCGCGGACGACGCCGCGCACTGGATCGAGCGCTTTCGCGCAGCAGGCGTGCCCTGTGCGCCAATCAATACATACTCCGAGGTATTGAAGGACGTCCAGGTGGAGCATATGGAATGGGTGCAGCCGCTCGAACTGCCGAACGGCGTTCAGACGAAGACATTCGCCTCGCCCGTGCGCTTCTCCGGCAAGGCGCCGGAAATCCGCATGCGTCCGCCCGGCCTCGGTGAGCACAACGCTGATTTGCTCAGCAAGTCGGAGGTCGCGGCATGAGCACGATCGTCGTATCGAAATTGCCCACGCATTGGACGATCACACTCAATCGCCCGGACAAGCTGAATGCGCTATGCGCGAGTCTCGTGGAGGAATTGATCCAGGCGTTCGATGAAGCGCAAGCCGCCGGGACACCGCTCGTCGTACTGCAAGGCGAGGGCCGCTGCTTCAGTGCAGGATTCGACATGAGTGACGTGCAGTCACAAAGCGAAGGCGATCTGCTGCTGCGCTTCGTGCGCATCGAGGTACTCCTGAACAAGATCGCGAGTTCACCGTGTTTCACGGTCGCGCTCGCACACGGCAGGAACTTCGGCGCCGGCGTCGACCTGATCGCTGCCTGCAATCTGCGCGCCGCGGCCCCGGGCTCGACGTTCCGCATGCCTGGCCTGAAGTTCGGGCTCGCGCTGGGCTCGGCGCGCTTCGCGCGCATCGTCGGCACGCGAGAAGCGCAGCGTATTCTGGAAATGGCCGCCACGTTCGATGTCGAACGCGCGATCGCTAACGGCTTTATCGAACGTGTTGTGGGTCCTGAGCAGCACGCGGGTTTGATCGCGGAAGCGCTGGAGCGCGTGAACGCCTTGCCCGCGGAGAGCCGCGCGTTGTTGCGGCGCGCCCTCGACACTGAACAGGCCGACACCGACCTTGCCGCGCTCGTGCGTTCAGCGTGCGCGCCGGGTATCCACACGCGAATCGAAGCCTATCTCACCGCCTCGAAAAAGGCGCAGGAGAAAATCGTATGAGTTCCGGATTTGCCAGCAAGGACAAGGAAGTATCGCTTGCAGAACTGGTTGCGCTCGTGCCCGACGGGGCTTCGCTCGGCCTGGGCGGAAGCTTCCTGCATCGTGGCCCGTTCGCGTTCGTGCGTGAACTGATCCGCCAGGAGAAGCGCGACATCGAGATCATCAAACAGTCGCCCGGTTACGACATCGACATTCTGTGCCGCGCAGGCGTTGCTTCGCGCGCGCGCTGCGGCATCGTCGCGATGGAGGGCAATTTCGGGCTCGCGCCGTGGTATCGGCGTGCGGTCGAAAAAGGCGACCTGAAGCTCGAAGAACACGCCTGCGCAAGTCTCACCGCCGGTTTGCGGGCGGCGGCATTCGGCGTGCCGTTCATGCCGTGCGGTGGGCTGCATGGAAGCGAACTCGTACGCATCAACGACTGGAAGTGCCTGGACGACCCGTATGGCAGCGACCAGAAAACGTACGTCATCCCCGCGATCTCGCCGGACTTCGCCGTGATTCACGCGTCGAGCGTGGACAAGCTCGGCAATGTGCGTATCGCGGGCACGTATCACTGGGACCGTATCATGAGCCGGGCCGCGAAGAGCGTGCTCGTGGTTGCCGAAGAAGTATCGGACGAAAACTTCGCCGATCAGCCTGAACTCACCGTCGTGCCTTATTTCATGGTGCAGAACTACGCGATCGTCAAAAACGGCGCATGGCCAGGCTCGTGCTGGCCGTCGTATGCAATCGACTATCCGGCCGTCGAAGCGTACCTCGAGGACGGACCGCACGCGCTCGCCAGCCATATGGATGCAGCGCCAGAAATGGAGGCACGTCAGCATGGCTGAGCAATGGAGCGGTTTCTCCTACATCGTCACCAATCTCGCGCGCTTCATCCGCCCAAACGAGATCACGTTCAGCGGTGTGAACTCCACGCCACCGATGCTCGCGTGTCTGCTCGCGAAGCGCGCGTATGACTGGGACTTCATCTATATCAACGTCGCGGGCGGCGTCGATCCGTCGCCCTCGTGCGTTCCGGTCTCCAGCTCCGATCCCGTGCTCGCCGAAGGCTCGGCGTCGATTTTTGCCAACGAGGACTTCTACGACCTGTGCACGCGCGGCCGCATGGACCTCACGTTCCTCGGTGCGGCCCAGCTCGACGGCGCGGGCTGCGCGAACAATTCATGCATCGGCGAATGGGCGCATCCGAAGGTGCGCTTGCCAGGCGGAGGCGGCGGCGCGGTGATGTTGCCAACGGCAAAACGCGCGTGCACGTGGCGCACAGAGCATTCGAAGCGCACGCTGGTCGAGAAACTCGACTTCGTCACGTCGTGGGGCGGCATGCATGGCGTGGTCACGCCGATCGCCGTGTTCGTGAAGCGCGACGGCAGGCTCGCGTTGCATTCGTGGCACCCGGAATCGAGTCTCGAAGAAGTGCGCGAGCGCACCGGCTTCACGTTCGATGCCACCGGCGCCGAACCCACTGCCCCGCCCACGGCACGCGAGCGCGAGGCACTACAGTCGCTCGACCCCGCTGGGCAATTTGAACGCGATGCAGTTATTCGACTCAGGTAACCAACGTGAAGCCATCGACTGCCCTGAATCTGGAACATAGACCGACGAGTCTCGCGCAGGCCTTTCAGCAGTATTGGCAACTGCCCGACGTACAGCAACGCCCCGCGCTCACCGATGGAGCCCGAACGATTTCGTACGCCGATCTCGCACGCGATACGGACACGGTCGCGGCGAATCTTTTGCGGTACGACGCACGTCCCGGCGACGCCGTTGCGATCGTGATGACCCGTTCGCTCGATGCAGTGATCGTCCTGCTGGCGTCGATTCGCGCTGGCTTGTGTCCGTGTGTGTTCGAACCCAAGCTGCCTGCTGAAGAAGTCAGCGCGCGACTCATCGAAACGAGCGCACGCCTTGTCGTGCACGATATCGACAATTTGCCGCTCGTCAGCGAACTGGCCATTCCGGATGCGGCCAGGCCCATTCAGTTTGCGAGTTTGACCGAAGCATCGCATTGCCAGCGTGTCGATGTCCCCATGACAAGTGCCGCGCTGCTGCTCTTCACGTCGGGCAGCACGGGACGGCCCAAGGTCGTTCAACTCACGCAGGCGGCGCTGCTGAACAATGCGCTCGGTGTCCTCGCACAAAGCGCGCTTTCTGGCGATGACCGTCTGCTGCACGTGATGCCGATCTATCACACCAATGGCGTGAACAACCAGCTCTTTGCACCGCTGCTCGCGGGCGCGACCGTCGTGTTCTCTCCGCGCTTTCGGGCCGAGGACATGCCCGAACTGATGAAGCGCTACAAGCCGACCATCATCACCGGCGTGCCGACGATGTACTCGCGCATGCTCGCGCAACAGTTCGACGCCGAAGCGCTCGCGGCACTGCGCATGGCGCGCTGCGGCTCGGCACCCATTACCGAGGCGCTGCATCGTGAAGTCGAAGCGAAGCTTGGCTGCCCCCTCGTCATCTCGTATGGTTTGTCGGAGGCCACCTGCACGAGCACGCTCAATCCGCCAGCGGCACGCCGCATGGGCTCAGTTGGCAAGGTGTTGCCCGGACAGACCGTCAAGCTCCAGTTGGGCGATAGCACCATGACCGACGTGCCGGGAATCGAAGGGGAAATCTGTATTGCGGGGCCGAACCTCATGACCGGCTACCTCGGTGCAGCGGACGCAACCGCGCGTACAGTCACCGACGGCTGGCTCCATACGGGTGACCTCGGCCGCTTCGACACCGATGGCTACCTCTACGTCACGGGCCGCATCAAGGACGTCATTATTCGCGGCGGGGAAAACCTTTCACCGTTGCTGATCGAAAGCGTGATCGTCGCTGAAAACGACATCGCGGCGTGCTGCGTGGTTGGGCGCGCGGACCACGATCTCGGTGAAGTGCCCGTGGCCTTCGTTGTGCCGAAAGACCGCGCATTGGTCGATGCTGAACGAGTGAAGGAGGCTGTAAAAAAGCGCCTTTCTCGCATTTATGTGCCGCACGACGTGGTATTCGTGGACGCGCTGCCGGAAACGGCGGTCGGGAAAGTAGACAGAAAAGTATTGGCGGCGCAACTGTCCGCGGGCGAGTACAAAAGCATGGTCTAGCCTTCGTCGAGAAAGCGTCGTGAAGGCGTCTGGTTTCGACGTCCGTCGGGTACCCTCCGTATGCCGTAGCCGCGACTGTTAGACGAACGCAGGTCCGAAGCGAGTTGCGATACGTTCGGTCGACTCGAACAGCTCGCGCAGAATGTTACTCGTGCAGGTCGGCTGCACGTACAGGTAGAACGCGACGTCAGGAAGGCGCGGCAGACCGTCTCCCTCGGTCAGCACCCGCATATTCGCGTCGAGTAGTTCGGTGGTCCGCGCAGTGACCCCAAGGCCTGCACTGATCGCGGCCTTGATGCCCGTTAGCGTTGGGGAAATGAAACTCGTCCGCCACGAAATGCCGTGCGCGTCGAGTTGGGCGATCGAGAGCTTGCGAAAGAGGCTCAACTCGTCGGCCATGACGAGCGGCACCGGCTCCCCCGGGTTGAACGTGAAATCTTCCGCGCAGATCCATACCATCGGCGACGTGCGCAGCTTCACGCCCGGAAAGGCTTCGTCGTAGCGCGTCGAAATCACGAGGTCGAGTTCGCCCTCGCGCAACGCGTCCATCAGGAAGGGGCTGCGACCGACGTTGATTTCCATCTGCAGCTCGGTCGAGAGCTTGGATAGACGTCTCAGCATGTTAGGCAGGATCGAATCCGCCACGTCGTGCGGCGACCCGATCCGGACTTTCTCGCCCGCGCCTCTCGAACGCGCGAGCTGCACCGCCTGGTCGTTGAGTGCGAGGATCCTCTGCGCGTAAGCGAGCAGCCTCGATCCATCCGTCGTCATCGTCTTCTGCCGGCCACGCTTTTCAAACAGCACGCAGCCCACTTCCTGTTCGAGCCGCTGCATCTGCTGCGTGATCGCGGACTGGGTACGCCCGACCTGTTCGGCCGCCGAGGCGAACGTTTCGCGCTGCGCAATGGCAACGAAAGTGCGTAGCAGGTCAATATCGAGGTTTTGCATTCCGGGATCCAATAGTTCAGCGACGCTAATGCTTTCCGGCAAAGAATTAAATTGTTAGCCAAAATTTTGAACGATAAGCTTGCTGTTACTCAAGCAGAATTTATGCAACCGGAAGCATGCGAGCGCGCCGGCACAGATCGGCGACGCACGAAGGCACGGCTCCAGGCAGCGCCGGTCATCGCAGAGACTTCCCTTCTGGAGGAGACCCCGCTCTATGTGGCAACGAAAACTCGCCTTCCTGATGATCACCATCCTCGCCGGCGTAAGCAGCGTGCATGCGGATGAACTTGCCGACATCAAGGCTCGCGGCACGCTCGTGTGCGGCACGCAGAACGCCAGCGAACCGTATGCCTTCCCCGATCCCAACACACGCCAGATCGTCGGCTTCGATGTCGACGTATGCCGCGCGCTTGCCCAAGGGCTTGGCGTCAAGCTCGAGCATCGAACGCTGTCGACCGATGCGCGCATCCCCGAGCTGAAGACGCATCGCGTCGACGTGCTTGCTGCCGCCATGGCCTGGTTGCCCGCCCGCGCCGCGCAGGTCGACTACAGCGACCAGTACTACGTCGCGCCTATCCGTGTGCTCGTGCGCGCCGACTCCTCGATCCAGAACCTCGAACAGTTGAGCGGCAAGAAAATCGCCGCGTCCGAAGGGTCGAGTTCAGCGGCAGTGTCCGTCACGCGTCTGCCGAACTCGAATCTGCTGACCTTCCACGATATTCCGTCGGCATTCCTCGCACTCCAGCAAGGCAAGGTGGAGGGGCTCGTCGCCGGCCAGAACATCCTCGCGCGCTTTGCGAATGAAGCCGCGCAAAAGGGCGGCCCGCAATACCGCTTGCTGGCTGCGCCGGTGTATGAGGAGCGCTGGGGCGTGGTGATAAACAAGAACGAGCCGGCGTTGATGGCTGCGGTCAACAAGGTTCTGCACGACTACGACAAGTCGAGCGGATTGCAGCAGAGCTTCGACAAATGGCTCGGCGTGAATTCGCCGTACAAGTTCACGCGCGACTACAAGGTCGAGCCGATCCGGACGCAGTAAGCGCACGCGCTTCACGCGAAGCACGCGGCTTCGCACGGAAGTCGCCGAGGCGGCGCCAGTGAGTACTCTTCGCACCGCCCCGGTGATGCTCTTCATCGCCTCTGACGACCCGCCCCAGCATGTTCGACTTTTCATTTCTGCTCGATGACGGTTATCTGCCGCTATTGCGCCACGGCGTGCTCACCACTTTGCAGCTCTTTATCGTCTCGGGCCTGCTCGCGATCGTCGTGGCCGTCGTACTCGCTACGCTGCGCGCGCTGCCAGCCAAAGCGTGCAAGGCCTTCGTGATCGCCGTCGTCGAATATCACCGCAACGTGCCGATGCTCGTGCAGATTCTCGTGTGGTATTTCGGCGTGCCGCAACTGCTGCCCGCGCCGCTCTTTCACTGGGTCAACGCCGGGAATACGGAGTTCTTCTTCGCCACGATCGCGCTGTCTCTCAACTACGGCGCATTCATGTCGGAAGACCTGCGCTCCGGCTTGCGCTCGATTCCGTACACCCAGCACGAGGCGGCGTGCTCGATCGGCCTCACGTACCTGCAGGCGTTTCGCTACGTGGTCCTGCCGCAAGGTATGCGTGTGGCGCTGCCGGGGCTGCTCAACCAGGCGCTGCGTCTCTTCAAGGACAGCTCGCTCGCCATGGCGATCGGCGTGCACGAACTGCTGTACAACACTCGCCAGATCGACAACCTGACGTTTCGCACCTTCGACGTATTCCTCGTCGCAACAGTCCTCTATCTGATCGGCACGCTCGCGCTCATGGCGCTGGCGGATCACTTCGCGAAGCGTCGTACGACGCCGCTCGGGACCTGAGCCATGTTCGACATCCTGCACAACTATCTCGCACTCTTTCTGGTCGGCAACTGGCCACATGGGCCGCTCGGTGGCGTGGCGATCACGCTCGTCATTTCGGCGCTCGGGCTCGTGGTGTCGTTTCCGATTGCGGTCGCAATCGGTCTCGCCCTTGTCTCCCCGTTGCGCGGATTGCGGCGCGCCGCCACGATCTGGACGCGTCTGATCCGCGGCATTCCGCTGTTGATGCTGATTTTCTGGGCCTATTTCGCGGTGCCGCTGCTGGTCGGCGCGGAAGTGTCGGCGGTCACGACGGCGGTGTGCGCGATCATCGTCTATGAAAGCGCGTTCCTCGCGCAGATCGTGCGTGCCGGGCTCGAAGGGCTGCCGCGAGGCCAGATGGAAGCCGCGCGCTCGAATGGTCTCTCGTGGCTGCAAAGCATGCGCTACGTGCAGTTGCCTCAGGCGCTCGCCAACATGCTGCCGTCGATCGTCAACCAGTTCGTCTCGATCATCAAGGCGACCTCGCTCGCGTACGTGATCGGCGTGCCCGAACTCACGTATTCGGCGGCGCAGGTCAACACAATCACGCTGACGAGCCCGCTGCAGACTTTCCTCGTGCTCGCTGGCTTCTATTTCATTCTGTGCTTCGCCATCTCGCGCTTCGCTGGGCGGCTGGAGCGCCGCATCGCCCGCCAGCGCGCGGGCCTTGCCTGACTTCGCAGGAGAGAAGCGCCATGACCATGCTCGCCTTCGAGAATGTGCACAAGCACTACGGTCAGCACCACGTGCTCAAGGGTATCGACGCCGTGATCGAACGTGGCGAAGTCGTCGTCGTATGCGGGCCGTCCGGCTCCGGCAAGTCGACGCTGATCCGGACCGTCACGCGGCTCGAAGCCATCGAGGAGGGACGCATCCTGTTCGAGGGGCACGACATCCAGGCGCGCGACGTGAAGCTCAACCGGCTGCGTGCCCGCATCGGCTTCGTGTTCCAGAGCTTCAATCTTTTCCAGAATCTCTCGGTCCGGCAGAACCTCATTCTCGGCCCGACAAAAGTGCTCGGCATGTCTCGCGACGAAGCCGTGGCGCAGGCCGAAAAGCTGCTCGCAAAGGTCGGGCTCGCGCACAAGATCGACGCGATGCCCGCGAATCTTTCGGGAGGCCAGCAGCAGCGCGTGGCGATTGCGCGCGCGCTCGCCATGAAGCCGCCGCTGATGCTGTTCGACGAGCCCACGAGCGCCCTCGACCCGGAAATGGTCCAGGAAGTACTGCAGGTGATGCGAAGCCTTGCCGATGAAGGCCTGACGATGATGATCGTCACTCACGAAATGAACTTCGCGCGCGAAGTTTCGAGCCGAGTGTGGTTCATGGACCAGGGCCAGTTGCTCGAAGATGCCCCGCCTGCCCGATTCTTTAGTCAACCTGAGCATGAGCGGGCGCGACGCTTCCTGCATGACGTGCATCGTTCCTCGCCGCGCGAACTCGTTGCGCAAGGCGCTGGCTGATCCGCGCGAACGTTCATCGCATCTACCTCATCCCCAAACGATTTCGAACCGGAGACCCGATCATCATGTCCACGCCATCCCTGTCCGCACAACGCGAAGCCGCCGTGGCCGAAGCGATTGCCGCAATGAAGACCGAACTCGCGCCCGCGGGCGAGACGCGCCCGGCGCTGGCCGCCGTGCTGGAGCAGGTCAAGTCGCTCGCCGCACGCCGCGAGCTGTGGCAGGAAGCCGAATTCCCGCCGCCTACCGACGGCGAACTGCAGGCTCGCTACCTCATTCACGAAGATGGCGACCAGACCTACGCGCTGTATCTGAACGTCATGCGCCCCGGCAAAAAGATCACGCCGCACAACCATACGACGTGGGCCTGCATCGCGGCGGTCGACGGCGTCGAGCACAACTACGTCTATCGCCGCACCGACGACGGCACGGCGCCCGGCGTAGGTTCAGTCGAGGTCACGCAGACCGTCGTGGTCGAACCCGGTCACGGCATCGCGCTCGCCTCGGACGACATTCACGCCGTCGAGATCAAGGGCGAAATGCCGATCCGTCATCTGCACATGTACGGCCGCGCGCTTGAAACGCTCACCGAGCGCATCACGTTCGACGTGCAAAACGGCACATATCAGGTGATGGGGATCGGCGTGAAGACGCGCCGCTAACACCGCCCGCTTATCCGGTCCGGCACGGCGCTCTCACGGCGCCGTGTCCAGCAAAGGTCCGCGCCCGCCGCGACGGACCGAGGCGCCGTATTGCCCACGCAATCGGTGTGGACCCGTTCAACCCTACGCAACGGCAATGCTTTCGACATGACCACTTTGCTCCCTTCGTTTACCGATGCCGCCACGCTCAAAGGCTGGTTGCGCGACGGCGCCGAGATCGCGCTTCTCGACGTGCGCGAGCACGGCCAGTACGGCGAAGCGCACCTCTTCCACGGCGTGCCGCTGCCCTATAGCCGCCTCGAACTCGAGATTGGACGTCTCGTACCGCGCCGCGCGGCGCGCGTCGTGCTCTACGACACCGATGCGACCATCGCGCTCGATGCGGCCGCGCGCCTCGCCGCACTCGGCTACACGGATGTGCACGTACTCAAGGACGGCGCCGAGGGATGGCGGCGCGCCGGATATACGCTATTCGCGGGCGTCAACGTACCCTCGAAGACGTTTGGCGAGCTGGTCGTGCATGCGTATCACACGCCGCACGTCACCGCGCTCGAACTCGCCGCGAAGCGCGAACGCGGCGAGCCGGTCGTGATCCTCGATGGCCGCACGCTCGGCGAATACCAGAAGATGACGATCCCCTCGTCGATCTGTTGTCCCAACGGCGAACTCGGTTATCGCATCCGCGAGCTGGTGCCCGACGCGAGCACGCCGATCGTCATCAACTGCGCGGGCCGCACGCGCAGCATCATCGGCGCGCAAACACTGATCAACCTTGGCATTCCCAACCCGGTGATGGCGCTCGCCAACGGCACGCAAGGCTGGTACCTCGAAGACCTGCCGCTCGAGCACGGCAGCACGCGCCGTTATCCGGATACGGTAACAGAGAACACGCTCGCGCCCATGGTCGAAGCGAGCCGCACGCTGGCCAGCCGCTTCGCGGTGCCCGAAGTCGACGCCGCCTCGTTCGCGCAGTGGGCCGGTGATACGACACGCACGCTGTATCTGTGCGATGTGCGCACGCCCGAGGAATTCGCAGCCGGATCGTTGCCCGGCGCGCAGCACACGCCGGGCGGTCAGCTTATCCAGGCCACGGATCAGTACATCGGCGTGCGCCATGCACGCATCGTGCTGTTCGATAGCGACGGCGTGCGCGCCCCGATCGTCGCGAGCTGGCTGCGGCAGCTGGGGCATGACGCGTACGTGCTGCCCGATGCGTTCGCAAGCGGCGTCTCGCTGCCGGTCCAGGCGCCGGCCGTGCAAACGACGCTGGCGTCAATCGACGTGCCCACGCTAGCCGACGCGCTGGCGCAGCAACGCGTGCAGGTGATCGACTTGCGCCCGAGCCAGAGCTACCGCAAGGCGCACGTGCCCGGCTCGCAGTGGGCTATTCGTCCGCGCCTTGCCAATCCGCGCGATCTGCACGCGGACCGCGACATCGTGCTCATTGCGGACGAGAGCGGCGTGGCCGAGCTGTTCGTCGCGGACTGGCGGCGACGCCAGCCCCACGACACGCGCAGCTTCAGGCTGCTCGCGGGCGGCTTGAGCGCGTGGACGTCGGCGGGAGAGGCCGTGATCAGCACGCCCGACATGCCGCCCGACGAAGCCTGTATCGACTACCTGTTCTTCGTGCATGATCGTCACGATGGCAACAAGGCGGCGGCGCGCCAGTATCTTGCGTGGGAAACCGGCCTGCTCGCCCAGCTCGACGCCGACGAACGCAGCGCCTTTCGTCTGGGCGAGGCCGCCGCGACGAAGTGAACAACGGGTGTGCGGGCAGTCCAGCACACCAAGGCAAACAAGAACCCACCGACACCGGCCCCCGTTTCCAGGTACATAAGCTCATGCCCCGCGATTCGCACTCCCCGCGCCTTGCTACCCGTCTCGTCAAAGGCGGCACGTCCACGGTCGTCAACGGCGGCCGCGCGGTCAATCCGCCCGTCGTGCGCGCCTCGACGGCGCTATTCGAAAGCATGGCCGATCTGAACGATGCCCGCCGCAGACGCAGCAGCGAGCGCCTGTTCACCTACGGCGCGCGAGGCAATCCAACCGGGTTCGCGCTCGAGGATGTCGTGTCCGGTCTCGAGGGAGGCTATCGCACAAGACTCTTCCCGACGGGTCTGGCTGCGATGACGATGGTGTTCCTCGCCTACCTTCGCCCCGGCGACCACGTGCTGATCTCTGATTGTGTCTATCAGCCGCTGCGCCACTTCGTTCGAACGTTCCTCGAGCCATGGGGGGTCAACGTTACATACTTTCGTGCTGACGGCTCCGATGCCGCTAGCCACATGACACCCCGCACCAGGCTCATTTACGCCGAATGCCCCGGCTCACTGGTCTACGAGCTATGCGATCTCCCAGCGCTTGCCGAGTTGGCGCATCGCCATGGAGCGCTACTGGCAGCCGACAACACATGGGGGTCCGGCGTGCAGTATCGACCGTTGACGCTGGGTGCCGACATTTCCATCATGGCGGCCACCAAGTACCTGAGCGGCCATTCCGACGTGATGATGGGAACCGTCACAACGACCGAAGCGGCCTGGCAGCCGCTCTCAACGATGAGCGACGCGCAAGGCGTTGCAGTCAGCCCGGACGACGCATACCTCGTGCTGCGTGGCACGCGCACGTTAGGTGCCCGGCTGGCGATGCACGAAAAGCATGCGCTCGAGGTCGCACACTGGCTCGCGGCGCAGCCCATTGTTGCCCGCGTATTCTGTCCTGCACTGCCGGAACACCCGGGCCACAAGCTATGGCAACGCGACTGTAGTGGCACAAACGGGCTGATTTCACTCGAACTATCCGACGTGTCGCCCGATGCGGCCGCACGCTTTGTCGACGGCCTGGCGCTATTCGGCATCGGCGCCTCATGGGGCGGCTTCGAAAGCCTCGCGACGGTCGTCAACGTCGCTGACACGAGAATCTGCGAAGACTGGCGGACCGCTGGACCGATCGTGCGACTGCATATAGGACTGGAAGACCCGCATGACCTCATCGACGATCTTGCGCAAAGCCTTAATGCGGTGACCAGGGACCGGGCGTAGCCAGTGCCACGCTACATTGCCAAACGAGTTCAATCTCGGCCGGCGCCAGTTCGCGCCCGCGCAGCAGTCTCCAAAAGATTGCGCGCTGGCCTGGATGCGCGCGATCGTGCAATGATCATCGATCCCGTTGCCTCTGACCATGTCTCGTCCATCATGTCAGTGGCGCCCAATCAAAGGCTGCGGATACCAGCAGCGATTGGGTGCAGGCGATCTCTGCTGAATCATGCAAAATAGTCGACATCCAGGATGCGGAGGCTGGTCGTGGGCGTGAACTTTGACTTGAATGATTTGCAGGCGTTTCGCGCGGTGGTGGAGCTGGGAAGCTTCCGAAAGGCCGCGGAGGCGGTGAGCATATCCCAGCCAGCGTTGAGCCGCCGGATCGACAAGCTCGAGGAGGCACTCGGCGTGCGTCTCTTCGAGCGCACCACGCGCAGCGTCACGCTCACCACCGTCGGCCGCGTGTTCGCCCAAAGCGCAGAACAACTGCTCAATGATCTTGACGTCGCGCTGCTCGGCATTCGCGATGTTTCATCGACCCGCCTGGGTCATGTGACTATCGCGTGCGTGCCTTCGGTGGCGTATTACTTTCTGCCGGGCGTTATCGCGAACTATCATCGCCGCTTTCCACGCATCCGGGTCAAGCTCCTCGATTCGAGCGCCAACGAGGTGCTGGGCGCCGTCATCAGCGGCGAGGCTGATTTCGGCGTGAGCTTCATGGGCAGTCAAGAGTCCGAGATCGAGTTCAAAGTCCTGCTGCAGGAGCGGTTTGTTGCTGCCTGCCGCCGCGACCATCCCCTCGCACGCAAGAAGCGTGTGACCTGGGACGAGCTCTACGAACACGACTACGTCTCGGTCGACAAGACTTCCGGTAACCGCCTGTTGCTCGACCAGGCGCTCACTGCCGTGGCACCGCGAGCGCCGAGCGTTTGCGAGACACGGCACGTCACCACCATGCTCGGATTGATTGAAGCGGGGCTCGGCGTCGCCGCCGTGCCGTCTATGGCCATGCCCGGACATGACCACCCAATCCTCACGAGCGTGCCGCTCGTCGAACCGGTGGTGAAACGACGCGTGGGAATCGTAAGACGGCGCGGACGGCCGCTCACACCGGCTGCAGAGGAGTTTCACCGGACGATCATCGAGACGAAGCGCGCCGGCATCGCACGCAATGATGCCGTGGGCAACAGAGCGACGACGACAGCGAAGACGAGAAGGAAGACCGCATCGTGAGGCTGGCTGAGACAAGCCTTCCCATGCTTCTGCCTCAACGCGGGGAGACGGAATCGAGCCCGGTCGATCTCACTTCGGGTTGCACATCGGGCGATGCGAGATAGTCGAGGAGCGCCTTCGCTTCCTTCGGATGCTGCGCGCCCACGGGGATTCCGCCGGCGAAACGCGTGACGGACTGCAGAGACTCGGGAATCTTGCCAACGAACGTGGCACCCTGGACGGGCAGCAGTTCGCTCACCTGCTGGAAGCCGATTTCGTAGTCACCGTTCGCCACCACCGACGCCACGGGAATGCGCGGGATCATCTTCGCCTTCGACCTGACCTGGTCCTCGATGCCGAGCTTCCCGAACAACTCTCGCTCGATATAGACGCCGCTCGCGCTGTCCGAGTAGGCAATCGATTTCGCATGCAGCAAGGTCTGCCTGAGGCCTTCAGCCGAGCCGATGTCGGGCTTCGCCGCACCTTCACGCACGACCATGCCGATGCGCGAATCGGCCAGCTCGACCCGCGATCCGGGAATGACCTTGCCTTGCTTGATCAGCTCGTCAAGTGCGTAGCCGACCATGATGACGACGTCCGCAGGCTCGCCACGCTCGAGCCTGTTGGGGATCGCTTCGGGCGATTTGCCCATCGAGGGCCCAAGCGCGGTGTCGAGCGTGTTGCCCGTCTGGGAAGCGAACCTTGGGCCGAGCACCTTGTACGCGGCGGTGAAGCCGCCCGAGCTCATGACGTGCAGGTCGGCGGCCTGCACGTTCGCCGCAGCGGCCGAGGTTGCGACGAGCGCTGCCGCGCAAAGTTTCAGAAGCAGGTTTCTCATGGTTGTGGTCGTGCAGGGTTGCGATGGGTGCGGGGGAAGCGCATCAGTGCGCCGGCGTCAGAGTCGGTGCGCGGCGGCGATAGAGCGCGAACGTCGCCAAAAGGGCGCACGCTGCGGCGAGGCTCATCCAGTAGCCGGGTGCGGCCTTGTCGCCTGTCATATGAATGAGCGCTGTCGAGATCGCGGGCGTGAAGCCGCCGAACACGGCCGTAGCGAGGCTGTAGGCGAGCGAGAAGCCAGCAACGCGTACCTGCACCGGCATCACTTCCGTGAGCGCGACGACCATCGCGCCATTATAGATTCCGTACATGAACGAGAGCCAAAGGAGGACGAGCAGCATGTTGACGAAGCTCGGCGCGTGAGCGAGCAGCGACAGTGCCGGATATGCGGTCGCGATGGCGAGCACCGTCATGCCGACGAGGAGCGGCCGGCGGCCGATCTTGTCGGAGAGCGCCCCGCCGATCGGGAGCCACACGAAGTTCGACACGCCGACACACAGCGTCACGAGCAGACTGTCGGCGGTGCTCAGGTGCAGGACTGTCTTGCCGAAAGTCGGCGCGTAGACCGTGATGAGATAGAAGCTCGTGGTGGTCATCGCCACCAGCATCATGCCGGCGACGACGACAGCCCAGTTCTGGACCAGCGTGCCGAATACTTCCTTCATGCCCGGACGATGCTGGCGCGCCTTGAACTCCTGCGTTTCCTCCAGATTGCGACGCAGCATGAAGATAAACGGCACGATCATGCAGCCGACGAAGAACGGTACGCGCCAGCCCCATGCGGCGATGGCCGGTGCGCTCAGCCATTGGTTGAGCGCGAAGCCGAGGCCCGCAGCGACGACAATCGCTACCTGCTGGCTCGCGGACTGCCAGCTCGTGAAGAAACCTTTGCGGCCGGGCGTGGCCATCTCGGCGAGATACACCGACACGCCGCCCAGTTCGGCGCCCGCCGAGAAGCCCTGTAGCAGCCGCCCGAGCAGCACGAGCGCGGGCGCGAGAAATCCGATCGTCGCATAGCCCGGTACGAACGCGATCAGGATGGTGCCGCTCGCCATGATGGAAAGCGTGGCGATGAGGCCCTTTCGGCGGCCGACGTCGTCGATGTAGGCGCCAAGCACGATCGCGCCCAGCGGCCGCATCAGGAAGCCGGCACCGAAGACCGCGAACGTCATCATCAACGAGGCGAACTCGCTCCTGGCGGGAAAGAAAACGTTGGCGATCTGCGTGGCGTAGAAGCCGAACAGGAAGAAGTCGAACTGCTCCAGGAAATTCCCGGCCGTTACGCGGAAAACCGCGGCGGCCTTTGAACGTCTGGTCGAAAGATTAGACGACGGGTGCATCGAGGTGTCTCCTGAATTGCGGAACATGCGCGGCGTTCCGGTCGATTGCGGTTTTTGGCAATGTTCGCCCGGAGCCGGCAAATCGATAAGTGCAATTTTCGGAACGATTGATGTTCTATCGTTATCAATCGACGTTGAAGCCGCCGCGCCGTTTCGTGTGCCGCCACGCGGCGGCGATCGTCACTGGCCCACCACCCGCGTATTGATACGCGTCTGAATGCTGATTACGAGTCGGCTTTGAAGCGCGATTGCGCCACTCGAGGGGGCGACGTGAACGGCGGAAACGAAGAACCTCCGCGCGGTGCAATTGCCGCTCGGACGTACAAAGCTCGAGAGGACCGTTCGCTACCTCGGCATTGAGATCGACGATGCTATTGAAATGGCAGAGCGAACCGAAGTATGACGGCGACTGGCCGACGAGCGGTCGCTTGCCGGCCAGGAAGCGACGTTAGAGCCAAAAGCATAGTCGGCTGCTTCTCAAGCCTTAACGGACGTTCACGCACTCCCAATCGGGCTCTACTCGATCTTCGGTTCAGTTGAAGTCTTTGTAGATTTATCGACTCGCGCCTGATTTCCTGGACTCATCCACCGACACAGTTCGACGCCACGAATTGCGTGAGATACGACTTAGGGTCTCTCCACCAACGAGCGCCAACTACAGCAGCGAAGTTGCCGACACCATCCCTCTGACGCGACGGCGTCGCTAATCGTGGCTATGCGACAGACCATCTGCGGATAGCGAAGGGATTGAGCACCTGCGCTTGCTCAGGTAACTGGCACGAACTCTCCTTCGGCGAAGAACCACGCCGACATCGTCCGTGCCAGTTCGAGCACGACCTCCGCGTCGGTCCGGCCGGAGGACGCGCGCACGTGGAACGAATGATCTGCGTCGTCCACCACATGCAGCGTGGCGCGTGGCCCAAGCGTCTCTACGACCGACCTCAGCAGGTGAAGCTCGGCCAGCTTGTCGCGCGTGCCCTGCAGGAAGAGAATCGGCACCGTGACGTCCGCCAGGTGCCGTGCCCGCTCCACGCCGGGCGCGCCCGCCGGGTGCAGTGGGAATGCGACGAAAGCGAGGCCACGCACGCCGTCGAGCGGGGAGATGGCTTGGGCCTGCGACGTCATGCGGCCGCCGAACGACCTGCCGCCCGCGAAGAGCGGCAGGGCTGGCAGCCGCCGGCGGGCCTCCGCGACTGCTGCCTGCACGGCAGCATGCGCCACGGCCGGCGAGTCCACCCGCTTCGAGCCCCGCTCCATGTACGGAAACTGGTAGCGCAATGTGGCGACATCGGCCGCCGCAAGCGCGTCGGCCAATGACGACATACCGGCATGCTGCATGCCCGCCCCGGCACCGTGCGCGAAGACATACAGGGCTCGCGCGTGCTCCGGCACCCGGAGGAGCGCAGAGACCTTAGTGCCGTCGGGCAGTGCCAGGGAAAGCGATTCTGGGTCGTCCATCGTATTCAGGTCGTGTCGTTGTGGCCATTGCGCCGATTCTGCATCAATAAGGCATCGGGGAGCGTTTGTGGCGGCGTCCGGCAAGGCATTGCGCAGGCGGAGTTTGCCGGCCGATCCATGGAGCGCGCGCCCGTCGTGAACGGCGCCGCAGTCGCGATATGTCTAGTGCCGCACTGCTCGTTACGGCCTACATAGACCTTTCAATCACGAAGCGCTGCTCAAGAATTAAGCACCCACTGGCGACCGGGTGTCGCACTGCACACACGGGTAAAACCTTTATAGTGGCAGCGTTTGGGTCGCCCCTCTTTTTGCAGTGCGGTCCAGATCGCCAGGCGCGATCGGACCCCGTGTGCGGCCTTGCCGGTTGTCGACAGCCATGGCGTCGAAGTGATTCGGCCCCCTGTCAGCTTCGCCAGTTTCTGCCTACACCTCGAAAGGAAGTCCCTGTGAAATACATTCCCCGCATCGCCGCATCTGCCGCCCTCGTCGTCGTCGCTTTGGCTGTTGTCACGTTCGCCCAGATCAAGTTCGCGCCCCAGTCCGCAGACAACAACCCGCTCGCACAGATCGTCCTCAACGTCGAGTCGCAACTGAACGGCTGATCCCCGTCGTCAAAGACAGGCGTCGTCGTCCTCGGCGCTCTCGCGCCAGTCGCCACCCGTCCCGCGGCACCACGCGCAAACGCAGCTATACCGCTACCTCACACTGCCCGACTTGCACCGGGCAGCCAAAACAACGGCCGTCGCAGCTGGTCAGGGGCGGCATCGGTTGGCCGCTGGGCTTTCTTACCCTTGCGCGGCGATATCAGCGCGGCGCCATCCGCAACGCGCCATCAAGCCGGATCACCTCGCCGTTCAAATAGCGGTTGCCGACGATATGCTCGACGAGCGCGGCGAACTCCGCGGGCTGGCCAAGGCGCTGCGGAAACGGCACGCCCGCGCCCAGCGCCTGCTGCACTTCGACGGGCATGGCGAGCAGCATTGGCGTTTCGAAAATGCCAGGCGCGATGGTCACCACGCGAATCCCGTTGCGCGCCAGTTCGCGCGCCGCCGGCAGCGTAAGCGAAACGACGCCGCCCTTCGAAGCCGCATAGGCCGACTGCCCGATCTGGCCATCGTACGCGGCTACCGAAGCCGTATTGACGATCACGCCGCGCTCGCCGCCGGCGTCGGGCGTATTGTTCGCCATCGCCACGGCGGCGAGGCGCATCACGTTGAAGGTGCCGATGAGGTTGACGCTCACGACCTTCGCGAACAGATCGAGCGAATGCGCGCCCTCTTTGCCGACGATGCGCTGCGCCGGTGCGATCCCCGCGCAGTTGACCACGCCATGCAGCGCACCGAAGCGCTTCGTGACGAGCGCAATCGCTGCCTCGACGCTTGCTGCCAGCGTCACGTCCACCTCGACGGCCAGAGCATGGCCGCCGCCAAGCGCCGCCTCGTCACGCGCACGGGCTACGTCGATATCGGCGAACACGACGTTCGCGCCGCGCTCGAGCAGATGACGGCCCACCGCCGCGCCGAGTCCTGAACCACCGCCCGTGATGAAAAACGTCTTGTCCTGCACAATCATCTGAGTCTTCTCCGTAGTTTTCCGTTAGTTATCCGATCTTTTAAATCGTCTCGCCCGCCAGCTCCGCGCGATACTTTTCGCGCACGTTGCGCGAACGCTCGTAGTTGCGTTCCTTGACGATACCGAAGCCGCGCACCGCACCCGGCACGCCGAGCAGGCCGACGGCCGACGCAAGCGTCTGATGCGTAAGCTTGCCGAGCACGAGGCGAACGTCGTCCTCGAATTCGCCGATCATCGCGCGCTCGATCACGCGGTCGCGTTGCCGTGCGAACGGATCGAATGGCGTGCCGCGCAGCGCCTTGCCGTGCTTGAGCACGCGCAGCAGCGGCTCGGCCCACACGCCACGCAGCGCGATCTTGTTGCGGCGTCCCGTTTGCGCGTCGCGGCGTGTGAGGATCGGCGGCGCCATGTGGAACGTCTTCTTGCCCGCCGTGCCATCGAACAAACCGGCGAGGTACGCGCCGAAACCGCCATCCGTGTGCAGGCGCGCCACCTCGTACTCGTCCTTATAGGCAAGCACCTTGAAGTAATGGCGCGCTGCCGCTTGCGCAAGCGCGCCGCGCGAGCCTTCAATTCCGCGCTCTGCCTGCGCGACGGTTTCGACCAGCGCACGATAGCGCTTCGCATAGGCGGCGTTCTGATATTGCGTCAGATCGCGCTCTCGCTCGGCCACGAAGCGCGCGAAATCGAACGGCGTGTCCGCGGCCGCAACGTCCGCTCCCGTCACGCGTTCGAGCGCGCGAGCATCTTGTGCGATCAAACGTCCCCAAAGGAACGCGCGCTCGTTCATCTTCACGGCCGCGCCATTGAGCCCGATTGCGCGCAGGATCGATGCTTCGGAAAGCGGCACGAGGCCCGACTGATACGCGTAGCCCACCATCATCATGTTCGAGGCAATGGCGTCGCCGAAAATCGCTTCCGCAGCCGCCGTGCAGTCCCAGAACACCGAGCCGTCCGCACCCATCGCGCTCTCGATCGCCGCTTGATGCACGACTTTGCTCACCGGCAGATCGCCGTCGCGTACGAAGTCGGCGGTCGCATTGATGCGCTCGTTCACGATCGCGCGCGCGCCGCTGGCCGGCAGGCGCGAGAGCGCGCCAGACGATGCCGCCACCACGGCGTCGCAGCCCAGCAGCACATTGGCCGCATGTGCGCCGATACGCGAAGTGGTGATGAGCCCGCGGCTCTGCGCGATCTGAACGTGGCTCAACACGGCGCCGTTCTTCTGCGCGAGCCCGGTGAAGTCGAGCGTCGAGGCGCCGCGCCCTTCGAGGTGCGCGGCCATGGCGAGTATCGCGCCGATCGTCACGACGCCCGTGCCGCCCACGCCGGTCACGACCATGCGCAGATGTTGCTCCAGCGGCTGTGGCACGCGTGCGGGCGGCGCGAGCGTGGCGCGCAGTTCCGCTTCGATGCGCTGAATGCGCGCGGCGTCCGGGCGCTTCGGCTCCATGCCTTCCACCGTCACGAAGCTCGGGCAAAAGCCCTTCACGCACGAGGTGTCCTTGTTGCAGCTCGATTGATTGATGGCCCGCTTGCGGCCCAGCTCCGTTTCGAGCGGCTCGATCGCGATGCAGTTCGACTGCACGGAACAGTCGCCGCAGCCCTCGCACACCGCCGGATTGATCACCACACGCGTGGGCGGATCGATCAGCTTGCCGCGCTTGCGGCGGCGGCGCTTTTCGGCGGCGCAGGTCTGGTCGTAGACGATCACCGAAACGCCCTTCTGCTCGCGCAGACGGCGTTGCAGCGCATCGAGCGCGTCGCGGTGCAAGAGCGTCACGCTCGCTGGCAACGCAAGCGAGCCCACGTACTGCTCGGGCCGGTCAGTCACCACAACGACTTCGTTCACGCCTTCGGCCTGGACCTGCGCCACCACGCGATGCACGGTGAGGCCGCCTTCGGCGGGCTGGCCGCCGGTCATCGCCACCGCGTCGTTGAAGAGGATCTTGTAGGTGACGTTCGCGCGCGCCGCCACGGCCTGGCGGATCGCCAGGCTGCCCGAGTGCTGGTAGGTGCCGTCGCCGAGATTCACGAACAGATGCGGCATGTCGGTAAAGGTCGACATGCCGACCCACTGCACGCCTTCGCCGCCCATCTGGCAAAACGTCGCCGTGTTGCCTGCCTCACCGAGCGCCATGATGTGGCAGCCGATGCCTGCCGCGGCATGCGAGCCGTCCGGCAGACGCGTCGACGTATTGTGCGGGCAGCCCGCGCAGAAGAAAGGCTTGCGGGTGAGCGGTTCGCCTTGCGGCACTTGCGAAAGCGCGATCACGCGCTGCGCGCCCGAACGCGCGTGGCTTGCGCCGGTAGCGACCAGCGGCACATCGATCTCGATGTGCCGGAAAAACCGCTGCAGCGCGTGCGCAAGCTGCTCGGGTGCGAACTCCATCGCGGCGGGAAGCAGCGGCTCGTGCTCGCCAAGCGTCTTGCCGTGCACGGACGGCCGCTCGTCGGCGCGCACGTTGAAGAGCGCTTCCTTGATTTGCCGCTCCACGAACGAGCGCTTTTCCTCCACGACGAACAGCGCCTGCATGCTGCGGGCAAACGCCTTGAGTCCTTCCGTTTCGAGCGGCCAGATCATGCCGACCTTATAAAGCCCGATACCGAGTTGTTCGAGGCGCTCTGCCGTGAGGCCCAACGCCTCGAACGCGGCCAGCAGGTCCGCATGCGCCTTGCCCACCGTCACGATGCCCACGCGCGCATGCGCAGGCCGCAGCAACGCGCGGTCGAGCGGATTCGCGCGCATGAAGGCGAGTGCGGCCGGCAGGCGCTCTTCGAGCACGCGGCGCTCCAGTTCGGCGCGCTCCGCGGGCCAGCGCAATTGCGGGTCGTAATTGAAGCCGCGCTGCGCAGGCACCGCGATGTCCGCGGGCAAACGCAACGGCACGCCGCGGCCCACGCGCATCGAACGGCCGCTTTCCACCGTCTCCGTAATCGCCTTGAAACCGACCCACAGTCCGCTGAAACGCGAAAGCGCGTAGCCCGTGAGCCCGTACTCGATGTACTCCTCTACCGACGCCGGAAAGAGAATGGGCATCATCGCGCCTTCGAAGACGTGATCTGTCTGGTGCGGAAACATCGACGACTGCGCCGCATGGTCGTCGCCCGCCACCGCCAGCACGCCGCCGTGCCGCGCGGTGCCGAGCATGTTCGCGTTGCGGAACACGTCGCCGGTGCGGTCCACGCCCGGCCCCTTGCCGTACCACATCGAGTACACGCCTTCCACACGTTTGCCGGGAAACGCATCGAGTTGCTGCGCGCCCCACAGCATGGTCGCGCCAAGGTCCTCGTTCAGGCCCGGCTCGAAGCGCACGTCGAAGTCCGCGAGCAGTGCCTTCTGGCGCCACAGTTCCTGATCGAATCCGCCGAGCGGCGAGCCGCGATAGCCGGAGACGAGACCCGCCGTTTTCAGGCCGGCATGCCGGTCCGCGCGCGCCTGTTCGATCAGGATGCGCACGAGCGCCTGGGTGCCGGTGAGAAACACCGCGCCGTCCTCGCGCAGGTAGCGGTCTTCGAGGCGATAGTCCGTATCGATCTGGCGGTCGGTCTCGACGGCTCGCATGTTCATGGTTGTCTCCGCTGTTCGGCTTGTGGGTATTAGCGGATTCTAGGTAGCCAATAGCGGCGATTCGTGCCAAACTGAGCCACAGAATGCTCGAGAATTAGCAACACTCGCCCCAAATACACCTTTTTCAGGGAAAGCTGGCCAATGAAATTCGACCGCGTGGATGTGGCCATCCTGCACGCCCTGCAGCGCGACGCGCACGTGAAGTCCGCGGACCTCGCGGAATCGCTCGGGCTTTCGCTCTCGCCGTTCTACCGGCGCATCCGTATGCTCGAAGAGCGCGGCGTCATCACGCAGTACGTCACGCTGCTCGATCAGGAGAAGGCAGGCTTTCCCGTCAACGCGTATGTGTCGGTGGCAATCGAGAAGAAGAACGAGACACGGCTAGCCGCGTTCGAGCGCGCGATCTCGAACTACGACGAAGTGATGGAGTGTTATTTGATGACGGGCGCGTTCGACTACATGCTGCGCGTGGTGGCGAGCGACATTGCGGGCATCGAGCGTTTCGTCATGACGCGCCTCACCAAGATCGAGGGCGTGCGTGACATTCACACTTCCGTGGCGCTGCGCCGCGTGGAGTACAAGACCGAGCTGCCGGTGCGCGTGCGCGACGAGTGATACGCGGCGCAACGCTGCCGTTCAGTCAGGATGTCAATGGAATCGCCGCGTGGCCAAAGACTTCACGCCTTTTGGCCCGTCTTGCGCGCCGCTCGCAACGGCCTCGCGGCCGCGCGCTTCTCCGGTGCGGTCTCACGATCGCGTACCTGAATTTCGTGGGTCGAACGCAGCGCGTCGAGCCGGCCTTCGAGCATGCCCACCTGGTGGCGCAAATCGCCTAGCTGCGTCTGCAGTGCCTGAATTTCGGCGCGCGCACTTTCCTCCGTGCGAGCCGCACGCTGCACGGCGGCTTCGGCGTCGCGCTGCAAACGCGCGTTCGCCGTGCGCTCGCGCTCGATTTCGAGCTGGGCGCGCTTCTCCGCTGCCTGCCAGCGCGTTTCCGCGAGTTCGGCGCTTGCGCGCAGCTTGTCGCGCTCGGCCGCAAAGTCGGCGCGCGCCTGGGTGAGCGCCGTGTCGCGTTCGCGGCTCGCCTCGCGCTCGCGCGCCAGTTCCGCTTCGAGTGCGCCGCGCGTGGCAACCGCTGCGGCTTGCGCTTGCTCCAGTTCCTGAATGCGCACCTGCGCCGTGAGCAGCGCGGCGGTGCGCTGTTCGAGCGCCACCTCCGTGTGGGCCAGGTCTGCGCGCACGGCGGCGGTCGCGCCTTCCGCGGCGCGGCGCGCGTCCTCCACTTCGAGCCGCAGCGCTTCGAGCGACGCCTGCGCGGCCGCCGTGGCGCGCGTCCAGAGCGCGCCCATCAGTTCGCCGGCGGCCCCTTGCAGATCCTCGGGCAGATCGGCGTGCTCGATACGCACGCGGCTCTTCTCGCGCAGGGTGGCCCAGAACTCCGAAAGCACTGCCGTAGGCGTGCTCATGCTGCCACGGCGCACGAGCTGATAGAGGCGATTGGCCGTGGGCGTGATGCCGTAACGGAAGAACATGAGCGCGCACACTTCGCGATACAGCTCACGCGTTTTGGGAAACTCGGCCTTGAGCCGTTCGATCTCGGCGGCGAGGCGTACTTCGTCGGGGGCGACGTCGGTCATGGGGCAGTGCGGGGCTGGAATGCGTCGATATTACAACGTAAAGCGTGCGATTCCTACCGCCAATGCCAGTGGGAACCCGGTTGCCTGCGTGCGTTGTTCGATTCGCCGGGCGGGCAAAACCCGGATCGCCTGGATCGACACCGCCGGGAACATAACGGCGAGCGAATATGATTCGGACTCCGACGTATCAGGAATCGTACAAGGAGTGTATATTGCGCACCTTGCCGAAGAGCCACTCAAAGAGCGAATGACCTTGCTCCTGTTCAGCGGGGAGCGCCGTCGTCAACTTGCCGATCTTGTCTTGCCGGTATGCCAATAGCTGGCATAGTTGCTTCGCGACTTCGGGGTGCTCCTTCAGGAACGAGGTCATGTCGTCCTTGCCGATCTCGAAAAGGACCGAAGGCGTCAATGCGGTGATGCAGACGTGCATGGGCAGGCCAGCCAGCAGTCCCGCTTCACCAAATGTTTCACCAGGACCGATCCGGGCAAGCTCGCGCTCACCCGTCGACTCACGGAACGTCACAGACAGCACACCCGCATAAATAATGGCGAGACTATCCGGCACGGTGTCCGGAGAGAGTATCTGTTGATCCGCCTGGTACTCGTGCCGGGATAGACGCTTCGCGAGCTGCGTCACCTCATCGGCACTCAAGCTTTCGAACAGCGACACGCGCTTGAGCAACGCCTCCTTCGCGTCACGCGCCTCCACCGCGGGCGCCGGCACGCCCAGCGCACGCAGTGACACCCCGGAGGCCGCAAGGTGCCGGTAGCACAAGTCGAACAGCTCGTTGGAGGTCACCCTTTTCTTGCCCATTTCGTCAACGAAACCGACCACCTCGTAATGGATCGAGTTCAGCGTCGCGCGCTGCATGCGGGCATAGGGCGCGGGCATCTTGAGGATGGCGTTGCTTCCGGTCAGCGCGCGTTCCAGTGCGTCGATCACGGTCTTCGGCCGTGCTTCAGGGTCGATCTCGAGCACGAGTGAAACGCCGTGAACATTTGCCGGCCGGCTGTTGTTCGAGATCTTCGCCTTGGAAGTCATGGCGTTCGGGACAATGAGCGTATTGCCTTGGCCGGTCAACAAGTGCGTGGCGCGCCAGTTCATTTCGACGACCTTGCCTTCCACATCGTCGATCGCGACCCAGTCTCCGACCGTGTACGGCTCCGTGGCGTTGAGCACGATTCCGGCGAATACGTCGCTAAGCGTGCTCTGGATTGCGAGGCCGAGCACGATAGCCAGTGCGCCCGATGTCGCGACCAGACCGCGCACCGGCAGTTCAAGCACGAACGCGAGCGCCGCAACGACCGCGGCGAGGAAAACGACGGCGCCGAAGACGTCAGAAAAGAGTCGTTGCTTTCGCCAGGCACGGGGCAGCAACAGTGAGTCGAGCGACAGGGTAAACAGACGTGCCGCCATCAGCCACCAGACGATTTCGAGCACTTGGGCCAACCAATGGAGTTCTGCCACTTCCCGGTACGGCGCCTGGCCGAACGGACTCATGCCCGATGAGAACAGTACCCAACTCAACGCCGCGAATAGCGCCAGCCGTATGAAGAGCCTGACGAAATCATGGGGAGGAATCCGCGCGCGCCACACGACGACATCGACGAAAACAATGCTCAAACCAACAATTAGCGGGTATTTCACGGGCGGCTCCCGGCTGGAAAGGCCTAACGCCGATGTTGGGACTGCGGGAAGTCGCTAATTCTGCCACGGGCGCACATGCCGGGGCGACCGGGTGGCAATTGAAGTCTGGGAGCGTCCTGGGGCGGGCCCGGATTCGGGCGGCAGAAAGGCGCGGGTTGCGGTGCTGCGTCTTCTCGTGCGCCTCGAGGGCAGGCGCACTGGCCGGCACATTGCATGCCGGCCGGTTTCTCGTCATGAACGTGGCGATATTTCGGGCGGCGAGCCCTCGTGAAAGAGCTGGCTGAGTTGCGCGCGCAGTTCGGGCGAATCGGCGTGACGATGCACGCTCACCGCGTGTTGCACGGCAGCTTCCAGAAGCTCCGAATCCGAGTCCGCCGAGATAGCAACCGTGCAGTTCATCTCACTGGGAAACTCCCTGCAGTCAATGTACTTTCGCGTCATGGTGGAAACTCTCGCTGGGCGGGTAAAAACACGCACGCATGCAGGCCGCGCGCGCGTGAAAATTATAGAATCCATGCATTGTGCTTGCTAAACTATTAAAGCGAATCCAGACGCGACAATAATCTGAATTAATTGCACGCGATTGTATTAATCAAGCTGCGTAATTTAGGTTATCTAATGAATCGACGAGGCTCTGTGGCTGCCTGGGTGCAATCCAGATTGTCACAAAGCGCTCGCCGCCCGGCCCCTCGCGGTCCGGCCAGAGGCGGCCCCCGCCGCCCTTTGCGAAAGCCCTTCCTTCCCGCTTTCCCGACCGGACGCACGCCGCGTCACGCGCGTACGTCAGCCGCATTGATTCGACAATTGAAGCGGTCGCCTGCAGTTCCGTTCAGTCCATGAAAACGCACGTCCGGCTATTGGCGCGCGTTTGTCCGATCCGTTGAATTGAGAGGTGTGCCATGTCGAGCCTGTCGAGCGAATCCATCGCCACATTGAAAAGCGCGCTGCGCGGCGAAGCCCTGCAACCCGGCGACGCGGCCTACGAAGAAGCCCGTCAAATCTGGAACGCGATGATCGAGCGACGCCCTGCGCTCATCGTGCGCTGCCGGGGTTGCGCCGACGTGCGCCAGACCGTGGCGCTCGCGCGTGAAAGCGGGCTGCCGCTCGCCGTGCGCGGCGGCGGCCACAATATCGCAGGCAGCGCGCTATGCGACGGCGGCATCGTGATCGATCTCTCGCTGATGAAGTCGGTCAGAGTCGAGCCCGCCACACGTCGCGCGTATGTGGAGCCCGGCGCCACGCTGCACGACTTCGATCATGAAGCGCAGGCGTTCGGCCTCGCCACGCCGCTTGGCATCAATTCGACTACGGGCGTGGCGGGCCTCACGCTGGGCGGCGGCTTCGGCTGGCTGAGCCGGCGCTTCGGCATGTCGGTCGACAACCTCGTCGCCGCCGACGTCGTGACCGCCGACGGCAATCTACTGCGCGCGAGCGCCGAAGAAAACGCCGACCTCTTCTGGGCGATTCGCGGCGGCGGCGGCAACTTCGGCGTGGTGACGATGTTCGAGTTCGCGCTTCACCCTGTCGGCCCCGAGATTTATGGCGGCCTGGTCGTGCTGCCGTTCGACGCCGCGAAAGAAGCGCTGACGCAGTACCGCGAGGCAGCCAACTCGATGCCCGAAGACCTGACCGTGTGGAGCGTGTCACGTCTCGCACCGCCGCTGCCTTTCCTGCCGCCCGAAGTGCACGGCAAGCCCGTCATCGTGTTCGCGATCTGCTATTCGGGGCCGCCGGAGAACGGGCCGAACGCGGTGGACGCCGTGCGGCGCTTCGGCAAGCCTTGTGGCGAACATCTCGGGCCGATGCCCTACGCGGCATGGCAGCAGGCCTTCGATCCGCTCCTGACGCCTGGGGCGCGCAACTACTGGAAATCGCACAATCTCGACACGCTGCCCGACGGCCTCATCGACACGCTGATCGACGCCATCGCCTCACTGCCCTCGCCCGAGTGCGAAATATTCTTCGGGCAAATCGGCGGCGCGACCCTGCGCGTCGCGCCCGATGCGATGGCCTACGCGAATCGCGACGCGCTCTACGTCATGAACGTGCACGGCCGCTGGACCCATCCCGCCGACGACGAACGCTGCGTCGCCTGGGCGCGCGGCTTCTTCGAAGCGTCCGCGCCTTATGCGCTCGGCAGCGTCTACGTGAACTTCCTGACCGACGACGAACGCGCGCGCGTCGAGGCGGCCTACGGTCCGAACATGAGCCGTCTCGTCGCCGTCAAGACGAAATACGACCCGCACAACCTTTTCCGCCACAACCAGAACATCCGGCCCGAAGGGTCGGCCGAGGGAAGCCAGTAATCCGCGTTCCGATGTCATCGTAAGGAGATTCGTCATGGCGACTTATGTGGTGCTCTCGCAGTTCACCGACCAGGGTATCCGCGCTGTCAAAAACAGCGCGCAACGCGCCGGTCAGGCAGCAGAACTCGCCAAAACTTTCGGCTGTGAAATGAAGCAGACCTACTGGACGCTCGGGAAATACGATGTCGTCACGGTCATCGAAGCGCCCGACGAGCAAAGCTTCATGGCGTTCGGCCTCGCGCTCGGGTCGCTCGGCAATATCCGCACGCAAACGCTGCGGGCCTTGAGCAAGGATGAGTTCACCGCGGTTCTCGGCAAGCTCAATTAAAGAGAGCCGGCGCGCGGCACCTGGGCCAGTGCCGCGCCGCTACCCATCATTCTTCATATGTATTCGCCGGATGCGCGGCGCATTCCCCGCCAGATTGGGGGAGGCAGTTCCCTGCCCGAACACACCATGGCGCGCGAGCAACCTTCCGTGAAGCGGCATTGCGCGAGCGAAGTCTTTCTTTTTGGCAAACGTTTGCCGATCGGGTATCAAGTCCGCGCGCGCGAGGCCGAAAACGCGTACATCGCCACGAATTTTTGGAGACCCGGACGTGACGCGCGTTTTGCTTTTACTTGCCGTAATGGTTATGACAGGCTGCGCGCAACTGCAGCCGCCCACTACGGCACAAACCGGGAAACCCGCTGACTCGAACGTCATCATGAAGTTCGACATTCCCGCCGATGCGCTAGGCGCGCACGACCCGCAACTGAGCGCCGTGCTCGCCAAGGCCGGCGCGCTCGCCGCCGCGCAAAAGCAGCCCACCGTGATCCGCGTGACGGCGCTGGGCGAGGACTTCAAGTACATCAATCAGGCCATCTGGCGGGGCGTGCCCGCGCGAGGGCCGAAGCCCACGCTCGAAAACCTGACGGCTGGCGCGAACCAGACGTACAGCGTCTCGATCGAACCGACGCATGCGGGGAGCTGACACGATGCGTCCGATCGTTCTCGCCGCCGCACTCGGCTTTTGTAGCGCCGCCTGGGCGGGCCAACCCGCCGCCAGCGCGCCCGCCACTGCCACCGTCGTTGCCGCTGCGGCGACGCCCGCCGCCGACAAGGTTTATCCGCCGCTGCCCTCGCTCGCCATGCTGCCGCCCACAACCGGCGACGACGACGAGGTTCCCGCGCCGCATTCGTCGTCGCACAACAAGAAGAAGACGCGTCAGCGCGATTGCCACTGCGCCATGCCCACGCCGCGTCTCGTTGTCTCCGACACTTCGCGCGCCTATCTCAAGGACATCGAGCAGAAACTCGATTCCGCTCTCGCGCAGTGACGTCGCGCATTGACGCCCAACCCGGAGCTTCGACCCATGCAGCAGAAGACCAACGCCCTGCGCCAGTTGCGATCGCGAATCATCGGCGCGTGGGTGACATTCATGAGCCTCGCGGCGCTCGGCGCGACGGCCGCGCACGCCGCGCCGCCCGCCGAAGAATGCTTCGAAAAAGCCGGCGCCTACCAGGGCGTGAATCCGCTCGTGCTGCGCGCCGTGGCGTGGCGTGAATCGAAAGGCGACGCGGCGGCCATCAATCACAATACGAACGGCTCGATCGACGTCGGGCAAGCGCAGATCAATTCGATCCACTTTTCGGAGCTTTCGCGCGAGGGCATTCCGCACGGCGCCCTCACGGACCCGTGCGTGAACATTTTTGTGGCCGCCTGGCTGCTCAAGCAAAAGATGGTGCGATACGGCAACACGTGGCGCGCCATCGGCGCGTACCACTCGGAGTCGCCGCACGAGCGCGATGCCTACGCGCGCAGCATTCAGGCCATTCTCGTGAGCTGGGGCCAGTTGCAGCCGGGGCGATGAACGACGCGCCGGGCGTCGTTTCAGGCTCGCCGCAAACGCTGCGGCCTGATTAACCGCGCAGCCTGTTCAACAGCTTGAGCCCGCGGCGCGCCACCGCCGAATAAAGCTCGGCGCCCTTGAGCGCAGGGTCGATATGGCGCTCGTAGGGCTGCAGCGTGATCGGGAAATACGGGGAAAGCTTTTCCACCACGCGCTGCGGCGAAATGTGCGTGTTG
This sequence comes from Paraburkholderia guartelaensis, assembly GCF_004353905.1. Lineage (GTDB taxonomy): Bacteria > Pseudomonadota > Gammaproteobacteria > Burkholderiales > Burkholderiaceae > Paraburkholderia > Paraburkholderia guartelaensis. The sequence goes on along the minus strand of NZ_SMOD01000008.1, from coordinate 254,336 downwards.
CTCTGGACCACGGCGAACATGCCGTCGCTTTCCGGCGCGAGGTGGCGGGCCTCGCTCCAGCCTTCCATCTTGTCGGCAAACCATACGCTTTCGTCGGCGTGCAGCGCGCGCTGGCCGGGCTTCGGGCCCGTGTGGTACTGATCCAGCAATCCTTCCTTTTCCGCGTTGAGCCAGTAAAGCGTGTATTCGGTCCAGTCGAGGGCGTAGTTGGCGAGCAGCACGCGCCGCCAGTCGGTGCCGTGCAGCGCGGCGAGGCGCTGTTGCAGGCTCAGGCACAGCGTGCGCGACAGGATGGCCGGCGTCCACCAGATGCCATCGCGCGTAAGTTGCGGATCGAGATTCAACAGCTTCGCCGAAGCCTCCCAGTAATACGGCTCCACCGTACGCGGTTGCACATGCGTGAGCGCACGGCCGTCGAGAATCAGCGTATCCGCGCTGAAGCGATGCGTGGCGAAGCAGTCGGGGTCGAGCACGAGGAAATACTCGGTTTCGATCCATTCGGGCGCATTCAGCTTGATGATCTGCTGCCGGTGCCAGTTGCGAATCTGGTGACGCTGCGAGAACTCCGCAAAAATGCCCATGTACAGCGATTCGTCGACCACTTCGATGGGGAAATCGGACCACGCTTTCGCGTAGCCTTTGACCTCTTCGAGTTCGTCGTGCGGCACGACGATCACGAAACGGTGAAACGTTTTGGGCGTCGTGAAGTGACGCAGCGACGAAAAGAGGATGTCGCAACGGCCGATGTTGTCGGCGTAGTGCCGTCCCCGCGTCTTGACCGGCAAGATGGCGCTGATCTGGTGCATGGCAGTCAGGTCCCGAATGTTAGAAGAATCGGTAAATGAAGTTCGGGATATAGCCGCGCCGATGCGTCAGCGCGATGCCGATCAGCCTGCCGCCCGCGTCGAGCAACTGCGTTTTCAGGCCGAGGACCACGGGCTTGCGCGAAACCTCTGCGCGCACCGCCATGACCGTTGCGTCCGCCAGCGCCGCGTTTTCAATGCCGGCGAAGGACTGGCTGGCGGGCGGCGCATGCACGACGATATAGTCGTGCGCCTCGCGCAGCGCGTCGAACAAGGTCGTGGTCTGCTGCCACGAAGTCGGGAACGTGCCGCTCTCCGGCCGCGCGACGACGATGTTGTGCCGCTCGACGCTCTCGAACACGAGGCCGCTCGAAGCCGCGATATCCGTGGGCGCCGCGCTCGCCGCACGGCTTTGCCCGCTATGCCCCGACCACGTCAGCAAGCCCTGCGCGTTCGGCGGGCCATAGAGCGGCGCGTCGGCGCCGGATGCCATGTCGAGAATGAGGACCGGCTTGGTCGTACGGTGCTCCAGTTCGACGGCGAGGCCGCGAATCACCGAAAGCAGCCCGTCGTTCTTGCCGAACGAGAGCGCCATGACCACCTTGGCGGGCGAGTCCGAGCTCGCGTTGATGGCCGCGATCATGCGGCCATACGCCATATGCGCGGGCCGGCTGGCCGCTTTGGCCGCGTCGGCTGCCGCCCCCGCGGCGCGGGGCCGGCGTGCGCCGCCGCCGAGCATCACCGGCGCGTTCAGCACCGGCAGCAGCAGAGAGCGCTCGGCCTGCTCCGGGCTCAGGAAGGTCTCGCGCAGGCTCGCCATGACGAGCACGGCGAGCGCCGAAATCAACAGACCCGCCGCCACGCTCGCCGCAATGATGAGGCTCGCCGAAACGCTGCGCTGCGAAGGCGGGAACGGCGCCTGGATCACGCGCACGTTCGTGCTGTTCACCTGGCTCACCTGCCCTTGCTGGATCTTCGCAAGCTCGACCTGGCGCGAGCGGTCCTTGAAGCTGTCGGCCAGAATGTCGCGCGTTGCCTGCAACTGGCGCATCTGGCTGGAGATGTCGCTCAAGCTGCGCAGCTTCGCGCGCGTGTCCTTGATCTGCTCTTCGAGCGCCTGCTGGCGCGCGGTTTCGCCTGCGATGCTGGCATTCAGCGCGGCCAGCCGCCCTTGCACCACGTCGTAGTAATCGTTGTGGCCGTAGCGCGTGGCCGTGGCCATTTGCTCCTTGCGACGCGCGATGCTCGCGTGCATGTCGGCAATCTGCTGATCGAGCTGCTGCACGAACGGCGAGCTATCCATGTAGCGCGAGGCGAAATCGGCACGGCGCGCTTCGAGCTGCATCAGCGAGAGCTGCATCGTGTCGAGCGCGTGAGCGGCTTCGGAGTCGTCGGTGAAGATCGGAATCGTTGCCTTCACCCCTTTCGAGGACGCCTGCTCCGATTTCAGTTCGCCGTGATGCTGCGCGAGCGACGTGTCGTTCTCGAGCTTTTGCTGCACGAGCTGGCTTTCGAGCAGCACGGCGCGCGAGGTCTGGTCGTCGATATTGACGATGCCGTGCGTTTTCTGGAACGCGAGCAAATCGGCATCGGCTTTTTTCAATTGCCTTGCGACTTCGTCGCGCTGACCGGTCAGGAAATCGACGCGGCCCGACGTGAAAATCGTCGCGCGCCGGCGAAAGTACGTGTCGAGCAGACGCGAAAGCGCGTCGGCCGCTTCCTTGGGATCGGCGTCGTAATACGTGAGGTTGATGGTGCTCGCGAGATCGTTTTGCTCGATATGCAGCCGATGCTCGAATTCCTGCAAATGGCTGTCGATTTCGCGTTCGCTTGCGTTCGGCCCCAGTTTCGAAATCACCACATCGCGATGAAGTTCCGGGCTGCTGAGGATTTGCGCTTCGACGCCGTCGAGCTGGCCAATGGCGGGCTGCACCGCGGCGCCGCCATTCGGGTTGTTCGACTGGTCGTAATATCCTGCAAGGAGTACGAGCAGTGTGGACTGCGCCCGGTAAGGCATGGGCACCAGAAGCGCAACGGCCACGCCGATCGCCACAACGGAAAGAAATACCGCTGTTGCAATCTTGCGATAATAAAAAAAGGTGTTGAGATAATCCCGGACCGTCAGTTCGACAACAGCCGCCTTCCGTTCAGGCCTTGTTCTAGTAGCAATAACCATACAGGTGCGGTTCCGGACCAGCTGTGAAGATTCGACGGCGCATATAATACGTAAGAAAACATCCAGGATGTCGCGTTAAACTGACATCCGCGAAAAAATCGTGCGAGTTCCACCCTTCATTAACGGCAATTCCTGCCGTTACTTGACAAGAGATCAGGAACCGCAAGCCACCGCTTCACCCACGCGCCCGATGAACATACTCCGACCAGCCTGTGTCCTCGGGCTGATGACGCTTACCGCCTGCACCCAGACCTGGGTGGAGCCGCAATTCCAGCAGCGGGCGCAATTCGCCGCGTGGTCGCAAGCCACGCCGGGCGTCTATCGCATCGAACCCGGCGACGACCTTTCGGTCGTCATGCCCTTCAACGCCGAGCTGAACTTTCGCGGCTCCGTCGCGCCGGACGGCGGTCTGACCATGCCGTTCGCGGGCACGATTCCGGCGGCGGGCCTCACGGTCGCCCAGCTCGGGGACGCCATCAACAAGGCGCTCGCCGTCAACGGCATGGCGAAGAACGCTCACGCATCGGTTTCCATCGTGCAGTCGGCCGCCAAGATCTACGTGGCCGGCCAGGTCGCGCGGCCCGGTGAAATCGCGCTGCACTCGGGCATGAGCGTGCTGCAGGCCATCGCCGCTGCGCAGGGCTTGCTCGACACGGCGCGCACCAACGAAGTCGTGCTGATTCGCCGCAGCCCCGATGGCCGCCCGATGCTGCGCACGATCGACATCGACGCACTCACGCATCGCGGCGACCCGGCGCAGGACGTCATCCTGCAGGCCACCGATACGATCTTCGTGCCGAAGTCCTCGATCGCCGAAGTCGACCAGTGGGTCGATCAGTACATCGACAAGGTCATTCCGTTCCAGCGGGGCTTCGACTACACGATCTCGAACAACCCCACGACTTACTAAGCCTGCGCGGCGAGCCCGTGCCGCCCGGTGGTTTTCCACGACCGAGCAGACGAAAAAACCGCGAATCAACCGCGAATCAAGCGCGAATCACACGCGATGGAAACCGCCACCACGACCACCGGGCTTGCCCCCGTCTTTTCGAGCGAGCCCGCCAGGTGGCGGGTCACGTGGTGGCTGCTCGCGCTCTTGCCGCTCTTTGGCCAGACCTTCCACTACCTGAGCACGCTCGTGCCGCTCTGGGCGCTCTCGAAAGCGCTGCCGGTCATTTCGCTGCCCGGCGTGCTGCGTCTGGGCGGCGAACCGCGTTTTCCGATGACGCGGCAAATCCTCATCAGCTTTGCGTGGCTCTTGCTGGTGCCGAGCTTCGCCGCCGTGTTCTATTTCCACGAGGGCTTTTTCACGAGCATCACGGCGCAGGTGAAACTGCTGCCCGTCCTGTACTTCTTTTCGTTTCTCGCCCTGCTTCTCACGCTCAAGCCCACGCTTGGCGAACTGGAGCGCGGCTTCCTGGTGCTCGGCGTCGTCATCCTCGCGGTGCTGATCGTGCTCTGGGCCGTGGTGCCCTCCGACTGGTACCAGGAGTCGTATGTGATCGGCCAGTCGCCATTTTTCAGCGCCGACAACCGCGGCCACCGCATCCGCATGTCGATGTATTTCCCGCTCATCCTGCTGTTCTTCTGCTACCGGCGCGCCTTTTTCGAAAAGCATGCAGGCTATCTGTTCGGCGTGGTCGTCGCGTTCGCGGTCACGCTGCTGATCGTCAAGACGCGCGCCATGGTCATCGGCATCATGGGCGTGCTCCTCATCAACACCTTCGCCTGGTCGCGCATGCGCACGCGCGTTCTGCTGCTGCTCGCCGCGCCCGCCGCGCTCGCCGCCATGTTCTCTGCGGGCTACCTCGCCACGACCTTCAGCACCGACGCGAGCACGGGCTTCGACACGCGCCGCATCACCATCCTGCTCGCCACGAAGTTCCTCGGCAGCGAACCGATGCGCTGGCTCTTCGGCGTGGGCACGATCAGTTCGACCAGCAAGGACAACCTGATCGACTACTTTCACCACTTTTTCTTCCTCGCCGACATCACGTGGCTCGGCATCGTGTTCGAGTACGGCCTGATCGGCGCGCTCATCATCCTGTTCTTCCAGCTGCGCGGCATCGTGTTCTACCGGCGCCTGCGCAAGAAGGTCGATGACGATTTTCTCGGCGCGCTGTTCGACTATCTCGTCTACATCCTGCTGATTTCATTCTTCTACCCGCCTACCCTCACGCCGGGCGAGACCGCGGTCATTCTCGCGATCTTCGCGTACATCTGGCGCGTGGGCGAGCTGGACAGCGAACCCGACGACCATGCCGATTTGCAGGTTCACCATGCCTCGCTCCAAGCGCATCAAGCGCCCTAACCTGCATACGCTGCTGATCGGCGCGCTGCTCATGTCGGGCGCGGCGGCGTGCACCGACGCGACTTCGGGCACGCCCTTGCCGGTGGCCATCTCGGTGGATGCCGCCGCCGGCCGGCACCCCATCAGCCCGCTGATTTACGGCATCAACTTCGGCACGACGGCCGTCTTGCAAGACCTGCGCGCGCCGATCAACCGCTCGGGCGGCAACAGCGCCTCGGCCTACAACTGGCGCATCGACGCACGCAACGCGGGCAAGGACTGGTATTTCGAGAGCCTCGCCGTCAATCCCGCCGATATCAACGACCAGTTCGGCGAGCGCTTCGTCGCGCTCACCCAGGCGGCGGGCGCCACGCCCATCCTGACCATTCCGATGCTCGGCCGCGTGGCCAAGCTCGGGCCGGCGCGCGAAACGCTCGCGAGCTTCTCGATCGCCAAATACGGCCCGCAGCCGAATCACGACGTGAACGGCCACGCCGACGCCGGCAATGGCGTGGCGCCCGGCGACAAACCGATTGCCGGCAACGACGCGAACGACGCCTCGACGCCCGACGACCCGCAAAACGAGCAGGCGCGCGTAGCGGATCTCGTCAAGCAGTTCGGCGGCGCGAGCGGGGGCGGCGTGCGCTATTACGCGCTCGACAATGAGCCAAGCCTTTGGCAACTCATTCACCGCGACGTGCATCCCACGGGCGCGCATGCGAGCGAAATCGCCAGCAAGGTGATCGTCTATTCGCGCGCCGTGAAGGCGGCGGACCCGCACGCGCAGATCGTCGCGCCGGAAGAATGGGGCTGGCAGGGCTATTTCTACAGCGGCTTCGACCAGCAGTACGCAGCGGACCACGGCCTCGACCACACGCCCGACCGCGCAGGCGAAACGCAGGGCATGCCGTACGTGCCCTGGCTGCTCACGCAATGGAAAGCGGCGGGCCATCCGGTCGACGTGTTCAGCCTGCACTTCTACCCGCAGGGCGGCGAATATGCAGAAGCGGGCGTGACGAACTCGCAGGACGTCGCGCTCATGCGCAACCGCTCCACGCGCGACCTGTGGGACCCGAACTACAAGGACCCCACCTGGATCAATAGCGTCGTGGCGCTGATCCCGCTGATGCGCCGCTGGGTCGATACGTATTACTACCCGGGCACGCCCATCGGCATCACGGAATACAACTGGGGCGGCGACACGCTGATGAACGGCGCCACGGCCCAGGCCGACGTGCTCGGCATTTTCGGCCGCGAGGGGCTGGATATCGCCACGCGCTGGGGCACGCTCGATCCTTCGATGCCGGTGTACAAGGCATTCAAGCTCTATCGCAACTACGACGGCAACGGCGCGGCGTTCGGTGCGACCAGCATTGCCGCGAGCGCGCCCGACCCGGACACCGTTTCCGCGTTCGCCGCCTTGCGCGAGCGCGACCACGCGCTGACGCTCGTGGTCATCAACAAGCAGCTGGACCGCCCCGCCGACGCCGCCATCACGCTCGATCATTTCGCGGCAAGCGGCGTGGCCGAAACGTGGCGGCTCGCGAACAACCAGCTTTTCCGCATGCCCGACGTACGCTACCAGGACAGCACGCTGCGCACGAGCCTGCCCGCGCAGAGCGTGACGCTCTACGTGCTGCGCGGAGCACAGGCGCGGCATGAGTGAAACTAGCGAAGCGCCGATGCCCGCGCGCCAAACCGGCGGCTCGATGATCCGGGGCTCGCTCGTGAGCCTCGGCGTTCGTCTGCTCGACCTGCCCAGCCGCTACGGTTTCCATCTGCTGATCGCCGCCATGCTGGGCGTGGTGCAGACAGGCGACTTCTATATCGTGTTCAGCACGATGGTGGCGCTCGCAGGCTTCGGGCGCCTCGGCATCGATCAGGCGCTGACGCGGCAGATCGCGATGGATCTCGCGGCGGGCGACGCGCACGCTGTGCGGCCGGCCATCCGCCGCGCGCTGTGGCTGGTGCTGCTCGCCTCCACAGCCATTTCAATTGCGCTTGGCGCCGGCGCGTTCGCCTTCGCGCACGACGTGCTGAAGAAGCCCGAACTCGCCTGGCCGCTCGCGCTCGGCGCGCTCTCGTTCATCCCGCAAAATCTCGGCGCGGCCATGGCGGGTGCGCTTGCCGGACTCCAGCGCGTGGGCTGCAGCCAGATGATCTATTCCTGGCTCTGGCCGGCGATCTTCTGCGCCGTCGCCATCCCGCTCGGACTGACGCACGGCATGAGCGTCGCCAGCACGCTCATGCTGATCGCCGCCAGCTTCACGCTCACCGCGCTGTCCGGCGCGTTTCTGCTCAGGCGTTTTCTTTCCGGCGTGCCCGCCGGCGCACAGCCGCCAGCCGAACCGCCGCGCTTGCTCAAGGCGGGCTTGCCGCTTTTCACGCTGGAATTCACGAAGCTCCTGATCACCTCGGCGCCCGCCATCGTGCTCGGCATCGTCGCCTCCTCGCGCGAGACCGGGCTCTTCGCGCTGGCGTGGCGTCTCGCGCTCGTCATCAATCTGCTGATCAGCGGCGTGACCGGCATGGCCGCGCCGAAGTTCGCGAGCCTTTTCGCGCGCAACGACCGGCATGGGCTCGACAAAAGCGCGGCCCAGGCGGAGGGCCTCGTGCTATGCCTCGCGATACCCGCCGCCCTGTGCATGCTGCTCTTCCCCGAACACTTGCTGCGCTTGTTCGGGCCGGGCTTTGGCGGCGGCGCGGCCGCGCTGCGCGTGCTCGCGCTCGGCCAGATCGCCGCGGCATGCTTTACCGCCATGCCCGAACTGCTGGGCATGACCGCGCATACTTCCGTGCTGTACCGGATCAACCTCTACTCGGTCGCCATGCTGCTCGTCGGCCTCGCCGTGCTCGCGCCGATTGGCGGAAGCGTCGGAGCGGCGGCGGCGGCATCGCTCGCCGTTGCCGTGAACGGCGCGCTCGCGGCGTGGGCGGCGCACCGGCTGCTGGGCGTGCTGCCGCTTGCGTTGCTCGGGCGATGGATGCTCGGGCGCGTGCCGGGACGCACCGCGGCGCAAGACGGGCAACGGGACGTCTAGATCGCCGGGATTTCAACGGCACCGGCTTCAACTGCTTGCGCCTGCAACGACCCATCGTTGCGGCGTGGATGAACACCGGCGAGCGCGGGAGGCACGGCGATTGCGGAATTCACGGTCAAGCAGGCGGCAATCGTCTGCATCGATACCCAGTCTCAAGGAGGTACGGATCATGAACAAGGCAATCAGCACCCTTATTGCGGCCGCCGCCGTGCTCGCACTGTCGGGCGGTGCGTATGCACAAACGGCGCCGGCGGGCGCGGGCACGGGCGGCAGCAGTTCGTCCAACCTGGGCACGGCGCCCGGCGCGACGACGAACCAGATGAACGACACATCGAGCGGCTACGGGATGCCCGGCGCGACGAACTCCGATAGCGGCATGGGCATGGCCCCGCCGAACTCACCCCAGCAGCAGGGCACGAACCCTGACGTGGCGCCCCATACCAGCGGTCCCAAGAGCAACAATTCGCTCGCGACCCCGAGCGTCGTGTCCCCGGCTAACCAGCAATAGCTGCACCCGAGGACTGAACCAGGACTGACTCAGGACGGCAGCGCGGCGCAAACAGCGCCGCGGCCCGCGACTTGCTGTGCACCCATGAGGCGCGCAGCATTGCTGATATCATAAAAAAACCCCGACCCCTCTGCGTTGCCCGTGGAGACAGGGCCGCAAGGAATCGCGGACACTGGAGGCGCAAGCACCCGATGTCGTCAACCGAGGACCACCGTTTCCCGGACACGCCACGCCCCGGAGGCGAGGCGAACGCGGCCCCCGGATGCCTGTTGGGCCCAGGCGAGGCCTGCGCGCTCGCTCGCGCAGTCGACTGGAGCCAAACCTCGATCGGGGCGGTCGACGGCTGGTCGCAGGCGTTGCGCTCCACGGCGTCGCTGGTCCTGCACAATCACTCGCCCATGCTGTTGTGGTGGGGCGCCGATTTCGTCCAGATTTACAACGACGCCTACCGGCCCGTGCTCGGCGAAAAGCATCCCCGGGCGATGGGCCAGCGCTTTCGCGACTGCTGGAGCGAGGTCTTTCATATCCTCGGCCCGATGGCCGAACGGCCGTTTCGCGGCGGTCCGGCATCGGTGAACGACGATATCGCCGTTCTCATCGAGCGCAGGGTGCCGCGCGAAGAAACCCATTTCCGCCTCGCCTACAGTCCGGTGCCGGACGAGTCTGTCGAGTCGGGCATCGGCGGGGTGCTCGCAACGGTCACCGAAATCTCCGAGCAGATCTTCGTCGACCGGCAGCTGCGCACGTTGCGCGACCTCGGCGCGCGCGGTTCGGCCGATGCGGACGGGCAAACCGCCGAACAGGTATGCGAGAACGCCGCCGCGGCGCTCGCCGACAATCCCTGGGATGCGCCGTTCGCGGTGTTCTACCTGCTGAACGAGGAAGGCACCCACGCACGCAGAGTGGCTAGCGCAGGCGTCGATGCGCAGGCGCTCGGGCAACTGGCGCCGGCTGAGGTCGAATTCGCGAATGCGCACTCGGGCGAGCCCTGGCCGCTGCGGGAAGTCGCGCTCGATCGGCGTGTCGAGGTCATGCCGCTCGCGCCACAATGGACGGATGCGCTGCCCCGCAGTCCGTGGGACGAAGCAACGCGCTCGGCCATCGTGCTGCCGCTCGCCTCGACGGATCGTTCACGCGCCTTCGGCGTGCTCATTTGCGGCCTCAGTCCGCATCGCGTTTTCGATGCGAGTTATCGCACCTTTTTCGAGCTTGCTGCATCACAGGTCGTCACCGCGATTCGCGACGCGCGGGCGCTCGAAGAGGAGCGCAAGCGGGCCGAGGCGCTGGCCGCCATCGACCGCGCCAAGACGGCGTTCTTCTCCAACGTCAGCCACGAATTCCGCACGCCCTTGACGCTCATGCTCGGCCCCGTTGCCGAGTTTGCTTCGGACCCCTCAGTGCCGCACCCGGCGCGCGCCCAGCTCGCTCTGGCGCATCGTAACGCGCTGAGGCTGCTGCGGCTCGTGAACACGCTGCTCGATTTTTCGCGCATCGAAGCCGGTCGCGTGCAAGCCTCGTATGAGCCGACCGATCTCGCGGAGCTCACCCGCAACGTGGCCGGGACGTTCCGCTCCGCAATCGAGCGCGGTGGCCTAGCGTACACGGTCGACTGCGAAACGCTCGCCGAGCCCGTCTACGTCGACCCGCAAATGTGGGAGAAGATTGTTCTCAACCTGCTGTCCAACGCCTTCAAATACACGCTGCGAGGCGAGATCGCGGTTCGGCTGCATGCACGCGACGCACAGGCGCTGCTCGAAGTGAACGATACCGGCGCAGGTATTCCGGAGAACGAATTACCGCGCATCTTCGAGCGCTTCCATCGTGTCGAAGGGGTCGCTGGCCGCACCCAGGAAGGTACGGGCATCGGGCTCTCGCTCGTGCAGGAGCTCGTCAAGCTTCATGGCGGCGAGATCACCGCCGCCAGCGAGCACGGCAGCGGCACACGATTCACCGTGAGCATCCCGCTCGGCGCGGCGCATTTGAGCGCCGACCGGCTCAAGGCGGTGCACGCCGGCGACTCGACTGCCATCCACGCGCAGGCCTTCGTGCAGGAGGCGTTGCGGTGGATACCCGAGAGCGTGGTGGACGAGCCGGCAGGCCCTCCGGACATCCTGCCCGACGCAGTGCCCGTCGTCGCCCTGCCCGCCAGCGCGGGGGAAGACAAACCGCGTGTGCTGGTCGCCGACGACAACGCCGACATGCGCGCCTATGTGCGCAGCCTGCTGGCCGGCCGCTATGTCGTCGAGGTCGTGCCGGATGGCGCCGCGGCGCTCGAAGCCGCCGCGCGGCAGCGGCCCGACCTGATTCTGGCCGACATCATGATGCCCCGGCTCGACGGCCTGGGTTTGCTGCGGGCCGTGCGCACCGACAAGCAGCTACTCGATATCCCCGTCATCCTGCTCTCCGCGCGCGCGGGCGAAGAAGCGCGCGTCGATGGCCTGGGGGCGGGCGCGGACGACTACCTGGTCAAGCCTTTCTCCGCGCGCGAACTGGTCGCCCGGATCGGCGCGCTGCTCGAACTCACGGCGTTGCGGCGCAGAAGCGAAGAGCGGTTTCGCGCACTGGTCAATGCTTCTTCGGACGCGGTCTATTCGATGAGCGCCGACTGGAGCGAAATGCGGTTCTTGCAGGGTCGAGACTTCATCGCCAGTACGGAAGACGCCAGTTCGGGCTGGCTCGAACGCTACGTCGCGCCGGAGGATCGCGATGCCGTGCTCGCCCACATCGAGCTGGCCGTTCGCAACAAAAGCAAGTTCGAACTCGAGCATCGCGTGCGACGCCTGGACGGCACGCTCGGCTGGACGCTTTCACGCGCGATCCCGGTGCTGGACAGCCACGGCGAGATCGTCGAGTGGTTCGGCATGGCGGTCGACATGACCGAGCGCAAGCGCGTCGAGGCGGTTCTGCGCGACACCGCGGCGTGGGTGGCCGCGCAGAAGGAAGCCTTCCAGGCCGCCGTGAACAACGCGCCGCTAGCCGTCTCGCTCGACGTGCTCACCCGGGTGGCGGTCAGGCAGATGGGCGGGCGCGCCCGCTGCGCGTTCTATATCGCCAACGAGGAGCAGACGGAGTTGCGGCACGTCACCGGCATGTCCGCGGACTACGCCGTGAGCGTCGACAGTTTTCGCATCGCTGCCGACTCGCTGGCCTGTGGACTGGCGGCCTATACGCGGCAGCCCGTCATCACGCCGGACGTGACCGAGGACCCCACCTGGAAGGACTGGCTGTGGCTCGCCCAGCAGCACGGCTATCGCGGCTGCTGGTCTTTTCCGGTCGAAACCTCCGCCGGGAAAGTGGTCGGAACGTTCGCCATGTATCACGAGGCGCCGCGCAAGCCCACCCATCTCGATCGTGAACTGGCCATGCGTCTCGCGCAGACCGCGGCCATCATCATCTCGCGCCACCAGGAAGCCGAGGAGCGCGCGCGCGGCGCCGACGCCCTGCGTCTCGCGGACCGCCAGAAAGACGAATTCCTCGCGATGCTGGCCCATGAGCTGCGCAATCCGCTCGCACCGATCACCAATGCCGGCGAGCTGCTTTCGCGCATGCTTGTCGGCCACGCCGATGCGCGTCTGGCCATCGACATGATCAAGCGGCAAACCACCCAACTGAGCCGGCTGGTCGACGATCTCCTCGATGTTTCGCGCATCACCCAGGGCCGTATCAAGTTGCGGCGGCGAGCCGTGGACCTCGCGAGCGTCGTGGCCCTCGGTATCGAAACAGTCGAGCCGCGGCTGCGCGAAAGGCAGCATACGCTCACGGTCGAAACCGCAAAGAGCGACGATCCGCTTTACGTCAATGGCGATATGGCGCGGCTGGTGCAGTGCGTCGCCAACGTGCTCTCCAACGCGGTGAAATACACCAACCCCGGCGGCGCGATCCGTGTGTGGAGCCGGGCGGAAGGCGCCAACGCTGTCATCGGGGTGTCGGACAACGGCTCGGGTATCTCGGCCGAGTTGCTGCCGCATGTGTTCGACCTGTTCGTGCAGAGCGAGCGCACGCTCGATCGCGCGCAGGGGGGGCTGGGAATTGGCCTCGCAGTGACGAAGCGCCTCGTGGAAATGCACCAGGAAACGATTAGTGCGCAAAGCCTCGGCATTGGACAGGGGGCGACCTTCGAAATTCGCTTGCGCCGCGTCGCGCGACCCGCCGACCCGGTGGCGGGCGCCGGTTACATCGATGTGGATGCCCGCCGTGTACTGGTGGTGGACGACAACAAGGACGGCGCGGATTCCCTCGCGACACTCCTTGCGCTGCAAGGTCATACGCTGGCCGTCGCCTACAGCGGACCCGAGGCGGTCCAGGTCGCCGCAGCGTTTCTTCCCGAGATCGCGCTGCTCGACATCGGGCTGCCCGGCATGAGCGGCTACGAGCTTGCCCAAACGCTGCGCGCAATGCCTCAGCTCGCGGGTGTTCGCCTCGTCGCCATCACGGGCTATGGCCAGGCGGAGGATTTCCAGCGCTCGCGCGCAGCCGGTTTCGACTATCACCTCGTCAAACCCGTCGAGCAGCAAGCGCTTCAGCGGGCTCTGGCAGCGCTGCATCATAATTGGGAAAACTAAGCGTTTCACCCGTCGCGAGGAGAAAAGCCGTCATGAAACGACGCTGCCTTCTAAAGGGGGTTGTCGCCTTGCCGTGCCTTGCCACCACTACGAGCTTCGCCGGCGCGCTGCCGGCCGCGGCGCGCGCGGGCCGCATCCGGCCTGGCGACCCTGCCTGGCCGAAAGCGCCGGAATGGGAGGCGCTGAGCCAGGCCGTTGGCGGAAATCTGCTGCAACCCACCACGATCTGGCAGACCTGCGCGCAAGCGCCCCACGCGCCAGAGTGCCTCGCGAGAATCAAGGAAGCGCGAAATCCGTTCGCGCTCGGCGACGATCCAGGCGCCACCCAGGTCTCCGGCTGGCTCGATGCATGGACGGCAAAGGCAAGCACCTACGCAGTGGCAGCCCGCTCGACCGCGGACGTCGTCGCGGGCGTCAATTTCGCGCGTCAACACAATTTGCGCCTCGTGGTGAAAGGCGGCGGCCACAGCTACCTTGGCGGCTCGAACGCGCCAGATTCCCTGCTGATCTGGACGCGCGGAATGAACCGCATCGCACTCCATGATGCGTTCGTTCCAGCCGGTTGCTCGACGCCGCCACAGCACGCCGTGACGGTGGAGGCCGGCTGCATGTGGATTGACGCCTATACCGCCGTCACGACGCAGGCGGGACGCTACGTTCAGGGCGGCGGCTGTACGACCGTGGGCGTTGCCGGCCTCGTTCTGGGCGGCGGCTTCGGGTCCTGGTCGAAACGCTACGGACTCGCGGCCGCGAGTCTGCTCGAGGCGGAGATCGTCACTGCCGACGGCGTTGTCCGCACGGTCAACGCATGCCAGGAGCCCGATCTTTTCTGGGCGCTCAAAGGTGGCGGCGGCGGCAGTTTCGGTGTGGTGACGAAGCTCACGCTCAAGACCCATGACCTGCCCGAAAACTTCGGCCGGGCCATGTTCAAGATCAAGGCTTCGACGCCTGAGGCTTACCGGCGACTGGCTGCGCGACTAGTCGATCACTATGCAGAGAATCTGTTCAACCCTGCTTGGGGCGAGCGGTTCGTCTTTCACAGCGACGAGATCGAGGCGGCGATGGTGTGCCAGGGTCTCGATGACCATCAGGCCAAGTCGGTGTGGGCGCCTTTCATCGATTGGGTGCGCGCCTCGCCAGCAGACTTCACCTTCAACGCGGGACCTCGTGTCGGCGCCAGCCCATCGCGCCGCTGGTGGGACGTCGAAGCCAACCCGGGACTCGTGCCCGACCCGCGCGCGGGAGCCGCCCACAACCATGGTTGGTGGCAAGGCGATGGCGAGCAGGCCTCCGCCTTCCTGCACGCCTACGAGTCGCAATGGCTGCCTGCGGCCCTTCTCGAACCGGCGCAACGCGGCCGGCTCGTTGACGCCTTCGTGGCGGCGGCCCAATTTCAATCCGTCGAATTGCATTTCAACAAGGGACTTGCGGGCGCGCCGCCGGAGGTGAACGAGCAGGCGCGTCAGTGTGCGACGAACCCCAAAGTCGCCGACGCCTTCGGCCTGATGATCGTCGCCACCGGCGGGCCGCCACCCTTTCCGGGCCTGCCCATCCCCGCGCCTGACATGGCGCAGGCACATCGCAACGCCGCGAACATAGCCAAGGCCGCGGCCATTTTCAAGGCGCTAGCGCCAGAAAGCGGCTCCTATATTTCGGAGACCGATTTTTTTCGCAGCGATTGGCGCGAAGCGTTTTGGGGCGTCAACTACGCGCGGCTGAAAGCGATCAAGGATCGCTACGATCCGGCAGGTTTCTTCTACGTCCATCACGGAGTGGGTAGCGAGGACTGGAGTCCGGACGGCTTTACGCCCGTGCAGTCGTGAACGTTGCAATATTGGGCGTTCGCTCCTTGCTTAGCTAGACTAAATAAGTACCCGCATTCTCGCGACTCAGCGCGCAGATAGGGATAGTCCCTTATTTCCCGCATCCTCACGCCACACACCCACCTCATCAGGACTCCTGCCATCTGGCACTGCAAACGTCCTGCATCAATCGAAAGATCCGCGAAGGTCAATCGTAGGCACGGTCACGTGACCGGCACAGAACCGACTTACTGCCGCCCCCTGAACGTCATGTGGAAGGTCTAGCTTTCCAGCCTGTAACACGCCGTAATGATTTGAAGTGACGCAATCGCCGCCCCACCGTCATGCAAAGAAGTGCAACGCTTCAATGGAGAGACACATGCGCCAGACATCGAGATCCAGACACCAACGGCCTGCCGTTCCTGCCTTGCTTGCGGCAGTTTCGCTAGCGGCTACGGCACTCTATTGTTCTGCTGCCGATAGCCAGTCCACCGCGAATACATCTTCGGTCACGGCAACGCCGATCAAGCATGTCATCATCATCGTGGGCGAAAACCGAACGTTCGATCACGTGTTTGGCGCTTATCAGCCGCGCTCGGGCCAGACCATATGGAACCTTCTGTCGAGAGGCATCATCCGGGCTGACGGGGGACCCGGACCCAACTACAAGGTCGCCGAGCAATACATGGCCAAGGCCACGAATCCCTCGCGCTTCGACGCCAGCCCAACGTCGAAGCAACCTTACCCGACGCTGCCGGCGCCCAACACTGGCTCGGCGCCGACCGCCGCGAGCGACGCGAGTCCGCCGCCGTTTGCCACACTTGCGGCTGCGCACGCAGCCGAAGGTTATGCCCTTGAGTCGAAGGATGTCGTTCATTTGACGACGGGCGCAACGGGCCTCCCCAACGACGTGCCTGATGCGCGCTTTGGGTCGAACCTGTACAACCTGCAGAGTGGCCCCTATCAGATCTCGCGTGTGGGTCCGAACTACGACCAGTACATGAACAGTCCGGTGCATCGGTTCTACCAGAACTGGCAGCAGTCGGACTGCAATATCGCGCACGCGACGCTCGATAATCCGAGCGGCTGCAAGATGGATCTCTTTGCGTGGGTCGAAGTGTCGATCGGCGCCGGATCGAATGGCACTGCGCAAGCGGCCCACTTCACCGATCAGTCGACCAACGAAGGCGCGACCGCACTCGGGTTCTATAACGTGAATACCGGCGATATGCCCTATTTCACGGATCTCGCACGTCACTACACGATCAGCGACAACTATCACCAGCCGGTGATGGGCGGCACGGGCGCGAACAGCATCATGATCGGAACGGCCGACGCGCTCTATTACACGGACGGCAAAGGCAATCCGGCAACGCCGCCCCAGAACGAGATTGAAAATCCGCGGCCGCAGCCGGGCACCAACAACTGGTATGCGCAGGACGGCTATACGGGCGGGACATATAGCAATTGCTCGGATCCGAAGCAGCCTGGCGTAGGCGCGATACGAAAATATCTCGACAGCCTGCCGTATCACCCCAATGCCAACTGCGCGCCCAGCACGTACTATCTGCTGAACAACTACAACCCCGGCTACAACGGTGACGGCACCGTCAACACGGGTACGTTCACCATTCCACCTTCACCGGTGCGCACGATCGCCGATACGCTCCTCGAGAACAATATTTCATGGAAGTACTACGGCGAAGGCTGGAAGACATTCATCACCAGTCCTTCAACGAGCGTCTACTGCAATATCTGCAATCCGTTTCTCTATGAAACGGCGATCATGACCAATCCGTCGCTGGTGGCCGCGCATCTTCAGGACACGCCGAACCTGTATTCCGACATCGCAAATGGCACGCTACCCGCGGTGTCGTTCGTGAAACCAGGCGGATTACTCGATGGGCATCCGTCCTCTTCGAAGTTCGGTCTTTATGAAGGGTTCGTGCATAAGATCATCGATTCCGTTCAGGCGAACCCCGCGCTGTGGGCCTCCACTGCGATCTTCATCACGACCGACGAAGGTGGCGGCTATTACGACTCGGGCTACATTCAACCCGTGGACTTCTTCGGCGACGGCCCGCGCATTCCGCTGATCGTCGTGTCGCCGTACTCGCGCGGAGGCCGTGTCGTTCACGACTATTCGGATCACGTGTCGCTCGTGAAATTCATCGAACACAACTGGTCGCTGGGACCGATCACGGCGCGCAGTCGCGACAATCTCCCCAATCCTGTCCAGCTTCCCACGAGCCCATACGTGCCGACGAACGCGCCGGCGATCGGCGACCTGTTCAGTGCCTTCCAGTTCCAACCCGCCACGCAGTCCGGAGCGGGCAATGGCAACGCGGGCGCGGCTGGCATGTTCCCTTTCTGATCGCAGTCTGGACGCACACCGAAGGCGCCGACGGCCCCAACCCAAAAGGGGCCGTCGGCGCGCTTGCTATTACTGCTCCGATTGATTGCCCGAGTCATCGTCTCCCGTGGTCTGGAGGCCCGGCAGGACCTGGGTGCCTTCACGCTGAACGGCTACCAGCTTGTGCGGGTCGAGACCGAGCGCCTTCAGGATGGTCGGCGCCACCTGCATGTTGGTCACCGGCGTATTGACGACATTCTTCTGCAGCTTCGGATTGGAGACCACCAGCAGCGTGTTCGTGTCGTCCGTGTACATGCCGCCGTGCTCTGCCAGCTTCGCCGCGCTCTTGCTGTAGATCGTCCCGGGTATCGGCTGAATGATGAGATCAGGGACACGGCCCTGGGCAGGGTCGCCCCAGATCGCCTTCAACGCTGCGTCGTGGTAGAGCGTCTGGATGTGAGTGGAATTGCCGCTCGCCTCGTCAGCGTCAAGGAGCGAGACCGCCTTTGCCGTATCGCCGTGGTTCTTGAGCCAGATGAGCGACACGTCGTCGGCCGTTTCCTGGGCGACCTGCACGCCGCCATTGCCGAGCACGGTGGCGACATCGCTCACGTCGGCAGTGGCATACGCGTTCTTCGAACCGCTCAGCATGTGAAGCTTCTTGAGGTCGATCGGCGACTGGCCGTGTTTGCCGCCGACGATGAACAGCGTCGAATGCAGGAGATGGCCCGCTTTGAGCGCATCGTACATCTGGCCCAGCGAGGCATCGACGAAGTCGAGCGACTGCTCGAGCGGCACGGTCGGCGTACCGGCTGCGTCGAGATAGCCGCCACGCGTCGTGGTCGTGCCTTCCATCGCGGACGTGACCTTCTGCCCGACGCTCACCGCCTGAAAGTTCATGCCGAAGATCGCGGGTACGCCCACCTGTTTCGTGCCGGTCTGATCGAGGCCATGAATCCAGTTCAAGACGACCTTGACCTTGAAGCCGTCATAAGCCCGCGTATATATCGGGTCGGCGGTCCAGTCGTCCGTCGCGGGCGCGCTCGGGAAGCCATTGGCTTGCAGTGAGGTCGAGTTGATCTCGGGCGCGTAGAGTTCGTCGAGTCCCAGCCCCGAAGGTCCGTTCACGATCTCGTAGGCCGGGTGCTTGTCCGACCACGCGGTGCGCATGCCGGCCTGATGAATGATCTCGAAGATCGTGTTCGTCCCGTTCTTCATGTACAGATGCGGCCAGACCTGCACGCAGGCACCGCCGGCCGTCTTGCGCAGTGGAAGCTTTGCGGGATTGATGTGCGGATTGCGCTTGTCGTACGTGGCCCCCGCAGGCGGCAAACCGCCGTCGAGCTGGGTGAGATCCCAGTCGAGCGCTTCGAAGTTGGTCACCTCGGTGCCCGGCGTGCCCGTGCAATTGCTGCCCGGCGGGTACAGGGTCGCGTCGTAGGTGTCGTCATAGAAGACGCCGTGGCTCAGCGGGCTGCCGCCGGTCGCGAATGCAAGGAGCCCGGGATACGAGTCGGAAGGCCTGGACGTCGAAGCGTGGGTGTACTCGACACCATGTTTGACGAGCTTCGCGAAGGTGGATTGCGGGTGCGTCTTGACGTAGTTTTCCAGGTCGGCCTCATGCATCCCGTCCACACTGATCAGCAAAACGTGCGTGTATTGCTGGCTGTGATCGCCATCATGATCCTGCGCTGCCGCGGCCATGCTCGCAAACGCGAGCACGCTCGCAGTGAAGATTGCCCTGACTCCAAACCGCTTTCCGATCTCGTTCATTCTTCACCTCTTGATATGAATTATGAATTGGGCGCGAATGCGCCCTAGAGGAGATAAGTCGCGGAATGAGTAAATGCCGTGAAAGATTACTTTCGGATGTATTCCACTGGAGCGCGGAAGGCTTGAGGGGCGTGCGTTTGATTCAATGTAACAGGTTGTATCAGGGCGGCGCGGCTATTCCATAACGTTGTGAATGCACTGATCCCTTCGGGTCGATTAATCTACTTCCAATGTAAATCTGGAATCCTGATGATAACGTTTATCATTTATTGCGCTAATCGTCTAACCAGCCGAACCCGCTCCGTTCACATCGCTGTCATTGTTCTTTTCATGTTCGAGCATATCGAGCGCGAGCACACGCCCGACATCGCGCACGAACGCTTCCATGACCGCGAAAGACTCCGGGCTGCCCGGAACACAATCTTCAGGGTTCCGCTTTCCCTGCGCCCGTCTGATCGCGCGGATGCTGGCTTCCAGCGCCCGTGCTTCTGCCCAGATCGGATCGTTTTGCGGTGGTTTGGGTTGTTCGTGCGCCATGCAGGGATTTTCGGCGCACGGCTCGCAAACTTTAGCGCCTCGGCATGACGAGTTGATCGGCTAGGGTGCGGCCTTCGCGATCAGGTCTTGCAGACGCACCCTCGAGCGATGATCCAGCGGATGCATCTCGCAACCAACACGGCTCCACCCTCTTTCCTGATCCTCGGAGATCCAGCGAACATCGAGTGCGACGGCCAGGACGATCTCGTCTTCGTCGTCGATTGGCGCCGACTGCAGCCACCCCGAGACCGTCTCTCCGCGGAAGAGCAGACCGTTGCGCGCGTGCAGGAGCGCCCCGCGCGAGCTGAGGTCGGCGACCTGGGCGAGAGCTCTGCCGTCCTTGTTCAGAAGCAGCGGGGCGAACAACAGCGGCGTACGGACCTCCCGACGCATATCCAGTCCACTTCGCATACGCATTGCACCTGTTTTCAACGTTTCATTTTTATTGAGCGTCGGATTTTAACGTGAGTGCGCACAAATAAGCGCCTGAACAGTCCGGCCGCCCGCCTTCCGCCTCAAAATCCGCCCCGTATCCGCCCTGGCGAAATAGCCATTGCCCGCCCTCAAGTTGCGCGGATCTTTGTCGATATGTCAATTGCATAGATTGTGGGCGCAGGGTGACGAGCATGCAGCGTGAGGACAGCAAGATGGGAGATAGCGCAGGAAATCCGGCCGCAAAGCCGGCGCTCATCGGCCTATGGCGTGTGCTGCACGTATGGAGCGCACAAAAAACCCGGCTGGTCGCGCCGCTGGCGCTCTTTACGATCCTGTCGGCCATCGCGCTGAATACCGCCATTGCCCTGCGGCAATCTCATGAGCAGCGGTATGCGCTTTCGCAGCAGCGTGCGGTCGAATCGGCCAAGCGGGATCTCGACGAACTGCAGGATGCACTTCTCGACGAGCATGAGCAGCTCTACACGGTAATCGGCACGCGGCCGTTCTATCGGCGCGCCGCCTACATCTATCCGCTTCCGGCACTCATCGACAACGCCAACGCGGCGCAGCGGACCTGTGAAGGCCGCGAGCGCTGCATCGCCCTGCTCGACGAGTTGAAGGACATGATTCGCCATCTGGGCGCCCTGAGCAACCGGCTCGCGATGTACTCCATGCTCAAGCCGGGCAGCGTGAAGATGGATACGCCGTCGCTAGGCGAACTCGACGCGCGCTTCTTCCAGACGATGCAAAAGATCGGCGAGATCCGCATGGACGAAGACGCGCATCTCGACGAGTCGGTCACGCGAGCATCGCGCGATTCGCAAATGGCTTCGGCGCTCCTGCTCGGATCGGGACTGGCCGCGGCGTGCCTGCTGCTGGCATTCCTTCGCCGCAACGCGCGCATCACGAAATCGTTGCGCAAGGCGCTCCAGACGGCGGACGTCAACCGCAAGAAGTACAAGCGCCTCTTTCAGCTCAACCCGCTGCCGATCTGGATCGTCGATGACGCGTCCATGCGGCTCGTCGCCGTCAACGACATGGCGGCGAAAGCGCTGGGCTACCGCGCGAGCGAGATGCTCGAGCTGAAGCTTGGCGATCTGCGCATGAACAAGACCGCGCTGCATGGGGCATCGTTCGCGCACGCGCGCGGGCAGGACGACGGCACAGCCATCTGGGAACACCGAACGAAGAGCGGCGAGTTACGCTCGATGAACGTGCTCCAGCTGCAAACGGATTTCGACGGCCGAAGCGCGACCCTTTGCGTGATGGAGGACGTCACGACGCAGCTCGCAGCACAGGCTGAACTGAGACACCGGGCCGAATACGACGCGCTCACCGGCCTCACGAACCGCAAGTATTTCGACGAGCGCGTGAACCGGGAACTGCAGCAGGCGAGCCGTGCGGGCAAGACGCTCGCGATGATCTTCCTCGATCTCGACAATTTCAAGGAGGTCAACGACTCGCTCGGCCACCGCATCGGCGACGCGCTGCTCGCCCAGATCGCGCGGCGCATCGAGCGCGTCGTCGGGGAGCGTGGCACGGTGGCGCGCTATGGCGGCGACGAATTCATGGTCATCGCCGACGGCGCTGCGCCGTTGCTCGAACCGCTGCTCGACTCACTGCTCGCCGCGATGACGGAACCGATACAGGTAGCGGGCCACGAACTCTTCATCGAGGCCAGCATCGGCATCAGCCTCTACCCCGCCGACGGCGACGACGCCGACGCGCTGGTGCGCAATGCCGACGCCGCGATGTATCTGGCCAAGCAGAACGGCCGCAATCAGTACCAGTTCTATCGCCCGGAATTGAGCGAAGCCGCGACCTCGCGCCTGCGCATTTCGACGCGTCTGCGCCAGGCGTTCCGAAACGGCGCATTGACCGTGCTTTATCAGCCGCAATTCGATATGGCAACGGGCACGATGATCGGCGCCGAGGCGCTGCTGCGATGGACCGACGCGGAACTCGGCAGCGTATCGCCGGCCGTGTTCATCCCCGTCGCCGAGGAAACCGGCCTGATTCGCGGCATCGGCGAATGGGTGCTGCGCGAAGCATGCCAGGAAGCGGCGCGCTGGAATCTCGACCCGGCGCGGCCGATACGCGTCTCCGTCAACGTCTCGCCCTTGCAGTTCGAGCATGGCGACCTGATGGGTCAGGTGAGGGAGGCGCTGCGCGACTCGGGTCTGCCGCCCGAGTTGCTCGAACTCGAAGTGACCGAGGGCGCGCTCATGCGCACGCCCGAGCTCGCTGCGCGCACGTTGGCCGGTCTGCGGGAGATGGGCGTGCGCGTCGCCATCGACGATTTCGGCACGGGTTATTCGAGCCTCGGGTATCTCAAGCGCTTTCGGGTCGATCGCCTCAAGATCGACCGCGAATTCGTGCGCGAGATCGGCCATGACACGGAAACGGAAGCGATCACGCTCGCCGTCATCGCCGTGGCGAAAGCGCTCAATTTCGAGCTGATCGCGGAAGGCGTCGAAACCAGCGGACATCGCGATTTTCTGCTGCAGAACGGCTGCACGCATGCCCAAGGTTTTCTGTACAGCCACGCCGTGAGCGCCAGCGCAATTGCCGACATCGCGGCGAATGCGACGACACGTCCGGCGCCGCTGCCCGCGTGAACCGTGCAACGGCGCGCTCACGCGGCGTGACGATTAGCCGCGTCACAAAAAATTCACTCAACGTTTCCGTCGATCCGCCGTAAAAAGACGCGCCGCCCTCGCGGCTGTCCGTTCATTTCCGATTGATGCCCGCTCACTTCACTGAGCGCGCCCTCGCGAGTTTTTCATGCGCAAGCTCACTATCAAAGCCCGGCTCATTCTGTTGAGCACGGCGGTCGTTCTGGTTTCTCTGTGTATCGGCGCGGTTGGCCTCTTCGGCGTGTCGACGTCGATCGGCACGCTCCAGAACATGTTCGAGGGCCGCGTGCAGGCGCTCCAGGCGATCTCGACGATCAACGAGCTGGTCACCGAAGCGAGCTTTTCGGTGAGCGACGCCATCCTCGATCCCTCTGCGCAAAAAACCCAGCTCGTCGTTGAAGGCACGACGAGCCGCATTGCGCGCATCGACGAGCTCATGCAAGCCTGGTTGTCGCACACGGATGCGGGAGACGGCCGCCGCCGCGCCGCGGCATTCTCCGCGAACTGGACCACGCTGCGCGACAAGGGCCTGCGCCCCGCGGTGCAACTGCTCTCGGCGAACAATCTCTCCGAAGCGCAGTGGGTGCAGACGCAGACCATCGATCCCCTCTCGAAGACGGTGAAGACGCAGGGCACGCAGTTGCGTCAGCTCGAACTCGCCGATGCGCATTCGGAATACGAACGCGCGCGCAAGACGGGACAGGTGGTCGAATGGCTCGTGGTCGGGCTCATTATCGTGGGGCTCGCCGGGGTTGCCGCCCTGTGCGCCTCGATGGCGCGCAGCCTGTTTCGCGACCTCGGCTCGGAGCCGTTCGTGGCCGCGCAGCTCGCCAATCGCGTCGCGGCGGGCGACCTTTCAGTCGAGGTCGTGGTCAAGTCGGGCGACACGCGCAGCGTGCTCTACGCCATGAAGGTCATGCAGCAGCGGCTCGCCGCGATTATCGGCGGCATCCGCGATTCGGCTGAAGCCATCGCGGAGGCCACCGCGCATATCGCGTCGGGCAACGGCACGCTCGCGCAGCGCACCGAAGAACACGCGGCCAGTATTCAGCAGACCTCGTCGAGCATGGCGCAGCTCTCCACGATGGTGCGCTCGAACGCGGGACATGCAACGCAGGCCCGCACGCTTGCGGGCATCGCATCGACGAAAGCCGGCGACGGCGACCGTGCCGCGCGCGACGCGGGTGAGCGCATGCGGGCACTCGCGCAACGCTCGGCGCGCATTCAGGAAATCACCTCGGTGATCGACGGCATCTCGTTCCAGACGAATCTGCTGGCGCTGAACGCCGCCGTGGAAGCCGCGCGCGCCGGGAATCAAGGGCGCGGCTTTGCTGTCGTCGCGCAGGAAGTGCGCGCGCTTGCCGAACGCAGCTCGGGCGCGGCGAAGGAAATCGACACGCTCATCAAGGAAATGACGACGGAAGTCGACCAGAGCAATCACGCGGTCGAAGCCGCCGCCGCAACCATCGTCGATCTGCTTGGCGCGGTAAGAGGCGTCGCCCAACTGGTCGATTCGATCGCCGATGCGTCGGAGGAGCAGAGCACCGGCATCGAGCAGGTGAACGCAGCCGTCACGGTGATGGACCGCGTCACCCAGCAAAATAGCGCCTTCGTGCAGGACGGCGTTCAGGCGGCCAACGCATTGAGCGCACAGGCGGAAACGTTGCGCTCCGCGGTGCGCGCATTCCAGTTGTGATGTGCTGCGGCGGACCCGGCTGGAAGCGACGTTCGCCCGCCTACGCCATGATGTGAACGCCGCCGTCCACGTAAAGCGTTTCGCCTGACAAACGCCGCGCATAAGGCGTCGCGAGGTACGCGCAGGTGAAGCCGACGTCCATGATGTCGACCAGTTCGCCAAGCGGAGCCCGTTCTGCCGCCTGGGTGAGAAGCACGTCGAAGTCCTTCAAGCCGGATGCCGCGCGTGTTTTCAGCGGCCCCGGCGACACGGCGTGCACGCGGATCTGCTGCGGACCCAGTTCATACGCCAGATAGCGTGCGCACGCTTCCAGCGCCGCCTTGACCGGACCCATGACGTTGTAGTTGGGGACCACCTTGTTCGCACCGTAATAGCTCATCGCGAACATGGAGCCGCCCTGCTTCATCAGCGGCGCGGCGAGCCGGGCCATCCGCACGAACGAATGGCATGAGATGTCCATGGCCGCCGCAAAGCCTTCGGCCGAGCAGTTGAGCAAGCCGCCCTGCAAGTCGTTCTTCGGCGCCCACGCGACCGAATGCACGAGTATGTCGAGTTCGCCCCATTCGCTCGCAATCCGCTCGAATACCGCCTCCAGTTCGTCCTGCTTCGAGACGTTGAACGGCATGAAAATAGGCGCTCCGAGGTCTTTTGCAAGCGGCTCCACGTATGGCCTGGCTTTCTCGTCGGCATAGGTGATCGCGAGATCGGCGCCGACTTCATGGAACGCTTTCGCGCAGCCGTATGCGATCGAATGCTCGTTGGCGATACCCGTCACCAACGCTTTCTTTCCGCTCAGCACCGGATGTTGAACGCTCTGGCTCATCAGACTTCTCCCTCGCAATCGGGCAGATTCATGCAACGCCCGTTACTTCACGCGTGTGTCGGGCGATCATGAGTTCTTCGTTGGTCGGTATCACCCAGACCGAGACCTTGCTCGACGCCGTGCTGATGCTGGGACCGCCCGCTTCGTTCGCCCTGCTGTCGATTTCCACCCCGCACCAGCGAGCCAGTTCGCAGGCCCGCCGCCGGATCTCCGGCGAGTGCTCGCCGATGCCCGCCGTGAAAACCAGCGCGTCGAGCCCCTGCAGCGCGGCGGCGAGCGATCCCAGTTCGCGTCCGATGCGATACGCGTACAACTCGACGGCGAACGCCGCACGCGCGTCGTGGCTCGCGAGCAGCGTACGCATGTCGCCTGAAATACCCGATACCCCCAGCAGCCCCGAACGGCGATACAGCAGGTCTTCGACGCCGCGCGTATCCATTTTCAGCTCGTCGAGCAGATAAAGAATCGCGCCGGGATCGAGATTGCCGCTGCGCGTGCCCATCGGCAGCCCATCGAGCGCGGTGAAGCCCATCGTGCTCGCCACGCTCCTGCCCGCGTCCATCGCACACATGCTCGCGCCGTTGCCGAGATGCGCGACGACGGTGCGGCCATTCGCTGCGTCAGGAGCGAAATGGGGCAGCGTACTGGCGATGTACTCATAAGACAGGCCGTGGAAGCCGTATCGCCGCACGCCCTGCTCCGTCAACGCTGCCGGCAGCGCAAACGTCGAGGCAAGCGCGGGCTGTGTCGCATGAAACGCCGTGTCGAAACAGGCGACTTGCGGCAGCTCCGGATTGCGTTCGGCGATGACACGAATCGGCTTCAGGTTATGTGGCTGATGGAGCGGCGCGAGGGGCGCGAGCTTGTCGAGTTCGTCCAGTACAGCGGGTGTGACGGCCACGGGTTTCGAGAACTCGCGACCGCCATGCACCACGCGATGCCCGACGGCGACCACGCGGTTGCCGTCGCGATGGCTGCGCAGGAACTGGGCGATGTGACCAACGGCCTCATCATGCCCGATGGGTTCATTGCCCCAATCGTGACTCCCGGTCAGCACGCCTTTCCCATCGAACGCGACGAAACGCGGCGCCGAAAGCAGCCCTTCGATCTCGCCGTGCATGACAAGCGGCAGATCGTCCGGCTGCGCATTGAACGCGCTGAACTTGATGCTCGACGAACCGGCATTGAGAACGAGGATGACGTCGGCCATCGTTCTACCCTATCGCCCGCGCGCCGTACAGGCACGACGGGCGCCTCGTAAGCCGCTCATCCTTTTCGTGTTCACGATTCACGATGCCTCCTTGAGATCGGGCGCCACGCGGGTGGGCGGCGCCTCAGAATCCTCACGTATTGCAGCGACAGGCCGCACTGCCGGTGCGCGTTCCAGCGGCAGGGACGAACGAATCTTGTCGAGCATGCTGAGCTGGGCAGCGGTCGGCCCGGCTTCCTGCACGCGCTTGTCGGCCAGCAGCTTTTCGGCCAGTTCAAGCAGCTTCTGCCGGTCTTTCGGGTCTTCCAGCAGATGCGGCAGCGTGGCGAGCGCCTGTTCCGGCTCGTAACGCACGATGATTTCCTGCTCGCCGCGCACGCGCCTCCACTGGTCGCCAGGAAGCTGCGGCAAATAAGCGGCGTAGTCCTTCGCGAGTTCGTGGCGCAGCGCAAGCCGCGCGAGTGGGAGCGGCTCGCCCCGGCGCGCGAGCAGGCAAGCGGCGCGCGCAAGCGCCTCCGTGTAGCCGCCTTCGGTCATCGACGCCAACGCGTCCCTCACGTAGGGCAGATCGCGGTGGTCTCCGGCAGCCGCAGCGGGTCTGGCTTGCGCCGCTTCACCGAGTTCGACGGCATACATGTTGCCGTAGAACGAAAAGAACGCGCTCTCCGTCATGGCGTCGCGCATCGCGCGATAGAAGTCGAGCGACGCACTGATCATCTCCGAGCCATAGTGCTCGAACTCCCTCAACCGGTTGTCCTCATGGGTTTCGGCGTGGCGCTTCGCCTTGACTGCCTCGGCAGCCGGCCCAAGCCAGGCAAGCCACGGATTCAGATCAGAAAGCGCCCAGCGTTGCGCGCGAAGCGGATGAAACTGCCGCTGCAGGTTCGCCGTCGTTTCGTTCGACCAGGCTCGCACCCACGGCTGCAGGAATAGCTCGTATGCGCGCTGGTTCAACTCCGATACGCGCTTGACGGCCTCGAATGGCTGTTCGTCACTACGCTCGAACCGGTTCAGGCGCTCGACGATATCTTCGAGCCGGTACTCGCGGAATGACACGTCGTATTCCGTTTTTCCTGCTTCGCCGCGGCGCTCGGCAATCTCCATGCCGTAAAGGCCCGGCGGAAAGGCTTCGATCGCTTCGAGCACGGATGCGATCTGCTGGTGCTCCTTCTTCGCCACCTTGCCTGAAACAAAAATGCCGAGATGGCCGATGCTCTGGTGTACGAGCCCAACGATCACCTGACCGCGCGCCTTGATTTCCTCCGTGCTTCCGTAAATGTCGGCGACCCAGTTGAATGCCTGTTGAGGCGGTGTGATGTTGTCGCCGAGCGAGGCGAACAGGATGATCGGCGACTTGATTTCGCGCAGATCGAACGCACCCCCGTCGAGACCCCGAACCTCGCCCGACCAGAGTGTGTTGCCGACGAACAGGTTGCGCGTGATCCACTCGATCTCCTCGCGGTTCATCAGGTAGTAGCCGCCCCACCAGCGCTCGAAGTCGAGGAAGCGCGGCGGCTCGGTATCGACGTTGTCGAACAGGTGGTAGTACTTGTCCCATAGGCTGTTGGCGGGATTGAGGTTCTCGAAGTTCTGCACGAGATGGGCGCCGTCGAACTTGCCGTTGCCGAGATCCGCCGTCAGCGACGCGAGCCACGTACCGCCCAGCATGCCGCCGGAATAGCGCATGGGGTTGTCGCCCTCGCCTTCGCTCCATGCGCCGCTCCAGTAGGACATCGGCGCGCCGTTGATGACGAGCGGCCCCGTATGGTCAGGATCGGAACTCGCCAGCATCATGGCGGCCCAGCCGCCCTGGCAATTGCCGACGATCGCCGGCTTCGGGCTGTCCGGATGCAGTTCGCACACCTTCTTGATGAATTGCGCTTCCGCCGCGCAGACATCGAGCAGTGTCTGGCCAGGCTCCGGATCGCGAAAGAAGATGACGAAATACACGCTATGGCCAGCCTTTAACGCAACGCCAGCCTGCGAATCGTCCTTGAAACCGCCTATGCCGGGACCGTGGCCCGCACGCGGGTCGATGATCACGTAAGGACGCTTGCTAACGTCGATGACCACCCCCTCGGGCGGCAGCAGGCGCACGAGCGCGTAGTTGACAGGCCGCGCCATCTTCCGGCCGTCGATCACGAGTTCGTGGCCGAAATGGAGGACGGGTTGAAGACCGTTGCGCGCCTGCTCGACGAAACCGTTGCCGCGCTGCCGCAAGGTGTCCCAGAAAAGCACGGAACGCTCGGCGACATCCACCGCGTAGCGGTAGCCGGCCCAGGGGTCCAGTGCAGTTGCCCATGCGGGGCTGCCCGGAGCGGGTTTGTCGCTCTCGCCCAGCCGCCCAGTCGCATCCGCTAAACGCTGACTGAATTGTGTCTGCGCTAATTCCGATCGCTTTGCGAGAAGCCGGGCAACTTTGCCGCCGATCTCCTGACAACGCGCATACTGATTGGCTACGTCGGTCATGGCATCACCTCCTGGTCCGCAAACGAGTGGGAGAGGACACGTCCGCTGCCTCGCTTGAATGAAAGGAATGCTTACGAATATACTGGACTGTCACGCGCGTAGCGGCAAAGACGGACATGGACGCTATCTCTGTAGACACTGGCAGACGCACGTGACAGGTTCGTTACGGGACCGCGCCGGGTCGGCGACGATTCCGTTTGCACGAACTGAATCGTGCAGCGCCTCACGTGCTTTCTCTATAGGACCATCGGCCCATATGCCGCCGGCACGTTTGCGCCTGTACGTTTGCCCCGCAGCAATAGGACCAAAGTCCGATTGACGATCGATCCGCCCGCGGCTACACGGGATTTATCGAAATTCCGTTTCGGCATGTTGAATGCAGTAGCCCGCAGGAAGGCAACGGTGAGACATTCGACGTCGGCGTGCGTCGGTAGTGTTTCCACTCCTGGAGGTCACAGCATCATGCGCGATCGGTCTGCGTCGCACCGCTCTTCCCGCTTCCGTCTTCCCGTTCTCGAATGGGTACGCGGCTACCAGACATCGTGGATCAAACCCGACATCGTCGCCGGCATCACGGCAGCGGCTGTCGTGTTGCCGAAAGCGATGGCTTACGCGAGTGTTGCCGGACTGCCCGTCGAAACCGGGCTCTATACGGCGTTCGTGCCGATGGTGATCTACGTGCTCTTCGGCACATCGAGGCCATTGAGCGTCAGCACCAGCGCGACGCTGGCCATCCTGAGCGCGGCCGCGCTCGGTGAAGTTGCGCCCGACGGCAACACCGCTCAACTAATCGTCGCGACCGCCACGCTCACGCTGCTCGTCGGCTTCTTCCTCGTTCTCGCTGCCCTGTTCAGGCTTGGATTTATCGCGAACTTCATTTCCGAACCCGTGTTGACAGGTTTCAAGGCCGGCATCGCCATCGTCATCGTGCTCGGCCAGCTGCCGAACCTGATCGGTATTCACGTCGTGAAAGGCTCGTTCTTTCATAACGTGCATGCGCTCGTGGCAGGGCTGCCCCATACGTCGATGGCGACATTTGCACTGGGCGTACTGACGATCGCCGTGCTCGTCGCGCTGGAACATTGGTATCCGAAGTCCCCGGCGCCGCTCATCGCGGTGGCGCTCGGGATTGCGTGTGTCGCTTTCGCTGGCGTGCAGCGGTACGGCGTGGAGATCGTCGGCGAAATCCCGACCGGGTTGCCGTCGTTCGTGATGCCGGATCTGTCGCTGATCGACGCGCTCTGGCCGGCGGCAGCGGGCATTGCCTTGATGAGTTTTACCGAAACGATTGCGTCAGGACGCGCATTCGCGCTCAGCGGGGAACCCGTTCCGCTGCCGAACCGCGAACTGCTGGCGACAGGCCTCGGCAATGCGCTGGGCGCGCTGTTCGGCTCGATGCCCGCGGGCGGCGGGACGACCCAGACGGCCGTCAACCGGCTGGCCGGTGCGCATTCGCAACTAGCCGAACTCGCCACCGCGGCCGTGACGCTCGGCACCATGGTGCTGCTCGCACCCGTCATCGGTCTCATGCCGCATGCCACGCTCGCCGCCGTGGTGATCGTCTATTCGATCGGCCTGCTCAACCCGGCGGACTTTCGCGCGATCCTCGCCATCCGGCGTACCGAGTTTATCTGGGCGGTCGTGGCGCTGGTGGGCGTCGTGCTGCTCGGCACGCTGCAAGGCATTCTGATCGCCATCGTCGTTTCGCTCGGCGCACTCGCCCATCAGGTCTCCGATCCACCTGTGTACGTGCTGCGGCGCAAGCCCGGCACGAACGTGTTCCGTCCGGTATCGGACGAGCATCCAAACGACGAGGACTTTCCGGGGCTGCTGCTCCTGCGTCCCGAGGGGCGAATTTTCTTTCTCAACGCCTCCAACATCGTGCACAAGATCATGCCGCTCGTCGCCCAGGCGCGCCCGAAGGTCATGGCGCTCGATATGCGGGCCGTATTCGATGTGGAGTACACAGCATTGAAGATGCTGACCGAGGCCGAGAAGAAATGTCGCGAGAGCGGGATCGAAGTCTGGGTCGTGGGCCTCAATCCCGCAGTCTTTGCCGTCCTCGAGAAGGCGCCGCTCGGCAGCGTGCTAGGACACGAGCGCATGTTTCTCAATCTCGAACAGGCGCTAGCCGCGTGGTGGGAAGCGCAGCATGCCATTTCGCGCGATGGCGTATCGTCTGCCACTAGCCATCCCGGACAGAGAACGCCATGAGCGCTCATCTCCTCTTGCAAGAGGCCATATGAATACCACTACTCCGACACAGCAAACCGTGGCCGAAAAGCGCGAGCCCGTACTCAATACCGTCGAGCGCGTGACCGAACTGTGCTTTGGCCTGTTCATGGCGTTGACCTTCGTCGGTGCGGTCAAGGCGGTCACAGCGGGCGAGGACGCCGGCCGCAAACTGTTTTTCGCCGCCCTCGGATGCAATCTCGCCTGGGGCCTCGCCGACGCCGTGATGTATCTCGTTCGCACGCTCGCGGATCGCGGACAGCGCCTGACACTCGCCCTGACCGTGAAACGCGAACCGGACCGCGCCGCGGCAGTGCGGGCGTTGCGCGACGCATTGCCGACGGCGCTGGAGCCGCTCGTCGACGACGAAGAACTCGAGCTGATTCGCGCGCGCCTTGCCGCGGTGCCTACGCTGCCACCTCGCGCGCATTTCAAGCGCGATGACTTTCTTGGGGCAGTGGGCGTTTTTCTGCTCGTGGTCGTATCGACGTTCCCGGTTGCCCTGCCCTTTATCCTCGTGAGGGATCACACAGCGGCGCTCGTCATCTCACGCATACTCACGCTCGCGATGCTCTTCGCCGCCGGTTTCGCGCTCGGACGCTACACCGGCGCGGGCGCGATGAAAGCGGGCTTCGCGATGATGCTGCTTGGGATCGTGCTGACGATGGCGATCATTGCGCTTGGCGGATAGCCGCCAGGTTATGCATTCGAGGATGGGCCATCGGCAACAGACACTACGATCGCCGATGGCCGTCTTCACGCGATCGCGCGATCAGAAGTGGATTTCGGCCACGAACATCGGCACGGACGTCTGCGTCGTGCCGGGTTGTTCGGAAGCCGGCGTGCCGTACATGTTGTGCCAGTATTCGTAGCCAAGACCCATGTACGCAGTACGCGGATGGCCGACGAACGATCCGACGTCTGCCAGCAGATACGCGCGGGTCAGGAACTCCGTTGTGGTATCGACTCCGGCGCCATCCTTGCCTTTCGGCCCGGTGACGCTTGCGAAACCCTTGAAGACCAGGGGAACAGGACCGATACGGAAGTTATAGAGCCAGGAACTCTCGAGATGCACGGCGGGGTTGAAATGCACATCCACGTTCGTGATGCCGTCGTGATTGCTTTCGGTGCGAACGCCGAGCGTGATGTTCCAGAACCCGTTGGGTATGGCAAGGTCGATTGTGGGCCCGGCGACCACCATGCGGGCCCGTTGGCCAAACGCATCGTTCTTGGTGCCGAATTCATAGCCGACCGTCAGGCCGAAGTCCCGCATGAAGCCATAGGAAAACGATCTGCCGAAAATCTTGCCTGCGCTGAACGAGACGCGGCCGACGCTGTACAGTTCCTGCGCGCCGCCCGGCCCCGGCGTGGGATAACCGTATTGGTTGGTCGGACCCGCTTCGGGGTTCGCCATGCTGGAGACGAGGTAGTCCACGTTGAACGCGTAACTACCGAACTTGAAGCCGCCCGTGGTCGTCAGGTAGCCGATGTTCTGCGTGATTTTGGCGGGTGCGCCGGCTTCGGTTCGCACACCGGGGTAGTAAAAATTGGTGCCGACTCGATAGCCGATATACGTGTCGTTCCACGAGGTCGGCGGGGTGTACAGTCCCGGCGGCGGCGAAAGCGGCGCGGTCACGGTGCTGGCCTGCGACAGCGTCAGGGGTGCTGCGGTCGAAATCGGCGTGGCGTTGGATGCCTTGCTGTCCGTCTGGGCGACCTGTGCCGGCTGAGCCTCTCCCTCTGCAGTCTGTGAGGAATCCGCTGCGTGTGCCGCACCGGCGAAGCAGCTGAGGACAGCGACACCCAACAGTGGCGTGCGGATAGCGATCGTTTTTTTCATGTCTCCTTCCATATTTTATCGATATGCAAGATGCGGTCGATTTACGACTCTCGATTTTTCGCACCGTCGGCAAAGCCTTGCGTTAGTCAACGTAGTAAAACCTGCTGCGGTGGAATGGAATGTATGCGATACCCGCGTGAATGCCTTTACACAAAAGTGATTTTCGCTGGCACTTTTTAGTGAGAAGGGGCGAATATCCGGGTAAATCTCGACTCGCAGACGGTTCACTCGTACTGAACGTTTGACCGTTTAATTTTATTGATCAGTACTGCCATGCGAATCCGAATTGCGAGCGGCCACAATAAAAAAGGCACCGCGCCTGAGCGCAGTGCCTTTTGTCGTTTGAGACTATGAAGCGGACTTACTGTTTGGGAATATAAAGCGGCATCGAATCTTCCCAAAGCGTGTCGGTAATCGCACGCCGATCGCTGCCGTCCGCATTCATCACCCAGTTCTGGCCATCGGGCTGGAACGTGTCGTCGTAAAGCGATAGTTCGTCGCGGAAGCCATACTCGCCTGAACTGTACGCAATGCGGCCGTCCCATGTCCAGGTCGCGTGGGCCTGATTCGAACCCGGCGGCGTGACGCGCTGTACATCCGTGCCGTCCGGATGGATCGTGTACACGTCGTAGTGAAACTTGTTGGGGTCAGTCGGGTTGACCTCCTTGCGCGTGAACACGATCCGCTTGCCGTCCGGCGACCACCCAGGCAGATTGTCCGGCTCGGTGGTCAGGACGGTGGTCTTGTGCGTCTCGAGGTCGAGGATGCGCAGGCCCTTGTCCGTATCGCTCCACACACGGTAGACGACGCGGGTGCCATCAGGCGAATAGCTCGGGAAGCCTGCGTTCTCTTTCCCGTCGGTCAAGATCTCCGCCTTGCCGTTCATGCTGCCGTCGGCCTTGATGCGCATGATGCGGCCCGGCATGTGAGCCCGCGTGAAGAACCAGCCGCCCACACCGAAGGCCACCCATTGCTTGTCCGGCGACCAGGTCGGCTGGAACGCGCCCGCCAGCCCCATCTTGATCATCTTCGGATCGAGGCCGCTGGTCACCGGATCGTAAATACGGTGCGCGTTGCTGAAGTCAGCATTCGCAACGATGATCGACGAGCCGACCGCCTTCTCCGTGTACACGAGCGATTTACCGTCGCGCGAGAGTTGCGGGAACACATCGACGAAACGGTAGTTCCATTCGGGATCGAAACTGTAGAGCGCCGTGCCGTTCGGATGGAACGGCTTGTTGTACACCACCTTTTCGTAGACGACCTGCCTGCCGTCAGCGGAATAATGCGGCGAGCGGATGCCGCTTCCCGCCGTCGCGCGCGATTGGCCGCCCGTCGTATAGAGCCCTTCCTGAGCGCCGTTCTTGATGTGATACGCGACGTCGGTCGCGCCCACGTATTGCGGGAACACCTTGAATCCCGGCGTGTTCGTCATCTCCTTGCGCTCGCCCGTCGCCACGTCGACCTGAACGATCTGCGTCTCGACCTTGCCGATCGCCTCGGGTCGGTGCGCGCCCCAGGTCGATTCGACCGGCGTTTCATAGAACACCACGTGCTTGCCGTCCGCCGACCACGACGGCGATCCCTCGGCAAAGCCGGCGCGCGCGGTGATCTGCTTGAAGCCCGTGCCGTCCGGATGAATCTCGTAGATGCTGGTTTCCTGGGTGCGCTCCCAGCCGACCGGCAGGTTGTGGCCTCGCCAGTCGCTGCCGATATCCGACGACAGCGCGATCCACTTGCCATCCGGCGACCACGAAGGACGGAAGAAGCTGTGCGGCTTGTCCGGATCGAACTTGATATCGCCAGTCACGTTATGCAGCGCACCGGTCTTGATGTTGAGCGTCCAGATGTTCGTCGTGCCCCAGCTATCCTTATCGCGACGCGACGACACGAACGCGATCAGATCCGGATCGGCCGGGTTGTAGACTGCGGCGTCGCTCACCCCGATCCAGTCGGTCAGGCGCTGCAGCCCGGTGCCATCCACGCGCACGCGATAGAGGCTGGCATGACCAAGGCCATCGCGCTCCGAAGTGAACACGATCCATTTGCCGTCCGGCGAGAAGGAACCGTGATAGTCGAACCCATCGGACTGGATCAGGCGGTGTTCGTCGCTGCCGTCGGCGTTGGCGACGAAGAGTTCCGAGGTGCTCGGGCCGATGCGGTAAATCAGCAGGTCGCCCTTGGTCGCCGTCGCGGCATCCGCGCCTGGAACGAGCGCCGCAGCGGCGGCAACGGTGAGGCACGCCAGGATTTTCTTTTTGATCTGAAGCGAAGAACGCACAGTACTAGTCTCCATTTTTTATCGTCACAGCAACCCGCAAACCGCTGGACATCGGATTCGCTGGCAGAAAGATATGCCTTGGGCGCGACTGTGTCCCTATACAATTTTCAGATTCGCTGGCACTTTTTGGGAGCCGGGCAAGCGTGGCGCAACCCGGACGAAGCGATGGCCGAGGCCGCGGATGCTGGCGCTCGCGGCCTGGCAGGCGGGCGTGCCGTAGACATCGCCCGGATGGCAATTCAGGTTTTCGCCTGATTCACCGGCGGATAGACAATCGTCCCATCAGGTCGAACGACCGCCCCCGCCGTCAGCTGCGCGGGTTCATGCCGTTGCGCACTCATGATGTGTAAGACCGTTTCGCCTCGTGCGATCAGGTAGTCGGCGATGATACGTCGGTGACAGCGCCACCATACGGCTTCCGAGCACATCACGGCACAACGCCTGCCGCGCCCTTGCTCGACCAGATGATCGATGCCCGCGTGAAATGCTTCGGATAGCGCGTAGTCGGCGTAATGATGAAAGCTGCTGTTGATCCAGAAGCCATTGACGTCCGCGGATACGGTTCGCGACTTACCGCGCAGACCACCGAGGACGGATTCATGTTCATACGAGATATCGCATGCCGCAAGCGCAGCGGGCAAGGTTTCCTCGTTGAATTGCGGATTGGTTCTCGACCTGGGCATTTTTCTCACGTCGACGAGCATGCCGATATCCGCACCCCTCAACAGCCCGATAAATTCATCGAGGGTGCGGTCGGAATGGCCGATCGTGAAGAATGGAAGGCTCACTTCCCGCCTGCGCGTGAACAATAGCTGGACGACTCGCCGAGCGCTCATTATGCGCCTCCAGGAAGGAGGCGCATGCTCGTGATTTCGCGCCCTATGCAGCGGCTAGCCCATCGCCCTCGTCATGCGTGTGCGCTGGTCGCGCGAACCTTGGCCGGCCGGTCGCGCAGCAGCAGCGGCATCAAGCGCCGGTTGGCAGTTTGCGCCGCCCACTCGCAGTACGCGGCGCTGCCAAGCACCCACCCTTCGAGCGTCGCCCGCATCAGGTGACTGACTTCGGCTTCGTCGAGAGGCTGTGCGCCCAGGTCGCGGTAGGACTCGTGGCGCTCGAACGGCGTATCGCCGAGTGCGCGGTAGAGCGGATGATCCTTGATGAACCTGTCGACACGCAGCCCGACATGGTGCGTGTAGCTCGACCACTGATAGTTGCCCGGCTCGGTCACGAGGTGGTTGCGCACCGGCGCATGATCGATGACCTGGCTTGCGAGCAGGAAATAGCGGTCGGGTTCGATCACGGTTGCGCGGTACTCGCCGCGCCACATCGCACCGCGGCGTCCGTGGCGGCGGTTGAAGGTCTCGACATAGCGACGGCAAACCGCCTGCATCGCCATGGCCACGCTCGACTCGTATGAAGGCGTGACGAGGAACTGCACCGCGTCGGGCATGAGCACCCACGCGTGGACTGCCAGATCGGCGACGCGCGCGGCGTCCGCGAGGCAGGCGAGGAAGTAAAGGTAGTCTCCTTCGTCGAGGAATGCGGGCCCTCTGAGCCCCTGCAAGATAACGTGCTGCGGTTGTTCTGGGACGTAGTGCCGTGCAAGCCGTGTCATGCTGAATTAACCGGAAATCCGATGTGGGAAAGCGATCCGACAGGTATCGGTCGCCTGACGCTGCGTGAGTGGATCTACGCGTAAATTCTATGGGCCGCGTGCATGCGTCTGCGTCGAGAACAAGCCTTTTTTATGGCCTCAATTCGCTGATTTGCCGCTTTCAGCCCGCGCCTCTTATGCCGTCGCTGAATAGCCGACGCACCACGATCCGGCACCACTAAAGCGTGGCGGAACGAGGGTACGATCGTCGAAGCGACTGTGGCCGCCGAACTTATCAACAGGAGTCCGAATCATAGCGGCGGGTCGAAGCCGGAGCCTCCGACGCGCCGAACCCCGGCTAACCCAACCGGGTCAGCCAGTGTGCGACGCCACCGCGACGAACGCTTCGGCCTGCAGCGCGACGCGCCACGGCGTCCACGTCATATCAAAAGCGTTTTCCGCGCGATGCGCGTCGAGCCGGATGTCCTGTTGCCACAACCGCGCGAGCGAGGGCGGCAGCGGCGGCGGCACCTTTACGCCACCCAGTTTGCGCCCCGCGATCTCGGCAATCTTTAGCGCGGGCGCCCACACCTTCGTCTCGAGCGCCAGACGCCGCGCACCGATCCGCTCCACCGGCGTCGCCCCCAGAATGCGCGCGTACGCGACGAAGTACTCGTTCCAGCGCGGCGCATCCGCCATCGCCAGGTTGTACGCCTGAGCGCCCGCAGCCGGCGCGCGCAGCGCAGCCAGCGCCGCCTGCACGACGTCGTCGATGTGAACGAGATTGCTGCAGCCGTCGCCGGCGGCGCCGAGGTCGCCCAGGCGCCGCGCGCGCAGCAGTTGCGCGATGCGCGCCGACCACTGCGGACTGCCGCCTCCGTAGATGCAGCCCGGGCGCAATATCGTGAGCGCGGGCAGCGAAGCAAGCAGTCGCTCCGACTCGACTTTCGCATCGCCATAGGGGCTCGCGGCGTCGAGCGCCGCCGTTTCGTCGATACGGCCTTCGGCGGCACCGTACACCGCCATCGAACTGAAGTGGACCACGGGCAGCGGCGCACCGCGTGCCGCGAGCGCAGCAGCCAGCGCGCGCGCATTCGCGACGATCGTCGCCGGCGCACCTGCCACGCAGTTGACCACCCCGTCCACGTCGGCTAGCGCGGCAGCGAGCGACGCGGGATCCGCGGCATCGACACGGCGCACGCCGCTGCCTTCCCTGCGCGAGGCGGCAACCGGCTCGGCCCACTCGGTATTGCTCAACGCTTTCACCAGATGGCGACCGACGAAGCCGGTCGCGCCGAGAACGAGAATACGGGCTTTCATTACGCGGGTTCGGAATGGTTTGCGATGGGAACGGGCAGCGCGCCAAGATCGGCGGCGCCCTTGAGGTGTTCGGCAAGGCGCAGTGCGAGTGCGACGATGGTCAAGGTCGGATTCGCCTGGCCCGAAGTCGGGAAGACCGCGGCGCCCGTCACATAGACGTTGTCCGCTTCGTGCAGCCGGCAGTCGGCATCGACCACGCTCGTGCGCGCGTCGTGCCCCATGCGCGCCGTGCCGATGTGATGGCCGCCATAGGCGCCGTAGCGCGTCATTTCGGCTTCGACCTGCGCGGGGTCGTAGTTGAAGCGGCCCACGCCCGCGCGCTCGACCTCGTACGCGAGCGCGGCGAGCGCGCGGCTCACGGTCGCGACGTCCTGCTGCGTATAGCGCCAGTCCACATGAATGCGGCGCAGGCCGAGCGCATCGGTTTCGTCGCCGAGCGTGACGCGGCTCGCCGGATTGGGCTCCTGCTCCGCATGGAAGTCGAGCGAGAAGCGCAGATTCGCGGGCCGCACGATCACCGAGGGGAACTTGCGCGCGGCCAGCGTGCGCCGCCGCAGCCAGTGCCACAGGAAACGCGCCGTGTTCGGCGCATCGGCGACGACGTTACGCAGGTGCGCGAGCGTGGAGCCCGCAAAGCCTTCGGGCGTGCCGTCGTAGAGCCGCTTCGCGTACTCGTACGGCACGATGCCGCGCGCGAGATACAGCGCGGAGAGGATGCCGTTGCCGTGCCCGGCGTCCGGAATGCGCGGATGATGCAGGCGCGCAATGAAGTTGCCTGCGCGCAGCACGGCTTGCTGTTCCGGGCGCAGTGCGAGGCGGCGGCGGCAATAGACGCCCTCTTCCGTCACCTCGTAGCCGTGCCACACCGACTGCGCCGCCGCGAGATCGAGCGTGCCGATCGTGCCCGCGAGATGGCTCATGTAATAGCGGCCCACCACGTCGTGGGCGTTGCCGAGCCCCCGGCCGCTCGGCCCTGGGCTGTTGAGCAGGAGGCGCGGCACTTCGAGACCGCCGGTCGCGAGCACGTAGGCGCGCGCGGCCACCTCGAACGTTGCGCCGCCCGTCGCGTCCGCTTTGCCCGACGTGTTCAGTACGCGCACCTGGGCCGCGCCGACACGCCGCGTCGAACCCGCCAGCATCGGCAGGCCGCACAGGTTCGCATGCTGGAGCACGCGCACACGGCCTTTCGCGAGGCGCGCCCGGTAACGCTGACCGAAATCGGTCGGGCAGCTGAAACGCTCGAGTGTGTGCGTCGAGAACACGTCGCTTGCGAAGCCGCCGATCATCGGGCGCAGCGGCGCGGCGAACGCGCCTTCGGCGGTATAGGCGAATTCACCCGCTTCGCACAGCGCGTTGGCCTGCGAGTAGTGGCGCAGCACATCGGCGAACGCGATCGGCCAGCCGCTGTGCGCGACGTAGTCGCGCGCCTCGAAGTCGAGCGCATCGAGCGGCATGCAGCGGCCGCCCCACAGCGTGGTCGAGCCGCCGAAGCGGCGCACGCGGTAGTTGTCCGGCGGCGGATGAAGCGCCGCATTCGCCACCATGCCCGCGTACAGCTGCTGGGTGGCGGGCTCGGGCGCATCGCCGCCGCTCTCCAGCACGATCACGTCGAGCCCGCTCTCCTCCAGCGCAAGCGCGAGCGCAATACCGGCAGCGCCGGCGCCCACGATGCAAAGGTCCGCGCGCAGCGTCGTGCCGGCGGGAATCTCACGGGCGTCGGTAATCATCGTCTGTCATGAACGGAAATGGGAAAACGGGCCGCGGCGATAGTAGCCGATCGCTCGCATGCAACCACCGGCGCAGCCAGAGAAATTTCAGTCGCATCCCGATTTTTGTCTCTAAAAAAACACTGTTGTATTACCCGCAGCACCGACACAGCAGTAAGATTCCGTCTGAAGTCCAAAACGCCTTGGCAAAAGCCAGGAGACCAGAAAAAAACATAACGTACGTCGCATGACGGGGTGGCACGACGCCGATTCAACGGGCGCCGTGCGTGGCTCTCGTCGTGTGCGCACGTCGGGGTCACAAAAACAAGATGAGCACGCCTTACATAACAGCGGCGCCGCAGGCGGCCGCACGGGGTGTCTTCAAGCCGAGCATTCCCTTGTTCGGTCTCAACATCGCAGCCGTGTCGTTCGACACCGCGCTCGACGTGCTTTGCACCGCCGCCTTGCAGCGCGACGGCCGGGCGCAGGTGGCGGTCACGCCGAACGTCGATCACTTGGTGCGTCTCGACACGCAGCCCGATCTTCAACGCCTTTACCGCACCGCCGACTTCCTGTTCGCGGACGGCATGCCCGTTGTCTGGGCGAGCCGCCTGTTCGGCGCGCCGCTGCCGGAACGCGTGACCGGCTCGGACCTGTTGCCCGCACTGTGCGAGCGCGCCCACGCGGCCGGCTGGAAAGTGGTGGTGGTGGGCGGCCGCCCGGGCCACGAAGCCACGCTCCTGAATGGCTTCGCGCAGCACTATCCGGGCCTCGACGTCGAGGTGATCGCGCCTTCCATGACGTTCGATCCGACCGGCCCCGAGGGCGACGCAGTGGCCGAGCGCGTGAGCGCGGCCGCGCCCGATATCGTGTTCGTGTGCCTCGGCATGCCCAAGCAGGAACGCTGGGCTCTGCATCACGCGAGCAAGCTGCCGGGCGGCCTCATGCTGTGCGCGGGGGCGGCCGTCGAGTTCGCCGTCGGCCTGCAGCAACGCGCCCCCGTGTGGATGCAGCGCTGCGGTCTCGAATGGTGCTGGCGCATCAAACAGGACCCCGCGCGCCTGTGGCGCCGCTACCTCGTGGACGACCGCCGCTTCTTCGCCATCCTCTGGCGTCACTGGCGCATGGCGCGCGCGCAGCAGCGCGCGGCGTAAAGCCGCCGATGCGGACGCGGCCGGCTCACGTCCGGCCACGTCTCGCGCGGCGCTCGCTTCAAACCGCATTGCGGCCCGAGACGATCGACGGGATCGTCTTCAGCAGGATCTGCAGGTCGAGCCACAGCGACCAGTGCGTGATGTAGTAACGGTCGTACTCCACGCGGCGCTGCATCTTGTCGGGCGTATCGGTCAAGCCGCGCAGCCCGTTGATCTGCGCCCACCCGGTAATGCCCGGCTTCACGCTATGGCGCAGCATATAGCCGGGAATCAGCTGCCGGTACTCTTCGTTGTGCTCCGCCGCGTGCGGACGCGGACCCACGAGGCTCATCGAACCGCCCAGCACGTTGAAGAGCTGCGGCAACTCGTCAAGCGAAGTCCGGCGCAGATAGCGCCCCACACCCGTGATCCGGTCGTCGCCGCTGCGGGCCTGGCGCACGCCCTGCTCTTCTGCATCGCCCTCGTCGTGCGCCGCGACGCGCATCGAACGGAATTTGTGCACGACGATCGCCCGGCCGTGCTCGCCGTTGCGGCGCTGCCTGAACATCACCGGGCCCGGCGAATCGAGCCGGATCACCAGCGCAATCGCGAGCATGACCGGCCACAACAGCGCGAGCAGGAGCGCTGCGCCGGCGATATCGACCGCGC
Source organism: Paraburkholderia guartelaensis (assembly GCF_004353905.1). Lineage (GTDB taxonomy): Bacteria > Pseudomonadota > Gammaproteobacteria > Burkholderiales > Burkholderiaceae > Paraburkholderia > Paraburkholderia guartelaensis. The sequence continues at coordinate 212,447 of NZ_SMOD01000008.1, read as the reverse complement.
GCTTGAGCACGCGCGAAAGCCCCAGGATCGGAACGTCGTGCAAAGCGAGCAACGGCACTCCGGCCAGGTCCGCGCCGGTCGTCGCGACGTCTTCCAGATAGTGCAGTTCGGGCACGAGATAGATTGCAGCCGTTGAATCGTAGAGGCGCGTCACGATGTCGGCCGTGATGTCCTTCACTTCTGTCGCGTCGGATCGCCCCATCACGGGCCGCCCCATCGCGAGGAACACGATCTCGTAGTCGTTCGCCTGGATGCGCGCGGCCGCGTCTTCATAGCGGCCGAGATACGGCGGCAGCACTTCCCCGTCACGGGGCGCGACGGGCGCATCGTTGTAATAGCCCTTCACGTGAATGCCGAGAATTGGCGAACGCCGCAGGCGCAGGTTCAGCTTGCGCGCCTCGCTGCCCATGCCGAAGAACACCGCGCGGCGCAGGTTGCCGGGCGCGTTGTTGATGCTGTGGGCCACGCCTCGCAAGACAGCCAGGCCGACGAGTTGCAGCGGCAGCGCAATGGCGGCCCACTGCACGACCAGCGTACGCAGGGCCGTCGTGCCGCTATCGCCATGCGTCACGAACAGCAGCACCATGAGCGCGACGGGCAGCCGGCACCAGCGCCACGCGCCGCGGCCCAGCATCCACCAGAGATGACGCGCACTGGCAATCAGGTGAAAGCGTGCGAACACCACGAACGCGGCCACGGCGAACGCGCCGGTCAACGCACGCGTGTACGGCGTGTCGCCGGTCTGTCCGCGCAGCAACAACAGCGCCACGAGCGCGCCCGTATTGAGCGCCGCGCTGATGACACCGACCAGCGCCATAAAGAGGCGGTGATGGTGGGTCGACTGGGTGGACATGACGGGTTCGGCCAGTATGTGCGACTGTTTTATACGCCTGATTGGCATGACGGCGGGATTAGACCGCGAGGGGAATGACCGTCTGCGCAAGGCGCAACAGCGGCAAGCGGCCGCAGACGATTCGCCGGAAAGGCGAAACGCGAGTCTCAAACGCTTGCGATTAAACACACAAACCGAACGTACGCGCTTTTTTAAACATGGAGCGCTATTCGTAGTGCGAGACGGCCGCTCCCCGTCGGCCTGACAGCGCGGACTCCTGTTCCGGCGGCGCGAGTGGTCTAGATTCGCGCCAATAGACCGGAATGGAGAGCGGCCATCCCATATTCGCGCGTATCTTACCAGCGCATTATGAATTTGCGTGAGTCGGTAAGATGACACCGTAAAAACGCGCGATATTGTGGTGAATTCGCCAATGCGGCTGATTTAACGCCGCCGTTATTAATGGGGCAGGTTCGCGGCTTCAATAAAAATGAATAACGATTTTTTTGCGCGCGAATGGGGCGAATTGCGTTCGCGCAAACGTTTGATTAAGCGAATCGAAATGCGCGGCGGCGCCCGGCGTTATTGCCAGGGCTGCTGCGCCGCGTTCGAGCATTCAGTGGCTCGCTCAGTGGCCCGCATAAATCGACCGTCCGCTGACGCTCGCCACGACCGGCGCACCCGCATCCGAGCTGCCCGTCATCGCCACGCCGCCAACCGCCGTGCTGCCGGGCGCGGCCTGCTGGGTCTTTTGCGCCTGCTGCTGGGCCACGATCGCCTCAGCGTGCTGAATGTCATCAGGATAGTTGAGATCGTTGGCCACAGGGCGATACCCCGCCTGCTCCAACCGCGTGAGATCTGCGACCACCTGGGCGCGCGTGACCGGCGTGTTGGCGGGGTTGGCGGTCTGTGCGAAAGCGGCAGCGGGAGCGGCCAGGGCGCAGGCAACGAGCAATGTGGAAACGAGTGCTTTCATGATGTTCACCTCTCAATGAATGGCCGCTGCATCGGGAAGGGATGCCGCCTCAGCCACCCTCGGCAATGTCGCGAAGGTTGAACGCATTCTGGTCGCACAGCGCTGACCCAAAGCTGACCTGCTGATTACGAGTTCGTTATCTGGGCGCAGCGCGCCGAGAGCGGTCAACACCCCTTCGTGGCAAAGATGACAAATCCGTAATGTCGAGGTCAGCACCGGGTAAGCGCGCCCTCCCGATACTTGCGCCACTCCCGCCTCAACCCGGACCCCGTCATGTGGATCGTCAAGCTGGCTCTCAGACGGCCTTACACGTTCATCGTGCTGGCCGTACTGCTCTTTATCCTCGGGCCGCTCGCCATCATGCGCACGCCCACGGACATTTTTCCGAACATCAATATCCCGGTGGTCAGCATCGTCTGGACCTACAACGGCTTCTCCGCCGAGGACATGGCGCACCGCATCACCTCGAACTACGAGCGCGCGCTGACTTCGGACGTGGACGACATCGAGCACATCGAATCGCAATCGCTCAACGGCGTGTCGGTCGTGAAGGTGTTCTTCCATCCGGGCGCTGACATCAACCGCGCGATTGCCGAGGCGGCTTCGAACTCCGCTTCGATCCTGCGCGTCCTGCCGCCGGGGACGCTGCCGCCGAACATCATCACGTACAACGCCTCCACGGTGCCGGTGCTGCAACTGGGCCTGTCCAGCGCGACCTTGCCCGAGCAGTCGCTTTACGACCTCGGCAACAGCTTCATCCGCACACAGCTCGCGACCGTCCAGGGCGCGGCCGTACCGCTGCCCTATGGCGGCAAGATCCGCCAGATCATGGTGCAGCTCGATCCGAAAGCGTTGCAGGCCAAAGGTCTCGCGCCCGCGGACGTCGTCAACGCCGTGAACGCGCAGAACCTCATCCTGCCCGGCGGCACAGCGAAGATCGGCTCGCGCGAATACAACGTGGAGATGAACGGCAGCACGCAAACCGTCGCGGCGCTCAACGACCTGCCCATCAAGACCGTGAATGGCAGCGTGGTGTATGTGCGCGATGTCGCGCACGTGATCGACGGCTACGCGCCGCAAACGAACATCGTGCGCGCGGACGGCAAACGCGCTGCACTCCTTACGGTCGAAAAGACCGGCAGCGCCTCGACGCTCACGATCATCCAGCAAGTGAAGGCCATGCTGCCTAAGATCGCGGCGGGCCTGCCGAGCGCGCTCAAGATCACGCCGCTCTCCGATCAGTCCGTGTTCGTGAAATCGGCGATCTCGGGCGTGGTGCGCGAAGCGCTCATTGCGGCCTGCCTCACCGCCGCGATGATCCTGCTCTTTCTCGGCAGCTGGCGCGCCACGCTCATCATCGCCGTGACGATTCCGCTCGCCGTGCTCACGTCGCTCATCGCGCTCGCGGCGCTCGGCGAAACCATCAACATCATGACGCTCGGCGGGCTCGCGCTTGCGGTCGGCATCCTCGTTGACGACGCCACCGTCGCCATCGAAAACATCACGCATCATCTGGAGCGCGGCGCGCCGCTGCACGACGCCATTCTCAACGGTTCCGGCGAAATTGCCGTGCCGACTTTCGTCTCGACGCTCTCCATCTGCATCGTGTTCGTGCCGATGTTCCTGCTTTCGGGCGTGGCGCGCTATCTGTTCGTGCCGCTCGCCGAGGCCGTGGTGTTCGCGATGTGCGCGTCGTACTTCTTCTCGCGCACGCTCATTCCCACGCTCGCCATGTATCTGCTGCGTGCGCGCAAGCCTGACGCTGCACCCAGGCGCGGCATCGCCGGTGCGCTGACGCGCTTTCAGGCGGGCTTCGAACGACGCTTCGAAGCGGTGCGCAACCGCTATCGCGCACTGCTTCAGGCTGCGATTGCGCAGCGCCGCCGATTCGTCGTGCTGTGGGTCGCGCTCTGTCTCGGCTCGCTCGTGCTCGTGCCGTTCACCGGCCGCGACTTCTTTCCCGCCGTCGATACCGGCGAAATCCGCCTGCACCTGCGCGCGCCCACCGGCACGCGCATCGAGGAAACGGCCCGCATCACCGACGAAGTCGAAGCGAAAATCCGCAGCGTGATTCCGCCCGCCGAACAAGCCGCGGTACTCGACAACATCGGCGTGCCGGTGAGCGGCATCAACCTCACGTACGACTCGTCGGACCCCATCGGCCCCGAAGACGCGGATATCCTCGTTACGCTCGCGCCGAAGCACAAACCCACCGCGCAATATGTGGCGAAGCTGCGCAATGTGCTCAACGCCGCGTTTCGAGGCGTGACCTTCGCGTTCCTGCCCGCCGACATCGTCAGCCAGATCCTGAACTTCGGCCTGCCCGCGCCCATCGACGTGCAGATCGTCGGCAACAAGCTCGCGCAGAATCGCGTCGTTGCGAACCATCTGCTCGACGAAATGCGCGGCGTGCGCGGCCTCGTCGACGCGCGCATCCAGCAGCCCGGCGACGAGCCCACCATCAACGTGAATGTGGACCGCACGAAGGCCTTGCAGGCGGGCCTCACGCAGCACGACGTGGCGCAGAACCTGCTCATCGCGCTCTCGGGCAGCTCGCAAACCACGCCGAACTTCTGGCTCGATCCGAAGAACGGCGTGAGCTATCCGCTCGTGACCGAGGTGCCGCAATACGACATTCATTCGCTGCAAACACTCGCCAATATTCCGCTGACGACGTCGCAATCCGTCACGTTCTCGCCGCAAGACCAGCTTGGCACGCTCGGCACGGTCTCGCGCAGCTCACAGGAAGCCGTGGTCTCGCACTACAACGTGCAGCCCGTGCTCGACATCTTCGCGTCGACACAGGGACGCGACCTGGGCGGCGTCGCCTCCGACGTGAACCGCCTTGTGAATGAAGCGCGCGCGCAACTGCCGCCGGGCTCCTCGATCGTGATGCGCGGCCAGGTGCAGTCGATGAACGCGTCGTTCAGCGGCCTCGCAGCGGGCCTCGTGTTCGCCATCGCGCTCGTGTACCTGCTGATGGTCGTGAACTTCCAGTCGTGGCTCGATCCGCTCATCATCGTGAGCGGCCTGCCGGCCTCGCTCGCCGGCATCGCGTGGATGCTGTTCGTCACGCAAACCACGCTCAGCGTGCCGGCGCTCACGGGCACGATCCTCTGCATGGGTATCGCCACGGCCAACAGCATTCTCGTCATCAACACGGCGCGCGAGTCGCTCGCCGCGGGCATGGAGCCGCTCGCCGCCGCGCTCGATGCGGGCTTCAACCGCTTTCGTCCCGTGCTGATGACGGCGCTCGCGATGCTGATCGGCATGTTGCCGATGGCGCTGGGTCTCGGCGACGGCGGCGAACAGAACGCACCGCTCGGGCGAGCCGTGATCGGCGGCCTCGCGATCGGCACGCTTTCCACGCTCGTGTTCGTGCCGGTCGTATTCGGCATGGTGCATGGCTGGCTCGCGAAACGCCGCGCCGCGCGCGATGCCAGCAACGATGCGCAAGCCAGTGCAACCACTCACGTTGAATAAGGATTCCAGAATGAAATCGCAGACACCGCCCGAAGAACGCGATGCCGCGCCGCGAACCGCAACGCGAGGTCGCTCGGCTATAGTCATCGGCCTTACCTGCCTCGCTATCGCCGCGACGCTCCTCACAGCGGGCATCGTGCCGCGCCTCCAGGCGCGCACGGCGCAAGCCCAGCAGGTCGCGGCGCAACGCGAATTGATCGTCTCCACTCTCACGCCCACGCGCGCACCCGCCACGCAGGACCTGTTGCTGCCCGGCTCGGTCATGTCCTGGGCCGACGCCTCTATCTATGCGCGCACGAGCGGATACGTGCAGCACTGGTACACGGATATCGGCGCGCACGTGAAGGCAGGCCAGACGCTCGCGCAGATCGACACGCCCGAACTCGACGCGCAACTCCAGCAGGCGCGCGCCGACGAAGCCACCGCACAGGCCAACTATCGCTTCGCCAGCAGCACGGCGCAGCGCTGGCAAACGATGCTGCAGACGCAATCGGTCTCCGAGCAGGACGCCCAGGCGAAAACGAGCGACGCCGCTGCGAAACTGGCCACGCTCCAGGCGGCGCAGGCCAACGTGGCGCGGCTGCAGGAGCTGGTTTCCTACCAGAACGTGACGGCACCTTTCGATGGCGTCATTACGGCGCGCAACGTGCAGGTCGGCGCGCTCGTCACGGCAGGCGGCACGCCCGGCCTCGCCACGATGCCAGGCGAGCTGTTCCATATCTCGCAGACCGACCGGCTGCGCGTGTACGTAGACGTGCCTCAGGACGACGCGAGCCTCGTGACGCCAGGCACGGCTGTCTGGTTGACGACGCAGCAATATCCGGGCCGCCGCTTCGAAGCCAGCGTGGCGCGCAGTTCGAACGTGATCGATCCCGTGAGCCGTACGCTGCGCGTGGAAGTCGATGTCGACAACCGCGACGGCGCACTGATGCCCGGCGCCTACGCGCAGGTGCACCTCGCGCTCACGGCGGCCGCGCCGGCGCTCGAACTGCCCGTGAGCGCGCTGCTGTTCCGGCCGGATGGCGTGACAGTTGCGGTGGTGGATGCGAAGAACACGGTGCAATTGCGCAAGGTGAGCATCGGCCGCGACTTCGGCACCTACGTGGAAATCGCGACCGGACTCACGCCGACCGATCGCGTCATCAACAATCCCGGCGACGCCATCGCGGGCGGCCAGAGCGTGCGCGTGGCGGCAGCCTCGACGGCTGCGCAAGCGAAAGCGTAAGCGAGGCTCATCATGTTCGAACGCCCTCTCCCTGCGCTGCGCCGGATCGTCGTCGCCTGCACGGCGGCATCGCTCGCGGCATGCACCACGTTGCCCCATTACAGCGTGCCCTCGACGGACGTGCCTGCGCACTTCGCGACACAAACAACGCAACCCGCAGCGGCGCCCGGCTGGACCGTCGCCGCGCCCGCCGATGCCCAATCGCGCGGCCCATGGTGGACGCTCTTCGGCGACAACGACCTCGACCAGCTCGAAGCCCGCGTGGACGTGTCGAACCAGAGCGTGCGCCAGGCCGTCGCCAATCTCGAAGCCGCGCGCGCAATGATCGATTATCAGCGCGCGGGCTATGCGCCGACCGTCACGGCTGGCGTGGCGGCGCAGCGTTACCGGACCTCGCAGAATCTCGTGGATCATTCGCTCGCAGGCAAGACGATTCCCGATTATTCGACGGGCCTCACGGCAAGCTGGGAACCCGACCTCTTCGGGCGCGTGAAAGATGCGACCACCGAAGCGCACGCGAACGCCCAGGCCACGCAAGCCGACCTCGAATCGGTGCGCCTATCGGTTGCGAGCCAGCTGGCGACGGACTACTTCGATTTGCGCTCGCTCGATCGCCAGAAGAAGCTGCTCGACGACACCGTGACCGCCTACACGGCCGCGCTGCGCATCGTGCAGCAGCAGCTCGCCGACGGCGCGATCGACGCCTCCGCCGTCGCGCAGGCACAAACGCAGCTCGAAAGCGCGCGCACGGCGGACAGCGACATCGACGTACAGCGCGCGCAACTTGAGCACGCCATTGCCACGCTGATCGGCGTGCCCGCTTCGACGTTCAGTCTGCCGGCGCGTGTCGATCCCGCCGTCGTGCCGTCGATTCCCGCAGGCGTGCCCTCCGCGCTGCTCGAACGGCGCCCCGACATCGCGGCGGCCGAGCGGCGCGTGGCGGCGGCCAATGCAAGAATCGGCGAGGCACACGCGGCCTTTTATCCCGACCTCACGCTCTCCGCGACGGCGGGCCTCGAAAGCACGTTCTTCGCGCCGTGGCTTAGCGCGCCGAGCCTCTTCTGGTCGCTCGGCTCGCAACTGGCGGGCACGCTCTTCGATGGCGGCCGGCGCGACGCCACCTTAAAAGGCGCGAACGCACAATATGACGCGGCGGTGGCCGGCTACCGGCAAACCGTGCTGACGGCGTTCCAGCAAGTCGAAGACAACCTGAGTGCGCTCGACACGCTGGCGAGCGAAGCGCAGAGCCAGCAGCGCGCTACCGCCGCCGCGCAACTCTCGCTCAAGCTCACCACCAACCGCTACCAGGCGGGCGCGGTGAACTATCTCGATGTCGTGACGGCGCAGACCATCGCGCTCTCGAACGAACGCAACGAGGAGCAGATCGCAGGAAGAAGGCTCGATGCGAGCGTGCATCTGCTCCAGGCGCTCGGCGGCGGCTGGGACCGCGCGGCGCTGAGCGACTTGAGCGCTAAGGGCGGGCGAACGTCAGGATGAACCGCGTGCTCGTCGCATCGCTTTCGGCGCGTGCCGAGCCGCCGTGCAGCGTCATGATCGTGCGCACGATCGCGAGCCCCAGACCCGCCGAAGCACCCGCGCGCGGCTCGCGGTGGCGCGACGCATCCGCGCGATAGAAACGGTCGAAAATGCGCTCCAGCAGCGCCGCATCGATGGGCGTGCCCGGATTAGCCACCGTGACCTCGACGGCCTGTGGCGTCTGTTCGACGCTCAGCGTGATCTCCGCGCCGCGCGGCGTATAGCGCAGCGCATTGGCGAGCAGGTTGCCTACGGCGCGCCTGAACAACTCCTTGTCCGCGCGCAGGCGGCCCTCGCCCTGCACGCGGATTTGCACGCCCGCCTCGTCGGCAAGTCCTTCGAAGTAGTCGGCGATCTGCGTGAGCGCATCGTGCACGTCGAACTCCGCGAGCGTCGTCATGAACTGCGGATGCTCCGCGCGCGCGAGGAAGATCACGCTTTCGATCATGCGAGAAAGCCGTTCGCATTCCTCCAGATTCGATTCGAGTAACGCCTCGTATTCGGCCGTGGTGCGCTCGCGCGCGAGCGCCACTTCGTTCGCGCCGCGCAGGTTGCCGAGCGGCGTGCGCATGTCGTGCGCGAGATCCGCGGTGTATTGCGACATCCGCTCGAAGCCGCCGTGCAAACGGTCAAGCATGGCGTTGAGCGACTTCGTGAGCGTATCAAGCTCGCTCGGCGCGCGTTCGACTTCAATGGGGGTATCGAGCCGGTCGACCGTGACCGTGGCCGCGCGCGCCGCCATCTCGCGCAGCGGGCGCAGCGACTCGCGCACGAGCAACCAGCTCATGAGGAACGCGAGCAGCATGCCCGCCAGTCCGAAGCCGTAGAGCCGCTCGCGATAGTGGTCGAGCAGCCGCCAGCGGTCGGTCATGTCGCGCGCGATGACGATGGTGACGGGCGTGCCGTCCGCCAGCGCGGCGTCCGTGGCGAGTCCGCGCACGGGTACGCCGCGCGCATTGCGCCACTCCACCACATCGCCTTCGGTAATGCGTTGCGTCGGCGGGAGGCGCCGTGCGAGCGCCGCATCGGGAAACGTCGCGTCCGCAATGCCCGCCGTGTTGTGCTCGACCAGTTGCGCGCCGCCGGTGCCGAGTATTTCCATGGAAAGCGCGGGATTGCCGAGCACCTGGCTCGTGAGGCGCTCCGCATGCTCGCGCACGTCATGCTCGTTGTGCAGTTCCTGTGCGAGGCGGCGCGTGTGGCGCGAAATCAGCACGATATCGAGGTCGTCCTGCTGCTTCACCTCGCGGTCCAGCGTGAAATAAAGCGTGCTGCCCACGAGCGCGAATACCGCGAGCGTAGTGCCCGCGAAACTCAGCGCGAGGCCGGTGGCGAGCGAGCGCACCGCCATGCGCGCCATCAGGCGTTCCCTTTGATTTCGGCGACGTAGCCCACGCCGCGCACCGTGTGGATCAGCTTGACGTCGAAGGCGTCGTCCACCTTCGCGCGCAGGCGGCGGATGGCCACTTCCACGACGTTGGTGTCGCTGTCGAAATTCATGTCCCACACGTAGGAGGCGATTTGCGTGCGCGTGAGCACTTCGCCCTGGCGGCGCACGAGCAGTTGCAGCAGCGAGAACTCCTTCGGCGTGAGATCGATGCGCGTGGCGCCGCGTTTCACGCGCCGGCGCGTGACGTCCACTTCGAGGTCGCCCAGCAGCAGCACGTCGCTCTCGCGCGGGGGGCCGCGGCGAGCCAACGTGCGCACGCGCGCGAGCAGTTCGACGAAAGCGAACGGCTTGACGAGGTAGTCGTCCGCGCCCAGCTCGAGGCCCTTCACGCGGTCGCTGATGTCGTCGCGTGCGGTGAGGAACAGCACCGGCGTGGTGTGCGTGGCGCGTAGCGTCTTGAGCACCGTCCAGCCGTCCATTTCGGGCAGCATGACGTCGAGCACGATCACGTCGTACGCGGCCTCTTTCGCGAGAATCAGGCCTTCCGCGCCGTCCGCCGCGACATCCACCGCATAGCCGGATTCCTCGAAGCCCTTCTTCAGATAGGCGCCGGTCTTCGGCTCGTCTTCGATCACAAGAATGCGCATCGCCGTTCAACTCTGAGTGTGTCCGGCTCAATTGTATGCGTTGCGCCGCTTGGTGCGCGTCCGGGCGGCGCTCCCCGACTTTGCCGGACGCATTTCGAACGGTCGTATCGAATCTGCTTTGGGAGACTTGCGAAGAAGTTATCGGGCGTTGCTCATGCAAACATCCACTCAAACGCCTCAGACGCTTCGTCATCCTGGCTGTCAGCCTTATGCCGCGGGCGTTTGAGCTACGGCGTGACGGTACAGGCCGCAGCGCCTCGCTTCATTTATCGCCCTGCTGCGCCGCGGCGACGGTTTTCAGCCTCGAAGCGCCCCATTCATGATCGAAAACGCAGGCCGATAAGCATCGGACAGCGGGACAACCCGATCAAGAACAACGGAGACCACGAGTGCACACCGAATCATCGACCAGACAGATCCATCATGGAGAAGCCGCGCTCCCAGCCGGAAAGCTGCTCGTTTCCACGACCGACACGCGCGGCGTGATCACCTACTGCAACGACGCATTCATCGAAGCCAGCGGCCTTTCCCGCGAAGCGCTGATCGGGCAGCCCCATAACGTCGTGCGCCACCCCGACATGCCCGCCGAGGTATACCGCGACATGTGGGCCACGCTGAAAAAGCGCGAGCCATGGGTCGGCGTGCTGAAGAACCGCTTCAGCCACGGGCGGCATTGCTGGGTGCAGATTGGCGTCACGCCCATAGGGCAGCATGTCGTTGCGTACCGGGCCGTCCACACCGCAGCGTCGCGCGATCAGGTTCGGGCAGCCGAGGCGCTGTATGCGACTTTGCTCGCAGAGCAAAGAGCCGGCCGGCAAGCGCACCATCTGCAGGCTGGCGCAATCGTTCGCAAGGACATGGTGGGACGGCTTTCGCGCTTCGTGCATCCCACCATGAAGACGCAGACCTATCTGCTCACGAGCGGTCTCGCGGCGGCCGGCATGGTCACGGGCGTTCTGATCGATGGCGGCGCTGCGTCGATCACGCCCGTTCGCACGGCGATCGGCCTCGCCGCCTGCGTGGCGTTCGGCGTGCTGGCCGAATACCGCATGCGCTTCATGTTCATCTATCCGCTGCGCCGTCTGCTGGGCGCGGCCACGAGGCTCGCCATGGGCGACCTCACGCAGAAGGTCGAGAACACATGGAAGCCCACCGGCGTAGTCGGCAAGCTCGAACAATCGGTCAATCAGGTCAGCCTTAACATGCGCGCGATCGTCGGCGACGCACGCGACCAGATGGCGAGAATGAGCGCGGCCACAGCGACCGTGTCCGAAGGCAGCCAGACGCTCTCGGCGCGAGCCGAATCGCAGGCGGCGAGCCTCGAGCAGTCGGCGGCCTCGATGCAGCATATTGCGGCCAACGTGCGGCAAACCGCCGATGCGGCGCGCCAGGCGGCCACCAGCGCGGGCCAGGCGCGCGCCATCACCGAAGACAGCGGCCGTGCCGTGGAAGCCATGACGGTGACGATGCAGGGCATTACCGAGGCTTCCCGCAAGATTGGCGAGATCATTCAGGTGATCGAAGGGATTTCCTTCCAGACCAATATTCTCGCGCTCAACGCGGCCGTGGAAGCGGCGCGCGCGGGCGAGCACGGACGGGGTTTCGCGGTGGTGGCGAGCGAGGTGCGCAATCTCGCTGGCCGCGCGGCGATGGCCGCGAAGGAAATCGCGGGTTTGATCGTCGACTCGACGCAGAAGGTTCAGGAAGGCTGCCAACTCACTGAAACGGCCCGGGAAAAGATGCAGCAGGCGGTTCAGGCAGTGCGCGACGTGAACGTGCTAATCGACGAAATCAATACCGCGAGCGGCGAGCAAAGCGCCGGCATTGCCGAGATCAAGCAGGCTCTGGATCATATCGAAGCGCTTACGCAACAAGACAGCGCTCTCGTGAATCATTTTTCGATTTCGGCCACTACGCTGGGCAGGAATGCGCAGACCGTGATCGAAACGGTGGGGGCGTTCAGGATTTAACTAGCCGAACGGCACTAAAGCGGAGGCGATGCCTCCGCTCTCACACCAAACAAAAAAAACGGCGCGGCAGTGCAATTCGCACCGCCGCGCCGATCAGTCCAGCGCTGTTGCTAAATCAGACTCAGTGTGCCGCGCTCACCTGCGTAGCCGGTTCCGAATGACGCGCACGCTGCGAAACCAGGATCGCGATCGCCGCGAGCACAGCCGGTACGGCGAGCATCGCGAGAATCGCAGCGAATTCCCAGCCAAGACCCAGCAGCGCGCCGCCGATGGCCGAGCCGAAAATGCTGCCGAAGCGGCCCATGCCCAACATCCAGCTCACACCCGTTGCACGCGCAACCGTCGGATAACGGCCCGGCGCGTAGGCGTTCAGGCCCGTTTGCGCACCGCTCATGCAGAAGCCCGCAGCGAACACCAGCAGCGCGAGCGACGAGGAAAGTGCCCCCACACCGGCCAGCGCCAGCACACAGATGCCGCCGCCGACATACGCGGCGCTGATCACGCGCGCCGGACGCACCTTGTCCATGATCCAGCCCACCAGCACGGCGCCGATCGTGCCGCCGATCTGGAACATGGCCGTGACGTTCGCCGCCACCGTGATGGAGAGGCCGGCATCCTTGATCAGCGTGGGCAGCCAGCCGGTCAGCAGATAGATGACGAGCAGGCCCATGAAATACGTGACCCACAGCGCGATGGTCATCACGCCGTAGCCTTCCGAGAACAGCACGCCGATCGGCTTGCGCGTGGGCAGCGGAGGTTCCGTCGAAACGAAGGTCTCGTCGCCCGCGAAGTTCGCGCCGGTCACGCGGTTCAGCGTCGCGGCAATGCGCTTGCTCGTGGCGCCGCGCACGGCGAGCAGACGCGCCGATTCCGGCAGCAGCCAGGCCTGCAGCGGCACGAGTGCGAGCGGAATGGCGCCGCCAAAGATCAGCACCGCGCGCCAGCCGTGATTCGGCACAAGCCAGCCAGCCGCGAAGCCGATCAACGCGGAGCCGAGGTTGAAGCCCGTGAACATGATCGTGATGAGCAGCGCGCGGCGGCGTTGCGGCGAGTACTCCGAGAGCAGCGTCGTGGAGTTCGGCATGGCCGCGCCAAGACCGATACCGGTCAGCACGCGCAGCACCGCCATCGACACCGGCGACTGCGTGAACGCCGTGAGGATCGTGAACACGCCGAAGAGAAACACAGAGGTGATCAGCACCCACTTGCGGCCAACGCGGTCAGAAGCCGGGCCGGCGGCCAGCGCGCCGATCACGAGGCCGATGGGCGCCGCGCTCATGACGAGACCGAACTCGGGACGCGAAATGCCCCACTCGTGAATGATGGAGGGCGCGACGAAGCCCATGATGGCCACGTCCATGCCGTCGGCGGTCACTGCGAGGAAGCACAGCGCCACCAGTAGCCACTGGTAGGCCGAAATGTGGCGTTCGTCGATGAACGCCTTGATATCGATTGTTTTGCTGCCAGACATCTGTAGTCTCCTGTCCGTTCTGTGGTCTGCCGCTCGCTCGTGCCCGAGTCGAATTTCTACGAACTGCTATCCGTCGGGGGCACGATAGGTGGCCAGCCCCTCGCCTGAAAGTGCGGGTTAACCACATATTGGATACGTCCGTGCCCGTCCGCATGGGCGATTTCGGGCCGCCCGCACCCTCGATACCGCCCCGGAAGCCGCGCTGCGTAAAGGCCGGGCGCAATCAGCCCGCGCTTTGCCTGTCGTGGCCCGGGGCTGGAATCGAATCCACCGTGATAAACAAAATCGATGCTCTCCGAAAGGATTCGCAAACGCGCTGGACGATCGTGCGGAATTCAGTTGCCGCTACATCGCCAGGCGGCGCTCTCATTGGCGCCGCGTTTCGAGGTGGCGGCGCGGTTCGAGCCGCTGCCATCGGCGCGCATTCGCCATGCGATTCAGTTATCGCGATGCAAACGAAACCAGCCCCGAAGGGCTGGCCGGTTCAACAGTGAATCACGCGAGTTTGCCTGAAGTTTGCCCGTTAAGGCGCGGCAACACCCTGCGTAGTCGGCGTGTACGTCGTATAGAAGCTCGACCCTGCCCAGGTATGCGTGGGCTGGTTGTACAGCGGTGCGCCCTGCGTCCAGTTCGCGCCGAGGTGCCAGTCGCCGGTGCCCGTGAACTGCGCGACGGCCGGGTACGGATAAACCGGACGGCTGGCCGTCACGTTGTTCGACGAATCGGTCTGATACGTCATGACCGCGTTCGGCGCCGTGCCCTGCTCGGCCCACGCCGTGATCTGCGAGACGAGGTCGATGTTCGGGAAGCCTTCGCCGCCGCCGCAATGAGCCACGCCGGGCACGAGGTACAGGCGCGCGAAATCGCTCACGTTCGTCGCGCCCATCGTGTTCTGCATCGCTTCGTAGTACTGGATCGTGAAGAGCGGCGAAATGTGTTGATCGGCCCAGCCGTGCCACAGGATCAGCTTGCCGCCCGCCTTCTTGAACGCCGAAAGGTCGGGGTTCGTGGCGTCCATCAGCGGATGGTTGGCCTGCAGGTAGGTCGGGTAGAAGCTCGCGTCCGTGTAGCCGAAGGTGTCGATGGTCGGCATCGTGGGCGAGCCCGTGAAGATCAGGTTGTAGGCTCCCGTCACGATCATGTAGCTGAACAGGCTCTTCACCGAAACCGGCGTGGCCGTCGAATTCGTCGTGGGCACTTCCACGCCGACCCAGTTCTCCTCCGAGCCCATCTGCGGGGAGCCCGCCAGCATGCGCTCGCCCGTAGTCGCGTCCACCGGTCCGCCATAGATCTTGCTCGCGGTGGCGACTTCGGCTGCGGTCAAACAGTTGCTCGTGTTCGTCGCGCCTTGAGCACACTGGATCGATGCGGGATCGAAATTGCAGGTGCGCGGATCGGCGAGCAGACCATCGGGCACGCCCGCCTGGCCGCCGCATGCCGCAACGACGGCCTTGTGCAGCACGAGCGCCTTGTCGGCGTACAGAACGGCGTTGCCGGTGCTGTCGCCGGTCGTGCTTTGCGACTCCACGCTCCAGCCGTGATACAGCGAGTTCTGAATCTGGAAGTGCGCGGCCGGCGCGCCCGCGACGATGCCGTTATAGTCGTTGGGATAGCGTTGCGCGGCCATCAGCGCTTCGCGGCCGCCGTCCGAGCAGCCAATGAAGTACGCGTACTTCTGCGCCTGCCCGTAGTAGGCCTTGATGAGCTTTTCCGCCGTGAGCGTCGTGATGTGCTGCCCGCGATAGGCGAAATCGGCCTGTTTTTGCGGGTCCGTGGTCCACGTCGTGTCGTTGCCCGAGTGGCCCATGTCGGTCGCCGCCGTCACGAAGCCGCCTTCCTGCACGAGCGGGCACGTGTAGCTGAAGCTGAACGACGACTGCTGGGTCGGGTCGCTCACGTTGCCGCACAGCCCCCCGCAGCCCAGCGCCGCAAAGCGCTGCGTCCACGTGCTCACCGGCAGCGCCACTTCGAACGTATTCGAAGGCGCGAGCGTGCCCTTCACGGTACAGAAGTTGACCGAAGCACCGTTGATGGTCGCCGTGGTCACGCTAGCGGAAGTAATCGCGCTGCCCGAACCGCCGATATCGGTGATATCGACCGACGCCAGCTTCGAGCAATCCACCACGGGCGCCACGACTGCGAGCGGCGCTTTCGACGCATCGGCGCTACTGCTGCCACTACCGCCACTGCCGCACGCGGCCACGAGCGTGGCCGCCGCGAAGAGGGCGAACAGCGAGAGCAGCGAGGCGGCACGAGCGCGCACGCTCGTGAAAAGCCGCCGGGTATGCAGGGTTCTCATGCTTGCCTCCTGGGGTTGTCCGTATTGGTGTTCTTCTGATTCACTTTTCACGCCTCCGATTCTGTTTTTTCTGATTAGTAAACCTAAATAATTTGGATGCGTAGACCGTGCGACATGAGATGTCCGATCTAATCGCCTTATTGCTCCTTCTATTTCGCTTATTGCCGCCTAACGACTGCTCTGCTGCCGTGCTACAGCCTGTGCTCCCCGCCGCCTGCCGGCTCCATGCCGAACGCCCGCTTGGTCGCCTCGGCGCGTTCCGAACCGAGGAACGCAAGGAAGTCCGCCGCCGCCTGACGCTGCTGCGACACCGCACAGATCGCCGCGGAAAAGACCGTGACGAGTTGCGCGCCGGCGGGCAGCGGCCCGATCACGTCCACGCCCGGCACATCCTTTAGCTCGCTCAATTGCTGAAAGCCGATCTCGACCTCACCGGCCGCGATCAGGCTCGCCACCGGCACGCCCGGCTGCGCCAACACGAGGCGCGGCCTGAGCGTTTCGGCCACGCCCCAGCGTTCGAGCAGCCCCAGCAGATGGTCGCCGCTCGGCCCCGTCGAATAGCCAATGCGCGCCGCGCGCAGCATCGTCTCCCGCAATGCGCTTTCGGTGCCGATATCCGGGTGCGCCACACCAGCGGCGACGGCCGCCGCCATGCCGGAGCGCACGACGTCCGTGCGCGCGCCGATAAGGTGGCCGCCCGCCGCCAGGCGGTCGATCGCAGCCGAGGCCAGCACGGCGAAATCGAACGCCGCGCCCGCCTGCACGCGCCGCGCGGCTTCCACTCCGCCAATCGCGGCAACAGTCAGCCGCTGCCCCGTTTCGCGCTCGTATTGCTCGGCGAGACCCGCCAGCAGGAGGCGCGTCGCCATCGACCCGACCCCCGCCAGCGCGGCGCTGCTTTTCACATCGTCCTTTGTCATTGACTTCCGTTTCAGTCGAGAGTGAGCGAAACCGCCTGATGGTGCACTTCGCTGGTGTTGCACAGATTGCGAGCCGCGACGTGCGCGCTCACAAGCCCTTTTCCTTAAGACGCACGTCGAGGCGCGGATACACGCGGCGCGCGTTGCCTTCGTAGATCTTGTAGCGATCCGCGGCATCGACATGCGCGGCTTCGATATAGCGCTTCGTGTCGTCGTAGTTGTGGCCCGTTTCGGGGTCGATGCCGCGCACCGCGCCGATCATCTCGCTCGCGAACAGAATGTTGTCCACGGGAATCACGCGCGTGAGCAGGTCAATGCCGGGCTGGTGATACACGCAGGTGTCGAAGAACACGTTATTCAGCAAATGCTCGCTGAGCGGCGGCTTCTTCAGTTCCTGCGCGAGACCCCGGAAGCGCCCCCAGTGGTAAGGCACCGCGCCGCCGCCGTGCGGAATCACGAAGCGCAGCGTGGGGAAATCGCGGAACAGGTCCGACGTCAGGCACTGCATGAATGCAGTCGTATCCGCGTTCAGGTAGTGCGCGCCCGTGGTGTGGAAGCACGCGTTGCAGCTCGTGCTCACGTGGATCATCGCGGGAATGTCGTATTCGACGAGCTTCTCGTAAATCGGGTACCAGTGGCGATCGGAAAGCGGCGGGCTCGTCCAGTGGCCGCCCGAGGGATCGGGATTCAGGTTGACCGCCACATTGCCATACTGCTCCACACACTTGATGAGTTCCGGAATGCACGTGGCGGGATCGACGCCCGGGCTTTGCGGCAGCATCGCGGCCGGCACAAAGTGCTCGGGAAAAAGCTCGCTCACGCGGTGGCACAGCTCATTGCAGATCGCCGCCCAGGTGCTCGACACCTGGAAGTCGCCGATGTGATGGGCCATGAAACTCGCGCGCGGGCTGAAAATCGTGAGATCGAGTCCGCGCTCGCGCATCAGCTTGAGCTGATTGAGTTCGATCGATTCGCGCAATTCGTCGTCGCTGATCTTCAGCTCCGATGCCTTCGGCATCTCGGACGGTTGGGCGATGCCCGCTATCTGGCGTTTGCGCCACGCCTCCAGCGCCGCGGGCGCCGTGGTGTAGTGGCCGTGAATGTCGATGATCATTGGGACCTCTGCTGCTGATTCGAATCGTGGCGCTACGGTACGAATTGGCCCCACTGCGCTAGTAGCCAGGGCTATTACCTAGATTGCGCAAATAATACCGCTGGCGCCAATAAGCGGGTGCGGCAGCCGACGGCTGAAAATACCGGCAACCATGGACGCCGTGGGGTTTGCGCCGCGCCGCCTCGCCCGGATGAGGCGGCGCACCGCCCCGCCGCGCTGGCCAAACGCCGATAAATTAAATCGATGCCTCGATAAACATCTGGTAAGCGATCGATGGAATTCGAAGGGTCCCTTGGGGCGGCCGATGCGCGGCGGCGAATTCGCTCATAATCGTCAGTTCCTCGGCCTGCCAGCGTGCGGATGAACCACCATGCATATCGATCGATTCGAAATTCGCGTTCCGGAAGATGCACTCGACGACCTGCGCCGGCGTTTGCGCGCCACGCGCTGGGCCAACGCTACGCCCTCGCCGGCGTGGCAACAAGGGGCCGATAGTGCGTGGTTGCGCGAGCTGGTCGCGTATTGGGCAGACGAATATGACTGGCGCGCCACCGAACGCGCGCTGAACCAGTTGCCGCAGTTCATGGCCGAAGTCGGCGGTGCAGGTGGCGCAGGTGGCCAGCGCGTTCACTTCGTGCATCGGCGCGGCACAGGCCCGAAGCCCTACCCGCTCGTGGTCACGCACGGCTGGCCGGGGTCGTTCATCGAATTCGAGGCACTACTCGACCGGCTCTGCGATCCCGCCGCATTCGGCGCGGACCCGGCCGATGCGTTCGATGTCGTCGTCCCGTCACTGCCGGGCTTTGCCTTTTCGCCCGCGCCGGCGGCGCCCGGCACCTCCGCGTTCCAGATCGCAGACCTGTGGGCCGCGCTCATGCGCGGTCTCGGCTACGAGCGCTTCGGCGCGCAGGGCGGCGACCTCGGCGCGGGCGTGTCCATCGCGCTCGCCGCGCGGCACAGCCCGGCCGTCGAGGGCATCCACCTGAACTTCCTGCCCAGCTCGTACGAACCCGCAATCGACACCGCGCAAGCCCCGCTCACCCCGGCGGAACAGGACTATCTGCGCGAAAAGGCCGACTGGGCAGCGATGGAGGGCGGATACGCGCATATGCACAGCACGAAGCCGCAAACGGCGGCAGCCTCGCTCAACGACTCGCCCGCGGGACTGGCCGCCTGGATCGGCGAGAAGTTTCGCGCATGGAGCGACTGCGACGGTGACATCGAGCGTCGGTTCTCGAAGGACGCCTTGCTCACGGACCTTTCGCTGTACTGGTTCACGGGCAGCATCGGCACGTCGATGCAGATGTACTGGGAAAACCGTCTCCAGCCGTTTCGCTTCGCGGCGGGACAACGCGTGACGCCGCCCGTCGCCTTCGCGCGCTTTCCCAAGGAGATCAATCACCCGCCACGGTCGTGGCTCGAGCGCGTGTTCGATGTCGCGCAATGGACCGACATGCCGCGCGGCGACCATTTCGCCGCCATGGAAGAGCCTGATCTTCTCGCCGCCGACATCCGCCGCTTTTTCAAGCGGTTCCGGGAGTGAATGTCACTGCGCGGTGTTGTCGCCGAACGGATGTGCGGGAGCATCCGTCGCGCGCCACGCGTAACGCCTGAGGAGCGCGGCGTAGCCTTCGATCACGAAGCCGCCGCATTTGTGCCGATAGTCATCGCGCCGCATGCGATAGGCGCGCGGCAGTTGAAACCACGGCAAGCGCGGCAGATCGTGGTGCACGAGATGGTAGTTGTTGTTCAGATACAGAAAGCGCATCACGAGTCCGGCCTCGTTGATGGCGATGCGCGCCTTGGGATGCGACGCCGCGCGATGCTCGTACAGCGAGCGGACCATCGCAAGCCCGAGCGCGGGCCAGGTGACGGCGGCGAGATACCACCACCACGGCACGCCCGCGTAACGCTGCACCCACGCGAGCAGCAACACGACAGCTGCGAAGTGTGCGAGCCACATCGGCACGTCTCGCCAGTCGCCGCTACGCAGCGCTTTCGCCGCGCCGGCGAGCATGGCGGCCACGCTCATGGGCGGCCCGATCACCACACGGCCCACGAAGCTCTTGCGTGCGTGCCATAGCACGCGATGCCAGCGCGGCAGGCGAGCCCATTGCTCGTGCTGCACGTAGTTCGTTTCGGGGTCGATGCCAGGCACAGTCAACGCTTCGTCGCGATGATGCGCCATATGGCTCTTGCGGTACACCGCATAGGGGAACCACACGGCAAGCGGCGCCCAGCCCAGCGCCATGTTCAACAATGCGAACCGGGTGGGATGTCCATGCAGCAATTCGTGCTGGAGCGACATATGCCATGCGCACAGCACGATGAGGCAAGGCGTGGCGGCCACGAGCGTGACCACACCTGAGCGCACGAACGCGAGCACCGCAAACCAGCCGCCGTAGATCACCGCGATCAGCAGCCATGTGGGCCATTCCGTGCGCGCGGTGAATCCTGTGGCGAGCGCGGCGACTTCCCGCGCGTGGTCTGCGTCGAAGTATTCGGCCATGTTCGCCAGCTCCCGCAATGAAGGATGATGCCACTCCATACGGAGAGCAAAGCAACGCAGGTCCTCACCATACCGAACGCACAGCGCTTTACCAAACAACGAATTGCCATTTGCTTATTTCACTGCGCCGCGCGACGCGCCATGACTGCGCGGCGTAGAATGCGCCGATGACCCGCTGGATCGCCTCCCTGCCGATGTACAACGTGACGCCGCAACATGCGGCGGCGTGGCGTTCGCTGCTGAGCGACTGCCTGGTCGTACTTGGGCGCTCGTTCGACATGGGCGACATCGCGATCGTGAACGCGCCGGATGGAGAACTCATGCCCCACTGGCGCCGCACGGATTTGCTGCTCTCGCAGACCTGCGGGTTTCCGTACCGGATGCTCGACCTCGCCAACGAAGTTCAGCTGCTTGCGACCCCGATATTCGACGCCCCCGGTTGCGAAGGCCCGCGCTATCGAAGCGTGCTTGCCGTTTCAGCACAGGCGTGGGAGCGTGGCGCGAAAACGCTGGAAGCGTGCCGCGGTCTGCGCGCCGCATGCAACGGCGCGGATTCGCATAGCGGCATGAACGCGTTTCGCCACGCAATCGCGCCGCTCGCACGCGACGGGCGCTTCCTCGCCTCGGTGCACTGGACAGGCTCGCACGCGGCCACCTTACACGCGCTGGCGAGCGGCGCGGCCGACGTGGGCGCCATCGACTGCGTTACGTTCGCACTGCTGCACGATTCCCACCCCGAACGGTTCGACGGTGTGCAAACCATCGGCATGACAGCGTCCGCACCCGGCCTTCCGCTGATCGCCTCACGCGCGCTCGGCGAGAGTCAGGCGCAAGCGCTGCGTGATGCGCTCGACGCCGCGCTCGCAGCCGACCCCGAGCGCGCACGCAAGCTGCGGCTGCGCGGGTTCGCCAGGCTCACGAGCGAGGCGTACGCCGAGATCGAGGCGTTCGCCAACGCCGCCGCTCGTCAGGGCTATACCGAACTGCGTTGAACCACGGCGTCAGGCTCATCCGCGTAATCTTCGCTATCGATGTCGTAACCCGAGGGCTCCCACCGGATCGCGAGCAACATGAGTAGCGAAGTGAGCGGCGCGACGGCGATCACCCAGAAGACCTTCGTTCCGAGCGCCGCGGCGAGCACGGGAAACAGGAATAGCGACACCGTGGAAGCGGAGCGCACGAGCGTCTGATTGAAGCCCACGCCAATGCCGCGCAGAGAAGTTGGATAACTGAGCGACGCATAGGTCATGCTATGCGAACCGGGGCCGAACCCCTGCCCGAACAGATAGCCGCCCAGCAGCAGAATGGCGAGCACGACGAAAAAGCCGCTGCCCGGATGGCCGATCAGCGCAAGACCGATGAGCGAGACGAACTGCAGCGTGTGACCGAGCACGGTCATTTTCCACGCGCCGACGGTGGGCGCGGTACGCACGCCAATCAACCCGCCAACGAAAGCGAACAACAGGTTCAGCGTGAGCGCAGAAACGATGGTCGTGAGCGGACCCTGCTGGAGAAAGCTCGCGATGATCACGGGCAAGCCGAAAATGATCGCGTTGTAACCGAAAGAAGATGCCGCGCCGATCGTTGCGGCAAGGATCGTGCGGCGGCGATAAGTGGCGTTGAAAAGCACGCCGTAGTTGCGCCATGAAGCGGCACGCGGCGCTCGCGCGGGCGCCTCACTGCGCTCGACCACTGCATCCACGCCATACGAGCGCTTGAGAATGCGCGCCGCGCCTTCCAGATCGCCCTGATTCGCGGCCCATACGGGCGACTCGCTGATATAACGGCTGCGCACGGCGATGATGACGAGCGCCGGCACCGCGCCGAACGCGAGCGTGATGCGCCAGAGCCAGCCGAGCTGATGCTCGGGCAGGATCGCATAGAGGCCGAGAATGAGCAGATAGCAGGTGCTGGTGGCCGCGTACCACGCGGGGCACCACGCCGCCACGCTGGCCGCCTTGTTGCCCTTGCCCGCCACGCGCGAGAACTCGGCGAGAAACGCCATGGCGACCGGCAAATCAAGCCCCACGCCGAAACCCATGAGAAAGCGCGCACCGCCCAGCACCCAGGCGTTGGGTGCGAGCCCGGCCGCGATCGCGGCAACGACGAAGAACAGCATGTCGGCCATGAATACGCGGTAGCGCCCGATGCGGTCCGTGAGATAGCCACCGAACAGGGCGCCGAGAATCGCGCCGAACGTAATGGCCGCCGAAACGAAGCCGACCTGCACGGGCGAAAGCGAGAATTCGCGCGCGATGTCCTTTATGCCGTAGGCGAGCGAGGTGAGATCGTAGGCATCGAGAAACACGCCGCCCAATGCGATGGCGATCACGATGCGCGCGTTGCTGCCCTGCGCGGCCCCGGCGTTGATGATGCGGGAGACGTCCTGAGCGGAGCGGATCACGGCATGTTGCGGGTTTTGCGCTTGCCCGGCGGCTTGAATGACTTCGGAAGCGGGAACGGCGAGAGTGGACATGGAACGGAGCTCGCGTGATGGATGGAATCGCTGCATCCTAGCCACGCCGTTGCATGCCGCAAAACGACGAATATAGCTAAGCAATGCTTCCAAAATTGGTTGTCCACTTGCAGTGCACTCTCTAGCATCGTCGTATCCACAACTCTTCGAATAACGGATCCTATGAAGAAAAGAACATTGCTGGGCGCGATGCTGGCTTCGCTCGCGTTGGGCGCGAGTTTCGGGGGCGCGACGCTCGCACACGCGGCGGACCAGACATTGCGCGTGGGCATCATGTCGGGCGAAGACGAGGACGTGTGGCGCGTGGTCGCCGCCAACGCCGCGAAGCGAGGCCTGACGATCAAGGTGACCACGTTCTCCGAATACACGCAGCCCAACGAAGCGCTTTCGAGCCACGACCTCGACGCCAACTCGTTCCAGCACAAGCCGTATCTCGACGCGCAGATCAAGGCGCGTGGCTACAAGATCGTGCCGGTGGGCTTTACCTACGTGCAGCCTATCGGGCTGTATTCGCGCAAGGTGAAGTCAGTGGCGGACCTCCCGCAGGGTGCGACCATTGGCGTGCCGAACGATCCGAGCAACGAAGGCCGCTCGCTGCTGCTGCTCCAGGCACAGGGGCTCATCACGTTGCGCGAGAACGTCGGCCTGCTGCCGACCGCACGCGACATCGCGAAGAACCCGAAGAATATCCATATCAAGGAACTCGATTCAGGTATTGTCGGGCGCGCGATTGGCGATCTGGATGCGGCTGTTGTCAATACGGACTGGGCGGTGAAGTCCGGGATCAAGATTCCGCAGGAGCGGATTGCTCAGGAGAAGGTGACTGGCAATCCTTATCGCAACTTCATTGCTGTGAATGAGAAGGACGCTAACGCGGGTTGGGTGCGTGCGCTTGTGGAGAGCTATCAGCAGCCGAATGTGGCTTCCGAGATTATTGCCGTGTATCACGGGGCTACGTTGCCTGCCTGGCAGGGTGCTCCGCAACAGTGAGGGGTGGGGTTGCGGCTGGGCGCCGGGAGGATTTTTGTGCTCGGCTTCCTGGCGCTTTGGCGTTTCCTTGTTTTCGCGTCGGTATGCCTGGGTTGCCCCTGTGCGGGGCGGCACCTACTTTCTTTGTCCCCCAAGGGGACTTCCTTCGGGGCGCACGGCAAAGAAAGTAGGCAAAGAAAGCCGCTCAAACCGCTAATGCCTGCCACCGTTCACCTCGCGCCATTCTTCGTGAATGGCTCCGGAGCGTCTGTCACCTCGCACCACCAAAGCTAGTGACAAGGCAGTCATTCATCCCGCTGCTCGCTACGCACGCTGCGGTTGGGTCTGCATGGGAAACCGGGTGGCACGCATGAGCATTTGCGAGAACCCATGTGCTCCGCTGGTGTTTGTTGTGCCCTTCGGCGCGCGGAGCGCCGCCGGAGGTATGAGCGCCTTGTCACTCCGTTTGTGGGCGAGTGGTGACAGACGCTCCGGAGCCATTCACCATCTACGGCGAGATGTGAACGGTGGCAGGCGCTGGCGGTTTGAGCGGCTTTCTTTGCCTACTTTCTTTGCCGCCGCAAAGAAAGTAGGTGCCGCCCCGCACAGGGGCAACGCTGGCATACCGACGCGAAAGCAAGAAAAGGCCAAAGCCCCAGGGCAATCCCAACAAAAAAGCCACCCACACTCAAACCACTTCACCCGCCCACCGATACCCCGCCCCAGCATGCCGCTCAGGCAAAACAGCCTCACCACCAAACAACTTCTCCCGCAACGTCCCAGGCGCATACGCCGTCTTATAGCGCCCACGCGTCTGCAACTCCGGCACGATGAGATCCACGAAATCCTCATAGCTCTCGGGCACAACTGTGCGGCTCAAGTTGAACCCATCCACATCCGCCTCGTCGATCCACGCCTGTAGCTCATCCGCCACTTGCGAAGCGCTGCCAACAATCGCCGGATAGCGGCCACCCAGCTCGAACATCTCGAGCAGCTTGCGCCGCGTCCAGCCATGTTGCTTCGCCGTGCGCGTGGCAGATTCGATCGCGTTGCCCGGCGCGTAATCCACGGGCGCGTCGAGATCGTATTGCGCGTAATCGATGCCCGTACTCGACGCGAAATGCGCCAACCCAGCCTCCCGGCTCGCATACTGGCGGTAGTCGGCATACTTCTCGCGTGCTTCGCGCTCGGTCGCGCCCGCCACCACCGCCGCGCCAACGAACACCTTCACATCGTCGGGCCGGCGCCCCGCTTGCACCAGTTGTTCGCGCAGCGCGCGCACCGTCTCGCGCGCTGCGGAGCGGCCAGGCGGCGAAATGAACACGCATTCGGCGTGACGCGCAGCAAAGCGCTGCCCGCGTCCCGAATTGCCCGCCTGGAACAGCACCGGCGTACGCTGCGGCGAAGGTTCCGCCAGGTGATAACCGTCCACACGGTAGTAACGTCCCGCATGCTCCACGCGGTGCAGCTTCGCAGGATCTGCGAAAATACGCGCGACCTTGTCGCGCCGCACGGCGTCCGCTTCCCAGCTGCCCTCCCATAGTTTGTAGAGGACTTCCAGGTATTCGTCCGCCCGGTCGTAGCGCTCGTCGTGTGGCAGTTGCTGCTCGAGCCCCATGGCGCGCGCCGCGCTGTCCAGATAGCCCGTCACGATGTTCCAGCCGATGCGGCCCTGCGTGAGGTGATCGAGCGTCGAAAAGCGCCGCGCCAGCAAATAAGGCTGCTCGTAAGTCAGGTTCACCGTCACGCCAAAGCCGAGATGCTCGGTTACTGCGGCCATGGCCGGCACGACGAGCGTGGGGTCGTTCACCGGCAACTGGATCGACTCGCGCAGCGTCACGTCCACGTTGCGCTGATAGACGTCGTAGACACCCACGATATCGGCAAGAAAGAGTCCGTCGAAGAGCCCGCGCTCCAGCGTGCGCGCGAGATTCGTCCAGTACGCGAGCGTGCGGTAGTCGGTCGAGCGGTCGCGCGGGTGCGTCCACAGCCCGTGATTGATATGCCCCACGCAATTCATGTTGAACGCGTTGAGCAAAATGGGTTTGTTCGTTTTCGCCATCGTAAGGCTCGCTCCTGCGGCATCGAAGGACCAAATGCCCATTGGAACAGCTTGCGTCCCGATCCCCTACCAGTTAATTCGCAATTGCATATCAGCTTTGCGGATGTGCGCGCGGCCTACGCTTTCACGGTGTCCTGCGCTTCTATCTGCACTTCGACCTGCGGTTCCCGCTTGAGCGCGAAAAGCGAAGCGGCAACGATCAGCATGCCGCCGATCCACGCGGACAAGGTAAGCCGCTCGCCGAGCCACACACACGCAAAGAGCGCGCCGAACACCGGCTCGCTGCCCATGAGCAACGCCACGCGCGTGGGGCTACTGCGGCTCACGGCATAGTTCTGCACGAAGAAGGCGAACAGCGTGCAACCCGCCACGAGATAGATCACGCTGCCCCAGAACACGCCATGCCCCTGCCAGTGCGGCAATGGTTGCCACTGTTCGGGCGCAACAGTCAACGCGAGCGCGGCGCAGCCAATCGAAACGACGGCGGACTGGACCGCCGTCACCGTGAGCGGCGGCACGGCGCCGGACTTCATCACGCGCTTGACCGCGCAGGTCGTCAATGCGCGCAGCAGTGCAGCCAGCACGACCAGCAGATCGCCGGGGCTTGCCGCCACATGGCCGCCCGTGAGGAGAAGCGCGCCAAGCAGGGACACGCCGGCCGCCGCCCATTCCACCGGCCGCGGCGCGCGCTTGAGCCACGCCCACTCCACGAGCGGCGTGAGGACCACGCACAGGCTGATGAGAAACGCGGCGTTCGAGGCGTTCGTGAGCGACACGCCAAACGTCTCGGCCAGAAAGATGCCGAGCAACAGCAGTCCCGCGCCGATCACGCCGATCTGCTCGCGCCACGTCGCTTGACGCAGACCGCGCAACGCGGGTGACAGCAGCACGAACGTAATGCCAAAGCGCAGCGCGAGCAGACCGAGCACTGGATAGACGAGCAGCGCGCCCTTCACCACGCCATAGCTCGTGCCCCAGATGAGCGCGACGGCCACGAGCAGCAGATCGACGGTGCGGGAAGAACGGGTCAGAGCATTCATGGGGAACGAGCCTGCGGATGAGCCTGGAATGGACACATTGTCCGATAATGCTTTCGAAGCGATAATCCGCTTCAACGGAACATCATTTATGCTTCAGGTGCACAGATGACTTCGCCCTGCCTGCCATGAATCCCGCCGACCTCCTGCCCCTGCTGCCCGATCTGGCCACCTTCGCCCGCGTGGTCGACGCCGGTAATTTCTCGGTCGCGGCGCGCCAGCTCGGCAGCACGCCTTCCACCGTGAGCCGCCAGATGCAGCGGCTCGAACGCGCGCTCGGCACGCGTCTGCTGGAGCGCTCCACGCGCAGCCTGCGGCTCACGGAATCCGGCGCCGAGGTCTACCGCCACTGCACGGACATGGTCGAAGCCGCCACGAGCGCCGCGCAAGCCGCGAGCCGCCTCACCGACCGCCCGCATGGCCGCGTCAGCATCAGCGCGCCCATCTCGTTTGCGCAAAGCGTCATTCATCCGCTGATCTCCGGTTTCCTGCATGCGTACGAGGAGGTCGCAGTGCAGCTCATGTTCACCGACCGCGACGTCGATCCCGTGCGCGACAGCGTCGATGTCGTGATCCGCCCAACGCCCACGCCGCCGCCGGGGCTCGCGGCGCGGCGGCTCGGCACGCTGCAGTGGATGTCGTGCGCGTCGCCCGCCTATCTGCGCGCGCACGGGACGCCGAAACACCCGAAAGATCTCGCCGGCCACGACTGCCTCTATCTCGGCGAAACGCCCGACGACAACCGCTGGACCTTCCGGCGCGGCGCGCAAACGCATGCGGTCGAGGTGAAGGGCCGCTATATCGCCAACGACGTGGGCGCGCGGCGCGATGCGGCGCTTGCAAACTGGGGCATTGCGAGCCTGCCCGAATTCGCCGCGGCGGATGCGCTGCGCGACGGCCTGCTCGTGCGTGTGCTGCCCGAGTGGTCGCTGGAGCCGCGCGCGTATAGCGGTCCGGTGTGGATGCTCTATCCGCCCAATCGCTTTCTGCCGCCGAAGGTGCGCGTGTTGATCGACTGGCTCGCGCAGCACATGCCCGAGTGATCGGCGGCGCATGCCCCGCCGCCCGTGAGACGATCGGGCATGAACTTGAGCAGCGCCGACATTCACCCTCGCGCGTGGACCTCCTAGACTGGGTTATGGAAACGAATGCATGAACCCCTCAAGGAAACACGATGCAAACCCTGCGAACGGATGTCGCCATCATCGGCGCCGGCACGGCCGGACTTTCTGCTTACCGTGCCGCAAGGGCGGAAGGTGCAAGCGCAATCATCATTGAAGGCGGCGCTTATGGCACGACGTGCGCGCGCGTGGGCTGTATGCCCTCGAAGCTGCTGATCGCGGCGGCCGAGGCGGCGCACGCGGTGACGATGGCGCCGCGTTTCGGCGTGAATCCGCTCGGCATGGAAATCGACGGCCGGGCCGTGATGGAGCGTGTGCGCAGCGAGCGGGACCGCTTCGTCGGTTTCGTCGTGGACAGCACGCTCGCCCTGCCTGAAGCGGACCGCCTCGTCGGGCATGCCCGCTTCATCGACGACGGACTGCTCCAGGTTGGCGAGCACACGCAGGTGCGCGCAAAGAGCGTCGTGATCGCTACGGGCTCCACGCCCACGGTACCCGAGTCGCTCGCCGGACTCGGCGACCGCCTGATCGTGAACGACGACGTATTCGCCTGGGAAGACTTGCCGCGCAGCGTGGCGGTGGTCGGTGCGGGCGTGATCGGTCTGGAACTCGGCCAGGCGCTTGCGCGGCTCGGCGTGCGGGTCACGTTGTACGGCGGCTCGCATGGCAGCGTGGGACCGCTCACGGACCCGCGACTGATCAGCGAAGCGCACCGCGTGTTCGGTGCAGAAATGCAGTTCGAGACGCAGGGACGTGTCGTATCGGCTACGCGCAGCGATGCGGGCGTGACGCTGCGCTATGCCCGTACGGATGGCACGCAGTCCGAAGCAACGTTTGATTACGTATTGGCGGCAACGGGCCGGGACCCCAACGTGGCGACCCTCGGGCTTGCGAACACCTCGCTCGAACTTGACGCGCAAGGCGTGCCGCGCTTCGACCCGGCTACGCTGCAAGTCGGCACGGCACCGGTGTTTGTAGCGGGCGACGCGAACGATGTGCTGCCGCTGCTGCACGAAGCCGCCGACGAGGGCCGGGCCGCGGGCCGCAATGCGGCTCGCTTTCCCGAAGTCGAACCCGTTGCGCGCCGTGCACCGCTTGCAATCGTGTTTTCCGATCCGCAGATCGCCATGATCGGCAAGTCACATCGGGAACTGGTGGAAGGCAGCTTTGTGACGGGCGCCGTGAGCTTCGAGGACCAGGGCCGCAGCCGCGTGATGCTCAAGAACCACGGTCTGGGCCACGTGTACGTGGATCGCGCGACACGGCGCTTCGTGGGTGCGGAATGGTTCGGGCCGGCGGCGGAACATATCGGGCATCTGCTTGCGTGGAGCGTACAGATGGGACTGAGCGTGGACGACATGGTGGCGATGCCGTTCTATCACCCGGTGGTGGAGGAAGGCTTGCGTACGGCGTTGCGCGACGCCGCCTCGCAGTTGAATCACAAGGGCTAAGCGAATTTCGCCTGGCCATCCTGTTCAATTCGCAACGGCACACACACTAACAATGAAAGCACTCGTCCTCAGCCAGTACGACGGTCCGCTCGAACTGGCTACGCTCGATCGCCCGCAGCCGCAAACGGGCCAGGTGCTCGTGCGCATTCATGCTGCGGGCCTCAATCCGCTCGACGTCAAGATTCGGGCGGGGAAGGCGGATCATGCGAAGCATCCGCTGCCACTCGTGCTCGGCATCGACATGGCGGGTGTGGTGGAAGCGGTCGGCGCGGGCGTCACGCGTTTTGCGGCCGGCGACGAGGTGTACGGCATGACTGGCGGCGTAGGTGGCATTCAAGGCGCGCTGGCCGAGTACGCTGCCGTCGACGCGGACCTCCTCGCGCGCAAGCCCGCGAATCTCTCGATGCGCGAAGCCGCCGCGCTGCCGCTCGCGTTCATCACCGCGTGGTCGGGCATCGTCGATCGCGCGCACCTGGCGGCGGGGCGGAGCGTGCTGGTTCAGGGCGGCGCGGGTGGCGTCGGGCATGTGGCCGTGCAGATTGCGCGGGCGCTTGGCGCGAATGTCTTCGCGACGGGTAGCGCGCGCAACGCTGAAGTGATTTCGCAACTGGGTGCGACGCCTATCGATTACAACTCGCTGAGTGTGGAGCAGTATGTTCAGGCGCACACGGCGGGTGAGGGATTCGATCTCGTGGTGGACACTGTGGGCGGCAAGACACTCGATGCTTCGTTTGCCGCGGTCAAGCATTTTGGGCACGTGGTGAGCGCGCTCGGGTGGGGCTCGCATGCCCTCGCGCCGCTATCATTTCGTGAGGCGAGTTATTCGGGGGTTTTTACGCTTTACCCGCTTTTGAGTGGGAAGAACCGTGGGCATCACGGTGAGATGCTTCGCGAGGCTACGCGGCTTGCGGAGGCGGGGCAGCTTAAGGCGAGGGTGGATTCTCGGCGCTTCACGCTGGGTGAAACCGAGCGGGCTTATGAGGCCGTGGCCGACGGCAGCGCGGCTAGCAAGATTGTGGTTGAGATTGGTTGAGGGTTTGGTGTTGTGCGCCGCCTCGGGCGGGACGCCTGGCGCTTTGGCCTTTCCTTGTTTTCACGTCGGTGTGCAGGCGTTGCCCCTGTGCAGACCGACACGAAAACAAGAAAAAACCAAAGCCCCCGTCCAATCAATAATCAAACGCCTCGCAGAGCCAAAAACCTCAACCCTGCACTCCCCAACGCCGCACAGTCAACCGCTCGAGCGTATCAAAAACCAGATGCTCAACGAGCAACCCAATAACGATCACAGCAGCAAGCCCAGCAAAAACACGATCGGTATAAAGCTCATTCCGGTTCTGAAAGATATACCACCCAAGCCCCCCCTGCCCCGCGCTAGCCCCAAACACAAGTTCCGCCGCGATCAGCGTACGCCATGCAAATGCCCAGCCCACGCGCAACCCCGCGATAATCGAGGGCAGCGCCGCAGGCACGAGTATCAACACGACCTGACGCAACCCGCTCAACCCGTAGTTGCGCCCCGCCATACGCAGCGTCGCCGGCACGCCGAGAAAACCCGTGTACATATTGAGCGCGAGCGGCCACAGCACGGCATGCACGAGCACGAACAACAGGCTGCCGGTGCCAAGCCCAAACCAAAGCAACGCAATAGGCAGCAGTGCGATCGAAGGCAGCGGATTGAACATCGCCGTCAGCATGGAAAGCAAATCGCGCCCCACGCGCGTAGAAACCGCAAGCGACGTCAGCACGAATGCGAGCACCACGCCGATAGCGTAGCCGCGCAACAGCACCGACATAGAAATGCCGGTTTTCACGAGCAATTCACCGCTCGCAATGCCCTGCACGAACGCGGCAAGCGTCGCACCAAACGTCGGCACGAGCAAATCGTTCGCAACCACGCGCGCCGTGATCTCCCAGCCCGCAATAAGCACGAGCGCGATGAGCGTGCGGCGAAACCAGCCCGCATCGAGCACCCGCCGCGCGAGCGGCAAGGGCGCGGAGTCTGCGCCCGCCTGCACCGGCAACAAAGGCCGCTCGTATTCCGCGCGCACGGGTGGCAAGGGCGGCAGCGTCTGATGTGGCGTGCTCATCGGCTGGCCTCCTTCACGGCTTCGGTTTCGGTATCGGTATCGAACAACAGGCGATGAATGCGCGCCACACTCTCGCGAAAGTCCACGCCACCCATGCTCGCATGCGAATACGCATGGCTGTTCACCTCCGCGCGCACGCGTCCCGGATGCGGCGAGAGCAGCAGGATGCGGTTGCCGACCACGAGCGCTTCCTCGATCGAATGCGTGACGAACAGCAGCGTGAAGCGCGCGTCGTCCCAAAGGCGCAGCAGTTCTTCCTGCATCTTGCGGCGCGTGAGTGCGTCGAGCGCGGCGAAGGGTTCGTCCATGAGCAACACGCGCGGCTGCATGGCGAGCGCTCGCGCTATCGCCACGCGCTGCTTCATGCCGCCCGAAAGCGTGTGCGGATACGCATCGGCGAACGCGGCGAGTCCTACCTTGTCGAGATAATGGAGCGCACGTTCGCGCGCTTCGGCACGCGGCAGTTTGCGCGCCACGCGCAACGGAAACGCCACGTTCTCGGCCACGGTTTTCCAGGGCGGCAACTGGTCGAACTCCTGGAACACCACCACGCGGTCCGCACCCGGTCCGCGCACCGGTTCGCCCGCCAGCGAGATCGACCCCGACACTGGCTCGACAAAGCCCGCAATCGCCTTGAGCAAAGTGGACTTGCCGCAGCCCGAAGGCCCGAGCAGGACGAAGCGATCGGCGCCGTAGACATCGAAGCTCACGTCCTGCGTGGCGCGTACGATGCGCTCGCGGCTGCGGTATTCGAGGCTGACGTTCTCGATGGCAAGCAGGCGCTCGCTGTGTCGCCCCGCCTCGATGGTGTGTTCGGTATGCGCAGGCCGCTCGCTCACAACAACGCGTTCCGCCGCGCCCGCTTCGCGGCGCACTGCGGGAGCGCGCTCCCAGAATCTGGTGGTGGTGACGTTCACTTTTCGCAAATCCAGCGGATAAAACGTCAACATACGGGCACCCGGCGCGCTACCCAACCAATGAATCGGCATATTCAAACCAGGCCTGCGTATAAGCACTGGATGTCCGCCACCAGTGCAAACGGGCCCGAACTGGGCCCGCTTTCTGGCGCAGATGCCGTGCTTGCTCAACTGCCGTTGGCAACCGCCGGATCGTCGAAGAAATAATCGCGCCACGACTTCGGCTCGTTGCGGATCGCGCCGACGCGATACATGAATTGCGCGAGCGCGAGCGTATTCTGCGGCGCGGTCTTGAACTGC
Source organism: Paraburkholderia guartelaensis (assembly GCF_004353905.1). GTDB lineage: Bacteria > Pseudomonadota > Gammaproteobacteria > Burkholderiales > Burkholderiaceae > Paraburkholderia > Paraburkholderia guartelaensis. The sequence goes on along the minus strand of NZ_SMOD01000008.1, from coordinate 179,655 downwards.
ACCTGTGGATCCCGCAGGATCTTCAGGAGCAGATTGCGGTCGATCTTCGAGTCGTTCACGCGGATATAAATATCCGCGGCCTGCTCGGGGTGCGCTGCGATGAAGTTCGCTGCATCGGCGAGCGCCGCCACGAATGCGCGATACGTTTTCGGGTTCTCGTCGCGGAACTTCTGCGTGGCGTAAAGCACCGTGGCCGAACTCGGTCCGCCCAGCACGTCGTACGAGTTGAGCACAATATGAGCCTTCGGGTTGGCAGCCAGCTCCTGCTGCTGGAACGGCGGATTGCCGAAATGCGCCGTGATCACACTGCTGTTAGCGATGATCGCGGCCGTCGCGTCCGGGTGCGGAATGGCCTGGCTGTAGGGATCGAGGCGGTCGAACTGCTTCTCGCCCCACTGCTTCGCCGCCGCGTATTGCAGCACGCGCGACTGCACGGAAACACCCACGGCCGGCACGGCAATGCGGTCCTTGCTCGTGAAGTCGCCAATCGTCTTGACGTTCGGATCCGTGCTCACGAGGTAATACGGCAGGTTGCCAAGCGATGCCACGCCTTTCACATTCTGCCTGCCATGCGTGCGGTCCCACACCGTCAGCAGCGGTCCCACGCCCGCGCCGGCTACGTCCACCGCGCCGGAAAGCAGCGCGTCGTTTACGGCCGCGCCGCCAGAAAGACGCAGCCAGTCGACCTTGATATCCACCCCGGCCTTGCGCCCCTCCTGCTCGATGAAATGCTGGTCGCGCGCGACGTTGAGCATCAGATACACGACACCGAACTGCTCCGCAATGCGGATCTGCCCTTCTGCGCGCGCCGATGCGGGCACGCCCAGTCCAAGCGAACCAAGCGCAATGGCGAGCGACGCCGCGCCCGCACGGCGCCATACGTTTACACGCTTCGCAAGTGCATTACCGATAGAAAGCGACATACTATGGATTCCTTTTTATTCTATGTAATACCGACCGCGAGAAAAAACGCCTCGCGGCGCGCATCAAAACGGCGTGTCGCCTTCGATGGTGGTGCGATAGAGCTTACGGCGCAGATGATCTGGCGTGCCCGCCGCGAGATGCATGAGCGAGCGGTTGTCCCAGAACACGAGATCGTGCTCGCGCCATTCGTGGCGGTAGCAATGCTCCTCGAGCACGCTGTGCGCGAACAGCGCGTCGAGCAGCGCGCGGCTTTCGTCCTCGGGCAGATCGACGATGCGGGTCGTGAAGTGCTCGCTCACGAACAGCGCCTTGCGGCCCGTTTCCGGGTGCGTGCGCACCACGGGATGCACCACCGGCTTCACCTGCGCGATCTGCTCCGCCGTTAGATTCGGCCGCCACGGGCTGCGCGCCTGGAGTTCCGCATAGCGCGCGAGATAGGTATGCTCGGCACGGCGCCCCTCCACGGCGCTGCGCAAATGCGCGGGCAGCGTGTCCCATGCCAGATGCATGTTGGCGAACAGCGTGTCGCCGCCCTCTGCGGGCAACTCCTGCGCGTGCAGCAGCGAACCGAGGCTCGGCTTCTCCTTGTACGAAAGATCGGAATGCCAGAAGTGTCCCGCGTCGCCGAGACCAATGGGCTTGCCGTTTTCCATGACGTTCGAGACGATCAGCACCTCTGGGTACCCCGCCAGTGCGAATTGATGCAGCACGTGGATCTGCAGCGGCCCGAAGCGGCGGCTGAATTCGACCTGCTGCTCCGGCGTAATGCGTTGGTCGCGAAACACCAGCACGTGGTGATCGAGGTGCGCGCGATGAATACGCGCGAAATCGTCGCGCGACAGCGGCTTCGCCAGATCGAGGCCAACCACTTCCGCGCCGAGCGGCGCACTCAAGGGAAGAATGTCGAAGCGTTGCGTTGCGCTCGATGCGGCAGGAGCGATGAATGTGGCGGTGGTAATCACGCAGCAAGCCTTTCAGGTAAGCAATAGCTTCAATCTACGTGATCCGCCTGCCGGCTGACAACGAAGCAAATCCGATACGTTTATCCGTTCGAGTCATAAAGGCGCTGTTAAGGCATACGGCGGCACAAGTCGCAGACCGGCACTCGGGGCTCGAATACTCATGTCCGAATCTGGCCAGAATCCTCCCTGAATCTGTTTTACAGTCTCGACATGCGCCTCGATCCCGACACCTGCTACCAGACCATGCTCTCGAAAGACCGCCGTTTCGACGGCTGGTTTTTCGTCGGCGTGTCGTCCACGGGAATTTACTGCCGCCCGGTCTGCCCGGTCCGCACGCCGCAGCGCCAGAACTGCCACTTTTTCGCCAACGCCGCAGCGGCTGAACGCGCGGGCTTTCGTCCCTGTCTGCGCTGCCGCCCTGAACTGGCCCCGGGTAACGGCCTGCTGGACGTCTCGAGCAGGCTCGCTTACGCCGCCGCGTCGCTGATCGAGGAGGGTTTCCTCAACGCCGGCAGCCTGGCGGCCCTGGCCGCACGCGTGGGCGTGACCGACCGGCACCTGCGAAGGATCTTCGACGCGCAATTCGGCGTGTCGCCGATGGAGTTCGCTCAAACCCAACGGCTGCTGATGGCCAAGCGGCTGCTGACCGATACCCGCTTGCCCGTGAACGCCGTTGCGCTCGCGGCGGGATTCGGCAGCGTGCGGCGGTTCAACGACCTTTTTCTGAAGCAATACGGCTTGAACCCACTGCGGTTCCGGAAAGAAACCAATGCACCCAACGCGCCGCGTGCAGAAAACGTGACATTTCCGCTGGGCTACCGGCCGCCGTTTTGCTGGTCCGGCATTCTCGCGTTCCTCGCACGCAGGCAGATAGCCGGCGTCGAGCATATCGGCGACGAGATCTATACACGAACCCTCGCGTTGAGCCACAAAGGCGGCGACATCCACGGCTGGATCAGCGTACGGCACACGCCGCAGCGGTACGCGCTCGAAGTGACTTTGCCGATGTCGCTCATGCCCGCGGTGGGGCAACTTCTGCCGCGCGTCAGGCGTCTATTCGATCTGGACTCGCGCCCCGATCTGATCGATCCGCATCTCGGCGATCTCGCGGCCGGCTTGCCGGGCATGCGCGTCCCTGGCGCCATGGACGGCTTCGAGATCGCGGTGTGCGCCCTGGCCGGGCAATCGCCGCAATCGACGAGCACGCAAAGGATTCTTGCACGCATTGCTGAGCGCTTTGGCACGCGGATCAACGCGCCGCAGGCGTTGACCCGCGTCTTTCCTTCCGCGGCCATGCTCGCACGCGAGCCAGTCTCCGCACTCGAAGATACGGGGATGACGCGCAAGCGTGCAGAGGCGATCGTTGCGCTCGCAAGCGACGTGTCGTCGGGGCGCGTGAGGCTCGAACCCGCCGCGCCACTGGAAGAAACGCTCCACGCACTGCGGAACATTCACGGCATAAGCGAATGGGCCGTGCAATACATCGCCATGCGCGCGCTCGCGTGGCCGAATGCCTTTCCGCCCTCTGACCTGAAGCTGAACAGGCAACTGGGCTACGCAAGCGCATCCGCACTCGGCCGCCGTGCCGAACAATGGGAACCGTGGCGCGCCTATGCAACCCTCCACATGTGGAGCCAACTCGAGGGCCAACTCAAATGACACCTGGCTATCTGATTCCCAGTCCACTGGGGGATATCGCGCTGCGCGTAGAAGACGATTTCCTGACCGGCCTCTTTTTCGTGGGCCAAAAGTACTTCCCGCAGATGTCGCTTACGCGCATTGGAGCCGGAGCGCCGCCACTCGCGCTTTACGCACAGCGGCAAATCACGCAGTTCTTTGCCGGCGAAAGACAGGACTTCGGGCTTCCCATTGCGTTGCGCGGCACGCCGTTTCAGCGGCGGGTCTGGAAAGAGCTTGAAGCGATTCCGTATGGACGCGTGATCTCCTATGCGGAGGTCGCGAGGCGCTTGCGCCTCGACTCGGGGCACGCACGCGCTGTGGGAAGCGCGGTTGGCCGCAACCCCGTTTCCGTGATCGTTCCGTGCCACCGTGTCGTCGCGACGAACGGCGCGCTGACTGGCTACGCAGGCGGCGTGGATCGCAAGGCGGCGCTGCTCGAACTCGAACACGCCGACCCATTGGAATGAAGCTCGAACGGACCGCTTCGCGGCGCTCGACCAGCCTTTAGCCGCGCCGGGCTGGAAGCGGTCCGGCTCTCACAGCTACTGCCCGCCACCGTACATATCGAGCAGCATCAGCGTCACGCCATTCGTCCAGCCAAAGCCGTCCTGCAACGGGTATTCGCCGCCCCCACCGCCGCCTTCACCCGCGCCTTCGACGATATATTTCTCGACGAGCTTTTGCTGCGTGTTGTAGACGTTCTCGACGTCGGCGAGAAAGCGCGTGCCGACTGGCTGCGCGAGATCGCTGCGCCCGTATTGCTTGAGGCCCTGTATGGCGATCCAGTGCAGCGGCGCCCAGCCGTTCGGCGCATCCCATTGCTGTCCCGTGTTGTAGACCGACGTGGCGAGGCCGCCCTGCTGGAGCAGCACGTTTTGCATCGTCTGCGCCGTCTTCTTCGCGCGCTCGGGCCACGCCACGCCCGCCATCAGCGGATACATCATCGCCGGTGTCTGGTTGTCGCGCGACTTGCCGAACTGCCAGTCGTAGTCGCCGTAGTAGCCCTTGCTGTTCCAGAGGTAACGGTTGATGCCTTCGGCGCGGCGCGCGGCGTAGCCGGCGAACTGCCCCACGCAGCCGAAATCGCGCGCGACTGTGCAGGCGCGCACGATCGTCGTCTCAAGATGGAACAGGAGGCTGTTCAAATCGACGGGAATGATCGACGTGGTACGCACGGTCCAGAGGTTCTGGTTGTCGCCGAACCAGCGCGAGCTGAAGTCCCAGCCGCTTTCGGCGGTGGCGCGCAAGTCGCGATAGACCTCGTTCGCGGGGCGGCCCGTGGCCTGCTGCGCAGTCTGCACGTCTTCGATGTACGACTCGTCGCGCGGCGTGTCGAGTTCGTCCCAGTAACGGTTGAGCACCGTGCCGTCGCGCAGCACGACCACATTGCGCGTGGCTTGGCCGCGCGGCGTGCTGCTCGCGCCCTGCATCCAGTACGCGTACTCCTTGCGCAGCGCCGGCAGGTACTTCTGATACACGCTGTTGCCTTCCTTTTGCGCCGCGAGTTCCACCATGTACGAATAGAACGGCGGTTGCGAGCGGCTCAGATAATAGGTGCGATTGCCGTTCGGAATATGGCCGAAGGTGTTGATCATGTACGCGAAGTTGTCGAGCATGTCGTCGACGAGATCTTCATGGCCCGACTCCTGGAGCCCGAGCATCGTGAAGTAGGTGTCCCAGTAATAACCTTCCCTGAAGCGCCCGCCCGGCACGACATACGGCTTCGGCAGCGGCACGAGCGAGCTGTTGTCGGGTGCCGACGTGGTCGTGCGCGTGAGACCGGTCCATAGCCAGTCGATATGCTGGCGCAAGGTCTGCCCCGCCGGCGGCGTGATGCTCTGGTCCGGCGGCGGCGTGAAATACTGGTTTACAAAACTCAGCAACGAGAAGCCGGGTTGGTTCTTCTGCGTTTCGTAGAGCTGAACGATGGTTGCGGGGTCCGTGTTCGGTGTCGAATCGACGAAGGTCTTCTGGTCGGAGAAGATCTGTGCGGTCTGCACCGCCACGAAAAGATCGCCGTACAGAATATCGGGCGCAGGCGGCAACGGCGCGCCCACCTGGGTATCGGCGAAACAGTTTGCACAGGCGAGCAAAAGCGTTGCGAGGCTGGCCGCGCTGATCGCAGTGCGCGAACGCTGCGGCAATTTTCGGGGTGGGAGTGACTGTAAGCCTGCTTGAATGCGATGCGCATCGATTGGCGATGCGGCGTGGGTGCGAGATTGCAGCTGCGTGCTCATGTTGCCTCCGTGGTGTTGGGGCACTTCGCTGGTCTCATCGCACCAACCCGTTCACGCCGTTTGTTTGCGGCGTGCGGGTCCGGCTGGATGCACATTGGCATCGCCGGAATCCCGGGCAACGAAAGCATCGCATGACTTCGCACACCGAATCAACTGCGGCGTGACAATGAGCAAATGTGCGGAAATTTATGCCACCGGCCTGGCAAAAAAAGCGCGGCGCATCGGTAACAGTGGCCGTACTGGCGCAGCACGAGAGGCATGAACGCCTGGCGTGCGTGTTTAACGCGGGCGCCAGGCGCAACGGCGATATCGCGCAGGCGCCCGCTTATTTAAATATCGCCTAAATCGTCGATGCGATCCGGAAGCACGTCGCTGTCGGGCTCCAGCGACTCGTCGCCGTCTGCCGAGGCGCGTTCGCCCGTGCCTGCGCTATCGGTATCGCTCTGCGCTTCGTCCTCGCCCGCTTCGAGCGCGTGATTATCGAGTTCGGTATCGCGGTCGAATTCGTGGCGCTTGGCGCCCTGGGTATCGCTGCCGGAATCGGATGAATCGCCCGGGCCTAGCGAGCCCGTGTCGTGCCCCGGCGGCATGGATTCAGGAAGATCGTTGTCGGGGTCTAGCGTGCTGTTCATGGCAGCCTCCTTGAATTGTCGATGCGTTCGATGCGGCGCCCTCTGCGACGCCGCATCCAATCCACGAAGCGCAGAACGCGTGCCTTGCGAAGAGTGCCCTCAAGCCTGCCGCGGCTGCCCGTTCGAAGCGCTCAACCCGCCATCCACAGGAATATTCGCACCGGTGATGAAGCGCGCGTCTTCGCTCGCGAGAAACACGATCACGCCCGCGATATCGTCGGGTTCCGCCGCGCGGCCAAGCGGAATGCGCTCGCGGAACTTCTCGACGAGTGCCGCGTCGGTGAACATGTCCTCAGTGAGATTCGTACGCGTGAGCGAGGGGCAAACCGCATTCACGCGCACGCCCGCGAGTGCGAGGTCGAGAGCCGCCGCGCGCGTGAAATTCGTCACCGCGCCCTTTGCAGCGTTATAAAAGCTCATGCCCCAGTCGCCGCTCAGGCCCGAAACGGAGGAGACGTTGACGACCGCGCCGCGCGTCGCCTTCAGGTAGGGTGCACAGGCGCGCAGGCAATAGAGCACGCCGTTCAGATCGGTCGCGATGACGTCGTCCCATTCGTTGATGGGGGCTTCGTCCACGCCGCCCGTCGGGGCCACGCCCGCGTTGTTCACCAGCACGTCGATGCGCCCGAAACGCGCGACCGTGGCGTCGATGAGCGCTTGCACCGATTCGTCGTCGCGTACATCGGTGACGTGCACCAGCGCGCGGTCTTCGTGCAGATCGGCTGCCACGCGGCGCAGTTTGTCGGGCGTGCGACCTGCGAGCACGACGGCCGCGCCTTCGTCCGCGAAACGCCGCGCGCTCGCAGCACCGATGCCGGAGCCCGCTCCGGTGACGATCACCACCTTGCCGTTGAATCGTTCCATGGCACCCTCCTGGGGCCTGCATACGCGGATTGCAGCGGTATCGCGCGCGAGGCGAGCGCCGACCCCACGTTGACGATCGCGCCGCGATTGCGCTTGCGCATGCGCGCGAGCGCCGCCATGGTGCCGTGCACCTGGCCGAGATAGGTGACCTGGGTCGCCCGCTCGAAGTCGCGCGGAGAGATCGACGAGAGCGGCGCGAAGATGGTCGCCATGGCAACGTTCACCCACACGTCGATTTCACCCAGTTCGCGCTCCACGCGCGCTGCCGCCGCTTCGACGGCCTGTGCGTCGGCCACGTCGGTCGGCACCGCGAGCGCGCGCACACTGTAGGCTGCTTGTAATTGCGCGGCGGCCCGCACGAGCCGTTCGGGTTCGCGCGACAGCAGCGCGACGTCATAGCCCGCTCGCGCGAACGCTTCTGCGGCGGCGCGGCCCACGCCCGCGCCCGCACCGGTGATCAGAGCAATCTTGCGTTGAGATGGTGTGCGCATCGGGGCCGGGAATCGGAAAGAGGAGTAGTCTCAATCCGCAAAGGCTATGCCCATAGGTTCCAGACGCGATCCAGAGTACGGTGCGGACCGCCATGCGTTGGCTGGCACCGCATTTGCGCGTCCATCCCTTCGCGCGCCGCCGCCCGATGGCAGTGCGCCCCTGCCGAGGAGTCCCCGCTCATGTCATCGAATTCATCGTCGAATGCCAGGCCCACGAAAGCCGACCCATCCGATCTCGACCGCCGGGTCATCGACACGATCCGCACCTTGTCGATGGACGCCGTGCAAAAGGCCAATTCCGGCCACCCCGGCACGCCCATGGCGCTCGCGCCGCTCGCGTACCAGATCTGGCAGCATCATCTGCATTACGACCCTGCCGCGCCGCTATGGCCCAATCGCGACCGCTTCGTGCTCTCGAACGGCCACGCTTCGATGCTGCTCTACTCGCTGCTGCACCTCGCGGGCGTGCAGGCCATCGATGAAAAAGGCAAGCTCACGGGCAAGCCCGCGGTCTCGCTCGACGATATCAAACACTTTCGCCAGATCGACAGCGTGACGCCGGGGCACCCGGAATTTCGCATGACAACAGGTGTCGAGACGACCACCGGGCCGCTCGGCCAGGGGCTCGGCAACAGCGTGGGCATGGCCATGGCCGGGCGCTGGTTCGAGCAGCACTTCAATCGCCCCGACGCAAAGATCTTCGACTACCGCGTCTACACGGTGTGCGGGGACGGCGACATGATGGAAGGCGTCTCGCACGAAGCGGCTTCGCTCGCGGGCCATCTGGGTCTGTCGAATCTGATCTGGTTCTACGACAGCAACCGCATCACGATCGAGGGCCATACCGACCTCGCCTATAGCGACGATGTCGAAGCGCGCTTTCGCGGCTACCACTGGAACACGCTGCACGTGGACGACGCCAACGACACGAAAGCCATCGAAGCCGCCATCCAGAAAGCGCAGGCGGTAACTGACAAGCCGACGCTCATTGTGGTGAAGAGCATCATCGGCTGGGGCGCGCCGAACCGGCAGGACACGGCGGCGGCGCACGGCGAGGCGCTTGGCGAGGACGAGGTGCGCCTTGCCAAGCGCGCGTACGGCTGGCCGGAGGACGCGCATTTCCTCGTACCCGACGGCGTGTACGAACGCTTCGCGCAAGGCATGGGCGCGCGCGGCAAGGCGGCGCACGAAGCATGGAAGCAACGCTACGACGACTACGCGAAGCGCTACCCCGAGCTAGCGAAGGAACTGGGCCTGATGCTCGAAGGCAAGCTGCCCGAGGGCTGGGACGCCGATATCCCCACCTTCGAAGCCGACGAAAAAGGCATGGCAACGCGCGAGTCGTCGGGCAAGGTGCTCAACGCCATTGCGCAACGCGTGCCGTGGATGATCGGAGGCGCCGCCGACCTCTCGCCCTCGACCAAAACCAATCTCAAGTTCGAAGGCGCGGGAAGCTTCGAGCGCGATCACTACGACGGCCGCAACCTGCACTTCGGCATTCGCGAACACGGCATGGGCGCGGTCTCCAATGGCCTCGCGCTTTCGGGCTTGCGGCCGTTCGCGTCGACGTTCCTGATTTTCAGCGACTACATGAAGCCGCCCATCCGGCTCGCCGCAATCATGGAGTTGCCCGTCGTTTTCGTGTTCACGCACGATTCGATTGGCCTCGGCGAAGACGGGCCCACGCACCAGCCGATCGAGCAGCTCGCCTCGCTGCGCGCTGTGCCGGGCCTGCTCATGCTGCGCCCCGCTGACGCCAACGAAGTCGCCGAGTCCTGGCGCGTTGCGCTCGCACGTTCGCGCGAACCGGCCTGCCTGGTGTTGTCGCGCCAGCCGCTGCCCACGATCGACCGCAAAAAATACGCGAGCGCAGAAGGCGTGCGGCACGGCGCATACGTACTCGCCGACGCGCCCGATGGCAAGCAGCCCGAAGTCCTGCTGCTCGCCACGGGCAGCGAAGTTTCGCTATGCATTGCCGCCTATGAGACGCTGAAACAGGAGGGGATCGCGGCACGCGTGGTCTCGATGCCTTCATGGGACGTGTTCGAACTGGAGGACGAGGCGTACCGGGAGTCGGTGCTGCCGCCGCACATCCATGCACGCGTAGCCGTGGAGCAAGCGGCGACGCTCGGCTGGGACCGCTACGTCGGCCGCTTCGGCTCGCAGATCGTGATGCACACGTTCGGCGCCTCCGCGCCGCTCAAGGCGCTGAAGACCAAATTCGGCTTCACGCCGGAGCGCGTGGTCGAAGAAGCGAAGAAGCAGATTGCGCGCTGCAAGGCTGGCGCGGGCGAGTAGTTAGTGCCTGCCGGTGCCGTACATGCGCAAGTAGCCGCTATGCAGCATCACGGGCTTGCCGTCCGTCTCTTCGATGAGGCGGGCGGCCGCCGCTTCGATCGCGTCCCGGTTCCGGTGGAACGCCTGGCGCAGATCGGGCTCGCGCAGCGATCTCGCGCCGAAGCGGTCTTCCAGCGCCTCAGCCGTAATGGCACAGTCCACAGGGACGGAATCCGCGACCGCAACAAAAGTTAGCGCGAATTCCTCCGTGTCGTACTCGACCGGGCCTTCAGGAAAAGAGATGTTCATGGTGCGGGACTCCTGAATATCTTGCCGGCCGACCTGCCCTCCAATCCACCCGGACGTCGTGCCGGCCACCGCCGCCGCGCTGGCTACAGCGCACGCGACTACGCGCGCCGCAAGATGGCGCGCGCATCGTGCATGCCCAGTGCGAAGAGGCGCGCCTTGACCGACGCCGGGCAATGCTTACCGCCTCGTGATGCCAAACAGCAAGCTCGCCAGAAACAGAATCACGAAGATGAAGAACAGAATCTTGGCGATGCTCGCTGCACCCGCCGCAAGCCCGCCGAACCCGAAGACAGCCGCGATGATGGCTATCACGAAGAAAACGATCGCGTAGTAAAGCATTGCCGGCTCCTTTGAAAAAAGTCTCCCGGCGTATGCGCACCGGCTGTGCCCGACCCGGCGCTTGCCGCTCTTGCCTGAACGCCGGAGTCCAGGAAAACGCCGAGTCGCCGCGGCACGCCTGTTGCGGGAGGAGCAGGCTGCGGCTCTCAAAGCGAAGGAGACAGTCATGAACCCGTTGCAATGCGCCTCGCGCGCGGCCCTTGCCGGCCTCTGTGTCGTGCTCGGCATGCACGCAACGTTTTCCCAGACCAGCCCGCAAGCCGGCAGCGCCACGTTGCAACCCAACCCGCGGCCCAACCAGTTGCCGCCACACAATCTCGCGGCCGGCAATCCGGGCTACGGCGGCGAAGCGAGCGATACGTTCATCACCGCCCACGCGAAGGCTGCGCTGATGGCCGCGGACGGCGTGAACTCCAGCGACGTTCACGTGACCACCCAGCGCGGCGCCGTCACGCTAACTGGCACCGTGCCCAACGAGGCGCAGCGCGACAAGGCCGAAAGCGTGGTCCACGACCTCGACGGCGTGGTCTACGTGACGAACGACCTGAAAGTGTCCAAACCGCAGTAACACGGCAAAAGTCTGAGAGGACAAGGAGCAAACCGATGGACGCGACGACCCCGCCCACCATGAAATCCCGGCGACGCCTCGGCAACTGGATGCCGCAGAAGGAGGCCGTCGCGGCGGACTTCCGCCGGCAGATCGCGGCGGCGGCACGCGAGCGTTCGCGCGACACGCCGCAGGTGAACGTGGTGCGCGAACTCGCCCGCCTCGTACAGGGCGACACGGTGCTGCGCATGAATCTCTCGCGCGCGATCGACGAAGCATTGCACGCAGGCTTCGAACTCAGCTACGGCAATATCGACGAACTGATGACCATCGTCGATTACCTCACGACCTACGCGCCGCCCTTCAATGCCTCCGTGCCGATCGCCACGCCGCTCAATCTCGTGCTCGACTGGCCCATGTGCATGCCCTCGGGCTACGCCGTGTTCCGCGATCCCGCCTTCAACGCGCAACTACGCAACGTGCTCTCGTACTGGTGCGGTTTCCTGAGCGGTCCGCATTCGCGCACGCATCTCACCACGCAGGCGCCGCACGGCTGGTTCAGCGAGCAAGCACAGGAGACGATGCATCTGGACGACTACCTTTGCGAGCGCTCGCAGCCGCATTGGGGCTTCGCGTCCTGGAACGACTTCTTCACGCGGCGCCTGCGGGAAGGCACTCGGCCCGTCGACGAACCGTCGAACGCCGCCGTCATCGTCAACGCCTGCGAAGCGTCCCCTTACGACGTGAGCGAGCATTGCGAGCTACACGACCGCTTCTGGATCAAGTCGCAGCCCTACTCGCTACGCGAGATCCTGGCGGGCACCGAGCGCAGCGTGGCGGAGCGCTTCGTGGGCGGCAGCGTGTATCAGGGCTATCTGAGCGCGTTCAACTATCACCGCTGGCACGCGCCCATCGCGGGGACGGTACGCGAGGCGTACAACGTGGACGGCACCTACTACTCCGAAATCGAGGGCGAGGGCACCGACGCGCGCGGCCTGAACGATTCGCAGGGCTACACAACGGCGGTCGCGGCGCGTGCGGTCATGCTGATCGAAGCCGACGAAGCGGCGCTCGGGCTCGTGGCGTGCGTGTTCGTCGGCATGGCGGAGGTTTCATCGTGCCGCATCGTCGCGCTGCCAGGTCAGCACGTGGACAAGGGCGAGGAACTGGGCTTCTTTCAATATGGCGGCAGCACGTATTGCCTCATCTTCCAGCCCAACGTGATCCGCACGTTCGAACCACGGCCGCCCTACCGCGACGATGTTCCCGCGCTCAAGGTCAATTCGCGGCTCGCGCTCGCGTCGCTTTGAGCCCCACATCCAACCGCCATGGCCTCTCCACAGGAGTTCTTCATGCCGATGCAGCATGCCTTCACGACGTCGTTTCATTTGCCGCCGCCCGATCCGCTGGACGACCCGCAACGTCCGCCGCTGCCGCCGCAGCCCGACGACCGCCCGCCGCCCACGCTGCCCGAAGGCGATCCGCCGCCGCACGCGCCGCCGGAGCGCCTCGAGCGCACGGCACGTTTCGCATCACAAGAGACAACACAACCACGAAAGGAGAAGACAATGACTCAGGTTCGCGAAGTGATGTCACGCGAGGTCGTGCATATCGCGCCTGACACGACGATCCGCCACGCTGCCGAACTCATGCGCGATCACGACATCGGGGCGCTGCCGGTATGCGACGGCGAGCAGATCGTCGGCATGGTGACAGACCGCGACCTCGCCATGCGCGGGCTCGCCCAGGGCTGCACGGGCGAGGAAACGGTCTCGCACGTGGCGACTTCGGGCGTGCAATGGTGCTACGAGGACGAAGACGTGAATGTCGTTCAGCGCCGCATGGCGGAGGCGCAGGTGCGCCGGCTGCCCGTGGTGAACCACGAACGCGAGCTGGTGGGCACGCTCTCGCTCGGCGACATCGCCACGCGCTGCGACGGTGCGCAGCGCGAGCGCATCGCCAATACACTCGAAGACATTTCGCAGCGGCGCGTGCCGTGAGGCTCAGATCGACGCCGATGCCTGACGCGCCGGCCGCCGGCTAGTCGAAAGATGCGCTCGCGCCCACATGGTGTTCCGATGCCGCGAGCGCTTCCTGGCGCCGGTAATAGCGCTCGAGCACGTAGCCCGCGGTCGCGCCGTGCAGCACGACGGACAGCACGATTGCGTCGAGTGCCGCGGGCAGCACGGGCCGCAGCGCGTCGCCGGCCTGGTCGATACCCCACACCGCGTAATAAAACGCCCCCACGCCGCGTATGCCCATCCACGCCATCAAGACGCGCTGCGGGGTGTCCGCGTGCGAGCCCGCCATAGCCGCGATCACGGCCAATGGCCGCGCAACGAACACCAGCACGAGTGCGCACAGCACGGCGCGCAGGTCGAGCATCTCGCGCCAATGCGCGGAGATCACGCAGCCGATGATCAGCAGTACCGAGAACTCGGCCAGCCGCTCGATTTCCAGCGTGAAACCCGTCATGCCTTCGGCAAGCCAGACGTGCGCGCGCTGCGGGTCTTTCGCGACTTCGGTGCGCTCGCCAAGCTGCACGTTTTCGAGCGCTTCGGCGGGGCGCTGCTCGCCCGTGGCGCGCAATTCCTCATGGCGCAGCGCCACGCCCGCGGCGAATACGGCCACGAACGCGTATGCGTGCAACAGCAGCGCGACGCCGTAGGTCACGGACATCAGCCCGATCGCGATGAAGCCGTCGAGCCCCACCGCTTCGCCATAACGCGTACGCAAGTGGAACACGATCCGCACGCACAGCGTGGCGAGCACGGCGCCCACGAAGAGCGCACCCACGATGCCCCAGACCACCCACGCGGCGAATGCCGCCACGTTCTGCGTGCCGGCAACGTGCACGCCGCACAGCGCGAGACCGAGCAGCGCGAACGGCATCGCCGCGCCGTCGTTCAGGCCGCCTTCGCCCGAGAGTGCGAATCGCACGGGCTCGGCGTCGCCGGCTTCATGGACGCGCAATTCGTTGGCGAGCACCGGGTCGGTCGGGGCGAGCGCCGCGGCCAGAAACAAGGCCACGCCGGCGGTTGCGCCCAACGCCACGCCAAACGCGTACATCAGCCCGACACTGAGCGCCATGGCCAGCACGCCCAGGCGCAGCGGCAAGCGCCAGAGCCGGTCGCGCAACCGCACGCGCAGGTGCATGCCAACCGAAAACAGCGAAATCACGAGCCCGGCTTCCGCCACCACGGTGAGCGTGCGCACGTTCTGCGCAAGGTCGGCATGCACGAGGCCGAGCACACCGGGCCCGACGATCATGCCCACGGCCAGATAAATCATCGCGCCTGTGAGCGGCAAGCGCGCAATCGGGCCCCGCGCGAGCGCCACGAACATCAGCAGCACGCCGATCAGCAAAAACCACAGCGCTTCCTCCGGCATTGGAAGACTTCCCTCCTCGTCGATCGTTGCGGCAGTGCATGGCGGTTGCCCGCGCACGGACGCCTCATCTGCGCAACCTCTGTGCCGCTCGTCGTGCGGGCGGTACGGTCGCGTCAATCGTCCGCCAGGATCGGCAGCGCCTTCGCGAAACAGCGCACGTCGCCGAGAGCCGCGCAGTCCGCGAACGGCTCGGCCCGCTCGTAACCGTGCCGCTGATAGAACGCGATCGCGCGCCGGTTGGCTTCCCGCGCCTGAAGAATGACGCGCCGATAGCCCGCCACGGCCGCCACCGTCTCGAGAAAACGAAGAATCGCCGTACCGGTCCCCGGCCATGCAGGCCGCCGGTAGAGACACCGGAATTCGGCCACCTCGAACGAGAAGCGGCACAGCGCGCCGCAGCCGATGGCGAGGCCATCCGTGGTGCGCGCCATGACAAAGGCGCTGCGCGCCGAACTCATGTCGCCTGTGTAGAACTGCGGTTGCACGGCGTCCGCTCGGTAAAGCGCCAGCATGGCGTTCATCTCGTCGAGCAGAATCCGTGCATCGAGCGTGCATGCGTTCTCTCTTCGCACCACTGCGAGTGTCGATAAGTCTTTCATTGCCCATGCCCTCCCGATCGTGTCGCTGTCTGTATGCGCAAGGAGGGTGCCAGCGTGCGACCCCGACGCCATGGCGCGGCGACCCGGGCGCGCGCGTTGCTGAGTAGTCGATGCATCGTCGCCGCACGGCCGGAGGACAAACCGATAGCCGTGCGGGCGATGCGAATACGTCACGCAACCTTCGACTTTTTCAGGAGCCCATCATGGCGATGAACCCCGATTCCCCACAGACCGGCGCACGTATCGTCGGCAAAGGCAGCGAGACCGCTGCAGGCCCAGGCCCGTACATCATGGCCTCGAGCACGCTCGAAGGCGACCGCGTGTACAGTTCGGATAACGAAGAGCTCGGCAAGATCAAGCACATCATGCTCGATGTCGAACGCGGCCGCATTGCCTATGCGGTCATGTCGAGCGGCGGCTTTCTCGGCATCGGCGACAAGCTGCTCGCGCTGCCGTGGGCGGCACTCACGCTCGACACCACGCAAAAGTGCTTCTTGCTGAACGTGAGCGGAGAACGCGTCAAGACCGCACCGGGCTTCGACAAGGACCACTGGCCTTCCATGGCCGACATTGGCTGGGCAACCACGGTGCACGAGTACTACGGCGCACGCGCGCATTGGCAGGACGATCCGCTCGCACCGGGCAGCGGTATCGAGCCGCCCGGAATGGGCGGCCCGAAGCTTTGACGCTTGCGGGCGTATGGGCAACGCGGGCTCACGCTGATTCGTGGGCCCGCAACCCGGCTGTGCGCCTCGTGATCGGTGGCGTGCGGGATCAGCTTAATTGCCCTTGCGCGCCTCACGGGTGCCCACAGCCAATGCCACGAACGCCAACAGCGCGCACACCGCTGCAAACGCGACATCGACCCAAAGATGCCCCCACAGCCCGTGCAAGCAGCTTTCACGTGCGTACTCCGGTAGCCTCCGTGCGCGCACTTCGCATGCCCATACGGCGCGTTCGCGGCCCCCTCCTGCCGCTTTCGTCTACCATCGCGTGTGCATCGTCATCCGATAAGGAGACCGTATTGGACGCACACGATCTGAGTACCCTTTACCGGCGCTACATCGACTGCCTGAACCGGCGCGATTGGGCTTCCCTCGGGGAATTCGTCGCTCAGGACGCGATCCACAACGGCCGTCCGATTGGTCTCGCGGGTTATCGCGCCATGCTGGAACAGGACGTTCGTGACATTCCCGACTTGCGCTTCGAAATCGAACTGCTGGCCGCCGAACCGCCGCTCATTGCCAGCCGCTTACGATTTGATTGCACGCCCCGCCAGGCCTTTCTCGGCCTGTCTATCGACGGCCGGCGAATCGCGTTCTCGGAGAATGTCTTCTACGCCTGGCGCGACGGGAAAATCGCGCAGGTCTGGTCCGTCATCGACAAGGCCGCGATCGAGGCGCAACTGTCATGAAAAGCGTATTTGCACCGGCCATTGCCGTGCTTTTCGGCTGCGCGATCAGTTGCCCAATCGCGCACGCAGCAGGAAGCGAGGATGCGTCACCTTGCAGTGTGGAAAGTGCCGCGCATTCCGGCTCTTCGTATCCGCAGTTTTTTCTTCCCGACCAGAACGGGAAGCCGCCGAAACCCAATTCTTCGGTCCATA
The DNA here is from genome assembly GCF_004353905.1 of Paraburkholderia guartelaensis. GTDB lineage: Bacteria > Pseudomonadota > Gammaproteobacteria > Burkholderiales > Burkholderiaceae > Paraburkholderia > Paraburkholderia guartelaensis. Next base: position 162,798 of record NZ_SMOD01000008.1, on the reverse strand, counting down.
CCTTCACCACGCGAGATTGCGTCGGCGCCGTGCTGCAGGGCCAACACGCGTCCGCGCAGGTACAGGGCGATTCAGTCGAACTGAGGGACGGCCAGGTCTACGTGAACGACCTGTCGTACGGCGCCGTGACGCGCGAGCAATCGGTCGAATACGACGTCAGGCGAGACAAACGCACCTTGCTGGTGGACGGCAAAGTCCGAACGCCCGCGCATTGAGTTCACTCCCTCCGGAAGCGCCATGACAACGACCCGCAAAAAACTTCCGCATGCCGCAGCCTCGATATTGACCTTGCTCCTGTGCCTGTTCACCGCGGTCGCACACGCGGCGGGCTTCAGGCGCCTCGACATTCCCGCCGACGCCAACGGCCCGGCGTTGAGGGCCATGGTGTGGACGCCATGCGCCGAGCCCGCCGAAGACGTGCCGTTCGGTCCATACGTCCTGCGCGGGCGGCGTGACTGTCCGACCGCTGGCGACAAACTTCCGCTCATAGTCATTTCGCACGGTCACACGGGCTCGTTTCTGGGCCATCATGACCTTGCCGAAGTGCTCGCCGATGCGGGCTTCGTTGTGGCCGCAATCAACCATCCCGGCGATTCGTTCGCCGATCCGAGCCGATCAGGCGATCTTTCCGTGTTCGTCGAGCGGCCGACCGATATCAAACGTCTGATCGACTACATGCTGGGCGCCGCGCCCGACGCAGCGAAGATCGACCCGCAACGCATCGGTTTCTTTGGTTTTTCGCGCGGCGGCTATACGGGTCTGGTGCTAGCGGGCGGTGTGCCGGACTTCAAGCACGCCGATGTGCCGTGCCCGGACCCGAGGCCGCCGATCTGCGACGAGATCGCGCGTGGCGAGGTGCCCCCGCAACCGTTGCCAGCCGACGCACGCATCAAGGCATTCGTACTCGCCGATCCGCTCAATGAATTCCCCGCCGCGAGCGACCTGAAGAACGTGTCAGCGCCTATGCAGGTGTGGGCCTCGCAGTATGGCGGCGACGGCGTATTGCCTCACAACGCGCCTGCGCTTGCCCACACGCTGCCTCGCAAACCCGACTACCACTTCGTGCCCGACTCGGCGCATTTCGCCTTTCTTGCGCCCTGCCCAGCCGCGATGAAAAAGAACGTGCCGGAGATCTGCGTGGATGAGCATGGCTTCGACCGGGTCGCCTTTCATAAGCAGTTCGATGCAAGCGTGCTCGCGTTTTTCCAGGCGAATCTGCGCTAGATTTCTCGCTGCCCGGTAGCCCGGCCGCCAGCGCTTTGTCACCTTGGCCATCGCGGCGTCAGTTTCGCGCCAGCGTCGGCAGGTAAGATCGGTGCAAACGAAGCCATGGCGCAGGACGCAACAGGGGAGAGGGCAGAATGCATTCTTTTCCGCTATTCATTGTCGGCGCACCCCGCTCGGGAACGACGTTTCTCTGCTCGGTTCTCAATGCGCATCCGCACATCCAGCTCACCAACGAATGCCGTATTTTCGCGCTGGTCAAGGAAATGCTGGATGTAGACAGCCAGCGCCCCGATCTGCTGGGCGCGGCTTGCCGTGACCGCTTCAACGCTTATAGCCGCCGCACGCTTGGCGCCTGGGTCGAGCGCTTCTATCGCGAAGACCTCGACATGTCGGCGCCGATCTGGGGCGACAAGCATCCCCCTTACGCCGATCCGACGATTCTTTCCGGGCGCATCGGCGCAATCGAGCGCTTGCCGCGCTCCGGGTCGTGCCTGAGGCTCATCCACGAGCTGCTGCCCAACGCCCGCTTCATCCATCTTCATCGCGATCCTGGCTGGGTCGCCAATTCACTGGTGCGCAAGCACTGGATCGGGTCCGTCAACGACGGCGTGCGCGTATGGGGTCAGTATGTGACCGAGATCATCGACTTCTTCGCCGAAATCCCGAAGGAGCAGACATTGACGATCGGCTATCGCAATCTCATCGAAGATGCGGACACAACGATTGCAAGCATCAGCCGCTTTCTGGGTCTCACGGACCCTTCACCGATCCGCGATTTTCTGCACGCCCAGCGCAGTGCGCCAACGCCGTTCAGCGACCCGGTGACCGATATCGCCGATCTCTACGTCGTGCCGCCTACGCCGACGACGGACAACGCACTCCTCGCGCTCGCCGAAAAGGCGGCGACGCAACTCGGCTATTCGGCCTCGGCGACTATTTCGGAATCCAGATAACTTTCACGCGAACAGTGCCCGCTATGCGCGGTTTCGTGTGGCATCCCCCTACTCGCCTTCGCCGCCTTCGATGTTCTTTTCATCGGCCACCTCGATGCCGTAGCGCTTGAGCTTCACATAGAGCAACTGGCGATTCACGTTCAGCCGGCGCGCCGCGTCGGTCCGGTTGTTGTTGCTGTGCCGGAGCGCGCGCCGTATCAGCATTTCCTCCAGACGCGCGAGCGCGGAAGGCAGGTCTTCGTCGGGCCAGTCGATTACAGGGTCGACGCCCGAGCGCTCGCCTTCGAGAAATGCGAGGTCGGTGGCGTGCACATACTCGCCGCGCACCATCACCGCAACGCGCTCCATGGCGTTCTTCAACTCGCGCACGTTGCCGGGCCAGCCATAACGGATCAAATGCGCCGCGGCGTCGGCGGAAAGGCGCTTGCGCGTGCCCGCGCGGGCGAGAAAATGCTCGGCGAGCGGCACGATGTCGGAAATGCGCGCCGAGAGCGGCGGCAGGTGGATCGGCACGACATGGAGCCGGTAGTAAAGGTCCTCGCGAAAGCTGCCCTCGCGCACGCCGCGCATGAGGTCGCGGTGCGTGGCAGCAATCACGCGCACCTGCACGGGCACGGCGCGGCCACCCACCGGCGTCACCACGCGCTCTTGCAGCGCACGCAGAATCTTCGCCTGCATCGCCATGCCCATGTCGCCGATTTCGTCGAGAAAGAGCGTGCCGTGCTCGGCCTGGCGAAACGCGCCGTCGCGGTCCGCGCTCGCGCCGGTGAATGCGCCGCGCACGTGGCCGAACAGTTCGCTCTCCAGCAGATCGGGCGGAATCGCCGCGCAGTTCACGGCCACGAACGGCCCGCGATTGTGCAACCCGTGCTCATGGATCGCGCGCGCCACCACTTCCTTGCCCGTGCCCGTCTCGCCGGTAATGAGCACGGTGGCATCGCTGTCGGCCAGCACGCCGATGGTCTTCTGCACCGTGCGCATCGCCTCGCTCGAGCCGATCAGCGTCTCGGGCTCCACGCTGGCGGCAGGCGGCTGAGGCTCGACGATGCTCGCCAGCATGCGCTCCAGCACTTGCGCGAGATCGTCGCGTCCAATCGGCTTGGTGAGGTGATCGAAGGCGCCGAGCCGCATCGCCTCGATCGTGTTGGACGCCGTGGCGTGCGCGGTCAGCACGGCGACAGCGGGCGCCGCAGGCCGCTCGCGAAGGCGGCGCAGCACTTCGAGCCCATCGATGCCGGGCATGCGCAGGTCGAGGAACATCGCGCTCACGCTCTCGCGCTCGACCATCTCGAGCGCCAGCGTGCCGTTCGCGGCGAGGCAGACGCTGTGGCCGAGGTCGCGCACGACTTCGGCGAGCGCGTCGCGCATGGTCTCGTCGTCGTCGACGATCAGGATGTGGGCCATGGCAGCACCATTTCAAAAGACGTTCCGCGAGCGCTACGGGTGAAGCGCGCCACGCCGCCGTGCGCCTCCGCCACTTCGCGCACGATCGAGAGGCCGAGGCCCGTGCCGTCCGGGCGGCCGGTCACGAACGGCTCGAACAGGTGATCGAGGATCGCGGCGGGCGGCCCGGCGCCCTCGTCGCGCACGGCGAACACCGCGCCTTCCGGCGCATGACGCGCGCTCACTTCGATGCGGCTGCCGGGCGGCGCCGCATGAATCGCGTTGAGGATCAGGTTGTCGAGCGCGCGCTGCATCTGGTCGGGATCGAAGCGGGCCTCTTGCAAGTCGCCCGTGCGTGTCATCGTAACCTGCTTCGCCGACGCCACCTCCACGTGCTGGGCGAGGCGGGCGTCAAGGAACGGGCCGACCGCGACCTGCTCGCGCTTGGGCTCGTCGTGCTCGGTAATGCTCAGCAGGCGGCGCACCAGCGCGTCGAGGCGCTCGATCTGCCCGAGGATCACCTGCAGCGCCTGGGGCTGACGCTCGGGGCCCGCCGCCACGGCGCTCTCCGCCTTCAGCCGCATGGCCGCAATGGGATTGCGGATCTCGTGCGCCACGCCCGCCGCCACGCGGCCGATCGCGGCCATGCGCTCGGCGCTCGCCATCTGGCGCGCGAGCGTATCGGCGCGCTGGCGTGCTGCGGCAAGCCTGCGCGCCGCCTCGTTCAGCGCGAGCACGATGCGGTCGAGCTCGCGCTCGCGCGTGGCGGGCAACACGGGCAGTTCGGCAACGTCGTAGGCATTGAGCGCGCTTTCGATCTGCGAGACATGGCGCGACCACGTGACCGTCAGATGCGTGAGCAGCGCAGCCGCCGCGAGCACCGTCACGAGCAGCACGCCGAGGCCCGCCATCAGCTGGTGATAGCTGCGGCCCGCGAACGTGAGCGTCCAGCTCATGGTCCAGGCAGTGAGGTGCGGAACCGGCCCCGGCAGCGGGCAAGCCGACAGCAGCAGCGTTTGCGTCTGGCCGCTGATGCGCATACTCGTCGCGTGGTCGCCCGCAAGCGCCGCCTCGTTGAGCGTGCGGATGCGCGGCAGCTCGCCGGCAGGCGGGTCCGTGCGCTGCACCGCGCCCACGTAAGTCGGATAGGCATAGGCGAGCGAGCCCGCGTCGCGGCTCCAGACGCCGCCCTGCACGCCGGGCCGCGTGCGCAGCGACACGGCCACGAGGTCGTTCAGGTGCTCGCGCAACGCGTCGCCTGCTTTGCCGTCGAGCGCCGCGACCTTTTCCGGGTGAGCCGCACTGAAAGCGCGGTAGGAGGCCGCAATCGCATCGCAGGCGCGGCTGTTCTCGGCGGCGGCCTGGCCGAGTTGCGCGGCCGCCGACTGGTGAAAGAGCCCAATCATCAGGATGCCGGTGGACAGCGCCGCGCCCACTAGCAGAACGAGCAGCAGGATCAGCCGGCCGCGCAGGGATCGGAGCATATCGGTCCAGTTTCCGGTTTCGGGTCGTGATGAGGGACGGGGCATTATGCGATGCGAAAGCCATGCCAGGCCAGCGCCGGCCCACGCGCCGGCCACGCCGATAACTTAGCGCCCCTTTTTGTCCTGATTCACGACACCGCCTGTTGGCTTTCACGACAACCTCGGCTTGGCGGCGCAAGCGGAACCGCTGCAAACCCATAGCGCATCGTCTGACCCTCGTTGGCATAGCCCTTGCAGAGCACTACGCGCGTTTTACGCCTCACCGTGTGGTTCAGATCGGCCGATTCAAACCCGCCCGGCGATGGCAGCGCGCTCAAGGGTTCCTGAACGAGGCGTTATGAAAAGAAAACACATCAGCTGGGCAGCGCTGGCCGTCGCGGTGCTGCTCATCGCTTTCGCAGCGTGGTTCTTTTATGGCCGGCGTCCCGCCGCCACCACCGCGGCCGCGCCGCGCGGCATTCCTGTTTCGGCCGTTGCCGTGAAGCTGGCCGACGTGCCGGTTTATATCGATGCGCTCGGCACCGTCACGGCCATCCGCACGGTCACGCTGATCACCCAGGTCAACGGCATTCTCGATTCGGTCAATTTCCAGGAAGGCCAGCACGTCAAGAAAGGCCAGGTGATCGCGCACATCGACTCGCGCCAGCTCGAAGCGCAGCTTCAGCAGGCCCAGGGCACGCTCGTGCACGACCAGGCGACGCTCGCCAACGACCGTCTGAACCTGCAGCGCTACCAGACGCTCATCAAGGTCGGCTCGATCACGCAGCAAACGCTCGATACGCAGGCGGCCACGGTCAAGCAGGACGAAGGCACAGTCACGGCCGACACCGGCAATGTGAAGAACCTCCAGGTCCAGGTGGACTACTGCACGATCACCTCGCCCGTGGATGGCGTGATCGGCCTGCGCCTCGTCGATCCGGGCAACTACGTGACGACCACGAGCACCACCGGCATGGCCGTCATCACGCAGCTCGACCCCGCCACGGTGATTTTCGCGGTGCCTGAGGACTACCTCGGCCAGATTCACGCCGCGATGGCGCGCGGCCCCGTGAAGGTGTTCGCCTGGGATCGCGACAAACGCAAGCTGCTCGCTACCGGCGCGCTGCTCGCGCTCGACAACCAGGTCGACACGACCACGGGCACGGTCAAGGTGCGCGCGCAGTTCGACCATGCGGGCGACGCGCTCTTTCCGAACCAGTTCGTGAACGCACGCATGCAGGCCGACACGCTCGACCAGAACCCCGTGATCCCCACGGCGGCGATCCAGCACGGCACGAACGGCGACTTCGTGTTCGTGGTGGGCGCGGGCAACAAGGCCGTGCTGCGCAACGTGAAGGCGGGCCCCGTGACCGGCGACGACACTGCGATTCTTGGCGGCGGCGTGAAGCCCGGCGAGCGCGTCGTCACCGACGGCGCGGACAAGCTCGACAACGGCACGCTGGTGCGCGTGGTTTCAGCTGCATCGCCCGCGTCGTCGGCTTCGGCCGCCTCGTCAACCATGCATTGACAGGGCGCGCCCATGAATATCTCGCGCCCGTTCATCGAGCGACCGATCGCCACTTCGCTCCTCATGGTGGCGGTGCTGCTCGCCGGCCTGCTCGGCTACCACCTGCTGCCCGTTTCCGCGCTGCCCGAAGTCGACTACCCGACCATTCAGGTCTACACGCAGTACCCCGGCGCCGCGCCCGACGTGGTGAGTTCCTCCATCACTGCCCCGCTCGAAGTGCAGCTCGGCGAAATGGCGGGCCTCAAGTCGATGAACTCCACGAGTTCGAACGGCGTTTCCGTCATCACGCTCGAATTCGATCTTTCGCTCTCGCTCGACGTCGCCGAGCAGGAGGTGCAGGCTGCCATCAACGCCTCGGCGAGCTACCTGCCCGCCAACCTGCCCTACCCGCCGGTGTACAGCAAGGTGAACCCGGCCGATGCGCCGGTGCTCACGCTCTCGCTCACGAGCGATACGCTGCCGCTCACGAAGATCGAAGACCTCGCCGACACGCGCCTCGCACAAAAGATCTCGCAGATCTCGGGCGTGGGGCTCGTGACGATCAGCGGCGGGCAGCGCCCCGCGGTGCGCGTGGAGACGAACACAGGCGCGCTCAATTCACTCGGCATGTCGCTCGACGACGTGCGCACCGCGCTCGCCGACGCCAACGTGAATCAGGCGAAGGGCAATCTGGACGGCCGTTACCAGTCGTACTCGATCGGCGCGAACGATCAGTTGCAGAGCGCCGATGCTTATACGGACCTCGTAATCGCCTACAAGAACGGCGCGCCCATCCGCCTCTCGCAGGTGGCGCATCCCGTGAACGGTGCGGAAGACGTGCGCCAGGCCGCGTGGACCAACGACAAGCCCTCGATCGTGCTCAACATCCAGCGCCAGCCGGGCGCAAACGTGATCGACGTGGTGGACCGCGTGCAGAAGGTCTTGCCCCAGCTGCGCGCGAGCCTGCCGGGCACGCTCAAGGTGGCCGTGCTTACCGACCGCACGCAAACGATCCGCGCCTCGGTGCGCGACGTCGAATACGAACTCGGCGTGGCCGTGGCGCTCGTGGTGATGGTGATCTTCATCTTCCTGCGCAAGCTCGCGGCTACAGTCATTCCGGCGGTCACGGTGCCGCTCTCGCTCATCGGCACGCTTGCGGTGGCCTACGGTCTCGGCTTCTCGCTGAACAACCTCACGCTGATGTCGCTCACCGTGGCGACCGGCTTCGTGGTGGACGACGCGATCGTGATGATCGAGAACATCACACGTTACCTGGAAATGGGCGAGCTGCCGCGCGAAGCGGCACTCAAGGGCGCGAAACAGATCGGTTTCACGATCGTTTCGCTCTCCGTATCGTTGATCGCGGTAATGATTCCGCTGCTCTTCATGGGCGACGTGGTCGGGCGGCTCTTTCGCGAGTTCGCGCTCACGCTCGCCATTGCCATCGTGATCTCGGCGTTCGTTTCGCTCACGCTCACGCCGATGATGTGCTCGCGCATGTTCAAGGCGCACGACGCGGAGCACGAACAAACGCAGCGCGCCGACTTCTTCGACAAGATCAACGCGCGTTACGTGAAGGCGCTGGGTTGGGTGCTGGCGCATCGCGGGCTCACGCTGCTTTCCGTGGCGGCAACGGCGGCGCTGACCTTCGCAATCCTGTTCCTGATGCCCAAAGGCTTTTTTCCCGAGCAAGATACGGGCCTCATCGAAGGCATCTCGCAGGCCGCGCCGGGCATTTCGTTTCCGTACATGGTGCAGAAGCAGGAACAACTGGTCGCGCAGATTCTCAAGGACCCGGCGGTCGCGAGCCTCTCGTCGTTCATCGGCATCAACCAGACGAGCCCCACGCTCAACCAGGGGACCATTCTCATCAACCTGAAGGACAAGGGCGATCGCGACAGCAGCACTGCCGTGATTCGTCGCCTCTCGGACTCCACCGCCAGCGACGCCGGCATGCGCCTCTTCCTGCACCCGGTGCAGGACCTCACGCTCGACGACACGATCTCCACCACGAGCTACCGCGTGGGCCTGCAGGCGACCGACCCCGCCGTGCTCGACCTCTGGACCGGCAAGTTGATTGCCGCGCTGCGCGCGGACCCCGCGTTCGCCGACGTGCAAAGCCAGGCCATGCAACAGGGCAACCAGATCCAGCTCACGTTCGACCGTGCGAGCGCCTCGCGCCTCGGCATCACGCCTCAAGCGATCGACGACGTTCTATATGACGCCTACGGTCAGCGCCAGGTCTCGACGATCTACACGCAACTGAACCAGTATCACGTCGTGCTCGCGGCGGACGCGACCTCGAACTCAGTCGCGCATGTGCTCGACGGTCTTTACGTCGACACGTCGTCGGGCGGTGTGGCGCCGCTCGCCTCCATGGCGACCATGAAGCTCGTGCCCGCACCCGTGACGATCAACCGGCAGGGCCAGTTCCCTTACGCCGACGTGTCGTTCAATCTCGCGCCCGGCTACACGCTCGGCACGGCGCTCGCGCATCTGAAGGACGTCGAGCAGCGCATCGGCCTGCCGCAGACCGTGCAGGCCTCGCTCGAAGGCTCGGCGGCCACGTTCCAGGCGTCGCTTGCGAACGAGGCGTTTCTCGTGGCGGCCGCGATCATCGTCGTGTATTTGATGCTCGGCATTCTGTACGAGAGCTTCATCCATCCGGTCACGATTCTTTCCACGCTGCCCTCCGCCGCGCTCGGCGCGCTCGCAGCGCTCGTGCTCACCGGCACGCAGTTCGACATCATCGGGCTGATCGGCATCGTGCTCCTGATCGGCATCGTCATGAAGAACGCGATCATGATGATCGACTTCGCGCTGGAACTCGAGCGCAACGAAGGGCTCCCTGCCGTCGAGGCGATCCAGCGCGCCGCCGAGCTGCGCTTCCGGCCGATTCTCATGACCACCATGGCGTCCCTGTTCGGCGCGGTGCCGCTCGCGTTCGGCACCGGCATGGGCTCGGAGCTGCGGCATCCGCTCGGCATCGCGATCATCGGCGGCTTGATCGTGAGCCAGTTGCTCACGCTCTTTTCGACGCCGGTGATGTATCTCGCGCTGCACCGCGTGGAGGACTTCTTCAGCAAGCGCGCAGGGAATGCATCCAGTGCGGCATCGGATACGGCGACGGAGTAAGCGGCAATGAACCTCTCCGAACCGTTCATCCGCCGCCCCATCGCGACCACGTTGATCGCCGTGGGCATCGCGCTCTTCGGCATGCTCGCGTTCAAGCTGCTGCCGGTCGCGCCGCTGCCCGAGATCGACTTTCCGACCATCAACGTGACCGCGCACTTGCCGGGCGCCGATCCGAACACCGTGGCGACTTCGGTGGCCACGCCGCTCGAGCGCCAGTTCGGCCAGATTGCGGGCATCACGCAGATGACCTCGGTCAGCTCGCTCGGCGCCACGCGCATCACGATGCAGTTCGACCTGAATCGCAATATCGACGGTGCAGCGCGCGACGTGCAGGCGGCCATCAACGCGGCGCGCACCAACCTGCCCGCGAACCTCGACGGCAACCCGACCTATCGCAAGGTCAATCCCGCCGACGCGCCGATTCTCATCATCAGCCTCACCTCCGACTCGGCCACGCGCGGGCAGCTCTACGACGCCGCCTCGACCGTGCTGCAGCAAAAGCTGCTGCAAACGCCGGGCGTGGGCGACGTGACCGTGGGCGGCGGCGCACTGCCCGCCGTGCGCGTCGAGCTGAACCCCGACCGCGTGAGCCACTATGGCGTGAGCCTCGAACAGATCCGCACGGCGATCGCCAATGCGAACGCGGACTTGCCGAAGGGTTCCGCCGCCCTCGCGGGCGTCTCGTATACGATCGGCGCGAACGACATGCTGTACAACCCCGCCGACTACGCGCCGATCATCGTCAAGCGCGTCGGCAACGACGTGGTGCACATTTCCGATCTCGGCTACGTGCGCCAGGACGTGGAGAACCTGGAGAACTACGGGCTCTCCGACGGCAAACCGGCCGTACTCCTGATCGTCTACAAGGAGCCGGGCGCGAACGTCATCGACACGGTGGACAACGTCAAGGCCGAGCTGCCCTTTCTCGAAGCCTCGATCCTGCCGACCATCAAGCTGAATATCCTGATGGACCGCACGACGACGATCCGCGCCTCGCTCTTCGACGTCGAAGTCACGCTGATGATCTCCATCCTGCTCGTGACCGCGGTGACGTTCGCGTTCTTCCGCAGCTGGCGCACGACGCTCGTGCCCGCCATCGTCGTGCCGCTCTCGCTGCTGGGCACCTTCGGCGTGATGTACTTCCTCGGTTTCAGCCTGAACAACCTCTCGCTGATGGCGCTCACGATCTCCACCGGCTTCGTGGTGGACGACGCCATCGTCGTGGTCGAAAACATCATGCGGCATCTGGAACGCGGCGAGCCGCCCGTGCAGGCCGCGTTGCAGGGCGCGCGCGAAGTGGGCTTCACGGTGCTCACGATCAGCGTCTCGCTCGTTGCCGTGTTCATCCCGCTCTTGTTGATGGGCGGCATCGTCGGGCGGCTCTTTCGCGAGTTCTCCGTGTCGCTTTCCGTGGCGATCATCATGTCGATGCTGATCTCGCTCACGGTCACGCCGATGCTTTCGAGCGTGGCGCTGCGCGGGGAACACGCGGGCCACAACGAAGAGGAATACCCCGATTCGCGCTTTCACCGCTTCTACGCCCGCACGCTGGGCTGGGTGATCCGCCATCCGCTCTTGATGGGCATCGTCACGATCCTCGTACTCGCGCTCAACGTGATGCTCTACGTGGTCGTGCCCAAGGGCTTCTTTCCGCAGGAGGACACGGGGCGGCTCATTGGTTCGATCCAGGCGTCGCAGAGCATTTCGTACCGGCTGATGCAGCAGAAGTTTCAGGCCATCTCGAAGCAGGTGCTTGCGAATCCTAACGTTCAGGCCGTGGGCGGCTTCATAGGCGGCACGAACGCGATCAACACGGCGCTGCTGTTCGTTACGCTCAAGCCGCTCGGCGTGCGCCATGTGAGCGCCGACCAGGTCATCGCGCAGATCCGCCGCACGCTCGGCGACATTCCGGGCGCGAGGCTCTACCTGCAATCGGCGCAGGACATCACCGTGGGCGGCCGCCAGAGCGCAGCGCAATACCAGTACACGCTGACCGCCGACGACCAGGGCGACCTCGACAAGTGGGTGCCGAAGGTGGTCGCGCAGATGCACAAGATGCCGATACTCGAAGACGTCAACACGGACCAGCAGGACAACAGCATGCAGGCCACCGTGGGCGTGAACCGCGATGCGGCGGCGCGCCTTGGCGTGAACTTCAGTTCGATCGACAACGCGCTTTATGACGCGTTCGGGCAGCGGCAAGTCTCGACGATCTACCGGTCGGCCAATCAGTACCACGTCGTCATGGAGCTCGCCCCCGAGTACTGGACCAATCCCGCCGCGCTCAAGGGCATTTACGTGGCCGCGGGCGCGCCGAGTTCGGGCCAGAACGGATCGAGCGGCAACGGCAGCCCAGCGGGTGCGAGCGTCGCGACTTCGGCAAGCGAAGCGGCGGCTACTGCTGCAGCCGCTTCGGCAGCCGCAGTAGCCGGGCCCGGCAGCACGACGAACACGCCCTCGACGGCGGTGCTCTCGAACGGCCAGGCCCTCGTGCCGCTCGCGGCCGTGGCGCACTTCACCATCGACCGCACCGCCATCTCGATCAATCATCAGGGCACCTTCCCTGCCGTCACGGCTTCATTCAATCTCGCGCCCGGTGCCTCGATCGGCGAAGCCACACGCGAGGTCGACGACGCCGTCGCGCAACTGCGCATGCCCGCGAGCATCACCGGCAACTTTGCGGGCACGGCACAGGTGTTCCAGCAGGCGGTGGCGAGCGAGCCCCTATTGATCGTGGCGGCGCTGCTTTCCGTGTACATCGTGCTCGGCATGCTCTACGAAAACCTCATGCATCCACTCACGATTCTTTCGACACTGCCCTCCGCAGGCGTGGGCGCGCTGATCGCGCTGCTCGTCACGCACACGCAACTGTCGATCATCGCGCTAGTGGGCGTGATTTTGCTGATCGGCATCGTAAAGAAGAACGCGATCATGATGATCGACTTCGCGATTACCGAAGAGCGCGAACGCAAGCTCGCCGCCGAAGAAGCCATCAAGCGCGCGGCGCTGATTCGCTTTCGCCCGATCATGATGACCACGAGCGCCGCGATACTCGGCGCGTTGCCGCTCGTGTTCGGTTCGGGCTACGGCTCGGAATTTCGCAAGCCGCTCGGCATTTCGATCATCGGCGGGCTCCTGTTCAGCCAGATGCTCACGCTCTACACGACACCCGTCATCTATCTGTGGCTCGACCGCGCCTATCAACGCTTGCGTCGCCGCAAGAAGGAAGCATGACCATGAATACGTCATCCGTTTTCGCCGTGCCACAGCTGCGGCGCTGTGCGGCGGCGCTCGCGCTCGCCGCGCTCGCGGGTTGTGCAATCGGCCCCAACTACAGCAAGCCTGCGGTGGAAATTCCCGCCACGTTCAAAGAAGGCGTGGACTGGCAGCGCGCGCAGGCCAACCCGCAGGCGGCGCTCGCGAGCAGCTGGTGGACCGTCTACGACGATCCCAAGCTCACGCAGCTGATCGAGCAATCGCTCAAGGCCAATCAGTCGATCGTCGCGGCCGAAGCGGCCTACCGGCTCGCGCAGGCCACCGTGGATGCCAGCGTCGCTAGCCTCTTTCCTGTCGTCACGGCGGGAATGTCGGCCACAAGAAGCGGCACGGGCACGAATGCCGCGACAGGCGGTGTGAGTTCGACCACGGGCACCGTGCCCGGCGTGCACAACAGCGTGAGCGTGAGCGCAGCAGCGAGTTGGGAGCCCGACCTCTGGGGGCAGATTCGCCGCGAGATCGAATCGAGCAAGGCGAGCGCGCAAGCCTCGGACGCCCAACTCGCGGGCGAGCGCCTGTCGATTACCGCGAGCCTCGCCGACGACTACTTCGCGCTGCGCCAGGCCGACTTCGACATCGCGTCGCTCAAGCAGCAGCAAGCCATCGACACGCGGCTACTCGACATCACGCGCACGGCGTATGCGCAAGGCACCGCATCGAACGACGACGTGCTGACCGCGCAAGATACGCTCGAACTCGTCGTGGCCGCATTGCAGAGCACAGAAACCTCGCGCGAACAGGACGAGCATGCGATCGCCATGCTGATCGGCGTGGCGCCGGCGAGCTTCACGTTGCCGCCGCAAGCGGACTATGCGTTCAACACGCCGGCCGTGCCGCTCGCGCTGCCGTCGCAATTGCTGCAGCGGCGGCCCGATGTCGTGCAGGCCGAACGCTCGGCGGCGGCGGCCAATGCGAAGATCGGTGCGGCGGAAGCGGCGTTCTTTCCGATACTGGACCTGAGCATCGAGGGCGGATTCGAGCACAACACCTTCGCGCATCTGTTCTCGCTGCCAAGCCGCGTGTGGACGCTCGGACCGGATATCGCCGCGACGATCTTCGACGGCGGCGCGCGCACGGCAGCCGTGCACGAAGCGCGCGCGACCTACGACGAAGCGGCGGCCAACTATCGACAGGCGGTGCTGGGTGCGTTCCAGAACGTCGAGGACAGCCTCTCGTCGTGGAATCATCTTGCGCAGCAGGAAGCGGCCTACGCGAATATTTATCAGCGCAATCAGGCCTTGTTCGCCAGCACGCAGGCGCAGCTCGGCGCGGGAACCGCCAGCGAGCAAAGCTTGCTCACGCAGCAGCTCACGTTGCTACAGGCTCAGCAGAGCTTGAAGGATACGCAGTCGCTGTTGATGCAGAGCAGCGTTGCGTTGATCAAGAATCTGGGTGGCGGGTGGCAGTGGGATGAGAAAGCGGGGGCCGCTGTGGCGGGTGATAGCGAACCGAAGGCGGTTCAGTGAATTTCAGCGGCCCCGTATGCCTGATTAGTGATTCACGAGCCGCTTGGGCAGCGCGAGCACCAGCAATCCGCCAATCGAAAGACACGCCGCCAGCGTATACACACCCAGATCGGTCGAATGCGTCTTGTCGATGATCCAGCCGATCACGTAGGGGCTCACGAAGCCCGCGAGGTTGCCGACGGAGTTGACCACCGCAACGCCGGTCGCCGCCGCCGCACCCGCAAGAACAGCAGTGGGCAGGCACCAGAACTGGCACAGCGTCGTCATCACGCCCATCGTCGCGACGGTGAGACCGATCATCGCCAGCGTGACGTTGCCGCTGCCCGCCGCCACCGCGACGATCCAGCCCGCCGTGCCGATCAGGCCCGGCAGCGCGACGTGCCAGCGGCGCTCGCGACGTGCGTCGGAGCTACGGCCCACAACGACCATCGAGATTGCCGCCGCCGCGTAGGGCAAGGTGGTCAGCAGTCCGATCGTGAGCGGGTCCTTCACGCCCGAGCCCTTGATGAGCGTCGGCAACCAGAAGCCCACGCCATACAGCCCCATGATGAAGAACAGGTAGATCACGCTCAGCACCCACACCATGCGGTTCGTGAAGCCGTCGCGGAACGAGTGGGACTCCACGCGGCTCGCATCGGCCGCGATGTTGACGATCAGCGTTCGCTTCTCGTCGTCGTTGAGCCACTTGGCCTGCTCGATGCCCTTGTCGAGCATGAGGATCACCACGACGCCGAGCACGAGCGAGGGAATCGCCTCGATCACGAAGAGCCACTGCCAGCCCGCCAGCCCGTGCGTGCCGCTCATCGAATGCAGGATCCAGCCGGAAAGCGGGCCGCCGATCACACCCGAAATGGGAATGCCGGTCATGAAGAGCGCGATGATCTTGCCGCGCCGCTCGGCCGGAAACCAGTAAGTCAGGTACAGGATCACGCCGGGAAAGAGCCCCGCTTCCGCGACACCCAGCAGAAAGCGCAGCGTGTAGAACATGGCGGGCGTCTTCGCGAACATCATGAGGCCGGAAATGATGGCCCACGTGATCATCACCCGCGCGATCCAGATGCGCGCGCCGACCTTGTGCAGGATGATGTTGCTCGGCACCTCGAAAATGAAGTAGCCGATGAAGAAGATGCCGGCGCCAAGACCGTACACGGTTTCGCTGAAGCCCAGGTCCTTGAGCATCTGCAGTTTCGCGAACCCGACGTTCACACGGTCGAGATAGGCGGCCACATAGCAGAGGAACAAGAGCGGTACCAGGCGCCACGCGACCTTCGCGTAGAGCGCCGACTGCGATGTTTCGGCGCTCGGGAAAGTCGTGGACGCCGCGAGCGTAGGCCTCGACGTATTCATGGGGGTTGTCTCCGAAGATTATTGTGCGCGCGGCCGCTCGCGCATGTTCTCTTGCGCCAGCGGCCCGCAGTGCTCAGTCAAACGTACATCTAGAGCGAAACAAACAACTTAATCGAACATATCCGGCTGCGTGGCCACCAGCTGATCCCAGATCGCCTGGAAGTGCAGCCAGCCGATGTACTCGCTGCCCACGTGCTCGCGGCTGTAGCGCGCACGGTCCTCCGGCACGAGACGCGGCGTGATGCCGGTGGCGTCGACCATCAGCTGCTGCTGGCAGCAGCGCTCGAGCGCGATGAACCAGAACGCCGCCGATTCGATGCTGTGACGGCTGGCCGTCAGCAAGCCGTGGTTCTGGTGAATCGCGGCCTTCACGCCGGCGAATGCGTTGGCGACCTTGTGGCCGGCCTTCACTTCCACCGCGACCTGGCCCGCCTCGTCGCCGATCACGACGTGGTCTTCGAAGAACGCACAGGCGTCCTGGGTGATCGGTTCGATCTTCTTGCCGAGCGCCGCAAAAGCGGTGCCGTAGACGGTATGCGCATGGCACATCGCCACGATGTCGGGGTGCGCTTCGTGCACGGCCGCGTGCAGCACAAAGCCGGCGCGGTTGATGGCGTACTTGCCTTCGACCACGCGGCCTTCGTGGTCCGCGAGAATCAGGTTCGAGACCTTGACCTGCGAGAAGTGCACGGCCATCGGGTTGGTCCAGTACAGATCGGGATGCTCCGGATCGCGCACGGTGAGGTGCCCCGCGAAGCCGTAGTCGAAGCCCTGCAGCGCGAACGCACGGCAGGCGGCGACGAGGCGCTCTTTCAGGTGCTGCCGGTGCTCGGCGTGATTCGCGAAAGTCGGCAGTTCGGGAAAAATCAGATCCTTCTGCTCGGGCTGATAGATCGAGATGCGACCGTTCAGGTCGATTGCCTTCGTGGCCTTGGGCGTCTCCATCACTTCGGACATGCTGCGTCTCCTTTCAAATCCTTCCGTTCGATGGTTGACATCTTGTCCGGCTCTCGACGCGTTGACAAACGATGGATGTTCATGAAAACATGAGTCACATTCACCTATCTCGGGGTCGAACGTGCGCAAAATTCCGAATTTTGTGCTGCTGCGCGCCTTTGAAGCCGCGGCACGGCTCCAGAGCTTCGCGCTCGCGGCACGCGAACTCCATCTCACGCCATCGGCGATCAGCCATCAGGTCAAGGAGCTCGAGGCGTACTTCGGGCGGCCGCTCTTTATCCGGCGCAATCGCCGCATCGATCCGACCCCCGAGGCGCTGCGTCTGCTCGACAGCCTGAGCCGCGTGTTCGACGTCATCGAATCGGCCTGCACCGAAGTCTCGCTCGCGCCCCAGGCCCAGGTGCTCGCCGTGTACAGCGCGCCGAGTTTCGCCGTGAAATGGCTCGGGCCGAGGCTTGCCGACTTCGCGCGCCATCACCCCAACATCACGTTGCGGCTTTCCACCGGACCGGACCCGCTGGACCTCACGCGCGCTCAGGAAATCGATGTGGCGATTTCGTATGGCGGCGCGCTGGAGCGCCCGGGTGTGGAGACGGTGGCGCTGGGCGTCGAACCGCTCGTGCCGATGTGCTCGCCCGCGATGCTGGCGAGCGCAGGCTCGGTGGAAGCGTTGATGCAGGAAGCCACGCTGATCGACAGCCCGTTGAGCCGCGTGACCTGGCGCGACTGGTTCGCCGCGAACGGCCTGCCGTTGACCGACCGGCCGCGCCCCTCGTTCGATCGCGCGGCGCTCGCGATTTCGGCGGCGGCCGACGGCATGGGCGTCGTGCTCGAAAGCACGCGCCTCGCCGAGCGCGAGCTTGCGCGCGGCGATCTGGTGGAGGTCGGCGCCGACCGCTTCACGCGCTTTTTACGCGAAACGCATTTCCTTTCGTGCCGCTCGACCGACATCAAGCAGAGCCGCCTGGCGGCATTCCGGCAGTGGTTGCTGGCGCAAGCGTCGCCGGGGTGAGCGCTTGCGTTCGTCTGCATACCCAGGGGGTTTTCCGCCGCTTGAATGTCATCAGCCGCGTAGTACGATGAAGTCATCGAAAAACAGAATTAGAGGTCCCTCCATGGACACGACCGCACGGCACGCGACGGCCATCGCATTGCTTGCAACGGGCTGCGCAATATCGGGAGCGTCTCACGCCTATAGCAAGGAAGAAGACGCCGCGGCGCAGGACCGCGAAGTCCAGGCAGCCTATGACAGGGGTTACAAGGCCGCCAGGGAGGAGATGGCGCAGGCGGCTCCCGCTGCTGCGCCTGCTGCTGCGCCTGCTGCAGCGCCCGCGAAGAAGGCCGCCGGCGCGGCGGCGCAGAAACCCATCCTCGACATCAAGCACACGTATAGCGACGCGGGCGAGGTCTCGACGGTCATGACCGTGCCGGTCGTGGTCAAGCCGCTCGCGGATGCGCAAGGCGCGCAAAGCGAACAAAGCGCGAGAGAGACTCAAGAGGCGCAAGACGTCCAGGACTCCACCGCCGCGGCTCCGGCCGAAGCGGCGGCAGCGGCGCCGGCTCCCGAGCAGACGAACGCGCACGCCAACATTGCGCACGCCGCCAACGCAGCGCCGGCTGCGGCCGCCCGGCAACCGCAGCCCCGCGCCTATGCGCAAGCGAGCGCGAACCATCGCGCTGTTGCGGCGACGCCGCCCCCGCAGGACGACGTCGCGCCGCCGGAGTCGCTGGCGAACGACGAAGCCGTCGACGAATCGGAGCCGCCGCGCTCCGCGCAGATCTACTCGACGCAGGGCCAGGGTTATGCCCAGCCCTACTCACAACCGGCGCAGCCACGGGTCCAGCAGCCGGTCCAGGCGCAGGCCCAGCAATACGCGCCGCCGCCCCAGCCGTACGGTTATGCCCAGCAGCCGGCGTATGCGCAGCAGCGTCCGGCCTACCCGCAGCCGCCCGCCTACGCGCAGCAGCAGCCGGTGTATGCACAGCAATACGCCCAGCAACAATACCCACAGCAGCAGCCCGCGTACGCGCAGCCCCGGCCCGCGTACTACCCGCCGCCCGCACCGTGGGGCGCGCAGCAATACCAGCAACCGCCGGCGCGCTGGGTGTACTGGTCGCCGCAATACGGGCGGTGGATGTATTACTGAGCGCCGCTTACCAGCGCGCGTCGTTCATCTGGCAGGCGAGCAGGCAACCCAGGGCGGAGATCGTACCGACCGAGCCGATACCAAAACCCAGAGCAATATTTTCCGCGGTCGTCGCGCAGCCCTGCAGCATCAGCGTCGAGCTGAGCAGCACGGGGAGCAGGAGCTGACCCAGGATGCGCGAACAGGTTGGGCGTCGTTGTGACATGAGGCGTGGGTCCGGGGAGGATTCTTTTGCGGGATATGAGCTTGTCAGCTTACTGACTCGCCTCATCCGCATTCCCGGGAGCAACGTGCGACAACGGCAATGCCTTACCGATTACCTTGCGGCGGTAAGGAAGTGGGTATCGGGGGGATTTTTGTCTTAGAACCCGTGCCGGGCGCTAATCGCCGCGCCCGTGTCGTGCGAGCGCGTCAACGGCAGATGCGCGTCGGCCGAGAGATCCCAGTCGCCTACGGTGACGAGCGGCGGCGTTTGCGGATGGAGCGCCTGATTCGGCACCCCATTGCTATCGACCTGGGCTCCCGGCGTGCGCGGCCCGTTGGTCCCCGGATCCAGCGAGGCGTCGGTATCGTCCGGAATGCCAGGCGTTGCAGCGGTGGTTGTCGCCAGATGCGCGTCGTACTGCCTTTCAAACGGCGACTGGTACTCGAAGCGCTTCGCAATGGCTGGCAAAGAGACGGATGGCGCCGCCGGCGCGGGTGCGGCCGCAACGGCGTGCTTCGGGGCATGGCCCCTCGCGTCCTTCTGGACGTGCTTTTGGACGTGCTTCTGGACAGGCTTCTGGGTATGCGCCGACTTGGCGGGTTCGGCCGCCGAGACGCTGGCAAGCGCCAGCAGAGCGACACCCAAAAGCCATCCCTGGATCGGATGCTTCATGGAACGAAATCTGCGTCTGGAAACTGGTGCCGCATCGAATAGCTGCGCAGCACTCGCCCCTGGAGTCTAGATCAATCGCAAGTACGACCAATCGGGGTCTTCCCTCGTCTTTCGCTCGTATCTGCACGCAGACCACTAACGCTTCGTCGTCCTGCACGCTCCTGCCGCCGCCAATCCGGCGGCAGGAGCGTCGTTTCCGAATCAGAACGCGACCGTCGTGCGCAGGCCGAACACCGCCTCGTCGCCAATACGCCGCGACGCATTCTGCGGGTCCGGAATGCCGCCGGCCGGCCGGAAGAAGTACTGAAAGTCCGCCTGCAATTGCCACCACGGCGCGATCTGATACTGGTAAGTCGCTTCCAGAACCGTCTCCGCGCTGCGCGACGGGTAGCCAGGCGTCGAGGCCGCCTGGGCGCTCGCGAAGTCCTGCGCATGCGAGCCGATGTGCGCGTAGCCCACCGCCAGGCCGGCCACGTCGTTGTCGCGTCCTTTGAACGGCGCCTTGAGCGTCACGCCCGCGTTGACACCGAGGTCCACCAGGTTGCGGTCGCCGGGCGCGCCCATCACGCGCGCGAACACGCCCACCGACTGCGGACTGTCGGCGCTCGGACGCCAGACCATCTGGTCCGCCACGGCATAGATGCTGTAGTTGCCCCGATGGCTAACCGGGCCGCCCACGCCCGTCACGCCCGTTGCCGGATCGGCGAAACGGTTGCTGTTGTACCAGAAGCCAAGCTTGTAGGTGCCGGGCATGCCACTTGGTTTGGGATCCGAATTATTTGCAGGCGGCTGATTAATTGCATACTGAATTTCGCCGATCACCAGCGCGCCATTGCCCAGGTTGAAATTCGTGCCGCTCGCGTTGAGCTTTTGCGGGTCGCCGTCGCCCGGCGCCGGGTTGCCGTCGAATACCCCGCCGAGCACGGTGATCGCGTCGGTAGGCGTGGCGCGCACGCGCACGCCGAGCGACGAAAGCGGATACGCAGGGCCGCCCGCAGGCAGATCGACAGACGGCAGCACCGACCAGCCGAACGTCGCGTTCATGAACGTATTCGCGTACTGGCTGACCATGAATTCCTGGTCGAGGCTTTGCTGACCGACCTTCACGTCGACCTTGCCGCCGGGCAGCGTCTGCTGGTACCACAATTCCCACAAGCGGGTCGAGGCATCGGCCTCGATGCCGCTCGCGTTCTGCAGCGTTTGCAGGTTGCGCGAAGTCAGGCTCGTGCCGTGAATCTGGAAGCCGGACACATTGAAGATGCCGCCAGGCAAACCGAACGCCTTCTGCGTATCCATGCCGAGGCTGAACTCAGTCACACCTTGATAGGCACCGCCGCGACTCGTTCCGCCGCTCACGTTGCCCATGTACTCGCTGGTTTCCTGCAGGCCGAACGACAAGCCGTACTGGGCGAGCCATGGCCGCAAGCCGCCCATATCGCCGAAGAGGTTCGAGCGTTCCCAAAGACCCGTGGGCGCAGCAGCGTTCTGATCGGCAGCGGGCGCTTGTTGCTGATCTGCTGCGCCGGCTGACGAAGCAGGAGCAGCAGGCGAAGCCGGTTGGGCGGGCGCATTTTCGCCGCTGGTCTGCGCGAAGGCGGCAGGCACGACGCCCAGCGAGAGGAGCGCGCTCAGCGTGACGAGTCCGCCCGAACCGGGCAGCCTGCTCTTGAGGATATTTTTCATAGTATTTGTGGGGCTTTGGTAAGTTGCGGACAAGTCCGCTATTCAACGCAGAGCGTGCCTGCGAAGCTTGATGAAACTGTGTCCGGCGCGCAGGTTTTCTACGCGAAGCGCGAATGCGGCCATAAAGGACGCTCCGGCTCGGAGGTGCACGCGGTCGCGGACGCGCACAGCAGCGAGACCAGCGCAGCCGCCGCTACGGTCGCGCCGAGAAGCACGTACCCCGTGGGCGTGAGCGGATGTCCCGCGTGAACGGTGCGCAGCGCGCAGCGCGCCGCCATGTGGGCGGCACGGCGTGCAACGTGCAGCGTACGAAGGCGCACGCCGGCAGGCGTGGCGCGAACCGCAGCGGCGAAAGCGATGCCGTGCAGGCAGGCAAGCGCCGCTGCGGCCACGAAACCCCGTGCGCGAAAACAGACAGCCCGCAACGCACGCAGCTGAAAGACAGGAAAGAGAAAGACGAACATCATCCCTCCGCGTTGGCCACTTCAAAAGCGGACGAAATGCGAAAGCGCAGCCATACCTGCAAGCAAGCTTGCAAATGGCAATCGACAAGAGGGAGCGTGCTGCTGGCAGACTGGTCGCAAAAGCGACTGAGACCAGTCAGTAACGAAGCGCGCTAACCCGGCGTAAGCGAGTTAGCGGCGAAGGAGTGAACCTGCGGCGACTATCTCGCGGTGGTGCTGCCGGCGCTGGCCGGCATCGGACTTCCACTACTAGAACATGCGTCCACGGAGGACTCCTTTGCTATGACGGGGCGGATTGTATTGGGCACGCAGACAAAAAAGCAAGTAAAAAAAGCATAAAGACGAGGCCGGCCAGCAACAGCCCCGCAGGCTCCCGTTTCTTTCAATCGCGTTGCTTCAACCTTCAGAATTGAATCTCTGCTCTGCTTAGCAATTTTGGTTGACTTGGTGTTTTTACCGAGACTAGAATTCGCCCGTCTTCTCAATGGGGCCGATGCCTTGGACAGTAGTTGTAGTCGATCTTCGAATCGTTTCGCTGCCTGACCGGCAGGACATCCGCTCCCCTTCCCGAGCCGCCGTCCTGCCAGCAGGCAGACGGTGCGCGCCGTAGCAGTCTTCCCTCGTGCACCCCAAACCATAGCGCCATGCCGACGCGGGCTTCGCTCGCATACGCATTGGCACGACCTCGCGAGCGCTTGCGCCCGCGGCCGCCGTTCGCCTGCACCCCGCTTCGTGGCGGAGGCGCTGGCGTGCGCTTAGCATGAACAGGAGCCGAGATGCCCGACAGTGACAGTTGCCCTTACCGCTTGCCTTCGAACTCGTCCGAGGAAAGCACGTAGACCCCTGCGACCGCGCCGGCTGCGCGGCGACCGAACGTCTGCGGGCTTTGCACTCGCCCATACACGCCAGACGTCCGGAGAAACATCATGATTTTCGGTCTGCTTTTGTCGCATCTGCCTCACGTAAACGAGGCGCGCGCGCACTACGAAGCGCTGCTGTCGCTCGAACCTGTCCGCCGTCACCCCTGGAAAGACCTGTGGCGCCGCATCAAGTCCCGGTTTTCCTAAGTTCTGCCAAACTCCGGTCACGAAGTTTCGCCATCGTTGAAAAGGGGCGCGCTCCCTGATCGTGGCGGTGAGTTAACCATTCCCTTTCACGCCCTTTTCGTTTCGCCATGAATCGACTCAACGATACGCCGTTATGCGGCGCGTACCCGGGAGACATCTGATGGAGTTCGGTTTCAATCTGAACCGCACTGCGAACGCGTCCGCACAGCGGTTACTCCCAAACGCATGGGACTTCGTTGCCTTTCCGTTGATCATCTGCCTGATCGCGATGGCTTCGATTGGCTTTCATCAAACGCTTGCGCCCATGTCGACGCTCAAGACGCAGGCGATCTCGCTCAATCCGGCCATGTTGCCGGAATACGCCATGCGAACCACGCTGCGCATGCTCGCCGCCATGGTCGCCTCGCTCGTTTTCACGCTCACCTACGGCACGCTCGCCGCAAAGAGCCGCCGAGCCGAAAAGGTGCTGGTTCCCATTCTCGACATCCTTCAGTCGGTGCCGGTGCTCGGCTACATCTCGTTTACGGTCACGTTCTTTCTTTCGCTCTTTCCCGGGCGCGTCATCGGCGCTGAGCTCGCCGCGATCTTCGCGATCTGGACGAGCCAGGCCTGGAACATGACGTTCAGCTTCTATCAGTCGCTGCGCACCGTGCCGCGCGATCTCGACGAGGTGTCGAAAGGCTTTCATCTCACGGGATGGCAACGCTTCTGGAAGCTCGACGTGCCGTTCTCGATGCCGGGCCTCATCTGGAACATGATGATGTCGATGTCGGGCGGCTGGTTCTTCGTCGTCGCTTCCGAAGCGATTACGGTGGGCAACAACACCATTACGCTACCGGGCATCGGCGCGTACCTGGCTCAGGCGATCAGCGACAAGAACCTGCACGCGGTGGGCTGGGTGATCCTTGCGATGACCGTCGTGATCCTCGCCTATGACCAGTTGCTGTTCCGCCCGCTCGTGGCCTGGTCCGACAAGTTCCGCATGGAAACCACGAGTTCGGGCAATGCGCCCGAGTCCTTGCTGCTCGACGTGATGCGGCGCACGCGCCTCATTCACCGCCTGCTGACGCCGGCAGGCGTGCTGCTCGCAACGGCGGCCCGCATTCCGGCTCGCCTGCCCCTGCCGCACGCAAGCCCACTCGAGAAGTCGCAGCGCCGGAAGTCGACGCTCGTGGGCGACATCATCTGGGGCACGCTCGTGCTGGTGCTCACGGTCTACGTGGTGTACCGCGTGGTCTCGTACGTGCGCACGGGCGTCACGCTCGACGAAGTTGGGCACGTGTTCGTGCTGGGGCTCATCACGCTGCTGCGCGTGGTCGTGCTCATCGCGATCTCCTCGGTGATCTGGGTGCCGCTCGGCGTGCTGATCGGCCTGCGTCCGGCGCTCGCCGAAAAGATCCAGCCGCTCGCGCAGTTTCTCGCGGCGTTCCCCGCGAACCTGCTGTTTCCCGTGTTCGTGATCGTGATCGTGAAGTACCACCTGAACCCGGACATCTGGCTCTCGCCTCTGATCGTGCTCGGCACCCAGTGGTACATCCTCTTCAACGTGATTGCAGGCGCCACGGCATATCCCAATGACTATCGCGAGGCGGCCGCCAACTTCCGCATCCGCGGCTGGCAATGGTGGAAGAGCGCCATGCTGCCGGGCATTTTCCCGTACTACATCACGGGCGCGATCACGGCTTCCGGCGGCGCCTGGAACGCGAGCATCGTCTCCGAGTTCGTGCAATGGGGCGACACCAAGGTCGTGGCCCATGGGCTCGGCGCTTACATCGCTCAAACGACCGCCGCCGGCGACTTCCCCAAGATCATCCTCGGCATTGCCGTGATGTCGCTGTTCGTCACGCTTTTCAACCGCACGCTGTGGCGTCCGCTGTACGCGTATGCCGAGTCCCGTCTTCGCCTTGATTGAGTATCAATTCCATGCAAAACCTCAAAACGACCACTCCCGACATGCCGCAGACGCGGCCCCGCCTCGGCGAGGACGTGATGTGCGTCCAGCACGTGTGCCGCGGTTTCGGCAAGAACCCGGGCGAGCAACTGGTGCTCGACGACGTGGACGTCACGCTGCGTGAAGGCGAGATCGTCGGCTTGCTGGGCCGCTCGGGCTCCGGCAAGTCGACGCTGCTGCGCATCATCGCGGGCCTGATTCCGCCCACCAGCGGCGAAGTGAACTACCTCGGCAAGCCGCTGCGCGGTCCGGCCGAAGGCGTCGCGATGGTGTTCCAGACCTTCGCGCTGTTCCCGTGGCTCACGGTGCTGGAAAACGTCGAGGCCGGACTGGAAGCGATCGGCGTCGGCCCGCACGAGCGTCGCAAGCGCGCGCTCGCCGCCATCGACCTGATCGGTCTGGACGGCTTCGAGAACGCCTATCCGCGCGAGCTTTCGGGCGGCATGCGCCAGCGTGTGGGCTTCGCGCGCGCGCTCGTGGTCGATCCCACGCTGATGCTGATGGACGAGCCCTTCTCCGCACTCGACGTGCTCACGGCCGAAACGCTGCGCACCGACCTGCTCGACCTGTGGACGCAAGGCCGCCTGCCGATCAAATCGGTGCTGATCGTCACGCACAACATCGAGGAAGCGGTATTCATGTGCGACCGCATTCTCGTGTTGTCGTCGAACCCGGGCCGCGTGGTGGCCGAAATTCCGGTGGCGTTCAAGCACCCGCGTAATCGTCTCGACCCGGCATTCCGCGCGCTCGTCGACGATATCTACGCGAAGATGACCGCGCGCAAGCCGGGCGGCCCGGCGAAACCCGAACTCGAACCGGGCAGCTGGCTGCCGGGCATCTCGGTCAACCTGATGGCGGGCCTGATCGAAACGCTGGCCGCCGCGCCTTACAACGGCCGCGCGGACATGCCGGAAATCGCGCGAGCACTGCAACTGGAGGTCGACGAGCTCTTCCCGGTCGCGGAAATGCTGCAGTATCTCGGCTTTGCGGAGGTCAGCGAAGGCGACGTGATTCTCACGCACGCGGGCAAGACCTTCAACGAATTCAGTACGCAGGAGCGCAAGCTGATGTTCGCCGAACATTTGCTGCGCAACGTGCCGCTGGCCGCGCGGATCAAAACGGTGCTTAACGAGCGCCCTGGACATCGCGCCCCGCGCGTGCGCTTCGAGCAGGAACTGGAGGACCTGCTTGCCGACGACGCCGCAGAGGAAACGCTCGACACCGTGATTGCCTGGGGCCGCTACGCCGAAATCTTTTCGTATAACGACAAGACCGGAATATTCAGCCTGGCCGACGTGGAATCCTGACGTCTAAAGCTCCCCACGAGCTCGCCACGGTTTCCCGGCGGCCTCGCACGGCTGATCCGATGACTGTAAACAGTGGTAATATTCGGGACACGAAAAAATCGTCAGAGGGCTGACGGTGACAGGTCGGTCACCGCCGCTCCGCTTTGCCGTTCCTGTCGAATTCCTTGCACTGCTTACAACTAAAGCGTCAGCGATTGCCCATGCGCAATACGCGCGCGACGGCCCGTCACGCGGCGGGCCACCCGGGAAACCATGAAAGTCCGTAACGCCCGCCTCTGGGCGCCAAGAGGCCCGCGCCGCTGGTACCTTGCCGCTGGCGCGCTCGCGCTCGCGTGCGCCATCCGCTTCGCACTGCATCCCCTGCTCGGCCCGTTGATGCCGGGCACGACGTTCTGTATTGCCGCTTCGCTGGTCGAATACTTCCTCGGCCTCGCGCCTGCGCTGACCGTGATGGTGCTGGGCCTCGCCATTGCGGACTATATGTTCGTGCCGCCCTACAATTACATTACATTCATCGACACCCACGATGTGATCCTGCTGGTGTCGTATCCGCTCGTCACGGTGATCGTGATCACGCTGATCGAGCGTCTGCGGCGCGAGCAGTTTCGCGCGCAGTTGATCACCTCGGTCGCGCAGTCCCGCTACGAAATGCTGCTGCGTCACGACAACGAGCGCGCGCTGGCGCGCCGCGCCGTTGACGAAACGCATCGCCTGCTGCGGCATCTCGCGCAGCATCACGAAGGCTTCGTCCTCATCAAGGGGCTCGAGCGCAATGCCGCCCAACGCGCAAGCGTGGGACAGAGCATGTCGCAAGCGCTGCCGGCCGCCGCCGAAGTCGCGCCTGGCCCGCTCTTCGACGCCCTGCATCCCGACGACGTGCAGCGCCTCACGCACACCCTGTCGCCGGGCCATCTTCGCGTGCGCCTGCGCAGCGAGCAGCACAAGCGCGAGTACCGGCACGTCAATTGCAGCTGTGAACGCTTCACCACTCACGCGGGCGATTTTCTCGTGCTGCGCACGGAGAGCTGACATGGCTACGCTCGAAATGGAACTGGCCGCGACCGAAACGCCAGCCGTGCAGTCCACGCGCTTTTTCTGCGAAGGCGACAGCCACGCCGTGCTCATGCTTCACGGGCTCTCCAGCTCGCCGATCGAACTTCGCTATCTCGCGCGCTACCTGCAGGGCGAAGGGTTCACGGTATGCGCGCCCGTCATCGACGGGTATAGCGCCGGCACCGGCCAACTGCCGATGGAACAATGGGTCGAAAACGCCGCGCGCGAGTTCGACGCGCTGGCGGCGCGCTACGAGCGCGTCTCGATCTGCGGGCTGTCGATCGGCGGCGCGCTTGCGCTGCGCCTGATTCGCGAGCGGCCCGCCGCGCAGTCGCTCGTGCTGCTCTCGCTCACGCTCGCCTACGACGGCTGGGCGATCCCGTGGTATCGCTTCCTGCTCGACTGGGCGTATTTCACGCCGCTGCGCCACCGTTACCGCTATCGCGAAGCCGAACCGTTCGGCGTGCGTAACGAAGCGCTGCGCAAGAAGATCGCGCGCGCCATGCAGCGCAGCGACTTCAGCGAGGTCGGCCCTTCGACGATTGCGCTGCCCGCGCTGCACCAGGCGCTGCGCCTCGCGCGCGCGGCGCGCAAGGATATCGCCGCGATCGAGAACGACACGCTCGTGATCCACGCGATCGACGACGAAACGTCGAGCCCGCGCAATCCGCGCCACGTGATCGACCGCATCGGCTCGAACTTCCTGCGCACGCTGTGGCTCGACGATTCGTATCACATGATCACCTCGGACAACGAACGCGAGATCGTTGCGCGCGAAACGGCCCTGTTCCTGCGCGAGAGCGAAGTCGCGCGCGGCGCGAAGGACGCGCCGGTCGTCTCCAAGGCGCTCGCCCGGCGTCTGCGCCAACTGGCGGCAGTGGGAAGGAAAAATACGTGAAGCAATCCGTAGCAATGAGAGGGCTGGCGTGCGTCGCCGCGCTGACCCTGGCCTCGCACGCGTGGGCCGATACCGATACGTCCAGTACCGCAACGACTGATTCGCCGTGGAAAATCTCGATCGGTCCGGGCGCCTATTTCGCGCCCGAGTATCCGGGCGCGCGCCACATGAAGTTCTATCCGTTCCCGTCGCTCGACATCTCGTACCGCGACCGCTTCTTCTCGCAAGGGCCGGACGTGCTGGGCGTGAACGTGATTTCCGCGGAGAACTACCACGTAGGCGCTTCGCTGAGCTTCGACTTCCAGTCGCGCACCGTGTCGGACGACCCGCATCTGCACGGCCTGAGCAATGTCGATGACGGTCCCAAGCTGCGCCTTTTCGCCGATTACACGGCGTGGGCGTTCACCGGCGCCGTTGCCATGTATCAGGACATCAGCGGCCACGGGCAAGGTACGACGGCAACGGCGGACCTCTATGTGTCGCTGCCGCTGACGGGCTGGCTGTTTTCGGTAGGGCCGGGGCTCACGTGGGCCAACGGCGTCTACACGCGCACGCTGTTCGGTGTGACGCCGGACGAGAGTGCGGCATCCGGCTTGCCGGCCTATTCGCCGGGCGCGGGCATTCGCGATCTGCACATGACGTTCTACATGACGCACGACTTCTCGAAGCACTGGGTCGGTTCGGTGAACGCAACGTTCGGACGCCTTCAGCATTACGCCGCCGACAGCCCGATCACCGAGAGCCGCCGCGAGATCACGGCGTTCGCGGGGCTCAACTACCGGTTCTAAACACGTGCGCCGATGCGCGCCCCGTTAGAACCGCTCGGCGCGGAACGGCCGTGGGTCCACCACCGTCGGCGCGCCCGTCATCATTTCCGCGATCAGGCGCCCCGTGACCGGGCCAAGCGTGAGCCCGTGGTGCGCGTGGCCGAAAGCGAACCAGAGGTCGTCGTGCTTAGGCGCGGGCCCGATGATCGGCATCATATCGGGCGTGCAGGGGCGGCGGCCCAGCCACGGCTCGGCATCGAGCCGCGCGCCGAGCGGGAAAATATCGCGCGCGAGCGGCTCCACGGCTTCGAGCTGAACCGGCGTCTTGGGCGAATCGCGAAAGCCGAGTTCGACGCCGGTCGTGAGGCGCGTGCCGCGCACCATGGGCGTGATCAGGAAACCCGCTTCGGCGTCGAGCACCGGCTGGTTCAGCTTCGCGCCGTTCGTGACCGCGTAATGCATGTGATAGCCGCGTTTCACGGCGAGCGGCAACTCGTAGCCCAGCCGCACCGTGAGGTCGCCCGACCACGGCCCCATGGCGATGACCGCCGACTTCGCCAGCACGGGCCCATCCTGCGTCATGACGCGCCACGACGGTTCGAGCGTCGCGGCGTCGCCAATCAGCACGCGGCCGCCTAGCTGCTCGAAAAGCTTCGAGTAGGTCGTCACCAACCCCTTCGGATCGCTAACCGAATCGGAATCGGTGTAGCGCACGCCGCCCACCAGCGTGTGGCTGAGCGCGGGCTCGGCGGCGCGCAGCGCCGCTGCGTCGAGCGCCTCGTGGCCCACGCCGTACTCGCGCTGCCAGCGCTGCGCCTCGGCCAGCGTGGCGTCCATGGCCGCCGCGCTGCGAAACACCTTCATCCAGCCGTTGGTGCGTAGCAGCGCCTGTGCGCCCGCCGCCTCGATCAGCGCGCGATGCTCGATCACGCAATGCTCGATGAGCGTGGAATACGCGCGCGCGATTTCGGCGTGCCGGTCGGCGCGCGAATGGTGCCAGTAGCGATAGAGAAACGGCAGCAGCTTCGGTATCGCCCCCGGGTGATAGCGCACGTCCGTCGAGCGGTTGCGCGCGTAGCGCAGCAGCGTCGAAAGCTCGCGCGGAAACGCATAGGGGTAGACGCCCTCGCGCTGGATCAATCCCCCGTTGCCGTGCGATGTTTCATTGCCTGGCGCCCTGCGGTCCACGAGCGCGACCGAGAGGCCGCGCCGCTGCAATTGCAAGGCCACCGAGACGCCGACGATACCGCCGCCAAGCACGACCGAATCGAATTTCATCACGCGATGTTCCTGGCTCGAAGGCACTCAGGCGAGCGCGGTGACGGCCACTTCGACGTCGAGGCCCGGTCGCATCAGCAAGGCCTGCACGCAGGCGCGCGTGGGCGCGTGCCCTTGCGGAACCCAGGCGTCCCATACGGCATTGAACGCGTCGAAATGCTTCGGGTCGCTCAGCCACACGTTCGCGGTCAGCACGCGCGTTTTGTCCACGCCCGCCGATGCGAGCAGCTTGTCGATACGCGTGAGGATTTCGGTTGCCTGAACGTCGATCGGCGCGCCTGCGGTGTCGGGCACCTGGCCCGAGAGATACACCACGCCATTGGCGATCACCACCTGGCTCATGCGCGCGTTGGTTTGCAGCCTTTGAATATCGTTGCTCATGTTCATACCGCCGAAAGACCGGCAGCGTCGCTACCGGCCGGGTTGTAAATGGGAGGCGCCGTGACGATGGACGTCAGCGCCGGATTGGGTTGCGTCAGGCGCGCGAGATCGGGGCGCGGGCGACGCAGATGAGGATACGCTGAAAACGCCGTCTCGAGCGCCTGCGAGACCGCGAGCGTCTTCATGTCGCCGCGGAACGGTCCAACGATCTGGAGTCCGAACGGCATGCCCGCGTGATCGACGCCGCACGGCAGCGCGAGCGCCGGATGCGTGGTGAGCGTAACGACGTACGTGAGCGCGAGCCAGCGGTAGTAATTCTCTTGCGCGCGGCCGTCGATCTGCGCGGCATAAAGCTCGGTCCACGGGAACGGCGTGACCGGCGTGGTGGGCGAAACGATCACGTCGTAGCGCGCGAACGCGCTCTGGAAGCGCTGGTAGATGCGCGTTTGCTCGGCTTGCGCCCACGCGCTGTCCGAGAGCGACATCTTCGCGCCCATTTCATAGTTCGCGCGCGTATTCGGACCCAGCGCGCCCGGGTCACGCGTGTAGGCGGCATGCAGGCCCGCGACGAAGCTCTCCGCGCGGATCACGTCGAAGCAGCGATGTACGTCGCCAAGATCGAACTCAACCGGCTCGCACGTATGGACGATGCGCTTGAGTTCCGCCATGCGCGCGCGGAACACGGCGCGAATTTGCGGGTCGACGTCGCAGCAGCCGAAGTCTTCGGTATAGCCGATGCGCAGCGTCGACGGATCAATGTGCGCAGGCAAGGCGAACGCGTTGGCATCCACTTCGTAGCTCAGTGGATCGCCAGCCGATTCGCCCGCGGTTGCCGCGAGTTGCAGCGCCGTTTCGGCGACGTCGCGCCCCATCGGCCCGACCACCGAGATCGGCGTCCAGCCGAGCAGGCGACGCGAATTGGGCACGAGCCCCGGCGACGGACGGAAGCCCACCACCCCGCACTTCGCGGCGGGAATACGCAGCGACCCGCCGGTGTCGGAGCCCGTGCAAACCGGCAGCATGTCGCACGCGAGCGCCGCCGCCGAGCCGCCCGACGAGCCGCCGGCATTGAGCGCGGGGTTGAACGGATTGCCCGTTGCACCCCATACCGGGTTGCGCGTATTCGCGCCCGCGCCGAGTTCCGGAACGTTCGTCTTTCCAACGAGAATTGCGCCCGCCGCGCGCAGACGCTCCACGAGCACCACGTCGCGCGAAGGCACGTGCCCGCGCGACATCGGCGAGCCGTAGGTCGTGAGCAGGCCCGCCGTGTCTTCGAGATCCTTCACGCCGAGCGGCAAGCCGTGCAGCAGGCCGAGCGGCTTGCCATCCATGACGGCCTGCTCGGCGGCTTTGGCCGCTTCGCGCGCGGCGTCAAAACACGTCGCTGTAATCGCGTTGACGGCCGGATTCACGGCTTCGATGCGCTCGATGCACGCATCGAGCAATTCGACCGGCGAAATGGCTTTTGCGCCGATCAGGCGGCGCAGTTCGACGGCGGACAGGCTGACCAGCTCGGTCTTGTCAAGCATCGTTCGGTTTCCTGATGAATGGTTGTTCAGCCGATGGCCTCGCCGGTACGGTCGCGCAGCCAGACGAGCGGGATCAGCGAAATGGCGCAGGCAGCCGCGACATACCAGGCGGGCGCGAGCGGATTGCCTGTGCGCGCGACGATCCAGCTTGCCACAAGTGGCGAAAATCCGCCGAAGATCGAGGCGCTCACGACGTAGGTCAGCGCGATGCCGGTGGCGCGCACTTCGCGCGGGAACAGTTCGGGGATCATCACGAGCACCGGCACGACCTGCCCCGCCACGAACACGGAGAGGAAAGCGGACACCGCGCAGAGCAACGCCATGGAAGGCGCGGCGGAAAGCCAGGCGAACGCCGGGTACACGCTCAACAGCAGCACGACGCGCGAGATCACGAGCACGCGTTTGCGGGTGTAGCGGTCGGCGAGCTTGCCCACGAGCGGCGCGGCGACGAACAGCACGAGCGAGCTGACCACGCCCGACGCCACCGCCGCCGTGGACGAAAGATGCAACACGCGC
Organism: Paraburkholderia guartelaensis; assembly: GCF_004353905.1. GTDB lineage: Bacteria > Pseudomonadota > Gammaproteobacteria > Burkholderiales > Burkholderiaceae > Paraburkholderia > Paraburkholderia guartelaensis. The sequence continues at coordinate 130,166 of NZ_SMOD01000008.1, read as the reverse complement.
ACGGCGTGATTCGGGAGAAAAAACGCCGTGATGTAGATGGAGACCGAACCGCCGAGTTCGGCGAAAGTCCCGAGTATCGTGAGTTTCAGATGCGTGGTGAGCGCCGCCTTCAACGCGCCGCTTCGGCGCGTTGAAGGCGGCGCCGCGCTCAGCGTCTCTTCGAGGCGGCGGCGGATCAGCATGCCCACGGGCGCCGCCACGATGCCGACGAGAAACGGAACGCGCCATCCCCAGCTGTCGACCGCTTCCTTGGGCAGCAGCACGTTCACGAGCGTGGCGACCGTCGCGCCGAGCGCAAGGCCCAGCGCCGTCGCCGCGAAGTTCCAGCTCGCGAAGAAGGCGCGCGTGTTGTCGCTCGCATATTCCACGAGCAGCGTGGTGCCGGGGCCGAACTCGCCGCCCGCCGCGAAGCCCTGGATCAGGCGCGCCGCGAGCACGATGAGCGGCGCGGCGATGCCCGCCACCGCATACGGCGGTGCACAGGCGATCAGCGCACAGCTCAGCGCCATCAGCATGATGGTGAGCACCATGGCGCGCTTGCGCCCGGCGCGGTCCGCATACGCGCCGATAACGATGCCGCCGAGAGGACGCACCACGAAGCCCACGCCGAACAGGCCAATGGAAAGGAGGAACTGGTTGACCGGCGATGCAGAGGGAAAGAACAGCTTGCCGATCTGGATCGCGAAGAAGCTGTAGATCGTGAAGTCGTAGTACTCGAGCGCCGTGCCCAGCGTCGTCGCGGCAATGACCTGGCCCTTCGAAAGACCCGTTTTTCCCAATGCAATTGAGGCCACGACGCTGCTCCTTCAAAAGGGAGTCGAGATGCGAGTTATCATATACGAGAAAAAATCACTTCTCGTATACGACAAAACCCGTAACCGGGAACCGTCCCTTCCATGGCAAAGAGCGCAGCACGAATTCACGCAACTGAGCACGCAACCGAGCACGCACCCGGGAAAGCAACCGGGCAGGCGGCTACGGAAATCGATCACGCAGCCGTTGGCGCGCGTTTGCGCGAGGCGCGCAAGGCGCGCGAGCTGACGTTGATGCAGCTATCGGAGTTGTCGGGCATCGCCGTCTCGACGATTTCGAAGGCCGAGCGCGGCGACATTGCGCTCACGTACGACAAATTCGCAGCGCTCGCGCACGCGCTGAACGTGGACTTCGACACGATTTTCGGGCGCAGGAAGCGCAAGGCGGCCGGCCCGATGAAGCCGTCGCTCACGCGCGCGGGCAAGCAGATGATCTACGACACGCCGAACTACGAGTACGGCATGATCGCCAACGATCTCACGGGCAAACGCATGGTGCCGATGCGCGGACGCATCCACGCCCGCACGATGGACGCGTTTCCCGATTACATCCGCCACAGCGGCGAAGAGTTTCTGTTCCTGCTGCGCGGGGAGCTGGAACTGCATTTTGAAAACGGCACTGTCTTCAAGCTGTCGCCCGGCGACAGCCTCTACTTCGACAGCGCCGTGGGGCACGTGTATCTCAGCACAGGTGCCGAGGATGCCGAGGTGCTCGTCTGTTGCGTAGACAACGACTCACACCGGCTGCCCGAAACGCTCTGAGCGAGCGCTCGCAAACGTGACGCCGCCGCGTTTGAACGGCGGCGTCACATCGCTCATCGGCCGAGCATCGGCAGCTTGAGGCCCGCCTCGCGCGCCGTTTGCTGCGCGAGTTCGTAGCCAGCGTCCGCGTGACGCATCACGCCGGTCGCCGGGTCATTGAGCAGCACGCGGCCAAGACGCTCGTGCGCCGCCTGCGTGCCGTCCGCCACGATCACCACGCCCGAGTGCTGCGAGAAGCCCATGCCCACGCCGCCGCCATGGTGCAACGAGACCCACGACGCGCCGCCCGCCGTGTTCAGCAGTGCATTGAGCAGCGGCCAGTCGCTCACGGCGTCCGAGCCGTCCTTCATCGATTCCGTTTCGCGGTTCGGGCTCGCCACCGAGCCCGTGTCGAGGTGGTCGCGGCCGATCACGATCGGCGCCTTCAGCTCGCCGTTCTTGACCATTTCGTTGAACGCCTGGCCCAGACGGTAGCGATCCTTCACGCCCACCCAGCAGATACGCGCCGGCAGGCCCTGGAACGCGATGCGCTCGCGCGCCATGTCGAGCCAGTTGTGCAGGTGCGGATCGTCGGGGATCAGCTCCTTGACCTTGGCATCCGTCTTGTAGATGTCCTCCGGATCGCCCGAGAGCGCCACCCAGCGGAACGGGCCCTTGCCCTCGCAGAACAGCGGACGGATATACGCCGGCACGAAGCCCGGGAAATCGAACGCGTTTTCCACGCCCATTTCGAGCGCCATCTGGCGGATGTTGTTGCCGTAGTCGAGCGTGGCCGCGCCGCGTTCCTGCAGCGTGAGCATCGCGCGCACCTGGTGGGCCATCGATTCCTTCGCCACCTTCACGATGCTTTCCGGCGCGACCTTCTGCGCCTCGCGCCACTGCTCGACCGTCCAGCCCTGCGGCAGGTAGCCGTTGATCGGGTCGTGCGCGCTTGTCTGGTCCGTCACGCAGTCGGGCGTGATGCCGCGCTTCACGAACTCGGCGAACACGTCGGCGGCATTGCCGAGCAGGCCCACCGAAACCGGCTTGCCCGTCTTCTTCGCTTCCTCGATGATGGCCAGCGCCTCGTCGATGGTCTTCGCCTTGCGGTCCACGTAACGCGTCTTCAGGCGGAAGTCGATGCGCGTCTCGTCGCACTCCACCGCGATCATCGAGAAGCCCGCCATCGTCGCCGCGAGCGGCTGCGCGCCGCCCATGCCACCGAGGCCGCCCGTGAGAATCCAGCGGCCCTTCGGATCGCCGTTGAAGTGCTGGTTCGCGACCGAATAGAACGTCTCGTAGGTGCCCTGCACGATGCCCTGCGAGCCGATGTAGATCCAGCTGCCCGCCGTCATCTGGCCGTACATCATGAGGCCCTTGCGATCCAGTTCGTGGAAGTGTTCCCACGTGGCCCAGTGCGGCACGAGGTTCGAGTTCGCGAGCAGCACGCGCGGGGCGTCGGCATGCGTGCGGAATACGCCCACGGGCTTGCCCGACTGGATCAGCAGCGTTTCGTCCTCGTTCAGGTCCTTGAGCGAGGCGAGGATCTGGTCGAAGCACTCCCAGTTGCGCGCGGCGCGGCCAATGCCGCCGTACACCACGAGCGCATGCGGATGCTCGGCGACTTCGGGGTCCAGATTATTCTGGATCATCCGGTAGGCGGCTTCCGCCAGCCAGGTCTTGCAGACCTTCTCGCTGCCGCGCGGCGCGCGGATCGTGCGGGTCGGGTCGAGGCGGGGATCGGTGAAGTTCGGGTGGTTCATAACGTCTTCGTCTCGGATGTTATTCAGGATGACTGTTTTTATTGGGCTTCTAGCGCTTATTGCTCGGACTCGAATGCCAGCGGGCTGTGCGAAGCGATCGCGCCGTTCTGCACGAGCTTCGTCAACGCGGCGATATCCGGAGCGAAGTAGCGGTCGAGGTCGTAATGCGGCACCTGGGCGCGCACCGATTCCATCACGTGTGCGAGCGCCGGGCTCGTGTGGTGCGGCGCGCGCAGGTCCACGCCCTGGGCGGCGGCGAGCAGTTCGATCGCGAGGATATTGGCCGTGTTGTCGGCGATGTCGGCGAGCTTGCGCGCGGCGAACGTCGCCATCGAGACGTGGTCTTCCTGGTTGGCGGAAGTCGGCAGTGAGTCGACCGAGGCCGGATGCGCGAGCGTCTTGTTTTCCGAAGCCAGTGCAGCGGCCGTAACGTGCGCGATCATGAAACCCGAGTTCACGCCGCCGTCCTTCACGAGGAAAGGCGGCAGGCCCGAAAGCGTCGCGTCGATGAGCAGCGCGATGCGGCGCTCGGCCAGTGCGCCGATTTCGGCGGCGGCCAGCGCGAGATTGTCGGCGGCGAAGGCCACCGGTTCCGCGTGGAAGTTGCCGCCCGAGAGCACTTCGTTCGTTTCCGGGAAGATCAGCGGATTGTCCGAAACCGCGTTCGCTTCGATGAGCAGCACTTGCGCTGCGTGACGCATCTGGTCGAGACACGCGCCCATCACCTGAGGCTGGCAGCGCAGCGAGTACGGGTCCTGGACCTTGCCGCAATCGCGGTGCGACAGGTTGATCGCCGAGCCTTCGAGCAGCGTGCGATAGGCCGCGGCCGCCTCGATCTGACCGCGATGGCCGCGCAGTTCGTGAATGCGCGCGTCGAACGGCTTCACCGAACCTGCCGCCGCGTCCACGCAGAGCGCGCCCGAGACGAGCGCCGTGCGGTACAGGTCTTCAATCGCGAACATGTTGTAGATCGCGAGCGCGGCCGAAGCCTGCGTGCCGTTGAGCAGCGCGAGGCCTTCCTTGGCCTGCAGCGCGAGCGGCTTGAGACCGACGAGACGCAGGCCCTCGACAGCGCTCATGCGCTCGCCCTTCGCGAACACGTCGCCCACACCCAGCAGAACGCAGGACATATGCGCGAGCGGCGCGAGGTCGCCCGAAGCGCCCACGGAACCCTTCACCGGAATCACGGGCAGCACGTCGGCATTGAACAGCGTGATGAGCGTGTCCATCACTTCGCGGCGAATGCCCGAATGGCCGCGGCCCAGGCTCGACAGCTTCAGCGCCATCAGGAGGCGCACGACCGGACGCGACATCGGCTCGCCCACGCCCACGGCGTGCGAAAGCACCAGATTGCGCTGCAGGAGTTCGAGCTGCTCACGCGGAATGTGCGTGCTCGCCAGACGCCCGAAGCCCGTGTTGATGCCGTAGGCGGGCTCGCCCTTCGCCGTGATCTCGGCAACGGCGCGTGCGCCTGCGTCGATGGCCGCGAAGCTGGCCGGGTCGAGTTCGAGCTTCACGCCGCCGTTTTCATCGGCACGCGCGATCTGGCGCAGTTGGGACAGGGTCAGATTGCCGGGAGTGAGTTTGATGTTCATTGCGGTGTCAAAGTTGTCTGGACAAGGTGGAATCAGATTACCGAAGCAAGCTTGTCTATACAAGTTCAATCTGCTCCACGTATACCCGCATTCCGGCTTCCTGACGCCTGAATTACGCCGTCTTTCGATTGCAGCACAGTGAAATCCCCAGGTGATAACACCGATTGCCGGTCTTTTCGACACATCGATAATTGTATAGACAACTTGCCGGGCCGAACCTCCGGCACATGACCGGGCACACGCCAACCATTCCTATCGGAGACTTCATGAAGAAACTTGCCTTGTGTGTCGCCCTCGCCCTTGCCGCCGGTGGCGCGTATGCGAAAGACTGGTCCACGATCCGCTTCGGCACCGACGCGAGCTACGCGCCGTTCGAGTCGAAGGCGACCGATGGCAAGCTGGTCGGCTTCGACATCGACCTCGGCAACGAAATCTGCCGGCGCCTGAATGCCAAGTGCGTGTGGGTCGAGCAGGATTTCGACGGCATGATCCCGGGCCTCAAGGCCAAGAAGTTCGACGGCGCGCTCTCCGCGCTCACGATCACCCCGCAGCGCGAGCAGCAGATCGCCTTCTCGGCCAAGCTCTTCAACACGCCGACGCGCCTCGTCGCGAAGCAGGGCTCGCCGCTGCAGCCGACCATCGCTTCGCTGCAGGGCAAGACGGTGGGCGTCGAGCAAGGCTCGATTCAGGAGACCTACGCGAAGCAGAACTGGGCGCCCAAGGGCGTCAACGTGATTCCCTACCAGAACCAGGACCAGGTCTATCTGGACCTGCAGTCGGGGCGCCTCGACGCCGCGCTGCAAGACGAAGTGCAGGCCAATCTCGGCTTCCTGAAGACGCCGCGCGGCGCGGGCTTTGCGTTCGCGGGCGCGGAAATCCCGACGGGCGCCGCCGCTATCGGCCTGCGCAAGGAAGACGCCGACCTCAAGGCGAAGATCGACAAGACGATCGCCGACATGATCAAGGACGGCACGTACAAGAAGATCGAGTCGAAGTATTTCGACTTCGACGTGTACGGCGGCTAAGCGCCGCCGCGTTCATCTGCAACAACCAGGGGGAGCGCTGCTCCCCTGAACGAGGACATCCTTCCATGGTCTTTCAAGGCTTCGGCCCGCTGCTCCTCGCGGGCACGTGGGAAACCATCAAGCTCGCGGTGCTGTCTCTCGGCGCCGCGTTTCTGCTCGGGCTTGCGGGCGCTGCCGCGAAGCTCTCGCCCAACCGCATGCTCTCGCGCATCGGCACGGCGTACACCACGCTGATTCGCGCGGTGCCCGACCTCGTGCTCATGCTGCTGCTGTTCTACAGCATCCAGATCTGGCTCAACGACGCGACCGACATGATGGGCATGGACCAGATCGACATCGACCCGTTCGTGGCCGGCGTGATCACGCTCGGCTTCATTTACGGCGCGTATTTCACGGAAACCTTCCGCGGCGCGTTTCTCGCCGTGCCGCGCGGGCAGATCGAAGCCGGTTTTGCATACGGCATGAGTTCCACGCGCGTGTTCACGCGCATCCTGTTCCCGCAGATGATGCGTTTCGCGCTGCCGGGCATCGGCAATAACTGGCAGGTGCTCGTGAAGGCCACGGCGCTCGTGTCGATCATCGGTCTCGCCGATGTGGTGAAAGCCGCCCAGGACGCGGGCAAGGCCACCCAGGCGTTCTTCTTTTTCACGCTCGTGACCGGCGCGATTTATCTCGCCATCACGACGGTTTCCAACCTGGCATTGCACCGCCTCGAAAAGCGCTATTCGACCGGTGTGCGGAGGGCAGCGCTGTGATCGAACTGCTTCGTCAATACTGGCCCAACTATCTGTATAGCGACGGCTTCAACACGAGCGGCCTCGCCATCACGCTCTGGCTGCTGGTCGTGTCGATCGTGGCGGGCTTCCTGCTTGCCGTGCCGCTCGCCATTGCGCGCGCGTCGCGCAACCCGTGGCTCTCGCGGCCGGTTTGGGTCTACACGTACGTGTTCCGGGGCACGCCGCTCTATGTGCAGCTGCTGCTCTTCTACACCGGTCTCTACAGCCTGCACTTCGTGCAAGCCAATCCGGTACTTGGCGACTTCTTTCGCAGTGCCATGAATTGCACGCTGCTGGCCTTTGCATTGAACGAGTGCGCTTACGCCACCGAGATTTTCGCGGGTGCGATTCGCGAGACCGCGTATGGCGAGATCGAAGCGGCCCAGGCGTATGGCATGTCGAAGACCAAAATCTACACGCGCATCATCCTGCCTTCGGCATTTCGGCGCGCGCTGCCCTCGTACAGCAACGAGGTGATCCTCATGCTGCACGCGACGACGCTGGCGTTCACCGCGACCGTGCCCGACATCCTGAAAGTGGCGCGCGATGCGAATTCCGCCACCTATATGACGTTCCAGGCGTACGGCATCGCAGCGGCGCTTTATGCGTCCATCGTCTTCGCCCTGATCTGGGGTTTCCGCCGCCTCGAAACACGTGTGCTGGCCTATTTGAAGCCGCAAGGCCATTAAGAATTTCAGTCCTGATGGAGTGAACCGAGTATGTACAAGCTGATAGTCGACGACCTGCACAAGAAGTTCGGCGAGAACGAGGTTTTGAAGGGCGTATCGCTCAAGGCAAAGGCTGGCGACGTGATCAGCCTGATCGGGTCGAGCGGTTCGGGAAAGAGCACGTTCCTGCGTTGCATTAACTTTCTCGAATCGCCCTGCTCGGGACGCATCACGCTCAACGGCGAGGAGATCCGCACGAGCGCCGACCGCGGCGGCGCGCTGCGCGTGAGCGATCCGAAGCAGCTCCAGAAAATGCGCACGCGCCTTTCGATGGTCTTTCAGCACTTCAATCTCTGGGCGCATATGACTGTGCTCGAGAACATCATCGAGGCGCCGGTCAGCGTGCTTGGACTCTCCCGCAGCGAGGCCGAGGCCCGCGCGCGCAAGTACCTCGACAAGGTAGGGCTGGCAGCCGGCGTCGAGCACAAGTACCCCTCGCATCTTTCCGGCGGCCAGCAGCAGCGCGTGGCGATCGCCCGCGCGCTGGCGATGGAGCCCGAAGTGATGCTGTTCGACGAGCCCACTTCCGCGCTCGACCCCGAACTCGTGGGCGAAGTGCTCAAGGTCATGCAGAAGCTCGCGGAGGAAGGCCGCACCATGATCGTCGTCACGCACGAAATGGGCTTCGCGCGCAACGTGTCGAATCACGTCGTGTTTCTGCACAAGGGGAAGATCGAAGAGCAAGGCGACCCCAAGGAAGTGCTCAATGCGCCGCGCAGCGAGCGGCTGCAGCAGTTCCTCGCGGGACGCTTGAAGTAAGGTCGCGGCGGGCGGTCATTTCACGGCCCGCCAGCGCATGCCGGGCCATGCGCAACGATGTGCGGACATCGGCTTGCGGCCTCGGTTACACGCCTTGTGTGCGCCAGGCCACATTGGCGAAAATGCCCGGCGCTATAGTGAAAACGTTAACGCGAACGACGCGCAACACCCGCCTCCGCGCCTGGCATCGGGCTCCCCCCGGGAGAGCGCGCCGCTCCATCGTGTCGAAGCAAGGCAGTGATCCGGCTTTTCAGGAGACCTACCATGAAGAAGCTGCTTGCCCTCCTGCTCATCGTTCCCGCTACGGCTTTTGCAGACTCGGCGGCATTCCCGGACGGTTCCGCGAGCCCAAGCGCGGCCGACATCCAGCAACGCCTCTCGGGCAAGGCGTTCGACATCAAGATCGCCGACGGCAGCACGTGGCACGTGCAGTACGGCAATAACGGCGACTACGACTTCAAGTCGAGCAAAGGCTTTGCCGACCACGGCGACTGGAAAGCCGAGGACGGCAAGATCTGCAGCAAAGGCAGCAAGATGCCATATTCGTGCAACGAAGTGCGCATGAAAGGCGCCGACCTGTACCTCAAGCGCGACAACGGCGAGATCATCCAGTTCGTCGAATCGCAGTGAGCGACGCCGGGCAGGCCCAACCAATCGAAAGCCAATCGCCGGCCGTCGATCGCCGTTGGGCCTAAACTAGCGGCATATCGCCCACTTCAGACGAATGCATGCCAGCTAGCGCAGCCCTCAAAGCTGATGCGCCCACGCTCCCCAATGCGCATCCCGAACCGCCCGACGCGGAACCCCTTCAGGACCCGGCCCTGCTGCGCCGTCTATTGCGCGCGAAAGACCGCATGGACGCCGCCTCTCACGAGGCCTGGCCCGTCAAGCGCCTGGCCGAAGTCAGCGGCGTATCCGAAGCGCATTTCGCGCGCTCCTTCAAGCGCGCCTTCGGCCTCCCGCCGCATCGCTACCTGCTCACGCGGCGCATCGAGCAGGCCACCACCCTGCTGCGCGACACCGATCTCGACATCACGGATATCGCCTTCGCCACCGGCTGGGAGAGTCTTGGCACCTTTGGCCGGACGTTCCGCGACGTGACCGGCTCGAGCCCCAGCGCCATGCGCATTCAGGTGCGGGCCAACCTGCCCGAGATCGACCGCGTGCCCGCCTGCGTGCTGAAAGCCGCGCAGCGCCCCGACCTCACCACAGCAGTTTTGGAGAAGCGGCGGCGCGCGGGCAAAGCTAAAGTGCAGCCCTGAAGTGCGGTCATCAACCAGGGAGGTGTTATGAATCAGGGTATCAATGTGGTGGGCCTGTACGTCGACGATCAGGACGAGGCGCTCAAGTTCTACGTCGACAAACTCGGATTCCGTGTGCATACCGATGTGCGCAACGGTGCGTACCGCTGGCTCACGGTCCAGCACCCGGAGCAGCCATCGTTCCAGCTCGGGCTTTTCCTGCCCGGGCCGCCCGTTCACGATGAGGCCACCGCGCAGGCGCTGCGCGCCATGGTCGCCAAGGGCGCCATGCCGCCCCTCGTGCTCGCCGTGGCGGACTGCCGCGCGAGCTATGAGCGCCTGAAGGGCCTGGGCGTGGAATTCACCCAGGAGCCGGTCGACCGCTACGGCAGCGTCGACGCGGGTTTTCGCGATCCTGCCGGCAACGGCTGGAAGATGATCCAGGCGCCGAAGCAGTCGTAACGGCTATGCGTGCGCGGCTTCGAAGGCGATGCCTTCGGCCGCGTCTTCGAAATGGTCCCGGCTTTCGGCGAGTTCCTGATAGTCGATCTGGCCGTCGAGCATCACGTATTCGTGTATGCGCAAGCCCGCGCACAAGATCACCTCGATATTGCGATCCGTCGCCGGGAACACGGCCTGCGGCTTGCCCTGCTGGGTGATCACCAGAAGCTGGCTGCCCAGCCTGTCCTTCATGAATAGCGTCTGCGTGACTCGCGAGGTTTCCACGCGCGTGCGATCGCCCACCAGATCCAGATACGTTTCGCTAATGTTCCTGAACATCCTTGCCTCCATTTCGGCGTAACCTGCCGTTCGCTCTCAGTTACATGACAAGTCAACTATAGTGCCGAAATAACGCGTTCGTAGGCGACATCCTGTCGCGTGCGAGTGCTTAATCGAGCGCATCCTTCTTCAGATCATTGACATTTTTGCTAATCGAGCGCAGCGAACGGCGCGTGGCCGTCCATCCAGTCGTACTGGCTGGTCGGCGTCGCCCACGCCCAGTTCGAAGGCGAACGCACAGCGGCGCTGTGGCTCGCGCGATCCGCGCCACTGCGTGGCAGGGCATGTGTTGCGCGATCCTCGGCGCTCGTCTCCTGGCTTGCCGCGATGATGTCGTTCATTTCAGTCGTGCTCCAAAGAAATTAGATCCGCATGCGGCTGCCGACGGTTTGCACGGCGCGTCCCGCATGCTTTTCGATGTGAGCGAACGATACGGCAATCCACTGAAGCGCTTTTCGCTTCAAATGCCATTCTTTTATGCTTGGGCGCCACTGCACGTTAACGCCTGGTCAGCCGCGAAACGGCACTGCGCTTCGCGGAGGCAATTTGATGACAATTCAATGACTGATCGCGTACGGAAAGTCGTGCACGGATCAGGAGGTGGTCAGAGTGTGGCGTCCCAGCCGTGTGACGCGAGGATCTTGTCGAGCAGAAAGCGCAGCGCGACGCGCTCGGCCTCGTTCAACCCGTGGTAAAGGTCGCTGTCGCGCTTGTCCAGGGTCGGGCCGATCTTCTTGAAAATCTTGCGGCCTTCGGCGGTGAGCGAAATGATGACGCTGCGCCCATCCTTGTCGTTGCCCGTGCGCGCGAGGATCTCCTTCGAGAGCATGGCCTCGACCGTGCGGCTCGCCTGGCTCTTGTCGAGGTTGGCGCGCCGCGAGATATCCATCACGGTTTGCGGACCGAACGTGCCGATCGCGGCGATGATGCTCGCCTCCGGATACGGCACACCCAGCTTGTCGCGCGACATTTCGCTGCTCATGCGATCGGCGATCTTGGTCAATGCCTTCAGCCGATAGGTCAGCGAGGCGTCTGCGCCTGGCTCATTCGTGCTTGCCATATGCCCACTCGAGAATTGGATCCGGAAACCCGCGAAAGAAACTCGGGTATGTTGCCCTGATCCTGCCCGCGAGGTCAACTGTGGGGCGCACACAGGTCGGAAGCAGCGAGTCGGGCGCTGCCTGCTTCAATGCGGTGCACGCAGTGTGCAAAGGCGCAATGCGCAGCGGCGCTGCGCATATTCATTTTCATCACTCGCTTTCATCGTGGCCGCTTATACTGCACGCGTTCAACGCGCGAAGATGGCCATGAGCAAACGAATGACTGTCCGGCAGTCGCCGGTGCACGGAAAAGGCGTCTATGCGTTGCGCCCTCTGCGGGCCGGCGAGCGCATCTTCGAATACAAAGGCAAGATCATGAGCTGGCGTAGCGCGGCCCGGCGTTATCGTCTGCGTGAAGACGGCGCGCATACGTTCCTCTTCGGCCTTTCCGATGGCCGCGTGATCGACGGCGGCCAGGGCGGCAACTGGGCGCGCTGGCTTAATCACGCGTGCCAGGCGAACTGCGAAACCATCGAAATCAACGGCCACGTATTCATCGACGCGTGCCGCGACATCCTGCCAGGCGAAGAGCTGTTCATCGACTACGCGCTCGAACTGCCCGACGACGCCTGCGAAGACAACATGCGCGAATACATCTGCCGCTGCGGCGCGCCGGCGTGCCGCGGGACGATGCTTGCCGGCGCCGGCGCCGGTGTTGGCGTTGGTGTTAGCGTTGGCGTCAGCGCCGGTGTTATCGCCGACACCGGCGTCAGCAGCATCGTGAGCGTTGTCAGCCTGCTTTAGGCTGCACGTCGCTTAGAACCGGTGCCGCATGCCGATCGCAACAACCGTCTGCTGATTCGTCGACGACGGCGACTGCCCGCTGATATCCGCACCCAGACCCGATCCATCCGCGCTGATGTGCTGGTAGCTCGCCTGCGCATAGACGTCGGTGCGCTTCGAGAGGAAGTAATCGGCCTGCACCGACACCTCGTGCCAACGCGGGTGATGCTCGCCGCCTGAACTCGAAAGCGCGCCCTGCGTATAGGTGTACGCGCCGTTCAGGCTGAATTGCGGCGTGAACATGTAGCTCGCGTTCACCTCATAGTTGCTGAAGCTCGCGCCCTGCCCGTTCTGCACGAGGCCGAGACTGTTCGCACCGTTGATCGTCTCGAGGCCGCCCAGTTGCGTGCGGGTCCACACAAAGCCGAAGCGTGCGTTGCGCGTGATGTAGTTGACACCCGCGCCATAGGTGCGCTGCTGGGCCGCGATGAACGTGCGGTCGGTGAGCGTGAGTGCGCCGTTCGTGTTGCTGCTGCCGCCGTTGTTCGCCTGCAGGTAGCCCGCGCCGAACTCGAATCCGCCGAAATCGTACGACGCGCCGAAACTGTAGAGGCGATTGTCGTCGAAGCCGCCCGCTTCGTTCGAGAAGCCGTAGAGCGCGCCGAACTTCGCACCGCCGTAGTTCGCGCTCGCGTACTTGACCGCGTTGTTCACGCGAAACGAGTTGTTGAGGTTGTCGTTGTCGTACGGGTGAGCCGAAAGATTGTTGCCGCCCGGATGACGCCCGGTGAAGCTGAGCGGCGCGAGGTAGTCGACCACGGAGTCATACTGCCGCCCAAGCGTGAGCGCGCCGTAGCGATTGTTTTCGAGGCCCGCGTACGCCTGGTAGCCGAACATGCGGCCGCCCTGGCGCAGCGTGCCGTTCGTCACGCTGAAGCCGCTCTCGAGGCGGAAGACGGCGCGCGTGCCGCCGCCCAGGTCCTCGCTGCCGGTCACGCCCCAATGGCTGCCCGTGACGTTGCCGCTGCCGGCCGCGAAGAGGCTATGGCCGCCTGCGTTGCTGTTGTACGAGAGGCCGGCGTCGATCACGCCGTACAACGTCACACTGCTTTGTGCGTGGGCCCCGCATGCATAGGCCGCGGCAAGGGCTGCGGCGACGAGCGTCTTTTTCATTGTTTTTTTCCTTCGAGTTGATTGCGTGTAGCGATGGCCGCCCAGCGCGCAAACCGGCCCCGCATTCGCGCTGGGCGAATGCGTTCCGGCGGCGTGAAGACACGCGCTGAAACGGCGGTTGGAACGGGCTGGCTGGGCCGCGCTAGTGGCGGCTGGCGATGCCCTGCTGACCGGCAAGACCGTCGATCAGAACTTGAAGCTGTCCGCGCGAGCATGGCTCGATGCGCGCGCGAACGCTGAACACTTCGGCAAGACTGTCGGCCGTGACAACCTCGGCCGGTGCGCCGAGGCGCGCAATGCGTCCTCGATGCAGCAGCATCGCGCGGTCGCAGGAACGCACGGCGGCGTTGATGTCGTGGAGCACGACCACTGTGACGATCGCGCGCTCGCGCGTCACGTCGCGCAGCACCTGCATCACCTGGAACTGGTGATTGAGATCGAGCGCGGAGCACGGCTCGTCGAGCAGCAACACCTGCGGATCGCGCACCAGCGCCTGGGCGATGCCGACCAGCTGGCGCTGCCCGCCCGAGAGTTCGTCGAGCGAGCGGCCCGCGAGCGCGGCGATGCCAAGCCGCTCGAGCACGGCATGCGCGTGCGCGATCTGCGCCGAAGACCCGCCGCGCGGCGCACCCCACTGCGATGCCGGATCGCGCCCCGCACGCGCGGCCACCACGACCGACTCCAGCACCGCGAGGCGCACGCCGGCCGGCAACGCTTGCGGCAGATAAACCACGCTGTGCGAGCGCGCGCCCGCGGCCGTTAGCGTGAGCGGCGCACCGTCGAGCGTGAGCGAACCGCTGCGTGGCACATTCAGTCCCGCCAGCGTGCGCAGCAAGGTGGATTTGCCGCTGCCGTTCGGCCCGAGCAGCGCCGTGATTTCGCCGCGTGCAAGCGGCCCGGCGCTCAAGTCGCTCAGCACTTCGCGCTTGCCATAGCGCACCGAAAGCGCGTGGATCGACAGTCCGCTCATTGCACGGCTCCCTGCGAGCGCACGACGATGCCGAGAAAGAGCGGAATACCCACGAGCGCCGTGACGATCCCCACGGGAATCAGCACGCCCGGCACGAGCAGCTTCGAAGCGATGGAAGCGAGCGAGAGCATCAGCGCGCCGAGCAGCAGGCTGCCAGGCAAATAGAAGCGATGATCCTCGCCGAAAATCGCGCGTGCGATATGCGGCGCGATCAGTCCCACGAAACCGATGGTCCCGACGAACGACACGGCAAGCGCCGATAGCGCCGATACGCGCAGCAGCGTGCCGAGGCGCAGCCGCCGCACGTCGATGCCGAAGCTCGCCGCGCGCTCTTCGCCGAGGCGCAGGGCGGTGAGCGTCCACGCGTTGCGCATCGAGAACGGAACGGCGAGCGCGAGCGCCGCCGTGAGCACGCCGATCTTCGGCCAGTCGGCACGGGCGAGCGAACCGAGCGTCCAGAACACGAGGCCCTGCAGCGCGTCGGCAGAGGCGATGAACTGCATCAGCTCGACGAGCGCATGAAACGAGAACACGAGCGCAATGCCCATCAGCACGACGCCCGATGTGCTCATGCCGCGCCAGCGCGCGACGAAATCGAGCAGCAGCGCCGAAGCGAACGCGAACACGAACGCGTTGGCCGAGACAATCCACGTTTGCGCGACGCCCGGAATCGCCACATCGAGGACGATGGCGAGCGACGCGCCGAAGGCGGCCGCCGCCGAAACGCCCAGCGTATAGGGGCTCGCAAGCGGATTATTGAGGATCGTCTGCATCTCCGCGCCCGAAATGCCGAGCGAGGCGCCGACCACGAGCGCCATGACGGCATAGGGCAGGCGGATCTGCCACACGATCACGCTGTTGGCGGGATCAGCCGAAGCGGGCAGGAAGATCGTGCGCAGCAAGGTCGCGATGGGCAAGCCCGAAGGGCCGGAGCTGAGGTCGAACAGCAGCGAGGCCACGATCAGCAACGCGACGGCGACGAGGAACAGCACACGGCGGCGAGTGAGGCGCGCGTAAGCACGTATTTGCGCCTGGGCTTCATACGCATCCGGTATTGCGTCGAGAGGCCGAGCGGCCTCTGCGGCGAGGCGCATGCCGTTCATCGCGCAGCCTGCTGCGCTTGCGCCGCCGGCAACGGCGCATCGACCCACTCCGTGCCCGTATCGGGAATCGCGAGGAAGCGGCGATACAGTTCGCGTTCGGTCGCATGCACATCGAGCGTGCTGAACTGCTGCGGATAGAACCACTTCGCGAACGCCTCGATCGCGACGATGTTGTACGGCGAGTCGTAATAGTTGTGCGAGATGCCATGCACGCGGCCATCGTGAATCGCCTTGATGGCATTGAAGCCAGGGCGTGCGGCCAGTTGCGCGAGGCTCGCATCGGCGTCGTGCTCGCTTGTGAGCGCGCCTACGCGCAGCGAAGCGAGACCGGGCTTCGTGCGGCTGCCCGTGGCGATATACACATCGGGCTGTGCGGCGATCACCTGCTCCATGCTGATGTCGCCGAGCACGCCGGGCAACAGGCCTGCCGCGATGTTGCGGCCGCCCGCGGCATCGACGAACTCACCGAAATTGCCCTTGCCCGCTGTGTGGCAGCAGCCCGCGTCCCACACGCCCGCCAGCATATCCACGAACACCTTCGGGCGCTGCGACTCGGGAATCGCGTTCACCACCTGCTGCACGCGCGCGAGATGCTGCTGATAGAACTGGATATAGGCATCGGCTTCCTTCTCGCGATGCAGGACCTCGCCAAGCAGCTTGATGCTCGGCAGCGTGTTCTGCATCGGATGCAGGCGGAAGTCGACGAACACCACCGTCGTGCCGGTCGCCTCGAGCTGCTTGACGAGTGCGTTGTAACGGCTCGGGCCGTGACCCGCCACGCTGAAGATCGCCACATCGGGCTTGAGTGCGAGTGCCTTCTCGTCGCTGATGCTGTCCTCGGTCGCCTTGCCGATCAGCGGGATCTGGCGAATTTCGGGGAAGCGCTGCGCGTAGGCCTCGAAGGTCTGCGGGTCCATGGTCGGCAGGTCGCCCTGCCAGCCGACGATGCGCGCGAGCGGCTTCTGACCCTCGAGCAGCGCGACAGCGGAAAGCAGACGGCTCTCGCCGAGCAGAATGCGATGCGGATCGGCAGGCATCTTGATCGTGCGGCCCGCGAGATCGGTGACGGCGAGCGGCGTCTGGGCCGTCTGCGCCATTGCAGGCGTGGCGGCTTCGGCGGCGGCTGCGCTGATCAAGGTGATGGCGGCCGCAGTTGCGGCCAGGACGGCGCCCCGCAGCGCCTGGCGGGTCAAGCCGGGGATCAATCGAAAGGTCAACATGATATATTCTGTAAATGCGAACGATTGCTATTTGCGGGTGCAACTTTAACGGCCGCTTGTAATGGCGATGTGTTGAAACGGGCCGTTTTGTAATGGAATGTGTTGGCGCGGCTCAAGGCCGCGGCGACAAGAGAAAAAGATGGATCACATACTGGTCGTCGACGACGACGCCAACATCCGGCAACTGCTGCGCGACTACCTGCGCGAGATGGGCTACCAGGCGAGCGCCGCCACCAACGGCGCGCAGATGAAGCAGATGCTCGGCACCGCACAGATCGACCTGATCGTGCTCGACCTCATGCTCGACGGCGAAGACGGACTCGACCTCACGCGCGAGCTGCGCCGGGCTCACGACATTCCCGTCATCATTCTTTCGGCGCGCGGCGGCCTGCTCGACCGCATCCTCGGCCTCGAAATGGGCGCCGACGACTATCTGCCGAAGCCTTTCGATCCGCGCGAACTGCTCGCCAAGATCAAGGTGGTCCTGCGCCGCACGCGCGCCGTGCCAGGCACGCGCGCCGCCGACGCGAACGCGTTCATCACCTTCGCGGGCTGGCGCCTCGACGCGCGCATGAAGCAGATGAGTTCGCCCGACGGCGTGGTCGTCTCGCTCGGCGGCTCGGACTACCGCACGCTGCGCACCCTGCTCGACCACCCGAACCGCCCGCTCTCGCGCGAGTTTCTGCTCGACCAGGTGTTCAGCAAAAGCATGACGCCGCTCGACCGCGCCATCGACGTGTGCGTGAGCCGGCTGCGGCAGCACCTCAAGGACTCGGCGCGCGAGGCCACGCTCATTCGCACCGTGCGCAACGAGGGCTATATGCTCGTGGCCGACGTCGGGTACGAAGCGTGAGGCGGGTCGCGCACATCGCGGCGCGGTTGCGTCTATGGCCGCCGCTTTGGCCGCTTTGGCCGCTTCGGATGCTTTGGCCCGACACGCTCTTTGGGCGCCTCGTCGTGATCCTCGCGGCGGGCATGTTCGCGGGACAGTTGCTGACCAGCACGATCTGGTTCGAAACCCACGACAACCGCACGCTCGAAATTCCGGCGCGCCTCTTCGGCAGCCGTCTTGCCGATACGGTGCGCCTGATCGAGCGCGCGCCCGATGCGGTAACGCGCGAGGCGATCGTCGCCACACTCGGCGACGACCGCTACCGCCTGCAATGGGTGCAAGGCGCACCTCTGCCCACGCCCGCCACGCTTTCGCTTGCGCAGCGCGCCACCGCCGGACTGATCGAAGGCGTGATCCGCAAGCGCCTCGCCGAACCCATCGACGTGCATCTCATCGACGCGCAGGTGCGCGACGGCGCACGCCGCGAAGGTGGCGTGCTGAGCCTGTTCGACTCGCGCATGCCCACTGGCGACTTTCACGTGCAACTCGAAGTGCCCGGACACGGCTGGCTCGATGTCTGCGCGAACGAAGGCCAGGCCGGCATGCATACCGAACGCGGTGCGCTCGTGATCGATTACCTGCTGCGTATCTATCTGCTGCGCTTCGCCGCCGTATGCCTGATCGCCATGGTCGCGGTGCGCTTCGCGCTTGCGCCATTGCGGCGCTTCGCGGCGGCGGCCGAAGCGCTCGGGCGCAACATTTATCGCGCGCCTCTCGCCGAAGCGGGTCCGCGCGAAGTGCGCAATGCGGCGCAATCGTTCAACGCCATGCAGCGGCAGTTGATCGACAGCTTTGCGGCGCGCACGCGCTTTCTGAGCGCGGTCTCGCACGACTTGCGCTCGCCGCTCACGCGGTTGCGGCTGCGCGTCGAAATGCTGCCGGACCCGGCCTCGCGCGAGCGTTTGCGCGGCGACCTCGAAGACATGGAAGGCATGGTGCGCGCCACGCTCGACGCCGTGCAGGGCGTGGAGATCACTGAGCCGCGCCAGCGCATCGACCTCGTTTCGATGCTCGAAGGACTTGCCGAAGATGCACGCGAACAGGGCCATCGTGCAAGCGTGACGGGCAACGTGCGCGCGCCCATTCCGGGCTTTGCGCGCAGCCTCAAACGCTGTCTGCAGAATCTTTTCGACAATGCGATTCGCTATGGCGGCGAGGCGAGCGTCACCGTCTGCGACGTCGACGACGGCGGCGTGCGCATCGTAATCAGCGACAACGGCCCCGGTATTGCCGATGCCGCGCTGCTCGAACGCGTGTTCGAGCCGTATTTCCGCATCGATTCGCGTCGTAGCGATGCGCCTGGCGGCACGGGATTGGGGCTCACGATTGCCCGCAGCGTGGCGGCCGCGCATGGCGGCACGCTCGTGCTGCGCAATCGGGTGGTCGAGGGGAGAATCGTTGGCCTTGATGCGCAGCTGGACTTGCCGAGGGGCGATTGAGCCGACTGGCCCCTAGTTCGAAGCTGCCTTGCGCGCAGCGTCGTCGGTGGACGGACCGGTCCCACGCAGGTTCGTGACGTTTTGCAGCAGGTCGAACCAGAACGGCGCGCCGAACAACGTTGCGCTCGCCGTGAGCAGCCAGCCGACGATCATCCAGGCCACGCCGTCTGCGTAGGCATCAGCCCTTTGCCAGCCGATCGGCAACTGGTTCATCAGGGAAACCGCATCGGAAGAAGCATTCCCGTGCAGCGCACCCGCGAGCGAGGGATGCAACCATAGAATCCTGAACAGAAAAACCGTATCGACGTTCAGTGCGATCACGATGACGAGCGCCACCGCAAATGAAATGAACTGCGACCAGCGCTTGTAGGTGCCGGAGAGCCTGTCCATGCCGTTGTCGAACCACTTGCCGAGCGCGTCCGAAAACTGGCCGACGTCCTCGTTGGCGTGGCGGTACATCGCCTGCAATACCTCCCTCAACTGCTGGTTCTGTATGGTGGCGATCGACTGGCCGATGTCCTGGTTCGCACCAGGCGCGCGCCGAAGGATATCGATCATCGCGAGGGCAAAGTCCTTCGACGGAATATAGGAGGGCTTGTACTTCAGGTCGCTCGCATTCTTCGCGTCACCGGAGTCGCGCGGGCTCACGAGCGCGTGATTGTAGAGGTCGCGCGCCATGCCGTTGAACTGCGGGTCATTCAGGATCTGTTTGACGCCTGACAGCAGACATTTCGCGCGCAGTTGCAAGAGCGATGCGAAAAGCTCAGTCACGGTGCTGACGGCAAGGCTCACCGCAAAATAGCAGAACACTAAACCAATGCCGACTTCGAGTACGGTGCTGTTGAACATGTGCGGCTCCGCGTGCTGGCACTTCGAGAGACGAGAGGCTGCGCATCCGGCTGCTCGTCGAAACATGTTCGAGACGATCGCATGGCGGGAGCCCTCGCTTCAACGATCAGCGGTTTTGACACGACGCTCAAGAGCGTAAATGTGGGTTGTGTGGGGAATCTCACATAGAGGAAGCATCGGATGGACTACTCATATTAACTGCCGCTACAAGAATCCAAACCTTCGTAGTTCGAATCATTGACGGATCGAGATGATGATTCGAAACATACCGGGTTGGCCACTTCGCTCCGCAAGCAGGCGATATCGAGGGCCGGAGCCGCGCAGTCTTCATGCGCGCGCGGCACACCGGCACTTTTCCGCCTACTACGGCACGCTATGCCTGCAGGACCGCGGGGTCGATATACCCCGGCACCGCAGCCGAAAGCGATTGCTTCAACTCACGGCTGCCCGCATCCGCCAGCACTTCGCTTTCACCCGCTTCGAGCGCATCGTAGGCCTGACGAACGACATCGACGGGACTCGCTTTCGGCACGTCGAAATCCTTGGTCAGATCGGTATCCACGAAGCCGACATGCACGCCGACCACGCCAATCTTGCGTTCCCTGAAGTGCAGCCGGATGTTGTTCGTATAGCTCCAGGCCGCCGCCTTCGAAGCGGAATACGGCGCGAGGAACGGCACGGCTCGCCACGAGACATCGGAGAGCACGTTGATCACGCCGCCGTTGCCATCGCTCGGCAGCACGGATTCGAACGCGCGCGTCGTGCGAATGACGCCATAAAAGTTCGTTTCGAAGATGCGCCGCGCCTGGTCTTCCGCCTCTGCCGCAAGCGGGGACGCAAGAATTTCTGCGATCCCCGCGTTGTTCACGAGCAGCGTCACGTCCGAAGCGATTTTCGCCGCCGCCGTAACGGACGCTGGGTCCGTCACGTCGATCTTGACGGGAACGATGCCGGGTTCGCTAAAGCCCTCCGGGTTGCGCACCCCCGCGTAGACTTTTGCAGCCCCGCGGGCCAACGCCTCACGTGCAAAGGCCAGACCGAGACCACGGCTTGCACCGGTTACGAATACGACGGAATTCTTGATCTTCATTTTGAATCTCCACAAAAATTAGTCTTGCAAAGTGTTCGTTTGAATCAGGCCTGGAAAAGCTCACGGTGGGCGCGAACGAACGCCTCGACCGTCTGCGGCGCCTTGCCGGTCACTTGCTCGATGATGCTGTCGGTCCCCTTGAACACGCCGTTCTGGTAGTCGACGGCGACTTCGATGAAGTGCTGGATCATGAACTCGGGGAGATCGTACTTCTGCAAATGCGCGCGATATGCATCGAGTGTACTGGGCCGATAAACGATCTTCCGGTCAATCACCTTGCCGATCTCGTCGGCAATGCCGTGGTGGTCGAGTTCGACTGGCCCGCAAAGCTCGTAGCTCTTGCCAATATGGCCCGACGGCTGCGCGAGCACCGTGGCGATGAAGCGCGCCTGGTCGACGGCGGCGATCGGCGCGTGGCGTCCCGCTCCGTAAGGCAGCGTAATCTGCCCATCGCTGACGATGGTGTCGCGCACCCACGGGAAGATCAGCCATTCGGAAAAGAAGGTTGGGCGAACATGAATGGTCGGTACCCCTGACCAGTCGAGCACGCGCTCGGCGATCCAGTGATCGCGTGCGGCGTGGCTCTTCGCGTGTTCGCGGGCCGAAATCTGCGACATTTCGACGACGACTTCGAGACCGGCGCGGCGCGCGGCGTCCGCGAAATACGCGGTGCCCTGAATGAACCCGGGCCGAACGGGATAGCAGAGGTATGCGCCCGTCACGCCCGAGGTGGCGCGAATCAGGTCGTCGTGATCGAGCAGATCGCCCACCACGACTTCGGCACCGGCGGCCCGCAGCGCTGCACTGCGGGCGTCTTCCGTGCGGACCATCGCACGAACCGCATGTCCGGCTGCGAGCAGGTTATCGACTACGTGCACGCCGGTTTTGCCCGTGGCGCCGGTAATCAGGAATTTACGTTGTTGCATGATGAATTCTCCGTTAAAAGTGCATATGCACATATATAAGCAAATGAAATCGCCAGTGCCTGGCGAGCGCTTTCGTTCAGATCATTTCGATGTGTTGCCTGACGTCTTCCAGCAGCGACGCAGAAGCGTCCTGATCGGGGATGATGCGCGCCATGGTCAACGCGCCGATCATGGCCGCGAGCGCGAAAACGGCCTGCGAGCGGTCCGCCTCTTCCTCCGGCGGCGCCATGCGCGCCGCCAGCATGTCCACCAGTGCGTCGAACCCGCGCGACGCCGCCGCGCGTGTAGCGTCGTCCGCGCGCGCCAGTTCGCTGCCCATGCCGGCAAGCGGGCAACCGTTCGCGCGCGCGTCGCGATGGCCGGTCGACATGTACGCGTCCACGATCGCCCGGAACGCTTGCTCGCCCGCGGCCCCATCCGCAGCGGCGACGAGGTTTTCGACGATGCCGGCAAGCCCCGCCTCGCACGCCTCGGCAACCAGTTGGTCCTTCGACTCGAAATGGCGATAAAAGCCGCCATGCGAAAGCCCGGCGGCGGCCATCACGTCGGCGAGTCCCGTTGCGTGGATGCCATTCGCCCTGAATGCCCCAGCCGCGACTTCCACGATGCGCTCCCGCGTTTGCGCCGTTTCGACCTTCGACTTCCTCATGATGACCTGCGCTCCGTGACTCGATGTTGTTTAGATGGTAGTCATCATCTATATGGAAGTCAAGGCGCGTTTTGGGGTGACCCAGACATCTTCGATACGCCCCCGTTTTGCTGTTCCAAAGCTGGCACTGGCCACATGGAAAGTTTTAACCATTTCGTACATAAAATTGCAATAGTCGATGCGTACAGACGCTCTGCAGGCGAGCGCATTACTCCACATGCATCATGCGCTCACGCTGCACACGATTTGTGGTTTCTCGCTCCACTGATACCCAGGGATACCGAGCATTAAAGTCGACAGACCGGGTGCCGATAGTGTTAACCAATTGGTTAATTTATCCTTCGACATCGCTCCCACTGGCCTGAAATGAAAGTCTCGACCAAGCTCGCACTACTCGTCGGCACCGCACTCATCGGTTTGCTTTGCATCGCCGCCGTCACGCTGACGCAACTGAAGCAGGCGCTCGTCGAAGGCCGCCAGGAGCAAATCCAGAATCTGCTGTTGAAGGCGGAGCACCTGGTGCTCTATTACCAGTCGCTGGAATCGCAGGGAAAGATGACGCGCCTCGACGCCCAGGCCGCCGCTAAAACCGCCATCGGTCAGTTGAATGCCAACAGCAAAAGCTATTTCTGGGTAACGACGTCAGACAGCGTCAATCTCGTCCATCCCGTGGCCGAGTTGATCGGCAAGAAGTCGGGCGGCAACCGCACCACTTCCGGAGATCTCACCGATACGCAGGCCTACGCCCAGGGCCTCGCCACCAACCATATCGCGCTCGTCGACGTGCTGATCCACCGCACCCCTACAAGCCCGCTCGAACCCAAATTGCAGGGCGTCGTCGCAATTCCCGCATGGCAGTGGTGGATCGGCACGGGCTTCTTCTATGACGACATCGATGCCGCTTTCTGGCGCGTCGCGCGGACCATGCTTGCGGTTTCCGCGCTCATCTTCGCAATGGTCGGCATCATGGCGTGGTCGATGATGCGTGGCATTCGTCGTGCGCTGGGCGGCGAACCCGTCGACGCAGCCGAATTCGCCGCGCAGATCGCAGCGGGCAATCTCGCGGCACACATCGAACTTCGCGTGGGCGACAAGTCGAGTCTGTTACACGCACTCAGCGAAATGCGCGGCAAGCTGCGTGAACTCGTGCAAGGCATTCAACAATCGAGCGACTCGATTGCAACCGGCGCATCGGAGATCGCGCACGGCAACATCGACCTCTCGCAACGTACGGAAGAACAGGCCGCCTCGCTCGAGGAAACGGCCGCGAGCATGGAGCAATTGACCGCCACTGTGAAGCAGAATGCCGAAAACGCCCGTCAGGCACGCCAGCTCGCGGCACTCGCTTCGGACGCGACCGGCCGCGGCGGCTCCGCAGTCAACGAAGTCATCCAGACCATGCGGGGAATCGCCGAAGAATCGAAAAAAATCGAAGAGATCATCGGCACGATCGAAGGCATTGCGTTCCAGACCAACATTCTCGCGCTGAATGCGGCAGTCGAGGCTGCTCGCGCTGGCGAGGAAGGTCGCGGATTTGCGGTCGTCGCTGGGGAAGTACGCGCGCTTGCGCAACGCAGTGCATCGGCTGCGAAAGACATCAAGGCGCTCATTGGCGCGTCGGTGGGACGCGTGGACGAAGGCACCGGACAGGTCTCGCTCGCGGGCGAAAGAATGAAGGAGATCGTGCATTCGATCACGCGCGTGAGCGACATCATGGGCGAGATTGAATCGGCCTCCGTCGAGCAAAGCACGGGGATCGAGGAAGTCAATCGCGCTGTTTCGCAAATGGACGAGGTCACGCAGCAAAATGCGGCGCTCGTTGAAGAAGCCGCCGCGGCGGCCGCAGCGCTCGATGAGCAGGCGGCGCGGCTGCGCTCTACGGTGGGCGCGTTCAGACTGGCATCGTAAGCGAGCCACCACGTGGCCTGTTTTCTGCACATATTTAAAGGCGGCGCTACACTCGGGCGGTTGTCGAAAGGCCGTGCCCACGGGCCTGCGCTTTAGCCCGCTCATTAGGCGGGCCAAACGGAACAGCCAGCGCGCGGACGCTTCGATTGCACGATCAAGAACGACAAATCCCCACTCTCGGAGAGCCGCCCCATGACGACGCTAACCATCAACGGAGAAACACATACGGTCGACGCGCCGCCCGACATGCCGCTGCTCTGGGTCCTGCGCGACATCGTCGGCCTCACCGGCACGAAGTTCGGCTGCGGCATTGCACAGTGCGGCGCATGCACGGTGCATCTCGACGGCATGGCCACGCGCTCGTGCGTGCTGCCCGTCGCGGCCGTTGCGGGCCGCAAGATCACCACCATCGAGGCGATCGGCGCCACCCCCGCTGGACAGAAGGTGCAAAAGGCCTGGCGCGAGATCGACGTCGTGCAGTGCGGCTACTGTCAATCGGGGCAGGTGATGTCGGCGACAGCGCTCATTGCCGCGAATCCGAACCCGAGCGACGCGGATATCGATGCCGCCATGGCGGGCAACATCTGCCGCTGTGGCACCTATGTGCGCATTCGCGCCGCCATCAAGCAAGCCGCGAAGGAGGCCTGAGATGTCACAGGGTCTCCTCGATGCGCAAAACGGCGCGCCAGAACGCAAGCAGCATGTCACCGCAAGCGGCCAATTCTCGCGCCGCACTTTTCTCAAGCTCGGCGCGGCGGCGGGCGGCGGCCTGCTGCTCGGGATCAGCTTTTCTGCCGGCGCGCAGGGCGACAGCCAGACGCGTCGATCGGTCGTTGGCGGCGACGGCAACGAAGCCCCGCAAGACGGCGTGTTCGAGCCGAACGCGTTCGTCCAGATTGACCGCTCGGGCAAGGTCACGCTCATCGTCCCGAAGGTGGAGATGGGGCAAGGCGTGTACACATCGATTCCGATGCTGATCGCGGAAGAACTCGAAGTGCCGCTCGATAGCGTCACGATCGATCACGCGCCGCCCAATGCGAAGCTCTTTACCGATCCGCTGCTCGGCGGCCAGCTTACGGGCGGCTCGACGTCGATTCGCTTTGCCTGGCAGCCCATGCGCGAAGCGGGCGCCGCCGCGCGCACCGTTCTGATCCAGGCGGCGGCGCAGCAGTGGCAAGTCGATCCGGCCACCTGCCACGCCAAAGCGGGCGAGGTGTTGCACGACGCGAGCGGCCGGCGCATCGCCTATGGCCAGCTCGTCGATGCGGCCGCCCATCTGCCCGTGCCGCAGAAGGTCGCGCTCAAGGACCCGAAAGACTTCACGCTGGTCGGCAAGCCCACAAAGCGCCTCGACTCGCCCGAGAAGGTGGACGGCGCGGCGCTTTTCGGCCTCGACGTGCGCCTGCCCGACATGGTCTACGCCGCCATCGTGAACTGCCCTGTGTTCGGCGGCACGCTCGCGAAGGTCGACGACACGCACGCGAAGCAGGTTCCCGGCGTCACGCAGATCGTGAAGATTGACAACGCCGTGGCCGTGATCGGCGCGCACACGTGGGCCGCGAAACGAGGCGCCGCGGCGCTCGTCGTCGAGTGGAACGAAGGCGCGGGCGCGACCGTTTCGATGCAGCAGATCGTCGCCGATCTCGCGGGCGCCTCGCAACGCGAAGGCGCCGTCGCGCGCAAGGACGGCGACGTGCAGCAGGGATTCGGCACCGCAAAAACGCGCATCGACGCCGTTTATCAGCAGCCGTTTCTTGCGCACGCAACGATGGAGCCGGTCAACTGCACCGTCCACGTGCAGCCCGATAGCTGCGAAATCTGGGTGGGCAGCCAGGTGCCCACGCGAGCCGTGGATGCGGCCGTGGCCGTCACGGGTCTGAAGCCCGAGCAGGTCACGCTGCACAATCACCTGCTTGGCGGCGGCTTCGGGCGGCGACTCGAAACCGATTTCATTACCCAGGCCGTCAAGATCGCCAAACAGCTCGGCGTGCCGGTCAAGGTCTTCTATACGCGCGAAGAAGATATCCAGCACGACATGTACCGGCCGTATTACTACGACCGTCTCTCGGCCGGGCTCGACGCGAACGGCAAGCCCGTGGCCTGGCAGCATCGCATCGCGGGCTCCTCGATCATGGCGCGCTTTGCGCCCCCCGCGTTCCAGCACGGCGTCGACCCCGACGCCGTCGAAGTCGCCGCCGACCTCCCCTACGACCTGCCGAACCAGTTGATCGAATACGTGCGCCAGGAACCGCACGCGGTGCCCACCGCGTTCTGGCGCGGCGTGGGGCCCACGCGCGGCACGTTCGTGGTGGAGAGCTTCGTCGACGAGCTGGCCGTGGCAGCGAAAACCGATCCGGTCACCTACCGCCGCAACCTGCTCGGCAAGTCGCCGCGCGCGCTCAACGTGCTCGACGTGGCCACGCGCGCCGCGAACTGGGGCCCACCCTTGCCGAAGGGCCAGGGACGCGGCGTTTCGGTGATGCACGCGTTCGGCAGCTTCCTCAGCATGGTCGCGGACGTGACCGTTGACGACGGCGAGGTCCGCGTGAACCGCGTGGTCTGCGCCGTGGATTGCGGCATGGCAGTGAATCCCGAGACCATCGAGGCGCAGATCCAGGGCGGCATCGTATTCGGCATCACGGCCGCGCTGTGGGGCGAGATTACGATCGAGCGCGGACGCGTCACGCAAACCAACTTCACCGACTACCGGATCATGCGCATCGACCAGACGCCGGTCATCGAAGTGCATCTCGTGAAAAGCGCCGAAGCGCCCGGCGGTATCGGCGAACCCGGCACCTCGGCGGTCATACCGGCCGTCACGAATGCGATCTACGCGGCGACCGGAAAGCGTCTGCGGCACTTGCCCGTGGGTCGCCAGCTCGTGAACGCGGGCGCGTCCGCACAGTCGGCTTGAGGGAGCGAACCATGACGAAAACGATCGACGCATCCCAACGAGCCCGCGGCCTGCGCCGCTTTGCGGGTGCCACGCTCGCGCTAGCAGCGTTTGCGGGCGTGACTGCGCGCCCCGCCCTCGCGGCGGCCGCTGCGGACGCCGCCACGATCCAGCACGGCGCCTACCTCGCCGCCGTGGGCGACTGCGCGGCGTGCCACACCGCGCCGCACGGCAAGCCGTTTGCAGGCGGCCTGCCGATGACCACGCCGCTTGGGCGCATCTACTCGACCAACATCACGCCCGACCCGGACACCGGCATTGGCGGCTACACGCAAGCGGACTTCGCGCGCGCCATGCGCGAGGGCGTCGCCAAGGACGGCCACAACCTCTATCCGGCGATGCCTTATCCCTCGTATGCGAAGGTGCGCGACGAGGACGTCGCCGCGCTCTACGCGTACTTCATGCAAGGCGTGCAACCCGTCAAGCAGAGCAACCGCGACGCCGACATCAAGTGGCCGATGAACATGCGCTGGCCGCTCAAGATCTGGAACGCCGTCTTCCTCGAAAAAGGCGCGTACCAGGACAAAGCGGGCAAGGACGTGGCATGGAACCGCGGCGCGTACCTCGTGCAGGGTCTCGGCCATTGCGGCTCGTGCCACACGCCGCGCGGCATCGGCTTCAACGAGAAGGCGCTCGACGAAAGCGGCGACGCCTGGCTCACGGGCGCCCTGCTCGACGGCTGGTTCGCCTCGAACCTGACCGGCGCGCACAACACGGGCCTCGGGCGCTGGAGCGAAGCCGACCTCGCACAGTTCCTGAAGACGGGCGCGAACCAGCACGCCTCAGCGTTCGGCGCGATGACCGACGTGATCAACAAGAGCACCCAGAGCATGAACGACGCGGACGTCAACGCGATCGCGGTCTACCTGAAGTCGCTGCCGGCGAAGGGCGACGACGGCGGACCGGCCTACGCCTATGACGCGCAGGCGACGAAAGTGTCGCTCTCGCGTCCGGCGAACGATGCGGGCGCGCGCGTCTACACGGCGTATTGCATGCATTGCCACGGCGCCGACGGGCGCGGCTTCGCGCCGATGTTCGCGCCGCTCGCGGGCAATCCGAACGTGCTGGAGAAGGACGCGTCGTCGCTCATCAACGTCACGCTCAACGGCACGGGCGATCTCGTGATCCAGGGCATGCCCGCGCCGTACCCCATGCCCGCTTATACAGATGTCCTAAGCGACAAGCAGATCGCCGATGTGCTCACGTTCGTTCGCGCGGGCTGGAACAACAAGGCAGGCTCGGTGGGTGCAGCAGAGGTCGCGAAGATGCGTACCAGGACGCAGGCGGCGCGATAGGAAGGAGTGTTGAAACGATCGCGCCGGCCAGGAATTCGGCCGGCGCGAGTATTGCGAAATGCGTTTAGCGTTAGTGCGCGAGCGGTTGGGTCACGTCCTGGCCGAACCACTGCATGGAGATTTTCTTGAGCGTGCCGTCCTGCTTGAGCGAGGTAAGCGCGTCGTTGATCGCCTTCTCGAACTTCGGATTGCCCTTGCGGAACGGAATGGCCATTTCCTGATCGGCGCCCGGCAACACAGCGCCCGGACGCAGCGGGAGATTCGACGTCTTGATGATGTACGGCAGCATCAGACGGTCGTCCATCGTCGCGTCGATGCGCTTCGCGGCCAGGTCGCGCAGCTTCTCGGGCGCGCCGGGGTACGTCTGCACGTTGATGCCCGGCACAGCGCGCGCCATCTGGTCATAGTTGGTGCCGAGCGTCACGCCGAGCTTCTTGTCGCCCTTGAATTCGTCGAGCGTCTTGAATTCGCGTTTGTCGTCGGAGCGCTGGATCAGCTGCGCAGCCGAGTACGTGTACGGCTGGCTGAAGTCGAGCGCCTGCTGGCGTTGCGGCGTAACGGTCACCTGATTGACGATCACGTCGAACTTGCCGGCCTGCAGCGCCGCAATAATGCCGCTCCACTCGGTCGGAATGAACTCGGGCTTGACCCCAAGCTTGGCCGCCACTGCCTTCGCGACGTCCACGTCGAAGCCGACGAGGTCGCCCTTGCTGTCACGGGAATCGAACGGGGGATAGGTGCCTTCCAGACCGATCTTGAGCACCCCGGCCTGTTTGACCGAATCCAGCAGATCTTCCGCATGGGCGGAAAGGGCGGTAAATCCGAGTGCCGATACGGCAAGCGCGCTTGTGAACAGGAGCTTCTTCAACTTCATTCAAACTCTCCTCTTTATGTGGATGTCTCGACTGCTTCGCGATGGCACATCAGCGCCCCCCCGAGGCCGCGTCGCTAGAGAATACTACGATCGGCAGCGCGATCGTAGCCCGCACAACTGAGTACTTTCCCGCGCTGAGCGGCGCGCGGAACGGGGCAAACCCGAATGCGCCAGGCACCGCGCTATCATCGGCCATTCGCCATACGTGGAGCGCGCATGCGGCAAATCCTCGCAATCGGCGGCGGCGGCTTCATGATGGAGAGCACGCCGTCCCCGGTCGATCGACTCATTCGCGATTTAACCGCGAAGGCACAACCGGCCGTCTGTTTTCTCGCCACGCCAAGCGGCGATCTGCCCGCGCATGTCGACCGTTTTCACGAAATGTATGGCGCCCTCGGCTGCAACACGTCTCACCTGGCGTTCTTCCGCCAGCCCGATTCCCGGTCGATCAACCCGTCCAGCTATCGCGAAGCCCTGTTGCAGCAGGACGCGATATTCGTCGGCGGCGGCAATACGAAATCCGCGCTCGCGGTGTGGCGCGAATGGGCGCTCGACGGCGTGCTGCGCGAAGCGTGGCAGCAGGGCATTCTGCTTGCGGGCATGAGCGCAGGCGCGATGTGCTGGTTCGAGGCCGGACTCACCGACTCGTTCTGGGGCGGCGCCTACCGCCCGCTGCCATGCCTGGGGTTTCTCCCGGGCGGCTGCGCCGTGCATTACGGCAGCGACCCGAAGCGGCGCGAAACGCTGCACGCCGCGCAGCGCGCGCGGGCCGTGCCGCCCTCGGTAGCGATCGACGATTTCGCGGCGGTGCTGTACGCCGATACCCGCATCGATCGGGTGTTCGCCTGGCGCGACGGCGCTAGCGCATGGCGCGTGAGCGCCGACGGCGACGAGGTCGTCGAGACCGCGCTCGCGCCGGAACGCCTTTGATGTCGGCGGCTGCGTGAAAGGTAGGGATTCGCTTAATAGTGCATTCACGCGCCGCGCAATCAGCCCGCGGAGGCGTTCATCGCCTTCACGGCCTCTAACGCGCCGCCAACCATCCTGCTCACCACCGGCTCGACTTTCTGCGCGAGCAAAGGCGCGTAGTCGAACGGCGCTGCCTCGCGCATGTACGTCGACTGGCACATTTCGAGTTGCACGGCATGTACGCCGTCCTGCGGCGCGCCGTAATGACGCGTGTTGTAGCCGCCCTTGAAGCGGCCATTCGCGATCCACGTGAAGTCGCTCGCGGCTGCCGCGCGCTCGACCACCGCCTGCACCGGCGCCGCCGCCGTGCGGCCGTCCTGCGTGCCGATGTTCAGATCGGGCAGCTTGCCGTCGAATAGCCGCGGCAGCACGCTCGCAATCGAGTGCGCTTCCCACAGCAGCACGTTGGCGTGCTGTGCGCGCAGGCGCTGCAGCTCGGCGCGCAGCGCGTCGTGATACGGCTGCCAGTACGCGGCGACGCGGCGTTGCCGCTCGTGCGCATCAGGCGCGCGACCCTCGCGATAGAGCGCCTCGCCACGGAACGTTTCGGTCGGGCACAGCGAAGTCGTTGTCTGCCCCGGATACAGGCTTTCGTCGTTGGGCGGGCGGTTCAGGTCGATCACATAGCGCGACACGCGCGCACCGAGTATCGTCGCGCCCAGCGTCTTCGCAAACGCATAGAGGCGGTCGAGATGCCAATCGGTATCGGCGACCGTGAGTGCGATGTCCGTATAAGCGTCGCGCAGCGACTCGGGAATCTGCGTGCCGAGATGGGGAATCGAGATCAGCAGCGGCGCCGTGCCGCGTTCGAGCGTAAAGAGGTCGGTCATGGGGGCTCCGTTCGGTTGGCCGCGCACTCAAGCGCCGGCGAGGAGATGGTTCAACGCGTTGCGATAGCCGGCGTACAGGCGCGTTTCGTCGCGGTGGCGGCGCTGCGCAACGACCTGCTCGCCGCCCACATAGACGTCGCGCACCGGCGTCTCGCCGTGCTCGCAGAACACCACTGAGGATAGCCAGCTTTGCGGCGTCTGCTGCGCGAGGTTCGGATGCTGCGCGTCGAGCACGAGCCAGTCCGCGCGGGCGCCCTCCTGCAATGCGCCCACCGCGCGCCCCGTCGCGCGCGCGCCGCCCGCGAGCGCCGCGTCGAAAAGACGGTCGGCCACCTGCGCGGTCTTGGGCGACGCGAGCACGTTGCGCTCGCGCCGTGCGAGCCGCTGACCGTATTCGAGCAAGCGTAGCTCCGCGCGCCAGTCCACGCCGATATGGCTGTCCGAGCCCACGCCGAACGCGCCGCCCGCATCGAGATAGTCGCGCGCGGGGAAAATGCCGTCGCCAAGATTCGCTTCGGTCGTGAGGCACAGGCCCGCAATCGCACCGCTCTGTGCGAGCGCGGCGGTCTCCCGCGCATCGATATGCGTCGCATGGACGAGGCACCAGCGCGCGTTCACGTCGAACCGGTCGAGCAGCCATTGCACCGGCCGCGCGCCTTCGGTCGTCATGCAAGCCTCGACCTCGGCCGTCTGTTCGGCGATGTGGATATGCACGGGCGCGTGAGGAAACGCGTGGTTCAGACCTTCCAGCAGCACGCGCAACGAGTCCTGCGAAACCGCGCGCAACGAATGTGGCGCGACGCCATAGCGCAACGCGCCGTGCTCGGGCCGCCACGCACGCAGCGCCTCGACGATGCCGAGCAACTGGTCCGGCGTGTTGATGAAGCGCCGCTGATCGTCGCGCGGCGCTTGCGCGCCGAAGCCGCTGTACTGGTAGAGCACGGGCAGCATGGTCATGCCGATGCCTGTCACGCTCGCTGCGTCCACCACACGCTGCGCCAGTTCGGCGGGGCTCGCATAACGCTGGCCGTCCTGCGCGTGATGCACGTAGTGAAACTCGCAGACGGACGTGTAGCCCGCCTTGAGCATTTCCACGTAGAGCCAGCTTGCGACCGCGGCAAGATCGTCGGGCGTGATGCGCGCCGCGAAGCGGTACATCAGGTCGCGCCAGCTCCAGAAGCTGTCGGTCGGATTCGCGCGATATTCGGTGAGGCCCGCCATCGCGCGCTGGAACGCATGCGAATGGAGATTAGGCATGCCAGGCATGATCGGGCCCGGCGCGTGCGCGACGCCTTGAGGCACTTGCGCCAGATCGGGCGTCACGCGGCGCAACGTGCCCGTGGCGTCCCATTCGAGCAGCACATTGCGGCGCCAACCGCCGGGCAAATACGCATGATCCGCGAAGAGCGCGTTCGTCATGGAAAGCGGAGGAATCAGGGTGCTCATGAAATCAGGCTTGCGCGATATCGAGTGTGGCGACAAGCAGCGCGCCCTCGACGCGCGTTTCGAGGTCCACGGCTTGCTCCGCGTCCACGCGCAACGTGTCGCCGGGCGCGAGCGCAATGAAGCCCTCGCCCGCCACGCTCACCTCGGCTTGACGTTGCACGGCATGCAGCAACACGGTCTGCGCATGCACGCTGCGCCGCGTTGCCTCGCGCCACACTTCGAGCGCGCCGCGCGCGGCCTCGCGGCGCACCATCAGGTTGAACACGCGCACGGGCCCGGCGGCGATCCGTGCATCGGTTGCGGCTTCACCGGCAAAGCGGGCGATGTCCAGCACGCGTTTCAGCGTATGCGTGGCGTGAGACTCTTGCCCGCCTGCGCGCGCCTCATTCAACTGCAAGGCGGCACCGTCGATCAACACGAGCGTGCGGTCTATGCCCGCGAAGCACGAAAACGGCCCGGCTTGCGCGATATCCGCGAGACTCACACGCCACGCGAACCCATCGGGCAGCGCGCTCGCTGCGCAAGCCGTCGCGATTTCACGCGTCACGCCGCCGCCGTTTTTCCAGGGCGCGGGCACAAGATCGACGCCGCGCAGCAGCGTCACTTTTGCACCTTGGCTCATGCTCGCGACAACACCGCTTGCAGGAAACTGCGCGTGCGCGGCTGTGCCGGCGCGGTGAAGATCGTCGAAGGCGGCCCCGCCTCGACGATCTCGCCGCCGTCCATCACCACCACGACGTCGGCCACTTCCTTCGCGAAACCCATCTCGTGCGTGACGACCACCATCGTCATGCCCTCGGAAGCCAGCAGCTTCATGACCTGCAGCACCTCGCCGACCAGCTCCGGGTCGAGAGCCGATGTCGGCTCGTCGAACAACATCACGCGCGGCTGCATGGCGAGCGCACGCGCAATGGCGACACGCTGCTTCTGCCCGCCCGAAAGGCTCGCCGGCATCACATGCGCCTTGTGCGCGAGCCCGACTTTCTCGAGCAGCGCAAGCGCGGCGGACTCGGCTTGCGCCTTCGTAGCCCCTCGCAACATGCGCGGTCCAACGGTGATGTTGTGCAGCACGGAGAGGTGCGGGAACAGGTTGAACGACTGGAACACCATGCCGACTTCGGTACGCAGCGCATTGAGCGCGCGGTCCTTGAGCATCGCGCCGTTTTCCACGAGGCGATGACCGCAGATATCGACGGTGCCGCCTTCGGGCTGCTCGAGCCCGTTGCAGCAGCGCAGGAATGTGCTCTTTCCCGAACCGCTCGGGCCGATCACCACGACCACCTGTTGCGGCTGAATGTCGAAGTCGATGCCGTTGAGCACGAGGTGCGAACCAAACGACTTCTTGAGTCCGCGAATGCTGACGATCGGATCCGGTTGCGCGCTCATTGCACCATCCCTCCTGCGCGCAAGCGGCGCTCGACGCGATGCAGCGCATAGTTAGTCGTCTGCGTCAGCACGAGATAGACGAGCGCGATCACGAGATACACCTCCAGCGAGCGATACGAAACGCTGATGATCTTCTGGCCTTCATGCATCAGGTCGTCGATCGTCAGCAGCGAGACCAGCGCGGAATTCTTGATGAGCGCGATGAATTCGTTGCCTAGCGGCGGAATCATGCGAACCACGGCCTGCGGCAGGATGATCGCGCGCATGGCCTGCGCCGACGACATGCCGATCGAACGCGCGGCTTCCATCTGCCCGCGATCGACGGACTGGATCGCGCCGCGCACGATCTCCGAGACATAGGCCGCCGAATAGAGCCCGAGCCCCAGCATGCCGCAGACGAACGCCGGCAGCAGGATGTTGAACTGCGGCAGTCCGAAGAACAGCAGGAACAGCTGCACGAGCAGCGGCGTGCCGCGAAAGAAGACGAGGTAGCCCGTGCAGAAGCCGTAAATGAGCCGCCGTTGCGGCGCGAGCCGGCCGATGCCGATCAGGAGGCCGAGCAAGCAGCTGAGCACGAGCGCCGCGGCGGTCACTTCCACCGTGACCAGCGCGCCGTGAGCGATGTCGGCCCAACCGGCGATAGCCGGAGAGAAGTCGAGTTGCATGGATCAGATCCGCCGCTTCACTTCGATCCCGTGCCGAACCACTTGTTCACGATCTGGGCGTAGGTGCCGTCCGCCTTGATCTTCGCAAGCGCAGCGTTCAGCGAATCGCGCAGTTGCGGTTCGTCCTTGCGCACGGCAATGCCATAGGCTTCCTTCGTCAGCTCCGTGTCGAGCACGCGAAAGCCCGAGCGCGTGCGGGCGAACTGGTACGCGGCGGGCTTGCCGGTCACGGCGGCGTCGGCGCGGCCGATGCCGACGAGATCGAACATTTCCTGATTCTTCTCGACCTCGACGCGCGTGACCTTCGGGTAGTTGTCGCGCAGGAAGTTCACCGACTTCGTGCCGACCTGCACCGAGACCTTCTTGCCGTCGAGATCGGCGAGCGTCTTGATGGGCGAGTCGGCCTTCACGAGCGCGACGAGGCCGCCTGCGAAATACGGCTGCGTGAAGTCCACCACCTGGCTGCGTTCAGGCGTGATGTAGATGCCGGAGATCGCGGCGTCGAAGCGGTGCGCGATCAGACCCGGAATCAGCCCCTTGAAGTCGATGTCGGTCCATTGGACCTGCTTGCCCATTGCCTTGGCGAGCGCGTTCATCAGGTCGACGTCGAACCCGGTGCGCTGACCATTTTCCGTGAACTCCATCGGCGGGAACGTCGCGTCGGTCGCGACCTGGAGGACGTTCTGCGCTTGTGCGCTCGCGGTGCCGGGAGCGGCGGCGGCGAACATGGCGAGGGCGACGCACGTGGCGGACAGCAGTTTGTGCAGTTTCATGTTGGACTCCTGTGTGGTTTCTCGGGACGCTGCGGTTTTGGGCTTCGTTCTTTGGCTTCGTTCGTTGCAGTCAATCGGTTTGCAGACGGGCGGAAATGGTGTGCGCGGTGCGCAAGGTCCAGTCGGCGAGCTGCAGCTCGCGGCCCGCCACGCGCGACGACGGCGCCATCAAGGTGATCGACGCGTTAGCGCCCGCGCCGCGCGCAACGCGCCGGAACACAGGCGCACTCACGCCCCATACGCCAGGGTCGACTTCGCTTTCGCTCACCGCGTAGCCGCGCGCGCGGATCTGCTCCAGTTCCGCTTCCATGGCGGCGCGGCCCTGAAGGTCGCCGGCGAAGAGGCGATCGAGCGTCTCGCCGCGCGCCTTTTCGTGCATGAACGCGAGCAACGACTTGGCCGACGCGCCGGCCTTGAGCGCAACCGCGCGCCCCTTCTCGAACGAGCAGCGCAGCGAATGCGTGCTTTCGACCATTTCGAGGCAGACGACCTGATCGTTCACGGCGACGACGAGGCCGACGCTCTCCTGCGAGGTCCGCGCGAGTTGCAGCATGCCTTCGCGGCTCGATTCGACAAGCAGTGAATTGACGTCGAAGCCGAGCGCAAGCTGCAGACTGATGGGGCCCGGCGCGTAGTAGCCGGCGTCTTCAGTCACGAAGCCCCAGCGCTTGAGCACCGCGACCTGGCGGTAAAGTGTGCTTTGCGCGAGCCCTGTGGCCGCAAGCATGTCCTTCGCGGACATCGCCTTGCCGCGGCTCGCGAGTGCCGAAAGCACCAGTAGCAGGCGCTCTGCGCCGGTGACACCGGGTTCCTGTTTCACCTGAATGACGAAGGCTGAATTGATGCACTCAGCATGCCACGTCACTCCCAGAAATCAAAAATACGATTCCCAGCGAATGGGAATGACACGAGAGGGTTTTCCCTGGCGATGTTCGATGTCCCGCGTGGGTCCGCGCGGTGTCTTTTACCGGCTTCTGGTAATGTCACGCACATGCAAACGATCCTCTCCATCGAGAATCTCTCGAAAGTCTATGCATCGGGACTCCGGGCGCTCACGAACATCAATCTGGACATTCAGCGGGGCGAAATCTTCGCGCTGCTGGGGCCGAATGGCGCGGGCAAGACGACGCTGATCAGTATCATCTGCGGCATCGTCAATGCGAGCGAAGGCAGTGTGCGCGTGGCCGGTCACGATATCCTCACCGACTACCGCGCCGCGCGCTCGCTGATCGGCCTCGTGCCTCAGGAGCTGACGACCGACGCGTTCGAAACGGTCTGGGCCACTGTATCGTTCAGTCGCGGCCTGTTCGGCAAGCCGCCCAACCCCGCGTATGTCGAGCGCGTGCTGCGCGATCTCTCGCTGTGGGAGAAGCGGAACAACAAGATCATGACGCTCTCGGGCGGCATGAAGCGCCGCGTGCTGATCGCGAAGGCGCTCGCGCACGAGCCGCAAGTCCTGTTTCTGGACGAACCGACGGCGGGTGTGGACGTCGAGTTGCGCCGCGACATGTGGGAACTCGTGCGCGGGCTCAAGGCGAACGGCGTGACGATCATTCTGACGACGCACTACATCGACGAGGCGGAGGAGATGGCCGACCGCATCGGCGTCATCAACTCAGGGAAGATCATGCTCGTCGAGCGCAAGGACGAGCTCATGCGCAAGCTCGGCCGCAAACAGCTGACGTTGCAGCTCGACGCCCCGCTGCGCGCCATTCCGGACGGGCTCGCCGCCTGGGGGCTGGAGCTGGCCGATGGCGGCTCCGAACTCACCTATACCTACGACAGCGAAAACGAACGCAACGACATCATCACGACGCTGCTCAAGAACCTGAACGAGGCCGGCATCGGCTTCACGGACCTGAAAACGAGCCAGAGTTCACTGGAGGACATCTTCGTGAGTCTCGTCCATAAAGACCCGGCGGCCGCTTCACGGCCCACGCCAGATTCGGTCGCAGAAGACGGCAAAGGACAGGTAACTTCCCGATGAACCATTACGCAATTCGCGCGATCTACCGGTTCGAAATGGCGCGCACGCGGCGCACGCTGATGCAGAGCATTGTCGCGCCGGTTATTTCGACCTCGCTCTACTTCATCGTATTCGGTTCGGCAATCGGTTCGCGCATCAAGGAAGTGAACGGCGTCAGCTACGGCGCGTTCATCGTGCCGGGCCTGATCATGCTCTCGCTGCTGTCGCAGAGCATCTCGAACGCGTCGTTCGGCATCTACTTCCCGCGCTTCACGGGCACGATCTACGAGCTGCTCTCCGCGCCCGTGTCCTACCTCGAAATCGTGGTCAGCTATGTCGGCGCGGCGGCGACCAAGTCGGTCGTGCTCGGGCTCATCATCCTCGCGACCGCGGCGCTCTTCGTGCCGATCCAGATCCAGCATCCCGTGTGGATGGCGCTGTTCCTGCTGCTCACCGCGGTCACGTTCAGCCTGCTCGGCTTCATCATCGGCATCTGGGCGGACAACTTCGAGAAGCTGCAAATCGTGCCGCTCCTGGTCATCACACCGCTGACCTTCCTCGGCGGCGCCTTCTACTCGGTCGACATGCTGCCTACGGCGTGGAAGGTGATCACGCTGTTCAACCCGATCGTCTATCTCATCAGCGGTTTTCGCTGGAGCTTCTACGGGCTCGCGGATGTCGACGTCGGCGTGAGTCTCGGCATGACAGCCGCCTTTCTCGCGCTGTTCCTCGCGATCACCGCATGGATCTTCAAGACGGGCTACCGGCTGAAAACCTGACATTAGCGACTGACGTTGGCTAACTAGCCGGGTGCCCGCCTCGAACTTCAGGCCGGCACTTCTCCCGGCGCGCCGTCGAGCGGCCGTTCGTGCTGGCCGTTCAGGGGAGCGGCGAACGTGCCGTCCAGAATACGCAGCTTGTCGGTCATATCGGGAAAGTTGTGACCTGCCGCGCGCAGCTCGTTCACGAGCCGATGCGCAACGGCCCTGCAGTGCGCCAGCGTTTCGTGCAGACGTGGATCCGACTGCAGGCCGGTCACCGCCTTCTCCAGATCCGCGGGAGATTCGCTCAGCAAAGCGGGAACGACTTCGTCCGGCGGGATCAGCGAGCCGTGACTCAGCAATTGCGCGGTCCAGTCGCAACCGTACAGCAGTGAGCGCCGTTCGGCCCTGCGCGCTTCGTCCTGCTCGAGCGCGGCGAGGCTGTGGCGATTCTTCTGAATCTCTGCGCGCCACGGCGCCAGAACGTCGGCACGCAGCGCCGCGATCGCTTCGCCGAGCGCCGCGTTCTGCCCACCGGCGACCAGGCGGCGTTCATCGAGCCGGTCCACTTCGTCCCGATAGCTTTCGAGGTATGCGAGCCAGTTCAACGGCAGCTCCGGCTTTTCGAAGAATGCGCGGCGCACGTCATTGAGTTCGTTGCGAATATCCTGCAGCGCCTGGTTGTCGGCAAGACGCGCCTCATGCACGTCGTGCGCCGTCACCATCTGCCGGTGCAGTGGAAAGAGCGGATTGCTGTAGCGCCGCTGCAAGTGCCGCTCAGCCGCGCCCGGCCGGGCGCTCCATTTCCAGTTGGGCAACGATTTCGCGTCGAATTCGACCGCCTGAATCATCGGCCGGAAAACGGACAGCGCTTCGTCGGTGGCGTGGCGAAAGCAGTCCGCCAGCTTGTAGTCGTTGCCATGCAGGGAGGCGGCCGCATCCCCCGCATAAGGCGAGTCGGGCCTGAGCCTGAGGGTGCCGGTGGCCAGAAAGAATTCCATCGGCAACTCGACGCTCATGCCTTCGAGACTGAACACACGCTGCCCGGAGGCAATCGCCTCGACAGCGTGCGCGAGGCGGTTCTCCTGATCGAGGAGCGCATCGATCGCTTCTCCCGACGACGGCTGCGCCGCGTCGGCTAGCAGGCAGAACGTTTCGCGCGCCATTCTCGCCGCGATGGTGCCGTGCTTCTCGGCAAAGAGCCAAAACCAGAGGGCGAGCTGATAGCCCTTGACCCCATTTTGGGCGATCGATTCGACTTCGGGTGTGAACGCGATGCCGGGCGCGGCCCAGTTCGTGAACGGCGGCGTGCCAACGCCCTGATACATGCTCAAGAGTTGGCGTATCGATTCATGCGTATCGGTGGGCCAGTTGCGCGCCTCTTCCTGGCGCTTCTCTGTCTTCCAGAACCTCCAGTCCATTCTGCACCTCGCAAGAGAGCAAGAGTCGTGGTGCGACTCGCTGCGAGGGATACTTGCACACTCCGCCGAGGGCGTAAACCGGTGATGTCCGGTGTTGCCCTTCAAGCCCCGCTCAGTTCCTGATGGAGCGCGACGAATTCGCGCGTGAGTTTGTGCGCCGGATCGAGGTGAACAACGGGCTTCGCCTGCTGATGCGATTCGCGAATCTTCACCGACGAAGACAGCCGCGACGACAGCACCGGCAACCCTTCATCGACGAGTTCGTCGACAAGTTGCTGCGGCAGGCTCGCGCGCGGCTGGAACTGGTTGATGACGATGCCTTCGACCGTGAGCGCGGCATTGTGGTCCTGCTGAATTTCTTTCACGTTCTCGAGCAGCGTATAGAGTGCGCGGCGCGAGAAGTCGTCGCAGTCGAATGGAATGAGGCAGCGCTCGACCGCGATCAGCGCCGAGCGCGTGTAGAAGTTCAGCGCAGGCGGCGTGTCGATGTAGATCGCATCGTACATGTCGAGTTCTTTGAGCGCGTCGCGCAGCTTGTAGATCTTGTAGCGCGACTCGAGCTTCCCGTGCAGCGTGTCGAGATCGGGATGCGCGGGCATTACATCCAGATTCTCGAAGGGTGTCGAATGAATGAACGACGTGACCTCGATCGGCCGGAAGCTGAACGTCAGCGCGGTTTCAAAGAAGTCGGCGACGTTGGGCTTCGCGTCGGCGGAAGCCGCGCCGAGCAGGTACTGGCTCGAATTCGCCTGCGCGTCGAGGTCGATGACGAGCGTACGCCGCCCCTCGTTCGCGCTGATCGCAGCGAGATTGCAAACGATCGTTGACTTGCCTACGCCACCCTTCTGATTGAACACCACGCGCCGCATGTCTTCGCTCCCCTGTTTCTCTCTCAATCAATGAGATGGATTGGGATGAGCATACCCGATGCGGCGGTGCAAAAAAGTTTTTTGGTGGCGGTTTTCCTGGCAAGCGCAGGCATGCGGCTAATTACATAACCGCTTCATTTTCCAGAGCCTGGCTGGTTATAACCAGTACCACCGTCGCATGCGTAACTTGCGGTGGCTGGCAGCGCCAGGACAAGCGATAGAGCCAACAGGGCTGCAAAGATGCGCCGAGCTTTCATTTGCGTTTCTCCTGTTCAAATGGATGCCGGTGCGTTAAGCATAGGTCAGGTGAGTTAAAGCGCAATTACGCGCGATTACAGCCAGAAGCCTTCGCTCAAGAGTGTCCCCAAAATTTGCGCTGCACCTGCATCACTTCTTCTTCGACCTCGGCTACGGGTCCGATCAGGTCGACGCGCTTCTGGCAATGATCGAAAACATAGCGCGACGACACGCTCATGGTCGGGTTCTCCGCGTGATTGCCCGTGGCCTGCAGCAGCCGCTCTTCGGTCATGCCGAACACCACGCGCCCGATGTTCGCCCAATAAGCAGTGCCCGCGCACATGCAGCACGGCTCGACCGTCGTATAGAGCGTGCAACTCCACAAGAACTGCGGCGTGAAGTTGAGCGCGGCGATGCGCGCGAGCACGGCTTCCGCGTGATTGACGGTATCGACATTACCCTGTTCGATGAGAACCGATTCCTGATCGGGCCCGACGAGAATGGCGCCGAACGGGTGATGGCCCAACTGCGTCGCGCGTTCCGCGACTACGCTTGCGTGCCGCAAATGGCGGACGATCTGTTCGCGCGTCGGCGCGAGCCCTTGCTCAGGGAATGCCGAAGCGTTCTGTTGCGGGGGATTGGTCAGGCTCAAAACGTGTCTCCTCCTTGTTAGTGGTGTTACTTCGGCAACGCGCCGTCTACGCCCTGTACGAACCAGTTCAGCCGCAGCAACTCGGCGTCGGGCAGCGACGTGCCCGCCGCCACCTTGATCGCGCCGCTCTGATCCTTGATCGGCCCCGCGAACGGATCGAATTTGCCGGCGATGATGTCGTCGCGCTTTTGCGCGAGCGCCTTTTGCGCGGCAGGCGAGACGGTTGCGGTGTTGATGTCGGCGAGGTCGATGGCTTTTTCCTTGAGGCCCCACCACGTCGGCGTGTTGGTCCACGTGCCCGCTTGCACCTGGTCGATCAGGTGAGAGTAATAGACGCCCCAGTAACTCACGCAAGCCCCCAATTGGGCATTCGGGCCGAACTTCTTCATATCGGAGTCCCAACCGAATGCGTGCACTTTCTTCTGCTCGGCCGTCTGCATCGTCGCCGTCGAGTCGGTGTTCTGGATCAGCACGTCCGCGCCCTGTCCGATCAGCGTTTCGGCCGCCTGTTTCTCCTTACCCGGATCGAACCAGCTATTGATCCAGATAACCTTGACCTTCGCATTCGGATTGACCGAACGCGCGCCCATCGTGAAGGCGTTGATGTTGCGCACGACTTCGGGCACCGGCACCGAGGCGACGAAGCCGAGCGTATTCGTCTTCGTCGTATAGCCGCCAACCAGGCCGGCCAGATACGCGCTCTGGTACGTGCGCACGTCATAGGTGGCGAAGTTCGCGGCCTTCTTGTAGCCCGTCGCATGCTCGAAGACGACGTCGGGATAGTCCTTTGCGGTCTTCAGTTCGAAGTCCTGAAATCCGAAGCTCGAGCCTACAATGATCTTGTTGCCCTTGCTCGCGAGATCGCGAAACACGCGCTCCGAGTCGGCGGATTCGGGTACGTTCTCGACGCGCGTGACCTTGATCTTGTCGCCGAATTTCGCTTCGATCGCCTTCACGCCCTGTTCGTGCGCATAGGTCCAGCCTGCGTCGCCGGGGTTGCCGAGATAGACGAACGCGACGCCCATCGGCGCCGCGGCGGTCGCCGTGGCGCTCAGCGCGGCACAGGCGCCGAGCGCGGCGAAAAGCGTTGCTACGACGCGCAGTGAACGCGCCGCCGCGCAAGCGAATGTTGTTGCCATGAGGTCTCCGAAGCAGGGAATGGGAAGGTCAAATAGTGGTCAGTCAAAATCGAGGCCGAAATGTCGATTCATTATGTGGTGAATAACGGAATCGATATAACGCTCCGTATATCGTTGAAGCACGCGAACATCCACCGTTTCACGCTGGAACGCGTCGTGCTTGCCGAACCCCTTGCC
Organism: Paraburkholderia guartelaensis; assembly: GCF_004353905.1. Lineage (GTDB taxonomy): Bacteria > Pseudomonadota > Gammaproteobacteria > Burkholderiales > Burkholderiaceae > Paraburkholderia > Paraburkholderia guartelaensis. Next base: position 87,491 of record NZ_SMOD01000008.1, on the reverse strand, counting down.
CCTTCAACCTTTGTGCTCGGGAGACCTGTCATGCAAACCGCACTCGCTACTGACTTTTCGCACGTCAAGCCGCAGGACACGTCGTTCACGAGCGGCGGGCTGCGCGACTTCTTTGTCTATCGCGACCTGGGCATCGCCAAGGCCACGCATGGAAAAGTGGTCGCGCAACTCGTCAGGGCAAATCTTGCGCCGGAACTGGGCACGGGCTGGCACCGGCATGAGGCAGATTTTCATATCGTCATCATGCTCAAGGGCTGGGCGCGCTTCATGTACGGCGAGAAGGAAACGCTCGTCGAAGCGGGAGACTGCGTGCATCAGGCGCCGGGCATCGCCCACTATCTCTTCGACTACTCGCCCGACATGGAGTACCTCGAAATCGTGAGCCCCGCCGACTTCAAGTCGATCGATGTGGAAGCGCCCTGCGCCGTGCCCGCGCCGACAACCTGGCAAGCGAGCCCCATAACGTAATGCACCCGCCCTGGTTGGGCTATGTTGCGGCGGCGCGGCTGATTGCCGTCGCGGCATGCGCATCGGCGTCGAGCAGCGCGCGCAGGGTCACCCGATCGTCGCCTACCGCCTCCGGCGCCGCGATGCGCCGCGCGCGCGGTTCGTGGTCGTGAATGGTCGAACGCACGAGCGGATAGATTTGCGTGTCCCAGCGGCGGCCATTGAATACGCCGTAGTGGCCTACGCCCGTCTGCACATGATGCGTCTTCATATACGGGCGCAGCCCCCGGCACAGGTCATGGGCGGCCACGGTCTGGCCAACCGCGCAGATATCGTCCTTCTCGCCTTCGATCGTGAGCAGCGCGGTGCGGCGGATCGCATGCGGCTCCACGAGGCGCTCGCCGACCTTGAGCTTGCCTAGCGGCAGTGCGTATTCCTGAAACACCGAACTGACCGTTTCCAGGTAGAACTCGGCCGTGAGATCCGACGTGGCGAAGTACTCGCGGTAGAACACGTTGAGCGCATCCGCTCTCGTGGGGTCGCCCTTCGCCCGCTCGTGGCGCATCTCCTCGAACGAAGCCAGGTGACGCTCCAGGTTCATCGACATGAACGCACTGAGCTGCACGAAACCCGGATATACACGACGCTGCGCGCCGGGAAAACCGCCTGGCACCGCGCTGATGAGATTGCGCTCGAACCACGTGATCGGCTTGCTGTTGGCGAGTTCGTTGACCTTGGTGGGATTCACGCGGCAATCGATCGGTCCCGCCATCAGCGTCATGCTCGCGGGCTGCGCGGGATCGTTGTCGGCGGCCATCAACGATACGGCCGCGAGCGCCGCGACCGTCGGCTGGCAGATCGCCACCAGATGCGCATCGGGGCCGATCCGCCGAATGAAGGACATGACGTGCTCGACATATTCGTCGAAACCGAAGCGCCCCGCCGACAAGGGCACATCGCGCGGGTTGTGCCAGTCGGTGATATAGACGTCGTGGTCGGCGAGCATGGTGCGCACGGTGCCGCGCAGCAGCGTCGCGAAGTGCCCCGACATCGGCGCGACGAGCAGCACGCGCGGCTGCGGCGTGGCGACGTCCTTGCGAAAGTGCAGCAGCGAGGCGAACGGCGTGCGCTTGACGACGGCTTCCGTCACCGGCGTGTGCACGCCATCCACCTCCACCCCGCCGATTTCGAACGGCGGACGCGCGTGCGAGAGCCCGGCAAGCTCGATTTGCTCCCACCAGGCGTCGAGATAGCGCGCATCGAATCCGCACGCGAGCGCGGGCCACGCCGCGAGCGCCGCACGCGAGAACGACGCGCTGGCGCGCCCGAACCTCGTCGAGTCCGCGATCGTCTGGTAGGCCAGATAGGCGAGCAGGTTCATGGGCGCAGCTCTCGATTGTTTTGAACGCGAAGCGAAGCAGGCAATACGTATGCCAGAAGCGTTCATTGGCACAGTGCTTGCACCTTTTCGGCGAGGCGCGCGAGCACGCGTGCGTTGGCCGGCGCGCCACGCCATGGCTGCCGGGCGCGGGCGCTCGGCAGGAAGCGGCGGCGTTGCCTTCCTGCATGCCGCAATGTAGTGCGTCGAATCGGCGCGAGCGGTGCATGCAGGCGCGATGCGCGCATTCGGTGCATGCGGCCTTATGACCGTCACACTGCTCGCAGCCATGTCCTCACCGTTCAGGAGCTTCCCATGAGTCAGACGAATACGACCCTGACGATCAGCAGCCGGAACTATTCGTCGTGGTCCATGCGCGGCTGGCTCCTCGCCAGACTCGCAGGACTCGAATTCGACACGGTGACGGTGCCGCTCGACGACGCGGCCACGCGCGCCGAACTGCTGCTGCTCTCGCCTTCGATTCTCGTTCCCTGCCTGCGCCACGACGGCATCACGGTCTGGGACACGCTCGCGATCTGCGAATACCTCAACGAGATCCAGCCGCAGGCGCAACTGTTGCCCGCCGACCGCACGGCGCGCGCGCACTGCCGCTCGGTGTGCGGGGAAATGCATTCGGGCTTCAGCGCATTGCGCTCCGCACTGCCGATGAACCTGCGCGGCCACTTTCCGAACTTTCGCGTCTGGTCGCGCGCGCAGGACGACATCGCGCGCATCGTGACTATCTGGCGCGAATGTCTGCAGAAGTATGGTGGGCCCTGGCTCTTTGGCGAGATCGGCGCGGCCGATGCGATGTATGCGCCCGTCGTCACGCGCCTGCTCACGTATGACGTGCCGATCGACCCCGACATCGGCGACTACTGCATGCGCGTGCTCAAGCAGCCTTACGTCGCTGAATGGATCGCGGCGGCCCAGTCGGAAACCGAGGACATCGACGAACTCGATATGGAGTTCTGAGCGTCCCCGTGCACCAACATCGCGCGCGCCGGGCCCCTGGCATCGGCATGGAAGTTGCATTGGCCCCTTGCAGCCCGATCACCGAACAGTACGAAGAAACGGCGCGAAGAAACTCGAAGAAACGAGCGCAATAAAGCAGCGAACGGAAAACGCATATGAAGCCAACATTCTTCAACGAGATGTTCGAGCACGGGGATTTCGACGTTCGGGGCCTGGCGGCCACGGCGTTCACGCAGGCCGGCGAGCCGCGCGCCCACTACCGTGAATTCTTCGCCTGGATGCGCAGGCAGAGCGAGCAGCAGATGCTCAAGAAGCGCACGGAAGCCGATGCCATCTTCCGGCGTGTGGGCATCACCTTCGCCGTTTATGGCGAAAAGGACGTAACGGGCGCGGGCACCTAACGCACGATCCCCTTCGACGTCATACCGCGCATCTTCCAGCGCCAGGAGTGGAACACGCTCGAGCGCGGACTGCGCCAGCGCGTGAACGCGCTCAACCGCTTCATCCACGACATTTATCACGATCAGGAGATCGTCAAGCGCGGCATCGTGCCCGCCGACCAGATCCTGCGCAATGCGCAGTACCGCCCCGAGATGCAGGGCGTGCATGTCGCGCACGACATCTATGCGCATATCGCGGGCATCGATATCGTGCGCGCCGCCGAGGGCGAGTTCTACGTGCTCGAGGACAACCTGCGCGTGCCCTCCGGCGTCTCGTACATGCTGGAAAACCGCAAGATGATGATGCGGCTCTTTCCCGATCTGTTCGTGCGCAATCGCGTGGCGCCTGTTGCGCACTACCCCGACCTGCTGCTCGACACGCTGCGCGCCGCCGCGCCGCCCGGCACCGACAACCCGACGGTCGTGCTGCTCACGCCGGGCATGTACAACTCGGCCTACTTCGAGCACGCGTTCCTCGCGCAGCAAATGGGCATCGAGCTCGTGGAAGGCCAGGACCTGTTCGTCGAGAACGATCACCTCTATATGCGCACCACGAAGGGCCCGCAGCGCGTGGACGTGATCTACCGGCGCGTGGACGACGACTTTCTCGATCCGCACGTCTTCCGCTCCGACTCGACACTCGGCGCCGCGGGCCTCATGAACGTCTACCGCAAGGGCAACGTGACGCTGTGCAACGCGGTGGGCACGGGCGTCGCCGACGACAAGTCGATCTACCCCTACGTGCCCGACATGGTGCGCTTCTATCTGGGCGAGGAACCGCTGCTCAAGAACGTGCCCACGTGGATGTGCCGCAAACCCGACGACCTGCGCTACGTGCTCGACCATCTGCCGGAACTGGTCGTAAAGGAAACGCACGGCGCGGGCGGCTACGGCATGCTGATCGGTCCCGCTGCCACGCGTGCCGAGATCGAGGCGTTTCGCGCAGCGCTCATTGCGAACCCGGACAAGTACATCGCGCAGCCCACGCTCTCCCTTTCCACCTGCCCGACGTGGGTCGAAACGGGCGTCGCACCGCGCCACATCGACTTGCGTCCGTTCGTGCTCTCCGGCAAGGAAGTGCGCATGGTGCCGGGCGGGCTCACGCGGGTCGCGCTGCGCGAGGGCTCGCTCGTGGTCAATTCCTCGCAGGGCGGCGGCACGAAGGACACCTGGGTGCTGGAGCGCTGAGCGGGCACAGCAACGAACTCGCGCGGCGCGTGGGCCTTCACGACCGCGAAGACGAAGCCGAGATCACGCGATGAACGAAGCGCAACTTGTCGATGACGGGCGAAGCCAGCGCGAACGGATAGCCGTCGGGCATGCCGAGGCTGCGGTTCAGGCTGTTGAGCGCGTAGGTCAGCGGAAACCAGCGCGCCATCAGGCTGTCGAAGCTCGCCTCGTCCACCGGCGTCTGGTCGACCAGCGTGGGCTCGTCGGGGCTTTCGGGCAGCAGCGCGAGGCCGCAGGCCGTCGCCGTGTCGAGCGTATCGACGATATGCAGGTAATGCGCCCACGTCTCGGCCCAGTCCTCCCACGGATGCACCGACGCATACGCGCTCACGTGGCGCTCGGCCCAGTCGGGCGCGGGGCCGTCGGCGTAATGCGCGGCAAGCGCGGCGGCATAGTCGGCGCGCTCGTCGCCGAAGCGACGGCGAAACGGTTCGAGCCAACGGCCCGTCGGCTCCTGCGCGATGAGACGATCGAAATAGTAGTGGCCGACCTCGTGGCGAAAATGCCCCAGCAAGGTGCGATACGGCTCGTGCAGCGAAACGCGCGTGCGCTCGCGATGTGCGTCATCGGCCTCGGCGATGTTCATCGTGATGAGCCCGTGATCGTGGCCCGTCATGATGCGCTGGCCATCGCCCGTCTCCTCGAGAAACTCGAATTGCAGGCCATGTTCCGGGTCTTCGACGCGCGTGACGAGCGGCAGACCGAGCGCCCCCAGCGTGTAGAGCAGGCGCCGCTTGGCCGTTTCGAGGCGATACCAGTAAAGGCGGTTCTCGGGCCGCGAGAGGTCGGGAATCGTGAGCGTGAACTGGCAGGCGCGGCACAGCGTGTCCTCGCAATCGGCCGGGATCATGCCGTTGCAGACATTTTCGATCGCGTAGTTGTGGCACTGGCGAAAGAGCGCGCCTTGAGCTTGCGCATTCAGGCTGCCCCAGCGGCCCTCGCCTGCATCCTCGAACGCGTGCATCTCGCCCGTCTGCGGCACATAACCCAGTCGCGCCTCGCATCGCCCGCAGCGCTCGTTTTCGAAAAACACCAGCTGATTGCACTGATCGCAGTGAAAGGTCTTCATTGCCGCATTCCTGTGATGGCCGCGCGTTCCGCTGTGCCCCGCGCAGCACGCCGCGTGCCTCGCCCTCGCGCGGCCGCCGCTGTCACATCCTGCACTTTTGCCATGCGCATCATAGGCGCGCTGCGCCGTGCGCCTTTTCCGCCGTTCCATCCACGTCGATCGAGGAGTCGGGTGTGTCCATCCGTGTCGCGTTAAACCATGTCACGCAGTATCGCTATGACCGGCTCGTGCGCCTCGCGCCTCACGTGGTGCGCCTGCGCCCCGCGCCGCACTGCCGCACGCCTATCCTCTCGTACTCGATGCGCGTGGAGCCCGCCGGTCATTTCGTCAACTGGCAGCAGGACCCGTTCGCCAACTATCAGGCGCGGCTCGCGTTTCCCGAGCCGACGCGCGAATTCCGCGTCACGATCGATCTGGTCGCGGAAATGGCGGTCTACAACCCGTTCGACTTCTTTCTCGAACCGAGCGCCGAGCGCTTTCCGTTCACGTACGCGCCCGAACTTGCCGCGGAGCTTGCGCCATATCTGGCGCACAGCGAGCCGACGCCGCGTTTCGCCGCGTTCGTCGAGACGATCGACCGTACGCCGTCCCCGCCGCCGCGCACCATCGACTTCCTCGTCGATCTGAACCAGCGCCTGCAACACGAGATCGGCTACCTGATCCGCATGGAGCCGGGCGTGCAGACGCCCGAAGAAACGCTGGAGAAAGGCTCCGGCTCGTGCCGCGACACGGGCTGGCTGCTCGTGCAGACGCTGCGTCAGCTCGGGCTCGCGGCGCGCTTCGTGTCGGGCTACCTGCTGCAACTCACGCCCGACGTCAAGGCGATCGACGGCCCGCGCGGCGCCGAGGCCGACTTCACCGACCTGCACGCCTGGTGCGAAGTCTATCTGCCGGGCGCGGGCTGGATCGGGCTCGATCCGACCTCGGGACTGCTCGCGGGCGAAGGCCATATTCCGGTGGCGTGCACGCCGGAGCCCGGCAGCGCGGCGCCGATTTCGGGCGCGCTCGACGAATGCGAAGTCGAGTTCACGCATTCGATGTCGATCTCGCGCGTGCTCGAAACGCCGCGTGTGACGAAGCCCTACACCGAAGCGCAATGGGCCGATATGCACGCAACGGGCGTCCAGGTGGACGCCGCGCTCGCCGCCCATGACGTGCGCCTCACGATGGGCGGCGAGCCGACCTTCGTGGCGGCGGGCGACCGCGACGCGCCCGAATGGAACACCGATGCGCTCGGGCCGACCAAGCGCCGCTACGCGATCGCGCTGATGGACAAGCTGCGCGCGCACTACGGCGCGCTCGGCTTTCTGCACATCGGCCAGGGCAAGTGGTATCCGGGCGAGCAGTTGCCGCGCTGGGCGCTTTCGCTCTTCTGGCGTGCGGACGGCGAGCCCTGCTGGCGCGATCCCGCGCTCTTCGCCGACGAGCGCTCGCCGACCCATCACACGGCGGCTGACGCGCAGCGCTTCATCGCGCACCTCGCGGCGAAGCTCGCGGTCGATCCACAACACGTGCAGCCCGGTTACGAGGACACCTGGTATTACCTGTGGCGCGAGCGCCGCCTGCCCGTGAACGTCGATCCGTTCGACTCGCGCCTCGACGACGAACTGGAACGCATGCGGCTGCGCCGCTTGTTCCACGCGGGCCTCGACACCGTGACCGGCTACGTGCTGCCGCTCGCGTGCGCGCGCGACGAGCAGCCTGCGACCCAACCCGCCCTGCAGGGCCCGCGCTGGGTGAGCGGTCCGTGGTTCTTCCGCGACGAGCGCATGTACCTCATTCCCGGCGACTCGCCGATGGGCTACCGTCTGCCGCTCGATTCGCTGCCGTGGGTCGCAGAGGGCGACTACCCGTGGCAGCACTCGCGCGATCCGTTCGCCGCGCCGGCGCCGCTGCGCAGCGCGGCCGAACTTCGGATGCAGTACGAGGCGGGCTTCGATGCCGGCGGGCAATCGCGGCACGCGGTAAATGCGGGAAGCGCGAACGGACCTGAAACAAACCGCCCCCCAGAGCGCGGCGAATCCGCCGCCTGGCTCCACCGCACCGCACTGTGCGTCGAAGCACGCGACCCCGCGCGCGCCGCAGGGCCGAAAGCCGAAGCCGCCTCCTTTGGGCGCTCGCAAGGCCAGCTTCACGTATTCATGCCGCCGCTCGCCGAACTCGACGATTACCTCGACCTGCTGGCCGCCGTCGAAGCCACCGCTGCAGACCTGGCGCTGCCCGTCGTGATCGAAGGCTATCCGCCGCCGCGCGACCCGCGCCTGAAAATGCTCCAGGTGACGCCCGACCCCGGCGTGATCGAGGTAAACATCCACCCGTCGTCGAACTGGGACGAACTGGTCGAGCGCACCGAATTCCTCTATCAGGCCGCGCACGAAACGCTGCTCTCCACCGAGAAGTTCATGCTCGACGGCCGGCATACCGGCACCGGCGGCGGCAATCACCTTGTGCTAGGCGGCGCCACGCCCGCCGACAGCCCGTTCCTGCGCCGCCCCGACCTGCTCGCCAGCCTCGTTGCTTACTGGCACAACCATCCGTCGCTGTCGTACCTGTTTTCGGGGCTCTTCATCGGGCCAACGAGCCAGGCACCGCGCGTGGACGAAGCACGCAACGATCAGGTCTACGAACTGGAAATCGCGTTCGCCGAGATCCAGCGTCAGGTCGATCTGCTGCGCGGCTTCGGAAGCCCCTTCGACGACGGCCCGCGCGTACCGCCCTGGCTCATCGACCGCACGCTGCGCAACATCCTCATCGACGTGACCGGCAACACGCATCGCGCCGAGTTCTGCATCGACAAGCTCTACTCGCCCGACGGCCCGACCGGCCGCCTCGGCCTGCTCGAGCTGCGCGGCTTCGAAATGCCGCCGCACGCGCGCATGAGCCTCGCGCAGCAACTGCTGCTGCGTGCACTCGTCGCGCGCTTCTGGAAGACGCCGTACACGCAGCGCCTCACGCGCTGGGGCACCGAATTGCACGACCGCTTCATGCTCTCGACCTTCGTGCAGATGGATTTCGACGACGTGCTCGCCGAAACGTCCGCAGCGGGATTCGCGCTCGATCCCGCCTGGTTCGCACCGCACTTCGAATTCCGCTTCCCGCTGGTCGGCGAACTTCAGACGAGCGGCATTGCGCTCTCGGTGCGCCATGCGCTCGAACCGTGGCACGTGATGGGCGAAGAAGGCGGAGCCGGCACGACGGTGCGCTATGTCGATTCTTCGGTGGAGCGGCTCGAAGTGCGCGTGCTCGGCATCAACGAAAACCGCCACGTCGTGACCGTGAACGGCCGCGCGCTGCCGCTTCAGCCGACCGGACGCGTGAGCGAGAGCGTAGCCGGTGTGCGCTTTCGCGCGTGGCAGCAGGCGGCGTCGCTGCATCCCACCATCGGTGTGCACGCGCCGCTCACGGTCGATATCGTCGACACCTGGAACGCTCGCGCGATCGGCGGATGCCAGTATCATGTTGCGCATCCGGGCGGCCGCAATTATCAGACGTTTCCCGTCAACGCCTACGAGGCCGAGAGCCGGCGGCGCGCGCGCTTCTTCACGACCGGCCACACGCCTGGGCCCGTGGAAGTGGCGCCGCCCGAGCGCAGCCTCGAATTTCCGTTCACACTGGATCTACGCCGCGGCTGATTGCGGCCGATAACCCGTCAAGAGCCCTAACCGAAAGCGCGCCTCGCGAGTGAGGCGCGCTGCCACGACCCACGATCTTGCCGACCCAATCCACCCTGCCATTCGATTCCTCCGCCAGCGACGAGCAGGCGGGCGCGCCGCTGCGCACGCTGCCGGTGCGCGGCGGACACTGGGACGAGCTGCAAACGGCAGAAGGCGAGCTGCGCGAGCCGTGGCGGCAGTTCTTCGGGCTGCTCGGCAAGCCGGGCGTGGCGGGATTCGACGGCGCGGCGGCGTCGGTCGCGCGCCAGGTGCGCGAGAACGACATCACCTATAACGTCTACGCGGACTCGGGCGGACCGCGGCCGTGGGCGCTCGACGTGCTGCCGTTCATCATCGACGAAGCCGAATGGGCGCAGATCGAGCGCGGCGCCGCGCAGCGCGCGCGCCTGCTCAACGAGATCGTCGCCGATATCTACGGGCCGCAAACGCTGCTCGCGCGCGGCCTGCTGCCGCCCGCGCTGGTGTTCGGCCACCCGGGCTATCTGCGCGCAGTGAAAGGCTTCGTGCCGCCCGACCGCCAGTATCTGCAAATCGTCGCGCTCGACCTCGCGCGCTCGCCCGAAGGCCAGTGGACCGTCGTCTCGCACCGCACGGAAGCGCCCTCGGGGCTCGGCTATCTGCTGGAAAACCGGCTCATCGTCTCGAGCCTCTTCGCCGAGCCGTTTCGCACCATGCGGGTGCACCGTCTCGCACCGTCCTATTCGCAGCTCATCGCCACGCTCGCGGCGGCCGCACGCGCAATCATGAGCGCCGACGAGCGCAGCGTGAGCGGCGCGTCTGCGCATATCGTGCTGCTCACGCCGGGGCCGTTCAGCGAGACTTACTTCGAGCACGTGTTCCTCGCGCGCTACCTCGGACTCACGCTCGTCGAGGGCAAGGACCTCACGGTGCGCGACGACATGCTGTACCTTAAAACGCTGGACGGGCTGGAGCGCGTGCACGCCGTGTTGCGCCGCCTCGACGATACGTTTTGCGACCCGGTCGAGCTACGCGCCGACTCGACCATCGGCGTGCCGGGCCTGCTGCAGGTCATGCGCGCGGGCAACGTGATGGTCTCGAACGTGCCCGGCGCGGGCTTCGTCGAATCGCCTGCGCTGCACGGCTTCATGCCAGGCATCGCGCAGGCGCTGCTCGGCGAGGAGCTTGCGCTGCCGGGCATCGCGACCTGGTGGTGCGGCGAAGACGCGGCCTGGCGCGACGCGCTCGCGCAGGTGCCCGAGGCGCTGCTCGTGCCGACGTGGCCAGGCGCGGCGAACGGGTCGTCCGCGCCGCCCGGACTCGCCGCGGGCGTGCAAACGCTCGCCGACTGGCGCGAGCGCATCGAGCAGTTGCCCGACGCCTTCACGGTCCAGCAGCCGCTGCGCTACAGCTACACGCCGCGCTACGAGGCCGGTGCGGGCATGCTCGGCGCGCGGCCTGCCGTGCTGCGCGTCTACGCGATTGCCGACCAGGAATGCGGCTGGCGTGTGCTGCCTGGCGGCTTCACGCGCCTGGCAGCCGAACATCAGGAATCCGTATCGATGCAGATGGGCGGCAGCAGCGTGGATACCTGGGTGCTGTCGAGCCAGCCCGGTTCGACCTTCACGCTCCTGCCGAGCCCCATCAAGCCGGGTGAACTGCGCCGCGAGCGCCGCCGCGTGCCGAGCCGCTCGGCGGAGAACCTGTTCTGGGCGGGGCGTTATGGCGAGCGCGCCGAAAACGGCGTGCGCCTGTGCAGGCTGATTCTCGGTTCGCTCGAAGGCAGCGACGCCGAAGAGTTGTTTGGCACCTTCGTCGAACTGGCCGCCGCCAACGGGCTCGTGCCCGCCACGGTCAGCGAAGCCCGGCGCAGCCTCGACGACTTCGAGCGCTCACTCGTAGCCAATCTGCACGAGAATGCCGGCGCAACGGGCATCGGCCGCACGCTCGCGAGCCAGGCGTATGCGTGCGGCGAGATTCGCGGCCGGCTGTCGAACGATCACTGGCGCACTGTGCTCGCCTCGCGCAACGACTTCCGCGATGCGCTTCAGGCGCTTTCACTCGTGCCTGCGGCCGCGCGTCAGGGAGCGGCAATCGAATTCAGGCGTCCCACGCCGTACGACCGCATGGCGCTGATGGGCGCGCTCGATGCGCTCGCCACGCAGTTGAGCGCCATCAGCGGCTGCCAGGGCGACCGCATGACCCGCGACGAAGCCTGGCGCTTGCTGTTTGCGGGGCGCCATATCGAACGCGTGGCCGCGTTGGCCACCATGCTCCGTATCGCCGCGCACGAACGCACGCTCGCCACGCCCGCGGGCTTCGACGTGCTGCTGCAACTGTTCGACAGCACGCTCACGTATCGCTCGCTGTATCCGGGGCGACTCGAAGTGCCTGCCCTGCTCGACGTGATCGTGACCGACCCGACCAATCCGCGCGGCCTCTACGGCGTCTACGCGCGGCTGCGGGCGCGGCTCGACGAAATCGCCCAGGCGGCGCGCGGCCCCAAGCGCGAGCCGTTCGCCTCGCAGCTCGCGCCCGTCGAGGCACTGCCGACGCTGGAGGCGCTGTGCGAGCCCGGCGACGACGGCCGCTATCCTGCGCTCACCGCGCTGTGTGACAGTCTCGCCGAGCGCATGGCCGCGATGTCGAACGAGATCAGCGCGCGCTGGTTCAGCCACGCCGCGCCGCTCGCCGCACAGGTCTGGTCATGAACGGCACGCGCCTCGCGGTCACGCACCGCACGACCTACCGCTATTCGACGCTCGTCGAGACCGCGCAGCATCTCGCGACCATCCGCCCGCTCGACCTTCCGTGGCAGCGCGTGCTCGCGCATCGCGAGCGTATCGAACCCGCGCCGTCGTATCAGACGATCCGCCGCGACGCCTTCGGCAACGAGGTTCTTTACTTCTCGTTCGACGCGCCGCACGACTACTTGCAGATGACGAGCGAGACGAGCGTACTGCTCACGCCGCGCTACGCGACGCTCGACGCAGACGGCACGCCGGCCTGGGAAGACGTCGCGCGCATGCTGCGTTACACGGCGGGCGGCGCCTTTCATGCGGAGTCCGAATTTTGCTTCGCCTCGCCGAATATCACCTTGCTGCCGGAATTGCGTGCTTACGCGCTGGAGAGTTTCACGCCCGGCGCCCCGGTTCTGGCCGGCGCGATCGACCTGATGCATCGCATCCACGCCAATTTCGCGTACCGTCCTTCGGCAACGTCGTTCGACACACCCGCCGCGCGCGCCTTCGAACTGCGCCACGGCGTGTGTCAGGACTTCGCCCAGGTGATGATCGGCTGCCTGCGCTCGATCGGGCTCGCCGTGCGTTATGTGAGCGGCTATCTGCGCAACGACCCGCCTGAAGGCGCCCAACCGATGATCGGCGCGGACGCCTCGCATGCGTGGGTATCGCTCTACGTGCCTTCGGCGCCGTCTGCACCGTCAGTATCGTCAGCCGGCTGGATCGATCTCGATCCGACCAACGACGTGCTCGCCGATCAGGGCCACGTGACGCTAGCCATCGGCCGCGATTACACCGACGTGTCGCTCCTGCGCGGCGTCATTCTTGGCGGGGGCGCGCATCAGGTGGATGTGGCGGTCAACGTGAACGCTCAATAGCAGCGGCGCTCAGACCAAGCGCCGAAGCGGCGCCGCATAAGGCGCCAACGGGCTGATACTCCACCCCGTGTGAACCTGGCTGGCCAGCGAAAGCAGCGAGTCGACGTGCCCGGCCACGCTGGCGTCGTAGAGCACGGCTTGCCCGTTCTCGTTGGGGTTCTCTCCGCCAAGCCGGCTCGCGATTGCGCGCCTGATCGTCTCGCGCAGCGATCGCACATCTCCCCGTTCGAAGACGTGTTTCGCATGCGCCGCAATCACATCGCAGCACCCCATCGTCGACGGCATGATCACCGGCGTGCCACACATGACGGATTCGATACCCACCAGCCCGAAAGGCTCATAGGCGGAAGCCAGGATCGTGAAGTCCGCCGCGCGATAACAGTCTTCGATTTCGCGCTGAAAGCCGATGTAACGCACATTTGGCAAGAGACTGGCCACCGGGCGGCCCGCCACTGCGACGACGACGGGTTCCTTCAAGTCTCGCACAGCGGCTTCGATGAGCGGGAGTCCCTTGCGCACATGACTGCTCGAAGGAAAGAGCAACACGCACTCGTTGTCCTGGAAACCGAGCCGCTTGCGCAGCGCGGCACGAGCAGCCGCATCGACGGGCGTGAAACGCGCCGTATCGACCGGGGGACGCAGGATGCGCACTCTGGCTTCGTCGATCCCGTACAGTTCGATCAGTTCGTCACGCATCAACGGTGAATGCGCGAGGATGATCGCCGCATTGGCATAGAGGCGCTCTTCCAGCGCAATCTGCCAACGGTCGGTCAGCTTGAGTCTGCGGCCTGTTGCGCGGAGAAACCCGCGATGGGTGCCGCCACACACTGCGATATCCGAACTGTCGACACGGTTGCAGCCGATCATGACGTCCACGTCGGCTACACGCTTCGCGCTGCGCAGACGCCACGAGAACCAGGCGTCGCGCAGTTTGCCCGGCAGAAACGACACGTTGATACGATGCGGCTCGACCATCGCATATTCAGGCAGCGCGTGGTCGAGTTTCCGCGCGAAATAGGCGGGTCGAAAGCCGCGCTCGGCAATGCCGCGCGCAAGATCTCTCGCGTAGCGCTCCATGCCGCCGCTATGCTTCATGACGTTGCAGGAAACACCGAGTTTCATCGGGATCCGCTCCTCTAAAATTGGCCGATCCAGTACTTCAAGCAGGGCCGCTTTGTACGGCTTGTGCTCATGAGCGCGACTGCAACGCCTGAAAGTGCGCCATCACACGGCTTACGCTGAGCAGCTTCGTCCAAAGCAGCTCCTTGAGATTGCCGAACGGTATGACGTTGGGCGGCAATACGATCTGGCCGGGTCCCCAGCAGGGGTGCCACGTACGTGCGAGGCCGCGGCGCATGAAAAGCGTGAGCGTGGGGACACCGATCGATGAAGCGAGGTGGCCCAAGCCCGAGTCGTTGCCGATGAACCACGCCGACTCGGCAATCCACATCGCCACGTCTTCGAGTCGCGGCAGCGAGTGAACTTCGTGCCCTTGCACCGTGCTTTCCCGCCAGGCGGCAAACTCGCCGGGCGCAACGAGAAAGCTCGGATGCAACTGAGCGCGTTTGAGTTCGTGTGCGAGCGCGAGAAACTTATCGCGGCTCCACATTTTTTCCCGATGGCTGCCGGTCGGATGGATCACGACACGATCCGCGAAACGGCCACGCTGCACGCCAGGCGGCACGACGAGGCCGTTCGAATGCGTCACGTCGCGCAACCCGAACACATTCGCGGCGATATCGACAATGCGATCGACCATGTGCTTCCCGCCGCCGTATTCGGGCAGTTCAGCCAGACGAAACGTCTTGCCGGTGTGGCTCAGCATCGGTCCGAACTCGGTCGGACGCAGTTCGATCACCGTATCGAAAGCGCCCGCATACGCCGCCTGATACCCGACCGTCATATGCGGAAACCAGGCCTCGAGCTGCTCGGCTACCCAGCCAAACACGATGGGACGGTAGCCATTCCGAATGAGGTTGTTGACGAGCACGAGCCCGATGAGGCTGTCGCCGATCGGCGGCGGCAACGCCACTGCAACACTGCCCTGAATCTGGAATTTCATTTTTGTACGAAAGTTGAGTCCAAATATTTCTGCACGTACTACGTTAGTAACGCTAACTTTCCATTCGGCATTCGTAGTGAACGCCACCGCGCATTTATTGCGATGCAGGCTTCAGGTATTCGACGCCACGCGCTCCCGCAATACCCGAAACGCGCGCTGCACGCGTCTCACCGAGATGCTTTCGCGCCACCATTTTTCCTTGAGTCCTGCGGTCGGCACCCACCACGGCGGCAGCACGATCTCACCGCGCTGAAAGCCGGGGCGCCAGCGTTGCGCGACGCGTCGCCGGCGAAATACGGTCAGCGTCGGAATACCGAGCGCCGAAGCGAGATGCCCGAGGCCCGAATCGTTGCCGATAAACCAGCCCGATTCGTAGAGCCACGCTGCAAGATAGGCCGCATTGCGAAACGAGCGCAACGGCGGTGCTACGTCGGCATGCTTCAACCAGTGCGAGCGTTCGCTCTCGGCAACCACGAACTCAGGCGCAAAGCCCTCCCCACTCAAACGCCGGGACAAGCCAATGAAGCGGTTTGCCAGCCAGCGCTTGTCGGCCGTGCTGGCCTCCGGATGCACCGCCACGCGTTGGGCGTAACGGCGTTGCTGAAACTCTCGCGGCGCGCGAATGCCGTTCGATGTCTCTACGGTTTGCAATCCGAAATGAGTCACCGCGAACGCTGCAAAGCGGTGCGCCATGCACCGGCCGTCATCGGCGTATTCGATATCGTGCAGGTCGACGAAGCCCGAATGCCATGCACGCAGATCCTTGAACGGCCGGTCCCGGTGCATCTGCACCACGACGTCGAAGCTCGCCAGCCGATCGCGTGCTTCTTCCTCGCTGAGCGCCGGGTTCATCGACAGGTGCGGGAACCAGCGCGCAAGCGACCACGCGTGATCTCCGAATATTTCCACCCGCCAGCCCGCTCGCACGAGGTTGTGCGCGATGACCAGCAGATTCAGCGAATCCCCTAGCGCCGGCGACATCACAAATGCCGCGTTGCGTGCTTTCGCGTGCGCAAAGGAAGGACCCGCTGCAGGCGTGTCGTGCTGGGCGTGACTCACGCGGGCGGGTTGTAGCATCGGTTACGTGTCTGATCGGGTTGCGGCTATGGACACGCATGTTGCCACTGCGGCGCAGTTCTCGGGTTACGTGATCTTTCTGCACATTTCTTCCGCGCCACGCCAACGCGCTCGAGCGTTACGGGGCCCATTACGCGTTAAGAAATAGCAATGTTTCCGGCGTTTGAGAATGCAACGTCACCTGCTACGCTGGTCCTGGCCTGACATTGCGCGGTGGGCCTCGACCGCGGATGAAGGGTGCCTTACCTTCAAACCCTTTGCATACCCGGCGAATCGCCGGGTTTTTTTCATCCGCGGGCAGCAGCCTGGTCCAGATCGGGAAGCGCGTCGTCAGGGCAAAAAACATAACCATCCCTGTAACGCGTTTGAATATATTGGCGGCCGCAAGGCGACAGGCCAAGCAGCTTGCGCAGACGAAAGACGACAACGTCGACGCTGCGCGCGTGAAGCGACGAATTGCGATCGATCATGCTCACGATGCGCTCACGCGAAAGCGGCCGCAAGCGGTTCGCAGCAAACACCGCGAGCACAGCGAGAACCAGGGGAGGCGCGGGAATCTTGAGGCCGTCCCTGAACAGTTGATTGTCGATGGCGTCGAGTTCGAATCCGTCGAAGATGTACTTCGTCTCCCTGCGCGGCGACGCGGGATAGTCGATCTTGCAGCGCAGCGCGTGGTGCAAGCGCGCGAGCAGTTCGCGAGGATCGAACGGATCGACCATATAGTCGTTGGCGCCGAATTCGAAGGCGAGCACCTTGTCGGCGACGTCGGCGGACTCGCTCACGATGATGGTGGGAGTCAACCACCCGCGTTCACGTAGCGCGCGCAGCGTGGCAATGCCGTCGATCCTGAGCGCGTCGTGCCGCAGGATGATGAGCGAAGGCGTTTCTCGCGCAAGACGCTGCTCAAGCCGCTCGACGCCATACAGCACCGACACCGCGATCTGCTGTCGCTGCAAGTATGTACGCAGGTCGTCCCGATACGCCTGATCGGGCTCGACAAGCAGCACGTGAATGTCCATCGATCTGTCCCTTCCTCTGAGATGCACGTCATTCCATACGGATCCCGCGCACGAACGCATGGATGCGCTTCGATCTGCAGCGGATCATACGGAACAACGGTGCAGGAAAAAGAAGGGAAATCTGGAGAAAATGTGGATTCGGACGGGCCACGTACACCTTACGGTACGCTTCGGGCGAAAATAGTGCCGAATAAATGCGCACTCACCCTTATTGCTCCCTGCTGAACCCTTCATGAAAGTCAGCATCACCTCCAAACTCTTCCTCGCGATTCTTTCGGCTTGCGTGCTTGCCGCCGTGGCCATGGGCGTCGCGATCCGGACGAGCTTCGAATTCGGCTTCGTGGATTTTCTGCAGGAGCAAAGTGCGAGCGAACTGGCGGCACTCCAGCAGGAACTGGAAGCCTCGTACGTCCAGCATGGCAACTGGGATTTCGTTCGCGAGCACACGCAAGACCGGCCTCCATTCGAAGGCGGCCCGCCGCCAGGCGAGCCACCGGGCGACGGCCGTCCACCGCCCGATGCGCCGGGCGGCTTCCGCGGCGACGACGGCAAGGGTGGTCCCTTCGCGCCCGGCATTGCCGGGCACTCGCGACCGTTTCGCCCGCCCTACACGCTTTACGACGCGAACATGAAGCTCGTCACGAGCGCGGGCCCGCCCCCGCCACCCGAGGCGGTACGCCATCCGCTGCGCGTCAAGGGTCAAACAGTTGGCTGGGTCGCAGTGGCAGGACCCGCCTCGCTCATCAATCAGGCGGAACAGCGCTTCAAGGACCGCCAGATGCAGGCGACGTGGATCATCGTGGGCTTTACCGCGCTGCTCTCCGCCGCCGTGTCGATCATTCTCGCGCGCACGCTGCTTACGCCGATCAAGCGGATCGTCACGGCCACGCATCGACTCGCGGGCGGCGACTACGCCACGCGCGTGCCGGCCAAAGGCAGCGACGAATTGCAGATGCTCGCGAGCGATTTCAACCGGCTCGCGGCGTCGCTCGAAAAAGCCGAGAGCGACCGGCGCGACTTTATCGCCGATATTTCGCATGAGTTGCGCACGCCCCTTTCGGTCCTGCGTGGCGAACTCGAGGCGATCGAGGACGGCGTGCGCCGGCCCGACGCGGCGACCATCACTTCTTTGCAGTCCGAAGTAGCGATGCTCAGCCAGTTGATCGACGACCTCTACGAACTTTCGCTAGCGGACATCGGCCAGCTCTCGTTCGAGAAAGTGCCGCTCGATCTCGTGCCCATCGTCGAAGCTTCATGCGACGTATTCCGCGAGCGCCTCGCAGCCAAGCAAATCACGCTGGAATTCGATCCCGACGACGCGCACGCAACACTCTCGGGCGATCCTTATCGCCTCACGCAGCTCTGGAAAAACCTGCTGGAAAACGCGCTGCGCTACACCAATGCCGGTGGCCGCGTAAGGCTCTCGGTCACGTCGAACGACAACGACATCCATGTCGACGTTCAAGATTCGTTTCCGCCGGTTCCCGCGCCGCTGCTGCCACATCTGTTCGACCGGTTCTTCCGCGTCGATCCATCGCGCAGCCGTCAAAGCGGCGGCGCGGGTCTCGGGCTCGCATTGTGCAAACACATCGTGGAGCAGCACGGCGGCACCATCGAGGCGTCGCGCTCCCCGCTCGGCGGGCTGCGGATCCTGGTACAACTTCCTCGCCTACACACGCATCATGATTGATCCGACCACGCGGCCTTCCATACTCATCGTCGAAGACGAGCCCAAGCTCGCGGCTCTGCTCGCCGATTACCTCGCGAAGGACGATTTCGCCACGACGATCCTTGCGGACGGCCGGGAGGTCGTGCCATACGTTCGCGAACATCAACCGTCGATGGTGCTGCTCGACCTGATGCTGCCCGGACGCAGCGGCCTCGACGTGTGCCGCGAACTTCGCACGTTCTCCGCCATTCCCGTGATGATCATCACGGCGCGCGTGGACGAAATCGACCGTTTGCTCGGGCTCGAACTGGGTGCCGACGACTACGTGTGCAAGCCGTTCAGTCCGCGTGAAGTCGTCGCGCGCGTGAAGGCGATCCTGCGCCGGGCCGAACTGCTTGCGCGGGCGCACCAGGAAGCCGAAGGCACCGTTGCCTCACCGTTTTCAATCGATGTTGCGCAACACGCCGCGCGCCTGGACGGTCGGGATCTGAATCTCACGCCCATCGAATTTCGTTTGCTCGCGCTGCTGCATTCGGGCCCGGGCCGCATTTACGCGCGCGATTTTCTTCTGCGCGCGCTATACGACGATCACCGTGTCGTGGCCGACCGCACGATCGACTCGCACGTCAAGAACCTGCGGCGCAAGATCCAGTCGGTTCGTCCCGAGCAGGACATGATTCGCTCGATTTACGGTGTGGGTTATCGCCTGGAGATCGCGCCTGCCGGCAAATGAATTTGACAGGCTGTACACCGACAAATTCGCATCGAACGAAAAGCATCGGTAGATAGGCTAAATGTATTGGCGCGCCGGACGCGCGATGCAGTCTAATGGCCTTCCCGCGTTCCCCTCTATACGCATGGAGGCATCGATGAACCAGCACGCCGCAGAAGAACTCGTAAAGGCGATTGCAGCCGAGACCCATGCTCCCATGGAGACCGTTTCCAGGATGTACGAAGAAACCTGGGCGGCATTCAGCGACGGCGCACGCATCATGGATTACCTGAGCGTGCTGGTCGCGCGGCGCGTGCGCGAGAATCTTCGGAGTTTGCGCCAGGACGCGCACTAGGCTCGTGAAGCCCCGAACGCTCTGAGTGGCTGGAGATGCAAGCGCGCGCATGCATTGCGCGCGCTTGCATTCCATTGCAGATTACGGCGCGATCGGCTTGCCGCTCGCGTCCTTGATCTTGTCCTTCCACTGCGACTTGATTTCGGTCACGACCGATTCCGGCAGCGAAATGTAGTCGAGGCTGTCGGCGGCCGAGGAGCCGTTCTTGAAGGCCCAGTCGAAGAACTTGAGCGTTTCCTTGCCCTGGTCAGGCTTGTCCTGTGCCGTGTGCAGCAGCACGAAAGTCGCTCCGACAACCGGCCATGCGTCCTTGCCCGGCTCGTTCGTGAGGATCTGGTAGAACGACTTCTTCCAGTCCGCACCGGCGGCCGCTGCCTTGAACGTTTCCGTGCTCGGCTGAATGACCGCGCCCGCTTCGTTCTTCATCGCGGCGTAGACCATGTGGTTCTGCTTCGCGTACGCCCATTCGACGTAGCCGATTGCGCCCGGCAGACGCTGCACAAAGGCGGCGACGCCGTCGTTGCCCTTGCCGCCCGTACCCGTCGGCCAGTTCACGGTCGTGCCTTCGCCGACCTTGCTCTTCCACTCGGGGCTGACCTTCGAGAGGTAGTTCGTCCAGATGAAGCTGGTGCCCGAACCGTCGGCGCGGCGCACCACGGCGATGTCGAGATCAGGCAGCTTGACTTTCGGGTTCAGCGCGGCAATGGCCGGATCGTTCCACTTCTTGATCTTGCCGAGGTAGATGTCGGCGAGCACCGGGCCCGACAGCGTGATTTCGCCGGCCTTGATACCCGGCACGTTGATCGCCGGCACGACGCCGCCAACCACCGTCGGGAACTGGAACAGGCCGTCCTTGGCCAGCTGGTCATCCTTGAGCGGAGCATCCGAGCCCGCGAAGTCGACGGTCTTGGCCTGAATCTGCTTGATGCCGCCCGACGAGCCGATGCCCTGGTAGTTGACCCTGCCGCCGCCGGACTTTTGATAGGCGTCCGCCCATTTCGTGTAGATCGGCGCAGCGAAGGTGCTGCCCGCGCCCGTGATATCCGCAGCCTGGGCGATGCTCGTGCCCAGCGCGAGAATGACAATCGCAAAGAGACTGACTCTCATCCCGTACTCCTTAAAATCGTTATTGATGCGCTGGACGTTACGTAGGCAATGTGACGATTGGGTGACACTGGAATCGATCGCAAAAGAGGCCTTATGGATGCTGACGTAACCATTCACAGGACGTGTTAGCAAGGACCCACTGAATACGTTCGCAGATGGATCGCGGCCCGTGTGGAATGTCGGCCTAAACCGTATATACTGTTTATACTGTTTGCACCGTTTTCAGACCGGAGATCGACATGACTGTAGCGACCACACGCAAACCCACCAAGAAGGCGTTCCACTTCCCGAAGTCCGCGGCAACCGCGGAAGAGCAAGGCGAAGCAGCAAAGCCCGCTGCGGCAACGGAGCCAGCAGCGGAAGCGGCGGTTAAGGCCAAACGCAAAAAGGCCGCACCCAAAGCGACGGCGAAACCCGCTAACGGCGCTGCAGAAGCACCGGCTCCCGCACCTGCAGCGGCTCCTGCCGAAAAGGTCAAGGCCAAGCGCGTGAAGAAAGATAAAGTCGTGCGCGACAGCTTCACGATGCCCAAGACGGACTATCAGCGCATCGCACTCCTCAAACGCAAGTGCCTCGAGGCTGGCGTTGCGGTGAGAAAGAGCGAACTTCTGCGCGCCGGCCTTCAACTGCTGGAAGCAGCACCGCAGAAGCGGCTGCTCGCTGCAATCGAAGCGCTTGAAACCGTGAAGACGGGCCGTCCGGCCAAAGGCGAAGAAAACGCGTGATGTGCGCGAGGCGCTGGTGATGATGGGCTTGGGGCATCTGCCTGTGGAAGGCGGATGCATCCGGATTGAACGCCGTGGGCGTTCAATCTCTCACCACGAGGGGTGTGGTGTTACTTCCTGCGCCGCTGATTGATCAGCCGCACGATATCGTTCGTTGGGCCGCTGGTGAGCAGGCGCGGGATGTCGTCGAGGTGGACCCATCGACACCTGGCGATCTCGCTACTCGGCCGTGCCTTGGCCTGCCTGGGTATTTCGCAGGAAAAGACGTGGTGGTGTTTCTGCTTGCCGCGAATGTCGAACAGATACCTGGCCGACTTGCCCAGGAGCCGGGTCTCCTCCTTGAGTTCTCGAAGCGCGGCCTGCGTAAGATGCTCACCGCGCTTTAACATGCCACCCGGTAGTGCCCACTTCGACTGACTGCGTGCTACCAGGAGAATTCGCTTACCTCTACGACAGATCACGGTGGCCCGTTTCTTCAACTCGAACTCCCACTTCGTTCCCGGGAGGCGCTTCTCGATGCATCCGCAGAGCGACGCCTGACGTAGGTAAGCATCGTAATACAGAAAATCAGAAGGTCAACCTGCCGGCGACGCAAAGGCTGTCAACTTGTCAGAATTTGCACACTTCATCAAATCGTCACGAAGATTAGGTTGCCAACCGGCCGTATGGTATGGTTTGGGGCAACCTATTTTTGTCAGACTCGAGGCTTGAATGGATATGGACGGTGACTGGCCTTTGCCACGGCCGCGCACTCGCTTCAGAATCGATCGGCGACGCTCCGAAGCGTCACTCACCCGCAAGACCTCCATCGCCAGCACCTTCTCATCATTGGCCATGCCAGTGGTCATCGAAGCGGTGCAAAGGACGAAAGCCCTGTCGACAGGCGTCGACCCCGAAGCATTCCATCAGCTTCGGGTGGCCTTCAGAAAGCTTCGTGCATTGTATTGGGCGTACTCGCCCTGGCTCGGTGAGGAAGCCACCGCGCAAGCCAGCGAAGAATTCAAGCGCCTGGCCGCCGTGGCCGGCGGAACGCGCGACTGGGACATCGCAGGCGACCTCCTGGAAACCGCGCAGAAGTCAGACGCCTCCATCGAACTGCTCGTGACCGCCGCGCGCGAGAAGCGCGCGCAAGCGGTGGCGCATAGTCAGGCCATGATCCAGAGCGAAGCCGTCGAAGCATTTCTGAACGACACCGTGCTTCGCGCGCAAACCACGCTGCAGTCGCGTTGCAATGATCTTCCAATCCGCGCGTTTGCGAAGCAACGAGTCCGTATGGCGCAGCGCACGCTTCGAAAACGCAGCAGGCGCGCCGCGCGAAGCGAGGCTGGCCACGAGGAAAACCTCCATGACGTGCGCAAGGCCGGCAAAAAGCTGCGCTATCTGCTCGAGTTTTTTCAACCCGTCATCAAGGGCGACCACGATCGCACCATCAAGGAACTGACCTCCGTGCAAAAGACGCTGGGGGAGTTCAACGACATTGCCGCGAGCGAGACCTTGATCCGCAACACGACATTCGACGAGGTGCCTGCCGACGTCGTCGAGAAGTCGTTGCAGTGGCTGGAAGAAAAGAAGTGCCAGCGAATAGATGTCGCCTCGCGGAGGGTGAGAGCCATTTCCGATTGAACCGGCTCCGCGGCCATCACTGGCAGGTCACGACGCTAACGGGCAGGTTCTCGCTCGCCGTGCCGAGCCGCTCGCGCGCTGCGGTGGTGATGGAGCCGCCGGGCGGTATGCATTCCGATTGGCCCATTCCCCCGCCTTCCGTTTGCGGCGCGCCGTTGTTGAACGACTGCCACGTGATGATCACCGACGCGCCGCAGTTGTTGATCAGGTCGGTGTAGTCGAGTCCGAGTTTGGCGTTTTTCCCGCGATACTCCCGGTCGATACAGTCTGTCGAAAGTTCGCTCGGCTCGAAGCGGGGTGAGACCGTGGGCGCCGCACGATCGCCGGCAGCGCTGGCCGTGCCATGCGCCAGCAGGATCAGGAGAAGTACCGCAAGTCGCCTGTTAGCCAGATTGCGGGAAGCTGTCATTTCTTCACCTCGCTTTCGGGTGTCGATCATCGTTAGTTAGCTTCCCACAGAAACCGGCGTCAAGCGTCTGGCGGCTCGTTACGTGGGCAAACAGACACTGCCGCTCACGAGACCCGGGACTTTTACTAAGGATTTCGAAATGACCGGCGCGATGCCCGGGACATTCACAAGGCTTGCACCTGCACGGCGGGCCCAGGCGCGCCGCCCACGCTCGGTGCGATCACGAGATATCTTCGGCGATCGGGCATGCCCGGCGTGCCAGGCGTCACGACCTGTCGAATCTGACCCAGCGTGTTGACGATCGCCGAGCCGGCCGGATTGGTCTTGAAGCTCGCGAGGACGTCGATGCGGCCGCTGCCGTCGGCGTGATCCGATAGTCCGAGGAAGTACGGCTGGCCCGCCTGCAATCCCGTCACCGCAGCCTGCAGCACCTGCAGCAATCCCTGATCGAACAACGCCACCGAAGTGGGCGCATCGCCATGGCCGGCGCCGCCGCCCACCGGCATCAGCGTGACGTGCGTCGCCTCGCCTGCTGCGCCGAGCGGCTGCGTGTTGGCCGTGCCATCGCCATCGGGCACGGCGTCGGGCACATACGCCACGGCTTGCGGCGCCTGGCCGACGGGCACCGTGGCGATGACCTTGTTGGTCAGCGTGTCGATTGCCGTCATCGCATCGCCGTTTTCGAGGCCCACGTAGACACGCGTGCCGTCGCCAGACGGCCAGATGCCGTGCGGCAGGCTGCCGACCGCAATCGTCGCCACCTGCGAGAAATCGTCGGTACGGAACACCTTGATCTGATTCAGGCCGCCCACCGTCACGTACGCAAACATGCCGTTGGCGTTCTGCACGATGTTCACATGATTGGTGATCGGCCCCGTATCGATCGTTTTGAGCAGCGCAAACGGCGGGCGCGCATCGAACACCTGCGTCTTGCCCACATCCTTGAGCGTGAACCAGACCTGCCGGCCATCAGGCGTCGCCGCAATGTTCGGACAGAACGGACTCGCCTGCGTGACCCGGGCCACGATCTTGTGATCGGCTACCGAAACGACATCGGTTTCCGGGTTGAAGGACGAACAGATATACCCGTACTTTCCATCCGGCGAGAAGATCTGCATGCCTGGCCCAGCCGGCACGGTAATGCGCGTCTTCTCTTCGAAGGACTTGGCGTCGAGCACATCGACGTAATTCTCGCCGCGCACGGTCACCCACACCTCGTTGCCGTCGGGCGTGAAGAAGGCTTCGTGCGGCGAGCGGCCCACATAGGTCACGTGCTTGACCGCATTGGTTTGCGTATCGATGAAGGTCACCGAGTTCGAGCCGATGGAGACAATGGCCAGTGTGCGGTGATCGGGAGAAAAGCCCATACCGTGCACGAGCAACTGACCGTGATAGAGCGGGCTGAAGTTGGCCGGAGTCGGTTCCCCGAGGCGGATGACACCGACCAGACGATTGGCTGCGGGATCGATGATCGAGACGGTGTTCGAAAACTGATCAGACGAATAAACGCGGTCCCGATGGCTCACCGGAATATCGGCGGCCGATAGCGAGCCAGGGACCTGCCCCGCCTCCGCGAGCGTTGCGGCGGCAAGCGCAGCGGCGGTCAGGGCCGCGCCAAGCATGGAGTTGTATTTCATGACATTGTCTCCTGCGTCGTAATGCGAGTGGGTCGGTGGGTCAATGGGACATCGGCGCCGGCACGGTATTCGAGTCATGCACCGCGAGACGCATGGCCACGATCTCTTGCTGTTGCTCGACCACGATCTCCTGAGCGATCCTGCGCAGCTGTTCGTTGTGTCCATGCCGCAGTTCCGCCATGGCCATGTCGATCGCGCCCTGGTGGTGCGGGATCATCGTTGCGACGAAATCGCGGTCGATGTCGCCCGTGGGCTTCGCCGCCATCCCGGCCATCATCTTCGTCATGGCCGCGTCGTTCTCTGAAAGAAACGAGCCTTCCTCGCTGTTGCGAGAAGGTCCCGCGTCACTCGACGACGCGGCGCATAAGCCGGCCAAGGAAAGCACGGCCGCACCGCACACCGTTGCCCGCAAAACGAGTCGAATTGCAGCGTTCATGATGTCCCCTCCGTATCGGTCGAATCCCGTTCGACGTGAAGGCAAACAGCGGACTAGCCGATTTACTCCATAGAAACCAAATTCGAATTGCAGATCGACGAGACACGGAACGTTGGCAAACGCTTGCCATTTCTCTGCGCGGGCCGAGTGGAATAACTTCGTCGATGGCGTGTTCGTTCCGTGAGATTCGCGAAAGCGGGCGTACCATCATTGCACAGCGCGTGAAGGTCGCTCGCGCGGGCCCAACCGATTCATCTTTTGCCGGGCGCTGCATAGCAGATTAGTCGCGCCGCAGCGATAAGGAGCGCTACATGGCCACGAGCATTGGTCTTCACGATCAAGGACGGCAACTGTTGCCCTTTCGCGAGTCGGTATTGGCGATGCTCGGCGTCGCGTCGGTTTCGATGCTGATTGCGCTCGACCAGACCATCGTCGGCACTGCATTGCCGCGCATCGTTGCGGAACTCAAGGGTTTCGAGCTTTATGCATGGGTCGCGATGGCCTACATGCTGGCGTCGGTCATCACGATTCCGATCTTCGGGCGTCTGGGCGATCTGTTCGGCCGCAAGCCCTTCATGCTCGCAGCCATCCTTCTCTTTACCCTCGCCTCGGTGCTCTGCGGAATAGCGACGAACATGCTGTTTCTCGTGCTCGCGCGCGGCCTGCAGGGCATCGGCGGCGGCATCATGATGGGGACGGTGTTCGCGACCGTCGCCGACCTGTTCCCCGATCCGCGGCTACGCCTGCGCTGGCTGGTGTTCGTCTCCTCCGCGTTTGGCCTGGCGAACGTGGTCGGGCCAACGCTCGGGGGCATGCTGACCCAGCACGGCAGCTGGCGCCTCGTGTTCTTCGTCAACGTGCCGGTGGGTGTGGTGGCGCTCTTCTTCGTGCACGCCTTCTTGCCGCATCTGCATCATGCCCGCGATGGCGCGCGGCTGCGTCTCGACTGGCTCGGCGCCTGCGTGGTCGCCGTCACGTTCGGCGCGCTGCAGCTCGCCATCGAGCTTCTGCCGAGACAAGGCTGGACGACGTCGACGATCGTGCTGGCCGCGATCGTGGTCGTCTGTTCATTGACGCTCTTCTTCTGGGAAAAACGCATGGGCTATCCGATCATCCCCGTGGACATGCTGCTCGACCGCAAGCTCGGTCCACTCTTTGCGATGTCGGTGCTCGGCGGATTTGCGTTGTTCTCGCTCGTTTTCTATGTGCCGCTGCTGTTCCAGGGCGGCTATGCGATGTCGCCGCGCGCCTCGGGCATGCTGATCACGCCGCTCCTGCTCGGCACGACGGTCGGCAGTTTCGTGAACAATCGCGTGGTCACACGCATCCGGCGGGCCAACGCGATCCTCTACGTCGGCTTCGCGTTGTCCGCTTTCGCGAGCCTCGCGGTGGTCGTGCTGCGAGGCAACGAGCCGCATCTCGTGTGGATGGCGTGCATGGGCGCGAGCGGCCTGGGGCTGGGCCTCGTGGGCACGAGCCTCACGGTCTGCTCGCAGCAGATCGTCTCGCGAGACCATCTCGGCGCCGCCACGGCGATGCTGCAATCGCTGCGCACATTCGGCGGCATGCTGGGCACGGCGATGACGGGCGCGCTGCTCGGACACCTTTACACCATGGGCGTAAATCGCTCGCTCGACTCGTATCAGGCGACGCAGTGGTTCAAGTCGTTTGCGAGTCCCGAACTGCTCGTGGACCGCGCCGATCAGGCCGCACTGATCAATCGACTCGTGAGCGCGGGCCATGCCGGCGACGCGATGATGAACTCGGCGCGCGGCGCGCTCGTGGATTCGATCCACATGGGCCTCATCGTCGCCGCCGTGGCCGCGCTGGCCGGCCTGTGTCTCGCGTGGTTCGTGCCGCCCGTGCGAGTCGGCTATCTCGAAGCGAGGCAGTAAATGAGCGACCAATAATATTTCACCCATGCTTCATTTCCATTACCGTTTAACATCCGCGTAATAAATTAGTAATTAGGGAGTAATCGAGGGTAAGCATAATTCGCCGCCGTCAGTCAGAAATAACCACACAGCATCAATCACGACGACGGAGCCCTCAGCATGCCCGCATCACGCCATCGAATTCCGCTGCCACTCTGCCTGGCAGTGCTTACCAGCGTAGCCGCGCTGACCGCCTGCGGAGGCGGCAACAGCGATCCCGCCACGACCGCCGCCGTTCCCGCGCCGCCCGCCGACCCCGGCTTCGTGGACAACGCACCGATTCCCGACGTCCCCGCTTTCGTCGACAACATCGCCACCAACCAGCGCGGCGACGCGCGCTACGCCACGCTCGCGACCAATGCGGGCGTGCGCGTGGTGGCGCGCTTTCTCGATCTCTGGCAGCCGCTCACGCTGCTCGTGGACGCAGGCGTTTCCGCGCCCGCCAACGGCACGTTCCCTGCGGTCGTGCAGTCGACGTGGACGGGCGTCCCCACCGACGGCACGCCCAACGGCACGATCCTCAACAGCACCGTGCTGAACGCGAACATTCAGTACGTCGTGACCGCGACGACCCAGCGCACCCAGGCGCAAGCCGACGCGGCCTACTACGACGACCGCCGCGGCAAGGGCTACAGCGTGACCGACGGCATGGGTCCGCTCACCGCCGCCTGGCGCTCGGCTGCACAGCAAACGACGAGCATCACGTCGATTCCCGCGGACGCGACCACGACGCTCTACAACGACTCGGGCAACAACACGGGCGTAGGCAGCACGACCAACGCGACGTTCGGCAAGGTGGTCGATCTGCTCAACACGATGGGCAACAACGCTTCCACCGAGCCCGCCAAGCGCTTCTACAAATACGCGCGACCGTTCCGCTGGAGCACGAGCGTCGTGGTCGATCCCACGCTCGTGCCGGCCATCAGCACGACGCCTTCGACAGACGGCGGCTTTATCAGCGGCCACGAAGCCGAAGCCATGCGCGACGCGCTGACCATGGCGTACCTCGTGCCCGAGCGCTACCAGGAAATGGCGAGCCGCGGCCTCGAACTCGGCGAAAACCGCATTCTCGCGGGCATGCATTCGCCGCTCGACGTGATCGGCGGCCGCATGTTCGCGCTGGCCGCCACTGCCGCGAATCTCTACGACCCCACGAACGCCACGCTCAAGAGCGCGGCCTACACGCAGGCGCACAGCGCGCTCGAACAGGCCACCGGCACGAACGCCACGACCTTCGCCGCGTTCGCGCATTCGGCCACGACCGCGACCGATCGCTTTGCCGACTATGCGACCAACAAGTCGGAATTCGTGCGCCGCATGACGTTCGGCTTCAGCCAGATCGAATCCACCGAAGCGCCGCCCGTCGTGCCCAAGGGCGCCGAGGTGCTGCTCGAAACGCGCTTCCCATATCTGAGCGCCGACCAGCGCCGCGTCGTGCTGAAGACGACCGAAGTCGTCTCGGGCTATCCGGTCATGGACGACGCCGAAGGCTGGGGCCGTCTGAACATGTTTAGTGCTGCAGATGGTTATGGCGCATTCAACGGCAACGTGATCGTGGCAATGGACGCATCCCAGGGCAGCTTCAATGCCGCCGACACGTGGCGCAACGACATCGCCGGCTCGGGCAAGCTCACGCTGCAGGGCAGCGGCACGCTCACGCTCGCGGGCAATAACAGCTACACGGGCGGATCGCAGGTGAGCGGCGGCGTGCTCGCCGCAGCGTCAACCACGGCCTTCGGCAACGGCGATGTGTACGTTGGGTCCGGCGGCGGCGTTGCCGTGGCGACGAGCGCGCCGTTGACGGTGGCGGGCAAGTACACGCAGCTCGACGGCACGACGCTCGAACTCGACATCGACGGCAACGGCGGCGGTCGCCTGCGTGTTGGCGGCCAGCTCACGGTGGCGGGCGGCACGCTGCATGTGAAATTCGTGAATGGCTATGTGCCGAAAGCGGGCGACACGATCGACGTGATCGACGGCAGCGGCGCATCGGTGAAGTTCGCGACGGTCACGGTGGATGGCTTCAAGGCCACGCCCGTTTATTCTTCGACCGGCGTTTCGGTGAAACTGTCGGCTTCGTGATGTAACCACGCAGTAAAAAGGCCCCGAATCGCAACGGTTCGGGGCCTTTTTTTATGCGTCAGAAGCGATGCCGGATGCCCGCCGCCACGAGCACCTGGTTGCGGCCACCCGACGGGTCGCAGGTGTTGATCATCGCGAACGCACCGGACGACGCGCGCTGATAGATCGCCTCGGTATAAACGTCCGTGCGTTTCGACAGTTGATAGTCGGCCTGCAGCGCGCCTTGATGCCAATGCGCGGAGGTCGCGCCCGTATAGGCATACATGCCTGCCAGCGAGAACGCGGGCGTCACCTGCCAAAGCGCATTCACTTCGTAGTTGCTGAAGGCGATCGACGGCAACGGTGCGCCGCCGTCGGCCTCGCTTACTCCGGTATGAATGGAACG
This sequence comes from Paraburkholderia guartelaensis, assembly GCF_004353905.1. GTDB lineage: Bacteria > Pseudomonadota > Gammaproteobacteria > Burkholderiales > Burkholderiaceae > Paraburkholderia > Paraburkholderia guartelaensis. The sequence goes on along the minus strand of NZ_SMOD01000008.1, from coordinate 57,469 downwards.
AGACCAGGCCGCGCCGAGCGTCACGTCGCCGAGCGCGTAGCTCATGCCCGCGCCAATGGTGTCTTCGCGCTGCACCGCGACCTCGGTCGGCACGAGACCCGCACCCGGCAGCACCGACGTATCGTACGCACCCACCGAAGAAGCGCCGCGTCCGTTAATGTGCATCCACGCCACACCTGCGCTGAACGGGCCGCCTTCGTAATGGACGCCGAAGCCGTAAGCGCGATTTTGCGCGAAGCGTCCCGCCTCGTTCGAAAACGCGTACATCGCGCCGGCGCTAAAACCACCGTACGTTGCGCTCGCGAACTTCACGGCGTTCGAGGCGAGCCACGAATTGTTGGCGTTGTCGTTGTCGAACGGATGCGCGAATGCCGTGCCACCCGCGCCGCCCGTGAGCGTGAACGGGGCGAAGTAGTCGTGCATCGTGTCGTACTGGCGGCCTAGCGTGATCGTGCCAAGTCGTTCGGATTGCAAACCAACATAGAATGGGTGGTCGTTGAAGGCTTCGCCGGACGTGACCGAGAAGCCGCGCTCGAGGCGAAAGATCGCAGCGTTGCCGCCGCCGAGATCCTCGGTGCCCTGCAGGCCCCAGAAACTGCCATCGATAAGGCCCGAGCCCGCGCGATACTGGGTGCGGCCGCCAACGTCGCTGACATAGTCGACGCTCGCGTCGATCTCACCGTACAGCGTCACCTGCTGCGCCGAGGCTTCGGCGCCCGTGAATGCCAAAGCCGCCCCACCGAGGACGGCCAGAATGTTCTTGTTCATGAGTCTTCTTGTTTCTGTTTGTGGGAAATGCATGGACGAGCGCCATCCGCCCTCGCTCGATGCGGCGAGGTGCCCCGACGTCGTCGTTAATTCGTTGTTATCCAGCGCGCCATTGAACAGCGAACGCATTGCGGCCCGTGAACGGTCTTTCGCCGCTTGGGAGCCGGAGGTTGCGGCCGGAATGGACCGCTTTTCTAAGGCTTGAGGGTGTGCATTGACGGCTCCTTGGGTTACGCGCCCTGGAATGAGTCGTGAAGAGAACGCAGCGAGGCCTGACTTCTGGCTCGATTGACTGAGAGCCAGTCACAGTGGCGCGACCGTGCCGGATTCCCACCGGCTTCCCTGCTGCGTTTCGCTCGTGCAACGCTTACGGGCAGAAAACAGCCGAAAGGATAGCGTAAGTCGAGAGGGAGGCCAAACCGGGTGTTTTCGCCACACCACATTCATCAAAGGTTGACGCGCCGAATGCGCGGCCCTTACCCTTGCGCGCTGATGGTTCCCGGCGACGGGATCAAAAGGGAACGCAGTGCAAGACTGCGGCTGCCCCCGCAACTGTTAGCGGCGAGTCCATGCCAGAACGTGCCACTGGGAAACCGGGAAGGCCGGCAACGGATGTCGACCCGCGAGCCAGGAGACCTGCCATCAGCCGAGTCCAGCAGCCGCAGCGGGCGGGGATCCCCAATGCGCAAGCACCGCCCACGCGCCGGTCGCCCGTTGCACGGACAGCCCGTATTTCAGGAGCTGTTTCCAGCCACCGCATCATGAAGTTTCGCCAATTCGTTTTGACTTCCGCCGCGCTCGCCTGTGCGTGGCAAACCGCGCATGCCGCCACCGATGGCGCCAACGCATCGCCCGCCCAGGCGCAGCAGCAAGCCGGCGACTACACCACGCTGCCCAATATCCTCGTCGTGGGCGACACGCAGCATCTGCCGCAATCGTTCGACCAACGCTACGCAACCACCCAGGTGCTCATGCGCGAAGACCTCGACCGCGTTTCTCCCATCGATCCGGGCATCGCGCAGGCACTCGCCACGCTGCCGGGCGTCACCGTCTCGCAGAATGGCGGGCCGGGTTCGTACACGGGAGTGAGCATCCGCGGATCGTCGGCCGAACAGGTGGCCGTGTTCATCGACGGCATACGCGTGGGCTCCGTCACCACGGGCACGGCCGAATGGGCCGATCTGGCGACTGCCTCGTTCGACCGCGTCGAGGTGATCTCGGGCCCCGCGGCCGCGTCGTTCGGCGCGGATGCCATGGGCGGCGTCGTGCAGCTCTTCACGCGCCACGCGTCGAACCAGCCGAACCAGACCACCGTCTCGTTCGGCGGCGGCTCGAACAAGACCTTCGACACGCAGGTTCGCACCTCGGGCACGATCGGCTCGACAGGACCGCTTTCCGCATTGAGCGGCCTCACCTACTCGCTGGGGCTGCACGACTACAACACGGCGGGCATCGACGCGACGCAGCCCTGGGCCTATGGCCACGAAGACGGCCGCAACCCGTACCACGCACAGAATCTGGACGCGCGCCTTGGCTACGCGCACGACAACTGGTCGATCTCGACCTTCGCGCTCTACCACCGCTCCGATCTCTCCTACGACAACGCGGGGGGCAACGACCGCCAGCGCGACAACCAGCTCACGACCGGCCTCGCGTTCCACCTCGACATTACGCCGACCACGCAGTTCGACCAGTCGGTGGGCTACGCGACGGACCGTCAATTCATCTATTCGAACGACCCGACGATCCCGACCGACGAGATCGACTCGACGCGCTTTTCCACCTCCACGTCGATCACACATCAGGAAAGGGGCCACACGCTCTTCGGCATGCCGCTCGACGGCGAGACCAAGCTCGCCTACGACTACACGCGCGAGCTGGCGTTCCTGCCCGTGGACGTGCCGGGCGGCCTGCCCGCGCGCAACGATTCGGCCGTGTCGATGCATCAGTCCACCACGCTCGGACCCGCCACGCTGTTTCTGGCGGGGCGGCACGAAATCGTGCAGGGGCAATCGGTGAATACGGGCAACGTCGCGCTCTCTTGGGCGATCACGCCGGTCTACACGGCGCGCGTTTCGTACGGCAATGCGTTCCGCCTGCCTACGTTCAACGACCTCTACTATCCGAGCTACTCGAACCCGAACCTGCTGCCGGAGCGCAGCGACTCGGTCGAAGCCGCGCTCGATGCCACCACGTCGATCGGCACGTTCACGGCAGCCGTGTACGACACGCGCGTGCACGATCTCATCACGTACAACTCGCAGACCTTCCTGCCCGTGAACGTGGGCCGCGCGCACATTCAGGGTCTCGACCTCTCGTACAAGGGCACGCTCGGCAAGTCCACGCCGGTGAGCCTCACAGTGGGGATTCTGAATCCGCAGGACGTGACCGACCAGACCTGGCTCAATCGCCGCCCGCGCCAGACGGCGAGCCTGAGCGTGGATCACACATGGGACGAGTTCCAGCTCCACGCGCTCAGCACCGGCGTTTCGCTGCTGTATAACGGCTCGACGTTCGACGACCAGCTCAACACGATCTACCTGCCTTCGTGGACGACGGTGAGCCTGCGCGCGTCGTACCAGGTCAACGCGCATCTCGCGCTATCGGCCACGCTTGCGAACGTGTTCAACCGGCAGTATGTGACTGCCTACGGGTACAGCACGCTGGGGCGCACGGCGTTTGGCAAGGCAACCTATACGTTCTGAGCGTTGCGTGCGAACGGGTGCGTTCAAGCTCTTTGTGCACCCGTTCGCTTAGCCCTCGCGCTTCGGACGCCGCACCGCGCGAATCTTCCCGCTGTTCCCGCCGCCGCAGAAAAACTGCTCGCCGCCGTCGGACTCCAGTCCCGAAACGGCGGTTCCGGGCGGCATGTCGAGCTGTTCCAGCACTTCGCCCGTGCCCGGATCGATACGACGCAAATCGCTCTCGTCGCCTTCCCAGGTGCCGTGCCACAGCTCGCCGTCCACCCACGTCACGCCCGTGACGAAGCGGCTCGATTCGAGCGTGCGCAAGATCGCGCCCGTCTGCGGATCGATCTGATGGATCTTGCGCTCGCGATACACCCCGACCCAGAGCGTGCCGTCCGCCCACGCGAGTCCCGAGTCGCCGCCGCCTCCGGGCGCGGGAATCGTGGCGAGCACGCGGCCCGTTTCAGGGTCGATCTTGTGGATGCGGTCCTCGGCGATCTGAAACAGATGCCGCCCGTCAAAGGCCGTGCCCGCGTGCGCCGCGATGTCGATCGAACGCTGCGTCTGGCCGCTCTCAGGATCGAGCGACGCGATGCGCTCGCCCACGGCGAACCACACCTGCTTGCCGTCGTACGAGACCCCGCCCACCTTCTCGATGCCGGGGAAAGGGCCGTACTCGCGGACGATTTCGGCAGTCGTTCGTTTCATGGTTTCTTCCTTGAATGAAGGGACAGGCGTTCATCCTAATCGCCTGGCAGCGGGGCGGGGAGTAACAAGGTCGTCGCGAATCCGGGGACGGGCGGCGTGGTCCAGCGGCGCGCGCGGCCGTAGCCGAACGACTGCACCTTGTCCGCCGCGGCGAGCGAATCGAGCGCGCGCTGCACGGTGCGCTGGCTCGCGCCGAGCGCGAGCGCCAGCGCCGAACTCGACCACGATTCGCCGTCGGCGAGAAAAGCCAGCACGGCAGCGTGCTTTTCTTCCACAGGCCGCGCCAGCACCACCACTTCGCTCGCGTTGCGCGGCGCCAGCGCAAAGCCCTGCGGGGTCGCGCCGATCTCGGCCACGTCGCGCAACAGCGTGCGCAAACGGCCGATTTCCACGCGCAGGCGGGCGCGGTGGGTTTCATCGGCGTGCTTCGTGCGAAAGGCGCGGGCGATGAGCGCGTCGCGCGGGACATCGGCGGGCCACGCCTCGGCGAGCGCGCGGGCGAGCACGAAGAGCACGGGCCGTCTTGCGAGTTCGATGACCGTCGCGCCCTCGCGCGCGACGTAGCGGCACGCGTCCACGATGAGCGCCTTCGAGGCGAACAGCGCTTCGACGTCTTCCAGCAGCAGCACCCGCTCTTCACCGCGCGCGATGAGGCGCGCAGCCGGCGAGGTCAAGAGCCGCGCGGCGCTTTCTATCTCGGCGCTCAGCGCCGCGATGCCCGCTGCCCGCGCGGCGCGTGCAGCCTCGGAGAGCGAGCGCCGCGCCACCTGCGTTTGGATGCGTCGCATGGAAATGCCGGCGGCGATCAGCTCATGCGCCGCGCGCAATGCGGGCGGCAGCGGCGCGGGATCGGCCTCGGCGAGCATGCCCCCGGCCTCGTCGAGCCGTCCGATGAGCAGCAAACGGCGAATTTCCAGGTAGCGCGCGTGCGCGGCATTGAGGCGGTCGCCATGGGCTTCGAGCGTTTGCCGCGCCGCAGCGAGCGTATCGGTCGGCCAGCCGAGATCGCGTGAGGCAAGCGCGATTTCGGCCTCGGCGACGACGCAGCGGGCACGAGCCACGGCCTCGCGCGCGCCGAAGCCGCGCGCCGCGCTGCGCAACAGCGCTTTGGCGCGCGCGAAGTCGCCGAGCTGCGCCATGGCGATGCCGCGCAGCGCGAGCGCGGGCGCGTCGTCCCGCAACGCGACCCGGTTCAGCGCGCCGAGCGGATCACCGGCCGCGAGCGCGCGCGCGGCAGCCGTGATCAGCGAATCCATGGTCATGCGAATCCCGCCACACTTGTCACTCCCCCTCCTCCTGGGTCCGGACCTAATCTAACACGGCGATCAAACGAATCATCGATCGAACGGCGCGGCGGTACCCACAGCACGCCGCCACCCTGGGCGAATCCATAGGAGGACCAAGCAATGGCAACCCATACCACAGGAACACGCGAAGACTGGCTCGCGGCGCGCATCGAACTGCTCGCGGCCGAAAAGGAGCACACACGGCGCGGTGACGCATTGGCGCAGCAGCGTCAGGCGTTGCCGTGGGTGCGGGTGGACAAGACGTATCGCTTCGAAACCGAAGATGGCGGCGCCACGCTCGCCGATCTCTTCGAGGGACGCTCGCAGTTGCTGGTTTATCACTTCATGTTCGGACCGGATTACGCGGCGGGCTGTCCGTCGTGCTCGTCGATTGCGGATGGCTTTGACGGCATCGCGGTCCATCTCGCGAATCACGACGTGCGGCTCATGGCGGTGTCGCGCGCGCCGCTCGCGAAGCTGCTCGCCTACCGCAAGCGCATGGGATGGCATTTTCCGTGGGCCTCGTCGAGCGGCAACGACTTCAACTTCGATTTCAACGTGGCGTTCACCACGGCGCAGCAGCGCGCGGGCGACATCGAATACAACTACGCGCGCAGCGGCCACGCCATGGACATGAATCCGCCGCCCGCGCCCGTCGCCGAGTTCGCGGCGAGCTGCGGCACCGACGCGGCGACCTATACGCGCGACCGTCCGGGCCTCAGCGCATTCGTGCTCGAGGACGGCGTGGTTTATCACACGTACTCGACCTATGCGCGCGGCCTGGATGGCGTGTGGGGCATGTACCAGTGGCTCGACCGCGCACCGAAGGGACGCAACGAGGCCGGCATCTGGTGGCACCGGCACGACGAGTACGCGCAGAGCTGAGGCACATCATGGATAACGTCGGCATGACGGTACGGCTACGCGGCGAGGCACCGCGCGCGATTTTCTTCGGCGTTTCGTCGCTGGTCTTCGCGGCGAGCGCGACGGCAACGTTCGTCTGGTGCGCTTCGATGAAGGCGATGGGCGGCACGCCGATGCCTGGCGGCTGGACGATGTCCGCGCTCTGGACGCCCATGTGTGGACGCAACTGGTTCGACGCCGCCGTATCGTTTGCCGGCATGTGGAATGTGATGATGGTCGCGATGATGTTGCCTGCAGTCGCGCCCGCTTTGTGGCGATATTTCGAGGCGGCGGGCGATGGATGCGCGGCGCGTGCAAGTGGGATGACCGTGATGGCCGGAGCGGGGTACTTCTTCGTGTGGCTCGTGGTTGGGGCGCTCGTGTTCGCGGCGGGAGCGCAACTCACCGCGCTAGCCGTCGAAGCGCCTGCGCTAGCGCATACCGCGCCAGCCCTGGCCGGTATTGTCGTCGTGATTGCGGGCGTGCTGCAGTTCTCCGCATGGAAAGCGCGGTGGCTTGCGTGCTGCGGGAACTTGCCGTCGTGCGGACCTGCGCGGCTCGATGTGCAGGCTGCGCTGCGTCACGGCTTGAGGCTCGGCCGGCACTGCCTGTACTGCTGCGGGAATCTGATGGCGGCGCTGCTTGCAGCGGGCGTGATGGATCGGCCTGCGATGGCTCTGGTCGCGGCGGCTATCGCTGCGGAGCGGTGGGTGCCGGGCGGCGGAAGAGTCGCGCGAGGGATTGGGGGTGCTGCAATCGCGGTGGGTCTGGTGATGGTGGTGCGGGCGGTGGCCGCATAAAAAAATCGCCGTTCCGCACCCGCGAAACGGCGAAAAACGCTCCGACTCTAACGTCGAACTCACGCCTCCAGACTCGCGCCTGCACACGAGCCTGATCGACGCTCCGGATTGCTACGCACTCCGGAGTAACAGCAAGAGGCAGACTGGATTCAACCTCCGTGCTGCTGGGCGCAGCCCGCCGCGACCGGGGGGACTCCCGGCCTCACCGCACTGCGCGCCTCTTGTGACGGCTCACATGCCGCCTAATGGTTTCTGAACCGTCAGCTTGTTCGTCACCGAGGTCACGCCAGGAACGCCCTTGGCGATCTCGGCGGCTCTGTCGACCTGCGCCGCATCCGTGACAGTGCCATTGAGCGTAATCGCCCCATTTTTGGCGGTGACGCCGATACTGCCACCGTGAATTTCCTTGTGCTTCGCGAGCGCGCGGTACACCGCGCGCCGTAGCTTGGTGTTGCTCGGAGTCGCGGGTGCCTCGGCGCTGGCCGCCGCCGAAGCCGTAGCGCTGGGCGCGCTGGCCTCGGCTTGGGCCGACGCGTTCAGGGACGCCGTGGCGAGCAGCGTGACGATCGCAAGACTGAGGGTCTTGGTAAGTGTGTTCATTCCATACTCCAGTGGGTACTGCTACTCCGTGAAATGTTGTTATGCGGCCGGATACGACTTAGAAGGTGTGGCGCAGGCCGACGTTGACGGCCGTGGTGTTGCGACCCGGGGCGACCGGCGTCCCGTAGATGAGCTCCTGGTTCATCTGGCCGCGGTTGGACACATAACCGGCCTGGGCATAAACCTGCGTGCGCCTCGTGAGGCTGTAGTCGGCGCCGATGACGTAGGCGGTCGACTGGTTTGCGTTGTTCCGGTTGTCCTTCAGGTAGTACACGCCCGAGGTGACGTCGAACGCCGGCGAGAAGCGATAGCCAAGACCGCCCGTCCACATGTCGAAATCACCGGACACAGTCAGCGACTTCGGTACGCCATTCGTGTTGGCCGGATTGCGGCCGTTAGCGAACGAGCCGGAGACCGAGAAACCGTGCCACGTGTATTTCGCGCCAAAATAGACGAAGCGGTTGTTGTTCAGGCCGGTTGCCGGAGTGGCAGTCGGCGGGTTCGTGTACCCGTACGGGTTCGCATCGTGACCGTTGTAATAGACGGCATCAGCGTTCAGGCCAAAGCCCGAATACTTGAGGATGGCCGACTCGCGCGTACCGCCCTGGAGCTGCCCTGCCACGCCGCCGGGCGCGTACTCGAGTGCGGTAGAAAGACCGTAAAACGACGGCGAATTGTAGACGATCGCATTGTCGTCATAGAGCGCGCCAATCTGCGCGTTCGTGTTGTTCCCCGCCCAACCCGACATCGTGTTCATGGTCAGCCAGGCAGTCAGCGTGCTGCCGAAGTACTGCGCATTGCGCACGTCCGTTTCGGCCATCGCGTAGGCCATCGGTGCAAACTGGCGGCCGAAGTCGATCTTGCCGAACGGGCCCGACACGCCAACGGTGGTGACCTGGTTGAACATCGCGGACGCAGTTGCTGAACTGTTCAGTCCCGTCTGCCCCGTGGAGCTGTTGAACGATCCCTGCAGCTTGAAGTTGGCCGCGTATCCGCCGCCAAGGTCTTCCGTGCCCTTCATACCGAAGATGCTCGAGTAGATGCCACCGTCCTTGAGCGCAAAAATAGAGCCCGCGTTGCCGTTGAAAAGTTTGCCGCCCACTGTCTTGGGCGCGAAGGCATGCTGCGCCGATGTGCTCTGGTAGAGCAAACCAGAGTCCACCACGCCATAAAGCGTGACCGACGATTGCGCATGCGCCGCACTGGCGAACAGGGCCAACGCTGCCACGCTGCCGAACTTCAATTTCATTGCCTCTCTCCGTGTGTGTGGCTGCCGGTTGGTCCCGGCGCCTTTTTTTGTTGCCTGATGGGTATTACATGAAGGGTATTGCCTGAACGAAAATCTGTGACCGGGGACCTTAACCAGCTTGCAAGTAGTGGCCGCCGTATTGGTCGCGCAACTGGTTCTTGAGCACCTTGCCCGTCGCGCCAATCGGCACGCAATCGATGAAAAGCACGGCGTCGGGCTTCCACCATTTCGCCACGCGGCCGTCGAAGAACGAAAGCAGGTCGTCCGCCTCGAGCGCGCTGCCCGGCTTCTTCACGATCAGCAAGAGCGGCCGTTCGTCCCACTTCGGGTGGCGCGCCGCAATGCACACCGCGGTCGCGACTTCGGGGTGCAGGCTCGCGACGTTTTCGATGTCGGCGGAACTGATCCATTCGCCGCCCGACTTGATGACGTCCTTGCTGCGATCCACGATCTGCATGAAGCCGTCGGCATCGATCTTCGCCACGTCGCCGGTCGGGAACCAGCCGCCCTGCAGCGGCGAGGCGTAGTCGCCGCCAAAGTATTCGCTCGCGACCCAGTGGCCGCGCACCTGCAGGTCGCCCGCGGCATTGCCGTCCCAGGGCAGCTCCTCGCCCGCGGCGTCGACGATCTTCATGTCGATGCCGAACACCGAGCGCCCCTGCTTCGCCTGAAGCGCATAGCGCTCGTCTTCGGCCAGATCGACCTGATGCGCCTTGAAGCTGCACACCGTGCCAACCGGGCTCAGCTCCGTCATGCCCCATGCGTGCAGCACGTCGACGTGATGACGCTTCTGGAACGCCTGGGTCATCGCGGTCGGGCACGGCGCGCCGCCAATGATCGTGCGGCGCATGGCGGAGAACGAACCCGCCACCGATTCGACGTGCGAGAGCAGCCCCTGCCACACGGTCGGAACGCCGGCCGACACCGTGACCTGCTCTTCCTCGATCAGTTGATACAGCGACTTTCCATCGAGCGCCGGGCCCGGAAACACGAGCTTCGCACCGGTCATGCAGGCAATGTACGGCAGGCCCCACGCGTTCACATGGAACATCGGCACCACCGGCAGGATCGTGTCGCGCGCCGAGCAGTTCAGCGCATCGGGCAGCGCCGCCGCGTAGGTGTGCAGCAGCGTCGAGCGGTGGCTATAGAGCACGCCTTTCGGATTGCCGGTCGTGCCCGACGTATAGCAGAGCGACGAGGCGCTGTTCTCATCGAGCAGCGGCCATTCGAAATTGTCCGTGTGATTGTCGATCAGGTCCTCATAGCAGAGGAGTCTCGATCCCAGGCTATGGCTGCGCGGCATATGCGCGCGATCGGTCATGGCAATGAAGAACTTCGGGCACGTCACGCGTGCCGCGACGCTTTCGATGAGCGGCAGGAACGTGAGATCGAAGAAGATCACGCGGTCCTGCGCATGCTCGATGATGTACACGAGCTGATCGGCATGCAGGCGCGGATTCAGCGTGTGCAGCACCGCGCCCGAACCCGATACCGCGAAGTACAGCTCCATGTGCCGGTAGCCATTCCATGCCAGCGTCCCCACGCGCTCGCCCGGCGCAATGAGGAGGCTCGACAGCGCATTCGCCATGCGGCGCGCGCGCTGCGCGAGATCCTGATAACGGTAGCGGTGAATGTCGCCTTCCACACGGCGCGAGACGATTTCCCGCGCGCCGTGATGGCGTTCTGCGTGCTTGAGCAGCGAAGCGACCAGGAGCGGTTGCCCCATCATCAGACCTTGCATGGTTTGCTATCCTAAGTGACTTGTGTTCGTGTGCGATTCTTGAACGCCGTGCCGTGCGGCTATGCCTGGCTGGAAGCCGGCGTTTCCATCACGCTCACCAGCAGCTTTCCTTCCACGGCCCGCACGGGAAATGTCGTGAGCTTCAGTCCGCCCGGGCCCGGCATACTGCCGCTGCGCACGTCGAAGCGCAGACCATGCGCCGGGCAGCGCAACAGGCATCCTTCGAGCGGGCCGCTCGCGAGCGAGGCGCCGTTGTGGGGGCACGAATTGTCGATCGCGTGCATCTGTCCTTCGATATTGAACAGAACGATGCTGCGGCCATCGACGAAAACCAGTTTGCGCTGGCCCGGCGCAAGTTCGTCGGCCATGCCGACCGGTACTTCACGTGTCATTCCCATTCCCCTCGACTTCCCTGAGCTCGCCTCAGTGCGCGACCGCCAGCGCCATCGCGCCGGCCATCGCCACCGGCGAATACACGCCCGAGAGCGAATAACCCGTGTTGAACACGAAATACGGCACGCCGTTCACCTGCGGCTCGGCGTAGGGAGCGCGCTGACCTGTCGGGTCCGCGAGGCGTTGCGATGCTGCGATGTGCGCCGCCAGGCTCTCGCGCTCGAGGCCGCATTCGAGACCCACGCGCTCGAGCACCGCGTAATCGCCGATGTTCTGGCCTTCCATGAAATAAGCCTTGAGCAGACGGTCGATCAGCGCCGCACTCTGCTCGCGCGTGCCACGGCTAGCTGCAAACGTCACGAGGTCGTGCGCGGCAGCCGTGTTCGGCAGCACCTCGATGCGATCGAATGCGAACTCGACACCCGCGTCGCGTCCCGCGCGCTGCACCTGCGCACGCCGCGCAGCCACCGCTTCGGCGCTGCCCAGGCGATCGCGATAGAACGCCTGATACGGCATGCCTTCGAGCGGCGTCCACGGCAGCAGTTGATGCGAGCGCCACTGCACACGCACGCGCACATCGGGCCGCGAACTCGCGAAGCGCGCGATGGCTGCGTCCAGATTGCGCTTGCCGATCAGGCACCACGGGCAGATGAGATCGAAGAAAGCTTCGATCGTCAGCACGCCCGGCTCGCCCGCATCGCGACTCGCCTGCGCCGCCCACTTTTGATCAGACAAGTTCATTGATCAACATCTCGGCCATGGGCCATTCGCCAAAACCCGCTGCGGGATTCAGATGACCGACTTCCCCCAGGTCGACGAGGCTGCTGCCCCAGTCCTTCGCCATGGCCTCCACGCGCTCGAAGCGCGCGAGCGGATCGTTGCGGCTCGCGCCCACGATGCTCGGGAACGGCAGCGGCTTGCGCGGAATCGGGTTCCAGCCGTGCTCGGCCAGCGCATCGAATGCCGGATAGCCCGGCGGCAGCGGCGTTTCGAGGTCGGCCGGCGCGGCGAGCAGCGCGCCGTGAATCTTGCGGCTGTGCTGCTGCGCCCAGTGCACCGTGATCATCACGCCCGCGCTATGGGCGACGAGAATGACCGGACCGTCGATCTTCGCGAGCGCCGCGTCGAGCGCGGCCACGCGCGCCGCACGGCTGAGCTTGTCGTGCTCGAGCGGTGGCACCGATGCCGCGTTCGGTAGCTTTTGCTGCAGCAACGTTTGCCAGTGCTCCGCCACGTGGTCGCGCAACCCCGGGACCATCAGGATGGTCGGTGTGGTCTTCAGTGTCATTTGTTGTGGTCTCCTGCGTGCTTCAGTACGGCTTGTCGCCGATAATGCCGGCGCGTTCCATCTTGCGGTGACACGGCGGGTAGTCCATTACCGCATAGTGCTGGGTGCTGCGGTTGTCCCAGATCGCGATGCTGTTCGGCTTCCAGCGCCAGCGTACCTGGTACTCCGGAATATAGGCCTGGCTCACGAGATAGCGCAGCAGGTCGCCCGCGCCCGGATTGGCGTCCTGCCCGAAGCGCACGCGCTCGGGCGTGTGATAGTTCGTGAAGTGCGTCGCGAACGCGCTCACGAACAGCACCTTCTCGCCGGTCTCCGGATGCGTGCGCACCACCGGGTGCTCGGCATCGGGAAATTGCGCCTTCAGGGCATGGCGTTTCTCGATCGGCATGGCCGCGCCGAAGCTCGCCTCAATGCTGTGGCGCGCGTACAGCCCTTCGATCTGCGCCTTCACGTGTTCCGGCAGCTTCTCGTAGGCGAGCACCATGTTCGCCCACATCGTGTCGCCGCCCACGGGCGGGCACTCCACGCAGCGCAGCACCGCGCCGAACTGCGGCGCCTCGCGCCACGTCGCATCTGCATGCCATGCGTTTTCGTAGCGGTCGTTGGGCTGGTCCGGATTCTTGTAGATGCGCACGAGACCCGGATGGTCAGGGTCGCTGCCGGCAACCGGATGGTCCTCCAGCTCGCCGAAGCGGCGCGCAAACGCCACGTGTTCGGAGCGCGTGATGTTCTGATCGCGCAGGAACAGGACGCGGTGCTTGAGCAGCGCCGCGCGAATCTCGGCAAAGAGTGCGTCGTCGTGAACGGCATCGGCGAGATTCAGGCCGGTCAGTTCCGCGCCGATGGCATAGGTCAGTTGTTCGACTTTCATGCTGCGCTCCTCAGATGACGAAGACCGACGACCCCGTCGTCTTGCGCGCTTCGAGGTCGCGATGCGCCTGCACCGCGTCTTCCAGCGCGTAACGCTGGTTCAGTTCGATCTTGATGCGGCCCGCAGCGACGTGCCCGAACAGCTCGCCGGCCAGTTCGTTCTTCTCCGCGGGATCGGCGATATAGTCCGCCAGCGCCGGGCGCGTGAGATAGAGCGAGCCCTTCATCGCGAGGATCTGCGGATTGAACGGCGGAATCGGACCGGAAGCCGTGCCGACGCAAACCATCAGGCCGCGGCGCTTGAGCGAGTCGAGCGAGGCCTCGAAGGTATCCTTGCCCACGCTGTCGAACACTACGTTCACGCCCACGCCGTTCGTCAGTTCGCGCACGCGCTTCGCGACATCTTCGCGGCCGTAGTACACGATGTGATCGCAGCCATGCGCGCGCGCCACTGCCCCCTTCGCCTCGTTCGACACCGTGCCGATCACCGTGAGGCCCAGCAGTTTCGCCCACTGCGAGACGATCAGACCGACACCGCCTGCCGCTGCGTGCAGCAGGATCGTGTCGCCGGCCTTGAAGTCGTGGATGCGGCGCATGAGGTACGACGACGTGAGGCCTCGCATGGTCATGCCGGCCGCCGTTTCGCACGTGATCGCATCGGGCAGCTTGATGAGCGGAGCCGCCGGCATCAGGCGTTCGGTGCTGTACGCGCCGAGCGTGTTGATGAAGCCGGTGTAGGTCACGCGGTCGCCCACCGCCACGTTGCTCACTTCGGGGCCCACGGCCTCGACCACGCCCGCGGCTTCCACGCCCATGCCGGCAGGCAGCGGGACGGGGTACAGGCCGGAGCGGAAGTAGGTATCCGCGAAATTCAGGCCGACTGCCTCATGGCGCAGGCGGACCTGTCCGGGGCCGGGATCGCCCACTTCGACGCTCTCGTAGCGCATGACTTCGGGACCGCCGGTTTCGTGGAAGCGCACTGCTTTCGCCATGTTCAATCTCCTATCCTTTACTCAAACGCGTTGACTCGAACTCAGTCAAGCCGACTCAAACTGCCAATTCAAATTCATCGTTGTGCGTGCCCACCGGCTTCTTCGCGCAGTGTGTTCACACGATCCAGATCGACAGCGTAGTTGCGCTTGCCGATCAGGAAAACAGCTGCCGCCACGAGCGGCGCAAACGGTACGAGCTGCAGCGCGCCAAGCAGGCCGATATGGTCGGCGGCAATGCCCGTGAGCACCGCGGCGGGCGCGAGGCCGAGCAGGTTGTTCGCCAGCGTGAGCGTGGCGAACGCCGAGGCGTGGATCGAAGGCGGCGTGAGGTTCGCCACCATCGCGCCCGAAGGGCCCGCTGCGCCTGCGCAGAAGAACATGGCCGCACCGATCAGAACCAGTTGCGCCGGGCCGGCCGGCATGTGCAAGCCGACCGTGAGCAGCGCGAAGCAGATCAGGCAGTACGCAATGGCGATGCTCCATTTGCGCGCGCCGTTATCCTTGCTGAAGCGGTCCGCGAGGTTGCCGCACACCACCATGCCAATGCCCGTCACCAGCACGAACACTGCGGCGGTCGCGGCCGCTTTGCCGGTAGCCATGCCGTAGTAGCGGTTCAAAAAGCTCGGCAGCCAGCTCCACACCGCCGCCGGCACGAGCAGATGCACGCCGCTGCCCACATACGCGCACACCACGGAGCGCGTGGAAAACAGGCCCTTGAGCAGCGCGCGCAGGCTCATACGCATCCCGAGGCCATTCGCCTCGCGGCTCACGCTTGCCGGCTGCAGCGGGGCAATGCGCTTTTCCGTGACGACGATGCGATAGATCACGACCAGCACGATTCCCATCGCCGCCATCGCGCCAAATGCCGCGCGCCAGCCATGCTGCGCCGCCACCGCGCCGCCCAGCGCCATGCCCAGCACCGAGCCGAATGCGCCGCCCGCCATGAACGCGCCCGTAATCGTGGAGCGCAGGCGCACCGGAAAAATACTCAGGACAACGGCAATCCCCACGCTGCCATAAGCGGCTTCGCCGATGCCGACGAAGGCGCGAGCAAGCAGCATTTCGCCGTAGTTTGTCGAAAGCGCGCAGCCAAGCGTGGCGATGCTCCACAGCGCCGCCATCAGGACGATGCTCTTCACGCGGCCCCAGCGGTCGGCGAGCACCGACAGCGGAAACGTGAGCACGCCCACCATCAGCGCGACCACGCTGCTCAGCGAGCCGAGCCGCGTATCCGAAAGATTCCATGTGGTCTTGAGCAGCGGGAACACTGCATTCAGGACCTGCCGCGACATGTAGTCCGAAAGCAGCAGCCCGACCGTCAAGGCGAACACCACCCACGCGTAAGCGGGCACGCTCGTCCTGGTCGTCGTCAATTCGCCCGCGGTGGGCTCGGCATGCGTGAGCATGGGTTGTCTCCGTGGTAGCCCGCTCTTCGTCGGGTTCCGTTGTTCTCTCAGTTTCCAGCAGGTATGACGCAAGCGCCAAACACCCGTTTCGAGGCCCGGCACAAGCCTATGCGCGCGCCGGACCCCACTGCCATTACGCCGCGCGCAGCGGCAGGTTTTTCACGCCGGACACACGGTTCGGCGCCATGCCGTTCGCTGCAAGCGTCTCTTCGACCGTTTCATACTGCACGCCGATCTTGTAGATCTCGCGCGCTTCCTTGCCCGTGGCAATTTCGCGGCCCAGCTCGTGCGCCACGCGCACGCACTGCTCGATCTGCTGCACGGACGTGAAGCGCTTGCCGTGCTGGTCGATGATCGTGTCTTCAATGCCGCAGCGCGGATGCAGGCCCATGGACATCGCCATCATGTTGAACGGCAGCACGTTCTTGAGCAGCGATTCCGCCGTGATCGTGCAGCCATCCGGCGCGCGATGCACGAAGTTGAAGAAGTTGAACGGGTTCGGGCCGTCGAAGCCGCCGCCGATGCCGATCCACGTGAGGTTCAGCGGACCCTTGTACACGCCCTTGCGCACGAGGCGGTCGAGCGTTTCGAGCGCGTGGATGCCCGTGAGCTGGAAGTGCGGCTGGATGCCCGAAGCCTGCAGACGGCGCAGATGCTCCTCGACCCATGCCGGACCGGCGGGGACCGTCATTTCGCTATACGCGGCCATGAACGCCGGGTTGGAGAGCGAGGTGCCGGCCAGGTATTCCGGGTAGAGCAGCTCCATGATGTTCATCTGCGTGGTGTTGATCGCCACGGTCACCTGGTCCGGCTTCGGCTCGAGATCGGCCAGCATGTGACGCGTGTCGTCCGAGAGCCACTTCGCCGCTTCGCCTTCGTCTTCCGGCGCGAACGAGATCGAACCGCCGACCTGGATGATCATGTCCGGCACCGCGGCGCGCACGCCTGCGATCAGCTCGTTGAACTTCGAGAGGCGCTTGGAGCCCTTGCCGTCGAGTTCACGCACGTGCAGATGCAGCACCGTTGCGCCCGCGTTGTAGCAGTCGACGGCCTTCTGGATCTGTTCGTCCATCGTCACCGGAATGTCTTCCGGAAAGTCTTCGGGCATCCATTCCGGGCCATACGGCGCGGTGGTAATCACAACCTTGTCCTGGTTCTCGGGGTGCAGCGAATCGTCGAGGAATTGCATCGTGTTCTCCAATATGGGGGACGGTATTTCAACGTTTGGCAACATGGCCAGGAGCCTGAAATAACGCTCGGAACTTGGCTGATCCGTTGAGATGCACGATACGGCAAACCTGCGCTACACTTTTCTGATCGCGCGCCATCGTTTTAGCTTTTCGCGCCACCAGGCGTTAACACCGACATAAGCTCAAGCCCATGATTGACGGGCGACGAGGCACGGCAAGACCGCAGCAAGGAGGAGACACGACAATGGAGACAACGGCGAGTTCGGTGTCGATGAGCGGGTATTTCGACATCGCGAAACGCGTAGGGCTGAACCCGGTCGAGCTTGCCCACGAGGTGGGAATCGACGCCGCGGCGCTCGCGAACCCCGACGACCGCATTCCCGTCGCCGCGGCCTGCCTGTTGCTGGAGCGCTCGGCCGAAAAGGCATCGTGCCCGACTTTCGCGCTCCAGATGGCCGAGGTCCGGCACAAGTTCGGCAGCGGCGTGGTCAACATTCTGCTCGCGCACAAGCGCACGCTGCGTGAAGTGCTGCTCGCGACCGCCGAATTCCGGCACCTGCTCAACGAGGCGCTTGCCGTGTATGTCGAGGATGCGGGCGCGACAGTCACTATCCGCGAGGAACTGGTGGTCGAGCCGGGCATTCCCACGAACCAGGCCATCGAACTCGCGGTGGGCGTGCTCGCGCGCCACTCCAGCGCACTGCTCGGCGACCACTGGAAACCGCGCGCGGTGCACTTCGTTCACCGGGCGCCGCCCAGTCTCACGTTTCATCGGCGTTTTTTCGGCTGTCCGCTGGAATTCGGCAGCGACTTCAACGGCATCGTATGCACGGCCGCCGATCTCGACTACCCGAACCCCGCCGCCGACCCGGAGCTGGTGCGCTACGCGGAGAGCCTCGCCGAATCGCTCAACGTAACGGGCGTCGATTCCACGGCGCTCGAGGTGCGCAAGGCGATCTACCTGCTGCTGCCGCTCGAGCAGGCCACCGTCGAAGGGGTGGCCGCGCATCTGCGGCTGAGCGTGCGCACGATGCAGCGCCAGCTCGGGGGCGCCGATACGAGCTTCACGCGGCTCGTGGAGGAAGTGCGCGGCGAACTTGCCGTGCGCTACATGAGCAACCCGCGCTACCCTATCGGGCGCGTTTCCGACTTGCTCGGCTACGCGCAGCAGGGCTCGTTCACGAACTGGTTCAGCGCGCGCTTTGGCATGACGCCGCGCGACTGGCGCAATAGCCATTTGAAGTGACGGGGCTGCGGCGCGGCTGCCCTGCTACCGCTTAGCCCCTTGGCCCCTCAGCCTGTATGCGGAAGCGGATGCAACTCGGGCGCGTCGGCATCGAACGTGGTCATGAGTCGCACCAGGTCGGCAAGCGAATTCGCCTTCATCTTCTCCATGACGCGCGCGCGGTGAATCTTGATCGTCTTCTCCGCCGCGCCCAGTTCGTCGGCCACGAGCTTGTTCGGCCGGCCAGTCACCACGAGCGCCATCACCTCGCGCTCGCGCGGCGTGAGTTTTTCCACCCGGCGCTGGATCTCCGCGCGGTGCTCGCGTTGTTCGTAGAGATGGCAGGCACGTTCGAGCGCGCGCGACGTGGCTTCGAACAGCACGCGCGCGTCGATCGGCTTCGTCAGGAAATCCGATGCGCCAGCCTTCATCGCCTGGACCGCCGTGCCCATGTCGCCGTGGGCCGATACGAAGACGATCGGCACCCTGCCCTCGAGTCGCTGCTGCAATTCAATGCCGCTCAAGTCGGGCAACTGGAGATCGAGCAGCAGGCACGCCGGCGCACTCGCCAGATCCGCGCCGTGCAGGAAGGCGCTGGCGCTTCCGTAGGCCTCTGCCGTATACCCGCCGGATCGCAGCAAGCGGCATAGTGCGTTGCGAACGTGCTCGTCGTCGTCCACGACGAACACAATGGAAGTGGGCGAGTTCATGGTGAAAAACGCGTGTTCGTCTGCACGCACGCGCCCTCCGCGGGAAGTTCGATATGGAACGTCAGGCCGCTATCGGCGTTGCGCTCGGCCCATAGCTGGCCGCCGTGCGCCATCACGATGGTGCGGCTGATCGAGAGGCCGAGACCCAGCCCTTGCGGCTTGGACGTCATGAACGGCTTGAACAGCGTGACGAGCCGGTCGGCATCGACACCCGGCCCATGATCGCGGATGGCGAGGCGCACCTTGCCGCGATCCTCGCTTGCCGTCACGAAGATGCACACCCTGCGATCTTCCGCGCGGCAGTCGTGCACCGCATCGAGCGCATTCAAGAGCAAATTGACGAGCACCTGCTGCAGTTGAACCGCATCGCCGTGCACTTGCGGCAGGCCGTCTTCGATACGCGCGCCCACTGCCGCGCCACAGCTTTCCGTCTCACGGCGCAGCAGGCGAACCACGTCGCGCACGAGGCTGCCGACATCGACAGGACACATCTCGGGCGGCTCGCAGCGCGCGGACTGGCGCATCTTGCGGATGATCGCGTGCGCACGCGTGCTATCGGAGACGACCTCGCCAAGCAGTTCCCGCAGGTCGCTCATGGCCGGCGGCTTCTGCGCGAGAAACCGTTGCGCCGCCTGCGCGTTGCTGAGAATGGCCGTGAGCGGCTGATCGACTTCGTGCGCGAGCGCGGCGGCCATGTCGCCCACTTCGGACGCCCGTTCCCGACGCAGCCGGCGTGGTTCGCTGCCGGCTTCCGCGGGCATCGTGTCGTGACCTTCCGGTTCGATGACGACCACCATGCGCGCCGCCGGTCCGGCCGCGAGCGACGCCGAAGCGCTCACATGCACGTCGAGATCGGCGCCGTTCTTCGCGCGCGCAATGGCCACGCGCGTCTCGCTATGCGGCCGGCCTTGCCCGGTCTTCAACGCGGCGAACGATACGGGGCCCGCGCCTTGCCGCCAGGCCACGAGCACGGCCTCGATACGCATGCCGATCAACTCGCCCAAGGCGTAGCCGAGTACTCGCGTAGCCATGCCATTTGCCCAGGCAACGCTGCCCGCTTCGTCGATCACGAGCGCCGCCGCAGGCACCACTTCAAGGACGCTGCGCAGGCTTTGCGCAATGTCTTGCGTGGCCTGCGCCGATACGTGGCCGCTACTGCGCGCGGCCAATGCCCGCCCGTTCGGTAGCGTGCGTGGCTTCATCCTGTCGAGCCACGCCAGCAGGCTCGCCGCCGCGTGCTCGGCTCTCGACCTGTTCAGTTTTAGTTTTTCGTTCCCCATGTCTGCCCTGATCACGGTGTCCTCCGACTACGCTACCCTGCTCCGGCGTGCGAAACGCTTCGAACGCTTCAGCGCCTGAGCGGGGCGGATTTGACGAGCACCAGAATTCCGGCCGTTTGCGGGGCAGGTTGCACCCCAATACTGACTACCGCCTGGTTTTCATTTTCGAAGAACGCTCCGGCAGCTGCGGAAAATGAGTCAGTCGTTGAAGAAAACAATGGATGGGATCATGATTGCGGAACCGCTTCGCTGTACGCTTTCGCCGCGCGTTTATTATATGAAAGAAATTGCCGATGATTCGTTCTGCGCGCAATTGTTTTCGATAACTTTTTCCGCATACATCGCCTTTTAGGCGCGCCAGGCCTTGAATGCGCTTGCAAGCACTCATATACACTGACTATTTGCGGAATATATTTGCGAACGTTTTATTCGCTTTTGATAATGGCACGCGCAATCATTTTTATTCAAAATGAATAACAGCCGTGTCTTTTGTCGTGTGAATTATCTATTATGTTTTTTATGAAATAACCGCAGCCATTATTTCGATTGGAGACGCGCTAAACGGCCGTGCAGCGTCCGTCACACTTTCAACATGTGACAGTTCGTCCAGTACCGTTGTCGATCAAGGCGCCGAAGCTGGCGCGGCTGCGCTCGCCGCATGGTGCTGCGTCGAATTTTGCTGGCTATGTTGCTGGGCCTGGTTCGAGCGAGCCTTGTGCTCCGCCTTGCGCTGCACGTCCCGCATCTGCTTCGTACCCATCGTTCCCGCCTGCGCAAATACTTCGGACATGAAAACGGGCGCACAAAGCAGGAGCGCCATCGCACACGGCGCAGCAAAACGCATTTTCATTTTGAGTCTCCCGGTATCGCCGCTGCCAGCCTTGACGAACGAATAGAATCGTTGCGCCACCATTGCGCTGTCAATAGGACTCTGGTCCGATTGCCAGCACAGAGCGGCTTACCGGACTATACCCGTGGGCCTCCCCGCCTCGCCACACTCGAAAAAGAATGCGCGCTCACGCGCTCGCCCCTTCACGTTGTCGCTATCCGTCCCGCAGTGCGGTTGAGCAAACGAATGGAAGGATCGGCCATGACCTCTTGGATCAAACAACGCACGCACACGGTCTGCCTGCTCGTGCTCGCGTTGCTCCTGGCAGGCACTCAGGCGGTGCGCGCGCAAGATGCGCCGCAGCCCGCCCCCTACAAACCCGAGGAACTCGAAGCGCTCGTCGCGCCGATTGCGCTTTATCCAGATTCGGTGCTGGCGCAAGTCCTCATGGCGTCGACTTACCCGCTGGAAATCGTGCACGCGGCGCGCTGGGTCAAGGAGCATCCGAAGGTGAAGGGCGACGATGCCGTCAAGGCCGTCCAGGACCAGCCGTGGGACACGAGCGTGAAATCGCTCGTTGCGTTCCCGCAGGCGCTCGAGCCGATGAACGACAAGCTCGACTGGACCCAGAAGCTCGGTGACGCCTTCCTCGCGCAGGAAAAGGATGTGCTCGCCGCCGTGCAGCGCCTGCGTGCGCGCGCGCAGGACTCGGGCAACCTGAAGAGCAACGAACAGCAGAAGGTCGTGGTCGAACAGCCGCCCGCCCAAGGCGGCCAGACCATTGTGAAGATCGAGCCTGCCAACCCCGAGGTGATCTACGTGCCCGCGTACAACCCCACGGTCGTGTACGGCGCATGGAGCTACCCCGCTTACCCGCCGTACGCCTGGCCACCCTATCCCGCCTACTATCCCGGCGGCGCGCTGATGACCGGCTTCGCGTGGGGCGTCGGGCTCGCTGCCGCGGGCGCGATCTTCGGCAACTGCAACTGGGGCGGCGGCGACGTCAACATCAACGTGGACAAGGCGCGAAACGTCAATCGCAACTTCGACAGCACGAAGGTCCAGGGAGGCAAGTGGCAGCACGATGCGAGCCATCGCCAGGGCGTTGCATACCGTGACAACGCTACGCGCGAGAAATTCGGCAACAACGTGGCGGGCGCCGACGGCCGCCGCGACTATCGCGGCCGCAACGGCCAGAACGGCGCCAGCGTGGCCGACCGCGCCGGCAACCGCACGGGCGGCGGCGCAGGCGGACAGGGCCTCGGCAATGGAAACCGCGGGAATCAGGGCAATCTCGGCAATCGCGGCGGCGCGGGCAATAACGCGAGTGTCGGCAATCGCGCGAACATCGCCGACAACGGGGCGGGTGGCAATCGCGGGAACGTTGGCAATAACGGTGCGGGCGGTAATCGCGGGAATCTCGGCGATAACGGTGCGGGCGGCAATCGCGGGAACATCGGCAATAACGGTGCGGGCGGCAATCGCGGGAACATCGGTAATAACGGTGCCGGAGGCAATCGCGGCGGTGTGGCTAACAATGCCGGCGTCAGCAATCGCGTGAGCACCGGGGCAGGCGGTGGCGGGTTTGGCGGCGGCGGCGGCGGAAGCTACGGCGGCGGAGGCGGACGTGATGGCGCCTTCCAGGGTGTGGGCGGCGGCGGTGCCACCCAGCGCGACGCGAGTCGCGGCCGCTCCAGCGTGCAGTCCTCAGGGTTCAATCGTCCGAGCGGCGGCGGCGGGATGCGCGGCGGTGGCGGCGGTCGTGGCGGCGGCAGGCGCTAGGGAGAACGGCCATGAACAGACATGAGTTTCTCCGTCCGGCTGCATCGGCAGCGGTTGCGGCGGCGATCGCGATAGCACTCCTCGCGTACGCGCCGCGGCCTTGCGCGGCTGCCGGGCAAAGCACCTTCGCTACACCCGATGCGGCGATGACCGCGTTCGGCGACGCCGTGGCCGGCAACGACGAGGCGGAACTGCGCACGCTCTTCGGCGCGGATTTCCGCCAGCTCATACCACCGGTCGGCGCGGAGATCCGGGACAAATTCCTCAGCGAATGGCAGACCTCGCACACCATTCAGGATACCGATGAAAATCACGCGATGATCGCCGTTGGCGACGACGGCTGGACCTTTCCGGTCCCGATCGTCAAGACCGCTCACGGCTGGCACTTCGACACGCACGCCGGTGTCGAGGAAATGCGCGTGCGCCGCATTGGCCGCAACGAGCTTGCCGTGATGCAGACGATGCTCGCGGTCTACGACGCGCAACGCGAATATGCGCAGACCTATCACGACGGCAGCGACATGCTGGTCTACGCCAGCAAGCTCGCGAGTTCGCCGGGCAAACACGACGGCCTGTACTGGCCGACCGGCCCCGACGCCGAGCCGAGTCCGCTCGGCGTGGCTTTCCTCAAGGCCGGCGCGCGCAATGCCGAAAATGCGGGTTACTACGGCTACCACTACAAGCTGCTGACCTCGCAGGGACCGCACGCGCCGGGCGGCGCGTATAACTACATGGTCGACAACAAGCTGTTCGGCGGATTCGGCGTCGTTGCGTGGCCGGTGCGGTACGGCGACACCGGTATCAAGACCTTCATGGTGAGCCACGACGGCCAGGTCTACGAGCGCGATCTCGGCCCGGACGGTGCGGCGAAAGCCGAAGCGATGACGTCCTTCGATCCGGGCCCGGGCTGGACGAAGGCTTCGCCTTGACAGGTAACTCCGACGCAGCGCCACTGTGCGTCAGGGCGCATGCGCGGGCTCGGGGGCAGGTACTCGCTCCGGCGCGTCTTCTCCGAGCATGTAGAGCAGTAGTGCGTCGCGATCGGGTGCGCTCATCGCCGCCGTCGAGCGCATGAGCACCGCGCTCGCCCAGCAGATGTCGGCCATCGTGGCGCCCGGCCCGCCGTTCGTGACGCGCTCGAGCCGCGCCACGGATTGCGGATCGCCGGCGAGGGCCGCGTTGACCGCATCGTCGAGATGCCGCAACGCCCGCTCGTATGCCATGGGCGTGGGCAGCGTAACCGGCGCGGCGAGCACGGAACGGATCACCACGCGATAAAGCAACGAGAAGTATTCGGCCGTGTCGGCATCGCTCATGCTGCCGATCGAAATGCCCTGAGCAATGTCCTGCACACTCGCCATGCCCTGGCAATTACCGCGCGCCGCGCGGCCCATGTATTTCGCGAGCAGCGTGAGGTACGCCAACCGGTCTTGCGGAATCAGGCGCGCGATGCCACCGCGGATCAGGCGCTCGCGGGCCGCGTCGTCGCGCAGCCGCGCTTCGAGGCCCGCCACGCCGCCGGGCACGGCGACCGCCACGGCCGGGTCCGCACGCAGGCGGTAGAACCAGGCTTCGACGATGCGCGCCTTGATCGTCTCCTGCTCCACGCCGGCCTCGCGCAGCGCAACCGCGCTCTGCGCGGATGCCGGCTCGGCGGGTGAGACAACGTAATCGAGCACCGCGAAGAGTCCCGCCGGCGTGTCCTCGGTGCGCGGCACGCTTCCCGCCGCATCGTGGCCCGCCAACGCCAGCGCCGCAGTCAGTGCGAGCAACGCACAACGCAACGTCATCATGAGATCCCGCGTGCCGCGCTCACTCCGTCGCACTGCCAACTGTTGCATGGTCCGCGCGAATCGCGGCGGCAATGTCCGCGCTGATGGTGGCGAGTGCGCGATCGTGCGCGTCGACGAGCGCGCCGTAGTCCTGGCTCGTCACCTGTTCGTGCGCCACCGTGTGCCCGAGCGTCAGCGCCTGGTGACCAGGCGGGCGCACCACCCATTGCGCATCGATCGTCACCGAGTCTCCCAGTACGCTGTCGATGCGTGTGATATCCACGCGAACGCGCCAGACCGGCGGAGTAGACGCGCCATCGAACGTCGAGACGTGCGCCGTACCGAGCCGCTGCGCCAGGTCCGCGGCAACGACGCGCCCGACGTCCAGTTTGAGCGGCGTGGCCCAGCGCGCGAACTCGTTCATCTGGATCGTGTTGTCCGGATTGCGCGTGACGATTTGCGGCCGGTCCACCATGTCGGGCACGGTCACGGGACCGACGATAACATCGAGCGCGGCAGCGCCCGTTGGCACGGCGGGCGACGCGTTCGACGTCGCGGCGGTCGCATCGTCGGCGGAGCGCAGCGCATAGAACGTGGGCGACGGCGAGGAGCAGCCGGCGAGCCACGTCATCGCAGCGGCGAGAACGGTAGGCAGGATCAGGTTGCGGCGGTTCACTGCTTGCCTCCAGGTTTGCCCTGTACGACGGCCTCGGGATGGCGCTCGAGATAATCAGTGAGCATGCGCACGGAAGCGGCGGTACGGGCCAGTTCACGCATGGCGTCGCTCGTGTTCTGCTGCAGCTGCGAGTCGGGCTGCAAGGCGTCAGTGGCCGAGTTGAGCGTCGATTGCGCCGCCGAAAGCGTGTCGTGCGCCTGCGGCACGACGTCGGTGCCGAGCTTCGCCATCACGTCGTTCGCGCTCTTCAGCGTGCGCTGCGCATTCGCGCCGATCGCCTCGAACGGGATGCCGTTGAGCTTCGCGAGCAGCCGCGTGAGCGAATCCTGCAGCGACTGCAGCGTGCGCGGCACCGTCGGCATCTCGGGCGGCGTTCTCGACCAGTCGATCTTCGCCTTCGCAGCGTCCGGGAAGACGTCAAAGGCGACGTAGAGCTGTCCCGTGAGCGGATTACCGGAGCGCAGCTGGAACCGGAAGCCGCTTGCGACGAGGAACTCGGCCAGCTGGCGCGGCTGCGAAGTGAGGCGACCGGACGGCTGGCCTTTCTCGAAGCGCGACGTAAAACGTTCCGGATACAGGTTGATTTCAACAGGAATGCTGAACTGCTTCTTCACCGGGTCGAAACGCGTGTAGATGCGTGTTACCTCGCCGATCACGACGCCGCGGAAATCGACCGGCGCGCCCACGGTGAGCCCGCGCACGGAGTCGTAGAAGGTCACGACGTAGGTGTCGACAATGCGGTCATGCACCTTCATCGAGTCGGCGTGCGTGGCGTAAAGCTCGAACTTCGAGTTGGCGTCGGCCTCGGGCGATCCACTGTCGTCGTCGTCGGGCGTTTCGAACGCCACGCCGCCGATCAGCATCGACACCACGGATTGCGTGTTGATCTGCACGCCGTCGGGGCTGAGCGAGACGTCGAGCCCGCTCGCGTGCCAGAAGCGCGTATCGCTGCGCACGAACCGGTCGTAGGGCGCGTTCACGAACACGCGCAGCGTCACGCCCTTGCCGTTCGGGTCCATTTCATAGGAAGCGATCTGTCCGACCTGAAGACGACGGAAGAACACCGGCGAGCCGACATCGAGCGAGCCCATGTTCCCGCTGTGCAGCACGAATTCGCGTCCCGGTATGTCGCTCGGGATCACTGGTGGCACTTCGAGCCCCACGAAGTCGTGGCGCATCTTGCTGGAGTTGCCCTCATCCATGCCGACATACGAACCCGAGAGCAGCGTGCTCAGGCCCGAAACCGTGCCGCCCGAAATGCGCGGGCGCACGACCCAAAAACGCGTGTTGTCGACGAGCATGCTCGCCGCATCTTTCACGAGTTCGCCCGTCGCGATCACACGCTTGTGATCGGGCGAGAGCGTGACTGCCTTCACCACGCCGATATCGACGTCCTTGTACTTGATCTTCGTCTTGCCGGCCTCGAGGCCGTCGCCGGTCTTGAAGCTGATCGTGATGGTCGGCCCTTCCTCGATGATCGCCTTGGCGGCAAGCCAGCCGCCAATGAGCACCGCGACGATCGGCACGAGCCAGACGATCTGCATGCGCCAGCGCGAGCCGCGCACCGGCTTCGCCTCGGGCAGGTCCGGCAAGGAATTGTCGTTACCGGGCGCTGCCATTTTCGCGCTCCATCGCATCCCAGATGAGACGCGGGTCGAACATGTTCGCGGCGAACATGGTGAGGATCACGACGGCGCCGAAGGCAATCGCGGCGGGCCCCGCCTTGATCGTGGCGAGCGCGTTGAACTGCACCAGCGCGACGAGCATCGTGATGACGTAGATATCGAGCATCGACCAGCGGCCGACCAGCTCGATCAGCCGGTAGATGCGTGTGCGCTGCTCGGGCAGCCATGTCCAGCGGCGCTGCGTGGTCCACGTCAGATACGAAAGCCCGAGAATCTTCAGCATGGGCACGGCAATACTGGCAATGAACACGAGCAGCGCGAGCGGCCAGGAACCCGACACCCACAGATACACCACGCCGCTCATGATTGTGTCCTTCTGCGTGCCGAACAGAGAACTCGTGTCCATAACGGGCAGCACGTTCGCAGGCACATACAGCACGATCGCCGCGACCAGAAGCGCCCACGTGCGCGACAGGCTCGCGACCTTGCGCATATGCAGCGCGCTGCCGCAGCGCGGGCACGTCGCCGCATGCGCCGCCGCCGGCATTCGCGCGAGCAGCCCGCACACATGGCAGCGCGCGATGCCGCACGCGGCGCCCGTGAGCGGGCCTTCCGCGCGCTCGCCTCGTGCTCCGGCCTCTTCGCCAGGCGCGAGGCTCGCTGTGACGCCAGGCGCGCCGGCCACGTTGACCGCGTTGGCCGGCTGCGTCGCGCGCGCCACGCGCGACCAGAACTGCCTTGCGTCGAATGCCGCGCTCGCGCCCGCGAGCACCAGCATCAACGCGCCAAACGACCACAATGCCACGCCCGTCACGACCGTTGCGATATGGGACAGCTTCACGAGCGCAACCAGCAGGCCGAGTATCAGCACCTCGGTCATGCCCCAGGGCCGAGCGGTGTACATCACGCGAAACAGGAGCGGCGCCTGCCAGGGCGCGCGGCCGAGCGCAAGCGGTACGAGGAGCGCGAGCAGGCACACGACCTGCATGCCCGGCATGAGGATCGTCGTGGCGAACACCAGCGCCGCGATGGGCCACATGCCGTCGAGATAGAGAATCTCGACCGCGTGCCACAGCGTCGTGCGCACGAGATTGCCGTTCACCGAAAGCCCGACGATCGGATACAGGTTGGAAATGACGAACAGCACGAGCGCGCCCAGCGCGAATGCGAGCGCACGCCCGAGGCTTTCCGGAAGATCCCGCTCCAGTTCGGCGTTGCAGCGCAGGCAGCGCAGCGTGCCGCCCGGCGGACAAGGTGCGCCGCGCTGCATGAGATCGCAGTCGTGGCAAACAAGAAGCTCGCCGCGCTTCATCGCGGGGCCTCCCTGAATCCGGTCGTGGCGTGGTCGATTCATCGTCGCTGTACCGATTCGGCATGCGGGGCGTCAGCGTGGCGGCGGCACGCCGAGCACCGCATGGACCGCGCCTATGAGCGCGGAGTCGTCGAAGGGCTTGCGCAGGTACGCTACCGCACCGGCTGCCTGTGCCTGCTCGCGCACGCGCGCATCGTCGTGCGCCGTTATGACGATGCACTGGATGCCGGTGCCCCCCAGCCGGCGCTGCACCTCGATACCGTTGATGCCGGGCATCTGGATATCGAGGACCACGCACGTCGGCGCGTCCGGTGCCGCAGCCGCCAGCGCGTCGAGAAATGCCTCGCCGCTCGTGTACACGTCGGAGTCGATGCCGACCGACTTCAACAGGCGCTGGATTGCTCGCCCGACCGACTCCTCGTCGTCGACGACGGCCACGGATCGTGTCACGTTGTTCATTTGACCCAGCGTTCGGTTACCGATGAGGACAGCCAGCCACGCGCCGCCGTGCGCGCCGACCGGCATCCTGAGCGCAAGCGGCTGCCCCATGCGCGACTACTTGTGGTGTTGTGCAGGCTTGACGGATACGGCGAACGCTTCCGTATACACTGCCTCGACCTGATCGCCGACCTGCACGCTGGCAAGCTGCTGGGGATCCTCGACCCGCAGGTCCATCGTCCCCCCTTCGGGTCCCATCAAGGTGACCATTTGCGTTTTAGTGTCGACCGATACGACATTGGCCGTGACTTTCACCTCACGCCCGACCATGCCGCCGGGCTTCTCGCCGGCAGCCGCGCGCTCGACCTGTGGCGTTTCCTGTACCGAGGTCTCGCCGCCGCCGCCCTTCTTCAGGCTCAGCGTGAGCGATTCCTTATAGGTCATCGTCACGACATCGCCGACCTTTAGCTGATCGAAGTTTCTGACTTCCGGTCCCAGCTCGGCTTCGACCAGCTTGCCGTCGTGACGCTTGAGCGTGACGGTGCGGGTATCGGCGTCGATCTTCGTGACGGTCGCCGTCACCTTGTGCATGCCAGTGACGGTTGCCTTGCCCGGCTCGTGCGTCACGTTAGCCGTCGTCTGGCCCTGGGCCGCGGCAAGCTGCGCCGCGGCCACGAAGGCTGCTGAAACAACCCATTTGAGGTACGACATCGCGACCTCCTGTTACAGATCGAGCTTCGTCACCTTCGTGCCAGCTACCGACGCATCGGCCATGATGCCCGTATTGGTCATCACGATCGCCTGAACCGGCGCCGTCGCGGTTCTCGTGTCGATCTGCCCATTCGCACCGACCTTGACGAGCGCAACGGCAACGTCGCCGCCAACCGACCAGCCCTTCGAGTTGCGGAACTTGTCGAGCGAGTCCTGCGTCATGAAGAGAAAGATCACGGCAGTGGACTGAACCCCAGCCTGCAAGCCGAACGAAGCGGCCGCCGTGCTGTAGTACCCGACCGTCGATCCGCCTACGCGCAGCGCACCCTGGCCATATGAGCCGCCAATAATGAACGCCGCCTTGCCGACCGAAGGAAACACCAGCACGCCTTGCGACTTCGAAACGAGTTCCTGCGAGCCCGGAACAGTCGAGAACAACCGGGACATCGTGCCGTCCACGGCCGCATCGATCTCCTGGCGTTTCGCCGCGTCGGTCGCGCCGCTCGTCCCACTGCTCGTGGTCGTGCTGCAACCCGCTGCAGCCAGCCCAGCCGCGGCCGCCGCCGTAAGCACAAAAATCCGTCGCTTCATTGTTGTCCTCCATTGGGTTTAGACAGCCCGGACACGGCACTCACGCATGCGGATCGAACGTCACGCGAGAATGAGACGTTGCTCGCACATCGTTGCTAAGCGTTGCTCATCGCTGAATTACATAGTGTCAGACGCGGCGCACTGGACAAATCGGACCTTGGTCTTACGCCGCCTCGAGCCACTCCATGCACGGCGCGCTACTGCACCGTATAACCGCGCCCTTGCATGCACGCGGCAAACGCGCGGTTGAACGTGTCAATCGCGCCCTGCTGCTGTTGCTGGGCGTTCGCCTGCTGGGCACGCCGCTCCTGCCGCGCGCGCGAGCCGCCCACCATCGTGCCGGCCGCCGCGCCGACTGCCGCGCCCTTGCCCGCGTCGCCGGTAATCGCGCCGATCACCGCGCCGCCCGCCGCGCCACGCGCCGCGCCCTGGACACGCTGGCCACCGCCCACGGCCGGGCCCGAAGGCGGCGGTGGCGTCGACGCAACCTGTTTCGGGTCGATACCCGTGTTGCTCTTCGCCCACGAGTAGCATGCCGATTCGTCCGAATGCTGTTGCTGCGCGCTCTGCCCCTTCGCGGGATACGCAATAGGCGTTGCCTGCGCGGCGCTCATCAAAAGCAGCACGGCGGCGCACAGGGCGCCGGTCCGACGATTTATATAGGTATCCATATCAACTCCTTGAGCGCGTGCGAGATCGCGCCGATTACGCCTGCTGCTATCGGCGGGAGATTGGACAATGACAGTCGTGCCATCGGCACGACGCCCGAATGCGGGGCAAACACCGCGCCGTGCGACCGGCGCAGTGGTCAGTTCAATGATGTGGGAGCGGCACGGCGAAGACAATCAGACCATGGTCCTACCGTCAGCCACTGCGGCTGGCAGGCAGCATGACGCGCCCGCCGATGCACGGCCGGAACGGCCATGCAGTGCGGCGGGCGCAGAAGAGAGGCTGCGGTGAATCAGAACTTGTGGCGGATGCCGAGGCTCACCATGATTTGCGAACTCGAGCTGCCGTTCAGCCCATAGTCCGCCACGGAAGCGACCGCGGTGGTCAGGATGGAACCCGTCGCGGTCGGTACGCGCTGCGTGCCGTTGGCGTGCTGCCACGCGCCGACGAGGTACACGTCGGTACGCTTGGAGAGGTTGTAGTCGCCGCCCAGCGAGACCTGGTTATAGGTCGCCGAGGTGTCGCCCGCGCTGTGCGTCCACGTATAGCCAACACCGATGAGCGACGCAGGCGTAACCGCGTAGTTCACGAAACCGGCAGCGACGTTGTAGCGCTGGTTGGACGGGAAAAGCGATTGCGAGTCCGCCTTGTACTGCGCGTTGCTATACCGGCCGCCGAACGTAAACGGTCCGGCCACGTATTGCAGGGCAACGGAACCAATGCCGACCCACTTGGCGGTTTCATAGGCGAGGTTCTGGAAACCGCCGTCGAAGGTGCCGTCCGAAGTGCTGGTCCAGCCGGTGCGAGGAATCGTGGAATTTGCGTTAGTCATGCGGACGTAGCCCGCCGCGATGCTGAATGAGCCAGTCACATAGCTCGCCGCCGCCGACCAGGTCTGCTGCGAACCCGTCGCGCCCGCGACGCCGCCGAACGCATACATGCCTTCGACCTGGAAGCCCGCGAATTGCGGCGAGAGATACTTGATCGCATTGTTCGTACGAGAGCTGTTGTCGTTGTTGTCGACGTCGCCCGGCGTGGTGAAAGTGCTGCCCCAGTAATTGTCTGCGGTAAGCGGCTGGACCATGTCGACGACCGGGTCGTACTGGCGACCCAGTGTCAGCGTTCCATACTGCTGGTGCGTCAATCCTACGAAGGCTTGACGGCCAAATAGCAAGGTATTGCCGTTGTAGCTGCCCATCTTGCCGCTATTGATGTCGAATCCGCTTTCCAGCTGGAAGATCGCTTTCAGGCCGCCGCCCAGATCTTCCGTTCCCTTCAAGCCCCAGCGGGACCCTTGCAGATTGCCACCTTGCATCCGATACAGATTGTTGCCCTGAGCGTCGGCGTTGTGGACGAACTGAAAGGCTTCGTCGATCACGCCGTAAAGGGTAACGCTGCTTTGCGCTTGAGCGACCGGCGCCAGCATGGTGAGCGGAACAGGAAGCAACATAAGCGCAAGCTTTTTCATGTTTGCAACTCCTTCACGCACCGGGTAATCGGTATTCCTATGTTAGTCGCTTGCTTCGGAATACCCCCTGCGTGAAATTGGTGCCGTTGTCGGCACAAGACACCCAATGCGACATGAATGAAGGCCAGCACTCTGTAACCGCAGCTTAACTAAAGCATTAAAGCCGGTATGTTTGCAAATTCCGCGAAGCCTTTCCCTCACCGCACCGTTGTTCGTCGCGCATAAACAATCAGGAGTCCATACACGATGCCTGCCGCGAGACTCGTGCAGCCGCTATACCAGACGAGCCCCAACGCCCAGCCCTTCCCCGCAACGGCCAGCCACAGCGCAGCGAGCAACACACACCATCCGACACAGCGCAGAACGCGGGAAAGCACGGCGGGCAATCGCGCGCTGAACAGCGTCTCCTGATGACGCTCCATGGCCATCGCGAGGCACGCAAAGGCAGGTACGCACAACACCAAAGCGAAAATCGGCATCATGCGTCCTCCTGCGCCGCAAGCGCACTCACGCGACGCTTGCCGGCCGCCTTCGCACTCGGCCGGTGCCGCGCCGTGCGTATCGCGAGTGCGGCGTGCAGCGCGGCGAGCGCCCACATCATCAGATCGAAACCGGCATAGACCCAGTCGCCATTCGCGAGACTGCGCCAAAGCGGGCGCTGCGTCGTCAACGCATTGAGCACCGGCAACAACGCCAGCAACGCAGACGCGAACCACAGCAACTCGATCCAGGCGCGTTTGGCGGGGCGAGCGAGCGCGTAAAACAGCGTGGCTGCCCAGATTGCGAAGAACGCGTTGATTTCCGCTTCCGCCCGATGCATCAACGAAACGGGCAGCAGTCGGTTGGCCCACAAATAGCCCGTCATCGCAATAGAGAGGCCGGCGATGCTCGCGATATTCAGACGCTCCACGAAGCGAAAGCCGAAGTACGGCCGCTCGGGATCGGGCAGCTTCTGGCGGCGCTTCACCGTCCACATCACGAGCCCGGTGCCGACCATCGCCGTGCCCGCCAGGCTCACGATGAAATACAGCCAGCGCAGCTGCAGGTCGCTGAAGCGTCCCATATGCAGCGCGTACAGCACGCCGCGTGTTTCGGCCGCACCGCCCACGCTGTCTTTCACGGCGAGCAGTTTGCCGCTCACGCCATCGAACAGCAGGTACTGCGGGCTCATCGACACGCGCGCCGCCTCGCCCCGCGCCACCGCCACGCGCGCGCTTGCGTCGCCGGGGTTCGTCACCGTCACGCGCAGCACGTTGTCCCGTCCCCAGCGCGCCTGCGCTTCGCGCACCATCGCGTCGACCGGTGCGAGCGGGGCTTTCACGCCGAGCGGCTTGCCGGGCTGGATATATGCGCTCATCTGCGCGGTGAGTGCTTCGCGCTGCGCGGGGGTCTTCAGCGCGGTTTGCGCGCCCCATGGCATGTACATCGTCATCAGCGTGACGAGGCCCGTGTACGTGATCATGAGGTGGAACGGCAGACCGAACACCGAAAGCGCGTTATGGGCATCGAGCCAGGAACGCTGGCCCTTGCCCCAGCGGAACGTGAAGAAGTCGACGAAGATTTTCTTGTGCGTGATCACGCCGCTCACGATCGCCACGAGCATGAACATCGCGCACAGGCCGGCCAGCCAGCGTCCCCATATCACCGGCAGGTAATAGAACTGGAAATGGAAGCGATAGAAGAACTCGCCGCCCAGCGTGTCGCGCGCGCTTACCTTGTTGCCCGTTGCGGGATCGAACGTCGCTTCGCCGAAGGCGCGCTTGCCAGACGCCGTAGCCGGCATGCGCCAGAACGCACTGGCGATATTGCTACGCGTGGTCGGCAGTTGCATGCTCCATTGCGGACTGCCCGCCGCGAGCGTTTCGAGCGTGTCATTCACGCGCTGCGCGACGGCGGCGGGGTCGGGCGTGATCTGTTGATGCGCGAGTTCGGGCCGCATCCATTGCGATATCTCCTCCTTGAAGTAGCTGACCGTGCCGGTCAGGAACATCGCGTAGAGAATCCAGCCGACGAGCAGACCGGCCCACGTATGGAGATCGGACATGCTCTGGCGCACGCCGCGCGCTTGCGGTTGTTTGTCTGGGTGCTTCATGGCTGCGCGCCTCCCGCCGACGCTACAGTGGATGCCGCAGACGTTGCGTGCGCAACCGGCGACGAAGCCCACCATGCCGCCAGCGCGAGCGGCAGCACCGCGAGCAGCAGACCGGCCCACGCACGCCGCGCGCTACGCGCGAGAAACACCCAGATCACCGCACCCGCGTAAAAAATGAAGCTCGCGAGCATGCCCGTGATGACGCCTTGCGGTGCACTCATCGGCAGCGCAAGCGCGGCCACGCTCGCGAGAGCGCCCAGCGCATAGCCGCCGAAAATCGCGCCGGCGATGCGCGCGGCAAGCGGGCCCACGCGGCGCATGCGAAGAAGCGCGGCGCTCATGCCGCCGCTCGCACGGCTGCGGCGGCGTCCCCCGACGACCGCGTAGACAACACCCACCCCGCCAAATCTCGTTTCATGACCTTTCCTGCAAGCTTGAGATGTCGATCTGCATCGAACGCGGCGGCCTGCGAAGGCGCGCGCCGATGCTCACCTGCGCTTCACGCGAGGTGTCCGGATCGTATTGGGGGGTGTTGATGTATTACCGATGAGGTCGTGATGATACCCCGTGTGCGCAATGTGGGCAAAACGGGGGACCCAGGCGCAAACGCAGGCGGGCGCCTGCGTCATCTGTTGTACACGCATCCATCCGGTACGGCGAGGCGCGCCAGCGCAGGAACGAGTGCGCCTCGCCGTTCAGATCGCGCTCAGATCGACTTGACCTCGCCGCCGTCCATCCTCAGTGTCGTGCCGGTCATCCAGTGCGCGGCGGGCGAGACGATAAACGCCATCAATTCGGCGATTTCCTCGGGGGTGCCGTAGCGCGCAATGCCTGCTTCCGCAGGGAACCTCGCCGTGGCTTCCTCGACGCTCATGTCGTGCAGCGGCGCCCAGTGTTCCAGGTACGACTGGCGGCGCCCTGTCATCACGGGGCCGGGCAGCACGCTGTTGACCTGCACACCGTCAGCGATACCGCGGTCCGAAAAGGCCTTTGCCAGTGCGACGATCGCCGCGTTGATCGTGCCCACGGCCGCATAAGGCGCCTTCGGAAACACGGCCGAATTGCCCGACATCAGCACGACCGCGCCCGAGCTGGCCTTCAGTGCCGGCCACGCTTCGATCGTCAATCGTCGCGCGCCGTGCAGTTTGAGCGCGAGGCCGCGCTC
Source organism: Paraburkholderia guartelaensis (assembly GCF_004353905.1). Classification (GTDB taxonomy): domain Bacteria; phylum Pseudomonadota; class Gammaproteobacteria; order Burkholderiales; family Burkholderiaceae; genus Paraburkholderia; species Paraburkholderia guartelaensis. The sequence goes on along the minus strand of NZ_SMOD01000008.1, from coordinate 22,243 downwards.
CCATTGCTCGTCGGTCATCTCAAACAGGTCGATCTGCGGCACCGCGCCCGCAATGTTGAGCAGGGCGTCGATACGCCCGTACGCCGTGAGCGTTTGCTCGACCACTTGCCGCGCCGCATCGGCAAGCGAAAGATCGATGTCGATGACGAGCGCCTCGGCGCCCGCGTCTCTCACCTGCGTAGCGGTCTCTTCGAGCTGCTCGCGGTTGCGCGCCACCACCACTATCGCGTCGAAGTCACGCGCCAACCTCACGGCCGTCGAGCGGCCAATCCCCTGACTCGCGCCCGTTACGATTGCGACTTTGCTGGCCATCTTCCCACTCCTCGTTCGATCAGTATTGCCAACCATCATTCGAGAAATTCCGTGATCGCCGTGGCGATCTCGTCGGCGTGCGTTTCCAGTGCGAAGTGGCCGGTGTCGAAAAAGCGCACCACGGCTTGCGGCAAGTCGCGCTTGAATGCCTCCGCACCGGGAGGCAGGAAGAACGGATCGTTCTTGCCCCACACGGCGAGAAACGGCGGACGATGCGTGCGGAAATACGCCTGAAACTCGGCGTAGAGCGCAACATTGTTCCGATAGTCGCGGAACAGGTCGAGCTGGATCTCGTGCGCGCCGGGGCGGTTCATATAGTAGTCGTCGAGCGAATAGCCGTCCGGCGACACCGCCGACGCATCGGGCACGCCGTGCGTGTATTGCCAGATCGTCGCTTCGCGACTGAGCATCGCGCGCAACGCTTCGCGATTGGCCGGCGACGCGTCTTGCCAGTAAGCGCGAATCGGATTCCAGCCGTCGCTCAGGCCTTCCTCGTAGGCGTTGCCGTTTTGCGAAATGATCGCCGTGATGCGCTCGGGATGCGCGAGCGCGAGGCGAAAGCCCGTGGGCGCGCCGTAGTCGAACACGTACACCGCAAACCGGTCGAAGCCGATGCGCTCGGTGAAACGCGCCATCACCTTCGCGATGTTCTCGAACGTGTACGCGAATTCCTCCCGGTCCGGCAAGTCCGATTGACCGAAGCCCGGCAGATCCGGCGCGACAATATGAAAGCGGTCGGCCAGCTTGGGAATGAGGTCGCGGAACATGTGGCCGGAACTCGGAAAGCCGTGCAAGAGCAGGAGCTTCGGCGCTCCGACGCGCCCGGCTTCCCGGTAGAACACGTTGTAGCCGTCGACATCGGCGCGGCGGTAGGCAATGGCAGTCATGGGTTCCTCCAGAGGTGAACGGAAAACCGCGCGTTTAGCGCGAAGAGACAGACCGAACGGCTTCGGCGATGACCTCGGCCACGGCATCGGGCGCCGTGACGCTGGGCGTGTGGTCGACTTCGTGGGCGCGGACCTGGGCGTTCATCCGGCTTGCCATGAAGCGCTGCGTATCGGGATCGATCATGCGGTCCTCGCCGGCGACGAGAAACCAGGCCGGCCGGTCTCTCCACAGCGGCCGCGCCACCGCCTCGCCGATACATGCCGCCGCAATCGGACGCTGGATCGCGGCGAGCGCCGACGCCTCCTGCTCGGTGGCATGCTGCGCGAATGCGTTCGCAAACGCCTCCTGCGGCAGCCAGATCCAGCCGTGCCGGTCGGGCGCGAGTTGCGGCGCCTGCGGGTGCGTCTTCCCGCGATAGAACACGTCGGCCACGGTTTCGCCTTCGTCAGGCGCAAGCGCGGCCACGTACACCAGTGCCGCGACATTCGCAGCACGCGCGGCGCCGATCACAGCCCCCGCGTACGCATGCCCGGCCAGCACGACCGGGCCCTCGACCCGTTCGAGCGTGCGCTCGAGCGCCGCCACGTCGTCACTCAGTGAAGTGAGCGGGAGCGGGGCCGCCACGGCCTCGATGCCCTGCCGGTTCAGCCGCTCGATCACCTTGCTCCAGCTCGATCCATCCGCCCATGCGCCGTGCGCCAGCACCACGCTCGCTTGACCGTGAGACATGCTCCGCTCCTTTCGTAACCGTGTTGATGATGTTTTAGAGGTTACTAACCAGAGATGTAACTTGTCAAGGTCGTTTTTGACGGTTACACTGAATGCACCCTGATTACCCTTTTGCGGCGAGAAAATGGACTACCGTCCAATACCTGCGATATTCGTGGCCGATGCGCCGGGGCTCGACTTCCTGAACTCGGTTGCCACACCGGTAGACGTTCCCATCGACTGGATCGCCGACGGCGAAGGTTTGCTATCCTGGCTCGATCAGGCGGGCATGGTCCCCGCGTCGGCGCTTGCCGCCATGCGCGCGCAGTTCACCGCGGCCGAGTTCGACACCGTCGCAGGCGAGGCGCGCGCGCTGCGCGAGTGGTTCAGGTGCTTCGTGCAGGAAACAAAAGGCCGGCCGCTCGCCGGCGCCGATTTGAGCGCACTCGCGCCGCTCAACGGTCTACTTGCGCGTGACGACCGCTATGGCGAAGTCGTTGCGGCCGGCGGTGAGGGCGCAGCGGCACTCGAATACCGCGTGAATCGCCGCTGGAAAACGCCGGAATCGCTCTTGATGCCCATCGCCGAAGCGCTGGCGAAACTGGTCTGCGAGCAAGACTTCACCCATGTGAAAGCCTGCGAAGGCCCGAAATGTACGCTGCTCTTCGCCGACCACACACGCGGTCACGCGCGCCGCTGGTGCAGCATGGCGATCTGCGGGAATCGCGCGAAAGTTGCCGCGCATCGCAAACGGCTCAAGGAGCGCGAAAGCGCTTAAGGCGTATTCACGCCCCGGGCGCGAGCCTTGCGGGATCTGGCGGGCCTACCAATATGGGAGAGGAACGATGACCGCCAGCAACCCGAAGCCCCATGAAAATGGCGCCAGCAAAGCCAACGAAAACCAGCAGAAACACACCGAGCACAGCGACGACCAGCGCAGTGCCATGCCGGAGCGCGATGACAAGTCGCGCAAGCAGTCGCCCGCCGACCGCCCCGGCAAGCAGTCAGGCGAAGGTGAGCCTTCGGTGGGTTGATTTCGTTGTCTGCAAAGCAAAAGAGGCTTGCATGGCATCGTGCAAGCCTCTTTCACAATGGTGCCGCGCTTACTTCGCAGCCCTGATCGAATCGCGTCAGTCGCGATCCGGTGCGCCGAGCGGAAAGAGCGGACGATATGGCCGCGCCTCGTTCACGGCCCGCGCGAACGAAGGCCGCGCAAGCAGGCGCTCGCGATAGGCGCGCAGGACGGGATAAGCCGGGGCGATGCGATGCGTCCAGTCCGCATAGAACAGCGACGAGGACGCGGCGCAGTCCGCCATCGTATAGTCCTCGCCCGCCGCCCACGTCTTGCCCGCCAGATGGCCTTCGAGCCATCCATAGGCGAGTTCGAGCTTTTCCTCAGCAAAGGCGCGCCCTTCGTCGCGCCTCGCCGGGTCGCCGGTCAATGCGCCATCCACGGCGCGTTGCACGGGCGTCATGACATGCAGGTCGAAGAAGCGGTCGAGAAAGCGCACGTCGAGCGCGGCCATGGGATCGGCAGGCAGCAGGCGCACCGGCCCAGGATGCGCGAGTTGCAGGTATTCGATGATGATGCTGGTTTCCGCAACGTTGCGTTCGCGGTCCACGAGCACCGGAAACTTGCGTAGCGGCCAGCGTTGCAGCCACTGCGCCGTATGCTCGGGCGAATCCGGACCGACGCCGCGAAACTCGAAAGGTGTGTCGTTCTCGTACAGCGCGACGAGCACCTTCTGCGTGTACGAGGAAAACGGATGACCATATAGCGCGAGCGACATCGTTGAGTCTCCTGGTTCGAGTCCGGGGGCAAGTCGTTGAACCATGCACCGGTTGCGTGCCGATTGCAAGCGCTGGTGAGAACTGCAGCGGCGCATGTTCGGTGAACTGTACATGGCGGCGGCGAAACGCTTCACGTATCGTGGACCGGCGCGGTTCCCTCTTCTTTCCTTTCGATATGCTCAACATCCTTGGAAAAGCATCGTCCATCAACGTTCGCAAGGTGCTCTGGACCTGTGTCGAGTTGAATCTTCCCTTCGAGCGTGAGGATTGGGGCTCGGGCTTTCGCTCGACGCATACGCCGGAATTCCTCGCATTGAATCCCAACGCGCTCGTGCCGGTCATCAAGGACGGCGATTTCGTTCTGTGGGAGTCGAACACCATCATCCGTTATCTGGCGACGCGCTATGGCGGCGCGCATCTCTATCCTGCCGATGCGTTTGCGCGTGCACGCGTCGATCAGTGGATGGACTGGCAGGCGACCGACCTGAACCGTTCGTGGAGCTATGCATTTCTCGGCCTGGTCAGAGCGTCGCCTGCTCACCAGGCAACGAACGATATTGCCCTTTCCATCGAGAACTGGACCCGGCATATGCGCATTCTCGACGCGCGGCTGCAGGCGACCGGCGCGTTCGTTGCCGGCGCGCAATTCTCGCTTGCCGATATTCCAGTTGGATTGTCGATGAACCGCTGGTTCGGCACGCCGTTCGAGCATCCGCATTTGCCGGCTGTTTCTGCGTATTTCGAACGGCTTGCCGAACGGCCCGGGTTTGCTGTGCATTGCGCAAACGGTACGCCATGAGGAACGGCGCGGGCCGCGGGTCACATTGCCAGGGCACTCAGGCGGCGAAGTCAGTCGATGTCGACAGATCCTTCCACGTTTGCGTTTCCTCGGTCACGTAAGCGTTTTTCGCAGCGATGGCGGCGAGCGTGTCCGTGCCGAGCGGAAGGCGCAACGGCGGGTTCGACGCGTCGACGAGCGTGATCAGCGCTGCCGCAAGCTTCGTCGGGTCGCCGGGCTGGTTGTGATTCATCTGCACGGCTTTGCGGCGAACGGCACCCGAGGTTTCGTCGTAGTCGTCGATCACGTCCGGTGCGACGACGAGCGAGGACGCGTCCAGAAAATCGGTGCGGAAATAGCCCGGCTCGACAACGGTTGCGTGAATGCCTAGCGGTTTCAGCTCGGCATACAACGCTTCCGTAATGCCTTCGACGGCGAACTTCGTCGACGAGTACACGCCAAATCCGGCCGCGGCACGATAACCGCCAATCGATGAAATATTGATCACGTGGCCCGAGCGGTTTGCCCGCATCGTCGGCAACACGGCACGCGTGACATTCAGCAGACCGAATACATTCGTGTCGTACATGCGGCGCACGTCCTTGTCGGCGGATTCTTCCACTGCGCCCAGCAGACCGAAGCCGGCATTGTTGACCAGCACGTCGATGCGGCCGAATTTTTCAACCGCCGCCTGCGCTGCCGCCTTTGCCTGAGCCTCGTCGGTGACGTCCAGCGCAACCGGCAGCAATGCAGCCGACTCCCCGAGGCGCTCGACGATGGCCCGGACGTTACGTCCCGCGGCCACAACCGCGTTGCCTTCCGCGAGCGCCGCTTCGGCAATCAATGCGCCAATGCCGCGCGACGCGCCGGTGATGAACCATACGCGCTTGAAGCCACCTTGTTGAGCGTCAGCCATGATGTCTCTCCTACGTGTGTGATGAGGTGATGCCATGGTAGGCGCGGCGATTGACATAAACTAGCCGTATATTACTGGCGAGATAATCAACTTTTATTTGCGAATGGGGTGCTCCGGAAATGAACGAGATTCGTGCGATCACCACGTTCGTCCGTGCCGCGGCGCTCGGCAGCCTGCGTGGCGCGGCAGTCGATCAAGGCATCTCGCCGCAGGCCGCGAGCCATGCGGTGATGCAACTGGAGAAGGAACTGGGTGTGCGGCTCTTTCACCGAACCACCCGCAAGCTGAGCCTCACAGAAGAAGGCCAACGGCTTCTCGAGAGCGTGGAGCCGGCGCTTGCCATTCTGTCGTCCGCGCTCGACGAGGCCCGGCGCTCGAGAGAAGACGTGGCCGGCGTGCTGCGCGTGAGTGCGCCGCGCGCCTTCGGGCTCCCGGTCCTGTGGCGGTACTTCGAGGAATTCCAGAAGCTCTATCAGAACGTGCAGCTCGAAGTGCAATTCGACGATCAGTTCACGGATCTCGTGACCGACCGCGCCGATGTGGGATTTCGCGGCGGGCCGCCGCCTTCGGGCGGCTCGATCGCGCGACGGCTGGTGCCGATTCAGCTGATCGTGTGTGCATCGCCGGAATATATCGAGCGCAACGGCGCGCCGCAGACCATCGAAGAACTCGCTCAGCATCGCTGCACGGGGTACCGGCGCGCCAATACGGGCAAGCTTGCGCAGTGGCAGTTTCGTGTCGGCGACGAGATCGTCTATCGCGACGTGGCCGCCGCCATCTGCGTGAACGACACGGAACTGGAAACGCAGGCGGTGCTTTCGGGTCTCGGCATCGGGCAGTTGGGCAGCTTCAATGCCACGACGCATATCCGCAGCGGACGGCTCATTCCGCTATTGACACAGCACGTCACTGAGTACGGCACGATCTATATTTACTACAAGCATCGAACCGAACAGTCTCTGCGCGTGAAGACATTCATCGACTTCATGGTTGAGCGCATGGCCGGCAACCGAAACTTTTTTCTCGATCCCTCCGAGCTTCGCGCGGGGTAGCATTCGCACGGAAACACCGAGCCGTGCACAATAGCCCCCATGCAAGCCCAAGACCTCGAACGCCTCGTCACCCTCGCCATGCCCTTCGGCAAATACAAGGGCCGGCTCATCGCCGACCTGCCGGGGCATTACCTCAACTGGTTCGCCCGCGAAGGGTTCCCGCCGGGCGAAATCGGCCGGCTGCTCGCGCTGATGCAGGAGCTGGACCATAACGGGCTGAAGGGCTTGCTCGAGCCGCTGCGCAAACGCGGCTAGCGCCGACCGGGCACCCGGTGGACAATGCCCGTGCGTATCTCTTGCGAGGCTGCCCGACATGGCCAATTTTCAGCCCGATGGATGGCATACCGTCACGCCCCGAATCGTCGTACGGGACGCGGAGAATCTGATCGCCTTCATCAAGACGGTGTTTCAGGCACAGGGCGCATTCCGCCATGGGTTGCCAGCCGAAATCAGGATCGGCGATTCCGTCGTGATGGTTAGCGGCTCGGACGGTCTTCGCGATCCGATGCCGGCATTTCTGTACGTCTACGTTCAGGACACCGATTCGACCTACCAGCGAGCGATTGCGGCAAATGCGGTCTCGCTCGAGGTTCCGGCCGACCTGCCATACGGCGACCGGCGCGCGATGGTCAGAGACCCGTGGGGCAACACCTGGCAGATCGCCACTCATCAGCGCGACCTCTCGGCTGCCGAGATCCGTTCAAGGATGGACAGCGAAGGTTAGGCCGACATTCGAGCATTACGCGAATGGGGACTGCAGGACAATCGCATCGTCGCGTTCAGGGCCGGTGGTGACCATCGCCGCGGGAACGCCGACTTCGTTCTGAATCGCATCGATCAGCGCCGCTGCCTGCGGTGGCAAATCGGCGTACGAGCGGACGCCGCGGGTCGAACCGGCCCAACCGTCGAAGCGCTTGAGGACCGGCTGCAGACGCTGCTGCTCGGCGTTCGTGGATGGCATGTAGTCGATGCGCGCCCCATCGAGCATGTAGCCCACGCAGAGCTGCACCGACTCGAAGCCATCGAGCACATCGAGCTTGGTGAGCGCGAGCTGGTTGATGCCCGCGACTTTGCAGCTTTGACGCAGTTGCACGGTGTCCAGCCAGCCGCAGCGGCGCGGGCGGCCGGTGTTGACCCCATACTCGCCGCCGCGCTGGCGGAGCACGTCGCCGAGCGTGCCGTCCAGTTCCGACGTGAACGGACCTTCGCCGACGCGCGTCGCATAGACCTTGCTGACGCCAAGCACGCGCCCCAGTTGGGACGGCGCGATGCCAGCGCCGCTAGCCGCGCCGGCGGCAATGGTGCTCGACGACGTCACATAGGGGTAGCTGCCCCAATCCACGTCGAGCATGACCGCCTGCGAGCCTTCGAATACCACGCGCTTGCCCGACGAATGGGCGTGGTCGAGCTGTTCCCAGACGCGGCCCACGAACGGCAGGATGCGCGGCGCCATGGCAAGCAGGCCACTCAGCATCGGCTCGCGCGGGAATGGCTCCTGGCCCGAGCCGCGCAGCCAGGCGTTATGGTGCGCGAGCAAAGCGTCGAGCTTCTGGGCCAGAAGTTCCGGTTCTGCCAGATCGCACACGCGCAGGCCGCGGCGCCCAACCTTGTCTTCGTAAGCCGGACCAATGCCGCGCAAGGTGGTGCCGAGCGGCTTCGCACGCATCCGTTCCTGGGCAGCGTCGATCGCGCGATGCACCGGCAGGACCAGCGTAGCCGTCTCGGCGATCTGCAGCACCTCCGGCGTGACGCGGATGCCCATCGCCGCCATACGGTCGATCTCCGCGAGCAGCGCCTCGGGATCGAGCGCGACGCCATTGCCGATCAGGCCGAGCTTCCCGCGCACGACGCCGCTCGGCAGCAGCGCCAGTTTGTAGATTCGGCCGTCCACCACCAGCGTGTGCCCGGCGTTGTGCCCACCGTTGTAACGGACGACGATATCCGCCTTCTCCGCGAGCCAATCCACGATCCGGCCCTTTCCCTCATCGCCCCACTGCGCGCCGACCACGACGACATTCGACATGCGAGATATTCCCTGGTGAGTTAATCGAACAGATCCAGAACCGGAACTGCTGCAAAGGGGCTCAATATAGGGCTATGCTCGCGCTACGAAAAGCGATGTAAACTCACTGAACTTGTCAGGAAAAGTCACATAGGATTGAGTTCATGTCGCGTCGTCTGCCACCGTTGAACGCGCTGCGCGTATTCGAAGCCGCCGCCCGCGCGGAGAGCTTTTCAATGGCGGCCGAGGAGCTTTGCGTCACGCACGGGGCCGTTAGCCGACAAGTTCGGCAACTGGAGGACTGGCTTGGACTCGACCTGTTCGAGCGCCGTGGTCGGAGGGTCGTATTGACCGCGTCGGGGCGCGCCTACCTGGCCGAGGTATCGGCGGCGCTGGATCGCATCGCGCTGGCGACCAGTGAACAGCTTCGCGCCACGCGCGCGCAGATCGTGAGGGTCAACGCGCCGACGACGTTCGCGTTGCGCTGGCTATTGCCGCAGCTCTCAGGCTTCCAGCTGACCAATCCGGCGGTGGAAGTCCGGCTGACGACTTCGGACGAGCCAATCGAAAAACTCGGCGACGAATGCGATGTGGCGATTCGCGGCAGCGAGCAGAAGTCGGCAGGATATGCGGTCAAGGAGTTCTTGTCGGAAGTCCGGTTGCCGGTGTGCTCACCCAAGGTGCTGGAAACTCATCCGATACACAGCGTTTCAGACCTGGCGCACCACACCCTGCTTCACACGGCGACCTATCCCGGCCTCTGGGCGGAATGGCTTGCGGCGAGCGGCAACCCTGGGCTCGCCGCTCGCCATTCGCAGCAACTGGATCACTTCTATTTGACCCTGCAAGCCGCCATTGATGGGCTGGGCATTGCAATGGGTCCTACTGCGCTTGTCGCGCTCGACGTCAAAGAGGGCCGTCTCGTGTTTCCGTTCGACGGCCCCGCCTTGCCGGCATGGCGCTACTGCAGCTATGTCCGCGAAGCACGTCTCGACGATCCTGCTATCAACACCTTTCTCGCGTGGTTGCGCGAACTCGGACATCGCTTTTCACATCATGCGTAGCGCCGGGCTGGCGCATCGCATGTTCCCGCACTCACTGGTTGACAGCCTGGATTCGATGCTTTAAAAAGTAAAGCATGAAAATTCCACGACCAGGACAACCCGTTCGCGGCTCGACAACCGGACGGCCGATCATGGTCGTGCTGGACCTGCTCGGACGGCGTACCGCACTGCGGATACTGTGGGAACTTCGCGGTGACGCGATGACGTTTCGCGCGCTCCAGGAAGCGTGCGACACCAATGCCCGCCTGCTCAATACGCGGCTCGCGGAATTGCGGGCGTCCGGTCTGGTCGAGCACGGCGATGGCGGTTATCGAATGACAGCCGAAGGCAGGAAGCTCCTGGCCGCATTGCAGCCGCTGCTGGCGTGGGCGCATCAGTGGGCCGAGCGCGATCCGCAAGGGTTTGAAGCCGCCGATCCCGATCACGCCGACCGCGAGGCGTAATTCGCGGTTTTTCATACAAGGGATGTTGCACACCGTGAACCATCTCCGCTGGAAGATCGTGGCATTGCTCGTTGCGCCACTGACGTTCGTGATGACGCTCGACCGCACGGCCATGGCTGTCGCGGCCCCGACGATCCAGAACGAGCTGGGCCTGTCGATCGTCGAGATGTCGATGATCCTCACGATCTACTTCTGGGCCTATGCAATCGGGCAGATACCGGCCGGCCGCGCTGCCGAACGCTTCGGGTCGCGCAAGGTGCTGTTCGGCACGAGTACGCTCTGGTCGCTCATGATGCTCGCCACCCCCTTGGGCACCTCGTTCGCCTGGCTCTTCGGGTGCCGGCTCGTGCTGGGCGGGGCGCAGTCGGCGGACTGGTCGAGCAGCGTCGTCGCACTCAAACGCTGGGTTCCGGCCAGCGAGCGCGCGAAAGGCAACGCGCTGCTGCTGGCAGGGCTCTATCTTGGCCCGATCGTTTCGGCGCCGCTTACGGCGTGGACCATCGCGCGGTTCGGCTGGCATGCCGTTTTCTTCGGATTCGGCGCACTGGGCTTGCTGCTCGGCGCGATCTGGTGGTTTGGCTACCGCGACACGCCGGCGGCACATCCGCTCATCACAAAGGCAGAGGTCGAGTACATCGCCGCCGGCCAGCCACCCGAGCGCGTGGCAGCCAGGGGTGCGCTCAGGCGCTGTCTGAAGCAGTGGCGCTTCTGGGTCTTCGGTGTCCAGTACTTCCTGCTCGTGCTGATCCAGAGCTTCTATACGACGTGGCTGCCAACCTACCTCATGCGTGCGCGCGGGCTCTCGCTCAAGGCGATGGGTGTGTACGCATCGTTGCCCTGGGTTGCCGTGTTTGTAGCGGTATTCGTCGCGGGTGCGTTCAGCGACTGGCTGCTTCGCAAGACCGGCTCGGTCTACCGGGCGCGCACGCCCGTTGCCATGACCGGATTTGTCGTGAGCGCGCTCGCATTGGCGGCGGCCTCACGAGCAGATTCGATTGCGGTGGTCATCGGCTTGCTGTGCCTGTCCTTCGCCGCGGTGGGATTCGTGCAAGTCGTCGTCTGGTCTGCCACGCAGGACCTCGGGCGCGCGTTTGCCGGCGTCATGTCGGGCTGGACGAACGTGTGGGGGGCCCTCTCGAATGTCGCGGGCCCCATGACGCTGGCGTTGGTCGTCAAGGTCACGCATAGCTGGGGAAGCGGCATGATCGTGATCGGCGCGGCCGCCGCCTGCGGTGCGCTGCTATGGCTCTTCGTGCACCCCGAGCGCCCCTTGCTCGGCGACGACGCGGCCGGACCACTGCCGCCTGCAGAAACGGGCGCGGCACCGGAGTCCGTCGATACCGGTGAGGTGTCCGAGCAGAATGGCTGAATCAGAGCACGAGGATCATCTCGTGCCACGCCATGCCACCGTGATCGGATTCGGACGGCCTCACGTACTCGTAGCCAAACTTCCGGTACAGCTCGACGTGCCGGTCCTTGCACATCAGGTGGATGGTGGCTTTGCCCATCGCCCGCATGCGGCCAACGAAGGTCTCCATTAGAAGCGTCGAGTAGCCTTTGCCCTGCTCGGCGGGGTCTACGACGACGGACATGATGACGACGTTCGGCGCCGCCGCGTCGTGCCCGACGAGTTCCTTGAACGCTTCGTCCGACATCACGACATCGTAGGCGCACCCCGAGTTGATGAATCCGATTACCCGGTCGCCCCGTTCCATGACGAGGAAACCTTCCGGGTACTGCGCGATACGCGTGGCTATTTTCTCGTGCGTTGCCGCTTCGTCGCCCTCATAGGCGGAGATCTCGATTTCGTAGCAGCGGTCAGCGTCGGCCGGCGAGGCCGCGCGAAAGTGGATGTCGTGGGTCATGGAAGGCGTCGATCAGCAAAATATCAACCTCGGATCATAAGAGCCGGGACGAATCCATGCGCTGAATAGTCTTCAGCGCAGGCTGCACGATATGCAGTTCATTTTTTGCCAGGCTTCGAAGGCGGCTTCGCGTCGTGCCCCTCATCGAACGCTCGAATCAACTGTTCACGCATCCATGCATGAGCAGCGACACCGGCATGCCGAACGTGGAAGTACACCCTGAGGGTGTAACCGGGACTCTCGAAGGGTGTCGGGAATATAGCGAGGGGCGTGGCCTTGCTCAGCTGTTCGGCGGCTCGTCGCGGCAGCGTGAGCAGAAGCTCCGTGTTGGCCACGATGAACGGCGCGGCCATCAGACTCGGCAACTGGACCGCGACGCGGCGACGATATCCGCATTTCGTCAGCGCCGCGTCGATCACACTGCCCGAACTCGTCCACGGCAGCACGGCCACGTGCTTCTCATGCAGATACTGCTCGATGGAAAGCGAATCCGAAATACGCGGATGAGGCTTTCGCGCCGCAACGACGTACTCATCGGTGAAACAGTCCAGTGACTCCACGCCTTCGCACGACGTGCTATCCGCATCGGCGAAACTGAGCGCGAAATGCGCCCGCCCGGCCGCGAGATCTTCCAGCGAATCGCGGTGACTGGAGTACACGACGTTCACCCGCAAGTCAGGCGCAAGCGCCTGTAGCCGCGCCATGAAACCCGGCAACAGCGCGAACGCGGTGAAGTCCGTGGCCGCGAGTGTGAAGGTTTGCGTGCTCGTCGTCGGGACGAACGGACCCGCCGCGCCCAGATTGTCCGAGAGAAGGCGAAGCGCGTCGGCGACGGCCTGCGACATCTGGTCGGCGAGCGCCGTGGGCTGCATCGCACTGCCATAGCGCACAAAAAGATCGTCGCCCAGGGTGCCCCGCAGGCGCGACAGCGCGTGACTGCACGCAGACGCGCTCAGCGCGAGTTCGTCGGCCGCTGCCGCCACGCTGCGGTGGCGATAAAGCGCGTCGAACACGAGCAGGAGGTTCAAATCGAGGCGTCTTAGAGCGGCGTGCATACCGTGCATCTTCAAACTGGAAAAATGCAGTATGCACCTCTTCTACCGTACGTCATACCTCCTGGCCAAACGCCGGCGGATGTCTCGTCAGGCGAGTGGCCCCTCCTTGTCTTTCCGGCCAACCGAGACCGAAATGGCGCTGCCGACGATAAGTGCGATTCCCACGAGGGACAGTGGCTGAAGCATCTCACCCCAAATGACATAACCGAATAGCGCCGCCCAGACTATGCTCGTGTAGTTATACGGTGCGAGCTTCCCGACGTCCGCCTGGCGAAAAGCGACCGTCATCAAGATCTGTCCTGCGGTCGCGAATACGCCAAGGAGTGCCATGGTCGACAGTGCCTCCACGGATGGGGTGCGCCAATTGAACATAACAGTAAGGCCGGTAATAACCGTCCCAACCAGGGTGAAGAACAGAACCGTCGTCGCCGAGTCGTCGGTAGATCGTATGCGTTTGATCTGGACGATGGAGAGCGCGCCGAAGAAGGCACTCAGGAGAAGGAACATTGGACCGAGCCAGCTTGACTGACCGCCACCCGGGCGCACAACAAGCAGCACACCGCAGAATCCGACGAGCGCCGCGGCGACTCCACTTCGCGTCAATCGCTCTCGCAAGATCAAAGGTGCGAGCAGGATGACGATTAGCGTTTCCGAATACGCGAGTGCAACCGCTTCTCCTAATGGGACGTAAGGCAAGCCGGCAAAGAATAGTCCTGACGCGCCGAGGAGCGTCAGCGCACGCGCAGTCTGCCCTTTGATGTCGATGTTGGCCAGTCGCTCAGTTATTGAAAGTCGCCCGCGGCAGCACATTGCGACTGCCGGCACCAGACCGAAGAGCATCCGGAAAAACGTGACTTCATTTGCTGGATATTGCAGCGCGACTGTCTTCGCCAGTGCATCCACCACGGCGAAGCAAAACATCGAAGCCAGTATGGTGGCCACGCTGTTTAGCGCAAGCGCGGTAGTCCGTGTTGCGCTGGATGGTGGCATTCCTGTCAATTATTTGCTTTAGCACGAACGAGCTGGCATAGGCGTCATACGCCACTCCACCGAGAAGTGGCGAGCACAAGAATAATCCTTTTAATCACAACCAACCCCGTTTTCTTAAAAATATTTATCTATTGTTTTTCGGTCAGAAGGTTCCCCAGGACTCGTCGCTTTGCTCGGCCAGCTTGACCAATTCGGTCGAGACCGCTGACTTCAGCGTGGCGCGCGGTGCGGAACGTACGGGCGCTTTCGGCGCCGGCATGGCCGGCGTGCGCGTCGTGCGCGTCGTGCCACTCGCAGCCCCAGCAGAGGCCGCGTGTGCAGTCGGGACTTTGAACTCGGACACCGTGTTGCGTAGACTGCGCGCCTGCTCGGCCATGGACTGGGCCGCCGCCGACGCCTCTTCCACAAGCGCCGCGTTCTGCTGCGTGACCTGGTCCATCTGGATTACCGCCGAGTTCACCTGCTCGATGCCCTTGTGCTGCTCGTTCGATGCTGCGGCGATCTCGCCCATCAGATCCGTCACGCGACGCACGGCGGACACCACCTCGCTGATTGTGCGGCCCGCCTCGTCCACCTGTTCCGTACCAGCCTTCACGCGATCCCCGGACTCGGTAATCAGATCCTTGATCTCCTTTGCGGCGGTAGCTGCACGCTGCGCGAGGGTGCGCACTTCGCCCGCGACCACGGCGAAACCCCGGCCCTGTTCGCCCGCACGCGCTGCTTCGACCGCCGCGTTGAGTGCCAGAATGTTCGTCTGGAACGCGATACTTTCGATCGTGCTGATGATCTCGGCGACCTTCGCCGAACTGTCTGAAATCTCGCGCATCGTGTCGACCACGCGCCCCACTGCGTCGCCGCCGCGTGCAGCGATTTCGGACGCCTCGGCCGCGAGCATGTTGCCCTGCTTCGCACTTTCTTTGTTCTGACGTACCGTGGCAGTCAGCTCCTCCATACTCGCGGCAGTTTCTTCGAGTGACGCGGCCTGCTCTTCCGTGCGCGAACTCAGATCGGTGTTGCCTGCCGCGATTTGCCCGGAGGCGGCGGAAATCGTCTCCGCACCAGCGTGAATCCGGGAGACCATGCCGGCCAGACTCGTGTTCATCGTTTTCAGCGCTTGCAGGAGCTGGCCCACCTCGTCAGTGCTATGCACTTCAATGCGGCTTGTGAGATCACCGTTCGATACGGATTGCGCGATCTTCACGGCTTCATTGAGAGGGCGGGTAATGGTGCGTGTGATCCAGATGCCGAAGCCGGCGCCCAGCACGATTTCCAGGATCCCCAGCCCGACCATGAGGTCACGGGTCGAAGTGATCTCGTCGTGTGTCTGGCTCCCTATGTTTGAGACGCGGGTTGCCTGCCAATCCACCAGTTTCCCGATCTCTTGCAAGGCGGTATTGAGACGCGGCAGCGTTTCAGTCAGGACAGCCTGCCGAGCCCCATCCTCTTTGCCGTCCCGCACTAACCGCCCAACCCTCGAAAACGACTCCACATACTGCGCGCGATCCTGTTTGAACTGGTTCAATATGGCCTTGCCCTCGGAGGTTGAAACCAGCGTGTCGAGCGTCTGAATGTCGCGGTTAATCGATTCCTTGTCGTCTGCAATCTTGCCGAATATCTGTTCTCGACGGGCTTGATCGTTCGTGGCAATCAGTTCCAGCGCGTGCCGGGCATTGGAGCGCATCGCCCCGTCGATGGCGTTCGCAGCCTGTGCCTTGACCCAGTCGGATTTGACCAGCTGGTCATTCAAATTACCGACCCGTGCAATACGGGATGAGCTCACGACGACCAGGACCACCATCAACATCAGCACCAACCCGAAACCCAGGCCGAGCCGGGTGCCAATCTTCACGTTCGTCATTCGCATCTCCACATCTCCCCTTGATTTGCTTTGGTACAGCCAGTGCTTCAATCAGTCACTTTATTGTTGGTATATGAACGTTCAAGCCGCATCTTCGGTACTTAAAGAGGCGGCACGTGCGCGGCTATGAATCTCGACGAGCTCCGGTCTGCCAGGTTAGCTACTAGTTGAAGATACCGGTCTTTCGCGAAATGGCCGACTCGCTCATCGAATAGCGCTTCACAATATTCTTAGTGTCGAACATCACGACCAGTTCCTTCTTCTCACCGCTGTCTTCTGCCCCCGGCGTACAGCGCCGGTCCCACGACGGAAGATAAGGATCGCGTTCGCCAAATATGGATGAACTATCGTTGTATGCGCAACCAAATCGTCACCACGCGCAAACTTCCCCCTGTTGTTTTCATGGAAAGACAAGAAGTGGGTCTCGCCGGCACGCCGTGCCGTACGGCCCTGCTCCCGGGTGCAGAAGTTACGGGGGCGGCAACAGCGTGTCATCTCCAAAATTGGGGATGACGCCGGCAACCAACACGTCACGGCTGTTCGCAATTGAAGACTGAAGGCATCTTCAGGTAAGATTTGCGGAAAAATGCGCGCTGAAAAGGTGCGCCGGGGAAACGGGGAAGTGCTGTGTCAGACGAGCTTTTGAATCACGTCGCGTTGATCGATACCATTTACGCGGCCGCGCTCGGCGACGCGACCTGGGAGGACGCGCTGCAAGGCTTGCGTTGCACGTTGGGCACGCGAACAGCCACCCTGCTCTCCTACGACGACACCACACAACTGGCACTGATCGACCACGCAGTCGGCGATGACGAAGCATGGCTAGAAAGCTGCCAACGCGAATACAGTTCGGAGTTCTATCTTCACGATCCTGGCGTACGGGTCATTGGCACCTGGGCCGCCGGGCGGTGGTTCGAAGATCGGGCCATCATGACGCAGCAACAACGCGCTCGCAGTGTCTTCCACCAGGAATTCATGCGGCCTAATGGGCTTGGTAGCATCTCGGGCGTATTTATCCATCGGCATCGCGGAGACAGTAAATATCTCAGTCTGCTCGGCGGTCCCGATTCAGAAGGGTTCACCCCGGCGCAACAACGTGAATGCATTGCGCTCGGCGCGCATTTTAGCCGGGCCCTGAGAATGCAGGCGCGTCTGGATCAACTCGAGTCACGTGCCGCACTAGCGGAGTCTGCGCTCGAAAGCCTCCCCTTACCGATATTCCTGCTCGACGACCGGCGAACCTTGCTGTTCGCAAATTCCGCTGCGGCTTCGCTCATGGCGACGGAGCCCGTGCTGCGCTTCCTGCATGATCGATTCATACCCGACGCCTGCCAGGACGACGTGCAGTGGCGCACGGCATTAGCTCGTGGCGGCATTGTGTTGCGCAGGGCCGATGGCACAAGACTCACGCTGGCGCTAATGCCCGTGCCGCCGCAGTCGATGCTCGCACAACAACATACCCAAAGCGTCACGCTGATGACGTCCACGGGTCTCGTGACACCGCGCGAACGCGAAACTCGCTTGCAGCTTTTTTACGGCCTGACCGCGAGTGAAGCCCAAGTCGCAGTAGCCGTTTGTTGTGACGGACTGTCTCCAGTACAGTGTGCAGAGTCCCGTTGCGTTTCTGTCGGGACGGTTCGCAGCCAGCTCAAATCCATTCACGCCAAGATGGCGGTCTCCCGCACGGCCGATCTCGTAAGACTAGTGCTGGCCGTTTGAACCGGCATTTCCTGTACTGAGTAACACGGTCGACGCGCGCTGGAGATGACGGAGCCTCCTAACCACAATCATTTCTTCGTGCTGTCCGAACAAAATACAACGTTTGTGCTGATTTCAAACTCCACTGCAAATCAACACACTACCGGTGTGGAAACCTTATCAAGCCCCATGATGACCTGGATGCAGATTGACGCCCAACCCTTGAGCCCGAGGACGAATGGATAAGTTCGACGCGATGCGCATATTTGTGCGCGTGGTGGAATCGGGAACCTTCACCAAGGCCGCCGAGACCCTCAACATCCAGAAACCCACCGTGACGCGGCTGGTTCAACTACTCGAAGACGAACTGGCCACCAAACTGCTCAATCGGACCACCAGGCGCGTCACGGTCACGCCCGACGGCGCGGCCTATTACGACCGCGCCGTGCGCCTGCTGGCCGATCTGGAGGAACTGGAAAATTCGATGACCGGTGTCAAGGCCAATCCAAAAGGCAGGCTGCGCATCGATCTTCCGCGCCCGCTTGCCCACTCGGTGGTCGTACCCGCTCTGCCCGATTTTCTTGCGCGATATCCAGACATCGATCTGGAGATCGGTGCCAGTGACACACCGGTCGATCTGATCGCCGACAACGTGGACTGCGCGTTACGCATCGGCACGCTTACCGACCAGCTACTGGTAGCCCGCCGGGTCGGGTTCAGCCACATGGGCATCTGCGCATCGCCCGGCTATTGGAAACGACATGGCAAACCGGCCCACCCTGGCGAGATCAACGTTCACCATACAGTGATCCATATGATCTCGGCACGAACCGCGAAGCCATTTCCACTCGTCGCTCACCACGATGGCGAATCCGTCGATATCCAGGGCAAAAGAACCATTCTTTGCAACGACGTATCAACGTGTGCCGATCTCGCCAAAGCCGGTCTCGGCATTGTGATTTGCGGCACGTTCATGACTGCGCCGCTCGTTGCCTCCGGCGAGCTGAAGATCTGCCTCGAAGCCTGGAAGATACCGCCGATGCCCGTTTCGGTTGTCTACCCACCGAACCGGCATCTAAGTACCAAGGTGCGCGTGTTCGTGGACTGGATCGTCGAGTTGTTTGCCGCGCATCCGTCGCAAGTGAAGCCTGACAACGGGTGATTTACTTCCCGAAGCTGCGCGATTAGGGGGGGTAATCGACAATAATCTTTTAATAATCCAGGAGTTTCTCTCCCGCCCCCGGCTTTTTAGACTGCTTCCAACGACGGACAAGCCGCTCCGCCGCCCACATTTCAAGAGGATATGAGGAAGCAGATCATGAACACGACACATGCAACACCGGGCGAGCAATCGCTTCATACTACGAAATCGGTGGACGGGTTATCCCGCACCCTGACCAAAGGGCTGACCGCCGGAGTGGCCGCCGGCCTTATCGTTCTCGTTCCGGTGCTGATCCTGCAACTGTCACGGGGTATCGGCGTCGTTCCGGAGATGCAACTCGCCGCCAGCAGCCTGATGGGCATGGCCGCTTATGAAGGCGCCGCAGGCCTGATCCTCGGAACCCTGCTCCACTTCTTTGTGTCGATCGTTCCGGCACTTGCCTACGGCCTGGTCGCGTCGCGCCTGCCGGTGGTGAATCGCCTGGCGTGGATTGCTGGTCCGGTGCTCGGCCTGATCGTGTTCTTTTTCATGGGCATAGTCGTGCTGCCGCACAGCGCCTTCACCACGCCTGCATCGGTGTCGCCCATGCCTTACGTGGCCGCCTTGCTGATCCATATGTTCGCTCTCGGCCTGCCGATTTCGCTGATCATCCGCCGTCGCTGAAAAGGAGAAACAAAATGATCGCCATTACTGGAGCAAGCGGGAAGCTTGGACAACTGGTCATCAAAGAGCTTCTGCAAGTCGTCCCCGCAGCGCAAATCATTGCTGCGGTTCGTAGTCCGGAAAAATCCGACGCACTGCACGCTCTTGGCGTACAGGTACGCGAAGCGGATTACGATCGCCCCGAGACACTGGCACAGGCGTTCCAGGGCGTGGAGAAACTGCTGCTGATATCGGCAGTCCAGCCAGGTGAACGATTCAAGCAACACAAGGCCGTGATCGATGCCGCCAGGCACGCTGACGTCAAGCTGATTGCGTATACAAGCTTACTGCGCGCCAGTACCTCCAGGCTGATTCTGGCCGACGAACACAAAAGGACGGAAGCGTATCTGAAGCGTTCCGGCATTGATTTCGTATTGCTACGCAACGGTTGGTATCTCGAGAACCACACGGATGCCTTGGCGGCTGCGCTCGCACATGGCGCGATCAACGGGAGCGCAGGACAAGGGCGATTTGCATCTGCCTCGCGGGCCGATTACGCAGGCGCGGCGGTTGCCGTGCTAACCCAGCCCGGTCATGCCCACAAGACGTATGAACTCGCCGGAGACCATGCCTACTCGATGGCTGAACTGGTCGAGGAGCTATCGAGGCAGGTGAGTCGCCAGATTACCTATAACGACCTTCCTTCCTCCGACTATGCGTCAGCGCTACAGGGGTTCGGCCTGCCGCAAATGATCGTCGATGTGGTGATCGATGCGGACGTGAAATCGGCGCAAGGTGAACTGGATAGCGCGTCGCGCGACCTCTCCAGGCTTCTGGGCAGGAACACGACATCACTCGCCGAGGCAATCAAGGCTGCGCTGCAAACCTGATCGAGATTTCACTGACAAAACAGCACAAGGAGTTATGAGCAAAGCTCGTAACCCCTTGCCTCAGGACACTTATGCATGACGGGATCGCTCTCGCCCCTGGTCATACGGATCATTTCGTACCACGGGCCTTGCGAAATCGACCGCTTCCTGCGTCAGGCCTGGGATGTACCCCATCCCGGCTCCCCAGCATCGCGTCGATCAAACTTACCAGGTGTGTAGCAACATGATCCGCGCCTAACGATTGCGCCGCCACCTGAGCACCCTCGAAGCACAGGTGCAGGATCATGGCGGAATGTTGGGGATCTTCGAGCCCGGCCGCGCCGCACAAAGCCTGAATGCGCCGCAACTGGGCATTCTTGTGCTGGTCGATCACCACTCGGGCGGGATGGCGCTCGTCCGGGAGTTCCGCCAGGCTGTTCGCGAGAGCACATCCGCGGTTTCCCTCTGTGCGCAGGCGCTGCACCACGGACTGGACCAATGCCTTGAGTTGCGATGCGGGATCCCCGGGGTAAAGATTTTCCCACTGAGCCCACATCGTTTCGTACTCCTGTGCCACGGACGACAGCCAGTAGATGACCAGATCGTCCTTGGTCTCAAAGTGACGATAGATCGCCATTTTGTTGGTATTTGCCGCTGAGGCAATAGCCTCTACACCAATGCCGCGAATGCCCTCACGGTAAAAGAGCGACTGCGCGGCTTCGATGATGCGTTCACGGGGCGCAAGTGCTGAAGTGGTCATGTTATCTGGGGATTTCGTCTGTTCTACCGCGTGTAGCCAAGGAGAATTCCGGCAGTCCTGTTGACCAGGATACCGATCGGTATCATACTCCGATTCAAGACGATACCGATCGGTATCGTCTTGAATGTTCAGAACAATACGTTCGCAACCCGACAGGAGCCGTGGCATGTCAGCACTAGTCATCATCGATCTTGAAGTACACGACCGCGCCAGGATGGAGCAATACGAGCAAGGGGCTATTGAGTTGATGGCGCGCCATGGCGCCAGACCGCTGGCCCGGGAACTCCGGGCCGAAAACTATGAGGGAGCCTGGGCGCCGAATTTTTTTGTGATCCTGGAATTCCCTGATCGCCAGGCTGTCCGCCATTTCTACGATTCGGCGGAATATCAGCCACTCAAGGCGTTAAGGCTGCAGGCAGCGCGCTCGAACGGGATCATCGTCGTGGACAAGGCTGAACCGCCCGCTGCTTGAGGAATCCGAGACATGAACCAGGACACTCGAAACAAGGCTTCCGGTGAAGTAATCGTGATGCTCAACCTCCACTTCAAGCCGGGTTCTGCGGCGAAGGTGCTGGACAAGATGGTGCCAGGCATCCGTCTCACGAGAAAGGAGGCGGGCAATAATGAATTCCGGTTGTTCAAGGTGCAAGGGCAGGAGGACAAATACGTCGTGTTCGAGCGCTGGAAAGATCAGGCCGCCTTGGACTGGCACTGGCAGCAGCCCTATACGAAAGAAGCGCTGGAGCTGTTTGACCAACATCTGGCGAGGCCACTCTCGGAGACTGAAGACGTCGCCTACCTCACTGACGTCATGGAGCACGGCGAATAGAAGAGATGATGGCCGTCGGGGCGGCCATCATCAAGCCAACCCATAGAGCGATGGCTTGCCGGACCGGGTACGTGGCCGAAAGCAAGCCCGAGTGGATTAGACCCGTCATGAGCGTCACGACTTTGAGAGGGCGAGCAGAAAGAAAGACAGCAACTGCGCCCGTAGTGGACTAGCGTCTGTTGTACCTTGGAAGCGGCCGCTACAGTTTGGGTAGGGTGATCGCCGTTCAGGGTCGACTCCCGCCGACCACTTCGGACAGGATGCGGCCGAGGCTGTGTAAAAACGCATCGATCGCCTAGACTGAATCAACCCGTTGTTGCGAGAGGCGAAGATGGGGCGATTTGTCGAAGGTGCGGACCGCAATCAGGCGACGCTGCTGCCGGAATGTCTCGAGGACTTCATCGCAGAAGACAATCCGGTCAGAATCGTCGACGCATTCGTTGAAGAACTCGATCTGGCTTCTTTGGGATTTGAAGGGGCCACGCCTGCGACCACAGGCCGGCCGTCTTACCACCCGGCAGTGCTACTCAAGATCTACATCTACGGCTATCTCAATCGCGT
>NZ_SMOD01000079.1 GCF_004353905.1 Paraburkholderia guartelaensis | reverse complement strand
GGCACCGTGGGGGAATTTGCCTGCGCCGCCGCGAATTGCTCCTGGTACTTACGGATCGTCTTCCGGTCAACGCCCGTAATCCGGGCGATCTCCCGCTGACGTTTGCCCGCTGCGACGAGCGTGGCGATGGTTGTTTGCAGATGCGGCTTCAAGACATTCACTCCAACAACCCCTCTTCTTCATTCGAGGGGTGCAAGGTAACGTCCTGCCAGACCGCGCCAGCATCATGCTCCGCGTGTCTCTAGGTGGGGGATTTTGAGGTGCCCACAGGTGGGGGAATTTGCCCGCCCATCGGGGGTTGCGAAAATTTGAGATTACTGATCGCAACGAAGCGATGGCGGAGCGTACCGCAAAACCTACACCTCACCTACACGAGTGCCAGATAGCAAAAAGCCCGGTCACAAAACCGGGCTAAGTACTTGATTCTATTGGCGCGACAGGAGGGGCTCGAACCCCCGACCCTCGGCTTAGAAGGCCGAGCAATTTCACTTTTCCAGAGATTGACGCAGATTCCAGAATACCCCTGTAAATCCCACTGGATAAGGATTTTACCCGCCACCAACCAATCTGCCACATTGATACAAATTGACCTATTGTCGTAGAATTTACTTACACGGGCACTTACACGACTGACGGGCTGCCCGATGTAAGCGCGACGAGGACAAGTATGGCAAGGGTGAAATTCACAGCCGCGCGGGTGCGCGATTACGTATGCGAGCCGGGTAGGCAGCAATCTTTCCTTTGGGACAGCGAGGCGGTGGGGCTGGCGCTGCGCGCCACTGCGAAGGGCACACGGTCCTACGTGTTCCAGGCATGCCTGAGCGATGGTCGCGAATTCCGCATGACCATTGGCAAACCGCGAGATTGGGACATCGCCCATGCCCGCGAGGAAGCTCGACGGTTGCAACGCCTAATTGATGCAGGCCGTGACCCGCGCGAGGAAAAGAAGGCCACAGCGGAAGCAGACCGCGCCACCGCAGAGGTGCGCCGCTCGACCGAAAAGCGTAAGAGCGCATCAGTGGCTGAGGTATGGCGCTCGTACCTCGACGCTCACAAAGCGAAGTGGAGCGAACGCCACCACCGGGACCATCTGAATCTCGCGCAGGCAGGCGGTGAGCCGAAAAAGCGCGGGCAAGGCTTGACCGTTGCCGGACCTCTCGCCCCGCTCATGACGCTCACGCTATCCGACCTTTCCCCTGAGCGAATCGCAACCTGGCTCCACAGCGAGGCGCAGGACCGACCAACAAACGCCGAGCAGTGCTATCGCAAGCTGCGCGCATTTGTTCGCTGGTGCAATGAGCACGCCGAGTATTCCGGGATTGTGCCCGTAAACGCGTATAGCGCCCGCACTGTTCGCGATGCGGTGCCACGCCCGAAGGCAAAAGACGATTGCTTGCAGCGCGAGCAGCTACAACTGTGGTTCGAAGGCGTACGACGTATCGCGAACCCCGTCATTTCTGCCTACCTGCAAGCCCTGTTGCTGACAGGCGCGCGCCGCGAGGAAATGGCCGCGCTGCGCTGGGACGATGTGGATTTTCAATGGCGCAGCCTGCACCTTGCGGACAAGGTGGAAACGGAAACAGGCCGCGTTATCCCGCTGACACCCTACCTTGCGTCCTTGCTGCTCGAATTGAAGCGGCTGAACGAAACGCCTCCGAACGTTCGCCAGTTGCGCAGGCTTACTGCCGAGGGCAAAACTTGGGCGCCTTCGCCGTGGGTTTTTGCGAGTAAGACAGCGGCAGATGGCAAGCTGGCCGAGCCCCGAATTGCGCACCACAAAGCACTTGCGGCGGCTGCCCTGCCCCGTTTGAGTCTGCACGGCCTGCGCCGTTCGTTCGGCACATTGGCAGAATGGGTGGAATGCCCGGTAGGCGTCGTGGCGCAGATTCAGGGGCACAAGCCGAGCGCACTGGCTGAAAAGCACTACCGCCGCCGCCCGCTTGACCTGCTTAGGCTCTGGCACAAACGAATTGAGGCATGGATTCTGGCTGAGGCCAAAATCGCCTTCAGGCCCGAGGATGCAAAACAGGGCATGCATGCCGTGAAGTGAAATATTGGGCAGCGACGCGCCTAGTTCGCGCTGGGCGCGCCGCCTGACCAAACACCCTGTCTGTCGCGAGGCACGGCAATGGCTAACTGCATTCTACCGTCGACCGAATCGGGCGTTTCGGACCCTGTTGCACCCGCCGGGCGAACGCAGGCATTCGGCCTGGGTGAACCGGGCGCCCGCACGCTCTACCTGCCAGCCAGGAGTACGGCTGTGGAGCTCTTCGCGGCCCCGGAGCTTCTGGCACGCGCCGCCAATGACGATGAGCCGCCAGCGATGCGCGACGATACTGCATTGTTGACCGAGACGTTCGAACGCCGTCTGCGCGATGCACTGCGCGATGGGCGCGTTGTGGCACACGACCACGCATCGCGCATAGACGCCATGCCGAGCGGAACCGCATGGGCGGTGCTGACAAAGTCGGCAGTTCTCAAACGCGCACAGTTCGAACAGTTTGCCGCGATGTGCGACGTTTCGGTATCTGATATGCCGACCGACGACACGCAAACCGATGAGTCGCAAACGGCGCCGAAACCGGCAAGCGAGGCGGTAGCCAGTGAAAGCGCCGCAGCGGCTGACACGGCACAACAAGCGGCAGCGAGTGGCGCGGCACCTGAATCGGCGGGTGCCGATGAGCGGCCTACGGCGCCCGAGCCTGCGAGCGACGTGGCTCCGGCGCCGTCGCTCGCACCCGCAGCGAGCATGGTGGTAACGAACCACCAGAAGAGAA
Organism: Paraburkholderia guartelaensis; assembly: GCF_004353905.1. Taxonomy (GTDB): domain Bacteria; phylum Pseudomonadota; class Gammaproteobacteria; order Burkholderiales; family Burkholderiaceae; genus Paraburkholderia; species Paraburkholderia guartelaensis. The sequence continues at coordinate 13,937 of NZ_SMOD01000079.1, read as the reverse complement.
TTCATCCGCCGCGCGTTGAAATTGAGGAAGCTCAACGGCGTGCGGCTGACTCAGACGACCCTAGCAGCGTGTACGGTGAACTCCAGAAGCTGGCCGAACAGCAATTTGGTGTGCTGATTGGTTACTCATCGGATGGCGTGCAGTATCGTGGCGCAGAACACCAGAAAACCGGCGTGCCGGACGTGCTCACGAAAAAGAATCTGGCCGACCGGATGCGGCGCGCGAAGGCGCGATAACGCGCGCCAAGGTGCGATAGTGCGCGCATCTATCGGAGAATCGTGCAGCCTGCCATAGCTTAACCATCGTCTCAATCAATTCCCGTCCGATTCGGGAAAGGTTACGGCGATGGAAAACATTCAAACCCCGCATGATGCGCGCGCCGCAATTGCTGTTGGCCTGACGGCGCGCGGTATCGAACCCGCGCTCACCACGGACGAAGCCGCCGTGGCGCTGGGACTCAAGCCGCAAACCCTGCACAAGTGGGCCTGCCTCGAAAACGGCCCGATTCGCCCCGTGCGTGTTGGTCGCCGTCTCGCGTGGAGCGCAGCAGACGTGCGCGCCCTGCTGGCTGGGGGCACGAAGTGAAAAAAAAGCCCAACTCCCAAAACGGCGAGCCGGGCGCATCGCATCTGCCTGGCGATTCTAACGATTTCGCCGGAACTGGTAACGTTCGCCATCTGCGCGTAATTGCCGCGCTGCGTGTGCGTGCCCGCACGCGCAAATCTATCGACGGCATTGCGGGTGCGAGCAACGGCCCCGCGTTGATTGCCGACCTGCGCGCGCTGGCACTCGACATTCCCTGTACGCGTATCCCCACATTCGACCGCGACGGACGCGAAGTGCTGCGCGGCGTGTATCACCTGTCCGCCAGCGACCGCCACAAGCTGACGCGCTGGGCCACGCGCACCGCCAGGCGGGGTGCAGCATGAATGCCCCTGCTGATGACGCACTGACACCCGAGCAGGTGGCGAAATACCGCGCCGAACTCGCAGCGATGGGCTGGCCGCCGGAAGTGCCGGGCGCCCCAGAGCAGATGCATCACGCCATGCACTTCGTGTTGCAGGAGGGCGTGCGGCTTCTGGCGGAGCGCGACGCGCAGGAGGCCGGAAAATGAACGGCGCCGACGATTACGACCGCACGCGCGGCGCGCTTTGGACGCTCGATGCAGGATGCGACCGCGATACCTGGGTGCGTATTGGCATGGCCGCGAAGGCGGCGGGCCTGAGCGAGGATGACTTCGTGGAATGGTCCCGGCAGGGCGCGAACTACGGCGGCGAGCCGTCCACGCGCGGCGTGTGGCGTTCCATCAAGCCCAGCGGCGGCGTTGGCGCAGGAACGCTCTTTGATGCCGCGAGCCGCGCAGGCTGGCGCGACCCGCGCAAGGCGAACGGCCACGTGCCGCCGCGCCCGCCAGTCACGAACGGCGCCGCACGACCCGCCAGCCAGGCGCCCACGGCGAGCGAGAAAATGCCGGGTGTGGACGTTCAGGCGTTGTGGGACAGCTACGCGAGCGCGCCCGAATCGCACGGTTATATCCGCGCCAAGGGCGGCGTGGCCGAGGGCCTGCGCGTGGTGCCCGACGACGCCCGGTTGACCATAAGCGGCCACAGCATGGCGGCCTGGCTGGCGGTGCCGTACCGGAGCATCGCAGATGGCACGTTGCGCACGGTGCAATTCGTGCCGCCGTCCGAGGCGGAGGGGCGCAAGCTGAATTTGTCCGGTGCGCCGTTTGCCGACAGCGCATTTATCACTGGCAGCGTCGCACCCGATGGCCGCCTGTACGTCTGCGAAGGCATCGCCACCGCATGGGCGTGTGTGCGTGCCGACTACCATGCAGCGGCGGTGGTAACGGCGGGCGTGGGCCGCTTTTTGACCGTCGCCAAGGCACTGCACGCCCGCTGGCCAGATGCGCAAATCGTCCTGATGCCCGACCGTGGGCAGGAGGCGACCGCCGAGAAAGTGGCGCACGAGGTGCGCGGCGCCTGGGTGCCAATGCCCGACGATGCGCTGCCGAACTACGACGCTGGCGACTACGCCGCTGCGCATGGCGATGAGGCGCTGGCGGACCTGCTGGCAAAGCCTCGCCAGCCAGAAACGGAACCGCCTTGCGATGCAGACGCGAGCGGCGACGGCGAGCCGGGTGGCGTTTTACTTACGCGCGCCGCCGACGTGACACCTGAGCGCGTGGAGTGGCTTTGGCCGGGATTCCTGCCTCTGGGAAAACTGTCAGTACTCGCGGGGTGCGCCGGGGTCGGGAAAACGACCATCGCGATGCATTTCGCGGCAGTCGTTTCATGCGCTGGCTCATGGCCGGATGGCTGCGCATGCAGGGAACCCGGCAACGTTCTCATCTGGAGCGGTGAGGATGATGCCGCCGACACGCTGGTGCCGCGTTTGCTGGCGGCGGGTGCTGACCTAGCTAGCGTGCGTTTTATTGATGGAACTGTGGACGCGGACGGCAGGTTGCAACCCTTCGACCCCGCATCTGACATCCCACGACTAGCGCAGCGTATTGCCGCGCTCGGCGGCGCGCATCTGCTGATTATCGACCCCATCGTTTCCGCCGTTAGCGGCGATGCCCATAAGGCCAACGATGTGCGTCGCAACCTGCAACCACTGGTTGATCTCGCCGCCTCATATCACTGCGCCGTGCTGGGAATTTCGCATTTTTCGAAAGGGTCACGCGGCAATGCGCCCGTCGAACGCGTCATTGGCTCGCAGGCGTTTGGTGCGCTTGCCCGCATGGTGCTGGTCGCCGCGCATGACGACGCGTCGGAGCGCCATGTGTTCGCCCGCGCGAAAAGCAACATCGCGCCTGATACAGGCGGATTCAGCTATGCGCTTGAGCAAGTCGATTGCGTTGCCTACGAAGCCAGCCGCATTGCGTGGGGTGAATGGCTCGACGGGAACGCCCGCGACCTGCTGGGCGATGTTGAGCAGGACGGCGACGACAAGACGGAATTTGATGAGGCGACCGTGATGCTCGCAGACCTGCTCGCGGACGGTCCCGTAATGGCAAGCCGTCTCGCTTGGGATGCGCAGGGTGCGGGGTACTCCTGGAAAACGATGCAGCGTGCGGCGCGAAAGTTGGGCGTCGAAAAGCGCAAGGTGAGCATGAGCGGTGGCTGGCAATGGGCGCTTGCAAAGGGGACATGCGCCGAAGGGGACACGAAGAATCCCGGACTCTCTATCGTGTCCCCTTCGGGGGACCGTGTCCCCTTCGGCTCTGGCAGGAGTTTGCGGTCTGCCCCTTTGGACGGTTCGCCCGAAGGGGACATTGCCGGGAGTGTGGATTCTTCGGAGCCTGGAGTGTGAGTTATGGGAGCAATGCAGCGGCGAAAAGGCAGTAGCGGCGAACGCGAGATTGCCGCGCTGGTGCGCGACCTGACCGGCTGGGACGTGCGGCGCCGGGTCCGCCAGCACGAAGGCGACAGCGATATTGAGGGCGTGCCCGGCTGGTGCGGGGAAGTGAAACGCCACGCGCGGGCCACGCGTTCGGACGTGCGCGACTGGTGGGAGCAAGCAGCGCATCAAGCGGCGGCAGCCGGGTTGCTGCCCGTCCTGTTCTATCGGCTCGACCGCGACGAATGGCGCGCAGTCTGGCCCGTGTCGGCGTTGCTGCCGGTGCCGGACGCGCAGACGTGGCGCGGATACGGGCTGACCGTTGAGGGTTCGATTCACGCATGGGCAGCGGTGGCGCGCGAGTGCGCCCCGGTGCTGGAGGTGGCGCAATGATTGACGGACTGGTGAGTGGCGAGTTGCACGGCGCGCCGACCGAGCGAACAAGCCGCGACCGCAAACACCGATTCGTGACAGCGAAAGTGCGCTGCGCGACCGGCGATGGCGAATCGCTATTCGTGGACGTTGCGGCGTTTGGCGATACCGCAAAGGGCGCGTTGCTGGCGCTGGGTGACGGCGACAGCGTGGCGCTGGCCGGTGCGCTTACCGTTGGCGTGGCAGCCCGAGCCGGGCGAACCGAGGCCGCAGGTGCGTCTGACCGCGAGCGCGGTATCGAGCGCCTACCACGTCACGAAGCGCCGCGCCGCCGTACAGCACGCCCGCCAGTCGCAGCCTGGATACAGGGCGCCGCAGGCCAAGCGGCAGGCTGCGCCCGTAGGCGGAGGGCTGGCCGATGACGAACTGGATTTATGAGTGCCACACTGTAAGTCTTATGGCCGGAACGCCCCGAGCAGAAGAAGCTGCAAGGCGGTAGGCGGCCAGAGGCGGTACGGGCGCCGACATTTCGTATTGTGGTGCGCACACGGTTCCCAGTGCGCGGCTGCGTGCCCGGCAGTGCGGCGCTGCATGCCGATGGCAGGCGAACCGCTATTTCTGGCGTCTGGATTCGGAATGCGAGCCGTTGCAACGAATAGGACAAACCTATCGCAAGGGGGCGCGAATGAGACGCGAACCGAAGGGCTTTTACCGCAGGGTGCCGGAACTGAACGCTGTCTGGTTTGACAGTGTGATAACGGGCAAACGCCACAATCTTTCGCGGCCCCTTGCTACGGCACTCGAAACGGCGTGGCTGGCGGGTGCAATGGAAGTGCTGGGATGCGCGTTGGGATGGCCTGGAGACGATGTACGCGCCCGCGCGCTCGCACTTCAGCGGCAGGCTGCCGACAGGTTGGCTGAGATTCGCGACCGCGACCGCGAAGCAAACCTGCAAGATTCCGCGCTTACTCGTGCGAACGGCGAAGTCAAACGTCGAGTTCGCAATCGTCGCTTCGACTAGCGGAAGCCTGCGTGTTTCTAGTGGCGCGCGAGATGCATGACTTATCAAAACCTAGCAGGACAACACCCCACGCGACACGACGTATTCCGAAACTAAATTGAATGCACCCTGTTTCGGTAGACGTTTCTGCTATTCAACGGGTGCCGCAGCGCTCGCGCCCGGCGCCGCCTGGACTTCAGCCGATGCAATCGGAGTCAGAAATTTATCGACGATACGCACAAGCTTTTTCAGTTCGGACATTTTGTCGGCGACAGTGGTTCGAACCAGCTGCATGTCCAATGCATTCACCGTTCGTTTAGTCTTTCGCTTGGTATAACTGCGCCCCCCCAAACGGTAGCACGCAGCCAGGTCGTCAGCCGGAGTCGGCCGTTGCGTCATATCGTCATTTGCCGGATCGAAACCGAGGTTTGCGACAATCGCTGGCACAGTGATCTGCGGGGCAATGCGCTCGAAGTGCGTATGCTCGGCTAAGAACCAGGCTTCAACCTCTTCCAACGGAAGGATGAAAACGACTGGCGCGAGGTTTTTATCGATCGCAGATTTCATGCTCTTCCTCAGCGTCGAAAGTGTCGTGGCGCTGTACTGCGGTCGCACGTCACGAATTCCAACGATGACCTCATACCCAGCGGCAGTGAGCGCTTGATGCTGTTCCGCGAGCCTAGGCTTAACATTATTCTCGCCGACGCAGTCGTGAATTAAAACGTAAAACTTCTCATCACTGGCGCGGTGCGTCGCATCAATAGACGTAATCGTAAGTGCGGCTCCAGATTTGCCACCGCCAAGTATTTCGCGCTTGTCGATAGTGATTTCGTCGCGGTTGGCTAAATCGCGCAAGAAGCGTTCGACAAAATGAACTTCTGTTCGCCCCTCGACGAAAAACGCGATCCTACGCATGGTACGGGTCCCCGGATTCGTCCTGCTCGTCATCTTCGTCATCTTCGTCCATATCAATGGACACCGACTCCGTAGCATTCATTTCAAAGAAAGAAAAGTTCTTGAGCCCGGTGAATGCAAACCGATCAAATAAATCCTTCGAGTTGGTATAATTTTGAACGGTCACGCGATGTTGAACACGCCTTAACACAGTCCACTCGTCAAGCGGAATGCTGTCCATAACGAACTTATCGTTGGTCGAGATAACTAGCTGAAGGTTGGACTTCGCCGCCTTTTCTCGGACTCGCTGTATTAGTGCGAGAGAGCGTTCAAAATCCAAGCCCTCCCCAATGTCATCGATGAGCAGCGTAGTTGCTGACCGATTTAAGAGCGCCGCGTTTACGTGAATAAGCAGGGCTAAGACTCGAAACAGCCCGCTTGACATGCTGAACTGATCGATGACTGCACGCACTCCCGATTCCCTTATCAGCAAGCAGTTAAGGGCTGGGGTCCCGGCGGGGCCTTGGACCTCAAAAATCACCGAATTCGGCGGCCCGACGAACACGTCATCTATTTCGTAGCCCACGAACTTGAGATCTTTCTTAAGTTCCTCCAGGAAGACGTCAGGGAAGCGTTTTTTCGTCGCATAGAATCTGCCCACAACTTGCCGCTCGTCTCGATCATTCGCTTCCGGACCACCGTCAAGGAACTGAGCAAGGTTGCCTTTGGTACCTTCGCCTGCGAAACGGTAAATGCGCACCTCATTCGCCCATTGAAAGAGCGGCTCAAGGAAACTGTGTTGAATCGCGTCTCGTCGAACGAATACGGCTACTATGTGGGGCGGGGCTTGAAACGGGATTCTCTGCGTCGGGTTCGAGGAATTAACCTTCTCCGCAACGATTTCACCGATCCCATTTTCGCCTCGATCGAGGTAAACAACGCCGTCAATAATCAAACGCTCGTGAGTGACTTGTCTATTCTTATAATCGAGTTCGTATATGTATTGCTTTTCGTTATGCTCAAACGTCGCACGAAATTCGTCACATAGAGTCGGGATGCCAGCACCGACGAAATGAGCAGAAAGCCCATATATGACATTTAGCGTACGGGTTTTGCCTGACGCGTTCTTCCCTACCACAAGGTTTCGAGAGCCGAGCAGTAACTCATCCAAAATCCATTCTTGCTCATGACCGGCCCACTCTTTATAGCTAAATGTTCTCAGTTGCATTTCGGCTGCCGTCAAATAAGTAGAGACGCTCGTAATATGTCCACCAATTGCCCCGCAGGTGAGACTCCCGTCAGCCCGCATTATACGTAGTACGGACCTGTGCGAAGTGAAGATTGGGCCTGTATTCTGCACCTTGAACAGGGTGGCAAGTCGCACGATGCGAAACGCATTGGCCCAGCGAGATTGCGATTGGGGGCGGTTGCAGACTGCCGAGCCCCCTACAACGATCTAACGACCTACACGAACGACCGCTTCTGGGCCGATAGCATTGCACGGATCTTCGCGCAGGCGGCAGCTGGGCTTCCAGCGGCGTCTCATTTATGCAAGCGACTTCTCGAATGCACACTGCGAGAACGGGCCCGGCTCCAACGCGTCAGCATGCCAGTGACCGGCCCGCAGTAACCGGAATGGCCGACCATAGTACGAGCATATTTGTCTTGTCGCGTCGCGAAAATTTCCTTACACCTGCACTTACACAGGTCCAGAAAGCAAAAAGCCCGGTCACAAAAACCGGGCTAAGTGCCTGAAAACATTGGCGCGACAGGAGGGGCTCGAACCCCCGACCCTCGGCTTAGAAGGCCGATGCTCTATCCAGCTGAGCTACTGTCGCGTGACCGTGGGCAAGGCCGCAGGTGGGCCTCGCCAAGACGGGGCTGGATTATACCGCGATCGTCTCACGCGGTCGCGCCTCGCTCGTGACACCTGCCAGGGGCCTTCGCGCCAGAATTAAACCGGCTGCTGATGCAGCGCGAACCAGCCAAGGAAAATCGCGCCCGCGATCAGGCAGTACGCACCGAACGAAGCGAGGCGCCCGCGTCCCTCGAAATATTTCATGAGGAACTTCACGCTCAGCCAGGCCGCAATACCCGTGAGCACGCCGCCAACGACCGCCGTCATCAGCTGATCGCGAGCGTGGAAGAGCTTGGGCAGTTCGAGCACACCAGCCGCGAAGATGATCGGCGTGCCGAGCAGGAACGAGAACTCCGCAGCCTTTTCTGCCGTGAGGCCTGCCGCATTGCCGGCGATCATCGTGAGGCCGCTGCGCGAAAAGCCGGGAATGAGCGCGCCGATCTGCGCGAGTCCGACGAGGAATGCCTGGCGGAACGTGAGTTTCTCGGGCGGACGATGCGCACGCGCGCGCTGGAGGCGATCGCCGAACCACAGCAGTACGCCATTGACCATCAACGCAGCCGCGACGATACGCAGATCGTGGAAGATGGCTTCGATGCGCTTTTCGAGCACGAGGCCAACGATACCCGTCGGAATCGTACCGATGATGAGCGCCCACATCATGTGCCCGTCGTCGTTCTTGCGGCCGCCCAGCGAGGCAAAGAAGCCGCTGATCAATGCGACCCAGCGCTCACGGAAATACCAGAGCAGCGCGACGGCGGTTCCCAGGTGCAATGCGACGAGGAACGGCAGCAATTGCGGCGCGTGCTTGTCGATGTGCATGCCGAACAGCGCCGGCACGAGCAGGGTATGGCCAAGACTGCTCACGGGAAACAGTTCGGTTACGCCTTGCAACACGCTCAGGAAGAATAGAAACCAGAGACTCACGCGCGGATCCTCGTAATGGTGGTGTAAGGGGCCGGACCGTTGCGGAGCCGGTGCGGCAAAGCGCACCGATTATGCCTGGGCCGCATTGCAGCGCCAAGCTTCGAGATGGATTTGTCAGAAAAGTTACCGCGTCGCAACAAAATTGGCTGCGAATGCACGGATCCTGGCGCGAATGCGCGTGTCGCGCTCGCGGGAGCCAAACGATGGTGACGGAATACGGCGCGGTCAGCGCGCCATCTTGTAGAAGAAATACGCGCTGCTACCGACAAAGAGGCTGAACAGAGCCATGCTCATTGCCATTGCGAGGTCCATGGGAGGTCTCCTGCGAAAATGCTCTGTGCGCCACCGCACGGTCATGCGGATTATCCTGACTCTCATCCGTCAACGACACCCACGCTTTCCCGACGAGGGTTTTCACGCATGAGAAAGCGGCGCAAAATCCGCCTCTGCCCGGTGCATCCGCGCCGCCCTCCTTCGACCCACTCCAGGCCCGCCCATGAACGCACATCCAGAACAGGACATCCTCACCCTCACCCGCGGTGCCTCGACGCTGCGCTTCGCGCCGTGGGCCGGCGGCCGTTTGCTCTCGTGGCACATCGGCGGCCAGCCGGTCATTGTGTGGCCGGAAAACGCGAACTGGGCTGAGCCGGCACGCGTGCGCGGCGGCAATCCGCTGCTCTTCCCCTTCCTTGGCCGCCATCGCGTAGACGGCCAGATCGGGCGCTGGCGCGACGCCCAGGGCGTGGTTCGCGATCTGCCGATGCACGGCTTTGCGCGCGACCTGCCGTTCGCGGCGCAAGTCGATGACGATGGGCAAGGCCTGACGATGACGCTCGTCGACTCCGACGCCACACGGACTGGCTACCCGTTCTCCTTTCGCTTCGAAGCGGTCTACCGGCTTGCCGACGCGCATACGCTCGACGTGACGCTCGCCGCGACCAATACCGGCACGGATCCGCTTCCCTGGTACGCGGGCCATCACTTTTATTTCGCCTTGCCCCATAGCCAGCGCGCGCAGACGACACTCGACCTGCCGCCTGCCCAACTCCGCTATCAACTCGCAGACGGTTCGATCAGTGCGCCCGAGGCCGGCAAAGCGCAATACAGGCTCGACGACGCAAGCATCATCGACCGCTTCCATGTACTCGAGCCAACACCGCCCGCCGCGCCTGTGCGTCTCGTAGCACCGGGACTCGGCCGCGCGGTGACGATCGACCTGAGCCGGCCCGACTCGCTTCCCTGGTACGCCGTCACGACGTGGACGGAAGCCGCGGACTCCGACTTCTACTGCGTCGAACCCTGGCTTGGTCTGCCCGACGCGATCCACAACGGCCTCGGCCTGCGCTGGCTCGCACCGGGTCAAACGGAGACGGCGACGCTGCGCCTCGGCGTCGAGACGCTCGGCGGCTAGTCGCTCACGCCGGCGCTGTGCTGGAGCGGCGCCGGTACGAGTGCCACTGCTTCGTCAGTCATTCGTCAGGCAAAACCCCAGTTGCGCTGGCAAACCCGCTAAAATCAGGCGTTTTGCCAGCGCGGCGGACCGTGGTCCGTCGAGGCAAGGTCATGCGAGGTTCAATGTTGGCACCAGGAATCAGACGGATTGCATGTGCGGCGCTCGTTGCGCTGCTCGCGGCGTGCGGATCGGCTCCGGTCGGCCCCGGCTTTTATCGCGTGGAGCGCGGCGACACCGTGTACAAGATCGCGCGCAGCAATCGCCAGTCCGTGCAAAACATCGTGCGCTGGAACAATCTGTCGAACCCCGACGCCATCGAAGTCGGCCAGGTCCTGCGCGTAGAGCCGCCCGCCGGCACAGCGAGCGCCCGCACCGGTGGCGCGCCGCCGCGTAGCGCAGCGACTGCCCCGCGGGAGAGCGCCGAAACAACCGATACGGCATCCGCGCCTTCATCCGCACCGGCGGCGGCCGCGCCGTCGATTTCGCTCGTCTGGCCGACCAGTGGCCAGGTCATCCGCAACTTTGACGGCCGCAACTCGAAGGGCATCGACATCGCCAATGCGGCCGGCACGCCCATCGTCGCCGCGGCGCCCGGTACCGTGGTCTATGCCGGTAATGGCCTGCGTGGCTACGGCAACTTGCTGATCATCAAGCACAACGGCGATTACCTGACCGCCTATGCGCACAATCAGGCGTTGTTCGTGAAGGAAGGTCAGAGCGTCGCGCAAGGGCAGAAGATCGCGGAAATGGGCAGCAGCGACAACGATCGCGTGATGCTGCATTTCGAGCTGCGATACCAGGGGCGCTCGATCGATCCGACTCGAGAACTTCCCGCGCGTTGATTCAGGCCGCTACGGCCATCCAAATCATTGGACGAAAAAAAAGCCCGGCATGGCGCCGGGCTAACGGGGGTTTGGCGCATATCGGCAAAGGACCGGTTTACCATGCGCCGAATCGCAATCTATCAACGGGCTTCCTGCGGCGCAATCACTTAATTAGCGCGAAAATGTGCTACGGCGCACGGATTATGTGTCGCATCACTTTTCAGCAACGAATGAGGATGCCGAATCAACCGCCGACGCGCATAAGATCACACGCTTGAATGACACACAGCGACAAGTCGAAGATCGGCGCAAAGGCATGCTGGATGGGCGATTCAGGCTGAAGAAGAGTGCTTTATCGAGGGGTTTTGCGAGCCTGGATCGTCGGTTTAAAGCACAGCGCTTTTCGCATTTTCGAAGCAGCTGGCTTTAGTGTGCAAGCGCACGCAACAATGCATTTATTCGGCGTGGTGTACAGATTTGAAACACCAATTCGTAGCACGCTTAGATCAGATGTTTGTCTGATTTAATGTTGCTTATTGTCTGTATTTTGGCGCCACAAGCCTGGATATCGACTATTAATGTGATTATTTCTGCGGGTCCGGCGTACGACATCCAGCCACCGATCGACAGGCAGACTATCGTTTATAGTATCGGCCGCAACGAATTCCCAATCATCATGACTATCGAAGACGCCAACCCCAGTCCGACGTATGCCAAGCTGCTCGGCGAAACCGCCAAGATCGACTGGCAGGATCTCGAACGTTTCTTTGCGCAAGGCAAGCTGCTGAGCGTGGCGCGCGACCTCGACCTCGTCAGCGTGGCGGAGGCCATTGCCGACGACCACAGTGCGGTCGTCATGCAATGGCTGTCGTCGGGCCTCGTCTCGCGCATGCCGGCAGAAACCGCAGCCGATTACTCGGCGCGCAAGCCGGAGTTGTGGGCGGTCGTCGTCTCGCCGTGGGTGTGCGTGCAGGAACGCGCTTGAGCGGCGCCGAGGCCCTGCCCGACCAGCGAGGCTGGCATCGACGCGTGCTGACGCTCGCGTTTCCCATCGTCCTCGCCAATCTCACGCAGCCCATCCTTGGCGCCGTCGACACGGCTGTGGCAGGCCATCTCGGCAGCGCGGCCGATCTTGGCGGCGTCGCACTAGGCGGCCTGTTCTTCAACTTCGTGTTTTGGGGTTTCGGCTTCCTGCGCATGGGGACGACGGGTCTCGTCGCACAGGCCTACGGCGCCCGCAACCTCCCTGCATTGCGCGCGAATGTCGTGCGCGCCCTGCTGCTGGCATTCGCGATTGGCGCGGCGATCCTGCTGATTCAGTCGCCCTTGATCCACTACACGCTCGCGGCCATCGGCGGCAGTGAAGACGTGCAGCGCAACGCCGGGGTCTACTGCCTTGCTCGCATCGGCTCGGCGCCTTTCGCTTTGGCGAACTACGTCGTGCTCGGATATCTGCTCGGCACGCAGCGCGTGCGCATTGCGCTGCTTTCGCAGATCTTTATCAATCTGACGAACGTCGTTGCGGTGCTCGCCTATGTGTATGGGCTGCGGTGGGGTATCGCCGGAATCGGCGCGGCGACGGCTACGGCCGATACGCTCGGTTTTGTCTTCGGTGCCTGCGTATTGTGGAGGCTTCGTACTCGCGGGCTCGCGCCGCTCGCGTTGCAAACTGTGCTCGAGCCGGCAGCGCTCAAACGCCTCGTCGCGATCAATCGCGATATCTTTTTGCGTACGCTTTGCCTGCTGGGCTCGTTTGGGTGGTTCGCGCATTTGGGCGCGAAGCAAGGCGACGCGATCCTCGCAGCGAACGCCCTACTCCTCAACTTCCAGACCTTCATGGCCTATGGTCTCGACGGGTTCGCCCATGCAGCCGAGGCGCTGGTAGGCGCTGCGATCGGCGCGGGCAATCGCCATGCGTTCCGCCAGGCCGTGAAGACCAACCTGTTCTGGGCAGCGCTGGGTGCCTTCGGTTTTTCGTTGGTTTATTGGGCCTGCGGCCCATGGATCATCGAGAAGCTAACGGACCAGCCGACAGTGCGTGCCGCCGCCCAGGCATTCCTCCCATGGGCCGCGCTTTCGCCGCTCATTTCCGTTTGGGGCTTTTTGCTGGACGGTGTCTTCATCGGCGCGACGCGCACACGCGAACTCATGCAGGCCATGGCGGTGTCGCTGGCTGTGTTTCTTTGCGCGTCATGGGCGCTGGTCGGGCCGCTCGGCAATCATGGGCTGTGGATCGCCCTGCTCGTCTTCATGGCCGCGCGCGGCCTGACGCTCTCGCCTCTGCTGCCGCGCATCAGCGGCGCGATCGCACCTGTCTCTGTGCAGTTGCGCTGACGGCAACCGCGCCAAGCAGCCGTTGGCGCTTACTGAGCAGGCGGCGGGTTGTCGATCATCATCGGCGGCCGGTCGTCTGTCGGCACACCGTGGTAGTCGGGCGGATCCTGCGGCGGGGTGCCGTGGCGGTGGGTCGTTGCGTTGTCGGCGCATGCCGAAAGCAAAGCGGCCATTGCAAGGGCCAGATAAACACGGGACATCGCCTCAAATCCTTTCTGAATGGTGATTCGAGCGGCGCTCCGGATAAGTAGCGAAGCGGCTAAACATCGCTATTTTTTCCGTTACGACACTGTTCTAAGATACGGACATGGCTGCAATCGACAGGAGGCTGCCATGGATGCCGAAACTATTGCGGGTCTGATCGGTCTTGCTGTGGGTCTGCTGGTTCTGCTTGGGCTATCGATTTTCGAATCGCGCGCCTACCGGAAAGAGCACGACGGCGAAGGCATGATGCATCACTGGCTGGCCGAGCATCACGTGCTCGACCGGGTTCGCCGCAGGCACTGAACCCAGCGCCGGCACCGCGTCGGCGCGCACCTTGCCTGAATCTCGCCGCGGCCAGTCGAGCTGGCCGTGAGTGGTTTTGCTGCGTCGTTCGGTTAGCGACCAGCTGGCCTTTTATTTTCCATGCGCCCAAACGCCAGAACCCCGGTGCTCTTTCGGAGACACCGGGGTTCTGGACGTACTGCATAAGGAGCCTGACGATTACCTACTTTCACACGGGCAATCCGCACTATCATCGGCGTGGAGCTGTTTCACGGTCCTGTTCGGGATGGGAAGGGGTGGGACCAGCTCGCTATGGTCATCAGGCATGACGGGTTGCTGCGTCGCATCGGGTCTTTTGGACCTGGCGCCACAGCCAATCGGGAAGAAGCGTAAAGAGGTGTTGCTGAATTGGGGTTGTGTTGTTTCAGGCACAACACGCGATCTCTC
>NZ_SMOD01000078.1 GCF_004353905.1 Paraburkholderia guartelaensis | reverse complement strand
GCGATTGAGTACACCCGCACGGATCGACACCTCGGTGGCTTGCGAGCCAGTCGCGCGCGCCCACATACTGGAGCCCGTGAGTACCTTGAGCCGGTACACCAAGGTCTCGGCGAGCGATCGCCGGTGGTAGCCGGTCGCCTGCTTCCATTCGCGCCTGCTGCTTCCTTCGATAGCAGCAATAGCTGCATTGCGCCAGGCGGCGCCAGGCGTGCGATCTGGCCACGGCTTCGCTCCCTCGCGCGGCGGAATCGACGGGCTCGCGCCACGCGCGGCGATCCGCGCGTGGCAAGGCCTGGTGTCGGGTACTTCCGGTTCCAACTCAGCCTGCGTGATATTGAAGAACTGCTGTTCGAGCGCGGTGTCATCGTCAGTTACGAGACGATCCGCCGCTGGTGCGACAAATTCGGCGCGGGCTTCGCACATCGCGTCAAAGCTGCTCGCCGCAAACCTGGCAGCACATGGCATCTTGACGAAGTCTTCGTTACGTTGCGCGGTGAGCCTTATCTGCTCTGGCGGGCAGTCGACCAGCACGGTGCCGAACTCGACATCCTGCTGCAGAAACGTCGCGACAAGGCCGCAGCAAAGCGCTTCTTCAAACGCGTGCTGGCCGCCTGTCCCGACGCGCCGCGAAGGATTGTCACCGATCAGTTGCGCAGCTATCAGGCCGCGAAGGCCGAAATTCCCGAACTGGCAAACATCAAACACGTATTCGTCAAAGCCAGTGCTCGGGTGAACAACCGTGCCGAAAATAGCCATCAACCCACGCGTGAGCGCGAACGCCGGATGCGTGGTTTCCGCGATCCTGATCGCACACAAGCGTTCTTATCGAGCTTCGGACCAATTCGCCAGCACTTCGCGCTCAAGCGACATTTACTGCGTACATCACTCTATCGCAATCAGCTCGCCGCACGCTTTGCCGGGTGGCATCGCTTCACTGGGCTCACCCAAGATCCGTCCGATTTCTGAGCAAATGTACGTCCTGTGCGAACTTGCGTCTCGAATACCTTAACGTGACAACGCCCCTGCGGCTTGCGTTTGAGCGAGTCGATGAAGTGCCGGTAGTCGATGCCGCGACCGCGCCGTTTGCTTGTGTGTGTGTGACTCTCGCCGTGCTGTGCACGAGCGCGCCGGACAGATAGCAATCGAGCCGATCACTGTAGAGGCGTACCTTCAGACGATGACCGATCAGCCGCGACGGGGCGCTGTACAGGACGCAACGCACGGTAAACGTGCCGCGTGTCACGCGCGCCTCTTCCTCGGTCAAGCAACTCTGTGAACGCTGCTAGCGGCGTTTGGGAACACCAACAGTTGTTCCTGCGTATGCACGAGCCGTTCAACCTATTCATATTCGTCACAGTCATATCGATGGTTGATTCAGGACAACGAACGTCTTTCAAAAGCAGCGCTCAAAGGATGTCCGCGTCGCTCAGGCGCCCCACCTTTTCTCGGCTTTGGTCGACGGTGACCAAACGCACATTCCCATCCGGTTGCAGCTCCAGCACCAAGGTGTGATACGCGAGCAACGACGGTCGATGCCCGACACTCACGCAGGTCATGCCGCGCAGGGCGAGCACCCGGTACAGCCGCGCTTCCGTTGCCACGTCGACCGCACTCGTCGCTTCGTCCAGGCAAACGTAACGCGCCTGGGCAGCCAGTGCACGCGCGAAGCCTATCCGTTGCTGCTCGCCGAGTGACAGCACGCGCGACCAATCGATGACACTATCAAAGCCACCATGCCGGGCAGCAAGATCAGGCAGTGATACCTCGACCAGGAATGCCTGGAGTTCGCTGTCGGTGAACGCCCGGGTTGTCGCCGGATACAGGATCTGCTCGCGCAAGCTACCCAGTAGCATGTACGGCCGTTGTGGCAAGAACAGCACTTCATCGGAGTCCGGCATCGTAATCGTGCCGTTACCCGCGCGCCACAGCCCCGCCATCGCCCGCAACAATGAGCTTTTACCGACTCCGGTCTGCCCCATAATCAGCAGGTGCTCGCCAGCGAAAAGCGTCAGGCACAGGTCCCGCAACAGCGTGCGTTCCCGTCCGGGCGTCTCGACGGTGAGACGATCGAACCGGATGGCTTGGCCACGACGAAGCGTGATCGTGTTGTCCCGACCAGCGCCTTCCCGCTCGACTGCCTGTACTTTCTCGACGATCTGCGCTAGCCGTACCACGTGAGGCGCCGCCGTTGCAAATGTGGGCACGAATCCTGTCAGTCGCTGGATCGCGCCCCGCAGCAGCTCTGCAGAAGCGACACCCTGAGTAATCGTTCCAAATGTAGTTTTTCCACTGAAATACAATGGCACGAGGGCCAGCACCAGCAATACGGTCCAGATCAAGCCGAGACCGGCCTCTGCGGCATTCATGACGAATTGATATTGCAAGGTCGCCACTGCGATACGAACCGCCCGTTGCAAGCGTTTCCCGATGCTCGTGCCCTCTGCCTGTTCGCCGCGATACAGAGCAATGGTTTCGGCGTAGTTCCGTACATGCAGGATGCCAAAGCGCAGATCGGCTTGCGCCACGGTCGATTCGAACTGCAGGCGAATAAACGGGCGGTACAGCCACCACGTAATGACCGTGGTCGCGGCACCATAGGCGAGCACACCGTAAAACAACGCTGGCGCAATCGATTTGAGGATCCAGCCCTGAACCGCCAATCCAGATCCCGCGTGTAGCAACACCCACGGCAACGTTACGGCCATGCTGCAGAACGGCCCGACTTCCTGCTGGATTCGCTGGTCAATATTATCGACATCGTTGTCCTGCTCGATACGAAAATACACACGGCCATTCAGATAACGCCGCACCAGGTCGCGTGTCAGCCACGCCCACCAGTGGAAAGTCAACCGACTCACCACGAAGTTGAAAAACAGGCTAACCACGCCGCCATTGATGACCAGGCCCACCAACGTAAAAAGGGTGAACAGGTGCCAGTAGGACACCGCGTGGCGCGATACCAGTGCATCGCTCATCTCTCTGGTGAGAAACGACAGCTTGGCACCGAGTGCAGTGTCCACGATCGAAAAGGCAGTACATGCGCCCAACACGAGCCATGAACGCCACGCGCGCGGGCGCGTCCAATACGGACGCGCCAATCGGAGGAAGCGCCGGACGAATCGGCCGTTGATGCTGTAGTCCTTCGGATCCTGAATCGTTGCGGTAGGCAGCATGGAAATTCCTCTGTATTCAGGCAACAACGCCGCCGACCGGTACGCGCAGGCCTTCGTTGCCGCAAACGCCGACGCCCGTGTCGAGCGACATGTCGTTGCCGATCATGCTCACGTACTTCACCGGTTCAGGACCGCTGCAAATCAGCGGCGCGCCCTTCACCGGGCCGGTGATCTTGCCGTTCCCGATCATGTACGCCTCGGACGCCGAGAGCACAAACTTACCGTTCGTGATGTCGACCTGGCCGCCGCCGGGATTCACCGCGTACAGGCCGTTCTTCACCGACTCGATAGTTTCCTGCCGATCCTGGTCGCCATTGAACATGTAGGTGTTGGTCATGCGCGGCATGGGAAGCGCCGCGTATGACTCGCGCCGCGCGTTCTCCGCCACAACGCCTGTCGCACATTCCCGGCCATGAACACGTGCAAGCCCGGCATTCGTCCTTCAACCTTAAAGAAGACGTCCCGGCCAATCCGTCGTATTCCTTTCCGTTCACACAGAAAATCAGTGACGGAATACTACGCATTCCAAAATAATTGAAGACGTTGTTGCTTTCATCCACTTTCAGTTTTCCCGCTTTGATCTTCCTGGAGAACTACCCGGTGTTCGGCGAAGTCGTTGTCGTACCGCGGCGTGATTACCGTTTTGTCCTTCCCGCCGAGCGCGACGTCTACACCGATCTCATTCTGGGGCGTGGCCGGCCTCAGTACGCGACCGTGCTGCGCCAGAGCCGCAACCACGACGTCCATCGTGCCCTTCTGCTGCCAGCGCCTGGAGTTATGCCGGACGGCAATGTGGGACGGGTAGCCGAGGTGCTGCGGCAGATGCACCCACCGGCATTTCTTGGTGAGCACATGCAGGATGGCGTTCAGCCCGCAGACTGGCGACGCGCGGACGGCAGGGCCACGTGTCTGCGGGCCGAAGAGCGACTCGACCACCACCCATTCGTCGCCAGTGAGCGGCTGCTAGATCAAACGTCGCTTACCGCTTCGTCGTTCCACCGTTGAGCGGTCTGGCCGTCCAGCACTTCTATCCGGAACGGGCCACGGACTCCCATTGAAAATTCGGCCGCCGCAGCCAGGGCGCGTTCGAGTCTGATTTCTGGCCGCATCGGCATTCCGGCGGTGGTATGTAGCGAGCCCAGCGCCACCTGTTCGCCGCTACCACAGGCATCGAAGTTCACGGCGTTTTCGCCAACCTGATAGTCGTCGCCAATCCGGAAAATGCGCCCCTCGTACCCGACCAGAAAAGTGCCAGCCGATTCCCGTTCGCTGTCCTTGCGTGCGAATCCACCTCGGGTAAAGCAAGCGCGTACCGCTTCAACGAACGTCGTGCACATGAAGACCAGCACATCCGTACCTTCAGGGCGCGGCGCGACGGTCAGATTATGGCCGAGAAGCTGCCCCATCCTGAAGGACGACGTGAAGCCGATCAGGAACGGCCCCACCCGATAAATCTTGGGGTCGGCGCGCGTGCTCATGGACCAACCATTTGCTCCAGCCGAATCGGCACCCATGCAGACCTTCCTGCCATCCGTCAGCGCCACAATGCAGGTCATGCCGCCTCCGTAGGTGTTGCCCGATAG
This sequence comes from Paraburkholderia guartelaensis, assembly GCF_004353905.1. Classification (GTDB taxonomy): domain Bacteria; phylum Pseudomonadota; class Gammaproteobacteria; order Burkholderiales; family Burkholderiaceae; genus Paraburkholderia; species Paraburkholderia guartelaensis. The sequence goes on along the minus strand of NZ_SMOD01000078.1, from coordinate 14,281 downwards.
AATGCGATGCGCCTGCCCTCGCACGGCCCAGCCGTAATCCAGTCGACTCCATGCACTCCGCCCATTGCCGTGCACAACTGCCTCGCGCGACGACTCTCAGTAAGCCACGCTCGACGAGCGCGATGTACGTTGGCGCGATCCATTCGAACGCGAGGTGGCGGCGTTCCTCCTGCGTGTACGCAGTCCCCCGTGATCCGTCCAGACAAGGGTCGCAGGTCCGTTGCACGCGCAGGCTCCGCAACCGTGTGGGGCGCGCGCGCAAAAACGCCGGCTGAGACAGCAGCGCCGTGAGATTTGATTTCGTGTTCAGTCGTCATTCAATCCACCCGTAATGGTCCCGCGAAAAGCAAAAGCAAAACTTGAGCCAACACCGCCATGCGTCGATCGGTAAGGGTTTCAAGCGCGGCCGCAGTCGAACTCAATGCCCTGCGATGGTGTGAGTTTTGCGATGTGAGGCGGTAAGCGCTCAACCAGATCGCAGCAAGTTTGCGCGGTGGCCGTCCGGTGAGCCTGTGCACGGGGTACGCGTACGACTGTAGGTCGCTGGCGCTGCGTGCAGCTACGACTCTGCCAACGGAGCCAGGTCATCTCGATGTGGTGTGATGTATTTCTTCCAATCGGGCCGACGGATGTAGGAGATGTGAGGTTCCGGACAAACTGTATCTGACGCCGTAGCTGGATGAGCGGGAGCCATCCTCCCGGCACCTGTGCACCCGTTTTTGTCGTCTAATTGGTCAACAACGATCTACCGTGGTCTTTGTCGTCTTCGTGTCTTCGTAGTCGCACTCTCCGTGCGCTACAACGTGTAGCCAGACGTCGCACCCGTTCCTATGTGATTCACGCTATCCAGCCAGCAGGTTGCAAAGCGAGTCTCGGAATCGAGCATGGCGACGAACTCAGATCTCAGATTGATCGGAATTGCCAACAACGGTACGTCGTTAAGCGCCTAGCTCACAATGTATTCGCTGATGGCTCGCCGTGCCTCTTCGCGTGTGGCGAAGCGTCGATGACAGACCAGCTCGCTTTTGAGCGTGCCCCAGAACGACTCAATTGGTGCGTTATCGTAGCATGCCACGGCGACTCATCGAGCCCTGCATGCCGAACTGGCGTACGAGCGCCTGATAGGCCAGAGCGCAGTATTGAGACTCGCGATCCGTGTGATGGATCAGACCCGGCGCCGGGCGGCGCGATGCAACGACACGGAACAGTGCGTGCATCACCAGATTCTTCGTCATGCGCTCGCTCATGGAGTAGGCTACCAGTTCGCCGCTGAACAGATCTTTCAAGCCGGCGAGATATAGCCAGCCTTCGTCGGTCGCGATATACGTGATCTCACCACACCAGGCCTGATTTGGCGCGGTTGCGGCGAAATCCTGGTTCAGCAGGTTCGGTGCCACTGGCAGGTCGCGCTTCGAATTGTCGTCGCCTTGAATTTGCGTTTCTGCCTACAACGCAACCCGAGCTTTTTACGCAGCCTTTTTATGCGATGAACGCCGAGTTGCACGCCATGCTCACCGAGGTGTTTCTGTAAGCGTTCGGGCGCGAAGGTTTCACGCGTGCGCTGATGCGCAGCGAGCACCTCCGCCTCCAGTCGCGCCTCCTGCTGTGCCCGCAACGACGGCGAGCGTTTGCGCCAAGCGTAATAGCCGCTCACGGAAACGCCCAGCAGCCGGCACATCGGTGGCACGGGATAGTCCTGTCGCATCTGTTCGATCACGCCGTACTTCACCGCGACTCCCTCGCAAAGTACGTTGCGAATTTTTTAGTAGATCGCGCTCCATCTTGACTTCGGCCAGTTCCCGCTTGACTTGCGCGAGCTCGGTCTCGATCTCAGTGAGCGGCTTTTGATGCTGGCCCACGCGCTCTAGCTTGCCGGCCTTCGCAGCACGCGCCCAGTTTGCTACTGTCTTCTTGATATCGACAGCCGTCGCGCAGCCTCCGAGACACCAACACCCTCGGTCATTGCAAGCTTGGGGGGCGAACAAGGTAAGCGTTTATGCCCTGCAGCGCATAAGTGCTTACCTTGCCGCTACCCCAGCTTCACTGCCTCTTCACGAAATTCCTTCGTGTAGACGGCTTTGGGGATTCGATTCAAGTATGCCTCCATTCCTGAATTTTACGGAATGATGGCTTCCACTTTTTCCGGGCGGCCTCAGGCCCGAATCGCTGGCCCCCGAGATCCTCCGTGCTTCAAACGGTGTCCATGAGGCCCACAGCAAAACGGCTCCGTTGCATAGATGCGTGGATAGCTCTGACGCTGAAGGCGATAAAACGGCGTGTTTTTCGACCGGAAAAATTTGAATCACAGGCGTCGCAGTGATAGAACGCCTGGGTGGGTTTCAGCAGCGTGATGTTCCGGTTCTCGCAATATGGACACGCAATCGTCACCAGATGCTCCGGTTGCAGCGCTGACAACATCGCCGACATATCCCGCAACACAGGCTCCTCACTCCAGACTTGCACGAGTTCCTGATACTCGTCCGGAGCGACATGTGCGAATGTGGATTTGAACCAGACGGGCAGTCTCGTACCGGCGTCTGAGACTGCCCATCGCCTACATTCGCGCGACATGTCCGACAACCGTTCGATCATGTCTGTTGATTCACCGATCAAATCCTGCCCTCAGATGAGCGGGGTCGTTCCGCGCAGCAATCGGCTACGGGTGAGTTCCGCGCCGTTGTTTGCTGAAATGAGTACGACCTGCACAAAGCTGTGTGCGGGGGCATACCGGACGAACACGCTTTCCAGCACTCGCGTGAACGTGCTGAGTGCGTAACCCGCGAGTGCAACATCGTCGACGACCAGGCGTATGCGTAGTCCACGCTCGAGCTGCGACTGCGGCGGCGCTATCACCCACTCCATTACGGGTTCGCCTGCAAGCCCGACAATCGCGTCGATATGCCTGGCCGCGGGCTGCGAATCCTTCGGAACATGACCCGATAGCAGTTCTTTCAACGCGGGCAGCCCCGCTTGGTTCAGGCTGAAAGTTCCGGGCGAGAGCAGGCTCACGAGGTTCCAGTAGCGGCCCGGCTTTCCCGGTCGGGGCTGACTGACTGTTGGTCGCCGCAGCATGACGATACGGCTTCCCCGTGCCCCGACCACATTTACAAAATCGCCCGCCGGGTTACCTGGAGCAATCGCCGCTGGCAGATTGCGGTTTGTGCATCGCAGATCAGCATGAATCTGTTCGAAGCCAGCGGGCTCAACAGGGCGACCATCGATGCCGACGAACGCCAGTAGCGTGTCCTGTCCGGCAACGAATTCTGCCAGGCGCCTGTCGCGCTCGGCGACCCAGAAAAAGGGTCCGCGAGCGCCATGCGCACCTGTGCGGCCATGGTGGTTCAGGGACTCGAAAGCCGGCACCGGCGCAATCGTCGTGCTGCTTCCGCCCTTCACGCTCACCCGGACGGCGTCCACAGTCCAGACAGAAGTTTCCCCTAGCGTGAATGTTTGCGGTGCGAGCGGATAGACCGGCGTCGTCATGTCCTTAAGTACAACGGGCTCTGCCGGAAGCCGGAACAGGTTGACAGCGGGCGTGCACGAAAGCCGAAAGTTCGCCGGTCCCAGTTCGCGCAGGACGCGGGCCGCGAAAGAGTCCGGATGGATTCCGCGCACAGGGATATGAAGGTCGACACGATTGCGCGGGCCGTTGCCGCGCAGCAGTGTCGCCAGATCGATGTCGACGAAGTCGAACTTCTGTGGAAACGCGAAATACTCCAGGAGAAGTCGGAACGGCGAACGTTGCCGGTCGGCGCGCTCGATCATCGCATCATCGTCATCGAAGCCTGCGGCGCTGACAGGCACCTGTGGCAACGCTGTCCATCGCCCGCTTCCATCGACCTCGACAAATGCGCCCAGCGCACGTTGCAGGAACGCATCGATGGTTGCTGCAACGGACGGCGCGCTACCGTCCACGAAAACGCGAACCTTATCCGGCACGATACTTCGCAGGTCAGCGCAAGCTATCAATGCGTCAAAGGAAATGGATAGAACCCCGGTCGTCTCATCGGACAGGCATACGGCTGCTGGAGCGGCTGTGGGCATGCGAAACCCGGCGTCCACAACCCGTATCGGTGCCAGCGTCACCTCGTACGCGGTCTCGAACGGGTATTCTCCGGTCTGTGTTTTCAGTTCGGTACGTCGTTTGATGACCGCCGGTTCCGTCAGCCGATCGAGCGCCCGGATGCTCTCGAAACACGCGATGGTGCAGGATGGAAACGCGCGCAGATATTCTGGATACGCGACTTCAAGCAGCGGCTTCGTGAACTCGGGCACGTCGTCTTCAAGCCGCGCCGTCGTCCGCGCGTTGAGCAAAGCTGCGGACTGGATCATCCGCTCAACCTGCGGGTCTTCCGAGTGCTGACCGGAAATCGACAGGCGCGCAGCGGCCTTGGGATATCGCGCGGCGAATTCAGCAAGCGAAGCGCGCAACTGCCCAAGCTCCCGCTCGTAAAAGGAAATCAGATCGTCCATTGTGTTTTGAAAATAAGCGGCTCACGACACCTCTCGTCGACAGACGCATAAGTCAGCATGAACGTGATGCCCACTATTTTCGACGCAATGGACACCCCCTTGCCAGAGCCAGGCCGAGCTCCTCGCAGCAGCAAAGCACACTCGAACCACAATCCGGAATTCCGACGGTACGTTGCCGCGAAGGCATCCTGCGCACCCCGAACCTCTATCACACGGTTAGAGTGAACACAGCCTGAAAGATCTTGACAAAGGCAATCTCAAAGTCATACATCGACATCAATCTACAACTGGCCGTCACACAACCCATACATGATCGATGTGGGCAATCAATGCCCTCGCGCTAACACCGCGCACCAGTACAAAACAGCATATAGCGCGATCAACATCTGGTGCCAAAAGCCTAGGCCATCATTGTGCGAACGCCACGGACGGCACACAAGCGCGTATAGCAGTAGCAGAACGCAACCAGCGACGCTCACAAATATCGAGATCAGTCCGTTGACTAAGGCATCGCCAAATTCATAGGGGCCATTCGCCCAGAAGTAGATCTGGAGGATCAGGAACGCCCACAGGGCTATGCCGGATAGCCATAGGAGAGATGATTGCCTGGGTTGCTTCGCATCTGAATCATGTTGAGGGATCGCTCATATGCTCACCTGCCTTTCACGCCAAGCCGGACGTTGCCACTGAGGAGATCAGGACGGCCCCGCACGAGGTCTTGTGACCATCGAACGCAACCGCATGCCCATCGATTCTGACATTCTCATCACCCTCGATAATCACGCAATCCCTGTGACCAGATCGAGGACAGGTGCATTTATCGCCAACACATGCGACTGGCCGGCCCATCACTGTAGACCGATTCTGTCCAGTCACCACGCGGCCGCCATGACTTGTTGCGTCTCCCATTCGAATAACGCCTCGCACCCACAATCTCCTGAAAGAGAATTCACCAGGACAACGATCCGTAAATCGAGTCACTTGGCCATACTTTCACATGATGCGGCATACTCCTGGATCGGCGAACATCCACGCCGCCAGACTTACACAAAACGCCGCAGCGAGACCGGGGGCGAACCATTTCCAACTGAAGCGAGTCCGCTTACTCCCACTGATAACGGCAACGACCGCAAGGTATCCGAGAAGCGCCTGGAAAAACACGCCCGGCTCATTCATCGCAGTTTCAATGGGCGCACCGAATGCCATAAGGAATGTCCAGAACACTGCGCCCACGGGTTCTCGACAATAAGCTATGGAAAAACCAACGACCGCGGAAAATGCGACAGCAGCCCCTGCGATTGCAAACCCGCGAAGGGCGGCTCTGGTGCAAATAGGCGGTCTGCACGAGATTTTTCTTATATAGAGGATATCTTATCAAGCAGACAGGACGACCTCCCAGACTGCGGGCGCAGTGGCATCTTTGAGGCCGAGCTTCGCGAGACCGAATTGGCCCTTGCGAATGCGATGTACCAACTCAATACCAGAGAGAGTGATCGCTGCGTTCCTGAAACGTTTGAAGCCGAGCATGACTTTCGTCCGGGACTTGATGTTGCGGTGGTCCTGCTCGACCAGATTATTGAGATATTTCGAGGATCGGACCTTCGTGTCCTCAGACAGCAAGCCATCGGCCTTCATCTCGCGCACGGCGCGGTGCGAGGCGGCATAGCCATCAAGCGTGATGCTCTTCGGTGGCTGGCCCTGATGTTTGATCGCCTTCCTGAAAAAGGCTTTTGCCGCCTCCACGTCGCGCTTTGCACGGAGCATGAAGTCAATCGTCTGGCCCACCCGATCCACCGCCCGATAAAGATAGACCCACTTGCCGCGCAGCTTGAGATAAGTCTCATCAACACGCCAGGACTGGCCGGTGGGCCTGCCGAAGCGATTCCACCGTTTGACGAACTCCGGTGCAAAGCGCCGCACCCAGCGCAGGATCGTCGTGTGGGCCAGCGCCAGACCCCGTTGCGCCATCATTTCGACCAGATCGCGCAAGCCAAGCTTGTAGCGCAGGTACCAGCGAACACACAGAATGATCACATCGCGGTCAAAGTGACGGCCTGCAAACAGTTCGTCCAGGCTCTTAAGCTTGCTCATCGCCAGTTCTCAATTCGTTCAGCCCGACACCTTAACCGATTCGCCCCCGCGCTATTTGCACCTGAGCCGCGGAACCCATCACTGCTACTTCGTGCCTGCACTGCAGCAATAGGCGAGCAGGAATGTAGGAGTTCCGGGCGTCTCTGCCACGATCGTGCGGATGTCCTTGTTGAGCTTGGCCATCGCTGCGGACACATAGTCGGGAGCCGGCAGCTTGTTCGTATTGAAGTCGTGGACAGCCACAACAATGGTCTTGTTGTCTGCCGTCATGGGGTGGGCGAGAGCCCGATCTTCTTCCGCAAACCTTTGCTCGCGTGTTGCGACAGCACCGACTCGCCCCACGCAACAGCCGTGGGTGCCCGACATCACGTGAATTGTATGGCTGTCGCCCTTTAGCCCCGCAGCGATCTCCTCAAGAGCCGCTGCGACGTCCCTTACGTTGCATTCCCCATGGAACCCCCAAATTTGCACGGTGCCAAGGGTGTCATCGGTAATTTTTGTGAGTTCTGCCATATAAATTTACGAAGGAGATATTGGAAACGCGTGGCGATGCACCGCGTAACACCAGCAAGGTGTCCAACCATTCTTGAGGAGCTAGTGACTCAACGACCATACCAGATCCTACTGATTTAAGAGGTGCCGTTCACTATTCTGAATCAATCTTTCAACCGTTGGTGAGCCCACTTGGCTACCACACACTGCCCGCGCGAGGTAGAAGTTTGCCTCGTGGGTAGGAGAGGGCACAAGACAATTAACATCAAATTAATTGATATGTAGTTCAGTCCGAACAAAGTGCGTGAGGCATCAGTTTTTTTCATGCGGTCCAGTGCATATATTTCCACTGGCCGCCCTTGACCTTGATGTAGCTCTTCCGTGCGCCGGCTCTTTCAGTCCCATAGTCACTGCGCAACACGCCGGCCAACATAAATCGAAGTTGTACGCAGGAATCGTATTGGGGCTTCCTCCCGGCTGTTGCACGTAGACGTCAGCGCGCCACGCCGTCAAAAGATATGTGCAGCAACGCCAGTCAAAGTAGCTCGATTCTTGTCGCAAGCTTGCCCTTAGCAGGTTGCGGAAATACACCCCGACGGAAGCGGCCTTCCTCCATTTCCGCAACCTGCTAACGCTTGATGAATCGCATAGGGGCATCCCAACACGACAACTAAGACATCGATCTACTGGCGACGCATCTTGTCGAGATCGAACAGATTCAGGGTTGACCCGTCCTGACTTTGACCTACCGGCTTCTGCGGCACGACAGGGTCGTCGTCCTTCATCAGGTTGTTGTCCTGACGATACGCGCCCTGCACACCTTGAATGTAGTCGTAGCGGTTCGACGTGACAGCCTGCGCCTTATCCCGATCGTCGATGATGACCGGACGCAGGAATATCATCAGATTCGTCTTTTCGCGGCTCTTCTGCTCCGAACGGAACAACTGGCCGATCCACGGCACGTCGCCTAGCAGCGGCACCTTGCTGTTGCCGTTCGCGTACTTATCTTCTATCAGGCCGCCGAGTACGATGATCTCGCCATCATCGGCCAGCACCGTCGACTGCACCGAGCGCTTGCTGATCGTCACGCCGCCCTGATTGTTCGTCGAGGCCGAATCGACGGACGAGGCTTCGGAATAGATTTGCAGCTTTATGATGCCACCGTCGGTGATCTGCGGCTTCACGCGCAACACGATCCCGACATCCTGTCGATCGAACGTGTTAAACGCGGTTACGGACGTCGCGGCATTCGCGGTCGGCGTGGCGTATGAACCCGTCACTACAGGCACGTTCGAGCCAACGACGATCTTCGCCTCTTCGTTATTGAGCGCGATGAGGTTAGGTGTCGATAGGACGTTCGCGTCGCTCGACTGCGACAGCGCCTGCAACAGGCCGCCGAGACCGAACACGTCGCCGAAGCGGTGCAGCAGGCCTACGTTCAGGCCGTTGTTCAGCAGGTCCGCGCCCTTCGTCGCGAGCGCTGGGGCCGGGTCGTTTGCGATGGTCGCCCCCTGCGCGGTCAGGTTCACGATGCCCTGGCTGCCGTTGGAATTGAAGTTGGAGCTGCCGTAGAGACCGTTGTTTCCACCATTCGACAGCAGCGCACCCTGCCACTGGATGCCGAGATTCGCGTTTGTCGTCGCCGACAGTTCGACGATTAACGCCTCGATATATATTTGCGCGCGGCGGACGTCAAGCTGATCGATCACGCTGCGCAGATTGCCGTAGACGGCGTCCGACGCGGTAATGATCAACGAATTCGTCTCCGGATCGGCCTGGATCACCCCGCCGGGCTGGCTCTCTTCACCGTCACCGCCTTCCTTTTCGCCAAGAAACGCCGCGTTGTTGCCTTGACCGCCGTTGTTGCCGCCGCCTGCGAGTCGATTGCTTCCCATCGACGAGAATGACGAACCGCCCAAGGATCCGCCTGGAAGTGGCGGCTGGCCCGGTGTGCTCGCCGACGAGTCCATGCCTTGGTTGAACGAGTTCGCGGCATTACCGCCCCCTGTGGACATCAAATCATTGCCGCCCTTGCCGAGCATGCGGCGCAGCGTCTTCGCAAGACGCCCGGCATCCGCGCCCCGCAGCTGCACAACGTGGATGTTACCGGGCCGCCTGGTTGCCGCATCAAGCTGCTTCGCCAGCGACTTCGCCTCCGCGAGGCGCACTGCGTTCGACGCTCGGAGCATTAGCGAATTCGTGCGCGGATCGGCCTGCACCGAGACTTTCAGCGTCGCATCCGTATTACCGATCGACCCAGGGTCGAGCATCTTGGTCATCTGCCTCGCAACGTCGATCGCATTCGCGTTTTTCAGTTCCACTACCTGCACCTGCTGGCCGGCCGCAGAATCGACGCCCGCGATGATCTGCGCAATGCGGCGGACGTTATCAGCGTAGTCCGTGACGACGATCGTATTATTCGATGGATAGGCCGCAATCATATTGCTCGGCGAGATGAGCGGACGCAGCACTGGCAGGAGGTTGTTCGCCGATTCGTACCTGAGGCGAAAGATCTGGGTGACGACCTGATCGCCGTGTGCCGAAGGCGCATTTCCGATGTACGTCGGCACACCCTCCACTTTCGCGTCCGCTTCGGGCACAACCTTGAGCACACCGTGATCCTGCACCAGCGAGAAACCCTGCATTCGCAGCGCAGACTGCAGAGTTTTCAATGCTTGATTCTCGGAAACAGGGTGCTCAGAGACTAGATTCAGCCGCCCTTCGACGTGCGGGTCAACAATGATCGTCTTCCCTGTCGCCGCGCCGACCGCCTTGGCGACCTGATCGATGCCGGCGTCAACGAAATTGAGCATCACATCTGCCTGCGCGGTATGGGCGGCAATCAATCCAGCCAGCAGCAATGCGGTTGCGATGCGACGTAAAGCCATACGGTTTGTTCTTGTGAGGTTAACAGTCAATGTGGATTTGCCGGCAGTTGAATCAACACGCACAGCGCTTTTACGTTGTGACAGTTGCCGCTTTGTTCGCGAGTCACCCTCAAACTCCAGCAGGACCGCATGAGGGGAAACACGATCACGATCGCTACGCATGCAACGGTCGGAAGCAATCAGTCGCACGGCAGGACCATGGCCGCCACATTGCAGAAGAGCGAACGGCGTGGCGATGAACAGCGACGTCAAGAGGCCTTGACAGCCATGGAACAGCGCGCCCAACCGCTCCATCATCACGATGCAGTTGAGGCAGCCGAACTGCTGAGCCGATTCCGACCACCAGCTCGGTGAACGAGGTGGCCAAATATCCTGACCGTCGGTACGCGGAGCCGCCCTACGACGCAGATGGCGACTGCTATTGCGAGACTGCCCTAGCACCCTCTGAACTGATTCGAAGTAGACAGGGCCATCCTTGCGAGGACACTACGGACAAGAAAGATGGCAATCCGGCGCGGCGGTCGCATCACGCTCTCAAGCTCCAGCTCGAGAACATAAAGGCATCCGAGGCGTGCTGAGCCCGCTCGTCACGGGCCGCGACAACTCCGCGCTCGCACCTAACCCCGTGGCAACGATGCACGAATCGTAACAGCGCAGGCTCGTTTTGTATAAGTCGCTATTTTTTTTGGATGCATCAAGCACATTTATGAGTCGCGATTTGCGCCGAAAGCGAGCACCATGGCGGAGCTACGCAACCTTCCGCGAAGGGGGAGTCATGGACAAGATTGCTCGTGTTGGAGTTGATCTGGCGAAGCATGTCATGCAGATCCATGCCGTCGACAGTGCCGATCTTGTCATCGTCCGAAAGGCGATTACGCGCGATCGGTTCGTTAACTGGTTTGCGAATCTCGAGCCGTGCCTCGTTGCAATGGAGGCATGCAGCGCCGCGCACTACTGGGCACGCAAACTCCGGTTCTCGGAGGCTCTGGTGCAAATAGGGCCGGCGAATGGGTTAGAGTTGTCGGAACAAAACGAACCGACGAGCCGCGATGAGCAAGCTGAAGAGTCCGGAGAAGTTGTTCGACGGACGCCATTTTGATCGGGAGATCATCATTCTGTGCGTTCGCTGGTACCTGCGCTACAAGCTCAGCTTTCGCGATCTGGTCGGGATGATGGCCGAACGGGGATTGTCGCTGGCTCACACGACGATTCTGCGCTGGGTGAGGCGTTATACACCCGAGTTCGTCAAACGCTGGAACCGCCTTGCTACACCTGCGGGTCGCTCGTGGCGTGTCGATGAGACCTACCGTACGCCCAGCCAACGTAGCCCGCCCACATGGGGGTGAAGTTGCTTGAACATGTTTGGAATGCAGGACCCGGTGGATTTGAAGTTGCGGTAATCCGGGGCATGCCCTTTCTCTGCTGCGAGAGAAAGTGAGCCGAAGCGGCGGTGACTTGCCGGACACTGGCAAGGTGACGAAGTCCGTGGGAAACGGAGCTTGCGGCGAAGCGGTTACGCCAAGATGAGCTTCTAGGCTGAGCATGGGACGGTTGAGGGACACGAACCTATTGAAACGCATCTGAGGGTTGAATCGTCACCCCTGCCTACACCGCTTAAGAGGCAGGACGCGGATCGGCGTTGGTCACAGGTATGGACTGGTGCCGCGAATGCTGGCTGGAGATGTATGCCGGCCGGCTGGAATCACGGAGCGCGCGCAGCTAGACCGTGGTGTCTGCGACGACTTGCGGCAAGCAAGGATAAAGACTGCGATAGGCAACCTCGCCCGTGCGTTGAGTCCGACATGTGAACTGGGGAAGGCTTGCATAGATGTCAAGGGAGTGTGTCCCCGATGATATGCAGGCTGGCGGAGCCCCCGTAGTAGTCCGAGGCCGGGAAAGCCGGCTACATGGCGAAGGGGGGCAGTTGAAGTGGTTTGCTGGGTTGATTAGCTGACCATAGTGAGGTGAAGACCTTTGATAATCAGTGAAATGCAAAGCAAACTGGCGACATGGTCGACGGAGGACAAAGAACGCAAGTTCGATCGACTTCTGAGACTGATTGCCGACAGGGTTTGGCTGAGCGAAGCGGCTCGCATTACGCTGGCTTCCGAACTGATCGGGCGTGCCTACGTACCGCTACGATCGCGGCGGCAGGAAATACCGAAGGACGGGGGCAAGGTCCGTGTCCTTTCGATTCCGGCTATCCGTGACCGGGTGGTCCAGGGCGCGCTCAAGCTCATATTGGAGCCGATCTTCGAGGCAGACTTCCAACCGGGGTCGTACGGATATCGTCCCAAGCGTACCGCGCATGAAGCGGTGCATCGGGTGGCGACGGCGATTGTTCAGTGCAAGACCCGCGTCATAGACCTCGATTTGCGCGCCTACTTTGACACAGTTCGGCATCATCTACTGCTCGAAAAAGTGGCGCGTCGGATCACGGACGACGACGTCATGCATCTGCTGAAGCTGACGCTAACGGCGTCGGGCAAGTCAGTATGACTCCCGTGGCAGTGAGGCTGGCCGCCGTGGGGAAGTGAAACGCGGGTTAGCATACTGCCAGAGCCGCAAGAGTGTGGCCGGAGCCACCACTCGACGGTTTGTTTCCGGGACACGGAGGCCAGCATGAACCAGGATAGCACGTTGTACGTCGGGTTCGACGTTCACAAGGACTCGATCACGGTTGCCTACGCGACCGGTCTGGACGACGTTGAACTGTTCGGCAAGATCGGCACGACACAGACAGCACTTGATCGGCTATGCAAGCGGCTGGAATCCAAGGCCCGGCATGTTCACGTTGTCTATGAGGCGGGCCCTTGTGGCTATGGACTGCATCGCCGGCTCATCGAGAAAGGCTTCGATAGCATGGTGTGTGCGCCATCGCTGATTCCGAGAACGCCCGGTGATCGCGTCAAGACCGACCGGCGTGACGCGTTCAAGCTGGTGCGCTCGCTGCGAGCCGGCGATCTGTCCGCAGTGCATGTGCCGACCGTGGAAGACGAGGCATTTCGCGATCTGGCCAGGGCCTGGTCGTCCGCCCGTGACGATCTGAAGCAGGCACGGCAGCGGCTGAAGTCTTTCCTGCTCTCGCACGGCGTACAGTACTCGGGCCGGGCAAATTGGGGCCTGGCCCACCGGCGGTGGCTGAGTATCCTTTCGTTCGATAGCGCGTGGCAGCAACTGGCGTTCAACGAACACCGCCGCACCATCGAGGATCGCCTCGCCCAATGTGACCGACTGGAGGCAGCGCTGCACGAAGCCGTTCCTGCCTGGCGGTTCTATCCGGTCGTGCTTGCCCTGCAGGCGATGCGCGGCATCCAGTTCATCTCGGCGGTGGGACTCATATCCGAGCTGGGGGATCTCTCGCGCTTCGAGCATCCGCGACAACTGATGGCCTGGCTCGGCGTCACGCCCTCGGAACATTCATCCGGCGGGAAACGTCGCCAGGGCAGTATCACCAAGGTCGGGAACAGTTATGCAAGAAAGCTGCTGGTCGAATCAGCCTGGAGCTACCAGCATCCGGCGCGCGTGAGCAAAGACATACAGAGCCGGCAGGAAGGCATACCCAAGCCCATTGTTGATCGTGCCTGGGATGCCCAGCTACGCCTGTGTGGCCGATATCGCAGGCTCGTGGCCAGAGGAAAGACACGGCAAGTCGCAATCATCGCTGTGGCCCGTGAACTTGCCGCGTTCATCTGGGACATCGGTCGGATGGCGATGTCCCTGGCGGTGCCGCAAAGCGAACAGCCGGCGTAACGAGTTTCTCCAACCATCCCAACAACTCACACACTGCGAAGTTTCCTGAAGGCGGCGTAGCCCGGTATCTGAGTAATCCGCGCTCTTGTTTGGCAACGGCATCAGGCCGACTTGCGTGGCAAGAAAGCGGCAGGCTCATGACACGGACCTCTGTAATGCGGTACCCAATCCGCGAATATCAGCTTGATCCGCCGTCGAGATTTACTGCTACGTCGCCCTCAGGAAATTTAAAACGCCTATGGAATACGATTCAAAAACCACCCCTATTGACAGGAGGAGTCATATCAACAGGATAACTGCCAGATCGCCGTGAGCCTGTCGATCGCGACGCAACGCGGCAGCCTGCCAATTGCCTGGCAGCTGTATGTCCCCAAGGAATGGATTGAAGACCGGGAGCGAGCGCGTCGTGCGGGCATCCCCGACGATCTCGCCTTCGAAACCAAGCCACAGATTGCGCTGGCCCAACTCCGCGAGGCTGTCGCATCCGGTATTGGACCGGGCATTGTGCTCGCCGATGCCGGGTACGGCGATGAAACCGCTTTTCGGGAAGGCGTAACTGAACTGGGTTTGTTGTATGCGGTAGG
>NZ_SMOD01000077.1 GCF_004353905.1 Paraburkholderia guartelaensis | reverse complement strand
CACCAGGATCGCGCCGTCCATCTGTGCCGCGCCCGTGATCATGTTCTTCACGTAGTCAGCGTGGCCCGGGCAGTCGACGTGTGCGTAGTGGCGGTTAGCCGTTTCGTACTCGACGTGCGCGGTGTTGATGGTAATACCACGTGCCTTTTCTTCCGGCGCTGCGTCGATCTGGTCGTACGCCTTCGCTTCGCCGCCGAACTTGGCGGTCAGAACCGTCGTGATCGCTGCCGTCAGCGTGGTCTTGCCGTGGTCAACGTGACCGATCGTGCCCACGTTCACGTGCGGCTTGGTCCGTTCGAATTTACCTTTTGCCATGTTTCTCTTCTTTCAAAAAAGTGGTGAATCGGTGACTGTGCTACGCGGACCCAGCCCATGCCAGGCCCGCTGCGTGCTCAAATGAGCGCCGATGCTTACTTCGCCTTCGCGCTGATGATCGCGTCGGCCACGTTACGCGGTGCTTCTGCGTAGTGCTTGAATTCCATCGTGTACGTTGCGCGGCCTTGCGACAGCGAGCGCAGCGACGTCGAATAGCCGAACATTTCCGACAGCGGCACTTCGGCGCGAACGATCTTGCCGCCGCCAACCATGTCTTCCATGCCCTGGACGATACCGCGACGGCTCGACAGGTCGCCCATCACGTTGCCCATGTAGTCTTCCGGCGTTTCGACTTCCACAGCCATCATCGGTTCGAGGATGACCGGGCTTGCCTTGCGCATTGCTTCCTTGAAGGCCATCGAGCCGGCCATGCGGAACGCGTTTTCGTTCGAGTCAACGTCGTGGTACGAACCGAACGTCAGGTGAACCTTCACGTCGACGACCGGGAAGCCCGCGAGCACGCCAGCCTTCAGCGTTTCCTGGATACCCTTGTCCACCGCCGGGATGAATTCGCGCGGAATCACACCGCCCTTGATCTCGTCCAGGAACTCGTAGCCCTTGCCCTGCTCGTTCGGCTCAAGCGTGATGACAGCGTGACCGAACTGGCCGCGACCGCCCGACTGCTTGACGAACTTGCCTTCGACGTCCTTCGCCGTAGCGCGGATCGTTTCGCGGTACGCAACCTGCGGCTTGCCGACGGTCGCTTCCACGTTGAATTCGCGCTTCATGCGGTCGACCAGAATTTCGAGGTGGAGCTCGCCCATACCCGAAATGATGGTCTGGCCCGATTCCTCGTCCGTCTGGACGCGGAACGACGGGTCTTCCTGCGCCAGGCGGTTCAGGGCGAGGCCCATCTTTTCCTGGTCAGCCTTGGTCTTCGGCTCGACGGCCTGCGAAATCACCGGCTCCGGGAACACCATGCGCTCCAGGATGATCGGGTTCGCCGGGTCGCACAGCGTGTCGCCCGTGGTTGCTTCCTTCAGGCCAACGGCTGCGGCGATGTCGCCTGCACGAACTTCCTTGATTTCTTCGCGGTTGTTCGCGTGCATCTGCAGAATACGGCCGAGGCGTTCCTTCTTGCCCTTGGTCGAGTTCAGCACGGTGTCACCCGAGTTGACGACGCCCGAGTACGCGCGGAAGAAGATCAGCTGGCCGACGAACGGGTCGGTCATGATCTTGAACGCGAGTGCCGAGAACTTCTCGTCGTCGGATGCGCGGCGCTCTGCCTTCTCGCCGTTTTCGAGTTCGCCCGTGACCGGGGGAATGTCCACCGGCGACGGCAGGAAGTCGATCACGGCGTCGAGCATACGCTGCACGCCCTTGTTCTTGAACGCGGTGCCGCACAGCATCGGCTGGATTTCGCAAGCGATGGTCCGGTCGCGGATCGCCTTGACGATTTCCGCTTCGGACAGCTCTTCGCCGCCGAGGTACTTTTCCATCAGCTCTTCGCTGGCTTCAGCAGCCGACTCGATCATCTTTTCGCGCCACTCGTTGCACGTGTCAACGAGTTCAGCCGGGATGTCGACGTAGTCGAACTTCGTGCCTTGCGAGGCCTCGTCCCAAATGATCGCCTTCATCTTCAGGAGGTCGACGACGCCCTTGAAGTTTTCTTCAGCGCCGATCGGCACCACGACCGGAACCGGGTTTGCCTTCAGGCGGTTCTTCAGCTGGTCGTAGACCTTGAAGAAGTTCGCGCCGGTACGGTCCATCTTGTTGACGAACGCGAGACGGGGAACCTTGTACTTGTTCGCCTGACGCCACACCGTTTCCGACTGCGGCTGCACGCCGCCCACTGCGCAGTAGACCATGCACGCGCCGTCGAGCACGCGCATCGAACGCTCAACTTCAATCGTGAAGTCGACGTGGCCCGGGGTGTCGATGATGTTGATGCGGTGCTCGGGGTAGTTGCCGCCCATGCCCTTCCAGAACGCGGTCGTAGCAGCGGACGTGATCGTGATGCCACGTTCCTGTTCCTGCTCCATCCAGTCCATGGTCGCGGCGCCGTCGTGAACTTCACCAATCTTGTGGTTCACGCCGGTGTAAAACAGAATGCGCTCGGTCGTCGTCGTCTTGCCGGCGTCGATGTGAGCGCTAATACCGATGTTACGGTAGCGCTCGATAGGAGTCTTGCGAGCCACTTTGATCCTCTATCGGGAGGTGCGCGCCGGGTTCGATCCCAACGGGTGAGACCCAACGCGCCTGAACACAAACGGGCGAGGCGCTTGATAAGCGCACCCGCCCGGAAATTTTTCCGTTTTTTGGAGCAAACCCGGTACGGGTTTTCTCTTAGAAGCGGAAGTGCGAGAACGCCTTGTTCGCTTCTGCCATCCGGTGAACTTCGTCGCGCTTCTTCATCGCGCCGCCACGGCCTTCGGCCGCTTCGGAGAGTTCACCTGCCAGACGCAGGGCCATCGACTTCTCGCTGCGCTTCTTCGCGGCTTCACGCAGCCAACGCATCGCCAATGCCATACGACGCGAGGGGCGCACTTCGACCGGAACCTGATAGTTCGCACCACCAACGCGGCGGCTCTTCACTTCCACCACCGGCTTCACGTTGTTGAGCGCGACAGTGAACACTTCCAGCGGGTCCTTGCCACCCTTGGTCTGGATCTGTTCGAAAGCGCCGTACACGATACGCTCGGCAACCGACTTCTTGCCGGAGAGCATCAGCACGTTCATGAACTTGGCTACATCAACGTTGCCGAACTTCGGATCCGGCAACACTTCCCGCTTGGGGACTTCGCGACGACGCGGCATGTTTCTTCCTTTAACTTTTCAGTTGAAGCGCGGGTGAATCCCTTGCGCTCCGCGGCCACCAACTAACCCGATTCATCCATTACGACTTACCAGCCTGGTCGGGTGACCACTTACTCGACAGCACCGGCCAATCCGGCACCTGTCGCTTTATCGCCGGCACTCGAAAGTGCGGACGACACCTGGCTCTTACTTCGCAGCCTTCGCGCGCTTCGCGCCGTACTTCGAACGAGCCTGCTTACGATCCTTGACGCCCTGGGTATCCAGCGAGCCACGAACCATGTGGTAACGCACACCCGGCAAGTCCTTCACACGGCCGCCGCGGATCAGCACGACCGAGTGTTCCTGCAGGTTGTGGCCTTCACCACCGATGTACGAAATGACTTCGAAGCCGTTCGTCAGGCGCACCTTTGCGACCTTACGGAGTGCCGAGTTCGGCTTCTTCGGCGTCGTCGTGTACACACGGGTGCACACGCCGCGACGCTGCGGGCAGTCCTGCAGGGCCGGCGACTTGCTCTTCGTAGCTTCCGAAGCGCGGCCTTTGCGAACCAGTTGATTGATGGTTGGCATTGTTTATTCCTGAAATTGAACAAAATCGACGCATTTATTTCCGGGCAAAGCGGAAAACCATGCATCTAAACTCCTACGAGAATTCCGGGATTGGCTAGTTGATGTTCGATTTCGTCAAATCAATCGACGAGCACGGACATCCCAAAGACCGGAACCCAGCATGATATTCCGAAAAGGCCAAGCGAGTCAATGGCTTGCGACATTTCGGAGGACGGAAGAAGTGACAGCGCCGCGACAGTCCGGCGGCGCGCGGAATACCCGACGGGCAAACGCCGCGCCTTATTCGTCGCCGACGACCTCGACGAGTTCCTCGCCAAAGCGCTCGAGCTTGCGCGCCCCGATGCCCGGAATGTCACGCAGTTCGTCCACCGACTCCGGGCCGTTGCGTGCGATTTCCGCCAGCGTGGCGTCGTGGAAGATGACGTAGGCCGGCACGCCCTCGCTCTTCGCGGTTTCGGTGCGCCACAGGCGCAGGCGCTCCCAGCGCGAGCGCTGACGCGGGCTCATACCAAGGGTCGGATCGGCGCGCTCGCTGGTGCGGCTCGACGACGTGCGCGTACGCGTGGGCTTCACGTAACGGCGCATCGTGACATTCTGCTCGCCCTTGAGCACCGCCTTGCTCGCCTCGGTGAGCACGAGCGAGCCGTAGCCGTCGTGGTCGACGGTGAGATAGCCGAACGCCACCAGTTGCCGGAAGATCGCGCGCCATTCCGGCTCCGACAGCGCGGAGCCGATACCGAAGGTGGAGATTTTCTCGTGCCCGCGCTGCAGGATCTTCTCGTTGCGATTGCCGCGCAGGATGTCGATCAAATGGCCGGCGCCAAAATTGAAGCCGCTCGCGCGCTGCGCGCGGAACACACACGAGAGCGCCATTTGCGCCTCGCGCGTCGCATCCCAGGTGGCGGGCGGCTCGAGGCACGTATCGCAGTTACCGCACGGCTTGCTCTCTTCACCAAAGTACGCGAGCAGGCGCACGCGCCGGCACGTGGCCGCTTCGCATAGGCCGAGCAGCGCGTCGAGCTTGCCCGTCTGCACACGCTTGTGCTGCTCGTCGGCTTCGGACTCGTCGATCATCTTGCGCTGCTGCACCACGTCGCCGAGACCGTAGGCCATCCACGCGTTGGCCGCCAGCCCGTCGCGCCCAGCGCGGCCGGTTTCCTGGTAGTAGCCTTCCACGCTCTTGGGCAAATCCAGATGCGCGACGAAGCGCACGTCCGGCTTGTCGATCCCCATGCCGAATGCGATGGTGGCGCACATCACCACGCCCTCCTCGCGCTGGAACAGTTCCTGGTGCTTCTGGCGCACCTCGAATTCCATGCCGGCGTGGTACGGCAGCGCGCGCAACCCCTGGCCTTTCAACCACTCCGCCGTTTCCTCGACCTTGCGGCGCGAGAGGCAATACACGACGCCTGCATCCGAGGTCCCATCCGCGCGCGTATGCTCCGCGCGGATGAAGTCGAGCAACTGCGAGCGCGCGTTGTCCTTCTCGACGATGCGGTAGCGGATATTCGGCCGGTCGAAGCTCGAGACGAACACACGGGCGTCGTCGAGCGCGAGACGGTGCGCGATCTCGTCGCGCGTGATCGCGTCGGCGGTTGCCGTGAGCGCGATGCGCGGCACGTTCGGAAAGCGCTCGTGCAGCACCGAGAGCTGGATATATTCGGGCCGGAAGTCGTGGCCCCATTGCGAAACGCAGTGCGCTTCGTCGATTGCAAAGAGGCCGATGCGCGTGCGCTCGAGCAGGTCGAGAAAGCGCGACGTCATGAGGCGCTCGGGCGCGACGTAAAGCAGGTCGAGATCGCCTTCGCGCAGCGCCCGCTCGGTGGCCGCCGCTTCGGCACCGCTCAGCGTGGAATTCAGATAAGCGGCACGCACGCCCACTTCGGTGAGCGCGGCCACCTGGTCCTGCATGAGCGCGATGAGCGGCGACACGACGATGCCGGCACCGAGCCCGGCTTCGTGCCGCACGAGCGCGGGAATCTGGTAGCAGAGCGATTTGCCGCCGCCAGTCGGCATCAGCACCAGCGAATCGCCGCCCCCTGCAACGTGCTCGACGATTTCGGCTTGTTGCCCTCTGAACGCGGGATAGCCGAAGACTTCGTTGAGGATTTCGAGGGAACGGGACATGAAAGCGGTGAGCGTGCGGAGCTAAGGCGGTGGGCAGGATTTTACCAACCCGGACGAGCCTTAACCGCCGCTACCGTGAAGATTGGCCATTCGGCCAGGAGAAACCGTAGAAGTCGCGCGCGGATCGCAAACGCAGACGACCCGGGTAAAGCGGATTCGTCAGGCAGCGACGCGCCGGCTCGCGATCCGAACCGCGCCGACGATCGTCACCACGGCCACGACCGCGGCGGCGATCGCGAACACGCTCATTCCGAAGAGCACGACGTTGGCGCCGACGAACATCAGCGAGCCGATCGTAAGCAGCGCGGCGCCGCCCTTGACCCGGCCCGCCAGCATCATGATGAAGCCGATGATCAGGAATGCCCACATCACAAGGAAGGTCGCAAAGAAGTTCGCTGCGGACTCGTTGCTGACGTGATGCAGTAGCTGAGAAAAGCTGGCGACACACGCCACCAGATTCAGGATGAGACCGACCCCGACCACCCACATGATTACCGCCTCCAGATTCAGGTAAATGCCGCCAGCGTCGTACGAAAAGACCCACACAGGCGGACTTGGCGCGCTACGTTAGCACGCCTCACCGATGTGCGCAGCGAGCGGGCCTGCACTGCGGCACGAGGCCGCAGGTGAAAGCGAAAAAACGCCGGCGCCAATAAAAAAAGCCGCCCGGTGAAAACCAGGCGGCTTTTGCGAGGGCATTCCAGCCCGCGGCGAAAGGCGGCTTGCGCCGCCCCACGCTTACTCGTCCGTCGTATGCGGCTGTTGCGGCTGCTCGGCGGCCGGGGTTTCCGGCGTACCGAACTCGAACGCTTCTTCCGCTGCGATCTGGTCGAAACGCTCGCGATCCGACGATTCCTTCGCACGGCGCGCCTTGTGGAACGCGAGACCCGTACCAGCCGGAATCAGACGGCCGACGATCACGTTTTCCTTCAGGCCACGCAGATCGTCGCGCTTGCCCATGATCGCCGCTTCGGTCAGCACGCGGGTCGTTTCCTGGAACGATGCCGCCGAGATGAACGAATCGGTCGAGAGCGATGCCTTCGTGATACCGAGCAGCACGTTCTCGTACGTTGCCGGGCGCTTGTCCTCGGCGTTCATCTTGTCGTTTTCGTCCAGCATGTCCGAACGCTCGACCTGCTCGCCCGGGATGAAGCGCGTATCACCGTTGTCGGTGATCTGCACACGACGCAGCATCTGACGCACGATCACTTCGATGTGCTTGTCGTTGATCTTCACGCCCTGCAGACGGTACACGTCCTGCACTTCGTCCACGATGTAACGCGACAGCGCTTCGATACCCTGCAGACGCAGGATGTCGTGCGGATCGGCCGGGCCGTCCACGATCATTTCGCCCTTGTTGACGACCTGACCGTCGTGGACCAGCACCTGCTTTTCCTTCGCGATCAGGAACTCGTGCTGATTGCCTTCGAGGTCCGTGATAACGAGACGCTGCTTGCCCTTCGTGTCCTTACCGAACGACGTCGTACCCGTGACTTCCGCCAGGATACCTGCGTCCTTCGGCGAACGTGCTTCGAACAGTTCCGCCACACGCGGCAGACCACCGGTAATGTCACGCGTCTTCTGCGCTTCGGTCGGGATACGTGCGAGCACTTCACCGACCTGCACTTGCTGACCGTCCTTCACGGTGATCAGTGCGCCGACCTGGAAGCCGATCTGCACCGAATGCTCTGTGCCCGGGATCTTCACTTCGTCGCCGTTCGCGTCGAGCAGCTTGACCTGCGGACGCACGCTCTTCGCCGCCTGCGAACCGCGGCGCTTCACGTCGATCACGACGAGGGTCGACAGACCCGTGACGTCGTCGATCTGCTTGGCTACGGTCACGCCTTCTTCGACGTTCTCGAACTTCACCGTACCGCCGTACTCGGTGATGATCGGGCGCGTAAGCGGATCCCACGTTGCGAGCTGCGTGCCGGCCTTGATCGCCGCGCCATCGAGCTGCAGCAGCGTCGCGCCGTACGGCACCTTGTGACGCTCGCGCTCGCGGCCGTGATCGTCGGCAATGATGGCTTCGCCCGAACGCGAGATGACGACCTGCTCACCCTTCGCATTCGTGACGTAACGCATCGTCGCCGTGAAGCGCAGCGTACCGTTCGACTTGGCTTCCACCGACGAAGCGACTGCCGCACGCGATGCCGCACCACCGATGTGGAACGTACGCATCGTGAGCTGCGTGCCCGGTTCGCCGATCGACTGTGCCGCGATCACGCCGACTGCTTCGCCGACGTTCACGCGCGAGCCACGGCCCAGGTCGCGGCCATAGCAGGCTGCGCACAGGCCGTAACGCGTTTCGCAAGTGAGCGGCGTACGCACGCGCACTTCGTCGATGCCGAGGCTTTCGATCGTTTCGACCGCGTCTTCGTCGAGCAGGTCGCCCGAAGCGTAGATCGTTTCCTGCGTTTCCGGATTGACGACGTCCGCCACCGCGACGCGACCGAGAATACGGTCACGCAGCGCTTCGACGACTTCACCGCCTTCCACGAGGGCCTTCATCGCCACGCCGTTCGACGTGCCGCAATCGTCCTCGACGACCACGAGATCCTGCGTCACGTCGACGAGACGACGCGTCAGGTAACCCGAGTTCGCGGTCTTCAGTGCCGTATCAGCCAGACCCTTACGTGCACCGTGGGTCGAGATGAAGTACTGCAACACGTTCAGACCTTCGCGGAAGTTCGCGGTAATCGGCGTTTCGATAATCGAGCCGTCCGGCTTCGCCATCAGGCCGCGCATACCCGCCAGCTGGCGAATCTGCGTTGCGGAACCCCGCGCGCCCGAGTCGGCCATCATGTAGATCGAGTTGAACGATTCCTGACGCGTTTCCTTGCCGTCGCGGTCGATGACCGGTTCCGTCGCGAGCTGCTCCATCATCGCCTTGCCGACCGCTTCCGACGTGTTCGACCAGATGTCGACCACATTGTTGTAGCGCTCTTGCGCGGTGACGAGACCCGACATGTACTGACGGTCGTATTCCTTCACCTTCTTCGCGGCTTCGCCGACGATGGTTTCCTTCTGCGGCGGCACGAGCATGTCGTCCACGCAGATCGAAATACCGGCGCGCGTTGCAAGGCGGAAGCCCGACTGCATCAGCTGGTCAGCGAAGATCACCGTTTCACGCAGACCGCACTTGCGGAACGCGGTGTTGATCAGACGCGAAATTTCCTTCTTCTTCAGCGGCTTGTTCAGCACCGAGAACGGCAGGCCCGGCGGCAGGATTTCCGACAGGATCGAGCGGCCAACGGTCGTCGCGTACAGCGAGATCTTCGGCACGAATGCCGGTGCGCCTTCCGACTTGTCCTCGTTGTGGACCATTTCGGTAATACGCACGTTGACGCGCGAAGCCAGTTCGACTTCCTTGTTCTCGTATGCGCGGAGCACTTCCGACACGCCCGTGAACGTCATGCCTTCGCCCTTGCCGTTGATCGCTTCACGCGTGGCGTAGTACAGGCCCAGCACGATATCCTGCGACGGCACGATCGACGGATCGCCGTTGGCCGGGAACAGGACGTTGTTCGACGCGAGCATGAGCGTACGCGCTTCCATCTGCGCTTCGAGCGACAGCGGAACGTGAACAGCCATCTGGTCACCGTCGAAGTCGGCGTTGAACGCCGCGCAAACGAGCGGGTGCAGCTGGATTGCCTTACCTTCGATCAGCACCGGCTCGAAAGCCTGAATGCCAAGACGGTGCAGCGTCGGCGCACGGTTCAGCATCACCGGGTGCTCGCGGATCACCTCTTCGAGGATGTCCCACACCACCGGCGTCTGGTTCTCGACTTCCTTCTTCGCAGCCTTGATGGTCGTGGCAACGCCCATCGTTTCCAGCTTGTTGAAGATGAACGGCTTGAAGAGTTCGAGCGCCATCAGCTTCGGCAGACCGCACTGGTGCAGCTTGAGCGTCGGACCCACCACGATGACCGAACGGCCCGAGTAGTCCACGCGCTTGCCCAGCAGGTTCTGACGGAAACGACCGCCCTTACCCTTGATCATGTCGGCGAGCGACTTCAGCGGACGCTTGTTCGCGCCCGTCATCGCCTTGCCGCGACGACCGTTGTCGAGCAGCGAGTCAACCGCTTCCTGGAGCATCCGCTTTTCGTTGCGGACGATGATCTCCGGCGCCTTCAGCTCGAGCAGACGCTTCAGACGGTTGTTACGGTTGATCACGCGGCGATACAGATCGTTCAGGTCCGAAGTCGCGAAACGGCCACCGTCCAGCGGCACCAGCGGACGCAGTTCGGGCGGCAGCACCGGCAGCACTTCGAGCACCATCCATTCGGGCTTGATGCCCGAACGCTGGAAGGCCTCGAGCACCTTCAGGCGCTTCGCGTACTTCTTGATCTTCGCTTCCGAGCCGGTGTTCTTCAGCTCGGTGCGCAGCGTTTCGACCTGTTCGTCGATGTTGATCGCGCGCAGGAGTTCACGCACGCCTTCCGCGCCCATTTCGGCACGGAATTCGTCGCCGTATTCCTCGACCTTATTGTAGTAATCCTCTTCGGTCATGATCTGACGCGCCTTCAGCGGCGTCATGCCCGGTTCGATCACCACATATGCTTCGAAGTACAGCACGCGCTCGATGTCGCGCAGCGTCATGTCGAGCACCATGCCCAGACGCGACGGCAGCGACTTCAGGAACCAGATGTGAGCGACCGGCGAGGCCAGCTCGATGTGGCCCATGCGTTCGCGACGCACCTTGGCGAGCGTGACTTCAACGCCGCACTTCTCGCAGATCACGCCACGGTGCTTCAGGCGCTTGTACTTGCCGCACAGGCACTCGTAGTCCTTGATCGGCCCGAAGATCTTCGCGCAGAACAGACCATCCCGTTCCGGCTTGAAGGTACGGTAGTTGATGGTCTCCGGCTTCTTCACTTCGCCGAACGACCACGAGCGGATCTTGTCCGGCGAGGCCAGACCGATCTTGATCGCGTCAAAAACTTCTTCTTGTTGGACTTGCTTGAATAGATCGAGCAGAGCTTTCATTGCCTTCTCTCCGTAGTCCGATTAGTTGCGGTCGAGGTCGATGTCGATGCCGAGCGAGCGGATTTCCTTCACCAGCACATTGAAGGATTCCGGCATGCCCGCGTCGATCACGTGGTCGCCCTTGACGAGGTTTTCGTACACCTTCGTCCGGCCCGTCACGTCATCGGACTTCACCGTCAACATTTCCTGCAGCACATACGAAGCGCCATACGCTTCGAGCGCCCACACTTCCATTTCACCGAAGCGCTGACCACCGAATTGCGCCTTACCACCCAGCGGCTGCTGCGTAACGAGCGAGTACGGACCCGTCGAACGCGCGTGCATCTTGTCGTCGACAAGGTGGTGCAGCTTCAGGTAGTGCATGTAGCCAACGGTCACCGTACGCTCGAACATCTCGCCCGTGCGGCCGTCGTACAGACGCACCTGGTTCTTCGACGGCGTCATGCCGAGGTTCTGAGCGACGTCGTCCGGGAACGCCAGATCGAGCATCTTGCCCATTTCCTCTTCGGTCGCACCGTCGAACACCGGCGTTGCGAACGGCACGCCTTCGCGCAGGTTCTTCGCCAGTTCGAGGATCTCGTCGTCGCTGAAGCTGTCGAGGTCTTCCTTGTGGCCCGACTCGTTGTAGATCTTCGTGAGGAACTCACGCAGCTCTGCAACCTTCGTCTGACGCGCAAGCATCTCGCCAATACGCCAGCCCAGACCCTTCGCGGCCCAGCCCAGGTGCACTTCGAGAACCTGACCCACGTTCATCCGTGACGGCACGCCGAGCGGGTTCAGCACGACGTCTGCCGGACGGCCATCGGCCATGTACGGCATGTCTTCGATCGGAACGATCTTCGACACGACACCCTTGTTACCGTGACGGCCTGCCATCTTGTCGCCAGGCTGCAGGCGGCGCTTCACCGCGAGGTACACCTTGACCATCTTCAGCACGCCCGGCGGCAGTTCGTCGCCTTGCGTGAGCTTCTTGCGCTTCTCTTCGAAGGCCAGATCGAACTGGTGACGCTTCTCTTCGATCGAGTTCTTGATCGCTTCGAGCTGCGCCGCTGCTTCTTCGTCCGCGAGGCGGATGTCGAACCAGTGGTAGTGATCCAGATCTTCGAGGTACGCGCGTTCGATCTTCGTGCCCTTCGCGAGCTTCTTCGGACCGCCGTTCGCGACCTTGCCTTCGAGCATGCGTGCGAGACGCTGGAACGCGTCGCCTTCCACGATACGCAGCTGGTCGTTCAGGTCGAGGCGATAGCGCTTCAGTTCATCGTCGATGATCTGTTGTGCACGCTTGTCGCGCTGGATGCCTTCACGCGTGAACACCTGCACGTCGATGACCGTACCGCTCATGCCCGAGGGCACGCGCAGCGACGTATCCTTCACGTCCGAAGCCTTCTCGCCGAAAATCGCGCGCAGCAGCTTTTCTTCCGGCGTAAGCTGGGTTTCGCCCTTCGGCGTGACCTTGCCCACGAGCACGTCGCCCGCTTCGACTTCCGCGCCGATGTACACGATGCCCGACTCGTCGAGACGGCCAAGCTGCACTTCCGCGAGGTTCGAAATGTCGCGCGTGATTTCTTCCGGTCCGAGCTTCGTGTCGCGTGCAACGACATTCAGTTCTTCGATGTGGATCGACGTGTAACGGTCGTCCGCAACCACCTTCTCCGAGATCAGGATCGAGTCTTCGAAGTTGTAGCCGTTCCACGGCATGAACGCGATCAGCATGTTCTGGCCGAGCGCGAGCTCGCCCAGATCCGTCGATGCGCCGTCAGCCAGCACGTCGCCGCGCGCAACCTTGTCGCCCATCTTCACGATCGGACGCTGGTTGATGTTCGTGTTCTGGTTCGAACGCGTGTACTTGATGAGGTTGTAGATGTCCACACCAACTTCACCAGCAACCGCTTCGTCGTCGTTCACACGAATCACGATACGGCCTGCGTCGACGTAGTCGACCACGCCGCCACGCAGCGCCTGAACCGTCGTACCCGAGTCGACGGCAACCGTGCGCTCGATACCCGTACCGACGACCGGCTTTTCCGGACGCAGGCAAGGCACGGCCTGACGCTGCATGTTCGAGCCCATCAGTGCACGGTTCGCGTCGTCGTGCTCGAGGAACGGAATCAGCGAGGCTGCAACCGAGACAATCTGCGACGGCGCCACGTCCATGTACTGGATGCGGTCCGGCGTGACCATCAGCGTTTCGCCCGCTTCACGCGACGAAACGAGTTCGTCGGTCAGCGTGCCGTCTTCAGCCACTGCCGCGTTCGCCTGAGCGATCACGTAACGGCCTTCTTCGATCGCCGACAGGTAGTCGATCTGGTCGGTCACCTTGCCGTCTGCAACCTTGCGATACGGCGTTTCGAGGAAGCCGTATTCGTTCAGGTGCGCGTACAGTGCGAGCGAGTTGATCAGACCAATGTTCGGACCTTCCGGCGTCTCAATCGGACACACGCGGCCGTAGTGGGTCGGGTGCACGTCGCGGACTTCGAAGCCTGCGCGCTCACGCGTCAGACCGCCCGGGCCCAGTGCGGAAACACGACGCTTGTGCGTGATTTCCGAGAGCGGGTTGGTCTGGTCCATGAACTGCGACAGCTGCGACGAACCGAAGAACTCGCGAATCGCCGACGAAATCGGCTTCGAGTTGATCAGGTCGTGCGGCATCAGGTTTTCGCTTTCGGCCTGGCCGAGGCGTTCCTTCACTGCACGTTCGACGCGCACGAGACCCGCGCGGAACTGGTTTTCCGCGAGTTCGCCCACGCAACGCACACGACGGTTGCCGAGGTGGTCGATGTCGTCCACTTCGCCCTTGCCGTTGCGCAGCTCGACGAGGATCTTGATCGTCGCGAGGATGTCGTCGTCCTGCAGCGTCATCGGGCCGACGATTTCGTCACGGCCGACGCGGCGGTTGAACTTCATACGACCCACCTTCGAGAGGTCGTACGCTTCTTCGCTGTAGAACAGGCGGTTGAACAGCGCCTCGACCGCTTCTTCGGTCGGCGGTTCGCCCGGACGCATCATGCGGTAGATCGCAATGCGCGCAGCCATCTTGTCGGCGGTCTCGTCGATACGCAGCGTCGACGAGATGTACGGACCCTGGTCCAGATCGTTCGTGTAGAGCGTCTGGATGTCCTTGATCTTCGCTTCGCGCAGCTTCTCGAGCACACTTTCGGTGATCTCGTCGTTCGCGTTCGCGATCACTTCGCCCGTGTCGCCGTCGACGACGTTCTTCGCGAGAACGCGGCCGAGCAGATAATCTTCGGGGACCGAAATGTACGTCGTCTTCGCGCTTTCGAGGTCGCGAATGTGCTTGGCGTTGATCCGCTTGTCCTTCTGGACAATGACCTTGCCTTCGCGATCGCTGATGTCGAAGCGCGCGACTTCACCGCGCAGACGCTCCGGCACGAACTCCATCTGCGCGCCTTCCGGCATCAGCGTGAAGTTGTCGAACACGAAGAAGTTCGCGAGGATCTGTTCCGGCGTGAGGCCGATAGCCTTCAGCAGGATCGTGACCGGCATCTTGCGGCGACGGTCGACGCGGAAGTACAGCACGTCCTTCGGGTCGAACTCGAAGTCGAGCCACGAACCGCGGTAAGGAATGATACGGGCCGAGAAGAGCAGCTTGCCCGAGCTGTGCGTCTTGCCCTTGTCGTGTTCGAAGAACACGCCAGGCGAGCGATGCAGCTGCGAGACGATGACACGCTCGGTGCCGTTGATGACGAACGAACCAGTCGGCGTCATGAGCGGAATTTCGCCCATGTACACTTCCTGTTCCTTCACTTCCTTGACGACCGGCTTGCTCGGCGATTCCTTGTCGAGCAGGACGAGACGTACCTTGGCGCGCAGCGCCGAGCAGTACGTCAAGCCGCGTTGCTGGCATTCCTTGATGTTGAATGCCGGCGACGACAGCATGTAGCTGACGAACTCTAGACGAGCAAAGCCGTTATGGGAAACAATAGGAAAAACGGACGAAAACGCTGCCTGCAGACCTTCCGGTTTGCGTTGTGCGGTCGCCGTTTCTGCTTGCAGGAATGTGCTGAATGATTCAAGCTGGGTAGCCAGCAGGAAAGGAACCTGGTGAACGATGGGGCGTTTCGCGAAACTCTTGCGAATACGCTTCTTCTCGGTGAAGGAATAGTGCATACGATCTCCGAATCACGGCGGGTAGGACGACCCGAGTGTTCACCGACTGAGACCCGATGGCTTCGCGAGCCCTGGAAGCTTGGTGGTTGGCCTCTACCAACCGCTGGCTGACGGCAACGGATTTCGGCTTGTCATAACGTGCCCGCTGCCCGACCAAACTTGCCTTCTGCAGTCGCTTCAGAAGACAAAGAGAAGCGTCGTGCGCACTGATGGTGCCCTTGAGGCACTCACCCGGCGAAAGACGTTTTTCTTTGGCTTCTGGGTCCCGCATCCCGCCTCCGACTTCTAAAAAATCGAACACAAAAACGCAGAACCCACAAAGCACAAAAAGGCCGGCGGTGTAAAAACCGCCAGCCTTCGCACAGCGCGCTGAAACTTACTTGATTTCAGCCTTCGCGCCGGCTTCTTCCAGCTTCTTCTTCGCTTCTTCAGCAGCAGCCTTGGGCACCGCTTCCTTCACGGGCTTCGGTGCGCCGTCGACCAGGTCCTTCGCTTCCTTCAGGCCGAGACCCGTCAGTTCGCGAACGGCCTTAATGACCGAAACCTTGTTTGCGCCGGCTTCGAGCAGGTTGACCGTGAATTCGGTCTGCTCTTCAGCAGCAGCAGCAGCGCCGCCGCCTGCCGGGCCAGCGACTGCCACAGCAGCTGCCGACACGCCAAACTTCTCTTCGAATGCCTTGACCAGTTCGTTCAGTTCAAGAACCGACATCGAGCCAACGGCTTCGAGGATGTCTTCTTTTGCGATTGCCATTTGAAATTACTCCAGATTTGAATTCGGAAACAGCTAGCGATCTTTCTCGCTTGCTCTTGCTCGTTCGTCTGCCTGAAATCAGGCAGCTTCTGCTTGCTTCTTCTCCGCCAGCGCGGCCAGAGCACGCGCGAAGCCGGAAACAGGAGCTTGCATAACGAACAGCAGCTTCGAGAGCAGTTCTTCGCGGCTCGGGATGTTGGCCAGCGCTTGCACGCCTGCCACGTCCATCACCTTGCCTTCGTAGGAACCAGCCTTGATGACCAACTTGTCATTGCCCTTCGCGAAGTCATTGACGACCTTCGCAGCAGCAATTGCATCTTCCGAGATGCCGTAGATCAGGGGGCCAGTCATCTGCTCTGCCAGCGGAGCAAACGGGGTACCTTCGACAGCGCGACGCGCCAGCGTGTTCTTCAACACGCGGAGGTACACCTGCTGCTCACGCGCTTTCGCGCGCAGCTTGGTCAGATCGCCAACCGCGATTCCACGATACTCGGCCAGCACCATGGTCTGAGCCTTCGCGACTTGCGCGGAGACTTCAGCCACGACGGCCTGCTTACCTTCTTTGTTCAGTGGCACGGTTAACCTCCAGATTCGACACACTTTGCTTTCGCTACATGTGCCGCGTTCAACAACGGCGACCGACCAGTCCGGAGTAAATCAGTTTGCATTGTCAGGCGTTACCGCCTGCATCCGCTCACATCAGCACTTCAAAACCTTTTCGGGTTCGCCATCTGCGTTGGCTTTGCATTAAGGAAGCACTCAACTGCTGCACTTCCGCCAACGGTCTTTGACAACCGGTTGCACCGCGCTTACTGCCGCTGCACAACCGCCCAAAGCCCTTTAAATCCACGCTGCTGCCCTTTCGAGCCTCAGCGCGGCAAAACTATTACGCTGTGAGCGACGTCTGGTCGACGCGAACGCCAACGCCCATCGTGCTCGAGACAGCGATCTTGCGCAGGTACACGCCCTTGCTCGTTGCCGGCTTCGCCTTGGTCAGCGCGTCGAGGAGCGCGTCCAGGTTGGTGCGCAGCGCGGTCGGCTCGAACGATGCACGGCCGATCGTGGCGTGGATGATACCTGCCTTGTCGACACGGAATTGCACCTGACCAGCCTTCGCGTTCTTGACCGCGGTCGCCACGTCCGGCGTCACGGTGCCGACCTTCGGGTTCGGCATGAGGCCACGCGGGCCGAGGATCTGACCGAGCGTACCGACGACGCGCATCGTGTCCGGCGAAGCGATCACGATGTCGAAGTTCAGGTTGCCGCCCTTGATCTGCTCGGCGAGGTCTTCCATACCGACGATCTCTGCGCCTGCTGCCTTAGCCTGCTCAGCCTTTTCACCTTGCGCGAACACTGCGACGCGGACCGACTTGCCGGTACCAGCGGGCAGAACGACCGAGCCGCGAACGACCTGGTCCGACTTCTTCGCATCGATGCCGAGCTGCACTGCAACGTCGATTGACTCGTCGAACTTCGCCGTGGCGCATTCCTTCACGAGCGACAGTGCGTCGCCGATCGGGTACTGTTTTTGGCGGTCAATCTTGGCAGCCAGTGCCTTTTGACGCTTGGAAACCTTAGCCATTTACACGCCCTCCACGACGATGCCCATCGAGCGGGCGCTACCAGCGATCGTGCGAACCGCTGCATCCATATCGGCTGCCGTGAGGTCCGGCATCTTGGTCTTCGCGATTTCCTCGGCTTGCGCGCGGGTGATCGTAGCGACCTTGTCGGTGTGCGGCTTGGCCGAACCCTTGTCGACCTTCGCTGCCTTCTTGATCAGAACCGTAGCCGGCGGCGTCTTCAGGATGAACGTGAAGCTCTTGTCCGCGAATGCCGTGATCACGACCGGAACCGGCAGACCCGGTTCCATGGCTTGAGTCTGCGCGTTGAACGCCTTGCAGAACTCCATGATGTTCAGGCCGCGCTGACCCAGTGCCGGGCCGACCGGCGGCGACGGATTGGCTTTACCTGCAGGAATCTGCAGCTTGATAAAGCCGATGATTTTCTTTGCCATGTTGAAAACCTCTTTGGAACGCGTGAGCGTTCTGGTGAGTGGTAGCGCGCGTTCACCACAATCTTCGCTGTGCCAACTGCTTTGGCGACATCTACAGCCGACTGGACTACTGGCGCTCCTCTACGGCCATAACGCGGACCGTAAGCGCGGAAAAACGGACCGCACCAAAGGCGCGATCCGTAGTATTCGATTTACAGCTTTTCGACCTGGCCGAATTCGAGTTCGACCGGTGTGGCGCGACCGAAAATGGTGACGGAGACCCGGACGCGCGACTTTTCGTAGTTGACTTCTTCGACGCTGCCGTTGAAGTCCGTGAACGGACCTTCCTTCACGCGGACCATCTCGCCGACTTCGAACAGGGTCTTGGGGCGCGGCTTCTCAACGCCTTCCTGCATCTGCGACATGATCTTTTCGACTTCGCGCGGCGAAATCGGGCTCGGGCGATTACGCGCCCCGCCGACGAAACCGGTCACCTTTGCCGTGTTCTTCACGAGGTGCCACGTTTCGTCCGTCATTTCCATCTCAACCAGGACATAGCCCGGGAAGAAACGACGTTCGGTCACCGATTTGTGACCACCCTTCACCTCGACGACTTCTTCAGTCGGAACGAGGATCTGGCCAAACTTGTCTTGCATGCCAGCACGTTCGATGCGCTCTTGAAGCGCACGTTGCACGCTCTTCTCCATGCCGGAGTAGGCGTGCACCACATACCAACGTTTTCCGCTCGGGGATGCCGGTGTATCGCTCATATCATTTCCAACCCAGAATCGCCGAGAAAATCACCCACTCGATGGATTTGTCGCAAACCCACAGAATGATGGCCATTGCCAGCACAAAGCCGAAGACCACCAGGGTCGTTTGCGTGGCCTCTTTGCGAGTCGGCCAGACGACCTTGCGAACTTCCTTGTACGAGTCTTTGGCAAACGCGATGAAGCTCTTGCCGGGCGCCGAGAGAAGACCGACTACCACCCCCGCGATCACGCCCACTGCGAGCGCTGCACCGCGGACATACCACTCCTGGCTACCGAGCCAGTAGAACCCTACGAACCCGGCCACAACCAACAATACACCCGCCGCAAGCATCAGCTTGTCGCTGGAAGTATTAACAGTTTCGACGGAAGGATTCGCCATAACACCTTAAAGAACAACGCGCCGAGGCGCGAGAAGTTGGCAGGGGCAGAGGGAATCGAACCCCCAACCTTCGGTTTTGGAGACCGACGCTCTGCCAGTTGAGCTATACCCCTAAACCATTTTGGGGTTGGCGGCATCGCCAACCCCGAAACCACTTAGTCGATCAACGAGACTGGCAAAAACTTACTCGATGATCTTTGCAACCACGCCGGCGCCGACGGTACGGCCACCTTCGCGGATTGCGAAGCGCAGACCTTCTTCCATCGCGATCGGAGCGATCAGCTTCACCGTGATCGACACGTTGTCGCCCGGCATGACCATTTCCTTGTCCTTCGGCAGCTCGATCGAGCCCGTCACGTCCGTCGTACGGAAGTAGAACTGCGGACGGTAGTTGTTGAAGAACGGCGTGTGACGGCCGCCTTCGTCCTTGCTCAGCACGTACACTTCAGCCGTGAAGTGCGTGTGCGGCGTGATCGAACCCACCC
>NZ_SMOD01000076.1 GCF_004353905.1 Paraburkholderia guartelaensis | reverse complement strand
ATGCGGTATAGGGTGACCGGCCGTGGTGCCGGCACGGATAGAAGTTAGATCGGGCATACGCCCGACATCGAGCGCTCCGAACCAAAGACTATTGACGTGTTGAGCAGGAGGGAAAGAAAGCCGATAACCACTTGTTGACGCACACGAGTTATCCACCGCCTGCCGGCGTCGTGGCCACATGAGGAGACCCCGCCGGCAGGCCGAGGATAACTCGTGGAGTCCAAAGAGAGAATCTGGCGATCAAAATCGCTATCGAGGGGGCTTGACTTCGAATACCCCATAGAAGCTATTTCGAGGCCACGCGCGCGTATCTGGAGCGCCACGGCAAACCGGTGGCGTTCTACAGCGACAAGGCGAGCGTCTTTTACGTGAAGCGCCGCGCCGAGACTGCAGGCAAAGGCGTCACCCAGTTCGGCCGGGCGATGTATGAGCTCAATATCGACACGTTCTGCGCGAACTCAAGCCCCGCCAAGGGCCGCGTGGAGCGCGCCAACCTGACGCTGCAGGATCGCCTCGTGAAGGAACTGCGCCTGCGCGGCATCAGCACGCTGGACGAAGCGAACGCCTGGGCCCCCGCCTTCATGGCGGCCTACAACGCCCGCTTCGCGAAGCCGCCCAGAAGCCGGTTCGATGCACACCGGCCGCTGCGTGCGGACGAGGATCTCGACGCAATCCTGACCTGGCGGGTACAGCGCAAGGTATCGGATTCACTCACGCTGCTGAACGACCGCGTGATCTGGCTGCTGAAGGACACGCCGGCAACCCGCCGGCTGATCGGCCGCTACATCGAGGTATGGGAGTATCCGGACGGTCGCATCGAGCTGCGGGCCGGTGGTGCAGCACTGCCCTGTATCCCCTATGACAAGCTCTCGGAAATCGACCAGGGCGCCGTGATCGAGCACAAGCGGCTCGGCCATGCGCTGCGCGTCGCCCAGGCGCTGCAGGCGCAACGCGATAACCGTCGCGTATCAGGCTCGCCATCCCGCACCAATCGCGGCGCCGCGGTACGCAAACCGAAACCATTGCCTGGCGCACGGAAGCAGCGCGAAGTGACGCTCGAGGACTTGAATGCGGCGGTAATGGGGACTCACCGCAACCCGGGAGGCTCGGTGCTAAAAACCCCCTCCAGATAGATATAAAGGACTGCAAAACAACCACACCCAGAACCAACCTCAACCCCGACATCTGTATTTAGCCGGGACCCCGACATCTGAAAATGGCTTTGACATTGTGTTGTAGTGGCTAAGTAGAAGTGTCCGCTTTCGAGCTGCCCGCAGGCTAACCGGCCACCGGTTCACATCGTCGCCCGGCGCAACTTCAGCGCGATATCGAGCTTCTCAATCCAGCCGACGTCGTCCAGGCTCGCACCAAGCAGCGCTTCAATGCGCTCTAGCCGGTAGTTCAACGTATTCGGATGAATGCCGAGTTCGGCCGCGGATTGCCCGCGCCGCTGTCCCTGTTCGAAATAAGTCTGCAGCGTCGCGACCAGTTCAGGCTCGTTGGCGAGTTGTTCGAGCAGAGAGACAAGGTAGCGCCGCGCATTCGCTGCATGACGCGCGCTTTCTTCGATGAGGATGCTCGAATACATTG
Organism: Paraburkholderia guartelaensis; assembly: GCF_004353905.1. Classification (GTDB taxonomy): domain Bacteria; phylum Pseudomonadota; class Gammaproteobacteria; order Burkholderiales; family Burkholderiaceae; genus Paraburkholderia; species Paraburkholderia guartelaensis. Next base: position 19,111 of record NZ_SMOD01000076.1, on the reverse strand, counting down.
CGACCTGCGGCCGGCCCTGGCTTTTTGGCGCGAAGTCCAAAGCCCTGATCGCTTCGTCAACCGTGGCCGCCCAGCCCGACGCGCCTTCGTTCATCAGACCAACGCCGATACGACGAAGCTCCGGCACCGCACCCGCCAGAGTGCTGGCCCGATCTGCCGTCAGGCGATCGATACGATTGATCGAATCGCCTCGCAGGCACGGAGCCCACAGAATCAGCCTGCCACGATGCCACGCCCGCACCAGATCGCCTGGCGCGGCAGCAAGATGACGCGCTGACGCAAGTGCGATGCGGTCGAGTTCCCGTTCGCGTTCGTACGACGTGTGTTCGGGCAGATCGATGTCGATGGCAAGCCCCACACGTGGTGCGGTGGAATCGAGTCCCAGCGCTTCCACTGTTTCCCGAAAGCCGTCGTGATCTTCCGGCGTATAAAAGACAATGTTGTAAAGCTGATGACGCAATGCCTCACGCCAGCGTGCTTGCTGATACTGCTCTTCGAGATAGCTTTGCGCGATGCTCTGCGCCATGACGTCAAAAAAGTCGAAAAGATACGGCGAGATGACGAACAGCAGTTCTTCAATGAGGCTTCTATCGTCTTCACCCAGCGCGATGTAAGTGCGCCAGATCTCACGCGATCCAATCCGGAAGGCCCGCAGCACGGATTGCAGCGGCACGCGCTGGTGAACGCGCCGGCGGCCGAATTCCTGAAAGCGATCCATGTCTTCCGCCGACGGCGGCTCACGCTTCAGAAGCGACTGGAACCACAAGCCGGCCGTCAATTCGATCGACGCTGCAATGTCCTGCCTGACTGACGGCATTAGGTCTTTATAGCCCTCGACGTCCATCAGAGTCTCGTATACGCATTCGTTCACGGCCGTCGGGTTGGCTGCAAGCAGCGCCGTGCGTTCGCGCAAGCTCTCACTGATCGTCGGGATGCTGACTATCATGGTTGGATTGCTCCCTGGAGATGAACAGGCAACCGGCAAAAACGAGGATTCCGGCTATTGTGCAACATTCGACTCAATCGGCAGCGTGAAACGGAACACCGTGCCGTGTGGCTCACGAGGCGTGGCCCACAGTCGTCCGCCATGGGCCTCGACAATCGAGCGGCTAATGGAGAGTCCCATGCCCATCCCGTTGGGTTTGGTGGTGTAGAACGAGCGGAACAATTGCTCTGTACTCCCAGGTGGAAGTCCTGATCCGGTGTCCCATACCTCGACTATCACATCGTTCGAGTCACTCCGCTCGGAGACGATCGTCAGCTCGCGCTGTCTGTCACTCACTGCGCTCATCGCCTCCGAAGCATTCATGACAAGATTGACGATCACCTGCTGCATCTTGACCCGGTCCCCGAGCACAGGTGGCAGGTTTGCGGAAAGCCGCGTCTGCAACCGCACGCTGTTTCTCTGCAACTCGGCATTGATCAGAGCCAGCACTTCGACAATGGCCTCGTTGACATCGACCGGATCCTCGCGTGGCGGCTCCTGCTTGACGAGCGATCGCACGTGGCCAACGACCTCCACGACCCGGTTGCCTTGCTTGAGAATGTGATTCAGCGACTGCCGTGCCTCCTCCAGCTCCGGAGGCTGGGCATCCAGCCAGCGCAACCCCGCCGTTGCATGCATGACGACCGCGGACACAGGCTGCTTGACCTCGTGCGCAATCGAAGCGGCCATTTCGCCGAGCATCAAGACGCGGTTCAGGCGCGCCATATCGGCCTGGGTTTGCTGCAACGCGTCCGCCGCCCGTTCGCGTGAATCGCGCTGTGCCTCTTCGGCCAGTTTTCGCTCCGTCACGTCGATGATCCAGCCCACCATCCGATAGGGCTGGCCGGAATTGTTCCAGAGCGCCTGTCCGCGAGACTGAACCCATCGGTATTCTCCCGACATGGTGCGGATACGATATTCGACGTCGTAGGCGTTCTTGTGCTCCAGATGCGCTGTGAGGCAGGCCGTCACCCGATCGATGTCTTCTGGATGAATGGCCTCCTGATGCACGCTCGCTTCATTGGGCAGGTCGTTTTCCCCGTAGCCCATGATTGCCTTGAAATGAGGCGAAAAGTACATCGCGCCCGTCTGCGGATTCCAGTCCCACAAGCCCGCCGTCGCGCCCCTCACCGCGAGCTGAAAGCGTTCCTCGCTCGCCCTGAGCTCCACCGCGACGCGGTGGCGTTCGATTGCGTAACGGATCGCGCGGCTCAGTTCCGATGCGCGGATATCCTTCTTGAGGAGATAGTCCTGTGCACCGTGCTGGATGGACAGCAGACCGACCGAATTATCGTCCAGTCCAGTGAGAACCAACACCGGCATGTCGGGCACCAGCTGCTGGAATTTCCTGAAGGTGTCGAGCCCCCCTTTTGCGTCCGGCAGCCCCAGGTCGAGGATCACCACGTCGAAATGCGCGGTCCGCGCGCGCGCGACACCCTCCGCCATGGATTCGGTGCGCACCACGTGGTACTTGAACTCCGCCACGTCCTCGAGCACCCTGTCGATCAACAGTGCGTCAGTCGCGCTGTCCTCGATCAGGAGGATATGTATTTCATGATCGATATTCACGATTTAGCGGGGGGTAGCGTCACGACGCCAAGCCAGAAGTCGTTGATGCTGCGCACGACTTGAACGAACTTCTCGAAGTCGACGGGCTTGGTGATGTAGCAGTTCGCGTGCAGGCCATATGACTTCGCCACGTCCTCCTCGGCTTTGGAGGTGGTCAGCACGACGACCGGAATGTTCATCAATTCCGGATCGGTTTTCAGCTCTTGAAGCACTTCCTGGCCGCTCTTTCGTGGCAGGTTGAGATCCAGGATGATCAGGCCGGGACGGGGTGCGTTTGCATGTTTTCCTTCGCGCTTGAGGAACTCGATTGCCTCCACGCCGTCCTCCGCAATGTGTAGCGGATTGAGCACCTTGTAATATTCCAGCGCCTCGCGCGTCATCATCACATCCGTGGGGCTATCCTCCACCATCAGGATATGAAACATCTGCTCGCTATTTTCGGAAAGCATCGTAGTCTCCTCTCTTTCGTGTTCGGCTTCAGATTGCGTTCTTGACGCCCAGCGTGAAAAAGAACGTCGCGCCCTCTTCTGGAGCAGACTCGACCCAGATCTGGCCGCCATGCTGTTCGACGATCCGCTTGCAAAGCGCGAGGCCAATCCCGGTGCCTGGATACTCTGCGCGCGTGTGCAGGCGTTGAAAGACCAGGAAAATCCGTTCGAAGTATTGCGGATCAATGCCGATCCCGTTGTCCTTGACCCAGAATAGCCACCCCTCGCCCTGGCGCGTCGCACCCACGTCGATCCGTACAGGGCGTGACTTGTCGCGGAACTTGACGGCGTTGCCGATGAGATTCTGGAACAGAAGCGTGAGGTGCGTCGGAATCGCCACCAGCGTAGGCAACGTTTCCTTCCTCACCTCGGCGCCGCTTTCCTCCATCGTGACGCTCAGGCTCTTGAGCGCCTGATCGAGTATCTGCGCGCAGTCAGTCAACTGGCGCGCGTCGTCAGAGCGGCCGACCCGCGAATAGGCGAGTAGATCGTTAATGAGCGCCTGCATCCGCGTCGCGCCATCGACCGCGTGTGAAATGAACTCATCGGCACGGTTATCCAGTTGCCCCTTGTATCGCATCTGCAGCATCTGCAAGGGGCCGGCGACTGCTCGCAAGGGTTCCTGCAGGTCGTGCGAAGCCAGGTAGGCAAATTGTTCGAGGTCCTTGTTCGAGCGGGCCAATTCGTCGGTTTTTCTAAGCAACTCATCTTCCGCGTGCTTGCGCGCCGTGATGTCGACCACGGCTGCGAGGACGAATTTCCCTTCGTCGGTCGACAGCGGATTCAGGCCGATCTCGACAGGAAATTCCGAGCCGTCCTTGCGCAACCCGTAGAGGTCACGGCCGGCTCCCATAGGGCGGCTCGTCAGATTGCTGTAGAACGACGCGCGATACTCCGGGTGGTGCGCACGGAAACGCTCCGGGACGAGTGCTTCGATGCTTTGCCCGATCAGCTCGTTGCGCGGATAGCCGAAGAGCTTCTCCGTTTGCGCGTTCACGAGAACGATCCGGCCATCGTGGTCCACCATCACCATGGCGTTAGGCGCCGCTTCCACCACCTGCCGAAAGCGCTCCTCCAGACGCCTGCGCTCGGTAATGTCGACGACGGCGGCCAGCACGAACGTGCCTTCGTCCGTCGAGACGGGATTGAGGCCGATTTCGACAGGAAACTCCGATCCGTCCTTGCGCCGCGCGTATAGATCCCTGCCCGCCCCCATCGGACGTGTCTTCAGGTCGCTGTAGAACGCGTCACGGTAGTCCGGGTGCCGCGAGCGGAAACGTTCGGGAACGAGTACCTCGATGCTCTGGCCAACCAGTTCATTGCGCGGATAGCCGAATAGTTTTTCAGTCTGCGCATTCACGAGGACGATCCGGCCATCGCGATCGAGCATCACCATCGCGTTAGGCGCCGCTTCCACGACCTGTCGGAAACGTTCCTCCTGCCTCCTGCGCTCGGTGATGTCGACGACGGCCGCGAGGACGAACGTGCCTTCGTCGGTTGAGACTGGATTGAGTCCTATTTCAACCGGGAATTCGGAGCCGTCTTTACGCATTGCGTAGAGGTCGCGGCCGGTCCCCATCGGGCGGCTCCGCATGTCGGTGTAGTATGCGCTCCGGAAACCCGGATGACCGGATCGGAAACGCTCGGGCACGAGCGCTTCGATACCTCTCGTCATCAATTCTTCACGCGCATAGCCGAACAGCTTCTCCGCCTGCGCATTCACGAGAACGATCTTGCCGGCACGGTCCACCATCACCATGGCGTTGGGAGCCGCCTCCACGACTTGCCGAAAGAGCTCGTTAGTCAGGCCGCTCAGTTCTTTGCGTTGCTCCATCTGACCTCCTGGCAAGAATTCTCGTTTTCAAGGTTGGAGCGTAAGGCCGGCGGTACACTGCCCTGGACCGCACCACCAGATCGTCAGACCGACTTCGCGAGTCGAGGCCTTGCGGGTTCCGTGTCGTTGTCGTTTCGCGACAGGGCATGGTTTTTATACTAGCAAACGCGTCGCACGCTGCAAGGATGCTGCCTTCCCGATGTGCCTTACGACTCACTTCCGCTACGCTTCACTGCCGCGACAGCGGCAAGGCCAGGAGCACGAGTACCCTCAAAATAGAGGTATTCAGCAGATGCCTGGCACTCCATCACGTGCGCTACATACATCCGTATTATTTCTGTTCCGGCATGCACGTACTATTCTTCGCAATGCGCTGCCGATATCATCCGCACACCTTCCTTTTTCTCGACGATCGGGGTCCTTCTCGTGGATACGTCTGAAGTTGTTACGATCGTTGACGACGATGAGGCAGTCCGTATCGCGACTGCGAACCTTGTTCGTTCGTTGGGCTGGAACGTACGCACCTTCGCATCAGCCGAGGAGTTCCTCGAATCCGGACACGTGGAAGACACCTCCTGCCTGATTTCCGACGTACGAATGCCTGGCATGTCCGGGGTCGCGCTGCACGCCCGGCTTCGTAGCCAGGGGAATGCACCACCCACCATTTTCATCACTGCGTTTCCAACTGCTGACCTGCACGCCGAAGTCATTGAAAACGGCGCACTGGTCTTGCTCGAGAAACCCGTTGCCGCCGACGACGTGGTGCGCTGGCTCAGCCTCGCGTTGAAGGAGCCGCCGCCGCAAGGCAATCTGTAATCGCCCGCTGGCGCACCCGGCCCCGCACGATGCCGCCGGGACGCCCGCAACACGGCGACGCTATCAGGAAGGTCCGTCCACTTGCGGTTTGAGGCCAAGTGCTTCCGCCTTTCTGACAAGATCCGGAACCGAGTTCGCAGCCAGTTTTCTCATTGCGTGTCCTCGATGAATCTTGACGGTGACTTCGCTGAGTTTCATCTGCGCAGCAATCTGCTTGTTCATCAGGCCCGAGATGACATAACGGACGACCTCCTGTTCGCGCGTGGTCAGCGAAGCAAAGGCAGCGCGCAGCGCGACAAGCGCCTGTTCGGCCCGCACACGTTCGCCGTCGCGCGCCAGTGCGTCGGTAACGGCGTCGAGAATCTCCTGGTCCCGAAACGGCTTGGCGAGAAAATCGAAGGCACCGGCTTTCATGGCTCTGACCGACATCGCAACGTCGGCGTATCCGGTCATGAAAACAATCGGCATCCGGATTTCGCTCTTTGCAAGCTCCTTCTGAAATGCCAGTCCCGTTTCGCCTTGCAGCCTCACATCGAGAATCAGGCAGCTCGGCACAGCCTTCTTCGGGAACGCCAGAAACTCGCGGCAGGCTGAGAAAGTCTCCACATGCAATCCGGCCGAGCGCAGGAGAGCGTTAAGTGCGATTCGCACCGCTTCATCATCGTCGATCACATACACCATCGACGGCGGACCATCAGACGCGCCCTTCGTCGAAGTCAAGCCAGATCCTGAACTCAACGGCTTCTCCTAATTTCAGGTCTTTCGTTCGGCCCTCTCGGCCGATTGTTGCCGCCCTATTCTGATTGCGGCCAAATGGGGTATCGGGGTTAGAAGCTTTTTGAAAGCTTGCGCGGGCGAGTCGAACGACGCCCGACAAATAGCGACGAGTGAAAAATACCGCAGCGGCTGCGTATCGGCAAACGTGCATGTGGTTGCCCGATTAAGGCGTTGGTCCAGGACGACTATATCTTCGTATAGCCAACGCGAGTGGCGCGTATTCACTCGCCCTCGGCGAACGACTTCGCGCTTCCTGACGACCTCCTTCGCACCGCTCCCGCCGTTTCCCTGGCGGCGCCAGCATCCAGATGACCCGAGCATACCCCTGTATGAACCGCTCACGCGAATGAAGAACCACGCCACCCGTTCGTACGATGGTTTTTCTCGCCTTGCACGCGTACCTTTGGTGTCATCGACGGAAAGAACTTGAGCTTCCACCACCGCACAGTCGATGACCTCATGATATCCGGCAACGATTAGGAGTCCACGATGTTCAGTGCGCTACATACATGCATTTTTGTGAGCAGCAACGCGTATGTCGAGTACACGTTCGTCCCGTGGCTCAACAAGAGCGTCTATCGCAGAACCGTCGATCTGAACGTGATCTGTGTCCAGTAGGTCAACCATTCGCACCATCCGCTTTTTGAGCGATCAGGAAATCTTTGACCGCTCCGTCAATCACCTGCTTTCGCAACGCCGCACCGGCATTCTCGCAAACGGAGGCGCTGCGTACCGCGGCCCATGCGGCGGGTGTCCGGTTGGCAGCTTCATACGGCCGTCCGACTACCGATCCGCGATGGAGGGCGTTCCGGTACGCTACCTGCCCGGGTCCGGGACCGGCTGGCCCCGTTACATGGACGCCGGCGTTGCCGCATTGTGTAAGGCCTTGTTGAATGCCGGGATCGATATTTACGACAAACGCACTGTCGCACTGCTGGTCTGTCTGCAAAACGTTCACGATATATACGGCGTCTGGGATTGGGCAGACAGGCTGCTATCGATCGCGCGTGAATACGGCCTGAGCACTGAATGCTTCCATTCGGTGCCGGAGGACGGTCCGGCTCCTGATTACAACGCGCGCTCTCCGGCAAAGCATCCACCTCGTACGCGGACAACGCAGGCTCGCGATTCCCCACGAAAGCGCTCGACCACGTCGCCCCCTCCTGCTGTGCAAATGTAGCCGCGAGTCGCCCACGATCCGCACGTAGCATCTGACGCCGGGCAACGGCTTGTATGACACCCCCGTGACAAGTGACGCAGAAGTCGGCGGAGAACGTGATCACCGCCGCCGCAATCGAAGTGAGCGCACAAATGTTCTCGATATTTTACTTAGGAATACAACGTTGTTTTCTTTTCATTGACTTCTTGAAGCACATGCTACGGAGGATCACAAAATGAACTGGCTGGTATTAACGCTGCGCAGCCATCCTGAGATAGCGATCTTTATGTCGCTAGGGATCGGATATTGGGTGGGGGGAAAGAGTTATCGGGGCTTCAGTCTCGGCGCCGTCACCTCGACGTTGCTTGCGGCCATCGCCATCGGACAGCTAGGCATTCCCATCTCCGCTAATGTCAAGTCGATATTCTTTTTGATGTTCCTCTTTGCCGTAGGTTACGGAGTCGGACCGCAGTTCGTCAGAGGCATCGCCAAGGATGGCATCCCTCAGGCGCTTTTCTCGGTTGTCCAGTGCGTCCTGTGTCTTGCCGCCCCCATTGCCGCCGCCAAAATCGCTGGTTACGGCGTCGGTTCCGCCGCCGGCCTTCTCGCTGGCTCACAGACCATTTCGGCGTCGATGGGGCTGGCGACGGACGCCATCGGCCGACTCGGACTACCCGCCTCGCAAACGAAGGCGTTGCTCGATGCCATGCCGACCGCCTATGCCGTCAGCTATATATTCGGCACGGTCGGCTCCGCCATCATCCTCGCCCAACTCGGCCCGAAGCTCCTGCGGATCGATCTCGTCAAGGCGTGCAAGGAATACGAAGCCAGCCTCGGCGGCACGCAGCAGATCGTCAGCGCGGGTAGCGCGTGGCACCAATACGAACTGCGCGCGTTTCGCATTGCGAGCGAGAGCCCTTTTGTCGGCCTGACCGTCCGCCAGGTCGAAGCCCTGGAAGCCGAGGGCATGCGTCTGTTTATCGAACGTATCCGACGCGGCACCGCAATCGAGGAAGCAAGGCTAGACTACGTCCTGACAACCGGTGACGTCGTGGCCGTCGCCGGGCGCCGCGACCAGCTCGTGTCCACGCTGGGCACAAACGGGGCCGAGATCGACGACGCCGAACTCCTCGCGGTTCCTGCCGAGGGAGTCGATGTCTATGTCTCCGCAAAGGATGTGGATGGCCAGACACTTCAGCAGTTGTCCACGCTTCCCGCGGCGCGCGGCGTTTTCATCCGCAAGATCAAGCGCGGCCCGACCGAGACGCCGATTCCCGTGCTTCCGAGCACGCAGCTTCACCGCGGCGACACGATCACGCTCGTTGGCCGGACCCAGGACACGACTGCAGCAGCCAAAGCACTGGGCACGCTCGACCGGGCGACCAATGCAGCGGACGTTGCCTTCGTCGGGCTGGCGATCACGATCGGTGCGCTCGTTGGCGCGATCACCATCAATATCGGTGCCGTTCCGTTGACACTCTCCACGGCGGGCGGCGCGTTGATCGCCGGAATCGTGTTTGGTTGGCTGCGCGCGATCCACCCGACGTTCGGACGTGTTCCCGAGCCCACGATCTGGTTCATGAACTCAGTAGGACTGAATGTGTTCATCGCCGTGGTGGGGATCACGGCGGGGCCGGGTTTCGTGCTCGGCCTGAAGCAACTCGGCGTCAGCCTCTTTCTGTGGGGCATCTTCGCGACCGCGGTCCCGCTGATTCTAGGCATGTTCATCGCGAAGTATGTGTTCAGGTTCCATCCCGCAATCGTGCTGGGTTGCTGCGCCGGCGCCCGCACGACAACAGCAGCCCTGGGAATGATCTGCGACGCCGCGAAAAGTCAGGTTCCAGGGCTCGGCTACACCGTCACCTACGCGGTCGGCAATACGCTGCTGACGATCTGGGGGATGGTCGTCGTCATGATACTCAAGTAGCCCCCACCGCCCCGTACGCATTCAATGAAGCGCACCCGGCGTGCCCTGTCACGCCGCCTCAGCAGTTGCATCACCCGGCAAAGCGCATCTTGCCGATGGCATGTTCAACCCCAGGAGATAGTCAATGGCTACGCCAATTGCAGCAGTGTCGTCGTATGAAGAGTTCAATATCAACGTGCCGGAAAACGAGTTTCCTCAACACGGGATCGCTGCACGGGCAGCAGAAGCACTCGTCCTCAGTCAGGAATGGACCGACACGAACCCGATGCTGAACATGTCATCGTTCGTCACGACCTTTGCCGAGCCTGAAGCGGTCGAGATCGCCAAGCGAAACATGTTCAAGAACTATATCGACCACGACATGTATCCGCAGCTTTTCGCCATGGAAACACGCATGGTGAGATGGCTGCATCAGCTCTGGAACGGACCGGAGGGCGTCGAACCGTACGGCACCGCAACGGTTGGCTCATCGGAAGCGTGCATGCTCGCCGGTCTCGCCCACAAATGGAACTGGCGCCAGAAGCGGGAACGGGACGGCAAGGACGCCACACGCCCCAATATGGTGACGGGCGGCAACGTCCAGATCGTCTGGAAGAAGTTCCTGCGCTATTTCGACGTGGAACCGCGGATCGTTCCGCTCAAGCCCGGTAACTATCGGCTAACGGCGGACGAACTGGAGAAGTACGTAGACGAAAATACGATCGCTGTCGTTGCCATCGCCGGGCAAACCTTCACCGGCGAGGACGACGACATCCAGGGGATTCACGACTGGCTCGACGCTTATGAAGCAAGGACCGGCATTTCGATTCCGATGCATATCGACGGCGCGTCGGGCGGCTTCGTCAACCCGTTCCTCTACCCGGACTACCGCTGGGACTTCCGGCTGCCGCGCGTCCAGTCCATCAACGCATCGGGGCACAAGTACGGGCTCACGCCGCCGGGACTGGGTTGGGTAATCTTCCGCCAACGCAGCGTGTTCAATGAGGACCTCGTGTTCTATGTGAACTACCTGGGCGGCGAAATGCCGACAGCTACGCTGAACTTCAGCCGCAACGCTTTCCAGATCGCCGTTCAGTACTATCAGTTCCTGCGCCTGGGTTTCGACGGGTATCAGCGGATCATGCGCCAGACGCTGGACAACGCCATCGCCTTGCGTCAGACACTCGTCGACAGCGGCTATTTCACGATCATGAACGAGCAGCAGCGCATTCCGGTGGTGGCCGTCACGCTCGACAAGAGCGTCACGAAGTTCAACGAATTCGATGTGTCCAACAAGGTCCGTGAAAAGGGCTGGGTGCTTTCCGCGTATTCGATGCCGGCCAACGCCGAGGAAGTCAAGAGCCTGCGCGTGGTGGTCCGCCCGCACATCAATCACAATGTGGCGCAGATGCTGGCGCGCGACATCGTGAATGCGTGCAAGTACCTCGAGACTCACGGCGGCAGCGCGACCGCACCGAAGCTGCACCAGCACGCGCCGGAGAACAGGTCGCCGGCGAAGTGCTGATTTGTCGGGCCGGATGTCCGGCCTTTCACTGATTGCTTATCTTTGGCGCCTCGGGCTCGTTTTTCTCGGGGCGCATCGCACTGACGTCAATCTTCAGCGAGGCTTAAGTTCCACGGGCGCATCGGCGCGATAGCCACCACCGAGCGCCTTCGTCAACGCGACCTCCTGACTAAGCACCTGCCCGTTCAGCGCGAGCAGTGCGACCTGCTCGGCAATCACCGGCTGGCGCGCCTCGAGCGCCGCGAGCTGGCTGGTCAGTCCTCGCTGCCAGGACGCTTCGACACTGTCTCTCGTGAACGTCACCGATTCGATGCGCTGCTTTTGCAAATCGGTTTCGGCGTCGAGCGCCTGCAAACGGCTACCCGTCTGCGCGACATCGCGAACCGCATTGAGCACGGCCTGGTTGTATTGCTCGATCAACAGGTTGCTCCCCTGGCGCGCGCCGCTCAAGTTCGCGTTGAGCATGCCACCATCGAAGATCGGCAGGTACAGGCCCGGAATCAAGTTGATCTGCCGGCTTGCGTGCGTGAACAGATCGGCGAGATGCAAGGCGTTGTAGCCGAAAAACGCCTTGATGTCGAAACTCGGATAGAAGGCCGCCTTCGCCGAGTCGATCCGGTCGAAGGACGACTGCACATACCAGCGCATGGCCTGCAAGTCGGGGCGCCGGGCGAGAAGCTCATAGGAGAGCGTCGCCGGCAAGGCAGCCTGCGAGGCCGGCAGTGCAACGGGCCTGATCTCCGGCAAGCCGTCGGGTCCCGCACCGGCGAGCGCCCGCAACGATTCCCGAAACTCCTTGATCTGTGCCTGCGTGGATACGATCTGCTGTTCGACGGCCATCTGCTGCGCACGTGCCTCTTCGAACTGCGTACGGGGCTCGAGGCCGCGCGCCGCGCGCGCCTCGTGCGCCTGCACCGCAAACTGCGCGATCTCGTGTGATTCGTTCAATAGATCGATAAGCTGGTAATTCGTCTGAATGCCGAAATAGAGCTGCGCGACATCGGCCGATATTTCGAGTTCGACCGCCGATGTCTCCGCAAGCCTCGCGTTCGTCACGCCAATCGAAGCCGCAATCTGCGCGCGCTGCTTGCCCCAAATGTCGACGTTCAGGCTAGCGCCCAGTCCGACGACGCCCTCGGTGTACCACGGGCCCGTGAGACCCAACGCCGGCTCGTTCTGCGCGAACGGTCCAAGAAACCCGTTCGCCGAGACATGCTCGCGATCGAGCAAGGCAAGCGCACTGACTTGCAGGCTCGATCCTGTCCTCACGAGGTCGACGTCCGACTTTGCCTGCGCCACGCGGGTGCGCGCGATCACCATCGTCGGAGCATTGGCGAGGGCCTGGTCGATTAGCGCGTCGAGCTGCGCGTCGTTGTAGCGCGTCCACCAGCGGGCGGCGGGCCAGCCGTCGCGCGCGAGATGGATATCGTTCGCGAGATTGATCTGCGTGGGCGCGATCTCGGTATACGGCGGGCTGTCATGGCGAATCAGCGCGCAGCCCGGCAGCATGGATGCCATCCACGCGATACACAGGCAGCGTCGGTGCCACGACACGCGTCGCCAATGCGCCCGCGCGATCATGATCGCAGTACCTGTGACGATGGCGCCCCAGCGGGCTCCGGGAGGCCGGCGTCAGCAGCCCATTCCGGCAAGCCCGCGACCTGCCGCGACAGCTCGTCCGCGGCCTCGAAGAGCGGTGCGCCAGTCGCGAGCGCCGGTTCGCCGGCTTGCGCAACGACCTCGATGCGTCGCGGTGCGCGGGCTGCCGGTGGATTCGCTGCCAGTCCCTCCGCATATCGGGCAAGCTCGGCTGATGCCTGCTCCTGGGCCGTACGCACGGCTTCGGCGGTTCCTGGGTCGGATACTTCGGCCTGCGTCGCCAGCGTACGCAACGCATCGCCCGCCAGCATGATCTCGCGCCCCTGTGCGAGAACGGTTTGCGCGCGCAGCGTCAATTGCGGCTGGTCCGTTTCCCGCCAGTCGGGCTCGAGTGCGACACGGGAGAGCGTCGCCTCGCAATCGGCCAGCACGGCCCAGGCCTGCAATTGGCGCTGTGCGTAGGGTAATTCGTCATGCCCGGCCACACCGGTTTGCGATGGGCGCAATTGAGCGGCGATCGCCCGCAGCATGGTGGCGAGCTTCTGCCGCAGCACGTCGCCCTCGCCTTCCCGCCAGAACGACATCTGCACGAAGGTCGCGACGCCAACGCCCAGCAGGATGCCCACCATGCGGTCGCGGATTTCCGTGAGATTGATGACTGGGCCGAATCGCGCGAGCAATGCCAGCGAAAAGGTGAACACCAGCTGGATGCCGGCGTAGCCGATTCGCTCCGAGCCGGCCGCAATCCACGCCCCGAACGCGATGACGGGCAGCGTCATCAGCAGCAGCCCCGTTATTTCGTCGAGGCGCGGTACGACGAACACGACCATGAACAGCGCTAGCGCACTGCCGATCGCGGCCCCGGCAAGCCGCAGCAACGCACGCTGTGCCGATGCGCCGAGGCTTGGCAGCGCGACGATCAGGCAGGTCAGCATGATCGTATGGGCGCCTTGCCAGTCTGCGGCGTTATAGAACACGTAACAGATCAACACCGCGAGCAATGTCTTCAGTGAGAAGCGTGCATAGGCCGGGTTGGTCCACGCGTCGGGCGCGACCATCGGTTCGCTCGGAGCGGAAGCGCCTGGCGTCGCGTCGCTCGCGAGGAGGTCGGCGTAGGCATGCAGCGCCCGCTGCGATTCCGCGGCTGCGGGAATCGTGTCGGCGGCGTTGCGTTCAACGGCAGTGACGGTGCTCACGTAGCGATACGGCTCGCCCAGCGCCACCGATTCGTCGAGCGCGCGCACGTTCGCATGCAGTTCGTGCAGCATCTTCAATTGTGCCGCCGACGCGCCTCGCCACTCGCGCGGCAGCTCGCTCGCCGCGCGATAAAGACGCGATACCGTCGCGATGCATGCAAGTTGCGTCGCCTGATGCTCGCGATAGTGGGCGTCGCGCATCGTCGCGAACCGCAGCAGCTTTTGCAGCGTCAACGCGCCTTGCTGGACGTCCGCCGACGTGAGGGGCGTAAGCGGCGCATTGCTCGCGCCGCCCTCGATCAGCTGCACGAGCCGGACGTCGAGCGCCTCAAGTTGCCGATGAATCTCCGCCTTGAGTTGCAACTGCGGCTCCGCCGGCAACAGCAGCGTATTGACCAGTAGCGTCAGCGCGATCGGATAGTTGACGGCCACCCACACCCACAATACCGCGCGGATCAGAAGGTCGGCCTGGTCGGTCCGGTCGACGAAGCTCTGCACGTAGATGACGACAATGGCGACAATGAAGAACACCACGCCGATTTTCAGCACGCGAATCAGGTACGCGCTGCAAAAGAACACCAGACTCGCAATGACGATGCGCACCAAAGGATAGTCGTACGTGAACTTCAGCAGCAGAATCGACAGGCCGATGCCGAGCGTCGATCCCAGAATGAACATGATGCCGACGAGCCGCGTGAACACCACGTTCGACTGCGTGACGTAAAACACCACCAGCAGCGACAATGCAAGTTCGGGCACTTCGAGCGCCATCGATACTACGATCACGATCGCGCTCGTCAGCATGCACCGCAACGTCACGTTCGTCCGCCCGGGGAACGTCGCTAGCTCCTGCTTCAGGAATGCGCCGGCATCGCGCAGCGTGTCGGGCAGGTAGTCGGCAGCGGCCATCCGTGCTCCTCAATGGCCTTCGCCGCGATCGCCGCGTCCAGGCCACAACACGGCCACGGCTGACGTGCCGACACGAAACAGCTCAGGGTTCGGATTGCCCACGAGGATCTTCACCGGGAAGCGTTGCGAAACGTGCACCCAGTTCAGCGTGCGCTCGATGCGCGGCAGACCGCCAGGCAGGGCAAGGCCGGCCTCATCCGAAGCGATGCCGTAGCCGATCGAGTCGACTACGCCGTGAAAGCGCTGCCCCGTGTCGCTCATCAGGTAGACGGTGGCGGGCGTGCCTGCGCGCACTCCCTTGAGTTCGGTCTCGCGAAAGTTCGCGACCACATACCAGTGGCGCGTGTCGATCAACGTAAAGACCGGTTTGAGTGTGGAAGCGAACTGCCCCGTCGATGTCTTCAGCGACACAACGCGTCCGTCGAATGGTGCGCGCACCGTTGCATATTCGAGGTGCAGTTCGGCAATCGCGATCTCGGCCATGATGACGGCACGCTGCGCGACCAGCGCGTCTACCCCGCTCACGGCCGCAGCCGCCTGCTGGGCCTGTAGCTGCGCGGCGCTGAGTTCGGCCTCGGTTGCGCGCTGCGCGGTGCGTGCGCGGTCGACATCCTCTGCCGACACATAGCCGTGCGAGAGCAGCGGCTCCATCCTGTGCAAGGTGTCGGACGCCTGATTCGCCGCGGCACGGGAGCGTTCGACTGCCGCGCGCACCGACTGTGCGTTGTACTGCTGCGCGTTCACTGTGCGCTGAGTCAGTTCGATCTGACGATCGAGCGCGACGAGCGATGCCTTGCCTCTCGCCAGCGCATCCTCATACGGACGTGGATCGATGCGGAACAGCAAATCACCCTGCTTTACGGCCTGGTTGTCGCGCACCGCCAGTTCGACGATGCGGCCGTTGACCTCGGGCACGACATCGATCGTATCCGCATAGACATAGGCATCGTCGGTACGAGGCGAGCGGTCCAACAGCCGGATCACGAAAATGAGCAGCAACAGCGTCGGCACGACCAGGAGAACCGCCGGCCACGCCTTCTTCCTGGTCTTGCTCGCACCTGTCGCCATTAGCTCACCTGAAGCGGATTCAATATTGGAACAACGCCAGCCAGAGGGCGAGTGACAGGAATGCGACCAGCGTGGGATACACCACGGCAGCGGGCGCAAGCAGGTGGTCCGCCGCGAAGCGCTTCAGAACCAGATAGATGACGACCGTCAGCACGACGCCCGCGACGATGCAAAACAGCCAGTCCGGAAAGTACGCGCCGAGCACGTTGAGCGAGGGCGAGTAGTTTGCGCACCCTGAAACGGACATCGTTGCTATCACGGCGGCGCCAATTGGACGCTTCGGATCCCCGCCCGCGGTGAGTGGCATCTGTCACTCCGCCTGCCAACCGGATTTCGCCCCTGGCAATTGCACGCCAATGTGTGAAAAGGCGTCCCCTGCTCGCAAGGCTGCATAAGTCGCTACGAAACGGTGCGCGTCATGTCTTAGCAGCGCAGCCTCGACGGCGCCAAAAGCGCGTTCCATTTCTGAGCGTCCTGCAGGCGTGGAATAGCCACTCTCAACAATGTGAGCCGCTTCTCCTTTCAGTCGGCAGATGAGGCTGGCGGCGCACCGGCTGTCGAGCGTCCCGTCGAGAACGGATCCCTCGATCGCGGTGACCAGTGCCGCCACCGCAACGTCGGATGACCCATCGGCACTGTTGTTATCCACCGAACCTTGCGACTCATGCATACGATTCTCCTATTGGCCAATCACGCGCAACCGGCGATGTGCAATGTCTTCATTGCGCAGCTTTCGTTATGGACGATTCAGCGCCATCCTGCAGGGGATCGCACGCGTTATCGTCGTTCGCGCGCGCGAGCGGCAGCCGTAGTGACACGTCTTCGTCGCCCGCTGCTTTCGTATCCTTTGGTGTCCATGCAGTGCGATATATCTCGACGACATAGTCGCGGGCGTCGCACTGCTCGCTAAACAATCGTTCATAAAACCCTCGGTGTCGTTCGTGCGCCGACATGTCCAGAACCCAGCACACTGCCAGCACAAGCAACGCCCATACGAATCGCTCGGTAAGTCTCATTCCAAACGCCCCTGACTTGTCAGAGCGACGCGGCCCGCGTGCCATTCTCGTGGGGCGGTGCACAGGCGAAAGCCAGAAAAACGAGCTTGCTTCCGCAGTCGACCAGCGAGATCAGCGGCATCCACAGCGAATCGCCGAACGCAAGCGGAAGCCTGGAGCCGAGTGCCAGAATGCTGACGCCGCAGAGAAACGCGAAAATTTCGCGAGCAAAGCGGACATTCATGACCACGGCGAGTCCGGCGATCACCACGATAAGGTTGGCGGCGATGGCGGAAGCAAAGTCCCTGTTGCCATTTCCCGTGACGAAGTCCAGCGCCGTTTCCACCAGAGACCACCAGCAGATCAGCAGCGTCGCGATCATGAGGGCGTGACCCGCAGTCGGCTGGACGTCATCGTGCACGACGTTGCCCGAAGTCGCTTGAATTAGGGGTCCAAAATCATTTTCGGCTTGCCTGAACATTTCCCGCCTCTTCGCGTCGCACCTTCGTTCTCGAGCCGGCGCCAGTGATTGGGGCATCGAAAGCGAGCCGCGAAACTGTACCGTCCACGCTTGCAAGGTAGCCCGGCAACGCGAAGAAATCTATTGTACGAACGGGTCGGTGGTCCTGACTCGCTGTTTGCCCGACTCATCCTTTGGTATATGCCGGGGCCAGCGCAGAACACGAACGAACGGAGGAAACAGCGCTTATCTGGCACGCGCATTTTTCATGAGGTGCTTGCCTCGGAGTCCACGCCCTGCCGCAGTTTCAGCAGGTCAAGCAGCATGCGCTCGCATTGCGCCGTAAGGTCGCCAACAGACTGGCCCGCTGCCTCGCGCCGCGCACCGTCGATGATCGCCTGCTGCATATTCGGCGTCAGTTCGGGCGACCCCAGCGCTTTCCACCATGCGGTCATCGGTCCGGTGAACTGATCGAGAAAATTTTCGATGCCGCCTTTTCCGCCGCCGAGATGAAACAGCATGGTCGGCCCCATCAATCCCCATCGCAGTCCGGGGCCATGACACACCGCGGTATCGGCATCCGCCACGCTCACCACGCCCTCTGCCACGAGATGCACCATCTCCCGCCACAACGCTGCCTGTAGCCGGTTCGCCACAAGGCCCGGCACCTCCTTGCGAACACGGATGGTGCGCTTGCCAAGCGACGTATAGAAGGCCGTGACCTTGTTGACGGTCTCCTCTGACGTCTGTTCGCCTGCAACGATCTCGACGAGCGGAATGAGATGCGGAAGATTGAACGGATGCCCGATCACGCAGCGTTGTGGATGGGATTTGCAACCCGCCTGGATGTTGCTCATCGTGAGGCCGGAGGAACTCGAAGCAATGGGGACGTCGGGTGGAAGGAGAACGTCCAGCCCTTCATATATCGCGCGCTTCAAGTCGATACGTTCGGGACCATTTTCCTGGACGAAGCCAACGTCCGCCACGGCGCCCGGCAAGTCGCGCGTGAAGGTGAGACGGGAGCGCGAGGCTCGGGGCGCGAGGCCAAGCGCTTCGAGCGCCGGCCACGCCGCGTCGACATACTGCCTCAAGCGCTGCCCGGCGTCCGGCCCCTGGTCGAATGCGACGACGTCGAGTCCTTTCGCGAGAAACAATGCGGCCCAACTCGCGCCGATCACTCCCGTGCCAATCACCGCGACACGGTTGATTTGCTTCGTCACTGAGACGTTCCTTATAGTCAGATGCGCAATGCATGGCGTCACGAACGCGAGGGACCCCGTTGTCGCTCACACGCCATGCTGGCGCCCAGCCTGGGTATTCAGGCAGAAGTTAATTCAATCTAGCAATGTCACGACGGCAAAACATTGGAGAATCCAACGAGAGTCTTTGTGCACTTCGACAATCGCGTCCCGCCGAGGCCGAACGGCGGCGAATGGACGGGGAGGAAGGGGAAATTGAACGGTCGTACGGCGCATCGCCACGACTGGCGAAGCGCCGGCACGTACCCGTTATTAATGTGACCGGACCCTAGCAGGCCGCTGAAATACAGCCCAACGGAGACGGCCTTGTTCCGCTTACGCGGCTCCTGCCGCAAAATTTTTCAGATTGCGCAATCTCAACGCGAATTCAACGTTGTTTCGGCGGTTTGAGGCTACTTTTTTGGCCTCATTGCCGCTTTCCCGCCACTATGGACGCACCTGTGCCAGCGATCGCATGCGCACAAGGTTGTAGGCCGCCATATTCAACACGAACATCTGGTCCACCTTCTTCAAGCCACGCACCATCACCTGGCGCATGCGCCCCACGGTCTTGGCCCAGCCGAAAC
>NZ_SMOD01000075.1 GCF_004353905.1 Paraburkholderia guartelaensis | reverse complement strand
CGCGTGTTGTGCCTGAAACAACACAACCCCAATTCAGCAACACCTCTTTACGCTTCTTCCCGATTGGCTGTGGCGCCAGGTCCAAAAGACCCGATGCGACGCAGCAACCCGTCATGCCTGATGACCATAGCGAGCTGGTCCCACCCCTTCCCATCCCGAACAGGACCGTGAAACAGCTCCACGCCGATGATAGTGCGGATTGCCCGTGTGAAAGTAGGTAATCGTCAGGCTCCTTATGCAGTACGTCCAGAACCCCGGTGTCTCCGAAAGAGCACCGGGGTTCTGGCGTTTACGCTTCTTCAGATGCAGGAAAACAAAAAAGCCGTCCAATGGACGGCTTTTTTCGTGAGCCCGCTTCCTCTACCGCAGGCTTATTGCGTCGCCTTCTGCACAGTTGCTGCGACCGCGGCGTCTTTCGCCAAAGCAACTTCTTCTGCGACATCCGTAAGCTGCTCTTGAGTCAGCTCTTCAAGCAGCGCCAGGTCACGTTCGATCACTTGCGGAAGATGCGCGCGCAAGAATTCGACCCACGTCTTGGTTTTCGCGTCGACGAACTTGCGCGACGGATAGAGCGCGTACACGTTCGTCTTTTGCAGTTTGTGCTTCGGCAACACGCGCACGAGCGTACCGTTGCGCAGTCCTTCAATTGCCGAGTAGACCGGGAGCATCCCGATCCCCATCCCCTCGCGTATCGCAACTGCAAGCGATTCCGCGATGTTCACCTGCACCGGTCCGTCCACTTGCATCTCGACGCTGCCCTCGGGCCCCTCGAGCGTCCATTCATGCGCCGGGAACGCCGGCGATTTCAGAATCAGACAGTCGTGATGCGAGAGATCGGCGGGGGTGCGCGGCGCACCGTGCGTATGCACATACCCAGGCGACGCGCACAGAATGCTATACGTCGAACCGAGCTGGTGCGAAACGAGATCGGAATTCGGCAGCGATGACGCCGTGACCACCGATACGTCGCTGCTGCCCTCGAAGAGATCCGGCATGCGTTGCGAAAGCGTCAGCTCGACGGTGACTTCGGGATGCAGTGCTCGATAGCGTGAAATCGCCGGCAGCACGTACTGCTGACCAATACTCGCGAAGCTATGCATGCGCAGCGCCCCAGCCGGGCGTTCGTGCGCGCAGCTTGCTTCTTCTTCCGCGCTGTCTACGTCAGCGAGAATCAGCGAGCAGCGCTTGAGATACCGCTCGCCGGCGGGCGTGAGCGCAAGCCGGCGTGTCGAGCGGTTGAGCAGACGGGTGCGCAAATGCGCTTCGAGTTCCGATACCGCGCGCGACATCGCGCCGGTGGTCGAATCCAGCGACTGAGCCGCGGCCGTGAAGCTGCCCGCTTCCACAACGCGGACGAACACCCGCATGTTTTGTAACGTATCCATCAGACCTTCTTGACCTTCTTGTTCGGTACAGAAACGATATTGTCCGCCTGTCTGGGCGCGCCATTGTTGAGTGATCTGGAACGGAGGTTCCCCGCGCGTCCCATTAATGCGGCGCAATGACGCTCCTACAATCGGCCCCTGTCTTTGTAACAGCCCGAGCGTTTGTCATGAGCCGCCAGCCTGCGATACATCGAGCGTTCGACTCGCGTCGGCGCGCGGAGATCATATGGCGCGCCGCCAGACTGGCGTTGCGCGACTGGCAGGCCAGCGACGGCGCGATCTGGATCCATCTGCTGAAAACGGTCGCGGCCGGCTTGCTTGCCATGGGCATCTCCATGCTGCTGGACCTGCCGCAGCCGCGCATCGCGATGACGACGGTGTTCGTCCTGATGCAGCCGCTCTCGGGCATGGTGTTCGCCAAGAGCTTCTATCGCATCGTCGGCACTGCGGTGGGAATGGTCGCGGCGGTGGTGCTGGGCGCCGTGTTCGTCCAGCAGCCCGAGCTCTACATACTCGGGATGACGGGGTGGGTGGCCGCGTGTACAGCCGCCGCCATGAGGAATCGCCATTTTCGCTGGTACGGTTTCGTGCTCGCCGGCTACACGGCAGCGCTGATCGGCATTCCGCTCGTGATGCAGCCCAACGGGCTCTTCCTCGCCGCACTTGGCCGCGGCGCGGAAGTGGCTGTGGGCATTCTCTGCTCGGGCATGGTCAGCGCAGTGATCGTGCCCCGGCAGTCGGGCTCGCTGCTCGATCGCACCTTGCGCTCACGCTATCTCAATTTTACTGCGTTCGCTGCAGCGGTGTTGGCTGGGCGGCTCGAAAGGGGCGCATTCGAAGGGCGATTTGCGAGTCTCGTCGACGATGTCGTCGGCTTCGAGGCCACGCGCGCTTTCTCATTTTTCGAAGATCCGACGATGCGCTCGCGCAGCGGCCTGCTTTCGCGTCTGAATTCCGAATTCATGGATGCCTGCGCGCGGCTGCATGCGTTGCGCCAGTTGCTTAAGCGACTGCATTGGAGCGACGCGGCGATCGCACCGCTCGCGCCATATTTTGACGAACTCGCCGCGCTGCTTGCACAACGGCCGAGCCGCAACGAAAGCGATCGCGCCTATGCGCGGAGGCTCGCCGATGGGCTCGAGGCCTTCCAGCGCACGCTGCCGCGTCATGTGCGCGAGACGCGGCGGCCGCTCGAACATGCGCTGCCCGAAGCGCTGCCCGACTTCGACACCTCGGCCGAACTCATCTATCGCTTTACGTCCGAGATCGTGCGCTACAGCCGCACCTGGGCATCGCTCATGGAAGCGAGTCCCGCGCAGGAGCCGCGCGCTGCGCGCTACGTGCCCCGCACGAGCTGGTACGTGGTGGCGTTCACCTTCGTGCGCACCGCCGTGGTGGTGGCGGCGCTGGGCTGGTTCTGGGTCGAAACCGACTGGCCGAGCGGCGGCCTCGCGATGATCGCGGCCGCACTCACGTGCGCGCTCACCTCGTCGGCGCCGAACGCGTCGCGCATGGCCGTGCAGATGGCGGTTGGCGCGGCCTTTGCCGCCGTGACGGGCTATCTCTTCACCTGCTACGTCTATCCCAATGTCGACGGCTTTCCGCTGCTCTGCGCGACGCTAGTCCCGGTGCTCGCCATCGGCGCCTTTCTCGCCACGCGCTCGCGCATAGCGGGCTATGGCGTCGGCTTCTCGGTGTTCTTCTGCCTGCTGGCCGGTCCGGACAATGTGATCGTCTACACGCCGGATCTGCTGGTCAACAACGGCATCGCCGTCGTCGCCGCGATGCTGGTCGCTTCGCTCGCGTTCGCGGTGGTGTTTCCGCCGCACATGAACTGGCTCGTCGAGCGCATGTGCGTAGCGTTGCGCGGCCAGGTCGTCCTGGCTTGTCATGGAGAGCTGGATGGCCTCGGGCAGCGCTTCCAGTCCGGTACGCACGATTTGATGCACCAGTTGAGGCTCTTGCTGAACGGCCGCCGCCCGGCGCACCGGCGCGCGCTGCGCTGGATGCTCGTGACGCTCGAGGTCGGGCACGCCGTGGTCGATCTGCGCAACGAGGCGCACGCGGCAGCCTGGCTGGACTGTCATGACGCGCGCTGGCCAGCGGCCCTTGCGCGTGTACAGGAGGACATCGCGCACCTTTTCGAGAATCCGGACGGGGTCGCGCTCGACCACGCGCTCAGCGCCGTGCGCGCGGCGACCTGGATCGCTCAGGAGGCGCTCGCCACTGTGCATCACGAGCGGGAGAGGCGGCACGAGGCGCAGCGGTTGTTGAGTCATCTGCACTTCATTCGCAGCGCGCTGCTCGACCGCGATGCGCCGCTCGGGCCGCTGGCGCGCCGTGCACGCCGTACGCTTTCGCCACGCAGATCGTTGAAAACACAATGAAAAAGCGGGCCCCGCGCGATCTTGCTGCAGTCTGGAAATATGCCTTCCACCCCGCCTCCTTAATCTATTCGACCCTGAGTCATATAGTCACATCACTGCTTCGCAGTACCCATTAGCACTGGAGAGTAAAATGAAGTCCCTGAAGATCGCTGTTGTTGCCTGTTCGCTGTTTGCCGCCGCCGCTGCTTATGCACAGAACGAAGCACCGGCAGCGAGCGTCCCTCAGCAGGTTGCGCAGTCCGCTGCCCCGCAGGTAGCGCAAGCGCCCGCCCACCGCGAAATCGTAAAGCCGGCAAAGAAGGATGAATGCGTCGGCCCGGTCAGCTTCTGCAATATTTATTTCGGTAGCTGAGATCGAGAGCACGCCAGCCATGTGCAGGCGCACGCTGAAATCTTGTGCCGCGACGCCTTCAAAAGGGCGCCGCGGCTTTGCGCATTGTGGCTGCACAAAAACACTGCAACAGTGTTTTGTGAAACTCACAGTGCACGACCGCCGATGCAAGACCTGAAAATAGGCACCAGGCGATCAGAGAGTTTGTGGAGACTTTGATGTACGAAGACCGTATTCGTTGTGCCGCCTTGCGCGGGAAAATCACTTCGGCTGCCGAGGCGGCCCAACTCGTGCGCAACGGCATGCGCGTTGGCGCGAGCGGCTTTACGCGCGCCGGCGACACGAAGGCCGTGCCGATCGAACTGGCGCGCCGCGCGCGCGAAGAGAAAGAGCCGCTGCGTATCACGCTGATGACGGGCGCCTCGCTCGGCCACGACGTCGATCGCATGCTGACCGAAGCGGGTGTGCTCGAGCGCCGTCTGCCGTTCCAGGTGGATTCGACGCTGCGCAAGGCAATCAACCGCGGCGAAGTGATGTTCGTCGACCAGCATCTTTCGGAAACCGTGGAGATGCTGCGCGCGAACCTGCTCGGCAAACTCGATCTCGCGATCATCGAAGCCGCAGCGATCACGGAAACCGGCGCGATCGTACCGACCACGTCGGTCGGCAATTCGGCGAGCTTCGCGATTCTCGCGGAGAAGGTGATCGTCGAGATCAATCTCGCACAGCCGCTCGCGCTCGAAGGCCTGCACGACGTGTGGATTCCTGGCCGCCGCCCGCATCGCGACCCGCTGCCGATCGTGCGTCCGCAGGACCGCGTAGGTACGACCGCAATCGAAATTCCGCCGGAGAAGATCGCTGCCATCGTCATCACGAACGAAGCGGACAGCCCCTCGACCGTGCTGCCCGCCGATGAAGAAACCGCGCGCATTGCCGGCCACCTCATCGAATTCCTGCAGCACGAAGTGAAGCACGGCCGCATGAGCGCGCAACTGCCGCCGCTGCAGGCCGGCATCGGCACGATCGCGAACGCGGTGCTTTCGGGCTTCGTGGATTCACCGTTCGAAGCACTTACGATGTACTCCGAAGTATTGCAGGACTCGACTTTCGATCTGATCGATTCCGGCAAGATGGTATTCGCTTCGGGCGCTTCGATGACGCTCTCCGCTCAGCGCCAGGCTCAGGTGCTCGCCGAGCTCGACCGCTATCGCGACAAGCTCGTGCTGCGTCCGCAGGAAGTGAGCAACCATCCCGAAGTGATTCGCCGCCTCGGCTTGATCGCGCTGAACACCGCGCTCGAGTGCGACATCTACGGCAATGTGAATTCCACGCACGTCGGCGGCACGCACATGATGAACGGCATTGGCGGCTCGGGCGATTTCGCGCGCAATGCGTCGTGCGCGATCTTCGCGACCAAGGCGATTGCGAAGGACGGCCGCATTTCCAGCATCGTGCCGATGGTGCCGCACGTCGATCACAATGAGCACGACGTGGATGTGATCGTCACCGAGCAGGGCCTGGCCGATCTGCGTGGCCTCGCGCCACGCGAACGTGCGAACCTCGTGATCGAGCGTTGCGCGCATCCGCTGTATCGCGACCTGCTGCGCGACTACTATCGCGACGCACTCAAGATCGGCGGCCAGACGCCGCACGATCTTGCGCGCGCGTATGAAATGCATCTGCGTTTCAATCAAACGGGTTCGATGCTGCCCGAAGCGACGGGCGGACTCGTCGCGAACGCATAAGGCCCCGGGCGCTCGCTATCTGGAAGCGCACAAAACAAAACGGGAGCACCGGCAACGGCGCTCCCGTTTTTCATTGATAGCGCGAATTCGCTACGCTCGTTTCACCAGGCGAATGATGAAGAGCAGAATGACCGCGCCGACAATGGCGGTAATGATCGAGCTGATGATGCCGGCGCCGATATGAATGCCGAGCACCCCGGCAAGCCAACCGCCGATGAACGCGCCGACAATGCCGACGATGATATCGACGAACAATCCGAAGCCGCCGCCTTTGACGAGAACGCCAGCGAGCCAGCCTGCAATTGCGCCGATGATGAGCCAGGCAATGATGCCGTGTTGCATATGAGTAGACTCCCCTTGTTGGCGTGAACGAATCACGGTGAGTGGAGCTTAGTCCAAGGGCGAATACGCGTCCATGAAACGCGGCCAGAATTGACAGTTGTTGAAAACTGCTGCCGATAGTTTTAAAAAGCGCAATGAATCAGAAATGCATTCGTAAGGAATGCCGGCCGATGCAATACGCAAGGCTCATTCGGGCGCGATCTCGGGTTCCGCGGCGGTCCAGCTGATGCTCGAGACGCCTTTCTCCATGCTCAGGCGGTTCGCCAGGAGCTCCAGCTTCGACTGGTACTTCGGATGCAGGCGCATCGTCGCCGTCACGCGCAGACGCGGCGGATCGCCGGCCAGGTCCTCGCTCGTGAGGCTTTGGAACGAAAGCGGCGTGGAGTACAGAGAGTTCGAAAGCAACGTACGGATATGGATTTCGTCCTCTTCGCGGCAAACCACCGTAAGCACATAAGCGCGCACGAGATCCGCATTCGAAACGGGCGACGCGTTGATGATGCGGCTCACCTCGCGCAGTACAGTATTCGTGAGCAGCACGACGGCGGTGCCGGCCACCGCCGGGCCGTAATGGCCCGCTCCGCACAGCACGCCCACGGCCGCCGAGCACCATAGCGTCGCCGCGGTATTGATGCCCTGAATCGAGCCCTTCTCGCGCATGATGACGCCGCCGCCCAGAAAGCCCACGCCAGAGACGACATAGGCCGCGATTTGCGTCACGCCGGTCGAGCCATTGCCGGTCAGCACGCCGAGCGTGACGAACAAACATGCGCCGCTTGCGACGAGCGTGATTGTGCGCAGACCGGCCGTGCGTTGGCGAATCTGGCGTTCGAGGCCGATGGCGACGCCGCAGGCGAACGCCGCGAGAAGGCGCAGGGCGAATTCGAGAGTCATCGTTTTGTCATCAAAGCGCAGGGCGGCCGCACGCCAGGCGGCTCTCGCGCAAGGCATGGCGGGTGTATCGAAACTCGCCGAGGTACATCGGGGGCTCGTGGATCATACGCGGGACGGGGCTTTGCGCCAAGCTGTCCGCGCTGTCATGTTCGAGTCAGGATCAGGCCACGGCTCGTGGGCGAAACTACTCTCATTCGTATAGAGATGGGAAGGCAGGCCGAATGAACGGGAGTTTCTGATGGATACGCTGCGCAACATGCGGGTCTTCGTGCGAGTGGTGGAGTCCGGCAGCTTCACGCGCGCTGCGGCGAGCGAAACGATGACGACCGCGCAGGTCTCGCGCGCGGTCACCGACCTGGAGTCGCGGCTGCGCACGCGGCTTCTCAATCGGACCACGCGGCGCATGTCGCTGACCGAAGCGGGCGAGCGCTATTTCCAGAGCTGCAAGCGCATTCTTGCCGACATCGAGCAGGCCGAGGCCGAAGCCGCCGCTGCGCACGCGAATCCCGCGGGGAAGCTGCGCGTATACGGCGGCACGAGTTTCGGGCAGCACTATGTCATGCCGCTCATCGCGCGTTATCAGCAGCATTTGCCGGAGGTCTCGGTCGATCTCACCATCGCTCAGCAGATGCCCGACATCATCGAGGAGGGCTTCGACGTTGCGGTCGTGGTGGCCGCCGAACTCGAGGACTCCGCGCTGATCTCCCAGCACCTGGGCAGCACCGCCGCCATTCTCTGCGCATCGCCTGCGTATTTGCATACGCGCGGCGAGCCGCAATCGTTCGACGACCTCGAGGCGCATACCTGTCTGCACCTGACCGATGCGAGCCTGCCCGCTGGCCAATGGGTTTCGGAGGGGCCGCTTGGCGAGACCTTCCGGCATACGGGCGTGACGCCGTTCCAGGTGAACAATCCCGAAGCGCTTGCGCTCGCCATACGC
This sequence comes from Paraburkholderia guartelaensis, assembly GCF_004353905.1. Classification (GTDB taxonomy): domain Bacteria; phylum Pseudomonadota; class Gammaproteobacteria; order Burkholderiales; family Burkholderiaceae; genus Paraburkholderia; species Paraburkholderia guartelaensis. The sequence goes on along the minus strand of NZ_SMOD01000075.1, from coordinate 13,039 downwards.
GAAGGCATGGGCATCGGCCCGCTGCCGGTGCCCGTGGCGCTGCCCGGTCTCGCCGATGGCACGCTGGTGCGCGTGCTGCCCACGCACACCCTGCAAAAGCTCAACATCTACGCGCTGTACGCTTCTCGCCGCTATCTGGACGCGAAGATCCGCACCTTCGTCGAGTTTCTGCGCGAGAAGGTGCCGCTCGTTCTTGCCGAGCAGGAGGCCGCGCTCGCCACATGCGACGACCCGCTTCGCGAGGTGGATGCACACGCAGGCCCACGTGGTACGCGTGCGCGTAGCGGTCGCAGCCGCGGTCACAACACGCACGATCTGGAACGTCTGCGTCTTGTGAACTGAAGCAGTTAAAGAAGTCTTCGCGAAGCGCGCGTTCGTTACGGCGCGTTTCGCGGCTGCGGATTTCAGGCGCTTCGCGACGCTACAGCGGCGATCTATCTGCGTTCCCGTGCGCTTTCGCGCGTCTCGCGCGTTGCCTGTCAATTTCGCCATATTGGCGCCAGCGACCTGCCACCGCCATTGCCTATGATGCGGCACCCGCTGGATGAACGCGTCCCCGTCTAAACCCCTCGCCTGAGTTGTCCGAAACACTGACATGTGGATTGTCAATCTCGCGCTGAAGCGACCGTACACGTTCATCGTGATGGCCATCCTGATCGTGCTGGCCACGCCGTTCGTGCTCATGTCGATGGCCACCGACGTGCTGCCGAACATCAACATCCCGGTCATCAGCATCATCTGGTCGTACAACGGCTTTTCGGCGAAGGACATGGCCGATCGCATCACCTCGGTCAACGAGCGCAGCCTCACGACCACGGTGAGCAATATCGAGCACATCGAGTCGCAGTCGCTGCCCGGCATCGCCATCATCAAGCTGTTCCTGCAGCCGGGCGCGAGCCTGCAGACCGCGATCGCGCAGGCCGTTGCATCGGAGCAGGCGCAGGTGAAGCAGATGCCGCCTGGCGCGACGCCTCCGCTCGTTATCAGCTATTCGGCTTCGAGCATTCCGGTGATCCAGCTCGGCCTGTCCAGCAAGTCGATGAGCGAGCAGGCGCTCGCCGACGTCGCGATGAACTTCCTGCGCCCGCAGCTCATTACGATTCCCGGCGCGCAGGTGCCTTACCCGTATGGCGGTAAAACGCGTGTGATTTCCGTGGATCTCGACACGCGCGCGCTCATTTCGAAGGGCCTCACGCCCGCCGATATCGTCAATGCCGTCAACGCGCAAAACCTGATTTTGCCGACGGGCACGGCCAAGCTCGGGCAAACCGAATATCGTGTGGACACCAACGCATCGCCCGATACGCTTGCCGGACTAAACCGCATTCCCGTCCAGACGGTGAACGGTGCGACCACCTATCTCGGCGATGTGGCGCACGTGCGCGACGGCTTCACGCCGCAGACGAACGTCGTGCGCCAGGACGGCCAGCGCGGCGTGCTGATGTCGATCCTCAAGAGCGGTGACGCCTCGACGCTGCAGGTGGTTGGCGCACTCAAGGACCTGCTGCCGAAGGCCCGCGACACGCTGCCTGCCGACCTCGTCGTCAAGCCGCTCTTCGACCAGTCCGTATTCGTTTCTGCCGCCGTGCAGGGCGTGGTGCGCGAAGCGCTCATCGCGGCCGTGCTGACGGCGGCGATGATCCTGCTCTTTCTCGGGAACTGGCGCAGTACGCTCATCATCGCGGTGTCGATTCCGCTGTCGATTCTTTCCTCGATCATCGCTCTCTACGCGCTTGGCGAGACCATCAACATCATGACGCTCGGCGGCCTCGCGCTCGCTGTGGGCATCCTGGTCGACGACGCCACGGTCACGATCGAAAACATCGAACGGCACCTGCATTTGGGCGCGAAACTTCACGACGGCATTCTCGAAGGCGCGGGCGAAATCGCGGTGCCCGCACTCGTTTCGACGCTGTGCATCTGTATCGTGTTCGTGCCGATGTTCTTCCTGACCGGCGTGGCGCGCTTTCTGTTCGTGCCGCTCGCGGAAGCCGTGGTGTTTGCGATGATCGCGTCGTACATCCTCTCGCGTACGTTGGTGCCGACGCTCGCCATGCTGCTGTTCGAGGGCCACGATCCCACCGCGCACGCACAGCGCGCTCAAGGCTCGCTCTTCGCGCGCATACACTGGCGCTTCAATCATGCGTTCGAGCGCGTGCGCGCCAATTACATCGCGCTATTGAGCTTGCTGCTCTCGCGCCGCAAGTTGTTTGGCGGCACGTTCCTCGCGTTTTGCCTGCTTTCGCTCGTCCTTGTGTTCTTCCTCGGCCGCGACTTCTTTCCTTCGGTCGATGCGGGCAATATTCGTTTGCACATGCGTGCGCCAACGGGCTTTCGTATCGAGGAAACCGCGCGCCTGGCCGACCAGGTGGAGCAGGTGGTTCGCGAAGTCGTACCGCCCAATCAACTCGAAACGATCGTCGACAACCTCGGCCTGCCCTATAGCGGCATCAACCTCTCGTACAGCAATGCGGGGACGATGGGCACGCTCGACGGTGAAATCCAGATCGCGCTGAAGCCCGATCACGATCCCTCGCGCGTTTATATCGACAAGCTGCGGACTTTGCTGCCGCAACGTTTTCCGGGCGTCGAGTTCTTCTTCCAGCCCGCGGACATCATCACGCAGATTCTCAACTTCGGTCAGCCCGCGGCGATCGACGTGCAGGTGGTGGGCGCGAACCTGAACCAGGATATGGCGCTTGCGAGCACGCTGCTCAAGCAGGTTCGGCAACTGCCAGGCGCTGTCGATGCGCACATCGAGCAGCGTAACGACGAGCCCGCGCTCACGCTCGCCATGGACCGCACGCGCATGCAGCAGTTGAACCTGAGTCCGCAAAACGTTGCGCAGGACGTGCTGATCGCGCTTTCGGGCAGCACGCAGACCTCGCCCGCGTTCTGGGTGAGCCCGCAGAACGGCGTGGAATATCCGCTCACGGTGCAAACACCGCAGTATCGCGAAACCTCCATGAACGAGGTGATGGGCACGCCCGTTTCCGCGCGCACGACGAACCCCAATGCGCCGCTGCAACTCGTGAGCAACCTCGTGCAGCTCAATCCGCATAACGGGCCGGCCATCGTCACGCACTACAACATCCGTCCCGTGATCGACCTGCTCGTGAGCGTGGAGGGCAGCGACCTCGGCTCAGTGGGCGTGAACATCAACGACATCATCCGGCATGTGCAGGCGCACGCGCCGCGCGGCACGACCATCACCATGCGCGGGCAAATCGGCACGATGCGTTCGTCGTACGTGGGTCTGGGCGTCGGCATTGCGATGGCGGTGGTGCTCGTGTATCTACTGATCGTCGTGAACTTCCAGTCGTGGGCCGATCCGCTCATCATCATCAGCGCGCTGCCCGCGGCGCTCGCGGGCATTGCGTGGATGCTGTTCATCACCGGCACGCACCTGAGCGTGCCCGCGCTCACCGGCGCGATCATGACCGTGGGTGTCGCGACCGCGAACAGTATTCTCGTGGTCTCGTTCGCGCGGCAGCGTCTTTCCGCTGGCGCGTCGCCGCTCGCCGCCGCGCTCGAAGCGGGCGCCACCCGCATACGCCCCGTGCTGATGACGGCGTTCGCCATGATGATCGGCATGGTGCCGATGGCGCTCGGCCTCGGCGAAGGCGCGGAGCAGAATGCGCCGCTTGGACGCGCAGTGATCGGCGGCTTGCTGTTCGCTACGGTCTCCACGCTATTGTTCGTACCTCTGATGTTTGCGACCGTGCACACGCGGCTCGCCCACCGCGCCGCCGCGAAACGCGAGCGCGAGGCGCAGCGCCGCGGTACACGAGGCGATACCCGTTAAGTCAAATTGGCCGAAGACATGAACGAACCTCACCACCATTCATCTCTCGACATCACCGTGGGCGGCGAGCAGGGCATGGACCTGCCGGCGCGCGGCCAGGCGGGCAAGCGCGCACGCTTCGCGGTGATCGTGGTCGCACTGCTGCTGGCCGCGGGCGCCACGCGCACGATCGTGTCGAACCTCATGAACGCCCACCATCTCGCCGACGTCACGAAGCAGAACGCGAAGCAGTACGTGAGCGTCGTGCAACCCGTGGCCGCGGGCTCGGATGGCCGCATCGTGCTGCCTGGCACGCTGCGCGGCTTTGTCGAAGCGCCGATCTACTCGCGCGCGAACGGCTATGTGCGACGCTGGTACGCCGATATCGGCGCGCATGTGCAGCAAGGGCAGTTGCTCGCAGAGATCGATACGCCCGAAATCGATCAGGAACTTGCGCAGGCGCAGGCGCAGCGCGATCAGGCCGCCTCGACGCTCGCGCTCGCGAAGACCTCATTCGATCGCGCACAGCAATTGCGCCAGCGCGATGCGGTCTCGCAGCAGGAACTCGACGACCGCCAGGGCGCATTCAACACGGACCAGGCGAATCTTGCTGCCGCCGATGCGAACGTGCGCCGCCTCACGGAGATGAAGTCGTTCCAGCGCATCGTGGCGCCGATCACGGGCATCATCACGCAGCGCAACGTCGATATCGGCGACCTCGTGAACGCGGGCAACGGCGGGGCGGGTCATGCGCTCTTTTCGATTGCGCAGTCCGACCCGCTGCGCCTCTATCTCGACGTGCCGCAGACCTACGCGCAGCAGGTGGCGGTTGGCCAGCACGTGAGCGTGACCGAGCAGGAGTTGCCGGGCGTGACGTTCGACGGCACCGTCACGCGCACGGCGCAGGCCATCAACGTGGCCACGCGCACGCTGGAGGCCGAAATCTCGCTGCCTAATCATGACGGCAAGCTGCTGCCCGGCGCCTACGTGCAGGCCGCCTTGCAGACGGATGCAAAAGGCTTGCTCACGGTGCCGGGCAACACGCTGCTGTTCCGCTCGGAAGGCCCGCGTCTTGCAGTCGTCGATGCAGATGGCAAGATCAAGCTCAAGCCGGTGGAAATCGCGCAGGACCTCGGGCAGACGCTCGAAATCAGCCGCGGGCTCGAGCCGACCGATCGCGTCGTGCTCAACCCGAGTGACTCGATCGCGGATGGCGACAGCGTCGTCGTGGTCGCGCCGAACAAGACCGAAGCGGCGCACGAGGCCGCCAGGCGGAGCGCGACGTGACGATGCGGCAAAACACGCAGAAATGGCCGCTCGCCTGCGTCGCGACGCTGGGCGCGCTCGGTCTCGCGGCTTGCACCGTGGGCCCTGACTATCACGCGCCGCAAACGCAAAGCCCCTCGGCCTGGCGCGTCGATTCCGCCGATTCATACTGGCACGCGGCGCAGCCTTCGCATGCGCCGCTCGATCCGCAGTGGTGGAAGGCATTCGACAACGCCGAACTCGACAGTCTCGAAACCGCGGCGCTCGCCGAGAATCAGACGCTGCGCGTGGCCGCCGCGCATTACGCGCAGGCACGCGCGACGCTCGCGTCGGTGTCGTCGCAGCAAAGCCCGCAGGTCGGGCTCGATGCGGGCCTCGCGCGCGAGCGCATTTCCGCGAACCGGCCGCTTACGAACTACGCGACGCCCAACACGTCGACCGTGCAGAATCAGGTCACCGTCGGCGCGACCGTGAGTTACGAACTGGATCTGTTCGGACGCATCCGGCGCATGGTGGAGTCCGCGCAGGCGTCGACGCAGCAGGCCGGCGACGATCTTGCCAACGCGCGCCTCGTGCTCACCGCCGAACTTGCCACCGACTATTTCGCCATGCGCGAACTCGACAACGAGATCGACGTGGTGAACCGCTCGGCGCAACTGCAGCAAAAGGCCCTCGATTTCGTGACCGCGCAGCACGATCTCGGCGCGGTTTCGGGGCTGGAACTGCTGCAGCAAAAGGCCCAGCTCGCGGCAACGCAAACGCAGGTCCATCTGCTCGAAAACCAGCGGCAGCAGGAGCAGAACGCCATTGCCGTGCTGGTCGGCAAGCCCGCGCCCGAATTCACGATCGCGCAGAAGGTTACGCCGCTGCCGGTGCCGGCGCTTCCTACCGGGCTGCCGAGCGAGCTGCTACAGCGGCGGCCCGACGTGGCCTCGGCCGAGCGTGCGATGGCCGCGGCCAATGCGCAGATCGGCGTGGCGCGTTCCGCGTACTTTCCGGACATCACGCTTTCGCCCACTTTCGGCTGGGAATCGACGCGTTTTGGCGGCCTTTTTTCCGTGCCGAGCCTGATGTGGTCGGTGGGCGCGACGGCCAGCGAGGTGCTGTTCGACGGCGGCAAGCGCGCAGCGGGCGTGGATTTCGCGCAGGCCGGCTACGAGTCGGCGCAGGCGTCTTATCGTCAGACCGTGCTCACCGCGTTCCAGGAGGTGCAAAATGCGGTAACGGGCCTCTCGGTGCTGGAACGCGCCTCGACCGATGGCCAGTCGGCCGTGGACGACGCACGCAAGTCCTTCGAACTCGCCAACGACCGCTATCAGGGCGGGCTCGTCGCGTTCATCGACGTGCTCAATGCGGAGCAACAGTTGCTTTCCAGCGAGCGCCAGGAAGTGCAGATTCACGGCCAGCAGGTCGCCACGGTGGTTTTTCTCGCGAAGGCGCTGGGCGGTGGCTGGAGCGCCGACGATCGCGAGATGGCATGCAGCGCGGGCACGTGCCGCGAAGTGCCGAAGGCCGAGGGCAGAAGCTGAGTCGACGCAAGGGCTGAAAGCGGGGCATACAAGACGTACAAGTGGGCTTGAGCGGGCCCGGCACCAGGGTATATAAAAGCGCGCAACGGCGGTCGCGAGCCGCGTCGGCCGGAACCGCCAGGGCAGCGCGCGCGAAGAGGAGGGCGGGCATGAAAGTATTGGTAATCGAAGACGAACGCAAGGTCGTGGACTACTTGCGTAGCGGACTCACGGAGCAGGGCTGGGTCGTGGACGTCGCCATGGACGGCGAGGAAGGCGCGTGGATGGCCACGGAATATGACTTCGATGTGATCGTGCTCGACGTCATGCTGCCGAAGCTCGACGGCTTCGGGGTGCTGCGCGCCGTACGCACGAAAAAGGACACGCCGGTCATCATGCTGACGGCGCGCGACCGCGTGGACGACCGCGTGCACGGCTTGCGCGACGGCGCCGACGACTATCTTACGAAGCCGTTCTCGTTCCTCGAACTCGTCGAGCGGCTGCGCGCGCTCACGCGGCGCGCACGCACACAGGAATCCACGCTGATTTCGGTCGGCGATCTGCAGGTGGATCTCATCAGCCGCCGCGCGACGCGCGACGGCGTGCGCCTCGATCTCACGGCGAAGGAATTCCAGTTGCTTTCGGTGCTCGCGCGGCGGCGCGGCGAGATTCTCTCCAAGACGCTCATCACCGAGCTGGTCTGGGACGTGAATTTCGAAAGCAATGCGAATGTGGTGGAAACGGCGATCAAGCGGTTGCGGGCCAAGCTCGATGGCCCGCACGCGGCGAAACTGCTGCACACCATACGCGGCATGGGCTACGTGCTCGAAGTGCGCGAGGAAGGAGGTCAGACGTCATGAAACGCTCGATCTCGCTGCGGCTTTCGGCGATGTTCGCAGCGGTGTCGCTCATCGTGTTCACGCTCACGGGCGCGGGCCTCTTCTTCCTGATGCAGCGTCAGCTCTTCAACGAGCTGCGCGAATCGCTCGACACGCGCGCGCGCATTGCGAGCCTGATCGTTTCGCACGCACCGGACGTGCAGAAGTGGGCCTTCGTGCAGGAAAAGCTGCGCGATCTCTCGCCTGCGGATAGTCGCATGCATTACTACGTCGAAGGCCCGGATCCGCGCTTTCGTTTCGGTACGCCCATCGTCGGCAAGATCACCGGTGACGTGGGCCCGAATCATCTGCTCGTGCGCCCGCCCGGTTGCAGCTACGACATCATCACGACGACCTTTATCGTGCCCGCTAGTGGTGACCGGCCCCAGGTGAAACTCGTGGTCGGCAGCGACTGCGTGCGCACCGAAGGCATGCTGCGGCGCTTTGGCATTGCGCTCGGCGTGCTGATCGCGCTGTCCACTATCGCGGTCGCGCTGCTGAGCCGCGCGGTGACGCGCTTCGGACTTGCGCCGCTCACGCGCCTCTCGCGCGAGGCCTCGCAGTTGAGCCCGTCGAACCGGCGCCAGCGTCTGCACTCGGACGAACTGCCCGAGGAGCTGCACGAACTCGCCACGTCGTTCAATGGTGCGCTGGAGCGTCTCGACAAGGCCTACGAGCGCCTCGAATCGTTCAACGCCGACGTGGCGCACGAGCTGCGCACGCCGGTGAGCATCCTGATTGGCCAGACCCAGGTGGCGCTCACGCGCGACCGTTCGGTCGAGCAGTTGCAACAAACGCTGCAATCGAATCTTGAGGAATTCGAACGATTGCGCGTGATCGTGAACGACATGCTGTTCCTCTCGCGCAGCGATCGCGGCGAACGCGCGACGGACCTCACGGAAGTGTCGTTGCGCTCGGAGATCGAACGCATGCTCGATTTTCTGGAAATGCCGCTGGAAGAGGCGCAGCTGCGCGTGGAAGTGCAAGGCGATGCGCGTGCATGGGTGAATACGTCGCTGATTGGCCGCGCCGTGAGCAATCTGTTCGTCAACGCGATCCAGCATTCGCAGCCCGGCACGACGCTGCGCGCCACGGTCGCGCCGCAGAACGGTCACGTCGAGATCGCCGTTTCGAATCCCGGCGAGCCGCTCGACCCGGTGACGCGCGAGCATATTTTCGACCGCTTCTACCGCATTCAGGAGGCGCGCTCGAACAGCCACGAAAATCACGGGCTCGGGCTGTCGATCGTCAAGGCCGTGGCGGAAATGCATGGTGGCACGGTATTCGTGCGCAGCGCGGACGGCGTCAACACGTTCGGGTTTTCGGTGGCGGTGGACGGCGCGGGTGCGCCCGAAGCGCCCGTTGCCGGTATCTCACGCCAAGGCCGCGCCGGGGTGCCGCTGCACGTTTCGCCCTGAAGCCGCGCTTACACGGGCTCGTCTTCCACTGGCGCGCTTTCGTTTTCGATGTTGTGCTGGTCCTTGCGCAGCAAGTCCCAGCAACTGATGAAAAGCGCAGCGACGAGCGGCCCGATCACGAAGCCGTTGATACCGATGAGCGAAATGCCGCCGAGCGTCGAGATCAGCACGACCCAGTCTGGCAGGCGCGTGTCCTTGCCCACGAGCACGGGGCGCAGCACGTTGTCCACGGTGCCGATCACGACGGAGCCGAAGACGATCAGCCCGACGCCCTTCGCCACCGCGCCCGTGGAGAGGAAGTAGATCGCAATGGGCCCCCACACGAGCGCCGCGCCCACGGCGGGCAACAGCGAGAGCAGCATCATCACGAAACCCCACAGCAGCGCGCCCTGAATCCCAAGCACCCAGAGCGCGATACCGCCCAGGCCGCCCTGCACGACCGCGACCGCCACGTTGCCCTTCACCGTTGCGCGGATCACCGTCGTGAACTTGCGTATGAGATGCAGCTTGTGCTGTTCGTCGAGCGGAATGGCGTCGCGCACGAGCCGCGAAATATCGCGGCCGTCGCGCACGAGGAAGAAGAACAGATAGAGCATCACGCCGAAGCTCACCAGAAATTGCAGCGTGTTCTGCCCGAAGGAGAGGGCACGCGTGGCGACGAACTGGCTGATCTGCGCGGCGCCCGCCGAAAGGCGCTGCTGCAGCCCCGGCAGATCCATCAGGTCGTAGCGCGCGAGCAGGTTCTGGATCGACTCGGGCAGTGCATGGACGATCTGCGTGAAGTACGCGCCGAAGTCGAGGCTGCCGCTGCGCACCTGCTGATACGCCGAGGCGACCTGCTGCACCAGGGTTGCCGTCACCAGCGTGAGCGGGAAGATCACGATGAGGAGGCAGATGGTGAGCGTAATGAGCGCGGCGACATTGCGCCGCCGCCCGAGGCGCGCGACGAGCCGGCGCTGCACGGGCTGGAAGATCAATGCGAGTATGGCGCCCCAGAGCACCGTGCTGAAGAACGGCGCGAGGATGAAGCAGAGCGCGATGGACACCGTGAACAACAGCAAATAGAACGATGTCTGGTGAAGCTGCTTGTTGCCTTCCATGTGCGATGGATTCCAGTTAAAGCGGCAGGCGGACGAACGACGGCGTCGTCCGATGATACCGGCATGGCCGCGCGGGCCGTCGGGCGCAGCGCACCCTGTGGTTCACTGTGCGCCCACGAGCCGCACGCGCGTGATTTCCGAGGGCGCGCCGAGGCGCTTCGGCGGCCCCCAGTAGCCTGTGCCGCGGCTCGTGTAGACCCACAGGCTGCCGAGCTTTTCGAGGCCCGCCGTGAACGGCTGCTGCAGCCGCACGAGGAAATTCCACGGGAAGATCTGGCCGCCGTGCGTGTGACCGGAAAGTTGCAACGTGAAGCCCGCGTCGACGGCGGCGTGGGCCGTGCGTGGCTGGTGCGCGAGCAGCACGCGTGTGTTGACGTCGGCGGGCGCGCCGCGCAGCGCTTCGGCCGGATCGCTACGGTGCGCGGGATCGAACTGGCCGCCCGTGTAGTCAGTCACGCCGGCCAGCACGAGCCTCGCGCCGCCATGCTCGATCACCACATGCTGGTTCATCAGCACGGTGAGGCCGATGCGGCGGAACTCGGCAATCCAGGCGTCCGCGCCCGAGTAGTACTCGTGGTTGCCGGTCACGAGATACACGCCGTGATGCGCGTTGAGCTTGCCGAGCGGCGCGGTATGGTCGGCGAGATGCGCCACGCTGCCGTCCACCACGTCGCCCGTGATTGCGACTACGTCGGCATCGAGCTGGTTCACGGCGCGCACGATGGCGTCGACGTAGCCGTGCTTGATCGTCGGCCCGACGTGGATGTCGCTCAACTGCACGATCGTGAAGCCGTCGAGCGCGGCGGGCAGGCCGCGAATCGGCACCTCGACGTTGCGCACGCGCGCGCGCCGCCGTGCGTTGAAGAAACCGAACCCGGACGAGAGGAACGCAAGCGCGATCACCGTGGCGGCGCTCACGGTGCGCCAGCCGGCGAGATCGATGGCCTTGGGCCACAGTGCTTCCATAGTCATCGCCGAGGCGAGCACGATGTCGCGCGCGATCGTCAGCATGAGCAGCGACGAGAAGAAGCCCATGGCGAGCATGCCGATCCAGGCGAGGCGGTCGCCGAGCGGCTGGCGCTTGAAGCGCCGCGCCAGCATGCCCGGTGGAATGAACAGCACCGAGAGCACGAGCCACAGCACCGCAAGCCACTTGCCGGCGGTGGGCACGCTCAGGTCGGGAATCAGGCGAAAGCCGACATAAACATGCAGCAGCACGCCGATGGCGATGAAGCGGACCAGAAACGAGAGTCGGGGCATGGCGGCGCGAACGGATGGGAGCGGACCGGCGTGGGCTGGCGTGCCGGGCTCGGCGCGCTGCAGCAAAGCCCAACCATCGAGGCCCGGTCGAAAACCCGGCGGACCGGGCAGTACAGGTAGGCTGCGTTGCATTTTACCGGCGCAGCAGACTTCGTGCCGAGAGATGGCGGCGGATTCGGGGTGGGCTCGCTGCGACGCATCATCAATGGCTTTATCGATAGCGCATCAACATACATGCATGCGTGTATGCATGGGCCTTGACGCTTTCTCGCCTCCGAGTGTGGCAGTGCGGCATTTCCCTGGATTGCCAGCGCGATCTCACACGTCGCACTATGTTCTCGTGGGGCCGAGCGCACTCTATTAAACGTCCATTGAATCGGCCCTTGCGATGGACTATGCTCGAAATGAGGCCCGCGCGGTTTCGGGCGCTCTGGGGGAGACGGATCATGAAAGGAATCCGGCCGGTCGCACATGGGCTGCATGAGGGTTTGCATGGTCGTCACGTCGGGCACGAGGGCAGCCATGTCATGCTGCCGATGGTCGTTCTCTCGATCATGGCCATCGCGCTGTATATCGCGGTCAAGAACATCGACATTCTCGAGATTGGCCGAAGCGCGTTGTTCGATGTCGTGATGGTGTTCGTCGCGCTCGGTATTGCGGGCATGTTCGGCGTGCTGGGCGCCTGGCTGCGATCTCGCACCACGGACGAACCCGCCGAAGGCTTCTGCTTCGTCGGCGCGCTCATCGGCGCGGCGGTGTTTTATATCGCGCTGCTTACCTGATTCGTCTGTTTGTCGTTTCTGTTGATTCGCTATCCTGCGGGATAGCGAGGGCGCGCGGCGGCCGGGTCCGCGCCATGCGAAACTGTGTGCTTTCCCGTTCGATTGAAGCACTCCCGATGTTCGATCTTTTCGACGATACGCCTGCCCCCGACGTGGCATGGCATCCGTCATGGCTCGCGCCAGAGGCGGCCGCCGAGGCGCTCGCGCGCATCATCGCCGAGGCCGACTGGCGCCAGGAACGCATTCGCACGCCCGGCGGCTGGGTAGACCAGCCGCGCCTCACGGCCTGGCAGGGCGACGAGGGTGCGGTGTACATCTACTCAGGCATCCGAAACGTCCCGCAGCCGTGGACCAGGCAGGTAGCCGAACTGCGCGACGCCATTTCGGCGCTTTGCGGCGTGCGCTTCAACAGCGTGCTGCTCAATCGTTACCGCACGGGCACGGACAGCATGGGCTGGCATGCGGACCACGAACCCGAACTCGGCCCCGAGCCGGTGATTGCCTCGCTGAGCCTCGGCGCGACGCGGCGTTTCGACTTGCGCCACAACGTGACGGGCGTGGTGCGTTCTTTTCAGTTGACGAGTGGCAGCCTGCTCGTGATGCAGGGCAAGACTCAGGCCCAATGGCGGCACCGCGTGCCAAAGGAGCCTGCGGTGAACGGCGAGCGCGTGAATCTCACGTTTCGTGTCGTAACGCCAGATTTGCGGAAATAGACGGCTGAGTCGCCGAAAATGAGTGCTAAATCGTCGCCCCTGAACAATTCGTTTTGGCCGTCATCGGCAACATCGGCGTCAGCGGGCGGATGCTCTCTGATCGACAGCGAAGAACAGGGCGATGAGAACAAGGGCGTAAAAAAGCCGCAGCTTCCTCAGGATCATCCGCAGGTTGTGACCGGCGCCGCATAGCACAGCGTGCATCGCGTCACCGAGCGCTCCCTTCAGCCAGTTCCGATCGAGTTTGCCATCTGTCTTCATGTGGCCGATGGCTGGCTCGATCGCACTGCGCCGTCTGATCATCGCTCGTAGTCTCCGCGTGATGCCTCG
>NZ_SMOD01000074.1 GCF_004353905.1 Paraburkholderia guartelaensis | reverse complement strand
CCACTCTGTTTAAGCCATCGACTGAAACATGCGGCGATCCGGACCTTCCGCTTCAGGGACCATACGTTGTAACCCTGCGCGCAGATGGCGTTGGCAAAGGATGATAAATGGGCTGCCAGTGGACCTTCAGGTTCTTGCGAGAGAACGACCTGCTCATGAATGGTGTACTTCACGACGAACTCCTTCCCTACGTGGGTGGAGCAGCCAAGATTATCTCTATCCGTCGTTGTCTACTTGCCCAGAAAAATGGGCCATTAGTAGGCTACAAGACATAATCCGGAAGGGTACATAGTGCCGCTTATCTACCCAGCGATATAAGAGGCACTCGTTCGCCGTTCATCGGCTCACACAATGGTACGAAGATGGGGCCTCGGCAGCAGAACTCGCTCCGACGCTCTCGGTCTACCTCGGCCACGTCAGCCCCAGAGAAAGCTACTGGTACGTCTCTGCAACACCTGAACTACTGGGCAGCGCATCGGACCGCTTCCGCGTGTTCGCCGCCCTGGGAGATTGATCATGAAGTACTCCGATGCACTTGTTGGGCCACTGCTCCAGGAATTCTTCATCAAGCATCTGCTGACGCATCGAAACGTCAGCCCACAAACGCTCTCGAGTTACAGCAATGCCTTTCGCCTCCTTCTCCGGTTCATCGCCACCAAGATGAATATCCAACCGGTTGCGCTTAAGCTCGATCAGCTAAATCCGGCAGTCATTCTCGCGTTTCTCGACAGTCTTGAGGTGGGGCGCAATAACACGGTGAGATCTCGCAACGCTAGACTGGCAGCCATCCATTCGTTCTTTCGTTGGGTCGCGATATCCAGACCCGACTTTGCGGGACTATCCACGTCCGTACTGGCGATCCCCACCAAGCGCACTGATCGCCGTTTGATCTGCGCGTTGTCACGCGCCGAAATTCAAGCGATTCTTGGTGCCCCCGACCTCTCAACGTCGAGCGGACGACGTGATCACACGATGCTGCTGACGATGTACAACACTGGTGCACGGGTCTCTGAGATTACATCAATGGCGTGCAGCCAGGTCGAACTCGGCATCCGTAGCAGTTTCGTGCAGCTCCACGGGAAAGGTCGAAAAGAGCGATGCGTCCCACTCTGGGTCAGGACCGCCGATGCGATCAGGAAATGGATGCGTGAGCAGGATGCCGCGCCTACGGCGCATCTGTTCACCAATTATCGCGGCGAGCAACTGACCCGTAACGGCATCGACTGCATCCTGCAGAAGGCGGTTTCCGGTGCGGTGCTCGCCTGTCCGAGTCTGCGTCAAAAACACATCTCGCCTCATGTGATAAGACACGCGACGGCGACCCATCTGTTAGAGGCTGGCGTCGACATCAGCGTTATCGCACTGTGGTTGGGCCATGAAAGCATCGACACGACGCACATCTACATGGAGTCCAGCCTTGCCCACAAGGAAGAAGCGTTAGGCCGCCTGCGGCCTGCCGGACAGCGTACGCCACGATTCCACGCGACTGACAAGGTCATGACGTTCCTCGAAACTCTCTGATTATGCGCATCGCGATGGCTGGGGTTGGTCGCTGCAGAAGGCCCTCCGGCCATCGCTTCGCCTATATTCAGGGTGTGGGTAATCGTGAATACCTGAAGCTTCAGGTATTTACGAATCCCGGGCGCCCCTCTAAGCGTCATATCAATCCCACCCGCGTACCGATTGAGGAAAAGGAAAGCTGGCGCTGGCTTGAGAATATGCGCCAGTCGACTCAACTTCTCGATGACCCTGTGCGCTGCATTCACATCGGCGACCGGGAAAGCGACATCTACGAGCTGTTTTGTACCGCATACGATCTGTGCACCTACTTCCTCGTGCGTACCTGCGTCGACAGGCTCGCGGGAGATGGGCAGCACACGATCTCCAAAGCCATGCAGCATGTTCAGGTCAAGGGACTCCATCGCGTCGAGCTTCGAGATGCGAAGGGCCATCCGATAAACGCGACGCTTGAACTGCGCTATCAGCAGATGACTGTCCTGCCGCCCATCGGCAAGCAGAGCCGCTACCCTGAGTTACAGCTAACAGTCCTTCATGCACAGGAGCGCGATCCGCCGGCCGGGCGTGCTCGTATCGAATGGAAACTGATCACCAACCTGCCAGTCCGCTCGCGTGCCGAGGCGATCCAAAAGCTCGACTGGTACGCGATGCGCTGGAAAATCGAGACGTTCCACAAGATCCTGAAATCGGGCTGCAAAGCGGAGGAGTCCCGGCTTCGTACAGCCGACCGGTTAACGAACCTGATCGCGGTCTTCTGCATCCTGAGCTGGCGCATATTCTGGCTCACCATGCTCAGCCGCTCGGCGCCGCAGGCCGCCGCCGAAATCGCGTTCACCCCCACCGAAATCGAACTGCTTCAGCGCATCGTTCACGACACGCCCCACAACGCCCAGGCGCCGCCCCTCGTGCGTAACGTTATCAAGCTCGCTCAGCTGGGTGGTTACCTTGCGCGCGCCAGCGACCCTCCGCCGGGCAATACCGTTATGTGGCGCGGGATGCAACGTCTGATTGACATCCAGCTCGGCTATTGAGCTCGCGCTAAAAAGAAGTGGGTAATTGCAAGGATAGAGACGCGCTTACCCTGAGAAAAACCTGCAACCAGTAGATACCGAAACATGTTGTCGCTTTGTCAGCATGCCGTGCCCGAAATGCATTGATGCTGCCGCTTTGGCTGACTGCCCTGTGGATGGTCAGCGGCGAAACTAGCAACCAGTTGGTCAACACGCCAGGACTGGCCGGTGGGCCTGCCCAAGCGATTCCACCGTTTGACGAACTCCGGCGCAGGATCGTCGTGTGGGCCAGCGCCAGACCCCGTTCCGCCATCATTTCGACCAGATCGCGCAAGCTAAGCTTGTAGCGCAGGTACCAGCGAACACACAGAATGATCACATCGCGGTCAAAGTGACGGCCTGCAAACAGTTCGTCCAGGCTCTTCAGCTTGCTCATCATCGGTTCTCAGTTCGTTCAGCCCGACACCTTAACCGATTCGCCCCCGCGCTATTTGCACCATGAGCCATTAAAGGCAACTTCGACATACCCGCTATAAGCATAAGCCGGCAGCTGGAACGGTCCGCAACTCTTGCCATGTTGCCGCGCAGTAATGACATAACCCGTTTCTGCGGGATTGGCAGGTTGGCCAGCCCAAGTGACCTGCACGTTGCCGTTGCCGCCGACCGTTGCGGAGATCAGCGGGGCTTGGGGGACCCCGGCGGCTGGAGTGGGAATTGGCACCTGCTGCCCAAGGTTCGGACTGGCGTCGCTCACCAAGGTAGGTTGCCAACCGTCGGTGCCAGCCAGATAAATGTCAGGTGCTAGTGCGGCAGCCTCCGCCGAACTCAGCGCGACGTTGCTCTTCGGCGACGTCGTCTCGCGCTGGCCGATATCGAACGGCGCAGCCCCTTGGCCATTCATGTCGGCATACCGCGTATTGTATTCACGATAGGTGGAGGTCGGCAGATTGTTAGTGCCCGGCAGCCCGCTCAGCGGCGGGATGAACTCGATCCAGCCATCGCTGGTGAGCTGCGGTCCCATCGTGGAGTTGAGGAAGTAGACGGTTGAGTGACTTCCCCACGGACGGCCTAGCCAAGCGTTCGACATATACGGGCTCTTCGTGTGATCGAAGCCGAAGCTGCTATCCTCGCTGGCGCTCTCACGCTTTTGTGCGGTAATCGTCGCTTCACCGATCAGGCTGTCATGAATCTTGGTCTTGAGAGTGCAACCATCAAACACTGTTTTACCATTACCGAAGATATAGTCGACATTTCCCTCGACGTAGCAATTGCTGAAATAAGCTCGCCCCGGCCCATTAACGTACAGCGTATCCTGGCCACCAAGTAATCGTACCGCTCGATAGACATCCCGGTCTCCGTTCGAGCGTAAGGCTACAGCTTGGCCCTTGGCGCCAAAATCGGGAGCTTCGTAATCGGCTGAATTCCGGATGGTGAGATTGCTGAGGTAGACATCGTTGGCGACCACAGCCACGGTGTAGCTGCCAGCCGTTCCATACGGTTGCCCAGTCCCCGGATCGGTCGCGTTCGCCGAGTGATTGCCGGTGATCAAAACCTGCGATGCGTCAGTGCCGGTGCCGATCAGCTTCACGTTCGGCTTCGTAATGTCCAATGTCTCGGTATAGACACCAGGTGGGATTCGGATCACGCCGCCGCTTGGCGGAAGCGCGTCAACTGCGGCCTTGATCGTCGAAAAACTACCTCCCCCTCCGTCGTTGGCAGCTAGGATAACCCCTTTGGGATCGACATTGGTATTTAGCCCAACTGGAGTGATGCTACTGACATCGGCGGGAGGATTGCCCGGACTGCCCTTGCCACAAGGCGTGCGGATTTCTCCGGCGAGGAAAGCGCCGCTGTTGCAGGGAAGCATGTCGACATCGAGAAACAGGCTGCCCTTGAGTGATTTTTGAAAGGCAACTATCTCACGATTGGACAATGGCCCTGAGAACACGACCGCACGTTCAAATCCTGGCAAAGCCTGGACTGGAGTAAGGGTCGGAGAACCTTGACCAGGCACATTCACGGCACCAACCATCAAGGGGCCAACAGAGCCGAACGGAGCTTGATTTGGTCGTGAGGTTGGCCCTCCAGCCTCGTACGCAAAGTGCGGGAAGCCGCTGTCAAGTACCGCCTCATCCCACTGATACGCCGTGAAGGCAAGAGAGTATGTATATGGCGCAAACAGATCGATTTTGACCTTACCGCCCGGCGTAAACGTGTAATAAACCCATTCGGTACCTGAGAAGCTTCCGGTTGGTCCGAGAATGTTCATGTCCCAAGGCTTTTGCCAGTAAGCTGTCTGAGGACGCTTACTTTGCAGCAAGCTTTTACCAAAGGACCACTTCTGCCCTGTCGCACTTGGTTGAGACCCAAGCATGAAGGAGGCATAAGCCGTATTATCCGCCGAACTGAGTAGCGAGACCGATGCGCCCCCGCCCGCTGCGAAGTTATCACGGGTCCGGTGAATAACGAGAATTGTAAAACCCTTCGCTGGATCGAGCCGCGCTATTTCGTTCGTGATAATCGACGTCTGGCTGGGAAGGTTGAAGGAATTGCGATCCGTGTAGAAGTCGTAAACTATCGTTGTTCCGTTAGGAACTTGATAGTCAGTGTCGAAATCTGGCCCATGGTTATGGATAATTAGTTTTGGATAGTCATATTGTATTGGTACTACAACAGGCGTTAGCAACTGTATTTGCTTGGCACCTGCCGATTGCCGGCATTCTGCTTCGTTGGAGCATGTCTGCGCGGATGCTGCGGTTATATATAGCCCAGCAATTGCAGTGCCATGCAGCACAAAGAGTCTAAAAAGCTTTGACATGACGGAGCCACCTTGTAAAAGACAGAAATAATCTATCGCTTTAGTAAGTTGATATTTCGTCGCCCCAATGCCTGCAGCATATCCCCTACTGCATCGACCGAGTCTGTTGTTATCAGGTTGGTAGGATTTATAACTGCCATCTCCGGATCACCTCGATAATCCGGAATGATTGAGGCCGACGCTGTAGACTTCGGGTCCGTGATGTGAGCTACGCAACACATTCCGGCTGCGGTAGCCACTCCTTCTGGAAATAGATTGCTTTCTATATACGTAGCAAATCCCTTTTGCTGATCTGCATAATGGAAGTAATTTTCGAGACCATCACCTCTATAGTATTGATTCATCTCGAACTGTATAGGGAATGGCGCGGTGTTCCACTGACCGTAGTTAACGTCCTGATTGGGATCATAATTTGATATCTTGACGTTGTCGGCGTCAGGATTTTCTACGAGAACCAAGCCGCCGTTCACGTTGGGATTGTATGTAGTTCGACTCAGTACAGACCTGAGATCACCCGCATCTCTCGCGTTAATTTTGATTACAACGGCCTTGCTTAGTGAGGGATGATTTTTGGCAGCTATAAGGTCTAGGAGTTTCTGCATGATTTCCAGGCCGGACCTGCCGGGCGCCGTCTTGATGTCAACAATAACGACATAACCTAGACCGTCTGAGGTGACGTACTGTTCAAGAAGATCCAAAACCTCTGAGAAGCCCAAGAATTTTCCTTTATTCCCATTTGCATCTGAAAACACTTTTCCATGCCGATCCTTCAGGTCGACCTGCTTAAGTTGCGAATATGTTAGGCTGCTCACCGCGCCAGATCCTGTCGAAATACGGTCTATATTAAAATCGTGCGCGACAATCACCTGTTTATCGGCGGTAAATCGCGCATCGATCTCAACAGTTTCGTATCCGCGGTTCCAAGCATCTTGTAGGGCGTAAGACGAGTTCTCAGGATATATTTCCCAATATCCGCGGTGGGCGGACAGTAGGACAAGATCGGAAGAGGTACTCGATGGCTCGAACATCCTTTGAGTAATTTTGTCGACTACGTAGCTGGAGGGTATCACCGGTAAAGGAGTATCCGCTCTGGCAGCTACTGGCGTAAAAGACATAATCATGGATATTGCGAATATCTTTATATTCATGCCGCGTCCTCCATTGCCGCACCGATAACAAAACAAGGAAATTTTCAGTATTTCCTGTTCTCAATATCGCGTTAGAAGTCCGTTAAGAGCTAAATCTCTGCAACTCCGCCCAGTGAACGTGTAGATCTCTGACTTCCGATCGTCAACGACCATCATCCATGTCGGCACCGACGGCCATCAAGGGCCAGACGGGGATGGCTGTAATTGCGCAAATTCATTGCCGCGCACAAGGGCGAAAAACTGGATTCTCCATGCGATGCAAAATAAATACCACGGTATCACTAATTGCCAGTCGCACTGATATAAAATGTTTTTCTATGCGATTAAGAATCTCTAATATTGATTCATTTGTAAGTGCGATCTAAGTGTTCACGAGAAATTGACTTGAAATTTGGAGCCATAGCCGGATAGCAGCTCGGCGAGTGGCTTTGTCCGGATGGGTACGAGTTCCCGTGCTATGGACGCGACTATGCATTATTGACGCAAACCGGTTTGCCGAAGGCGTTCCACCGGTTCAGCAGGTTGGCGATGATTACGCCTTCGCCTTCCTGCGACGCAAGCTCCTGCGTCAGCAGGCGCTCGCCGATGCAACGCTTGATGCGCGAGATCTGCGCCTCGACCAGCGAGCGCACACCGTAGCCGTATTTCTTGTGAAATGCATAGATGCCTTTGTCCTCGATGTATCTGACGATCGGGTCATGCCGGCGGGTTCGCTCCTCGCCGTGTACGACGGCGGTGGGATGACGGGCGTCACGCCCGCGCCTGAAAGCGCTTCGGTACGCTCGATGCTGTAGTACGCGCCATCGGCAATCACCCGATCCATCGGCACATCAACGGGCAGCACGGCGTCCATTCCTTCGCTGTCCGATACTTCTGTAGTGGTGATGCGGATCGCGTGTACGTTCATGTCAGCGTCGATCGACAGATGCATCTTGCGCCACGGCGTGCGCGCGGCCTTCTGACCGTACTTTTCCTCGTACCACTGGCTCGCCCGCCCAAAGCTCAATCCCGTGCTGTCGACGATGAGACTGATCGTCTCGCCGCGCGCGAGACGTCGGGCCAACTGTTCGCAACGCTGCGTGACGCTCACCTCCAGTGAAGCGAACCGTTCGCCCAGCTGACTGGCGCTGGGCACCGGGATGTCCAGCCCGCGAGTCTCCCAGTAGTCCTCCATATAGCCGGTGATCTGCCGCATCCCCCAGCCGAACAGCCGGTAGAAGGTAAAGATCAGCTCGATGTACGCCGTGGTGTAGGTCGGCTCACGCCCCGACACGCCCGGCGTACGGATCTTTGCGTTGATAAGCTGCGCCTTCAGATCGCCGCCCGGCACATACAGGCTGATCATGCCGCGCTTTCTCAGGCTCTGGTTATACGCCCGCGCGTTCGTCACCCGGTACCCCGGCTTCTTGCGCTTGCGCAGTTCACCCGTCTTTAGTCTGGCTTTATATGACATTATTCAAGCTGGCTTCATGACCATGATGTTGCGCTTTTACACAACCCGTAGCATCTTTGCCAACTGATTGCGGGTTTCAAGCAGACTGAAGTTGCATTTGATCAGTAATGCATATGTTTCATGAAATGCATGAGTTGGCAAGACAGGCAACGCGAAGCGGAAGCCTGATTTGCGAAGTGATCGACATGGTAACGACGCGCGCGGCCATGGCGCAATGCGCCGGCGAAGTAGCGACAGGCCGCCCTGAGGGCCGCGATCAGCTGCGGAAGTAGTGCCTCAGGTTGATCATCGTGTAGGCGAGCGTCTTGAGCGCGTAGTGCACGGCACTGATGCGTTCGAAGCGCAGCAGCAGGCGGCGGAAGGTGTCCTCCCAGGCGAACACGCGCTCGATGGTGCTGAAGCGCTCCGCGAAGATGGCCGCGTCGAAATGCCGTCTGCGACCGCGCTTCGGTGCCTTGCGCCCACGCGGGTTCTCGGGAATGTTGGGCCTCATGCCGCGGTTGAAGATCGCACGGCGGTTTTCGCGGCAGTCATAGACGCCATCCAGACTGACGGTTGAGCCCTGCAGGTTCGCACCAATGGCGCGCGCCATGGCGGTGAGTTTGGGCAGCGCGTCACGCAGCAGGGGTGATTCGTTGCGATTGCCCGGCGCCGTCACGAATGGCGCGATGATGTTGCAGTTGCGATCGCAGAAGGCCACCACCTTGTCGCCCTTCAGATGCTTGTGCCCGCTGTAGCCCAGGTTGTCGCCGCCTTTCTTTGCCGCTGTGGTCGTGCCGTCGCCATGGATGTTCGCGAGGTCGAGGAGCTGGTCCCGATGCAGTTGATCGACCGAGCCCGCGAAGACCCGGTCGATGCTGCCGTCAGCCTGCCAGCGTCGCATGATCCGGTAGATGCGGGTGTGGTGGATTTCAGGCAGCCCCTTTGCATCCGTTTCGATCGGCAGCATCTTCCATTGACACCCCATATAGAGCGCCTTCAGGACGTAGTTGAACATCCTCTGTAACGGCAACGTCGGCGGCGGGCCGCGCCGGCCCCGGCTCAGGTGCGGCAAGACAAATTGCCCGAACTGCGCTTCACTCAATTTCGTGGGAATCGCCTGCCGGCCATGGTTTGCAGCCATTTTCGCATCCGCAAAGCCCTCACTTTAACCGCTCCCCCCTCGCCAGCTCCGAAAGCCATTCCCGGTGGGGCTCGCAGACAAATTCGGCCCCTTCGGAAAACCCGCAATCAGTTGGACATTGCGATCAATAACGAGTGCGGCCGGCTGCTGGCCAATGTCGTGACCGCCTTCAACTCGGTACTGCTCTCACAACTGCTCGAACGCTACCAGCGGGAGGGAAATGAGAAGGCGCTCGCGATGCTGAAGAAGATTTCTCCGGTGGCGTGGCGGCACATCCACTTCCTCGGGCATTACACGTTTCGCAACGAGAACCCGATCGACATCGCGGCCATGCTTGCGGGTCTCGACCTTCTCTAACCACCTGAAATCAAAGGACTTCCAAAATTTCTGCGGTTCCGGCTTACAACCCCTACAGCGAAGTAATGTCGTCACCGGCCAATGCCCGCCAGGACAGGGCTGGGGCCTCCGGGCTGACGAAATTACTTCGTTTGCCAGCGAAGTAAAATCGTCAGTGCGCCGGGAGACCGGCAAGGAGTAAAGAGTGCAAGTCTCTTACAACGAAGGTCTAGCAAACCACGTTGTCCCCGAGTCATGCGCACAATTTGCCATGCAGATGTCATTATGGACTGCTAAAAAGTCATGAGGTTTGTCAATTTCGGCCGGACCAGCGAATGGTACCGTCAGAAATACGGACGCGATGCCAGTCGGATGCCGTGGCGCAAGGTCCATCTGTCGATCCGGAGATGAACGTCCACTCGATCGTGTTCACGGAAGACACCGTGTCCAATGAGGCCGGTCTGAAAGCATACTGGCGGTCGGTGTGAATGTGGACTGTGTGATCGCCAACGGTGCGTACTACAGCAGCGCACAGGCTGAAGCGTGGTCAGTCAGCGGCGTGCTGCGGATGATTCCGCCACCGTCGAACGCGATCGATAATTTATTTTAACCAACCAACCTCGTAGGGAAATAATGACTGGAAAATCTTTGATGATAAAGATGGCGGCAGCCATCCTTATCGCCTTATGTTTCGCGGCATGCTCGGGGAAAGGCCTTGACAGCGGCGCCCAAGCTACCAGCACGCCCCGCGCGCAAACCTACAGGTGCTCGAACTAATGGAACACATGCAAATTAGTCGCCGCCAGTTCATGCGTCTTGCGGCAGCCGCAGCGGGTACGACAGTCGCGTCGACTATTTTCCCTGGGGCTATCCAACGCGCGCTGGCTACTCCGGCAAACAACGGTACCGGCACGATCAATGACGTTGAGCACATCGTTATTCTGATGCTCGAGAACCGTTCGTTCGACCACTACCTGGGCTCGTTGTCCGGCGTTCGTGGTTTCAACGACCCGTCGGTAACCTCGGATATCTGGTCTCAGCCGGACCGCAATGGTGGGATCGTTACGCCGTTCCACATTGATACCGACAACACTAACTTCCCGATCTGGAAGGGTCTGCCGCACTCGTGGCCGGATAGTCAAGCTGCCAACAATGGCGGCCGCATGAATAATTGGGTCCTGGCGAAAGGCGGGGCAACGATGGGTTACATCAACCGCCAGGACATTCCGTTCCACTGCGCCCTGGCTGATGCATTTACTGTGTGCGACGCGTACCACGCATCGATGCCCGGCCCGACCTGCCCGAACCGTCTGTACATGCTGACCGGCAGTAACGATCCGCATGGTCTCGGCGGCTTTGGGCCGATTATCGATAACAACAACATTACCCAGTTCACCAATGGTCAGGGCAATATGTACGGTCCGGGCTGGGTGACCTATGCTGAATCGCTGCAAAATGCAGGCATCAGTTGGGGCGCGTACCGTCAAGGCACCGACAAGACGAGCAACGACAACAGCGATGGCGGTATGAACGTGCTTCTCGCCTTCCAGAATTTCGTCAATGCTCTGCCGGGCAATCCGCTGTACGACCGTGGCGTCAACCCGCGAACCCTGGCGCAATTCAAGCAAGACGTGCTGGCCAATACGCTGCCGCAGGTTTCGTGGCTGTTCGCTCCGCGAATTTTCTGTGAGCACCCACTGTGGCCGCCAGCATACGGCGTCGAGTGGATCGCACGTATTCTGGATGCACTGACGTCGAATCCGGATGTTTGGAGCAAGACCGCCTTCATCGTAACCTATGACGAGAACGACGGCTTCTTCGACCACGTGGCTCCACCGCGCCCTGCGGCTACGTCGGCCAACGGTTTGAGCACCGTGGAAACGAGCGACGAAATCAACCCTGGCGACGGCAACCCCTTCGGTCTGGGCAATCGTGTGCCGACGTTTGTCGTTTCGCCGTGGAGTCGTGGAGGTTATGTTTGCTCGCAGACGTTCGACCATACTTCGCTGATCCGCTTCATTGAACAGCGATTTGGCGTGCACTGCGGCAACATCACCCCGTGGCGTCGCGCAGTTTGCGGTGACTTGACTTCGGCATTTAACTTCAAGACGCCTAACGATGTTTTCCCGACTTCGGTTCCGACTATCAGTATGTCAGTGCCGCTGCCAACTAGCGCCGTGGATTTTGCTGCTGCGACGGCAGCAAATATCAACAAACCTGTTCCGACGCCACCGGCAACGCCGGCCGGCAAGCCGGTGGTTGAGTCCGGCACTCGTCCGGCACGTGCAATTCCGTATGAGCTGTTCGCGAAGTGCGCGGTCACCGGTGGTGGCCCTGCAGTGCACTTCGGTAACACGGGTGGTGTCGGAGTGTGCTACCGCGTTGTTGACCGTCTGAACCTGTCGAATGCACCAAAGTACTACACGGTTGAAGACAGCAAGACCCTGGATGATTTCTGGACATTAACCAGCGGTGCATACGATCTGCGCGTCACCGGTCCCAACGGCTTCGTTCGCGAGTATGTTGATACTCCGAGCACCAGCGCCGCCCTGCAAGTTGAAACGTGCTACGGTAGCGATGGCTCGATCCGCCTCTCGCTGATTAACGTTGGTTCGGGCGATGTGAATGCCACGGTCAGCGACAACGCTTACAAGATGGCGCCGCAGACGACCAGGGTTCCGGCGGGTCAAACCGTTGAACTGCCGATCGATCTCACCGCGAGCATGAGTTGGTACAACTTCAGCATCACCCTTAAGGAAAACAGCAATTTCATGTGCAAGGTTGCTGGTCACGTCGAAACCGGTGCAGATAGCATTACCGATCCGGCCATGGCCTCGTAAGGTGTTGTAATGCAGTTGTAGTTCCGCTGATTTGCGGGATAGCTCTGCTAAGAGTTTATCGAAAACTGGTTTGAATTTTGTTGCCGTAGCCAGCCAGCAGATCGGCTAGATTCTCATGGTTTTCGTATTAAACTCAGCAGTTTAGGCGGAGATGTGGCGAGGTTTTAACGATTACCCACACCGCCAAATTAGGCGAAACGACGGCCGGGGAGCCGTCTGGAACATGAGACCCCGGCCGTTGCGGTGCGCATAATCAGAGGGTTTCGAGGAAGGCCATGACCTTGTCGGTTGCGTGAAAACGCGGCGTCCGCTGCCCGACAGGCTGCAAGCGACCTAGCGCTTCCTCCTTGTGCGCAAGATTGGACTCCATGTAGATGTGCGTCGTGTCGATGCTTTCATGGCCCAGCCAGAATGCGATGACACTGATGTCAACGCCAGCCTCTCCTTGCCGGCCACCATGGTCGGTAGGAAAAGTTCAGGGCATTATGCGAACCATTGCCACACAACTCAGCCCGAGCGATCCCGCCTGAACACGGCGGTGTCGCCATCGTCTACATGGCGCTTCGCCTAATTTGCCGGTGTGGGTAATCGCGAAATTTTCGCCAAAATAATCTTAGCTCGATGATTTTGCGGAGAAATTCTGATTTTTTGTCGGTTTGGTTGAGCAGTGGTCAGCCCACAGACACTATCATTGTCCCAGCGTCGTCGGTCTGCAGTCGGTCTACCGCTTGCGTACCTCGAACGCATGATCAAACTGCCGGGCCCACTGCACTTCATCGCTGTGCAAGTAGGTCGACGTCTTCGAAATCGACGCATGGCGCAAATTATCGCGCACCATGATCAGCTCAGCACCCCGTGCCAGCGCGTGCGACGCGTGCGTGTGACGCATCCAATGCGGGCTTGCGCGGCGCAGCTTGTCGGCAGTCGCTGACCGTTCGTCCTGGATCGCGTCGGCCACCACAATGAAGAATCGTCTCAGCACACGCCAGAGCCGTTTTAGTTCGATGCCTGCGCCGTCCTCCTCAAGGCTCGCGACGAGCGGCGTCGCCGGGTTCCAGCGCGCGGGCGTAACCGGCAGCCCACGCTGCACGAGAAATTGATCCAGCGCGGCTCGGGCGAGCGACGGCAACGCAACCTTACCGCGCTTGCCCCCTTGCCGAGCACGTGCAGCCAGTGATCGCCGTGCTCATCTCGACGGATATCGGCGAGCGTCGCGCCGACCAGTTCACTCGCGCGCAGGCCAGTTGCATAGCCGAAGTCCAGCAGAAACCGCACGCGCTGGGCGGCCGGCACGCTCCAGCCGTAGGACCATTCGAGGCCGTCAGCAACGGTGCGGATGAGCAGCGACTCGCCCTCGGAGAAACCGCGCGACACGTCCAATCCCGCACGTGGCGCGTCACTCTTGACCTTGACGCCGGCGAACGGATTCGCCAGCACGTAGCGCTGCTCGACCAGCCAGCGAAATAGCGCCGACAGGACATTCAGTGCGTACGCCGCTGATCGGGGCGAGAGCGCGCCGATGAAAGGTCGCCATTCAACACTGTGGCGTGGCCGCGACGGCCCGACCCAACGCTCGCGCGGCGTGGGCCGGCGCAGGAATGCCCGGTACGCGATCGCGTCGTCAGTGGTGAGCGACGACAACGCTCGGCCTCGCTCGATGATCCCCCACAGGATCAGGCGCTCTGCTTCCTTGCGGTAGGCGCGCTGCGTGGTGGCCGAGTCGTGCAGCGAGAGCCAGGATTGGATCGCCTCGTAGTCGTTGGATGCATTCAGCAGGCAAGCAGCCCTTGGTGCGCGGAACTGTCCATGCGAGCCGTCGACTTCGTGCGGCACACGCAACTGCTCCCACGCCACGACGTCGCCGGCCGGTGCCACGACGATCAACGCCCGCGCCCGTTCGGTCAGTGCCGGATGGGCGGCAAAAAACGCCTCCACGCGACGCGCGCCGGCGACGCCGAGTCCGTCGATCGCGATCCACCAGCGGCGCCGGCGCGGAATCCGCACGGTCAGATCGGCCAGCGTCCGGAGGCCGTGCGCCTGCAGCGCGCCCACCACGCGCGGCGGCAACCACTGGTCGATCTCGTCGGCAATGTGCGGCACCGGTGCTGGCAGGCTGCGCAATGTCTCAATAGCGCGTGCGACGATGTCGGCCGACGCGGCGGATCGCTCGCCGAATGTTTCACCCAGGTCAGCCCGGTGACGGCTCGTCGCGAACGCGACCAGAGTGCGCCGAATGCGGCCGAGCACGCCGCGCGCCGACGCCCCGGGCGCCTTGCGGTCGCCCAGATAGCGCGCGACGGCCGCTCGAGGGTCGAACCTGGCATACCAGGCGCGCAGCGCAGCCAGTTCAGCGTCGCTGGGGAAGGCGATGGGGGCCTATCTCACGCGTTTTCATGCCTGCCAGTTTAGATTCAGAACAAGATTGGACAGATAATATTTTTATCTGTCCATTCGTGATGAACGTTTCAGATCTTTGACAATCCCAGCTGTCAGGTGTCCAATGGGGGGATGCCAAGATTCGGGGCTTTTTCGTACGTCAAAGCTCCGGGCGTGCGTCACAAGCGTCGCGGACCCACCCAATACGGCTCTGGTGCAAATAGGCGGTCTGCACGAGATTTTTCCTATATAGAGGATACCTTACAAGCAGACAAGACGTCCTCCCAGACTGCGGGCGCAGTGGCATCTTTGAGGCCGAGCTTCGCGAGACCGAATTGTCCCTTGCGAATACGATGTACCAGCTCAATACGAGAGAGGGTGATCGCTGCATTCCTGAAACGCTTGAAGCCGAGCATGACTTTCGTCCGGGGACTTGATGTTGCGGTGGTCCTGCTCGACCAGATTATTGAGATATTTCGAGGATCGGACCTTCGTGTCCTCAGGCAGCAGGCCATCGGCCTTCATCTCGCGCACGGCGCGGTGCGAGGCCGCATAGCCGTCAAGCGTGATGGTCTTCGGTGGCTGGCCTTGATGTTTGATCGCCTTCCTGAAAAAGGCTTTTGCCGCCTTCACGTCGCGCCTGGCACTGTCTGGCCCACCCGATCCACCGCCCGATAAAGATAGACCCACTTGCCGCGCAGCTTGAGATAAGTCTCGTCAACACGCCAGGACTGGCCGGTGGGCCTGCCGAAGATTCCACCGTTTGACGAACTCCGGCGCAAAGCGCTGCACCCAGCGCAGGATCGTCGTGTGGGCCGGCGCCAGACCCCGTTCCGCCATCATTTCGACCAGATCGCGCAAGCTAAGCTTGTAGCGCAGGTACCAGCGAACACACAGAATGATCACATCGCGGTCAAAGTGACGGCCTGCAAACAGTTCGTCCAGGCTCTTCAGCTTGCTCATCCCCAGTTCTCAATTCGTTCAGCCCGACACCTTAACCGATTCGCCCCCGCGCTATTTGCACCAGAGCCCAAATACAAGTGGCCATGGCAGCGTCGCACCGGGTATCGTGCAACTGTAGTCAGCGACGTTGCTGACCGCGCAGGCGCCCCCCGGGCCACTCCGGTCGCGCCCTGCGCGCTATAGACAGACGAATAGGGCCACGTATCTTGATAGAATCGAGGGCTAGAGCCTGACTGTGAATGACGGCACATGAACTATCAACATGGCTCCGACACGGGCTTCAGTGTCCACGTCCTGTGGGAGGATGAAGAGCGCACCTTCTGCCGTGTCGGGTCCCCTGGCGCCACCGACAGTGTGCTGGTCGTGCGCAGCGCCGACGAACACCCCTCGACCGCCCTTCTCGATCGCCTCGCTCACGAGTTCGCGCTGAAGGAACAGCTCAACAGCGCGTGGGCGGTGCGCCCCATCAAGCTGGTGCGCGAAGACGGACGGATGGCCCTGCTGCTCGAGGATCCGGGTGGCGACCCACTCGAGCGCCTGGTCGGTGCGCCTGTCGGGGTGGAGCGTGTCTTGTCGCTCGCCGTGGACATTGCCGCTACGCTGGTCAAGCTCCATCAGTGCGGCCTTGTCCACAAGGACCTCAAGCCCGCTCATATTCTGGTTGACTGCACAGACAGGCAGCCGCGGCTCACCGGATTCGGCATCGCTTCGCAACTGCCGCGCGAGCGGCAATCACCGCAGCCGCCTGAAACGATCGCCGGCACCCTCGCCTACATGGCACCTGAACAGACCGGACGGATGAATCGCTCAATCGATTCGCGCAGTGACCTTTATGCATTCGGGGTCACGCTCTATCAAATGCTCACGGGGACCCTGCCGTTCATGGCCTCCGACCCGATGGAATGGGTGCATTGCCATATTGCACGAAAGCCGGTGCCCCCAAGCGAGCTGGTAAACACGGTCCCAGCTGCCGTCTCGGAACTTGTCATGAAGCTGCTCGCAAAGACGCCCGAGGAGCGCTATCAGACTGCGGCGGGCGTCGAGCGAGACCTGCGGCGTTGCCTGACCGAATGGCAACGTCAACGCCACATCGATGCCTTCCTGCTGGGTGAATACGACATGCCCGACCGGCTCCGGATCCCCGAGAAGCTCTATGGGAGGCAGAACGAGGTCAAGGCCCTGATTGCCGCATTTGATCGAGTGGTCAACACCGGCACGCCTGAACTCGTGCTGGTTTCCGGTTGTTCGGGCATCGGCAAGTCTGCGGTCGTCAGTGAACTGCACAAGGCGCTGGTACCACCACGTGGACTCTTCGCGTCGGGCAAGTTCGACCAGTACAAACGCGACATACCCTATTCGACACTCGTGCAGGCCATTCAGGGCCTGGTGCGGTCGCTTCTCGGCAAGCCGGACACGGAGCTCGCGGTCTGGCGCGACGCATTGGTCACAGCACTGGGTCCGAATGCGCGCCTCGTGACCGAGATGATTCCCGAGTTGAAGCTCGTCATCGGAGACCCGGCGCCCGTCCCGGAACTCGAGCCGAATCAGGCGCGACACCGCTTCGAACTCGTCTTCCGGCGCTTTATCGGCGTGTTTGCGCAACGTGAGCATCCGCTGGCACTCTTTCTCGACGATCTGCAATGGCTCGACGCCGCGACGCTCGATTTGCTCGACGATCTTCTGACGCGCTCTGATCTTCAATATCTGATGCTGATCGGCGCCTATCGCAGCAATGAAGTGGATGCCAGCCATCCGCTGCTGCGCAAGCTTCAGACGTTCAGGGCGGCGGGCGCACGGATCGACGAAATCGCTCTAGCGCCTCTCGCTTGCGAGTACGTGGAGCAACTGAACGTCGAAGCGCTTCACTGTGAGCCGGCGCGCGCCGCACCGCTTGCCCGCCTCGTGCATGAAAAGACGGCGGGCAATCCGTTCTTCGTGATCCAGTTTTTGCACGCGCTCGCCGATGCCGGTCACATCAGCTTCGACCATGACAAGGCCTGCTGGTGCTGGGATCTGCCCCGCATCCACGGCACGGGATACACCGACAACGTGGTAGACCTCATGGTCGCGAAGCTGGCGCGTCTGCCCACTGAAACGCAGCGCGCGTTGCAACAGCTCGCCTGCCTCGGCAACACCGCCTCGCTTGCGATACTGCCGAAGGTTCTGGGCACCTCGACGCGGGAAATTCGAGCGCTGCTGCGGCCTGCAGTCGATCAGGAACTGGTCGAGCAACGGGAAGACGCGTACGCGTTTGTACACGACCGGGTGCAGGAAGCCGCCTATTCGCTGATTCCGGGAGATTTGCGTGCCGACACCCACCTGCGAATCGGGCGGCTGCTCGCAGCGCAAACCGCCGCTGGCAGAATGGAAGATGCGATCTTCGAGATCGTCAGCCAACTCAACCGTGGCGCAGCGCTGATGACTTCCCAGCAGGAACGCGAGCAACTGGCCGAGTTCAACCTAAGCGCAGCCCGGCGAGCCAAGGCGTCGACAGCCTATGCGTCGGCGCTCACCTACCTCACTGCTGGCGCGGAACACCTGACGGGCGACTGCTGGGAGCGCAGGCATGAACTGATTTTCGCGCTGGAGTTGAACCGGGCCGAATGCGAGTTCCTCACCGGGCGGTTAGCGGACGCGCAAGAGCGGCTGGCCATGCTGTCAAGCCGCGCGACGACTACCGCCGAACAGGCGCATGTTGCGTGTCTGCGCATGGATGTTTACCTGACTCTCGACCGGAGCGGTCGCGCGGTCGAAGTCTGTCTCGACCACCTCCGGCAAGTCGGTATTGACTGGGCAGCGCACCCGCACGAAAACGACGTACAGCGGGGATACGAAACGGTCCGGTCACTGCTTGCAGGTCGGACAATCGAGGCACTCATTGATGTGCCATTGATGACGGATCCGATGTCCCTTGCGATCGCCGATGTGCTGAGCAAGCTCTTGAGGCCGGCCTGGTTCTTCGACGCGAATCTCGCGTCCCTCGCCATATGCAAACTGATCAGTCTTAGTCTGGAGCGCGGCAACTGCGACGCCTCGTGCTTTGCGTACGTCATGTTCCCCCGGATTGCAGGACCACGCTTTGGCGATTACCACGCCGGTATCCAGTTCGGCCAGCTTGGTTTCGATCTGGTCGAGCGCCGGGGACTCAAACGCTTCGAGGCAGTGACGTATCTCTGCTACGCGCTCTACGTCGTGCGCTGGACGAAACACGTGCGCGTCAGCAGCGAGGTGCTGCGCCGCGCGTTCGAAGCGGCAACCCGGACCGGGGACCTTCCGTCTGGCGCCTATACCTGCTGCCACGTTGTTTCGGACCGGCTTTTTGCCGGTGAGCCGTTGATCGACGTGCAACGCGAAGCTGAACAGGGCCTTGCATTCTCCGTGAAGGCGCGTTTCGGCCTTGTCGTCGATAACCTCACTACGCAACTTGCGCTGATCCGGATGCTCCGCGGCTCGACGTTAAAATTCGGTCGTTTCGACTACGGCGAGTTCAACGAGCTTCGTACGGAACAGCGTTTGTCCGCCAACCCCGCGCTCGCGACGGCTGCGTGCTGGTACTGGATCCGGAAACTACAGGGGCGGTACCTTTCAGGCGACCATGTGGCCGCCGTGAATGCGGCAGCGGTCGCGCAGCAGCTCCTCTGGAGCTCGTCGTCGCACCTGGAGGAGTGCGAGTACCACTTCTACGGCGCGCTCGCACTCGCCGCACATTGCGACCGTGCACCAGCCGGGGAGCGACAGCAGCAGCACGACGCCATCGCTGCGCATTGCCGGCAACTGGAGATATGGGCGAAGAACTGTCCGGCGAATTTCGGCAATCGCGCTGCGCTGGTGGGCGCGGAGATGGCGCGCCTGGAAGGCCGTGATGTCGACGCGATGCGGCTCTACGACGAGGCCATTCGCCTCGCGCGCGCAAACGGCTTTGTACACAACGAAGCGCTTGCCAATGAACTCGCATCCGGTTTCTACGCGGCGCGCGATTTCGACAAGATTGCCCGTGTCTATTTGCAGGACGCGCGCCGGGGCTACCGACACTGGGGCGCCGAAGGCAAGGTGCGCCAACTCGACGAACTGTTCCCCCATCTCAGGGATGAGGAGCGCACGCCCGGACCAGGCAGCACGATCGGGGCGCCTGTCGAACACCTTGACCTTGCTACTGTAATCAGGGTATCGCAAGCGGTTTCGGGAGAGGTCGTTCTCGACAGGTTGATCGACACGATCATGCGCACGGCAATCGAACAGGCAGGCGCGGAGCGGGGGTTACTCATTCTTTCGCATACGGGCGAACAGCGGCTCGCAGCGGAAGTCGGGACGGACGGCGAAAAACCTCGCGTCCAATTGCGGGATGTGCCCGTAAGCGCAACCGTGATGCCCGAGTCGGTGCTCCACCATGTGCTGCGCACAAGGAAGAACGTCATTCTCGACGATGCCGTGAACGAGCCCGCGTTCGCGATGGACGCATATATCCGCGAGCATCGAACCCGTTCCGTTCTCTGCATGCCGTTGATGAATCAGGCAAAGCTGATCGGCGCTCTGTACCTCGAAAACAATCTGATCACCCGCGCCTTCACCTCAGCACGGAGTGCGGTACTCCGGCTCCTCGCGTCGCAGGCGGCGACTGCGCTCGAGAATACCCGACTGTACCGCGACCTTGCCGAACGCGAGGCAAGAATCCGGCGACTCGTCGATGCCAATATCATCGGCATCATCGTGTGGAACGCCGAGGGTGACATCCTCGAGGCTAATGACGCGTTT
This sequence comes from Paraburkholderia guartelaensis, assembly GCF_004353905.1. GTDB lineage: Bacteria > Pseudomonadota > Gammaproteobacteria > Burkholderiales > Burkholderiaceae > Paraburkholderia > Paraburkholderia guartelaensis. The sequence continues at coordinate 1,289 of NZ_SMOD01000074.1, read as the reverse complement.
CTGCGCATGGTGGGATATGACCGTACTGAACTTGCCGCAGCCCATCTACGCTGGCGAGATCTGACGCCGGACGAATGGCGCGGAAGCGCCGAACAGGCTCTGCTACAGATCGGACAGGACGGGCGTATTCAACCTTCCGAGAAGGAGTACGTCCGGAAGGACGGCAGTCGTGTACCCGTCATGGTCGGCCGGGCGGCGTTCGATGCCAGCGGGAAAGAAGGCGTCGCCTTCGTGATTGATCTGACCGTGCTCAAGGAGGCGGAGCGCCGTTTGCGCGAGTCCTACGAAATGCTTCGGGAGCTCACGTCACATCGAGAAATGGCTCGCGAGGAAGAGCGCAAGCACATCGCACGTGAGATGCACGACGAACTTGGACAGCATCTCACCGCGCTTCGCCTGCAGGCGTCGGCATTACGCATGCAGTTGGGCCGAGATCGACCGGAGCTGGTCGCGCAGACCCAGGTACTGATTTCCCTTGTGGATGAAACGATGCAGGTCGTCAGAGGGGTGATCGCATCGCTGCGTCCGGCAGCACTCGACACTGGCATTGCGGCAGCGCTCGAGTGGCTCGCTGCAGAGTTCAACCGCAACGGCCGCACAGCCTGTTACCTCAACTTGCAGGACGAGAACATCGTCGTGAGCGAGGATCGCGCTATCGTCCTGTTCCGCCTCGTCCAGGAGGCGCTGACCAACGTCGCCCGTCACGCGGTGGCGAATCGGGTGATTATCGGGCTGAAACGAACACATGACGCCTATCTGCTGGAAGTGAACGACGACGGTGTCGGGTTCGATGTTCTGGCAACCGGGAAGAGATCGTTCGGTCTAGCGGGGATGAAAGAGCGTGTTCTGATGCTGGGTGGCGAAATCGACGTTATCAGTTCGCCGGGCGCCGGCACCACAATCAAGGTGACACTTCCAGTCGATCGTGAACAAGCTGTCCCCTAAAAGCATTCGGTCGGCGTAGCGCGGCAATACCGCGGGCAATTGGGCAAACAGGATAACTGCCAGATCGCCGTGAGCCTGTCGATCGCGACGCAACGCGGCAGCCTGCCAATTGCCTGGCAGCTGTATGTCCCCAAGGAATGGATTGAAGACCGGGAGCGAGCGCGTCGTGCGGGCATCCCCGACGATCTCGCCTTCGAAACCAAGCCACAGATTGCGCTGGCCCAACTCCGCGAGGCTGTCGCATCCGGTATTGGACCGGGCATTGTGCTCGCCGATGCCGGGTACGGCGATGAAACCGCTTTTCGGGAAGGCGTAACTGAACTGGGTTTGTTGTATGCGGTAGG
>NZ_SMOD01000073.1 GCF_004353905.1 Paraburkholderia guartelaensis | reverse complement strand
ACCGTGGGGGAATTTGCCTGCGCCGCCGCGAATTGCTCCTGGTACTTACGGATCGTCTTCCGGTCAACGCCCGTAATCCGGGCGATCTCCCGCTGACGTTTGCCCGCTGCGACGAGCGTGGCGATGGTTGTTTGCAGATGCGGCTTCAAGACATTCACTCCAACAACCCCTCTTCTTCATTCGAGGGGTGCAAGGTAACGTCCTGCCAGACCGCGCCAGCATCATGCTCCGCGTGTCTCTAGGTGGGGGATTTTGAGGTGCCCACAGGTGGGGGAATTTGCCCGCCCATCGGGGATCATTTCGCTGCTCACATTCACTTCATCGTCAGCGATTGCCCAGGCTTCTGAAGCTTGTCCCATCGGGGCATCGGCTGCGCCGGCAGCGGGAGCATCTGCGACTCACAAGTCCTCTCACAAAAAGGCACACAGTTCGGTGAGGCGTAAGGCAGCTTTCGATTCAGCGATAGCAATGAGCGGGAACCCGTTCAGACTCGGATGCTGCTATCTCTCGGCTGGAACTTCCCCGCCGAAGCGCTTCAAAGGCTATGCGGAGGACAGTTGTTGAAAACCAGCACGACAACGTAACAGCGCAGGGGCATGGACGGGCGAAAGTGCCTGTCGCTAGTATGTGCCGGCAGATTCGCAAGGACGCAACGCACTCGAGAAGTAATCTTTCGGCCTCTCACGGTCGTGATAACTTCGTCGGACATCTAGAATGATCCTACATGTCCGAATCCTGATAGAGTATTTCCTGCCGCTTCTCAATCACTCATTGTCCGCGAGACGCTAACCTGAGGGAGACAAGGTTTGTACGACACCATTGAGGAAATCGAGACGCTCTTCGGCGTAATAGACGAGTCCGTATCTTTGGAATTCAAAGCTGGCAAGGCGTTGGACGACTTAAACGACGCAGGACGGAACAAGTTGGTAAAGGAAGTCACAGCGCTAGCTAACTCAGCGGGCGGAACAATTATTTACGGCGTTGCCGAGCAACGCGTTGGTCCCCGCAACGTTGCCGTTCATTTCGAGCCGGTTAAGAATTCGAGCCTTACGAAAGATCAGCTTACGCTAATCATTACCTCGGCCACAGAGCCCGTGTTTAAAGACTTCGAAATACACGTTCTTGAGCACCCGGATGGTGGTCGAGTTTTCGTGATCAACGTCGAACAAGGCGCCACAGCTCACCAAAATCGGCACGATAAGAAGTACTACCATAGAGCCGGAACAATCTCCGAGGCGATGTACGATTTTTCGATACGAGACGTTATGAATCGCCGCTCCCATCCGCGCGTTTCAGTTCGAGTCGATGTCGAGGCGCTGGGCTACCAAAACCGCCATGACGGGGTCATTTACAGGATCGTCCCCGTTTTGACCAACGAAGGAACTCTCACCGCTCGCCACTGGTCATTGTGGATCGATCTTCCCGCAAACATCGCAATTTTCGGTGCCGTACATTCGGGAATGCCAGCAAGACACTTCGGGTCGGTGGAACAAGACAGCATCGAGTATAGGCGCATTGAACTCCACTCCGGGCCGACCTTAAGAAATCAGGCGGGCACGCTGATTTTACCTGGTCAAACGTGGAGCCTGACGTTAGACGGGTCGTTTCCCGAGATCGAACTTAAGGTCAATCATCTGGATGGTCAATGGTTGGCGCAAGCCTCTCCGGCTATATATTGGTCGTTCTTTCTTGACGACGCTCCTCGCGAGGACGGCACCATTCCTTGTGACATCTGGCGCAAGTAGCTCGAGAACTCTTCCTCAAGAGCCGCGCGAAACGCGGTTGGCGACGCAGGATTGATCGGTACGACTCGCTCTAGCAACGAGTGAGAGCCCGTCGTCTCCTGATAGAGCCTTTGCGCGAGCACGCGTCAGAGGCAGATGGACTCATTGCCACGTCGCGCGTGGTCGCTCGGAAGCAGGCGCCGCAAGCCGCAGGCGGCCATCGTTACGATCTGGCGACGCCCTTCGGCCATCCGGCGGATGACCTTGACCAGCCAGCGAAAGCGTTCGCGCTGACCATCGAGACCCTGCGTACGGCGCACACGGCCGAGCCCCACATCGCCGGCGACATCGCACAGTGGCTTACTCCGTGCGCCGTGAAGATGCTGTATGTGCACAACCTCACGACACTCGCTGACCTCACTATGCGCAGCCCGCGCCGCCGCCAGTGGTGGAAAGCCATGCCGGGACTGGGCGCGGCCGGCGCTCGCGCAATTAAGGCATTCGTTGTGGCGTGGCGTGCCCTGCGCTCACAAAAAAAGGCGCGCGCACTCGCGGTCGCCAGCTAGCGCTCAGACATCGTACCGCGGGAGTCGCTGAAGCGCCCGCACGGCACGGCAGACACCTTCCGCGAGCCACCCGTACGTCCGAGACATCGAACGTCTACGAGGCCGTACAGGCCTGGCTCGCGCAGCACGAGTCGCCGGCCACGCAGCGCATCTACCGAAAGGAGGCCGAGCGGATGATCCTGCAGCCAATCGTCGAGCGCGACCGCGCGCCGTCGTCGCTCACGACCGAAGACGCGACTGCTTATCGAGCCTTCCTGCGCCACCGCTCGCTGCGCAACCGCTGGGCGCGTCTCGTGCTAGCGAGCGCTGCCTTCAGCCGATCCCGCGATGCGATGCCGGACCCAGACGGCAGCCTCTTCAACAGAAGACATAACTTCGCATGAAAAATCGCGCTCGATGGCCAAGTGCCGCTGCTTCAGAAGTGTATGCATAGGTCCGTCAGTCAAGAGGGCGTCACAGTAGCCTAACGCTGCGCCAGCATGATGGAAGTCGAATAGATCGTTAGCATCCAGTTTCTGCATGCGGTTCCAGCGTAGCGCTGCATGCAACAGTGCCCCGACCTGTAGCGTGCGCAGAGCTCGCCGACCGGCGGGCTTCCGAACTGCAGCCCGCAGCAAACCGAGACACTGCCTCGTAATTCCTTCCCGCTCATCCCGCGCCGGTTGGATGTCAGGGCCCAAGGCCTTCACCGTAATGTCGTACAGCACGTCAGCGGCGATCGGAGCTGCGAGTTCCAGAACGCCATTGATCTCGTCGCGATAAACCTGCGCGAAGTTCTTCATCGATGAGGCATGCACCGCGTTTTCGCGGTTCAACCGATCCGCCATGTCGACGAATGTCGAAGCGAAGGGCCAGGCGTCACCGATGGTCGCGACCATCGTCGATGGCGAAACCTCCCAGAGATGGTCGAAGAACGCCTTCTGAAATACCAGTCGCTCATCCTCTGCGAAGGCTTTGGCGTTCGGACGCTGGTTCCCCAAGATGTACGGGACCTTCGTCCAGACCAGGTGCTCCAGCGGGTGAACGCTGTACCCAGCGTTTGCGTGCAGGAAGTGCGCAACCTCCGTCGCCACACGTGCCGGTTCTGGGCTAAGAGTGATTCCGCAGCTCAGCTCGTCTATCAGCTCGGCCGTTGCGCGCCTGGTTACCGGGTCCGACTGCTTCATTAGCTCAAGAAACAAGGCATCGCTGATGGGACACACCAGTCTTCCCGCGGAGACACCTGTCATGAGTGAATCCAGCAGATCCGACGCGCCCGGTGGGCTAGGTGCGCGCGTGCGCGCGGAACGCAGGTGAATCCAGAAACACTTATCGAGATAGATACGGTCCCGCGCTGCCACCCAATTGCCGAGTTCGATCACTCGGCGTCGCTCATACTCATCGATCGTGATCTGCGGCGTAGAACGATGGAATGCAAGTCGGTCGGCAATGCGGGAAGAGATCACTGGATTTCACGTCTATATTAGGTTCAACGGGCGTAAACTCGCACTGGGTCAGGCCGACAGATAGGGGAAACTTGTCTGGTATTCTCAAGCACACGCAAGAGCGATGTTCGCCACGTTGCTGCGTGACACGCTTACGGCAATCATTCGTCCTTCTCTCCCCATTCGTCGCCTGTCGCCACCTTGAACAAGCGTTTGAAGATGTCGTGTTCGGCGAGGACGAGAGGACCAAGCTTCTGTACGTTTGAGAATGCGGACAGGAAGCCGCTGGATGCGTGCGAGACCGCTATCAGTATGTCGATCACCTGCTCGACGGTCGCCGACTTGAAACTCTCAACAGTTTGCTCCCGGTTATGGGCGCTGTAAAAGTAGCTCATTCCGTACACAGAGCCGTGGATGATTTCGGAGGACACGGCGTAGATGCCACCGTATGCACCGATCAACGCGCCAGCAGAAGCCTTGACCACCTTGCCTATTCTGCCTATACGATCCACAGCGTTTAGCGCAGTCCAGGAATCCCTCCCCTTTCCGGCGAAGTCTGGGAACAGCCTTGCTGCTTCCAGCTTGGGATCGTCTGCGCCAATCGCAATCATGATGTCGCCATTACCAATGATGCGGTTGTGGTGCTTCCATGCTGCAAAGTGCCGGTGCTCCAGTGCACGGCGCGAAATTTCAACGGGCTGGGTTACGAAGAAGGCTGCATTGATAAATGCCTTCCACAACCGAGCGAGCAATCGGGTACAGATCGCGGATACCAATGCCCTGATCGTCCGACAGCTTCAGGATGGTGTTCAGCGACTGACCGGAACCCATGGCAACCGCACACGCTGCGCGCACCTGGTCTTGCGCCAGGTTGCACTCCAACTCTTGATCGCTGAAAGTGACCGGTCCTTGCGTCATCATGTACAGCGCTAGGCGCAAGAGCTCCTGTTGCGCCACAATGACCGTCCTCAGCTCCTTCAAAGTTTCAGCCTGCTTCTCCATGTGCACTCCGCGTGGCGTTTGAGCGATGGTGAGCAACTCCAGATCATGCTCTTTCTGATGGCGAGATAAGTTGCTTCACGGACGACAACGATTCTTCGGCCCCACCATCGAGCGGCGCTTCGGACCGTCCGGTGTGGCAGTTGATCAGGAAGATAGCGACCGCAAGGCTCGCGTTTTTTGCGAACATCGCGTATGAGGCATCGAGCGGTGGCCGATGGCTTGACGCCCCGTGCGCCGTCCCGAAGTGGGTACGAAGGGCACCGATTCCCCCACAGATCGATTTCACGCCAGCGAAAAATCGCTTCGCGTCTTCCAGTGCATTCCTGTCCGGCCATTCCAGGCAGTCGATACACGCGTCGACGAGGGGCGAAATTGACTTGTCCTTGGGCAGCGCGACGCCACGCTCCCGCAGGACTTCTGCGCAGACCGACTCCAGGAAGCTACTGCTGCGGGTCAGACCATCCCCCGTGTGAAGATGAATCGCATCCAGCAGTTCGCCCGAGCGCGTTTTCAACGTATCGCTCTTCATGCTCTCCAGACTTTCGGCCAGTTGCGCGTCGAGCTTCGCGGACTCCGCCGAAAGGACATTCCGCAGGGCCGACAGCGAGCCATCGAGCCGTAACTCCTGTTGGTCAAGTCCTGCAGCGATGTTGTCCAGTAACGACCCGATTATCGTTTCATCTAGCAGGCGCACCAGCCAATTCGACGAGCAGTTCGCCAGCGGTTGGAAAGCGTTCGTTCTTTCATCCTCCGGGGTACCAGCGTGCGCGTCGGCCAAATCATCGTCGGACGTGCGGTGGCCAACCCTCAGCCGCCCAAACGCGTAAGAAAGCCATCCGTAGGTGTGCCCGTCGGCCCACTCTTCCAGTATTACGCTCGCACTGGAAGCATACACACCAGCCTCGCCGAACGCCTCAGCCAATTTCGCTTCGAGTGCGACGGCTTTCTCGGCCAGTTGCGCCTGCTTCGTCTCGATAAGCCGCTTTTGGGCTGCCAGCGCCTTGATCCTGTCATCCATGTACATTCTCGCGCTTGCCGAGCGTAATCAGTCGGCACGTCCCTCAAGTTAAGGTTAATCACTAGACGGGACACTGAACCCCAGGCGCGCTCCGATTTCGGCTATTTTACCGGCAAAACAGGCGTTGCTATTCCACGCCCCCCCTTGTCTCACTCCTCGACTGTCTCGACAACAGAAGGGTGTGGCGGCGCGATTCGTAGAATATCAACCCGGCGCGCCGATCGGGAGAGCGAATGAACTCGGTAGTCGTTACGGCTCGATTCGATCGAATGCCGGTGAAGGAAAAAATGGACGCACGCATGGATGCTCCGCGACACTTAGACATTCTCGGTATCGGAGAGCCCTTTGCAACTCGCTGGCGTCCGGCGCCCATCCTCGGCGTGCTCGTCTACGGGGGTATAGGCTGGTCAATCCGCTGATCACATGCGCAGGCACCATCACATTGTCGGACAGCAGCCTATCGGCCTCCGATAGCCGGATGACTATGGAGCATGATAAAATCCTGCTCGACTCGCGGATAGATTTTTTGCCATCGTTTCATGGCATGTGAAGCAAATGTTCGTGGATATGCTCCTCGGTATCCCTCTATATATTGCGAGATAATCGCAGAAATGCGTAGGAGTATCCGCGAGTCTCCTGCCCTTCGATGAGAATGATTAATTTAACAAATCTCAAATCCACCACCTCACGACGAGACCTCTCAAAATTATTGGACGTGAAGCCTGGCATGCTTTCCTTCGCGATTTATAAAAATCCCGAAGCCGTTCGATATAGGCGATTTGAGATTCCAAAGCGCCACGGAGGCACGCGGGAAATCCTCGCGCCTGCGTCGGAGCTGAAACTGTTACAGCAGCGATTGTCGGTTTTGTTGCAAGACTGCGTGGCCGAAATCACCGCCGCTCGTGGGTTCGCTGAGGACGGCGCTCATTTCGGCATCGCACACGGATTCAAGAGGTACCACACAATCATGACGAACGGGCGTGTGCACGTCACGCGCAGGTTCGTTTTCAACGTAGACCTACATGACTTCTTTGGCACAATCAATTTCGGGCGGGTCCGTGGATTCTTTCTGAAAGACAGGAACTTCGCGTTACACCCTGAGGTGGCTACTGCCATCGCCCAAATTGCCTGCTTCGAGAACAAGCTTCCGCAAGGAAGCCCCTGCTCACCCGTGATCTCGAATTTGCTCGCCCACTCGCTCGACATCCAGCTTGCCCGACTGGCGGCGAGGCACGGGGCAAGTTACACCCGTTATGCGGATGACCTGACATTCAGCACCAACAAGCCAGCTTTCCCGGCTGAAATCGGGGTGCTTGACGACGCTCACAACTGCTCGCCCGGCGCGGAACTCGAGCGTATTGTGACCAGGAGTGGTTTCAGCTTCAATCCCGCCAAAACCCGATTGCAGTATCGGGACTCAAGGCAGGAAGTAACCGGCTTAACGGTAAATCGGAAGGTTAATGTACCTGCAAGCTACCGATACACCGTGCGCGCGATGGTCGATAGGCTGTTCAAGACCGGAGCATTCGAGTTCATCTATAAGAAGAAAGACGCACAGGGAAACGTCGTACTCGAGAGACGTGTCGCTGCCAAAAATGGGCAGTTGCTCGGGATGCTTTCATACATCGACCAAGTTGACCGCTTCAACCAGAAAATATGCGAAACGAACGGGCGTGAGCCGGAAAGCACAGCCGGTCGTGTGGAGCTATTCCGCCGCTTTCTTTACTTTGACACTTTCTACGCTACCCGCCAACCTGTCATCGTCTGCGAAGGGAAGACGGATAACGTCTACCTCCGGTGTGCTATCAAGAGCCTTGCTGCGAAATACCCAAATCTGGTTACTCCAGGAGTTCAACCGAAGTTGAACGTCCGGTTTTTTAAATATACGGAGACTCGTACAGGTCAAGTGATGGACTTGACCGGAGGTGTCGGGGGTATTTGCAAGCTCTTAAAAAGCTACAGCGAGGATATCGAAGGAATATTCAGGGCGCCGGCCCCTACATTTCCGGTCATCGTGCTCATCGACAATGACAAAGGTGCGCACGGCGTCTACGAAGTAATTGCAGGCATCACAAAGAAGCCGAAGCCGCTCGGACTCGCCGACTTTATCCACGTGACAAGCAATCTTTATGTTGTGCCAACACCGTTCGGTCCAAAAAAGGCGCACACAGCCATAGAGGACTTTTTTGATGCGTTCACCTTAGAAACCGAGCTTAACGGAAAGAAATTTAATCGCAACAATAAGCTCGATGACTCGAAGGAGTACGGAAAGGCAGCATTTGCGCGAGACGTTGTAGCGAAAAATGCAGCAACTATTGATTTCACGAAGTTTCACGCCATTTTTGACAGAGTGATGAAGGTTTTGGACGACTACGAGGCTCGGAGAAAATAACTAGCGATACGGATATTTGCTAACCTGCGGGCGCATTTCGAGCTACCAGCCGTCTGCGGAGTGCTCGCGCGCCAGATTGGTTTCCTAGTCCACTCCGCCGGCTCGCGGCGACAGCCGTTCCAGTGAAGTGATGCGTCCAACCAGGCGCGTCACCAATGCATCGGCCTCCTCGTTCTTCACGTTATGTCGACCATGGGACTGAGGGAGTACGACCCGTGCGATCTCAGATACAGTCAGGAACCGCGCATAGTTGCTTGCCGTTTCCGCACCAGCGGTAAGGCAAGCCTCCTTGCCAATATTCGTCGCGAACAAGCCGCAGTCCCCACACACCACCGCTCGCCTGCTGTTATAACGTTCGCCCCGCGCGTAGAAGGCGCGATCCGACAGAAGAAACGTCCAGTCCCCTTTGTTGGATTTGCGCACCGTGTTTTGCTTCGAGCGGCCACAGCTGGGACAGCACCAACTCTCATCCACCGCTTTCCAGTACTTGGCAAAGGTGACTTTTGCAACATAGTCGACGTCCTCTGGTCGAGGCAGAATCCGTGGCCGCGCATGAACGACATGCCGCCACGCGCTGACATGTGCAGGCGGCGGCGGTTGTTTTCCTCCCGCCAACTCATAGATGGCTCCCGGTGCTCCGTACTGGTTCTGAAGAAATTCAGCATGAGCTTTCACAGAAACCGCGCGCTGTGGGTATGGCAATTCCTGATACCAGTGATTGTTCGTGGGCCGCGATGTTGGCAATGCGCTCGATGATCTTCAGGCGCAAAGCGAACGTATGCTCGTGCTCCCGCCAGATGCCCGCCGCCGCCTCTGTGTCGATGGCGTGAGGCATGTTGGGACGCGGGCGAACGAATCGTCGGATCTCCTGCGGTGAATACGAAAAATCCTTATGCGTGCCGACGGCGCTCTTCGCCGTGGGATCAGCGGAATTGCAATCATCGCAAATCATCGCGTTGTCGTAGGCCGACACCATGGGCGCGGCGCGCGACGCAAATCGCTTTGCGAATTCGTCCGCGATAACCCTTTCCTGCTGTTTGCATTGGCGCTCGAACTCTGCCTTGACCAGGTCCTTCATATGATCGTGGTGCTCAACGAGCCGGCACATCAGGTGACCCTTGCTGTTCACTCGTACGATCTCCGGCTTGGTTCGCCCGCACGCCGGACATGACCAGTCCATGGGGGTACATGCCCATCCAAAAGTCATGTCAACGCTCTTCGTGCCGAATCGCTCCATCAGCGTTTTTGTCAGCGGCGACATGACGCCATCTAGGGCAATCGAGCCGCGCGCCACCCCTGCGAAGAATCGCTCCCGCGACTCTTCGTACGTGCCCTTCCCGTTCTCAATAACCATCGATCTTCCGTTCTGTTCTAGGACTGCCGGCGAGGCCGGTGGCACTGGGTCGCAGCGGTACGTAGGGAACTCTGCACTAGCGCCTTCGAGCTTCGGATCACCTTCGCAAACCAATCGAAGTCGCCTCCGCTATCTGCTATCGCCAGCCGAGGCCTTTCCCACGAGGGCGCCCACAAAGCGTCATTACTAGAAGCGCCCCCCGATTCGGACGCGCTATCTCTCGAGGCGAACCCGCAAACGGCGCGCTCGCTCCCGGAATGCTTTCTCTCCCCCCTCCAGGATGTCGCAGACGACCTTCCGGATCTCCGCGTCTTCCAATCCTCCGGCAGTGTACGTGAACGACGGCAGGCCGCCGACTCCTGGCGAGCTGGCGTTGGCTACGATGACCTGATCCGCATCGGTGTTAATCACTAAATTGGCGTTGTGAGTCACCATGATCACCTGCCGCTTAGATTTGGCCGAGATGAAGAGCGATACCAGTTCGTCAAAGACGGACTTGGGATCGAGGTTCTCTTCCGGTTGATCGATGATCAGCGGCCGGTCATCGGCGTCGTCCAGAGCCAAGTAGAGGAGCAGGAGAACGATACCGCGGGTGCCTGGCGAGAGCTTCCGGATGTCGATGCCGTCATACAGGATTTCGTACCTGACCGCAATGTGGTCCGTACTGAAGAGCCAATGAGCGAACCGTTTGGACCACTGCCGGAAAGCTTCTTGCTCGGCTGGAGCGAGCGGTGCTTGAGCGCGCAGTGCTTTGTAGTGGGCGGCGATGAACCCACTCATGGCAGTTTGCACCTCCGCGGCAGTACCTGTTTCCCAAGCCGGTAGAAGCTCGGCGCGCACCGTGTTCTCCAACGAACCTCGACCATAAAAATCGCCAGCCTTGCGGCAGTCAATCAAGTCATCCTCACCGACGCTTGCCCATCGAGCCACGTCGGCGATCCGAGATACCTTGAAGCTCAGCTTCTTCAGCGTCCCCTGCATGGCGCCGAGGCGTTTCATGAGCGGCGCGTACAGTTCGGTCAGGGCGTTTTGCTCCTTGACTACGGCATCGAACAACCGGCCATACGCAACTTCCCGCTCCTGCTGGAATGTCTTGCGCCGTTCCGTTGCCCCCTTTGCGTCGTCCGATCGTGTCTTCAGGGCTTGCAGGGCGGCCTTCTCGGTAGCAATCTTCTTGGACAGCGTGGTGTACTGGTTCCGCACCACAGTGTCGGCGCTGATGCGCTTTTCGAGACGGGCCATCTCTGCCTTGAGAACGGCCAACTGAATCGTCTTCAAGTCTGCGTCCGCCCGTATCAGCGGGACGGCGGGGTCGCCCTCGGGCGGAGCAACACCGTTTAGCTTTATGATCTCCGCGTCTGCCCAGGCGACGTAGTCGGCGAGTGCCGTGTCGACGTTACCTTGGTAGACCATCAGGAAGTCATCCCATTGTTTCTGGTTGAGGCCGCTGCTTGGGTGACGCGCCATGGCCTGTCGCAGCATTTCCGGCGCTTTCGATGTTCGCGTGTTTTTAACCTCGTCCTGCATTGCGACGAACGTCCTGCGCTGATTCGCCAGGGCATTAACCCGCGTACTCACGGCCTGCGCGGCTTCGGTGAGATCGGTGTGCCGCTGAACCTGCGCTTCGGCGCCCTTAACCACGAGCTTCGACTGGTCGACTGCATAGCCGGCCAGCAGCTTTTCCTTCGCCGCGACCTGGGTTGCGAGGCTACTGACGATGGCTTCTTTCTCTAGTTCCTCGGCAATGCGGTCCGACATCGCCACTATCGCTTCGTCCTCTAAGCGACGTGCGTGTCGGAAGCGAGTTGTGCGCTGGTCGCGCAATTCCTCAAAGCTATATGCTCCGTCATGGCCCTGTGCCGCGTGGGCCTCAAAGATCACGCGCTCTATTTCCCGCACGAGCCCTTCAGACGCGCCCTTTGAGGAACAGAGTTCTTCGACGAACTGTTGCGATAGATAGCGGGCGCGAGGAAAGGCCATGACGTCGTTGGCATCTCGACCATCGAGGTAACAGTCGGATTCATCTCCACTGCCCCAGCCAAGCTTGACCGTTGCCTCACCGATGAGCGGACGCGCGCGAACCAGAAAGGACGGGCTGACGTCACCGTCGGCTGCCCATGCCGCCTCCGAGATGGCCTCGCATCCCGCCGCGATCATGTCTGCCAGGGCCGTCTTTCCTGACCCCCTTGCGCCGATGATGGCGACCAAACCGGGATTCAGCGGCACAACTTTGGTCGCGGCCCAGGGCGCATCAAATATTTGCACATCGGAGATAACCTGCGACGGCATTGCACCGGTCGGCGGCTCGCGCCCCACATAGGCGCGCCCGTCTGGGTCGATGCAAGCTTGTTTCAGGCTGTCGAATGTCAACGCTCCCTTTATCCAAGAGAACCTGTCATCCTCCGGTTTCCCGATGGAAGCTAGATCGTGAGCATCGCTTCCATGCAAGCATGGCTTGCATCCACCATATCTGTCGTGCATTTGGTCCAGGCTCACGGTGCGCTTTCCCAACCAGAATTCGCGTTGCGCTGGACTGCTCGCAAAGATGACATGTGTGAACTTTTCAAGTTCCTGTCGGATCGTCTTGTCTGCTGCTTGGCGCACGCCAGATGTACCGTCACCTTCGCCGCCCGCTATGGCGATGAGAATGTTGTTGTTGGCCCAAGCACTCTCCTTGAACGCCTTGCGCAGCGAATCAAAGTTGACCTTGAACTGCGTGGCCCCTTCAACCAAAGCGGCTCGATCGTCCCTAATGGCACTATCAGAAGCCTTGCCGAGGCGAATCAGGTCTGCCTTAGTGCAGTCAAAGCGATCATCGAAGGCGTTGAACTGCAGCCGGGAAAGAAAACGCTTGATTTCCTCAACGTGAGCCAAGTCGGTCGGATTGACCAGCAGATGCACGTTTACGAAGCCCTTCTTAGCGGCGATATCGAGGCGTAGCTCGACGTTGGGAAGCAGGAACTTGACGTTGGGCAGACTGCCGGCGGCCTTTCGGCGAACTACCTCTTCATAGGTGTCCGTCGTGTAGTAGTCCGCGACCGCAAGGGCCTCTATCACTGGCGAGCAGCTTTCCAGCGCAGTCAGGTAGGTGTCCCATGGGTCTCCCCCGCCAAACTGATTGTTCAGTACGGTGCCAGGGCCGTGAATATGCGGCTCCCAACGATGCCACTCCGATCCCCGACTCATCATCTTGTCCTCTCTGACATTTTATGGTCTCGTGGTCGTTTATTTTGGCTGAATGACAGCCGATGCAGGTCAAGGGCGCGAACTGCGCGGACGGGGTGCGCCGCGAAGCCGTCCAAAGCGTGACTACTTGCCCGCGGGCTCCATGCCTTATCTCTGGTGAGCCGGAGATTCGAATTCGAGAAGCCTACAGATTGACTGCCGAGCGTAACGGCCGCCTATATTGGCCGCTCAGATTTTATCTTTTAATGACGGTTCCCGGCCGACTGGAGAATTATGCGATTCGCATAAGGACATCGCCCATCGGACCTCTGCGATTGTGCTGGTCGCGCCGTCGCCTGCAAACCCGGAGAATGTCACGGCTGGTGTCGAAACCGGCTGCTATTGCTACCAACCACCTTGACCTAGCCACACCTGAAGCTCTGGCCGTGGCGCTCAACGAATTCGAGGGCACGTTGATGCTGGTTAGTCACGGCCGGGCCCTGCTGCGCGCCGTATGTGATGAGTTCTAGCTCGTCACCAAGGGCGGCGTCGAGTCCTTCAACGATAATCTGGATTCCAAACGTTTTGAACATTTATTGAATGGATATTGAACAAGTCGAACCGTGCCATGACCATCCTGCTGATGGGCCATATCTACGTATGCCCCAGCGGCGAAAACAATCGTGAGGTACCTGTATGAATGGACCAGCTTATCTCCAACTTGAGAATTACACGTACGAGCTGACGGCATATGCGCTTGCGCCTTGAGTTGAGCCTGCGCTTCCGATCTCCTGTAGTGTTCCGACCCGTCGCGCTGGTTCAGTGCACGCGCGGCGGATACGTCATTGATCGAACAGCAATGACTCGCTAATATTGCCATGTCCCAAACCCTGATTTGGCCCTTATGGATGATGCTCTCGATATAGCCTTCTGGATCTTGATGAACCTGGTCGTGCCAATTCTCGCGCCCATCGGCGTACTTGGTTTGACCCGGTTCTCGCATGACGCAACAGCGGCCAAAGAGCTTATGTCTGAAGCCGTGAAAGACGGCCAGCTCTACTGGTCCAGCATGGCGATCTGTAGTTCCGCGGTATGGGAACTTTGCGCGGGCCTCGAGGACAAACACCACGCATTCCCTCACGCCCTATTGCAATTTTTTATCGTTGTCTTTGGTCTGATAGGAATAGCATCGGTGTTGATTGTGGCGCTCACGACGCTGCAGGGTTACATGGATCGGACGCACAAGGCGGCTGCGGCAGCTACGGCCGTGGCTGCTGGTACGGCCGCAGCTGCTGCCCAGCCCGCACCAGCCGCGCATGTACCGGGCGCGCAACCCGGGAATCCGGGCGGGAACACTACGCCGCCAGTCGTGCCTAAATCGGCTATGGTTGTAGTATCCATCCGGCTCACCGCGCTTGCCGCGTTTCTGTTCGCCGGACTGCATAGCTACATGAGTACGATCCCCTACAAGTGATATACTAGATAGTAATCAGGGAGAATTTGCCATGATGGAAAAAGTCTTTCACTTTGCTGAGTCGCCGCAGAACGTCAACCGCCTGGTCAGCCAACTTGGCCGTGGCGTAGTTTCGGTCGGCCTCGTCGCGGCCGGCATCCTCATCGCGGCTTTCTTCTTCCGGTAGAAATCGGGGGCAAAACGCCCCGTTTCGCTGTGAATGCCTCCCAACGGGAGGCATTTTCGTTTCTGGCCTCCCAACATATCCTCGTTCCGCGGCGGCCGCCGGGCGCACGTCAGGTCCATGGACAGGCACCCTGACGGCCGTGATTTACACCGCGCGCCATTCCCCCCTCCGCATCGACTAAGCGTTTGTCGTCGAGTTCGTTTGGCGACATACGGCCAATAACGCGACGGTCGACGGAAGGGTGGCTTCGACATTCGAACGTCATTGGCACATTCGAAAGCGGCCAACTGCATCCGACCGGCAGGCCAGTTGCAGACGTCAGCACTCCAGAGCCAAATGTCGGCTTCAGCGTGGGTACTGTCCCCCTCCACCCGAGGAAATATGCAAAAATCGTCCGAAATATGACGGGGAACCGGATGAAAAAGAATACTGTCTTCAAGGGTAGCGCCGCCATCGGCAATTCCGGTATCAAGAAGCACTTCAAGAATGCGGAGCCTTGGCAACCGCTGTTCGAGCTTGTCTGGAATGGCTTCGATGCTGCCGCGAGCTCCGTATCTGTCACAGTGGTCGAGAACGATATGCACGGCGTGGAGCGTGTCGCCGTACTGGACAATGGTGACGGCATAGAGTTCGATACCTTGAACGACACATTTGGTAGCTTCAACGACTCGGCGAAGAAGGCCAACCTCTCGATGAAAGGTGAGCATGGTCGCGGGCGCCTCGCATTCCATCTGCTTTGCCGTAACGCATCATGGTTCACCAGGTCCAACAACGTCGATGCAGTAATCGACGTCGCCGAACCGACCATCAAAGATTTTGAAGGGCGGCTTCTGGAGAGGTCCGAGCAGAAGCAGGTGCTACTGACGCAAGGAAAGGGCACAATGGTAGAGCTCTCGCATTTCACGGGCGCTCTGCCGGAGTTGGACGAACTTCGCGAGAAGTTCTCGGCCGAGTTCGGCTGGTACCTTGTCGTGCATCCGGAGAAGCGGGTGATGCTGAACGGAATTCCCGTTCTGATTCCCAAACATGAAACGGTACAGGAGGAAATTGCAGCCGAGAACGCTATCTTCCAAGCTCAGGTGATTCGCTGGGAGAAACGACCCACCTCGGAGAAGTCATTCCTATACCTGCTCAATTCCAGTGGTGCACCGGTCTACAAAGTGCTGAGCTCGCTCAACCAGAAGCCCAATTTTTTCACCAGCATATGTGTGACATCGGCGTGGGCTGACACCTTCTCGAGAGAGCAGGATCTGCTGACTCTGGAAGCGCACACACCGGCGTCGTCAACCTGGAAGAAATTCAAGTCACAGTTGGACCGCTTGAGCCAATCTATCTATGACGATTTCCTGCGCGTGCGAGCCGAGGAGGTCGTGCAGGGCTACGAAGATGAAGGCTACTTCCCGAGCTACGCAGGAATGGACGACACGGAGAAGGCATGGCGGCACCAGCATACCCGCGATCTGGTGCGAAACATCTACGTCGCTGAACCCCGCGTCTTCCATAACACTACCAAGAAGCAGGCGAAGCTCATCATTCGACTTCTAGATAGGCTCGCCATATCGAATGAGAACGACGCCCTGTTCGAGCTGCTAGAAAGCGCGCTCGACCTTGATGCGAAGGCGATGCAAGACCTAGCGAAGCAACTGCATCGCACAACGCTCGAAAATATCGTCGCTAGCATCGAAGTGCTGCAACGAAGGGCTACCGCAGTACAGCAGTTGCGGTATGTGATGAATGAACACTACCGCGAAGTTCTCGAGACGCCTGACCTGCAAAAGATTATTGAGAGCAACACATGGCTGTTCGGGCCGCGCTACGAGACCATAGGCGCGGAAGAGGACACCTTCGCCAAGATTGTTCGTCGCATGCGAGATGAAGTCATGACACGGTCTCCGCTGAGCATGGAAGACGTAGATGAAGAGGCAGATTTTCCCGGTGCAAAGCGGCAAGTCGACCTCTTCATGGCGCGAAAGTTTCCCGCCTTTGATTCGCTGGGGAACAGGGTCTACAAATGCATCGTGGTGGAGATAAAACGGCCAGCGATATCGCTTAACAAGAAGCACCTTCGGCAGCTCGAGGACTACGCGGAAATCATCGCTAGTGAGCCACAGTTCAAGTCAGACAAGATGCACTTTGAGCTCATCCTCATCGGGCGCCAGATTTCCTCTGCGGACTCCATTATCACCAGTCGTTTGAACGCTCACGTGTTGCGCAACGACCCAGGCCTCGTGACTGATGACCCGCGCATGAAGCTATATGTCATGAACTGGTACACACTGCTTGATGGCTTCGAACTAACGCACGGCTTTATGCTCGATAACCTTAAACTCAAGCGCGATGACTATTCCGACGCGAGCAGGGAGGAGTTGGTTGCAGAGTTACAGGTCGAGCACTAAAAAGGGCGCTACCACCGAATGAGCCGCGCGACATGGACGGTGGGGTATGCGGATTTCGTCGAACATTTTCGAGCGCAATAGGACGCTATCCTGCGCGAGAAACTACAGGCCTCAGAAGCAGGGACCACTTAGCGTTACAAGGCAGTCGTCGGTCAAAGAAACTCGAACGGCAACCGAGGGGGATGGCCGGTGAGGCCCTCGCTGACCGGCCACTCGATCCCCCACGGTCGAACGACGCCTTCCGGTCGGGATCAGCCGACCCCGTCGGGTTGGCATCGAGTGCCATCCAAACTACATGAGACCGACTAGCGCCAGTCACTGCGGCATAATCACTGATTTGACTGATTGGCTTCGCGAGCTTGAGCTATCCACAGACCTGCCAGCAACGCACTGAGCAATCGGCAATCTAAATGTATTCTCGGGGGAAGTCGAATGGCTTACATCGTGGTTTGCATCGCCACCCGATGGGGTAGCGCTTTGGGCGGCATAAATGTATTTAACACGGGATTGGCAACGGGAATTTCCAAGGTTCTTCCGAAGCCCAGTGAGTGCATCTGCGTTGTTGAGAAGAAGCCAACGGCAGAACTACCTTCGAATATTGCGCTAATCGCCCCGCCCCAATGGACAGACGAAGCTGTCGCCAGCGGCATCTTTGAGGCCATCGGGCAGCGGCGCGATATCGAAGAAATGCTTATCGTCGGACATGATTTGTACACAGGCCAAATGGCTGTGAACAGCGCGATGCAGTTGCAAGTCCGGATGGGCCGCACCCCAGTGAGATCTGCGGTAATCAGTCACATGGACTATGGCGAATACGCTCGACGCAAGGGGCACAACTTAGAGGACGTCGAGCAGAGGTCCTCAAACCAACTCGCTAACATTGCGAGCGCTGAATTTGCGTTCGCTGTAGGGCCATTGCTGTCCAATAGCTTTCAGGGCGCTCGCAGCGAGCGCGGCGACAAGGTGATTCCGTTGATTCCCGGGGCAGCGAACATCGATCCCCAGCCCGCGAAATCAACATCACTCTCGTTTTTTATCGGTGGTCGCCTGGGTTTAGAGGACGATCAGATCAAGAATGGGGTGCTGAGTGTACGTGCGGTATTGGACGCATACCGACAGTCGGATCGGGTTGACCGATGGAAAACTCGTGGGCATTTCTACGCCTGCGGTGTCGATGCAGAAAAGGACGCTGAGCTCCTAAATGTGCTAAAGACGGAAGTGCGCCAGGACGCATCGTTCGAGATTGAGGCTATTCCATTCTCGGATCGACAGGACGACGTGCATCAACGCCTCGTGAAGTGTGATGTTGCACTGATGCCTTCTTGGCACGAGGGATTTGGCTTGGCCGGTTGGGAGGCTATATGTGCAGGTGTACCTCTCGTATGTACAAGTCAGTCTGGATTGGCGCTGTTTATTGACGAACTCAGAAACCAATTGCCTGAGGAGAAATTCCGTAGCATCGAATTTATCCAATTGACCGGTGGCTCACCAGCGGGCATGCCGAATGACCAAGACATAAACGCATTGTCGAAAGCGGTTCGAAACGTCATCGCGGACTACCCGGCAAGAAAGGCAGCTGCGCTCTCGCTCGCGCTCCACGTCGGGCGTCTTTTCACTTGGGAGAGTTGCGCATCTTCACTAATTGCACCGCTTAATTGGCCATTGGCGAACTCAGACGATTGGTGGCAACGTCAACGAGCTGCGGATGCTGCATCTGGCAGCAACGACGGAGTGAAAAGCGCTGATATGGTCCTTGAAGCGCTTGCAGCCTGCCGAAATGGCCAAGTGCAATCGAACTGGAAATTGATCTGTTCTGCGCTCAATCTGATCAGCGATCGTGGCGCAAAGGTCAAACTCAGCGAACGTCAGACGCTCAAGAGGGATGTACTCGTAATCGCGCAAGCTATTTCCACCGCACTGGAAAAGCGGCCCGTTGTGTTGCGTCTACCGATTGTCGATACAGTGTTCCTTGACCTCTGCTGGCGGTATCTCGCAGCAGCGTCGCGGGTGGCAACTTCGCTGAGGGAGTTCGCCGAACTGCTACCAGGTGGCATGCGTCAGGAGATCTTCGGCGATGGATTCTTGCGTCGCGAGATTTTGTTCTACGTGTGCCGTTTTGCACAAGAATTTGACGGCGGCTCGGAAGAGCAGGCGAGTGAGTTCCTTGCGCCATTGACCTCGGTTCTCGCAGATGACCCACCATTGCTTGTCCGATTCGCTCGCTTATCGACGATATATCCGTCGTTGCTTCGTTTGATACCTTTGAGCGGTAATGTCACTTTCGATGCTGAGAAATCGCGATGCGCGAAGACGTTGAGCCGCCCCTTTGACCTCAGTCGTTTGCTGGGTGAGTCTCCCGACCTTGCTCCAACCGCACTTGCGCTTTCGAGTCTACTGCCTGACCTCGCGAGACAACCGTTCGACCAACCTATAGGCTTCGTTAAGAGGCTAAACTCAACGTATGCAACACTAGGCGCTTGGCGGGGCGACAAGCGCTTGGCGGCCGCTATGTTAACAGTGACGTTGTCGAGCGGCGATGTTCTAGCGGTGCTGGAATCAATGGCCGGCGACGAGGAGGAGGCGATTCGTTGGGCTGCGCTCGATCTCGCGTTTTCCCCGATCCTCCGTTCTCGGCTCGAAGCAATGGAGAAAGACGCAAGTGGTGTAAAAACTTTGCGAACCGATCTCGGCAAAATTGTGGACACGGCCGTCACGACTGGCGGTGTCCATCCTTGGTTGGCGCGTGAATTCCTGAGTCACTACTTGGATGAGTTCGCAACACCGACTACAACGACTGCTCAATTCGCGAGGTTCACTTTAGCGGATTTTCCAAAGTCTAGGCTATTACTCGGCCCTGTTGTTGGTGGCGATGGCAACGTCTTCGAACGGCCAATGCACCCGGAAGTCGAAAGCCTCAAAGCACGCGTGGGCGAGGCCGTTAAGCGTGTACTGCTCGTGTTGCCGCCTATCTCAGTAGGTCCATCAAGTGGACGAGCAGCATCAAAGACTAGCACGCCACCGCTTGGTCTCGGCCTTGTGGCTACTCACATCTCTCAGCAAGGGCATGATGTGCACTTGGTGGACTGCCATCGCTTTCCCCATCTCACAAAAGAAGTGACGCAGCTTGCGAAGACGTTTGATTTGATAGGCTTCAATACAGTATTTAGCACAGTGCGCGCCACACAGCTACTGCTCAGGGATATTCGCGGCGCCACCCAGCGGCCAATGATAGTAATAGGCGGTCCGGCAGCCAACTTGGATGCGTGGCGCCATTCCGCACAGGATCAAGAAGACCTCAGCAATTGGGATTTCGCTGTGTCCGATAACGCTTTGTTTAATCTCAATAGGCTGGTAGATGCGCTCAGAACGACTGATCCGTGGCCCACGAGCCACGGTGTTGTTGCCAATACGTACAGCAAACTCGTTGGTCGTCGGGATGTCAACTTAGCCGCACCGCCCACTTCTAGCGACAGCGACTCTAACCACGATCGCGGGTGGATGAACGTCCAATTGGACCGCCGCTTGTACGCGGGGCCGAATGGCCAGTACGAACCCGGACGAACACGAGGTCTGGAGGGACGGGTTCACGAAGCCCACATAGTCATGTCAAAGGGCTGTGATTGGAATTGCAGCTTCTGCACCGAGCGGCGCGAGCTAAGCGGTGGCGAACGCAGGCGCGACGTTGAATCGGTGCTGCAAGAGGTGCGGCAACTCGCCATGACGTACACCAATCTCAGAATTCAATTTGTCGACGATAACCTGTTCCCGCAGATTGCCTCGCCGCACACTACTATCACGCGAGAAGCCGGCGAGACGTGGGCAACAAGGTTCTTGAGGGGCCTGAAGCAAATTCGCGACGAATTAAAGGGCAACCTCAGTTGGCGAGGCATCTTTCGATTTGAAGACTTTGCGGCATATGAGTTGCTCGGAGAAGCGGAGGAATTCGTACATCTGCTCTCCGCGGCAGGCTGTAACATGCTGGCTTTCGGCGTTGAGTCCGGCGTCGAGGCAAGAAGGCATTCGATAAAGGCTGGGGGGCGCGAGTTCACAAACGATGTGATCACGAGTCTGTTTCGACGCCTTCGCAGCGCTGGCATTTTCACCAAGGCCTACTTCATTATTGGCGGTAAAAAGGAGACGGCCGAGTCCACGGCAGAGACCATTACATTCGCCGTTAAATCGGGGGCCACGCTTGCCTACTTTGCGTTGTACAAGGATTTCGTTCCGGCCCGGGAGCAACTCCGCAAGGACAACGGTGTCGGCGCTGCTTCAACTTCCAGTCTGCTTGAATATGAGCAACTGATGACGAACTGGGATGAATTGTTTTCCGCGTCTGCAACCACGGGAGTAACTGCGCACGCGATACCGCGGCCGGGCCTTCAAACTCCGGCCAGCGCCGTGGAATACAAGATCTATCAAGAGTTGGCCGAAATGGGTTTTCGCTTTGAAGATCTCGTGAAGTACAACGACTACCACGCGGACAACGGTCCAGCTAGGTCCGTGCTCCATGGCGTCACATGGGGTAACCCCGATCAATTTTTTGGCCTAGTCGAAAAGGCGTATAGGGAGTTCTATCTTCGGCGAGAGTTTGTGACTGACTTCAAGGAGCTGATCGCCGCAGGCTACTAGCGACGCCGCGAAGTCTTAGTCGCCACGGCAGAGTCAAGGCTCGACGGTTCGGCGTTGCCTCGCCTGATAGCCGCGATTGAAGGCACTGGCTAGGTGAGGCCCGCCGGATCGCGACGCACCCGTCATGATTTCGGCGCGAGTGTTCTCTGCGGATCAGGCATCCGAGGAATGTCGGCTGTGGTCATGGTAAGGAAGTCATTGATCTGTTGCGCTGTGATTAGGGACGTGAGAAACATCTGCCGGCCGGGCGACCTTTCCACCTGAGGCGTGATCCTCTGAGTCGCCGGGCGAGAGAATGCCTGGGACTGCATTGCCACTGTATTTCACCCTTAGTCTTCTACAGCGCTATCGACGGGCTACGATCGCATCTCGCCGGCCGCCATGCCGAACGGCCGCGTTGAGTTTGCGACGGATGTTCGAGACGCCGCTTCTCAGAAGCATCGCAAATGTTCGAGTGATCGAGCTGCTGGTCGACGGCGACCAGCGTGATGAACACGTCAGTAGTCGGCCTTGAACAATCCGCGAAGGCTTATGCGGCAAGGCTCTGAGGCCGAATTGGTGTTGTGGGAATTGCAGGGACCAGGCATATTGACGCTTGAATCCTGCAAATCCTGACGAGGTGCGGATGGGTCCGAAGACGCCTGTGACAGAAGGAGATTTCTTCCGGCAGCCGCTGCGTGAGCAGATCAATCTGAAACATCCGCTGGTGCGGCTGGCTGAACTGATCAACTGGGATCGGCTGGGCGTGGCAATGAGCGAGAGCTTCGTGTCGCGCAAGGGACGGCCGGCAACATC
>NZ_SMOD01000072.1 GCF_004353905.1 Paraburkholderia guartelaensis | reverse complement strand
GCCGCTCTTGCCGTTGCGCTGGTTGGTCGCGTTCTCGGGCCGCACGGCGCCGGCCGGATAGCCCAGATGGTGTCCAAGTTCGGCGCCCAGCGCCCGCTCGATCAGCGCCTTCTTGAACGCCGCTGAGGCGGCATGCACCGCTTCGGCCGTCATCGGCCCCTTCACGAACTGGTCGATCAGTTCCTTCGGAATGGACGGCAACGCCGTCAGGGCCTCGGGGGACGTCTTGGGTTTGCGTGGCATACATGCTCCTTGAGCTACATGTTATGCCTTACACACAAAATTTATGACAGGCCCCAACGATCCACGCTCCCGAAGGCCTCCAAAGCCAACATTTGCTTGAAGCGTTCCTATCCGACGTCGATCAGGGTAGCGGTGGCAGTTCCGACATTGGCGGCAACCCACTCTCCTACTTAGCTGTCGCGGGGCTTCTCCGCTACTGCGCGCACGCATTTGCGGTTGCGCACTACGCCGATCGATTCAGCCATAATTCGAAGACGCATTAATGCAGTCCGTGGCCCGAACGAGCAGCCAAGTTTTCCACGCCATCGCCTCACCGTTTTTACATCAGCTCGCGCCCGCATATTCTTCTCTTCCTCTTTTTTAGTTAGTGTTATCGACCCGGATGGCGGCCACCGCCGCTTCGATGTCTTGATCTGATAGGAACGGAGCTTGAGCGAAGACTAGACCTTGCTCGCCGTTAAGCTTGGCGGCTAGGTGCCCGCGACCCAACAGCAATTCGGCTCCAGGCCTGTCGAGCGCGATCTTGGACGTTGCTTCGCTGGACACCTTCAAGATCAAACGGTTGCCGAGGTTCTCACGCAGTTGCATGGGCATCACGTCCTTATCAGGGCGCTGCGCCGCGAAGATCAAATGGATTCCGGCCGCGCGGGCCTTCACTCCTAGGCGCTGAACTGCGGCCCCCACCGCGGACTTATAGGCGTCGTCCAGCATCCAGTCGGCGAACTCGTCGTGAACCAAGAAGACCATTGGAAGCCGCTCCTCAGCCGAAACCTTCGAGTTATAGGTCGGCAAATCGCGAGCCCTAGCCTTCGCGAAGGCCCGATAGCGGTCCTCCATCTCCTCAACCAAAGCCCCGAGAACTTCGGATGCTCTCTCTTTGGTCGTGACGATCTCTTCGCGCATGTGTGGCAAGTCAGCCAAGGGGGCATAGTCCACGCCCATCTTGGGGTCGATCAAGATGATCTGAGCCAGCTCTTTTGGGTTTGTCGCTGCGATGTCCAACAGCAGTGCCTGTATTAGCACTGACTTGCCGCTGCCCGTCGCGCCGGCCACCAGTGAATGCGGCTCATGCGATGAGAGGCCGCCGAATTCAGAACCAAGGTTCAAATACAGCAGCGCACCGTTGATCTCCTGTAGTCCGAGCAGGAAAGAAGTGTTTATGCCAGCGACGTTGCGATTGAGCTCGCGGCGGGACCACAACTCCCACAGCGACACCGCCTGCCTCTTCGCTCCGGCGACTGTCACCACTATCTCGCCTGGTTTCGGCTGCACCGTCACCAAGTTGATCGCGTGAGTAGTCAGTATCCGCCAAGCGAGCGAGCCATACGTCGCGATCGAGGCGACCCGGGTCGCCGAACAGGGCCTCGCGGAACATGCCCAGCGTTGCCAACAGTTGGTCCTTAGAGTCACGACGGGCCTTGGCCAATCCGTCTGCCCCAACATACTTCGACTCGACGATCGAAATAACGACACAGATTCCATCGTCTCGCTCCTCGACATTAAGCGCGAGGATGTCGGCGATGCGACTTTCAGGTTGCGACAACCAGCTCGCGTAGTCGTCGAGCAGAAAGTACGCAGTCAGTACTTGGCCACCAGCGGCGGAAGCCTTGAACTCCTCCGCGAGCAAATAGCGACTGAGGACCAAGCCGATCATTTCGCCAGCAGAGACACCACGCTTATACGGCGCCTACAAAGCGAGTTAGGCAGTGGCTCATGTCCTAACCTCGGTTGAGTGTCTCGCTCGCTGACTAGGCGAGTGCCGTGTTCAGCTGCGAGCAGCGCTTGCGGACGCATCCTTCGCTGGCTGGAAGGTGTGCAACTTGCACCCTCCTGCGACCTACACTTCCAGCCGCGACCATGTATCCGACACGCGCGCCGTGCATTGACTGCGGCTGGCCATGAAGGCGTAGGCCAATCCCAATCTAGTCCTGCCGTCATTCAAGCGGGAGCCGGTCCGTCGATATAAGTCGTACCGAGACGATTAGTCCCGTAAACACGAACAAGTGGCAGCCCCTGAACGCTATGGGATGCCACCTGCCCAGAACTTGACGAAAAACCAAGTCACAACTCACGTGCGCGTCATATATTCACAAATAAGGCCCCAAAGCACCTCGGAGATGTTCCGCCGGGTTGCTCCCGATAACCACGGCGTACCGGAAAACAGCGGAGCAATTCTGCATCGCGCGATGCGCCGTGTCGCGGGCACCGCGCTGCTCAATTCGGCGCAGGCATGCGAGGACCTCCGGTGCGGTGATGTCACATATCGGTCGCTTGCCCAGCCAGGGGAAGATGTCATTCTCGAGCCGCGCGATGACCTTGACGCGATGGGACTCCGCCTTGTCGGACATCATCCTCTCGTACCATTCCCGGGCAACGGCTTCGAAATTGTTGGCCGCGCGCTCTAGCCTCGCTGCCTTCACCACCTTCTTGTGCTCGCCCGGGTCAACATCTTTCGCTAGCAGCTTGCGCGCGTCCTTCAGGGTCACGTCGGGGTACTTGCCGAACGACAGGCGCTTCTCGCGCCGGTCGTACCGGTACTTGAAGCGCCACAGTTTCGAGCCTGCGGTTGAGACTTCGAGATACAGCCCACCGGCGTCCAAGAGTCGCTGGGTCTTCTCGATGGGCTTGGCATTTTTGACGGCGAGGTCAGTGAATGGCATCTGGGGGCATCCGTTTGTGGGGGCAGCGAGCTGGTTCCCCCACGGTGCCCCCAACGGCCTGATTTAACAACAGATGCAGTTGGACGACCTCAGACGTAAAAAAAGGCCGGAAGCCTTGTGTGACAAGGGCTTCCGGCCTTTTGCTGGACCTAGCCAGACTTGAATTTGGTGGAGCGGAGGAGGATCGAACTCCCGACCTTCGCATTGCGAACGCGACGCTCTCCCAGCTGAGCTACCGCCCCAACGAACCACCGATTCTACACACACAAAATCCGTTTTGCCAAGCGTCAAATTTGACCCCAAGCAAAACTACTTCGAAGGTGCTCCAGCGAGCACCCAGGTCACGACAGAATGGATATCGGCGGCGCTCATCCCCGGGTGAGACGGCATCGGAATAGCCCCCCAAACCCCAGCCCCACCGTCCCGCACCTTCTTCTCCAGCTTGGCCTGGGCAGCAGCATCGCCTTTGTACTTCGTAGCGACATCCTTAAACGACGGCCCTACAAGCTTGCGATCCACCGCATGGCACCCCATGCAAGCATTCGCCTGAGCGACCTTCAACCCATCCGCCACAGCAGCAAAAGCGGGCGAAGCGAGACCAAGACCAACCGCAGCAACCACAACCCCACCAACAAACCACCGCATCACAAAGCCCCCGTATTCCCCGGCTTCGTAGCCGACGAATTAGTCACGGGCGCGGGCGGCTGGTGATCGATAGGCTGCGAGGTCACGCCCGCATCAGGCACTGCCCCCACCGTCGGCGCATCAGCAGCAGGCGCCGCCGCCGGCGCACTGGCAGCAGCCGCCGTCGCCACCGCCGCCTGTTGCGCGTCGATGTACTGGTAGCACTTCACCACCTGCGCCACGCCCATCACCCCGGCCGTCGCGTTGGCGGCGATATTGCCTTCATCCGGCGTAACGAGGCCCATCAGATAGATCGTGCCACGCTCGCTCACCACCTTGAAGTTGTTCGCGGAGATGCCCTTATAGGCAATCAGTTCCGCCTTCACGCGTCCTTCGAGGTACGAGTCGTTCGCGCGGTCGGAGAACGAGCTGGCCGGCTGCACCGCCAGCTCGTTGACGATCGATGCAACGTTCGTCACGGCTCGCACAATGCTCTCGGCCTTCTGCTTCGAGGCGTCGTCGGGTACTTCACCCGTGATCAGCACGCGCTGGTTGAACACCGCCACGTTCACGTGCGCCGTATCGGGCAGTTGCTTGCCGAGATCGGCGAGCGCCTTCACCTGGATCTCGCGGTCTTCGGTTTGTGATCCCACCGTGCGGCGGTCGGTTGCCACCAGCGCTGTGCCGCCCGCCGCGCCCGCCAGTGCCAGGAAGCAGCCCTGCAGGCTTGCGCAGAGCGAGGCTGCGAAGCCGATCGTCAGCGTGGTCCGTGCCAGCGCGCGCGTCATGCCGTATCTGCTCATCAACTTCCCCTCTCTTCGTCTTACGGTGTCAGTCTTCGCCCAGCAGCATCGCGTCGATGCCGTCGCAAAGGCAGTGAATAGTTAACAGATGCACTTCCTGAACACGCGCCGTGCGATCGCTCGGCACGCACAGCTGGATGTCGGTATCGGCGAGCACGCTGTTCACGTCGCCGCCGCCCTTGCCGGTCAGCGCGATCACGACCATTTCGCGCTCGTGCGCTTCCTGAATGGCGGCCAGCACGTTCACGGAGTTGCCCGAGGTCGAGATGGCGAGCAGCACGTCGCCGGGCTGGCCGAGCGCGCGCACCTGCTTCGCGAATACCTGTTCGTACGCGTAGTCGTTGGCTACGGCGGTGAGCACCGAGGCGTCGGTGGTCAGCGCGAGCGCGGGCAGGCCCGGGCGTTCACGCTCGAACCGGCCGATCAGTTCGGCGGCGAGTTGCTGGGCGGTGGCGGCGGATCCGCCATTGCCACACGCGAGAATCTTGTTGCTGTTCGCGAGCGCGGCGAACATCGTATCGACCGCGGCGGCAATCGGGACCGCCAGGGTTTCCATGGCCGCGAGCGTAGTGGCTGCGCTATCGCGGAAGTGCTGTTGAATGCGTTCGACGGACATCGACTCTCTAATCTGTACTGCGGGTATCGCAAAATTTCCGCGTGGTGCGGCGTGCCGCAAGTTTAGCGCACTCGAGGGCGTTCATTTTCACCCTTCTTTCCATTGCGTAAGTTTTAGCTCTCGTGGGCTTCCGGTTGAAACGCGTCGCGCAGCCACACGAGCCGGCCGCTCTCGAACGCGATCACGTCGAAGCGGCACGCGGGCGTCGTTCGCGCTTGCGTGTGCGCTTCGCCGTTCGCATCGGCGGCGCGCCACGTCGCGAGAAAGTAGCGCGCCGCGCGCAGCACGCGCTGCTGTTTGCGCCACCCCACGCTCGCCGCCGCGCCGCCAAATTCCGGCCGCGCGCGAGCACGCACTTCCACGAAAACCAGCGTGCCGTCGCGCTCGCGCATCACGAGATCGAGTTCGCCGCCGCGGCAATTCACGTTTCGCGCGACCAGCTCCAGGCGCTCGCGACGCAAAAACGCCAGTGCGTGCGCCTCGAAACGCGCGCCTGTTGCGCGGCGTTGGACATTCGACTGCGCTCGCGCGTAAAAGTTGTCGACGCGTGCACATTCGTTCGCGCCGCTTCCCTCGGGTGTGCTCGCGCCCGCGTGGCACAATGTCGGCCTCTTTTCCTGCTTTCGCGCGTTGCGTGTCATGACGTCCCTCTCGTCCCCCTTCGAACTCGCACAGGCCCAGCAGTATCCGGCCGCCACGCTGTACGTCGTGGCCACGCCCATCGGCAACGTCGCCGACATCACCTTGCGTGCGCTGCACGTGCTCGGCCTCGTCGATCGCATCGCCGCCGAAGACACGCGCAACACCGGCCAGCTCCTGGCGCGCTACGGCATTTCGAAGCCGCTCGTCGCCGTGCATGAGCACAACGAGCGCGAAGCGGCGCAGCGCGTAATCGAGTTTCTGCGCGCGGGCGAGCGCGTGGCCTGCGTCTCCGACGCGGGGACGCCCGGCATTTCCGATCCGGGCGCCAAGCTAGTAGATGCCGTGCGCGCCGCCGGCCTGAACGTCGTGCCGCTGCCTGGCGCGAGCGCGCTCGCGACGGCGCTTTCCGCTGCCGGCGACTGGATCTCGACTTTCACGTTCCTCGGTTTTCTGCCGCCCAAGCCCAAGCAGCGCGCAGCCGCATTGCAGCCGCTGGCCTCGCATACGCACGCGATGGTGTTTTACGAAGCGCCGCATCGCATCGTCGAAACCGTGCAGTCGATCGCCGATGCATTCAGTCCGGCGCGCCGCATCCTCATCGCCCGCGAATTGACGAAGCTACACGAGTCACTCTGGAGCGGCACCCTGGCCGAAGCGCCAGCGTGGCTCGCAGCGGATGCGAACCGTCAGCGCGGCGAGTTCGTGCTGGTGGTGGAAGGCGCAAGCGAGCAGCCAGAAGGCGAAGCCGATCACGACGCGCTCTTGCGCGTGCTGCTTCAGGAAGTGCCGGTGAAGGGCGCGGCGAAGATCGCGGCGGCGCTCACGGGCGCGTCGCGCAATGCGCTTTACGCGCGGGCGCTGGAATTGAAGGATGAAGGCGGGGACGAAGCGGACGACTGAAGCGCGAGCCGACAACAGTCAAAATCAAAAGCACGAGCCGGAAAAAACCGAAGGGCCGCCTGAGTCAATCAGGCGGCCCTTCGCGTATGCATCCAACTCTGCCAGGCGGTTCAATCTCGGGCGCGTCGCGGCGCACTCAGCGCCACGCCCAAACGAGACCGCTTAGTGATCGATGTTCGAGTTCGCGGCAAGCATATCCGCTTGCGCGGCCTTCGCTTCCTGGCGCGTGAGGCCTTCGATGTCCACCTTCGCCGTACCCGCGTGCTGCACGCCAAGGAGCTTGGCGGCGGCATACGAGAGGTCGAGCACACGGCCACGTGCGTACGGGCCACGGTCGTTGATCTTCACCACCACCCACTTCGACGTGCCGGGCACGCTCACGCGCACATACGAGCCGAGCGGCAGCGTGCGGTGCGCAGCCGTGAGCGCCTTCATGTTGAAGCGCTCGCCGCTTGCGGTGCGACGGCCGTGGAACGCGCGGCCGTACCATGAGGCACGACCCGTCTGGTGGAACGAGTGGACGTCCGGGCTGTTCTCGTCGATCGCCTCGGCGTTCGCGAGCGAGTTGTCCTTGGCGGTGCCCGATGCGGGCAGCGCAGCGAGCGCGGAGCCGTAGCCCTGCGGCGCGATGAAAGCCGCGTCCTTCGTGCGAAGGGCGTCGCTGGATGCCTGGTCCTGCTGGGCAGGCGGCACGGCGCAACCGGCCAAAATGGACACGGCTGCAAGACTCCCGAGTCGTCGTCGAGTCAGTCTAAGGTTCATAACATTGCCATCACGTTCTCGAAGCCTGTCCCGCGCCATGTGTGCGCGTTGTCGGAAAGGCTTCGGCGGTCGCGGGCAAAGCTTCGCCATCGCTCGCCTGGAATGAAAAAGGCGAGCGCGTGCCAATGCCCGGATGCAGCCCTAATAAGCCGCTAACCGCTAGTTATCTTTCACGTCTGGCGCAACCTGTCCCCGGCAGCCTGACCAGACCCCACATGCCGCCATCGAACGATGAAACTCGTTCAGGCACGCCGGAAACTCTCGGCGCACAGGAACGGCGGCGTAGGCCCCACCCAGCGTCACGGCATGTAGGCCGTTGCAGGCGCGTGGCACCTGGCTGGGCAAGACGTGCGGCGTCGAACGGATCGACACCTGATTTGCTATCTTGTAAGGCAGCCTGTTTCGGCCCGCCTTGAACGACAGCACTGCTTGACGGCGATGTATGCGACCTGTTTTTTTGCGAAGGTCACACCGCCCTTTGAAAGCACGAATTCCGTGCGTGATGGGTCGCATTATACCCAAAAGTTATTCCTGTCACGCCTCTGCCCCACAAATCTCCATGATTTTTCACTATTGATGTAACAAAGCCGTTCGTCTTGCGCCGCCGCATCCCTTGTCAGACAAGGGATTGAGGCCGTCGCGAGCAGCGTCGGCGGCGCTTCCTGCACCCCGGTACAATCGATCCTTTGGCTGGGGCCACCGGCGCGCAACGTCGATATCGAAACATCGCTGCGCCCGCCCCGCGAGACCCGAACCCCACGATCCCCGCATGAAAGTCACGCTGATTCCCGTCACGCCGTTCCAGCAAAACTGCTCGCTGCTCGTCGACGAAACGACGAACCGCGCCGCTGTCGTCGATCCAGGCGGTGACCTCGAACACATCGAAGCCGAGATCGAGCGCCAGGGCGTGCAGCTGGAAAAGGTGCTGCTCACCCATGGCCACCTGGACCACTGCGCCGGCGCGAAGGCGCTCGCCACAAAGTTCGGCGTGCCGATCGAAGGCCCGCAGGAAGACGAGCGCTTCTGGATCGACCAGTTGCCGCAGCAAAGCGTGCGCTTCGGCTTCGGTCACGCCGAGGCATTCGAGCCCACGCGCTGGCTTCACGACGGCGACACGGTGCGCTTTGGCAGCGAGGAACTCGAGGTCTATCACTGCCCCGGGCATACGCCGGGTCATGTGATCTTCTTCAGCCGCAAGCACCGCGTCGCCACGGTCGGCGACGTGCTGTTCGCGGGTTCGATCGGCCGCACGGACTTCCCGCGCGGCAATCATGCGGATCTGATCCGTTCGATCCGCGAAAAGCTCTGGCCGCTGGGCGACGACGTCACGTTCGTGCCGGGCCATGGCCCCGTTTCGACATTCGGCGAGGAGCGCCGCTCCAACCCCTACGTCGCAGATGGCGTACCTGGATGAGAGTGAAAAGTACGATGAATCAAGCCGCTATTGAGGAGATTTACGTCAGCACCGACGTCGAGGCCGATGGTCCCATTCCCGGCCCGCATTCGATGCTGAGTTTCGCTTCGGCGGCGTACACCGCCGACAAGCGTTTGATCGCCACGTTCTCGGCCAATCTCGAGATGCTCGAAGGCGCGGCGCCGCATCCGGTGCAGGCCGCCTGGTGGGAGACGCAGCCCGAGGCCTGGGCCGCGTGCCGCAAGGATCTGCAAGACCCGGCGGCAGCGCTCGTCGCCTATGTGGAATGGGTGGAGGCGCTGCCCGGCAAGCCGGTGTTCGTGGCGATGCCGGCGGGCTTCGATTTCACCTTCATGTTCTGGTACATGATGCGCTTCGCCGGACGTTGTCCGTTCTCGTGGTCGGCGCTCGACATCAAGACGCTCGCCTTCGCGATGACGGGCCTGCCGTACCGCAAGTGCATCAAGCCGCGCTTTCCGAAGCACTGGTTCGACGATCATCCGCACACGCACGTTGCCCTCGACGACGCGATCGAGCAAGGCGCCCTCTTCTGCAACATGCTGGCCGACCTGCGCGCACAGCAAGCCGCGCTCGCCGCTGATGGGGACGACTCAGGGCAAAACGCCGCAAGCACTCCGGCAAATTAGGTAATCTCCCTCATCATCTGCGCTTCGCATTGCGTTCTGTTCTCCTGGCCTCTAACATTCAGGAATACAGCGACGCAATGGAGGCGCAGTTGACACTCGATACGTTCTCTCAGAAGATCCTGCGCCTGCTGCAGCTCGACGCGCGCCGCTCGGTGCAGGAAATATCCGACCAGGTGGGGCTTTCCAGCACGCCTTGCTGGCGCCGTATCAAGGACATGGAACAGTCGGGCGTGATCCAGCGCTACACGGCGCTGCTCGATCGCGAGAAGCTTGGCCTGCACGTCTGCGCGCTCGCGCATATCCATCTCACGCGCCACACCGAAGGCGGCGTCGAAGCCTTCGAGCGCGAGATCGCCACCTGTCCCGAAGTCACCGAGTGTTACAGCACCACGGGCGAATCGGACTACATCCTCAAGATCGTTGCGCCCGACATCAAGGCCTACGACGCCTTCCTGCACGAGCGCATCTTCCGCATTCCCGCCGTGGCGCAGGTGCGCACGAGCGTCGTGCTGCGGGAAATCAAGTTCGATACGCAATTGCCGCTGTGAAGCGATAACGGCGCGGTGGCTTCACTGCCGCGCCGTTCGCGTGCCAACCCGCGTGGCGAGATTCAATGCGCCTCGCGCGGTTTGACGGGCACGGCCAGCGCGCCATGTGCATCGACCGACTGCATCACGTCGAGCTTGCTCGCGCCGAGGCTCGCGCGCAGCGCTTCGAGGTCCACCGAGGCCGCGCGGCGCGCGTCGTCCGCCGCGGCCAGCACCACCTGAATCTCCAGGCCCGTGCTCAGGTAGTGCAGCGTGATACCTTCGATGTGCACGTCATGCTCCGCCAGCGCGTTTCGCAGGCGCTTGGCGACATCGTCGCGCGCAGGCAGGTTGGCCACGGACCGCACGTGCATGTCGTCTTCGGGATCGACGTGAATCAGCGCATCGAACACGCGTGAATCGGTGAGCAGGCGCGCGCGCGCCGTCTCCGCGATGTAGTGCCCTTCCGAAACCGAAATCAGCGGATCGACGAGGATGTGCGCATCCACGAGCGCGAGGTCTCCCGTCTTGCGTGTGCGCATCTCGTGCACGTCGAGCACGCCCGGCGTGCCCATCAGCAGCGCGCGCAAGTCAGCGGCGGTGGCTTCGTCGAGCGCGCGGTCGGAGAGGTCCTGGAGCGCGTCCCAGCCGAACACCCAGCCCATGCGCGCGACCATGAAGCCGACGATGGCCGCCGCGATCGGATCGAGCAGCCGCACGCCCGCGAGGCTGCCCACAATGCCGATCGCCACGACGAGCGACGAAGCCGCGTCCGAGCGCGCATGCCACGCATTGGCGATCAGCATGGCCGAGCGCACGCGCTGTGCCTCGCGCAGCATGTAGCGAAAGAGACCTTCCTTGGAAACCAGCACGAGGAGTGCGACGACCAGCGCGCTCACGTGCAGCGCGGGAATATCGCCGAGATTCATGATGCGCGTGCCGGCGCGCACCAGCATGCCGACGCCCACCGCAATCAATAATGCGCCAAGGAATAACGACGCGACCGTCTCATAACGGCTGTGGCCGTAGTTATGATCGGCGTCCGGCTTTGCGCCGCTATGCCGGTTGGCCAGCAGCACGACGAAGTCGGAAACGATATCGGCCAGCGAATGAACGCCATCGGCGATCAACGCCTGCGAATGCGCAAACACGCCAATGACGATTTGCAGCACCACCAGAACACTATTGACGGCAACGCTGACCCAGGTCGTGCGGCGCGCGACCTCGTGTTTATCGGATAACGGCGGGGCGGCGGAAGAAGTCATTGCGCGGCGAGAGAGCAAATTAGGGAATAACCGCGATTGTAGCGACTGTGTGCGACGATTTTATGGATAGCCCTAAAAATCTCTTTTAAATCAGATGCCTACAATACCAGGAAGCATTCTCATTCGCGCCGTCGATACCGTTCGAACCAATCGCACTTGGCGCAGAAAATCAAAAAGCCTCGCGTCCCCGGACTGCGCGGCTTCTTGTTTTCGAGAATCAGGAGATACCTCGCCTGACTCCGCTCCTGCTTCCACTCTTGCACAGCGCGTTCAAACGCGCCGCTGATAAGTTGATTTACTTCTGGATCAGAAAACGATCGCGGTCTTGACCGGCGATCCAGCGCGGCGGCTTGCCGCGGCCCGACCACGTGCTGCCGCTATCGGGATCGCGATATTTCGGCGCGACGCTCGCACGCGAACGGCTGGCTGCCTTCGCGGCTTTGGCGTTGGCGCGGCCGCCACCGAGTTCAGCCAGGGTAATGCCGTAGTCGGCCATTTTTTGCTTGATTTCATCGAGGACCTCGGCATATTCGCGAGCCTTCGCCTCTTCAATCTGCTTTTCCAGCTTCTCTCGCTGAGCGAGAAGTTCCTTGTAGGAAGACATAGGTGCCCTTGTGGTTTGATCTTAATGGCTACTGATCTCGCGTCAGTATGCCGATTGATAGATACGTGCCTCGGAAATCGGTGGCGAGATTAACACAAATTTGAATGTCGGGATGCGCGTAAGCCGTAAAAATAATTAAAACCAGATTTCCAATCCACTGGCTTCCAGCAAGCGCCTAACTCATTGTCATTTCGTGCAAATCGGTATTTTTACTAAATGTCGTATTTGCCAGATAAATCCACATCTCATAATTAGCAGCGGATGAAAATTAAATGCGTTGAAAACCGTCAAACATTTCATCGCATGACAACTTTGAGCGAATCAACGGGGACAGAAACCCGGTTGCTGCAAGGCAGCATGAGGCAACACGCTATATACACCGGCGGATAACGCCCGCATGAGGCGGAAAAACCCGTCATTGCGTATGACGCTCAATGCAATCTGCTAGCACCGCATGCAAGGATTGCAAATCTGACTGCGGCGCATCGAAAACGAAGCGCATGCGGGTGCCGTCGATCACGAGATCGGCGCCGTAGCGATCCACGCCTGCGAGATCCAGGCCGGCGCGCCGCGCGGGGTGCGTTTCGAAAAAGCGGATCAGCGTGGTTTCCTCGGCGGGAGCGAGTGGCTCCAGTGCGTCGAGATCGGCGCCGTCCATCCAGCCCATCGCGCCAAACCCGCCGATATAGCGCAGCCGCTCAATATGCATGACCCAGAAGGTGAAGTCGCCGAGTGCGAGATAACGCTCGGCGTCGGGGTGATAGCGCACGTAACGCCGCGCCAGCGCCTCATTCGCCGCCGCCTCGACCGCCTCGAAGCGGCCGAGCAGCGTGGCGCGCGGCGCGTTCAGCACGTCTGCGTCGTTCGCATGCGCGACGAGAAAGCCCGCGCGCGGGTCGTCGAGCAGATTGCGCGTGTGCTCGGCGAGGCGGCTCACGAGGATCACCGGACGGTGCCGCGCGTCGACAGCGAACGGCAGCAGCGTCGGATACGGGAAACCGCGTGGCTCGCGCGAGTGCGTAGCGAGCGTGCCGGTGGGCGCCTGGTGCAGCAGATGCAGCGGCGCGTGAGCGGGAATCTTCAAGGGCGCATCCTCGAATCGAACGATGGATTCTGCCGATATTAGAGCAGCTGGCTCGGCCAACGCGCTGCGACAGGCCACTCGCACCTTCGTTAGAATCATCGTTTGCTTTCAGGCGCCTTCCTGGTCCCTTCTTTTCCTTCTCCTTCTGCCCGGAATTCCCGTGTCCGACCGACCGACCGATCCCGCCCTCGCCGTCGCGAGCCCAACCGCCCATCATCGGGCGCTGCCCGCCGCCACGCGCCATCGCGCGCGCATCGCGACCATGGCGCTCTTTTTCGTCGCCGGCATGATGTACGCGTCGTGGGGCGTGCACGTGCCGACCGTGCGCGACAAGTTTCATCTGAGCCCGGCGCTGCTCTCGTATGC
The DNA here is from genome assembly GCF_004353905.1 of Paraburkholderia guartelaensis. Lineage (GTDB taxonomy): Bacteria > Pseudomonadota > Gammaproteobacteria > Burkholderiales > Burkholderiaceae > Paraburkholderia > Paraburkholderia guartelaensis. Next base: position 9,484 of record NZ_SMOD01000072.1, on the reverse strand, counting down.
GCTCTTCGCGGTCGCGGGTGGCTCGATTGCCGCGATGACGACCATCGGCGGCTGGATCGCGCGCGTGGGTTCGCGCCGCGCCTGCCTCACGGGCGGCCTGACGATGTCCGTGTGCGGCGCGCTGATCCTGGTCGTCCCTTATTACTGGATGCTGATCGTCGTGCTCGCCTTTTTCGGCGTGGGCATGGCCACGCTCGACGTCGCCATGAACGCCGAAGCGAGCGCCGTGGAAGAGGCCGTCGCCAAGCCGATCATGTCCGGGCTGCACGGCATGTTCAGCCTGGGCGGCATGGCGGGCGCGGCGATTGGCGGCGCGCTGCTCGCGCGCGGCATGGCGCCGGCGCTGCATCTCTTTCTCGCGTCGGCGCTTGCGGCGCTCGTGCTCTTCGTCTCGTGCCCGGCCGTCTTGCCGCACGTGCCGCACGCCACGCACGGCGAGCACGCAAAAACCGGCAACCGCTGGCGCACGCCGGCACTCTGGGCGCTCGGCGGCATTGCGCTCATCGCCCTGATCGCCGAAGGCGCGATGTACGACTGGGCCACGGTCTACATGCGCGACGTGGTGCTTTCCACGCCTGCGCTAGCCAGCGCGGCCTACGCGGCGTTCTCGGGCGGCATGGCCGCGGCGCGCTTCGCCGGTGACGCCGTGCGCGCGCGCTTTGGCGCGCCGCAGCTCGTGATGGCGAGCGCCTCGCTCGCGTGCGCGGGCATGATCGGCGCGCTGCTGCTACCGTTCTCGTTCACCGCGCTCACGGGTTTCACGCTGATGGGCCTCGGCCTCGCCAACATGATGCCGGTGCTGTTCGCGGCCGCCGCGCGCGTGAAAGGCATCCACGCGGCCGAAGGGCTCGCGCACGTCGCGGGCATCGCCTATTTCGGTTTGCTGTTCGGGCCGGTGGTGATCGGCGGCATCACCCAGGTGACCAATCTCACGGTCGGGCTCGCCGTCGTGGCGTTGTGCGCGGCCCTCGTGGCGTTCGCGGGGCCGAAGGTGCTGCGGCGGCTGGGGATCTGAAAGCGCATCGATAACCGCGCCTCGCGCCGCTCCAAACAAAAAAAGCCCGCGGGCCGAAACCCGCGGGCTTTTCCAATCGCGTGAGCGAAATCAGTAAATACGCGCCAGGCGCGATTTACATCTTCACGACGTCGAGCAGCGACTTCTTGCCCGACTTGTAGTTGTACAGCGAAATCACGCCGTGCTTGAGGTCGCCCTTCGAATCGAAGGTCGTCTCGCCAATCACGCCCTTGTAGTCCGTCGTCGGCATTTCGGCGAGGATCTTTGCCGGATCCGTCGAATTCGCACGCTTCATTGCGTCGACGATGATGTACACAGCGTCATACGTGAACGGAGCGTAGATCTGGATCGGCTGGCCGAAGCGCTTCTCGAACTTGGTTTCGAATTCCTTGCCGCCCGGCATCTTTTCGAGCGCCATGCCGGCTTCCGAACACACGATGTTGTCGGTCGCGTCGCCGGCGAGGTCGGCCAGCTTGTCGGTACAGACGCCGTCACCCGCGAGCACCTTCGCGCGCAGGCCAAGCTGCTTGGCTTGCTTGGCGAACGGGCCGCCCGTGGCGTCCATGCCGCCGTACATGATCGCGTCGGGGTTTTCGCCCTTGATCTTCGTCAGAATGGCGCGGAAGTCCACGGCCTTGTCGTTCGTCGCGTCATGCGACAGCACGTTCATGCCGAGCGACTTGGCGGTCTTCTCGAATTCGTTCGCGAGACCCTGGCCATAAGCCGTCGAGTCGTCGACCACAGCAACGGTCTTGACCTTCAGGTTCTTCGCCGCGTAGTTCGCGAGCGCCGGGCCCTGCTGGGCGTCCGTCGCCACGACACGGTAGGTCGTCTTGAAGCCTTGTTGCGTGTAGGCCGGGTTCGTGGCCGACGGCGAGATCTGCACGATGCCTGCATCGCTGTAGATCTTCGATGCCGGGATCGACGTGCCCGAGTTCAGGTGGCCGACGACGGCAACGACCTTGTCGTCGACGAGCTTCTGCGCGACCTGGGTGGCCGTGCGCGGGTCAGCTGCGTCGTCTTGTGCGTCGAGCACGAGCGTGACCTTCTGGCCGCCGATCACGAGGCCCTTCGCGTTGATCTCTTCGACTGCGAGACGTGCGCCGTTTTCGTTGTCTTTACCGAGGTGCGCAATCCCACCCGTAAGCGGCGCGACGTGGCCAATCTTGACCGTAACGTCTGCGCTCGCTGCCGTTGCGAACGACGCGAACATAATGGCCGCAGCGCTGATCGGCAACAGCTTGTGAAGCTTGATAGTCATGTAAGTCTCCAGTTTCGAACCCAAAAGCTACGTAATCGCCCAGTGCTCCCGCGCCCCGAACGTGTCGCTCCCCGTGCGGACGACCACGCAGGATGCATCCTTGATGCACCTGGCCAGCATGTCGAATGGCCCGTTCATGGCGGGCCGCCCATCCATACTTGCGCGCAAGTGTAGGTGATCAAATTAATTTGGGGGATTTTTTTCAGATATTGGTGCGAGTACCAATATGCGTACTGCAAGAATGGTTCGAAACCCTGATCAATCGGCCGCAAGCCTTATGTAATAAGGCATCCCGACTTTGGATCCAATTACTGGGATATTCCCTGAGGGGTCCCGCGCGAATCGTTTTTGAGATTATTTGACGGGAGTTATTGGTGTGTTAGCGCAGGCGTTCCGGGAATACACCAGGACGCGTTGCGACCATATGAAAATCCCTCGCATTCGCGATAACGTTTGCGAGTCGCGAAGGCGTCCGGCACGCGCTTTTTTGCGCGTGCCGGTTCAAGTAAGCATTCGATTAATTTCGGACGCCGATGCGTTGCGGACTCGCATCTCGTGCGGCGAGGTGCCTCACGCGTCGGGACTGAGTTTGCCGAGTAGTTTGCTCAAAAGCGCACGCCATTCGGCATCGAGTGCAGCGACGATTTGCGCGGCGCCAAGACCTGCCTCGCGCGTGCGCGAAAGCGGTGCGCCCTGCCCCGACCACAGCGAAAGATAATCGCCGTCGTTCTCGCGCGCCGCGCGCTGGCGCAACGGCTGCGTGAGCGCGTTTTGCACGGGGTACGGCGCGACCGTCTCGGGCCGTGCCTCGAGTTGCTGCATGAGCGGATTGCGAATGCCGCGCGCGTGACGCCCGGTGATCGCGCGCGTGACCGAAGTCGCGGTATCCGTCGACGCACGCAGCCGCGCCTTCCAGTCGGCGGGAATCGCACTTTCCGCGCAGCCGAGAAACGCAGTGCCCATCTGCACGCCTTGCGCGCCCAGCGCGAGCGCCGCGACGATACCGCGCCCGTCCATGATGCCGCCCGCCGCGAGCACCGGCAGGCCGGCTGCCTCGACTGCATCCGCGAGTTGCGGCACCAGCGCCATCGTGCCGACGAGCGCATGCGGCGCCTCGCCGATGAACGTGCCGCGGTGCCCGCCCGCTTCGGCGCCTTGCGCGACGATCGCATCCGCACCCGCGTCGCGCCACGCGAGGGCTTCGGCCACGTGCGTCGTCGTCCCCATCACGTAGCTGCCCGCAGCGTGCAGGCGTTCGACATCGGCCTTGGGCAAGAGGCCGAATGTGAAGCTCACCACCGGCACGCGCAGCTCGATCACCGTGTCCAGTTGCGCGCGAAAGTCGGGCGCGTAACGTGCGAGCGCCTCACCGGGCGGCAAGCCGTGCTGCGCGGCCACCGGATCGATGGCTTCAAGCGCGCGGCGCACGGTGGCTTCGTCGGGATTCGCGGGGTCGAGCACGAACAGGTTCACGCCGAAGGGCTTGTCCGTGAGCGCGCGAATCGCGGCGACTTCGCTCGCGATCTTTTCGGGCGCGAGCGCGGCCCCGGCGAGAAAGCCGAGCCCGCCCGCATTCGACACCGCCGCGACGAGCGCGGGCGTCGTCGGCCCGCCAGCCATCGGGCCCTGCACGAGCGGCAGGCGCAAACCGAAACGGCGGCTGAACGGGGTGGAAAAGTCGGGCGAAGTGCGCAGCGCGGGAGCAGAACTCATGACGCGATCCTTGTATGGCTGAATGAGCGATGACGGTACAAATCGCTACCGACTCTAGCCAAAGCCCTCGCGCCCGAAAAATGAATAATCGAGATCATTACGATCCGCTTGCGAGAACGAGGTTTCCGTGGCGTGCGCTGCAGAGGTTCAAGGGCCTATGGCAAACTGGCTCCCCGATTTCGCGACGCGCTGCGGGCAGTGTGCGAGCCGCCTGCCTGAGCGCTGCGGCGCGTCGCATGACTCATTGATGAAGACGGAGAAGCAACATGAGCGTTTCGACCAAATGGATCGACATTCCCGCCGGCGATGACAGCTTCGGCGCGTACCTCGCGCTGCCCAAGGGCGGCAAGGGTCCGGGCATCGTCATCCTGCAGGAGATCTTCGGCGTGAACGGGCACATCCGCGACGTCGTCGAGCAATACGCGCTCGACGGCTACGTGGCGATCGCCCCCGACGTGTTCTGGCGCGCAGCCCCGCGCGTCGAACTCGAATACGTGGGCGCGGACCGCGATCGCGGCATCGCGCTCATGCAGAAGACGGACGTCAACCTCGTGGTCGACGACATCGCCGCGACGGCGGCCGCACTGCACGCGCTGCCCGAGTGCACGGGCAAGGTTGCGGCGATCGGCTACTGCTTCGGCGGCCGTCTTGCCTACCTTGCTGCCGCCAGCGGTTCGGTGGATGCGGCGGTGTCCTACTACGGCGGCGGCATCCAGAATCAGCTCGATCTCGCCGACAAGGTCACGAAGCCGATCCTCTTCCACTACGCCGAGCTCGATCACGGCATTCCGCTGTCGGCGGTGGGCCAGGTGAAGGAGCGCTTCGCGGGCCGCCCGAACGCCGAGTTCCACCTGTACCCGAACGCCGATCACGGCTTCAACTGCTCGGTGCGCGCCTCGTACAATCAGCACGCTTCGGCGCTCGCGCACGGCCGCACGCTGAGCTTCCTCGCCGAGCATCTGTAATACCGTTGTCTCGCGGGCGGCGGCGGTGGCGTTGAAGCCTCGCCGCCGCCCGTCTGTCGTTGCACGCACACGCCTTGGCGTATCGATGCGCGCGCAACGACAAACCCGGCGAGCGCGCCGCCCGCTTACACTCCTTGCGTAGCCGTATCGCTTACGCCCGGACCCAACCCGACGACGAGGAGTGCGCGCCTTGCAGTCCGACTATCTGGAATACGACGCCATCGGCCTCGCCGATCTCGTGCGCCGCCGCGAGGTGAGCGCGCGCGAGCTGCTCGACACCGCCATCGCCCGCGCGGAAGCCACCAATCCCGCGATCAACGCCATCGTCCTCAAGGACTATGAAGCGGCGCGCGAGCGCGCGCTGCGCATCGAGGCGTCCGGCAACGGCGTGAACACGCTGAGCGAAGGGCCGCTCGCGGGCGTGCCGTTTCTCGTGAAGGACCTCGGCGCGGCGGTGGCCGGGCTGCGCATGACGCTCGGCAGCCGCCATTACCGCCACTACGTTCCCACCGCCGACGCGCCCGTGGTCGCGCGTTTTCGCGCGGCAGGCCTGAACATCTTCGGCAAGACCAGCGCCTCGGAACTCGGGCAGATGCCCTACACCGAACCCGAGCTGTTCGGCCCCTGCCGCAACCCGTGGAACCTCGATCACACGCCCGGCGGCTCGAGCGGCGGCGCGGCCGCCTCGGTCGCGGCGGGCATCGTGCCGCTCGCGCATGCGTCCGACGGCGGTGGGTCGATCCGCATTCCGGCGTCGTGCTGCGGACTCTTCGGCTTCAAGCCGTCGCGCGCGTTCCAGCCGGCGTCCGACGTGCCGCCGCCGCCCGGCGCGCTGGGCGTCGATCTCGCGGTTTCGCGCAGCGTGCGTGACAGCGCGCTGATGCTCGACCTGATCGCCGGCGACCCCGCGCTGCCCACCGGCGCGCCCGGCACCTTTCTCGCCGCCGCGCGCGCGCCGCTCGACGGATCGAAGCCGCTAGCCATCGCGCTGTTGACCGAGCCGATGTTCGCGGACACGCTCGCGCCGGAAGTGCGCAGCGCGCTCGACGATGCCGCCGAACTGCTCACGTCGCTCGGCCATCGCGTGGAGCCTTTTTCGCTGCCCTTGGATTACGCACAGGCGCGCGAGGCGTTCCTGATGCTGTGGTCGGTGGTGGCCGAGCAGTACGTGCTGCACGCGGACGACATCACGGGCACGAAGCCGCACCGCCGGGAGTTCGAGATCGCGACCTGGGCCATGGCGCACATCGGCCAGAAGCTCGGCGAGCGCGAGCTTCCCGCGGCGCTCGACGTGCAGCAGCGCATCACGGCGCAGCTCTCCGACCTGATGAAGCGCTACGACGTGCTGCTGTGCCCGACGCTCGCGGCGCCGCCGGTGAAAATCGGCGAACTGAAGCCAAGCCAGAGCGAGCGGATCCAGATGCGCGCGGTCACGGCCATGCCGGTGGAAATGCTGATGAGAAAGCTGCTGACCGAAGCCTCGAACAAGGCGTTCGCGTGGGCGGGCTGCACGGAGCTTTTCAACCTGACGGGCCAGCCGTCGATGTCGGTGCCGCTCTCGTGGAACGCTCGTGGGCTGCCGATAGGCGTTCAGTTCGCCGCGCGCGAGGGCAACGACGCGTTGTTGCTGCGTCTCGCGGCGCAACTGGAGGCGGCGCGCCCGTGGTTCAACCGTCGGCCGCCGTTGCTGCAGGCGCGGCTCTAGCGCGCCTGCGCTTCCTTTCTGAACGACGTGCGCGGGCAGCGAAGCGTGTGGGGTCTACGCCCTGCACCACCCGCGCCGATTCATTACGCCTTCTTGTTATAGGCGCTGCACCAGCCCTTGCCTGCGACCTGCTTGCCGCCGAACATCGGGCACGGCGCGAACGCGTCGGTCGCCTTGCCCTGATAGAACGTGCAGTTGCTGCAGTCCTGGCCGGCGGCGTACTTCGCGAATTTCGCCTTGTCGACCTTGGTCGCGTCGAGCTTGTAGCCGAGCGCCTGGGAGGTGGGATCGGATTCGGCAGCCTTGGGCGCGTCGGCGAAGGCCTGGCGCGAAAGCGCGAGCGTCGAAGCGACGCCGATGCTCGTGATCAGAAAGCTGCGGCGGGAAGATTTCATGTGACTCACTCCAGTATTGTGGCGATTCGTTCGCTGGGTTTTCGCGCGGCGCTATTGTGTGGCGCGTGCCGCGCATGCCTCTGAGCCGCTCTGGTGGCGGCGTCGCGAAGAAGCTTAACAACGAAGCAAGCCCCGGTGACGCTGCAATGCTGGAGATAAGTGAGCGGCATGATGCCGCTCGGCGCAATAAGGGCGCAAGAAAGGCCCAAAACCCGATCAATCGAACGAAGCCATCTCGCACACGCGCTGCGCGATCGCAAGCGAAGCCGTGAGCCCCGGCGACTCGATGCCGAACAGGTTCACGAGGCCGCGCACGCCGTGCGAAGCCGCGCCCTGGATCATGAAGTCGGCGGCGGGTTCGCCAGGCCCCGAGAGCTTCGGGCGGATGCCCGCGTAGGCCGGCTGCAGCGCGCCGTCGGGCAGCGCCGGCCAGTAGGTGCGGATCTGTGCGTAGAAGGAATCGGCGCGGCGGGGATCGACGTCGTAATCGACCGCATCGATCCATTCGACGTCGGGGCCGAAACGCGCCTGGCCGCCCAGATCGAGCGTGAGATGCACGCCGAGGCCGGCGTCGTTGGGCATCGGGTAGATGAGACGCGAGAACGGTACGCGACCCGAAACGCTGAAGTAATTGCCGCGCGCCAGATAGAACGGCGGCACGTGGCGCGCGTCGAGCCCGCGAATGCGTTTGGCGAGCTTCGTCGCATACAGGCCTGCGCTATTGATGACGCAAGTGGCGCGGATGTCGATCGGCGCGGCGCCGCCCGTTCGCACCGTGAAGCCGCTGCCCAGCGCATCGATCGACTCGACCGGCGACTTCAGCGCGATCACGGCGCCGTCGCGCTCGGCGTCGCCTTGCAGCGCGAGCATGAGCTGATGGCTGTCGACGATGCCGGTTTGCGGCGAGTACACGGCCGCGACGCATTCGAGCGCCGGTTCGAGCGCGAGCGCCTCGCTGCCGCTGATGCGCGTGAGGTCGAACACGCCGTTTTCCTTGCCGCGCGCCCGAATCGCCTCGAGTTGCGGAATCTGGTTCGCCGCCGTGGCGACGAGCAGCTTGCCGCAGCGCGCGTGCGTGACATTGTGCGACGCGCAGTACTCGTAGAGCATTTCGCGCCCGCGCACGCACAACGTGGCCTTGAGCGAGCCGCGCGGGTAGTAGAGCCCGGCGTGGATGACCTCGCTATTGCGCGAACTGGTGCTGGTGCCGATGGCCTCGGCGGCTTCGAGCACGATCACCTCGCGCCCGCGCGCGGCAAGCGCACGCGCTATGGCGAGGCCGACCACGCCCGCGCCGATCACCACGCATTCGATCTGGTCCATGTCCCTGCGTCCCGCCTTCGCAGCGCCGGCAGGCAAGCCAGCCGCACCGCGATCCTCTCTGCCATGGGGTGGGCGGCGCTCAACGCGCGCCGCCGTCTGACAAAAATTGTACGCCGCCCGGCGGGGAGGCTACGCCAGACTCTCGCAAGGAAAGAGCGGAAGGGAACAGAGAAGGACCGTCGCTGCGCGCCGGCCGAAGCGTCAGTTGGCGGCGTTGCGAGTGTGCAAGAAGCCCGTCGTGACCTGCTCGCGAGGCGCGGTATAGCCGCCCATCGCGTATTGCTGCGGGTAAGCCGGCGAATTCGGGTCCAGACTCAGTTCGCCGTGAGCACGGGCGCTGGCCAGCTCAGCCTTCACTTCGGCGCGCGTTTTCGGAGCGTTGTTCGTGGCGACCACCGCGACGGGAAGCGATTGAACCGCCGGCGTCGCCGTATCGCCCCCGGCGAATGCGGGCGCAGCAGCAAAGGCGGTGGCGGCGCTGACCAGCAGGGCGGCAAGCGTAACGGACTTCTTCATGGCGATGCTCCTTCGAGGCGATGCCCGGCAAGCTTTGCAACCGATGCTGGCCAGCCGGCGGAATCCGAACAACGTGTTGGGCACGTGGAAGCCAGTGTAAACACGGGCTATCGAAAAACCATCCCGATAAGGAACAAGTCAGCGTTGCAGCCACGACAACAATTTCCGACAAAACACCTCAACAGATTTATGTTTGTTGCGCTTCAATAACCAATCCCTCGACGCACGATGGTTGAAGCGCGCCTGCCGCGTCCCCATCTCTGATGAACCGCTGCGGTCCGGCGTTTGCGAACCCGGTATAGGATCGATGGTCAGAACGTACCCGCCCCGCCGTAGCGTTGCCGACACTGTCGCCTCGCACGGCGCCGTGCACGGAGCCTCCTATATGAAGTTGTGGAAACATTGCCTCGCCCTGCTGCTGTCCGCCGCCCTCGCGGGAACGAGCGTGTGCGCGCTGGCGCAAACCACGGCGCAGCCGGGTTATGCGACGCCTTCGGAACCGCCCATCCTGCCGGGCACGCAAGCACCGGCGGAACCCCCGCCACCGCCGCCTCCCCCGCCGCCGACCTCACGCGCCGTGACGCCTCCACC
>NZ_SMOD01000071.1 GCF_004353905.1 Paraburkholderia guartelaensis | reverse complement strand
ACGCTTGCGTGACACGAGGCCTTGCGGCCCATGCTCGCGGAGTCGCGCCACCAGCCGCCGGATCTGCCGGGTCGTCAGCCCGAGACGTTCCGCGGCGCGCGTTGGCGTAAGCCTGCCGTCCACCACGTCCTCAATGACCTTGAATCTGTCCAGCTCGCACATCGTCATGGTTATCCGTTCTGTTGCAGCCATCGCAGCTCCGGCGCTGGACCTCCAGCGGCCGGTCAGGCTACGGGCAACTCGAAAGCGGACATTTGAACTTGGCCAAAAGCGGACATTTCTACTTAGCCACTACAACCTAAAACTGCGATAATTAAGATTATGTTAACTCTGGTGGGCGATCAGGTATGCCCATGACCATTCACTGCGGATCCCTTGGCCTGACCGGACAGCATGTCGGCGCGCCTCCCACTTTATTGATGCTACAATTGATGCAGAGTAGCATCAAACCGGAGGTCAAATGCGAACCACCGTTACCATCGACGACAGCCTTTACCAGCGCGCGCTTGAGCTTGCCGATCCTGACATGGACAAGGCAGACCTGTTCCGGGTGGCAATGCAGACGTTTATTCGCGTGCAGGCTGGCAAGCGGCTGGCAGCCCTGGGTGGTGCCGCACCCGATATGCCCGACATCCCGCGGCGCCGATCCGAGCCTGCGAACCAATGAGCGTCCTCATCGACACATCCGTCTGGGTTGATCATTTCCGTCGCGCCAACACGAGGCTTGTTCAACTGATCACGAGCGACCAAGCGCTGACACATCCAGTCGTGCTTGTTGAACTCGCCTGTGGCACTCCGCCAGCACCTCGCGCCCGGACGCTCCACGACATCGGGCTGCTGCAACATGCAACGCACGCGACTTGGACCGAGGTGATGGAGTTGATCGAGGCGAGACAATTTTACGGTCGAGGCTGTGGCAGCAGCGATCTTACGTTGCTTGCGTCAACCTTGATGACTCCCGGTGCATCGATCTGGACCCTGGACAAGCGCCTCGCTCAGCTCGCCGCTGAACTTGGCATCGCGTGCATGCATGACATCCACTAGACGCGTCACCCGGCACTACCGTCCGGATGAACACTATCGCCGCGGAACGGCCTCAGCATCACTAGCGGTTCTGATAATCATATAGCCGGCCTCCCGCCGTTCGACTCGAACGGCGGGCGTAGAGTTGAGGTTGCGAGACCCACTTGACGCACGGGAGGCCAGCATGGGCAAGTTTAGCGGAATCGACCTGCATTCGAACAACAGTGTGGTTGTGGTCAGCGACGAAACTGACCGTGTTCTCTACCAGCGGAGGCTACCAAATGATCCCGCCCAGATTCGTGCGGCACTGGCACCCCACCGTGCAGATCTCGTGGGCGTGGTCATTGAAGCAACGTTCAACTGGTACTGGCTTGTGGATGAGCTGATGAGCGACGGCTACCGGGTGCATCTGGCCAACCCCGCAGCGATCCGGCAGTATGACGGCCTGAAATACAGTGGTGATTTCACCGATGCCGCGCACCTCGCACAACTACTTCGTCTGGGGCTTTTGCCGGAGGGGTACATCTATCCGGTGGAGCAACGTCCGCTGCGCGACCTTGCGCGCAAACGGATGCAACTGGTGCAGTGCCGTACAGCACAGATCCTCGCGATCGAAAACCTGTTCTCACGTCATACTGGTGGACAGATGGAGAGTGAGCGGGTCAAGCAACTGGATGAGAAGCAGGTCACCGAATTTGGTTTTGCTCCCGACGTGACGCTCGCGATGCAAGCGAATCTGACGGTCATGCTCACCTTGCAGAAGGAGATTCGGGTCATCGAGAAGCGACTCATGGAACAGGTGAAACTGGACCCGGATTACGCATTGCTGAACTCGGTGCCGGGTATTGGTCCGGTTCTCGCTACCACCATCATGCTGGAAACTGGAACCATCTCGCGCTTCACCAGGGTTGGCAATTTCAGCTCGTACTGCCGCTGCGTGGATAGCCGGCGTGAAAGCAACAGCCGGAAGAAAGGCGAAGGCAATACGAAGAACGGCAACAAGTATCTGGCATGGGCATTCGTCGAGGCGGCCAACTTCGCCATTCGTTCATGTCCACAAGCCCGGCGCTTTTACGAACGCAAGAAACACGCACGAAACAGGATTGTCGCGATCAAGGCGCTGGCGCACAAGCTTGCGCGTGCCTGCTATCACATGCTTCGGGAGCACAAGCCATTTGAGATAGACCGCTGCTTTGGCTAAAGGTGGTGCAAGGGGACCGAGCCCAGTATCGCGACTGGTTCGAAGCCATGGCTCTGATTGGGCCATCCTCTTGCGCCACCCGCTGTTTGCAGATGACCGTGTCGCCCGGACAATGAGCCATTCCTGACTGGCGTTGCGCAGGCAACAGCCATGGTTCTGCGAAATCCCCTGGACCTTGTTCGGCACCAACGTTTCTCTGGGGCGGGCAGCAATAACCGCCAGGGCAGGCGTGAGTTCCATCACTGCGTGCTTGAACCCGATGGGTGTCTGGTGCGATTCGGTTCGCAACCAGCTTGAGAAAACGGATGCGATACACGACCTTGCAGGCGACCGTGACATGATGGATGAAATTTCGACGAATGGTCATGACGATGAAAACGCACCATCGTCATGACCATTCGTCGATGGACAGAGATTTGTGCCTTGACTTCGGCCAGCTAATGGGTGTCGCGATAAGGATGGCAGGCCGAGCATGTTCCCATATATATCGGATTGCTTATGTCACCAGCGAATGGAACTGAGCGGCTGCCGTTCGGTCATCGCCCTCGTTTTTCATCTGCCCCTTGCGAATCATATGCATCACCTCAATACCAGAGAGAATGATGCGCGCACACCGAAAATCCTTGAAGCCCATCCATCGGTCTGATGATCCGTTTGATCGCTCGATGGTCCTGTTCCACGACGTTGTTCAGATATTTGTTCTGCCGGATCCTGATCGGGGTTTCGCGGTCTGCGTTGATGGCTTCAAGTGCGGCCAGATTCGCGCCGCTTTTGTCGATAGTCACCGTCGCGGGTTCGCCATTGCGGGCGATCGATTTTTCGAAATATCGCCGCGCCGCAGTCTTATCTCGATGGGCCCGCAGCAGGAAGTCGATGGTGTTGCCAGCCTTGTCGACGGCGCGATACAGGTATTTCCATTGGCCATTGACCTTAAGTGGTCCGTCCTGAACAATTCGTTTTGCCGACAACCGGTGTTACGGTGATTGAAGGCCAGCAACGCGGCGGTTGAGCAAGGCCACCAGAATGAAGGCACAAAGAAGCCGCAGCTTCCTGAGGATCATTCGAAGATTGTGGCCTGCGCCACACAGCACCGCGTGCATCGCGTCGCCGAGCGCACCCTTGAGCCAGTTGCGATCGAGTTTTCCGTCTGTCTTCATGTGACCGATGGCTGGCTCGATCGCGCTGCGCCGTCTGATCATCGCKCGTAGTCYSCGYGTGATGCCYCGCCKCARSCCCGGGTGGTAGATCTTCACACCWTCGAYGKCKACRCCCTTGTAKCCACGRTCSACGAYRGCGAYYTCYGGCGTGRCGTCGCWCAGGATTGCYGCCTGYTCYAGCGCYTCSGCSAGCGTGTGWCCATCGTACGGATTGCCYGGCATCGAGCGCATSCCAACSACCAGKCCTTCCTTGTGKGTCGTCGTRATCGACACCTTCATGCCGAACTCGTAGGGTGTGCGCACCTTGCCCTTCGCCAGACATTCAACCTCTGGCGCATGTAGTGCGTAGAGCTTGTTTTTGTCCTTCGGCTTCCGCGACAGCATTCGCTTCGTGCGCTCAATCAGCTCCTGCAGGACCGGGAGGTTTGAGTCCGCTACCTGGTCGACCTGTCGCTCCACATCGCGCATCACACGTCCAACGCGCGAACGTAACGTACGCAATGCCTTCCTCATGCGCTTGTACTGCTTCGCGTGAGCGTAGCGGCCAATCTGGCGCGCCAGGTGTGGGGCCTCGCGATTGTAGTTCTGCCTGAGCTTCAATCCGTGCCGTGCCGCAGCCTTCACCAGATGTTCGCGACACCGCTCGAGCAGGCGCGAATCGGTTGGATGGGCGATCGCCTTTTGCATGACCGTCGTGTCGACGATTACGCGCTTCGCGCTTGAGGCCTTGATCACGCCCGCGCGCTTCGCCGCTTCGATCGTCTCAGCCAGCAACTCCTCAACTCCGGCTTCCCCCAGGCGCTTGCGCCAGCGCGTCAGGCTCGACGGATCGATCGGCGGTTCGGTCTGTAAAAACGTTTCGCCGGTGAAGACTTGCCAATACGGGTTCTCCACCCATTGCCAGACCACTTCCTCGTCCGACAGATCGAACGCATGCTGGAGATACAACAAGCCAGCAATCAGCCTCGGTGACGTGGCCGGCCGACCCTTGCGTGAGACGAAGCTCGCGCTCATCGACGCATTCAATCCATTCCAGTTGATCAGATCGGCCAGGCGCACCAGGGGATGCTTCAGGTTGATCTGCTCGCGCAGAGGATGCCGGAACAAATCGCCTTCGCTTACTGGTGTCTTCGGACCCATCCAGACCTCGACAGAATTTGCAGGAAACAACCCAGAATCTGCCAGGTTCCTGCAAATGCATCAACAACTTTCCGCTCCAAACCCTTGCTGCACAAGGCCCTTCGAATTTTTCAGGTTCGACTCATTAAGGCGGGAAAGGAATTCGAAATGGTCTATGTGCCGGGCGCTGATCATGGAGCCCCCGGTATCTTCACCGAGCGTAAGCTCGTGGATTTCTTCGTTCGCAATGTTTTCGGGCAAGATCCGCCTAATTGGAATGCCACATCGACGCATTTTCCGTCGAGTTGATGACCCTTTATACTGATCTGCGTGACCTTGAGTTCGTAGGATTTTTGTATAGTCACATTCAATCGTTTACGTTGGGCTCAGGACTGCTATTGCTTGCCTTCGTTGAACGCAAGCCCGCAAGATTCGTGTGGGAGACCGGCGCAGTGTCATCGCCGGTCGCTGAGCGTCGCCGTCGTTCAGGCGCTACGCCGAAAGCAGTGGGGTCAATGCATTTGCGCGTTGGCGCAGCAGGCACAGGTTTGAGGTGAACATGCCCGTGTTCTTACCGGGTTGCCATGCAACCGATCCCGAGATGGGGCATGTTCCTGGACACAACTCCGGCGCAACGCGCATGCAGGATGAGGCTGGCCAGGCGCCAGCGGATTGAATTGACCGCGCAGTCAATGTTCGAACCACAGCGAGCTCGTGACATGCCTTGACAATATTCCGCTCATAGAAGGTAAGCTCAACCGCCTTCACCACGCACCTGCCAGATTTACCACCCCAGCCCTTGATGGTTATGGACTTCGCAATCATTTGCTCGCTCGTCCGACTGGGTAGGCCTCGTATCTGGTTTCTGTTCGTCAGGTCGTGGCTTTGCTACACGCTTCCTTCAGACCCCGCCTCACGACGACGCCCTTGCGTTTCACTAGCCCTTCACCACCATCAGGTTGGGCAGGGGACTTTCACCCCCAAGCTGTTGCGCATGCTCGGCGCACAAAAAAAAAGCGGGCCCGGAGCCCGCTAAAAACCACACGCTACGAGGTTAGCGCGAGGAGACCACTGGAGGTTCGGCCTCGCGAAGATCGGCCTCAAAGATACCACTGCGCCCGCAGTCTGGGAGGCCGTCCTGTCTGCTTGATGAGGTATCCTCTATATAACAACAATCTCGTACAGACCGCCTATTTGCACCAGAGCCTTATCCAACGTGCAAAGCCGGCGCCAGTTTTGTCGCACCAGCGTCGAATTGTTTCGTAGCTGATGACAATACCGCGGTCCAACTGCCAGCGCACGGTTCAACTGACGACGATCGCCGGGAAGCGGTGGCTCGATAAAGCGATTGGTAACCAGCATCGTCGGATGTTACCGGACTCAGTCCGCAACGTGACAATGCCTCTGTCGCGGTGGGTTGTTCCAGTCCTGTTCC
This sequence comes from Paraburkholderia guartelaensis, assembly GCF_004353905.1. Taxonomy (GTDB): domain Bacteria; phylum Pseudomonadota; class Gammaproteobacteria; order Burkholderiales; family Burkholderiaceae; genus Paraburkholderia; species Paraburkholderia guartelaensis. Next base: position 18,049 of record NZ_SMOD01000071.1, on the reverse strand, counting down.
AAAGCACTTTCCGGGCCATGTGGACCGCATACGCTCGGAGCCCCCAGAGCACAGGCATAGTGACGCATTGGCGGGAAATTGCGTCGGCTATCAAACAATGACGTGGGTTCCTTACAAATCGCGCATGTTTAGCCGATTGACCCGATCCAGCGGGCGCGGTGCACTCGCATCGGCCTACGTCGTGCGACCCGCTTACCGCGAACTGCCGCACGCAGCCCTTGCCGTTTCATCAATCGTGCGACCGTGCAGCGGGCCACCGCAACGCCTTCCCGGTTCGTCTGCCTCCAGACCTTCGGCACGCAATAGACCTGCATGTTGGCCAGCCAGCCACGCTTGATCTCCGGTTGCCGAATGCTCGGGCGCAGCGTCGGGACGGATCTCGAAGCTGTGCTGCATGACGTCGGCAGCCTGACGGGGCCGTCCGCAAGACCGTGCGGATCGGCTCGACCCCGAAGACGTGATACTGATCCTGCTGGAATGCTCGTCGGAGTTGTTTTCTGCAACAGGCCAACTGCGACTTTCAGAGAACGCTCTAACGTGACAATGTCGACATCCGTCGTCGGGAGTTGGACAAACAGGACGACCACTCACACAATTGATCGTGCATCGTCGGCTATTCTTGTGATTTCAAGCTGGGGAACCGGTGGCGCATAGTTTGCTTGATTATAGTGCCTTCAGGTGCGTTCCGCAGCCGGAGATCCGTAGCGCTTCCGCTACGCTCTGTTCAGATTTTCACGAATGGCCCAAGCGCACGGCGTTGTCACGTTAAGGTATTCGAGACGCAAGAGCGTACAGGACGTGCATTTGCCCAGAAATTGGACGGAACTTGGGTGAGAGAAGCGATGCCACGCCGGCAAAGCGTGCGGCGAGCTGTTTGCGATAGAGTGATGCACGCAGTGAATGTCGCTTGCGCGCGAAGTGCTGGCGAATCGGACCGAAGCTCGATAAGGGGGCTCCAGTGCAAATAGGCGGCGTGTACGAGATTTTTGTTATATAGAGGATACCTCATCAAGCAGACAGGACGACCTCCCAGACTGCGGGCGCAGTGGTATCTTTGAGGCCGAGCTTCGCGAGGCCGAATTGGCCCTTGCGAATGCGATGTACCAACTCAATACCAGAGAGAGTGATCGCTGCGTTCCTGAAACGTTTGAAGCCGAGCATGACTTTCGTCCGGGACTTGATGCTGCGGTGGTCCTGCTCGACCAGATTATTGAGATATTTCGAGGATCGGACCTTCGTGTCCTCAGGCAGCAAGCCATCGGCCTTCATCTCGCGCACGGCGCGGTGCGAGGCCGCATAGCCGTCAAGCGTGATGATCTTCGGTGGCTGGCCCTGATGTTTGATCGCCTTCCTGAAAAAGGCTTTTGCCGCCTCCACGTCGCGCTTTGCACGGAGCATGAAGTCAATCGTCTGGCCCACCCGATCCACCGCCCGATAAAGATAGACCCACTTGCCGCGCAGCTTGAGATAAGTCTCATCAACACGCCAAGACTGGCCGGTGGGCCTGCCGAAGCGATTCCACCGTTTGACGAACTCCGGTGCAAAGCGCCGCACCCAGCGCAGGATCGTCGTGTGGGCCAGCGCCAGACCCCGTTGCGCCATCATTTCGACCAGATCGCGCAAGCCAAGCTTGTAGCGCAGGTACCAGCGAACACACAGAATGATCACATCGCGGTCAAAGTGACGGCCTGCAAACAGTTCGTCCAGGCTCTTCAGCTTGCTCATCGTCGGTTCTCAATTCGTTCAGCCCGACACCTTAACCGATTCGCCCCCGCCCTATTTGCACCAGAGCCCCCTTGGGCGAGCAAAAACGAAGGCTGCGCGGCGTACGCCGCTCTCCCGTGAGCCGGGTCGACGCACTGATTTTAGGCACCGCCAGGTTGTCGAGGGGCCCATGCTGGTTCTGTCACGCCAAGGCACTGAGCTAATTGTTGCTCGACCACGGGAGAGCCTGCTGGCTTTCTACGACTTCCCGGCCGAACACTTGCAGCACCTGCGCACAACAAACGCGATCGAGTCGACGTTCGCGACGGTGCGCCACCGTACTACACGTACGCGCAACTGCGTGTCGCGACCGACCTTCCTCGGTCTGGCGTTCAAGCTGATCGAGGAAGCCGAGAAAACCTGGCACCGGATCAACGGCCCCGAACAGATCCAGCTGTTGCTGGAGGGCATTGCCTTCCAGGACGGCGAGCCGGTGCAAGACGATCAACCGGGTCAGCAGAAACTCGCCGCTTGACGTCGCCCGCTATCAACGCCCATACACCATGCATGGACGCCCCCGGCTTGCCAAGCTCTCGTTTGTGACGAAGGGCAGGTAATGATTGCGGCCATGCATCCGGACTTCGATGTCCCGGCGCAAGGCCGGCGGTCCCTGATGGAATTCGCTGGCCGGACTCTCATCAGACTTGCGTGCTCTTGCGCACGTAGGTGTACTCAGAGTTTCCCGGCCACGGTCTGACCTGTCTCGCCATCACGTCATGATCGCCTGAGCAATCGGCTGTAGTCTCCTGCTGGCAGTTACACGGTAAGCTAGCGGCTAACGGTTACGCAGTCGCGGCAGGTGCGTGGTAATCGGCGTGAAACTCGCGGCCGTGGACCAGTAGCGCCCAGACGATGCGCGCGTTCTTGTTCGCGAGCGCGACGGCGGCGACATTTGCGTTTCGCCGCTGCAGCAGGCCATGTAGCCAGCCGCTCTTGCATTCCTTGCGTTTGGCAACCTGCAGCAAGGAGCGCGCGCCGTGGATGAGCAATGTTCGCAAATACACGTCACCTCGTTTGCTGATGCTCAGAAGCACGTTCTTGCCGCCGCTGGAGTTCTGCCGGGGCACTAGACCGAGCCACGCTGCAAGTTGCCGGGGCCTACTGAAGCTCTTTGCGTCGCCAACAGACGCAACGAGTGCGCTCGCGGTAAGTGGCCCGATTCCTGGGACACGCGCGAGCCGTCGACTCGTTTCGTCACTGCGGTGCCAGGCCTGAATCTGCGCCTCGAGCTCCTTGACCTGTCGGTCAAGCTCCTTCAGTTGGTCCATGAGGCGTTGGATGAGCAATCGAAACGAGCCAGTCAGTTCGTTAACCGCATCTTCGATCAGTTCGGGTACCTGACGTTCAAGATGTCCGATTCCCCTGGGGACAACGATCCCGAATTCGGCGAGCAATCCGCGAATCTGGTTGGCCTGCGCGGTGCGCGCCCGTACAAATCCTTGGCGTACTCGATGCAGCGACAACACCGATTGCTGCTCGATGCTCTTGACCGGCACAAAGCGCATATTCGGCCGCGCGACTGCCTCACAGATTGCTTCGGCATCCGCCGCGTCATTCTTGTTCGTCTTGACGTACGGTTTGACAAACTGGGGCGCGATTAATCTTACCGTATGCCCCATGGCCTGTAGCTTGCGTGCCCAGAAGTGCGCGCTCGCGCATGCCTCCATTCCGATCACGCAGGCGGGGAGGTTGGCGAAGAACTCCGCAACGTGATTTCGCTTGAGCACGTTCTTCAGCACCGTTCGGCCATGCTCATTTACACCATGGACGGCAAAAACGTTCTTCGCCAGATCGATGCCAACTGTCGTAATCTTCATGATGGGCGCTCCCCTCGGTCAGGTGGTTGCTTCGACACTTCCACTTTGGCACATTGATGCCGCTTCGGGTGGGGGCGTCCATCCCATTAGACTTGACCTCATCTCCTTATCGCGACACTACCAATCTGTGTCCAGAAAAATCCGGGCCGTGGCAGATGGGGCTCGCAGACAAATTCGATCCCTTCAGAAAACCCGCAATCAGTTTTCAGTGGATCATTCAACCGAGCATCGTTGGGCCCTCAAGCTGCTGGCGGCGCTGGAAAAATCGTTTCGCAGCGCCAAGGGCTTCAAGGATGTTCGGTGTGCGCTTTCGAGCACCGTTTGTCTCGAAACCGCCATTTCCAACATCCGTCGGCGCGAATGGAAGAAATGCGTCACGCCAGGCACTGCTGACCAGGCTCCGTTGGAACAGTCTTACTCGCATGCAGCGCCAGCAACATTCTGGCTCTACGGACCCTCGTGAACCTGCTCACCGGATTTTTCCACCGCGCGACTTACCGTCCGAAATGGCAACGCGCAAGCCATCGCAGTTCAGTGAGTTCCACGACGGCTGCGCCCGACGCGCCTTGCTGATCGATGCACATATCGTGGCGTCGGCCCAAATATTGCGTATGCTTTTCCTTGTGCAATAGGAGTGGATATTGACCTATCTGCAATTTACCAGCGCGGTCAAATAATCCTGCGCAACGTTGGTTACCTGAATGGGAGACCTGATGCGGAATGCAATTGGATTTGTCGGGTTAGGTGATACACGCACGCCGCTGCGTAAAATTGTTATTTCGCCCGTGAATTTGACCGCAAACGGACGCGCACATCTTGGTCACGCGGGTGGTCCCTTTTTGCGAATGGATATCCTCGCACGCGCCTTGCGTCGTAGCGGACATGATGTTTGGTACGGACTCACTACGGACGGCTTCGAAAATCATGTCGTTGCGAAAGCGACGCAGCTCGGAGAACATCCGGCAACGATGGCCGCGCGATTTCATGAGCAGATCGGGACCGATTTGAAGGCCCTCGATATTCATCTCGACAGGTTTGATGATCCCGTTCATCGCACCAACATCGATACGTTTTTTGGTGTGCGGGAAGCACTGATGCGCAGACTGGGACAAAGCGACCAAGTCCAACTACGCGACGAACGGCTGCCTGTTGACGATGCGTTGCCTTCCACAGCACCTATAGAGGACCGGTTTTCCATCGGCGCCTGGTTGGCCGCATGTTGTCCTAACTGTTTGAAGCCGGCCGGCAGCTTCTTTTGTGAAGCTTGCGGCATGCACTTCGAGCCGTGGGATGCGGTAAAGCCCGTTTCACGACGGGGAACAATCACTGAGTGGGTAGAAAGCAAGTCGTACTTCCTGAACATGCGGAATCCGACCCAGCTAACTGTGCAATGGGAGCAAATGCACATCGAGGCACCGTTTGCGCGTATCGCGCAACGATACGTCGATCGGTGCGGGGGCACCATGCGATTGACGTTGCCCGGGCTCTATGGCGTTCCATGGCAAGCCGATGCTTGCGTGAATCGTCAGATTCTCTTTAGCTATTCCGCAGGCTGCTATACGCACCATCTCTACTGCGGTGAGCGGTATGCACAAGAGCGCGGTGTGGCGAATCCCTTTTCGCATGGGAGTGACACATTCCTGATCGGCTCGACGGGGATCGACAATACAATTCCGGTGCTCGTCGGGGTCACGGGTTGTGCGCTTGCGCAGGAAAATTTTCGTCCTTTCGACAGCGTGAACTTCAACTACTTCCTCAAGCTGAACGGCAGCAAGTTCTCGACTAGCCGCGGCCACGTAATCTGGGCTGGTGATATCGGAAACATAAACGGCATCAACACGGATGCGCTGCGCGTGTACCTCTCCGAAATATGTCCCGAGGAAGAGGAAACAGATTTTCGTGTTGGCAACATGCTTGGCCGTCACAATCATCTCGTCTCAACGGTCGGGACGCTCGTTGCAAGCGCCTGCGCCACGGTAGTCGAAAATCCGGCTTTTCGCGGCGAGCCGGCATTCGATTCGTCGCTGTTCGCGAGGCTCGTCGAGCTCTATGGTGAGCAAAGCGCCGCGCTGTCACCCGACAAGCTGCGGGTTTCGCTGGCGTCAAAGCCGCTTATGGCATGGCTGGATCTCGCCAACGAAGCGCGCACGCCAGCCACGGCATATACGTGGCTCAAAGGCCTCGCATTCCTGGCTGCCCCGCTGATGCCGCGCACCGCCGACGCCATCTGGGTATGGCTTGGACATGCCGAAACTCCATCGGCATCCGCTTTTCCGGAAACCCGTCAGATACCGGATGCAAAGGCGACCAATCTCCACGAGTCGCGAATGTTGCATGAGCATGATCTTTCCAACTGCCTTCCTGCGAGCATGGACTCATGAGTGCACCCGCCGAACTGCCTTCCGCGCTCAAGGCCACCGCGTTCATACCGTTCCTGGTTGCGAGCGCTGCGCTTGCGGCGGCCTATGGGGCAAGTTTTCTGCTGGCCGACTATCTGCGCGCAAGCGGGCTCGACGTTTCAATGGCGGGCACCGTGATTTCGAGCGGCATCTTCACCATGATCATCAGTTCGCTGTTCGCCGGCTGGATAGCGCAACGGATCGGACTGATGTCGACGATCATTGCAGCTGCCGGGGCGATGTCCGCGGCGATGCTCGCGTTTGGGCTGACACGCGTCGATTTGAGGATTGCCTTCGCCGGTGGACTGTTGCTGGGTCTAGGTTGGTCGGCGTTCAATATCCTGGCGCCGCTCCAGATCATCCACCACTTGAAGCCTTCAGCGCGGATCAGATATTTGACGCTTTTGTCAGGCGCCCAAATGGCAGGACTCGGATTCGCTTCACCTACTGGCCATTTCCTCGCGCACCGATTCGGTTCATTTTACGTCGTTTATATCGGTTTGGCTTGTGTCTGCCTTTCTGCTGCCGTCGCACTCGCGATAGTCCGGAAGCTTATGCAAGGCACGCCGCACTTATCGATGGCAGCGGTTGGCATCACACCTTCCCAGGCCGCATCGGTCTTGTGCTCGACCACCCGCATGCCCATTGCGATGATCGGACTTGCCGCCTGCGCTTTTGCGGGGCTTTCGACTTACCAGACGGCGTACGCAGAATCTCGACACCTGCCCGCGGAACTTTTCTTCCTGACGTTCACCTTGACGACCGTAGTATGCCGGTTCACGCTTGCGCCAGCAATCAGCAGGCTGCCTGTTCGCAAGCTCGCGTTCGCGCTGTTCATCGCCACACTCGCCGCGCTAGCGCTCTTCATCTGGAACCGCAGCAGCTCAATTGTCTATGTAATCAGCGCCTGCGTTTTCGCCATAGGCTATGGACTCACCTATTCGACCTTGAACAGCATGGCTGTCAATCTTGCCGGCGACGCGGAATTGTCCGTGCCGGTCACTTCCCAAGTCTTCACGATCGCGTACTTTGCCGGCGTGTTTGGCTTTCCCTACATCGCTGGAATGCTGGTCGCTCACGGCGGGATCAATCTCATGCTGACGGTAACGCTTGCCATTGCCTCCGTAAACGTCCTGTTGCTAGCCCGAATCCACTCGGGAAGCCCGCGGCCCGCGGTGACGACGCACTATTGATGTCAGAGCCGGTTTGACTGCAGGTAGTCGAGCATTCCAAGGTAAATTTTCGTCGCGAGGTCGTCAAATGAGCAGAGAGTCTGTCGTCGCCGTTGGTGCAGGTCCAGCAAACCTGAGTCTCGCTGCGCTTGCGTATAACCAGCGTGAGCTTGCCGTGACTGTATTTGAGCGAGCACTTGAGCCTGCGTGGCATCCAGGATTGATGGTCGACGGGGCACTGATGCAGACGAGTTTCCTGAAAGACCTTGTCTCGCTTGTCGACCCGACCAACCCATACTCGTTTCTTGCGTACCTGAAGGACCACCGGCGCCTCTATCGAGCCGTCGTGTGCGGGTTGGACCGTATCACGCGGCAGGAGTTTCAAGATTATCTGAAATGGGCTGCCATGCGGTTGCCCAATATCCGCTTCGGCACGGCCATCAATGAAATCGACCTAGATCGCGATTCATTTTGCGTGCGTGCCAAGGAAGAAACGGTGCGCACGAAGACGGTCGTCATCGGTGTGGGCCGGGAACCGTTCATTCCTGACTTCGCACGCCTAATTCGCGGAAAGAACGTTTTTCATAGCGGCGCATTCCTGAATGAAAAGCGGAATTTTTCAGGTTCGAGCGTGGCGGTGGTAGGCGGCGGCCAAAGCAGCGCCGAAGTCGTCAGCGCGCTACTGCGCGGGTTACATGGAGAACCGGCATCGATTACGTGGGTGTCGCGTCGGCCAAATCTGTTTGCCCTCGAAGACAGCCCATTCGTCAATGAATGGTTCTTTCCCCAACACAGCATGTGGTTCCAACGGTGTTCACGCGAGGCGCGTGAACGATTTCTGATGGGGCAGGAACTGGCGGGCGATGGCGTCAGCGCCTCGACGCTTCGGGAAATCTATCAGCTCTTGTACGAGCGCGAAGTGGCGCATAAGGCAAGGCCGGGCGCCTGCGAGATACGGATCGATTCGTCGGTCGAGGCAATGAGTCTCGACGGGCCTGGTTATTTGTTGACAGTGCGTGACCGCGTGAACGGCGATGTGATGCACGCATATGCGGATGTCGTCATTCTCTGCACAGGGTACAGATCCTCGCTGCCGCGGTTACTCGAGCCTTTACGAAGCCGGCTGTCGTTTGTGCAAAACACATTAGGAGATACGGAGCTTGAGATACGCGATGATTTTTCCGTGGTCCTGGATGGGCCGCTCGGCTGTCGGCTCTATCTGCAAAACGGTGCGCGCTCGCAGTATGGGGTCGCAGATCCCTACCTCAGTCTGCTTTCTTGGCGCAGTGCGCGAATCTTGAACGCCATTCTCCGTATGGAGCGCTTCGATTGCGGTGTAATGAGCGGTGCTATCACGTGGTCAGGCGAAACCTTGGCGGCGTCGCGGAAACCATCGCAAGAGATGACGGAGAAAATTTCATGACTCGAAAGCACGGCTTCACCACGATAGATCTCGCCGGAATGTCTCATGCGTCGTTGCCGCCGGAGCTGCAGAAGGCGCCTAACGTCGTCCATGCATTTGCTGATGACCGTTTTAGTGGCAATCCCGCGGGCGTTGTTATCTTGCGTGAATTTCCTCCGGCCGAGCAAATGCAAGCGGCGGCTCACTATGCGAAGCTGCCGACCACTGCCTTTGTGGCACCGTCATCGGACCACGACGAACTCGCGTGCTTCGACATACGATGGTTTACGCCTAGTGCCGAGCTCGAGCTCTGTGGGCACGCGACGCTCGCGGCGGCGCATTGGCTATTTACTCGAGGGGAAGTGCCGGGCCACGCGCTGACGTTCGGATCGAGGAGCGGCGTGCTTGCTATCACGCGCGCTGGCGATGCGATCACCATGAGCTTCCCTCGCATTCTCAGCGTCGCCGCTGACAGGGCGACGGCGCGCACCGTGTCGGACGCGCTTGGTGTGCCGCTGGTCGAATGCCGGCGTGCTTATGATGATCTGATTGCCGTGGTCGCGGAAGAGTCTATCGTCACGCGCTTTGTGCCGGATTTCGCTGCAATTCGCGGCCTTGAATGTCGTGGCGTCGTGCTGACCGCACGTACCGATCCAAACGGTTCGCTCGCGGAATATGACATCGTGTCGCGGTTTTTCGCGCCTGAGATTTCCATCGACGAGGATCAGGTGTGTGTGTCCGCGCATTGCAAGCTTCAGCCGTACTGGTCCGAGCGCTTGGGCCGCTCGAGTCTGCGTGCGTTGCAAGCCTCAGCTAGCGGTGGGCGGCTAGGACTGGACGCAAGGGGCGATCGCGTCTTAATCGAAGGTAGCGCGCGCTTCGGAGACATTGACGGCATTCGACATGGAACGGTTGCGTGCGGCCCCGTTACCACCTGTGCTATCGGTGTGACCATGCGTGAGTTCGATGGCTTGGCGAGCGAACATTCCAAGGCGCCTTTCCGGCTTGCGTCATTTCGCGTCGCTCCCGGTTGCGCCACCGTTGCGGAAGCGCATGACGTGGCAGAACTTTGGCATCTCTCCAGGGGACATGGTCGTGCGGTAGTCGACGGCCGGAGCATCGAGTTGAAGGCAGGCGACTCGGTTCAATTCGCCCCTCGAGAGCGTCACCAGTTGCACAACGTCGGAGATGAGGCTATAGAGGCCGTTTCGATTTGGTGGGAGGTGCCCCGATCATGACCATGTGCTTCGATCTTGTCGTCGTCGGCGGAGGGCTTTGTCACGTTAGAGAGAAGACAAGGCAATGCTGGCAGGGGCGATCAGTCGCTCAAAAAGCGGTAGACGGATTTTGGGTGAGTACGGTGAAGCGATGCCACGCAGCAAATCGCAAGGCGAGTTGTTAGCGATAGCTTGAAGCCGGTAGCCGATGTCGCTTGTGGGCAAAGTGCTGTCGGATCGGGCCGAAGTTCGACAGGAAGGCTTGAGTACGCTCGGGCAGGCGGAAGCCCCGCATACGCCGTTCGCGTTCCCGGGTTGGCTGATGACTATTCTCGGCACGGTTGTTGACGCGGATCGTCAAGCGCATGCCTGTGCGCAATGTGCTGGACGTACTCGCCAATATCGCGTGATAGCGGCCGTGCCAGTTCTCAATCCAAAACCCGCGCTCGCCACCCTGTCTCATCGTAATTGACGCATCGACTCGGGCGTCACCGATGAAGAATTGTTCGATCGTATGCTCCTTCATCCCCTTGCGAGCGAATCGTAGTCCACCGGTAGCAGGTAGGTTTCGAATGATGCGATGGAGCCATTCACGAGCTCAATACTACGATTGGCGAGCGCGAGCGCAATTGCCCCCGATGGATTACCGATCCGGATATTGGTCGACGGATTATTTGCACCGGGTGTCCCGAGTGTGAACGGATCGAACCCGCTGATGATGATTCGCGTAGCGCCCTTACCCGGCTGGAAATGGACGGCATATTGTCCGCGCGATGCGCGTTCCAGCACGCACTGGAGCTGTAAGCGCTTGAGCGTTACCTGCGCGGCCCACTGGCGCAGTATCTGTGTCATGAGCGCGCCCAGCACAACATGCGGTCGTCGCTGCGCGGTTGGGCGCCACTGACAGAGCGCCCCTGCACTCGATCGACAGCAGCCTTCCATAATCCTTCGCCAGCGATCTTCACAACGTGCTCCGCGCCCCCAGAGAACCGTTTTGCGTCGGCCCCACAGAGCTGCTTCGAGAAGTCAGAACCAAAGTGAGCGAAGCCCGATGCGCCGAGAATCTGGTCCGCGAACGGCATTGAGTTGCCCGGCAACACACTGAAGAGCCGTTGCTCCTCATACCATGGCGTGACTCTCGTAATCCTGCAACCGGCGGATGGCGGGTGCGACTCTGCCGGTGGAGGATTCTCGTCGAATGGTGGAACCAGCGAGGCCGGCGGATCGAGTGGCACATTAGTTTTGTGAGCGGCTGCCCCAACGGCAATCGGCTCGTTTGGATTGCTCGACGAGGAAAGTGCGACGGCAGTAGCAGACGCAACCCCGCGGTCATCTTCGCAACCGTTCTGGAGCAACGCGGCTGCACACAATACGGAGACCAGTACGGCGTTTTTCATTCGTTTGCCCCTTCTCCGGCTGCGCCGAGCGACGCCGCTGTAGCCGGCCGGGCCGGGAGCGTCTGGGTACAGTCACCGTCAAAATATGGCCCGCCAACGCGCCGCCAGAACAGATTGGGTTCACTGGGCGCGCATGTTATGCGGACGTGATGACCCCACGTGTAGTAAGTATCATCGTACTGCGCGCCCGCCGGCTCGCTGGCAAAAGCGAGCACAGCTAATGTCAGCCTGTATTTTGGCATGCCTAATCCTTGCAAAGCTCGCTCGTTGCGACTACGAAGCGTAGATCGCCGTTATTGCCATCGAGTAGAGCCAACGGTAGCCAACAAGCAAACTATGCGCCATCAAGTTTTTTTGAATATACCGAATAGCATTACTTAACAAATATAGATGCGCACTGACGTGATTGGTCTCATTAATTGGAAAATACGGCGAGCCAACACTGATATCGTCACCTTGCCCTCGATTACTGTCTCACTATGCGCAGACCAGTACTGCCGATGTTTTTATTGAATGCACGGCCGCCTGTAGTCGCTGAACGCCCCCCCATGCCCGAGCTCCGCATTGCGGCTCGGAAACCACAATGAGGCTCGGCGCGCTTGCACTCCACGCGGGCTCGCCTGTTGCCCGCCCCCTACAAGGCAACACCGTCACCGAAAGAACCTTCTTGCCCGGAATCAGTTGACCGCGACAGTTCGTTTTAACGTTTGTCCGAGTTTTGTTGAAGAAGTGCTACAGTGCGCGTTATCTATATGACAATCTAGACATTCCCGCCTGGTGTTTTCAGGTCGCGACTGACGCGCTATCTCATTCGGAATCAAGGATCGGGGGCTTGGGTCTGTGGTTGTGTCGGCAGACAGAACCATCCCGAGACGAGAAGGGCCCGGAACGCACCCTCAGTTAATGCCGACTGGATTCGGCCCTGCGAAAGAAAATCAGAGGTACGGCGGCCTTGTGTCACGCGGCGGCTTTCGCGCTTGCCCGCGTTGCTTTTTGTCGACCTCCTTGCGTGTGGAAACTAGCGCATTCGGATCGCCCCCCGGCAACGGGTGCGCGTATATCTCAATCTCCCTTTCCCGGGACTTCTTCCTCGCCAATGCAAAGGAGGTCCGCACATTGGCACTGATTTTGCTGTGAGATAAGCTGCCCGGCGGATGCCATAGTGCTCCGGCAAACCAAACCGCGACCTACGAAGGAGACTTGACCATGGCGTTATTGGAACGCGTCGACTGGTACGATATCGCCCGCGCCACCAACTGGACCCCGTCGTACGTGTCGGAGTCGGATCTCTTTCCCGACATCATGTCTGGCGCGCAAGGTATTCCAATGGTCCGCTGGGAAAGCTACGACGAGCCGTACAAGACGTCTTATCCCGAGTACGTCCGTATCCAGCGCGAAAAAGATGCTGGCGTCTATTCTGTGAAGGCAGCCCTGAATTCCAGCCGCAGCTTCCAGGATACCGATCCGGGCTGGCTTTCCATCCTTAAGGCCCATTACGGCGCCATCGCACTCGGCGAGTATGCGGCAATGAGCGCCGAAGCACGCATGGTTCGCTTCGGCCGTGCACCAGGGATGCGCAACATGGCCACCTTCGGCATGCTCGACGAAAACCGTCACGGGCAGTTGCAGCTCTACTTCCCTCACGACTACTGTGCAAAGGACAGGCAGTTTGACTGGGCGCACAAGGCCTATCACACGAACCAGTGGGGTGCAATTGCCGCCCGCAACACATTTGACGACCTTTTTATGTCCCGCAGCGCGATCGAGATCGCGGTTATGCTCACCTTCGCGCTCGAAACGGGCTTCACCAATGTACAGTTCCTCGGCCTGGCGGCCGACGCAGTCGACGTCGGCGATTTCACTTTCGCAAGCCTCATCTCCAGCATTCAAACGGACGAGTCGCGGCATGCGCAAATCGGCGGCCCGGCGCTGCACATTCTGATCGCAAACGGCCGTAAAACGGAGGCCCAGAAGCTCGTGGATGTCGCAATCGCACGGGCATGGCGCCTGTTCTGTTTGCTCACGGGATCGTCGATGGACTACGCCACGCCGATCGACCACCGCAAGCAGTCGTTCAAGGAATTCGCGCGCGAGTGGATCGTCAGTCAGTTTGAGCGGACACTCATCGATCTCGGCCTCGATTTGCCCTGGTACTGGGACCAGATGATCAATGAATTCGATTACCAGCACCACGCCTATCAGCTAGGCATCTGGTTTTGGCGTCCCACGGTTTGGTGGGACCCTGCAGCGGGCGTGACGCCCGAATGCCGCGACTGGCTGGAAGAAAAATATCCCGGCTGGAACAACTCGTTCGGCAAGGTATGGGACGTCATTATCGAGAACCTGCTCGTCGGCCGCCGTGAACTTACGATGCCCGAGACGCTACCTGTCCTTTGCAACATGAGCCAGTTGCCCATTTGCGCCATTCCGGGCGATGGCTGGAACGTGAAGGACTACCCTCTCGACCATAACGGCCGCACGTATCACTTCAATTCGGAAATCGACCGCTGGGTCTTCCAGCAGGACCCGGTTCGTTACCGCGATCACCTCACGCTCGTCGATCGCTTCCTCGCCGGTCATATCCAGCCACCCAACCTCTTGGGCGCGTTGAACTACATGGGGCTCGCGCCGGGCGAAATGGGCGACGACGCGCACCAGTATGCCTGGGTCGAATCGTACCGCGGTACCCGTGACAACAAAGAGGCCGCCTGAGGCTGCCACGCAAAAGAGGACGACATGGCACTGTTCCATGTGATCTCAAATTTTCAATACGACTTCGTATTGCAGCTATTGCCGGTGGATACCGGCAATACGATAGATGAAGTGGCGGCCGCCGCCTCGCTCCATTCGGTGGGCCGACGCGTCGCCCCACGGCCTGAAAAGGTTGTGCGCGTGCGTCGCCAGGGCGCGGAGCAGTTCTACGCGCGCAAGGCAAAGCTCGGCGAAACGGATATCAAGCCGATGGAAACGCTCGAATTCATCTTTTGCGACGAATGAGGTCGAAATGGAGTACCAGAAAATCTGCACGCTCGACGACCTGTGGGCAGGCGAGATGATCGGAGCGGAGGTGGATGGCCACGTGATTGTGGTGGTTAATCCAGAAGGCGGCGAGCCGCGCGCCTTTCGGGGCGTTTGTCCGCATCAGGCCATTCCGCTCGTGGAAGGAAAGTTCGACGGCCGCGTGCTGATGTGCCGCGCGCATCAATGGACCTTCGACGTGAATACCGGCAAGGGGATCAATCCTGGCGACTCCCGGCTTCGCGCATACCCCGCGAAGATCGAGGGCGAAGACGTTCTCGTTGCGGTGGGCGGCGTTGAAACCCTCTTTGCCCATTCCTGAATTTCACAGAGAACCGATCATGACCATCGAAACCACCGCCTCGGCTTACCGCAATAACCGCGTGGGTCCCGTGCTTCGTGCGGGCAGCATTACGGCGGGTGTCATCGAAGCCGCGCACGAAGACAACCCCGGCAAGACGATCCGCGTCGACGACAAACTCGCGTATGTGCGCATCGATACGGACGGCGAACTGATCCTGCGCCGCTCCACGCTTGAGGAAACGCTTGGTCGACCGTTCATGATGTCCGAGCTGGAAGTCAGCCTCAGTTCGTTTTCAGGCCGCATCGAAACAACCGAAGGCTACGTGCGGTTTTACTACGAGAAAACGCTTTAACCGGAGACGAGCATGACCCATCCCGAAGTCCTTACGCCGCTGAAAACGTGGAGCCATCTAGCCGCGCGGCGGCGCAAGCCAAGCGAGTATGAGATCGTCTCGACGAACTTGCATTACACCACCGACAACCCTGACGCCCCCTTCGAACTGGACCCAAACTTCGAAATGGCGCAATGGCTCAAGCGCAACCGCAACGCTTCGCCGCTGCGACATCCCGACTGGAACGCATTTCGTGACCCAGACGAGATCGTCTATCGCACCTATAACCTGCTGCAGGATGGTCAGGAAACTTACGTATATGGTCTCCTCGACCAGTTCTCCACGCGCGGTCACGACTCCCAACTCGCCCGGCCATGGGCGGCCTCGCTCGCACGCGTCTATACCCCCGCGCGCTTCCTGTTTCATGCGCTGCAAATGGGCTCAGCTTATCTGGCCCAGATGGCCCCCGCTTCCACGATCTCCAACTGTGCCGCATACCAGACCGCTGACTCTCTGCGCTGGCTCACGCACACCGCGTATCGCACCAAGGAACTATCCCTGACTTTTGCGGACCTCGGCTTCGGCAGCGATGAGCGGCGCCGCTGGGAACTCGGGCCGCCTTGGCAGGGCTGGCGCAAACTCGTCGAACAAGCACTCACCGCGTGGGACTGGGCTGAATGCTTTGTCGCGCTAAACCTCGTGGTACGCCCGGCTGTGGAAGAGACCGTATTGCGCAGCCTCGGCGTCACGGCGCGCCAAAACGGCGATACCCTACTCGGCCTTATTACCGATGCGCAGCTCGTCGACACGGAGCGGCATCGGCGTTGGGCCAGCGAACTCGTTCGCATGGCCAGCGAACAGGAAGGCAATCACGCCGTGCTGGGTACGTGGGTGAGCAAATGGGAACCGCTTGCCAACGACGCCATAACAGCATGGTGTGCCGCCCTGCCTGACGCACGCGAAGCTAGCACACGCGCGAAGGAAGCCACGCGCGAATTCCGGCGTTCGATCCGACTGTGAGTCAGGAGGCCTTGAATCGAAGCATTCTGAAAGAAGTGTCGTCGGAAGCCGGCCCGCTCCGAAAATTGGGAAACATCAAACGTAACAGCACTTATAGCGGAGTCTTGGATCATGAGGACAATCCTCGCCGCTTCGGCGATTGTATTGCACTCGTTTGCACGATTACCTACGCCACGACCATCGGCAGCGGGCTCACGGAGACATGGCCGTGGCGGGGATAGTGGAGGCGGCAGGCAGCACTGCTTCCGTTATTGCCGCAGCGCAAGCGTCTCATGCTTCAGCTATAGGATCTACGTCAGGCGGTCAAGGAGGCTACTTCTCCGGGCCTCGCGACGGCGGATAGCAACACCTACAAGCCGGGCCATCGAGCCGATGATTAAGCGATTCCGGAAGCCGAATCGGAAACCTGCACGGATAACTGTCCGAGTGTAGACGCGCTCGCAGTCTTACCAATAACCTATGCGCGAAACATGGCAAAGTGGGCCGGCGACAATAAATGAAAACGAAACTGTTTGTAGCAGCAGTAGCATTATTAGCGACCACCGTAGGCCTCTCGTTGCGCCTACATCAGGTGAACAGGATTTGTGAAACCGCGCGCGAAAACCCTAAGGTAGCCATGGGTTCATCAACGACCTGGCCCGGCAACTGGCCGACGACGAGCTCAGCCAGCGGCTGTTGCCCATTCCGAATATCTCGGGCTTCGCCGGCGAGAAGTCCCGTTGCAGCAGGGTTCGGTGCGAGCGGCAGATTGTGCTTGCTGTCCGTAGTGGCCTTGAACCGTCGCTTGGTGCGCGCCTTGATGCCATGCAGCTTCATCAGCCGCTGAATCCGGTCCTTGCTCACGCGAATGCCTTGCGCAAGCAGCTTTTTCCACACGCGCGGCCAGCCGTACTCGCCTTTGGATTCGGCATGGACGGCGCGAATGTGGACCAGCAGCGCATCGTTGCTGATGCGTCGGCGCGGCCGATCAGGATCAACGTCGCGGGCCTTACGGTTGTGATAAGCGCTGGGACTGACGCCCAGCGCCTGGCAGGCCACGGAAACCGGCCATTGCCGGCTATGCCGTTCGATCCACGCGTACTTCACACCGCCCCCTTCGCAAAGTACGCCGTCGCTTTTCCGAGGATATAGCGCTCCATCTTCACGCGGGGGCTCTGGTGCAAATAGGCGGTCTGTACGAGATTTTTCTTATATAGCGAATGTAGCGCATGAGCTTTTTGTCGAGATCTTTGGTGCTGGTGAATACGCCGCGTGTAATGACGTCGCGCTGGATGCGGGCAAACCAGTTCTCAACCTGATTCAGCCATGACGAATACGTGGGGGTGTAGTGGATCGAGACGTTCTGATGGTCAGCCAGAAACCTTTGAACGTCGTTGGTTTTGTGGCTACTCACGTTGTCGCAGATCACGTGAATCTCCTGGCCGACTGGCTGTGCCGATACGACCTCAGTCAGGAACGCGACAAACAGGGCGCTGGTATGGCGTGGCGCAGTTTTGCCCAGCACTTCGCCGGTTGCGACGTTCAACGCAGCAAACAGGCTAGAGAGCGTCAAGCAGCGTGGCCGGTCAAGCTAATTGTCGCCGCCCACAGGCTGAGGGTGCCATTGCGTTTGTATTCGAAGCCATGGCTCTCGGCGCGCCCGGGCGAGAGCGGCAACATCCGGTCCTTGCGATCAAGCGCCTGAATGGCGGTTTTCTCGTCCACGCAAAACACCACCGCATGCAATGGCGGGTTCAGATACAGACCGATCACATCGGCGCACCCTTAACCTCAAAGTTGGGATCGTTGGACACCATGTGGGTATCGAGACGATGTGGCCGAATGTCGTGCTTGCGCCAGATACGTTGCACGGTCATGAAGGGCACGCCCAACTGTGCGGCCAGCTTACGGCTGCTCCAATGCGTCGAACCATCGGCCGAGGCTGTGTAAAAACGCATCGATCGCCTAGACTGAATCAACCCGTTGTTGCGAGAGGCGAAGATGGGGCGATTTGTCGAAGGTGCGGACCGCAATCAGGCGACGCTGCTGCCGGAATGTCTCGAGGACTTCATCGCAGAAGACAATCCGGTCAGAATCGTCGACGCATTCGTTGAAGAACTCGATCTGGCTTCTTTGGGATTTGAAGGGGCCACGCCTGCGACCACAGGCCGGCCGTCTTACCACCCGGCAGTGCTACTCAAGATCTACATCTACGGCTATCTCAATCGC
>NZ_SMOD01000070.1 GCF_004353905.1 Paraburkholderia guartelaensis | reverse complement strand
TCAGCATGGCTCGCAGCAACTTCTCTGGCGCGATGCTCGGCCGCCCGCCCTTTATGTCCGCTTCGTACATCTGGGCGAACTGTCGATCCATCTTCGCCAGCGCTTCATTCGCCATCACGCGGATCGAACGCAACGGATGCGACTTGGGGACGAAGTCGTCCAGCTTGCGCATGGAAAACAGACTCTCGGTGAATGTGTCGGCGCCGCGCATGATCTCCAGGGGACAAGTAGTGGTCCATCTATCAACGCCTCACGAGCTCTGCGCGATGACGTGTTTAAGCGGTATTTCAGCGGCCTGGTAGCGCTGTCGGCCCGCCCGTAATCGTCGACATAGATGACTCCCGGTTCTTTAGAACGAATAGAGAAATGCATATGACGAAGGGTCATTATGGGTAGCACATCTGACCAGCGCAACGTGCTATAGACGACAAGCCTCCGGCGTGACCTCTTCATCGCGCGAACCGGGCGCGGTTTGCGGGGCGGCATCGCGCGCAGCTTGTGGCCTTCGCGGCGCGAGCAGTGCCGCCGCCGTCAGGCCGAACGCGCACGCCAGTTTGTCGAGCGTGATAAGCGATGCGATCACGGTGCCCCGCTCGACTTCACTGACGTAAGAGCGGCTCAAGCCCGCGAACTCCGCGAGCTGCTCCTGTGACCATGCATGGGCTTCGCGCAGTTGCCGCACGTACAGGCCGAAGTCTTTGACCAGCGTCCTCATGGGGAAACTCCTGGTGTGGCGACCGCCTCGTTGCGGGACTCGGCCTGCATCACGCGGACACCGGCCGGGACATCCTGCGTGATCCAGACATTGCCGCCGATCACGGCGCCACGGCCTATCGTCACACGCCCGAGTATGGTCGCTCCGGCGTAGATCACCACGTCGTCTTCGACGATCGGGTGGCGCGCGCCGCCTTTCTCCAGATGGCCATTCGCGTCTCGCGGGAAGCGCTTCGCGCCGAGCGTCACGGCCTGGTAAATACGCACGCGCTCGCCGATCACCGAGGTCTCGCCGATCACGACGCCCGTGCCGTGGTCGATGAAGAACGACCCGCCGATCTGTGCCCCCGGATGGATGTCGATGCCAGTTTGCGCGTGTGCCAGCTCGGCGATCACGCGCGCCAGGAGCGGCAGCTCGAGCCGGTAAAGCGCATGCGCGAGCCGGTGGTGAATCATGGCCTGGATGCCGGGATAGCAGAGCAGGACCTCATCGACGCTACCCGCCGCCGGATCGCCTTGCCACGCGGCGAGCACATCCGTGTCGAGCTGCGAGCGGATCTCCGGCAGTTGCGCCGCGAAATCCCGCATGACGGCAAGGGCGCGCGCTTCGATGGCGTCGTGATCGCGCGGCCCGTGCCGCGCCTTGTGATGAAATTCCAGCCTCGCCTGCGCAAGAAGCGCGTGGAGCGAGGCATCGAGTGCATGCCCGATGTAGAAGTTCTCGGTTTCCTGACGCAAATTGGGCGGCCCGAGGCGCATCGGGAAGAGCACGCCCTTGAGCGTGCCGACGATATCGGCGAGCGCCTCTCGATCAGGCAGTTCGCGTTCGCCCTGGTCCAGCGAGCGGTGCTGCCCTTCCCTCCAGCGCTGACGCACGGCTTGCAGCGCCTGAACGACGTCCTCGACTCCGAATGCGGTCACGGCGTCCCCCTTATGCGAAAAGCGAAACAGTCTGCGACGCGGTGCGACCCTCACGCCCGCGTCAGTACGGGCCGAAATGGCATCACTCGTCGCGCATGGGGCGACGTAAAAGGTTGGCGGATTTGCGCGTTGGGCGCGGACGAGGCAACGAGATTGCGCGGACTTCTTGCTACGGCGATGTTGCTGCAGTCTTTAGACGACAGAATCGACTATGCGAGAACCTTCGAGAATTCTCAAGCGCTGTCAAAAACATTGCATCGCGCGGAGCCGACGATGCAGGTTCGCATACGTTCTCGCGTCGTGAGTCACAGCGCCGTAATACCGCCTGCCCGTGGCGCCGAAGCGTACCTATTTGGGCTGCGCGACCGTCCGCAGCCAGGGCTTCAGCGTCTTGAAGCCCTCTGGATATTTTTTCTTTGCATCCTCATCCGAGACGGAGGTGGGAATGATCACATCATCGCCCGGCTTCCAGTTCACCGGGGTGGCGACCGTATGCTTCGCGTTGAGCTGGAGGGCGTCGAGAAGCCGCAAAACCTCGTCGAAGTTGCGCCCGGCGCTCATCGGGTAGGTGAACGTCGCCTTGATCTTCTTGTCTGGTCCAACGATAAACACGGCGCGGATGGTCGCATTGTCGACCGCGGTGCGCGGGCCGCCGCTCGCGTTGGGATGGATCATGTCGTAGAGCTTTGCAACTGCGAGGTCCGCGTCGCCAATCATCGGATAGTTGACCGCGGTGCCCTGCTTCTCTTCGATATCCTTCGCCCATTTGTGGTGGTCGTCGACCGGATCGATACTGAGCCCGATCACCTTGGTCCCGCGCTTGTCGAACTCGGGCTTGAGCTTGGCCATATAGCCCAGCTCGGTTGTGCATACCGGCGTGAAATCTTTCGGGTGCGAAAACAGGATCGCCCACTGGCCTCCGATCCACTCGTGGAAGCGGATCGGTCCTTCAGTCGTTTGTGCAGTGAAATCGGGGGCTTCGTCGCCTATGCGGATGGACATGGCCTGGCTCCTTTGGATTGGGTGGATGCAAACAGCATCTTTCACCGTAGTAGTGTTTCCCCCGCCGAATTACAAAGAAGGGACAGGCCAGGCTATAGAAGAAATTCTGGGATGCTTAGCACAACGAGGAATGACGAAGCGCTGGTTAGCCTTCGTTCGCTGCCCGCAGGCCGTTTCCGCCGGACCATGCCTGCAGCGGCGGCAATTCCAGATTCGAGCGGAAGTCTTCGCCCACATAGTCGGCATCGATCAGTTCGCGCCGGCGCAACTCCGGCAGCAGCCCGTTGAGCAACAGGTCCTCCTGATCCGGCTGGCCAAGACCATGCAAAGAGAGCACATCGACGAAGCCGGCACGATAGCGCTCTTCGATCGCGTCGGCGAGCTGTTCGGGCGTCCCGGCAACGAACCAGTGGCCGGTTTCCTGCGCGCGGATGATCAGCTCGCGCAAGCTGAGCCGCTGCCGCGCGTAAGCCAGGAAGATCGCAACCCGCCCTCGCCGCCGATGCACGCTGTCGATCGTCGGCAGCAAGGACTCCGGCAGCGGCTCGTCGAGCGGCAGATCGCGGAGATCGATGCTGCCGCCCAGCATGTCGGCGAGCTTGAGCCGTCCCTGCTCGTAGTCGATGCGCTCGTGCTTGTTGCGCAGCCGTCGCGCGACGTCCGCATCCGATTCGCCGATCACCGAATGAAATGAGTTCATCACGAACGGCAGCCGGTTCGCACGCCCAAAACCAATCGCCTGACGGCGCAGTTCGGTGACGAAAGCACGCGCATCGTCGAGCGTCGGTTGCGACGTGTAGACCACCTCGGCATAGCGCGCGCCGAGCGTGACGCCGCTCGCCGACTGACCCGCCTGAAACTGGACCGGAATGCGCTGGGGCGGAGGCGGAACGTTAAGCGGCCCTTCCACCTGGAAGTATGTTCCGCGATAGTGGATCGGACCCAGCCTCGCAGGATCGACAGCCACGCCGCCACTTGCCGAACGCCGCGTCGCCGCAGGATGGTTTGCATCGAACAGCGCCTGCACCACTTCGACGAATTCGGTGGCGCGCGCATAGCGGCGCTCGGGGTCGGGCAGCGCGCCGTCGCCGAAATTTTCTTCGCCCACCGACGACGTCACGGCATTCCACGCCGCGCGGCCGCCGCTCACGTGATCGAGTGTGCCGATCAGCCGCGCGAGGTTGTAGGGATGATGGTAGGTCGTCGAGACCGTTGCGACGAGGCCGATCCGCGAGGTGGCCTGGCTCAATGCCGCGAGCGCGACGATCGGTTCCTGGCTGCCGGTGATGCCGGCGAGACCCGCCGCATCCGCCTGCAAGAGATCAGCCGTAAAGAGGCCCGTGACCTTGTGCGCTTCCGCCTTGCGTGCGAGCGCGGCCGCACGGCGTGTGCCCTGTGCCGCGTCGGTATCGCCGCTCGCATATAGCACGCTCGCCGCGCCCACCAATGTCTTCAGCCGTCTACGCGCCCCGCTCATGATGCCGTCCTGTCTATCCGATCGATTGATGTTTTGCGCCGGCGTGACGACACCGATGGACACCGATGTCCGTCACGCGGCAATCGGACATAGTGTGCAATCACCCCCATCCAATCGAACAAATATTTTCGGCTTTCCATATTCCTCTTCATTGTTTGACCGTTCGGTTTGCGAAGAAAAATAATTTTGTGCACCGAAATTGACCGGGCGGCTGCGATCGATGCCCCTCTCCCTCAGCATGACACTACCCACGAGCCACTCCGATCCTGCACAGCGCGAATCCGCTTTCCGCCTGAGCGTTCTCGACAAGAGCCCGATTGCGGCCGGCGAAACCGCCGCCGAGGCGCTCGCGCGCAGCGTCCTTCTGGCACAAGCCGCCGAGGCGTGGGGCTATCACCGTTACTGGCTCGCCGAGCATCACAACTCCGCGGGACTTGCGTGCCCGTCGCCCGAAATCCTCGTGGCTTATGTGCTTGCGCAAACGCGCCGCATCCGCGTTGGATCAGGCGGCGTGATGCTGCAGCATTACAGCCCGTACAAGATCGCGGAAAATTTCAACCTGCTGGCTTCGCTTGCGCCAGACCGCGTAGATCTCGGCATCGGCAAGGCGCCCGGCGGACTGCCCTTGTCGACGCGCGCCCTGCAAGACGCCTTCGATGCGGGACGCCGCCCGGATTTCGCCGAGCTCGCGTTCGAACTCAAGCGGTATCTGTTCGATGCCGCGGCCACGGCTTCGGGCGAAGCCGCTGAGGCGAACAGCGAGAGTGGCGAGAAAATAGTGCGCGCGACGCCGTTGCCGCCCGCTCCCGCGCAACCCTTCCTGCTCGGCGCGAGCACCGAAAGTGCGACGCTCGCGGCGCGCCTTGGTTGGGACTTTGTCTACGCCGCGCATATCAACGCGGCGACCAGCGACCTGGAACGCGCATTCGAAACCTACCGCTCGCTATCGGGCGGCCGTGCACCGCTGCTCGCGATTTCGGTCGTCGTCGCGAGGACGGCTGCCGACGCCGCGCGGCTCGCAAGCGGCTTCCGGCGCTTTCGCGTACAGGTTGGAGATGGTCCCGCAGTCAACGTCACGAGCCTCGAGCAGGCCGACGCATTCGTGCGCCAATCGGGTGGCGGCGCTCACCGCATCGAAGAACGCGAAACGCGCATCGTGCATGGCACGCGCGAGGACGTGCTGCGCGAACTCGACGGACTGCATCGCCGCCATGGAATTGACGAATTCGTTGTCGACACGCCGATCACCGCCGCCACAGATCGCATTGCGTCGCTCGGGCTGCTTGCAGACGGCAACATTCCCCATCCACCTGCGAGCCCATCTTCCGCGTCCGGCCTTCACCCTTCGTTCGCCATAACCGAAACATGACCGACAAGATCCGCATTGCAGGCCAGGACGACGTGTCGGCCCTCTACGACCTGCTTCAGCAGTCCTACGCACCACTCGCGCGCGAGGGCGTTCACTTCACGATCACGCGCTCACCGGTCGGGCGCGTGGCGCAGGCGGTCGCAAGCCAGACGACGTTCGTGCTCGAGCGCGAAGTGGTCGGCGGCGGCACAGCGCTTGCCGCGACGCTGACCGTGCGCTTTCCCTGGTCGCCCGAAGGCAACCGGCTCACACCCTGGCCGTTCCTGCACTGGTTTGCCGTCGCGCCCGCGTTCAAGCGACAGGGCCTTGGCAACGTGTTGCTCGATCATGTCGAGACGCAGTTTCTGCGCGCGCAGGTCAAGGCGCCCGCAACGTGGCTCGCGACCGCCATCAATCACCCCTGGCTCGCCCCGTTTTACGAGCGTCACGGCTATGAGCCTTTTCATCGCTCGACCAACGCGCTCGGCACGCCGCTGGTCTGGCTGCGCAAGATCCTTATTCCCGAGCTTTACAGCGAGCCGGTTGCAGCCGGCGCACGCGATCCCCAAGCCGCATGATAGCCCGCGCGCAACCGCCTTCCCCTGATCGACCGACCCACTGCTCAAGGTACTCACCGATGACGTTTTCATTCCCGGCGCAAGCCTCTCGCACCTCGCGCCGTACCGCGGCGGCGGCGGTCCTGCTCGCCCTCGCGCTGCCGCATCTGACGCTCGCGGCAGGCCAGCCGGTCACCGGCGGCACGCTGACGTGGGGTGTGGAAACCGAGCCGCGCACGCTCAATCCGCAACTGAACGGCCAGGACAAGGTCGTGCTGCTGCTGCGCAACGCTTACGAAAGCCTGCTGACGCAAAAGCCCGACGGCAGCTTCGTGCCGTGGCTCGCCGCCGGCTACAAGGTCTCGCCCGACGGCAAGACTTATACCTTCACGCTGCGCGACGGTGTCAAGTTCACGGACGGCGCACCGTTCGACTCGAAGGCCGTGGCCCGCAACTTCCTCTATGCGCGCGACCTCTCCTACTCCGGCGGCAGCAACCTCGCGCGCCTGATTTCGCACGTTGCCGACGTCAAGACACCCGACGCGCACACGGTCGAGATCACGCTCGACGCGCCGTACGCGCCGTTCCTGACCTTTGCCGGCTCCCTCCCGCTCCTCTCGCCGAACGCGTTCGACAAGTCGAGCCTCAAGTCGGGCGGCACCGACATCGCAGGAACGGGCCCATTCATCCTGCGCCGCTACGTGAAGGGGCAGGAGATCGAGTTCGACAGGAATCCCGATTATCGCTGGGCGCCGACAACCAGCGGCCATCAGGGGCCGGCGTATCTTGACCGCGTGGTTTATCGCTTCCTGCCTGAATCGTCGGTTCGAACGGGCGCGCTGCTGTCCGGGCAGGTCGACGTGATCGAAGGCGTGTCGGGCAACGACGCGGGGCTGATCCGCAGCAATCCCGACCTCACGTATCAGCATGCGCTGAACACCGGGACGCCCTACTCGCTGTTCCTGAACGTCACCTACGGCGCGGCGCAGGACGCCAATGTGCGCCGCGCGTTGCTCGAAGGACTCGACGTAAGCGGCATCGTCCAGTCGGTCTACCGCGGCGAACGCACGCGCGCATGGGGCATCACCTCGCCGATCGATCCGCTCTACGACCGCAGCATCGAAAAGAGCTACGGGAACAATCCGAAGCTCGCCAATGCGCTGCTGGACGCAGCGGGCTGGACCGCGCGCGACAGCGCCGGCTACCGCGCGAAAAACGGCGAGCGTCTCACCATCGCGGTAATCCAGGCACAGGCGACCGTGCGCGACCAGCGCGACGTGCTGCTGCAGGCGTTGCAGGCGCAGGCGCGTCAGCGGCTCGGCGTCGATCTGAAGGTGCAGTACGTCGACGACGGCACCTATGCGGATGCGCGCAAGAGCGGCAAGTTCGGGTCGATCGCGAACTCGAACACACCGCCGGACGGGATCGATATCGAAGGCCACTACCTGCCCGTCGATCACGGCGGCGCGCTCAATTACAGCCGCGCGTCGGCACCGGAACTGAGTCGCTGGCTGCAGGCCGCTGCGCAGACGCAGAACGCCGCCGAGCGCAAGGCGCTGTACGGCCAGTTGCAGCACTTCGCGATCGACCAGCAGGCGTTCGCCGTGCCGCTCTACGAGCCGGAAGACCAGATCGCCGCCGCGAAGACGGTCCAGGGCCTCGGCTTCCGCTCGTATGCGCAGATGCCCGAAAACCCCTATGACGTGTGGATCAAACGCTAACCATGACGATGTCGATGTCAACGCCTCTCGCCACGGCCAGGTCCGCACGCTGGCGGCGCATGGTCGCCGCCGGGGGAATCGCGCTTGCGGCAACGGCCACTGGCGGCGTTAGCGCCGCGCCCGCTTCCTGCGGCACGCTGACGTGGGGCATCGAGACCGAGCCGACGACCTTCAATCCGCAACTGAACGGACAGGCGAAAGCGGAACTGATCCTGCGCGCGAGCTTCGAGTCGCTGCTCGCGCGCAAGCCCGATGGCACCTATGTCCCATGGCTCGCGACTGGCTACACGGTCTCGCCGGACGGCAAGACGCTGACGTTTACACTGCGCGACGGCGTGAAGTTCACCGACGGCCAGCCGCTCGATGCCGCAGCGGTCGCGAAGAACTTTCTCGAGGTGCGCGACCCGTCTTACTGCGCCGGTTCGAGCTATTGCGGAATCGCGTCGCGCCTCGCCAGCGCGCGTGCCGTCGATGCGCGCACCGTCCAGCTCACGTTGAACGAACCCTACGTGCCGTTCCTCTCATTCGCCGCTGGGCTCAAGCTCATCTCGCCCGCCGCCTACGCCTCACCGCAACTGAAATCGGGCGGACGCGAAGTCGCGGGCACCGGACCGTTTATTCTCACGGCCTGGCGCAAGGGACAGGAAGCCGAGTTCGTTCGGAATCCAGATTATAAATGGCCGCCGGCTACGACAACCCATCAGGGCACGGCATACCTCGACCGAGTGGTCTACCGCTTCCTGCCCGAGTCGTCGGTGCGCACCGGCGCGCTGCTGTCCGGCCAGGCCGACGTGATCGAGGGCATTTCGGGCAACGACGCCACATTGCTCGAAAAGCAGCCGGACCTGCGCTACCTCCATGCGCTGAACACGGGCTCGCCGTACTCGCTCTATCTGAACGTGGCCTACGGCCCCACCCAGGACGCGCGGGTGCGCCGTGCGCTGTTGCAGGCGTTCGATCTCGACGCTCTCGTCGCCGCGATCTATCGCGGCAAGCGCACACGCGCCTGGGGCATCACCTCGCCGGTCGATCCGCTGTATGACCGCAGCATCGAGCACAGCTACGGCAACAATCCGAAGCTTGCCAACGCGCTGCTCGACGAAGCGGGCTGGACCGGGCGCGACGCCGGCGGCTACCGCACGAAGGACGGGCAGCGGCTGTCGATCGATGTCGTGCAGGCGATCGCCACCGTGCGCGACCAGCGCGATGTGCTGTTGCAGGGACTCCAGGCGCAGGCGCGCCAGCGGCTCGGCGTCGAGCTGAAAATCCGCTATGTCGACGCGGGCACCTATGCCGACGTGCGCAAGACCGGCAAGTTCGGCGCCATACCCAACTCGAACACCGATACCGACGGAATCGATACGGAAAACCACTACCTGCCCATCGACCGCGGCGGCGTGATCAATTACAGCCGCACGGCGGACCCGCGCCTGCTCGCGTGGCTGAACGAAGCCGCGCAGACGCGCGACGACGCGGCGCGCGCCCGCATCTACGCGCAACTGCAACACACGGTAATCGTCGACGAGGCCTACGCGATTCCGCTCTATCAACCCGAGGACGAGATCGCCGCCAGCACGCACGTGCGGGGCCTCGCGTTCCGCAGCTTCAAGCAGATGCCGGAAGCGCCTTACGACGTCTGCCTCGATTCGCGCTGACGCGAAACGTGCGGCGCGCACCGGCTTCGCCAGCAGGAGAACTTACGACCATGACCCACCCGACCCCCTTACCGCTGCCCGAGGAGAGCGCCCCGGCCCCGGCGGCACGCCTCACGCGCACGCGCCGCGCGTGGCTGCGCTCGCCGGTCGCGACGCGGCTCGTGACAGGCGCGCTGGTGCTGTGGGCCGCGATCACGCTGTCGTTCGTCGCCGTGCATCTCGCGCCCGGCGATATCGTCAGCATCCTGATCGGCGAGCAACTGAACACGCCCGAAATCGAAGCCGCGATCCGCAAGGAATGGGGCCTCGACGAGCCCGTATCCCTGCAATATCTGCACTACCTGTGGCGTGTACTGCACGGCGACTTCGGCCGTTCGTACGTCCTGAACACCGACGTCGCCCCGCTCGTGATCGGCCAGCTCTGGCCCACGCTCAAGCTTACCGGGGCCGCGCTGGTCGTCGCGGTCGTGTTCGCCGTGGGGCTCGCGGTGCTGACTGCGGGGCGCCGCTTCGGCGCCCGCGCCGCCTCGGGCGTGGAGCTGCTGCTCGCTTCGACGCCCTCATTCTGGCTCGGCATCATGCTGCTGTTCGTGTTCAGTTTCACGCTCAAGCTCTTCCCCGTGGCCGGCGACCGCGGCTTCTCCTCGCTCGTGCTGCCGGCGCTCTCGCTGGGGCTCGCGCAAGGCGCGGTGATTGGCCGCGTATTGCGCAAGGGCATCGAGCACGCGCTCGACGAGCCGTACGCGCTGACCGTGCGCGCGTGGGGCATTGGCGGCTTCGCGCTGCGCCTGCGCCATGCGCTGCGGCACGCCGCGCTGCCGGCAGTCACGCTCGCCGGCTGGCTCGTGGGCGGCTTGTTGAGCGGCGCGGTCATCACCGAGCAGGAGTTCGGGCGCCCGGGGCTCGGCAAGGTGACCGTCGATGCCGTGCTCGCGAAGGACATGCCCGTGATCCTCGCGATCGCGATCCTCTCCGCAGCGATCTACGTCGTCCTGAGCACCGCCGTCGACCTGCTCTATCTCTTGATCGATCCGCGCCTGCGCGACCCGCGCGCGCGGCGCTGAACCGGAGGCTTCACGATGTCAGTTCCTCTCGACCTGCCATTGCGGGCGCGCGCGGGTTGGCGTGCCGCCAGCTGGATATGGCGTCATCCCGGCCTTGCGCTTGCGGCGCTCTGGCTCCTTCTCAACGTCATCGCCGTCGCCGCGCCCGAATGGCTGACCCGCTATGATCCGCTCGCGGCGGACCCAGTCTCCGCGCAGCTCAGCGCCAGCGCCGAGCATTGGCTAGGCACCGACCAGCTGGGCCGCGACATCTTTGCGCGCGTCGTCTACGGCGCACGCTACTCGCTCTCGATCAGCGCGGCGGCGATCGCCATCGCGACGCTCGCAGGCACCGTGCTTGGGCTGATCGCCGGCCTCGCGCGCGGCTGGCTCGACGAGCTGATCACGCGCTTTCTCGACGTGGTGTCCGCCTTTCCGGACCTCCTGCTTGCGCTCATGCTGATCTCGTTCACGGGCCCCGGCGCCGTCAATCTCGTCTTCGCGCTTGGCGTCGCCTCGATTCCGCGCTTTGCGCGCGTTGTGCGCGCGCAGACCTTCGTCGTCGCCGAATCGGGGTATGTGGAGCAGGCGCGCACGTTCGGTCTCGCGCCGGCCGTGCTGGTCTGGCGGCACGTGTTGCCGCACGCCATTGCCCAGGTGCCCGTACTTGCCACGATCGGCCTCGGCACCGCGATCATCGGCACATCGGGCCTGAGCTTTCTCGGCATGGGGCCGCAGCCCCCCACGGCCGAGTGGGGACTGATGCTCGCCGAGGGCCGCAACTATCTGTACAACGCATGGTGGATCGCGGTCTGGCCCGGCGTGGCGATCACGGCCGCCGTCATTGCTGTGAACGCGCTCGGCGGCTACTGGCAGGCGCGTTTCGAACGCCGGGAGGTCGCATGACAGCCGCCGCCACTGCCAATCTCGCCGCCCGCGTGCGCGTTGGGTCCGCCACGGAAGGCAGCCCCTCAGCGCCGGTCCCGCTACCCGCCGTGATTCATCCGTTCACCGCGCCGCCGGGCGAACCGCTCGTGCGTATCAAAAACCTTAGCATCGCGTTTCATGAGCGGCACGCCGCGCGCGCCGCCGTCGTCGAATCACTGAGCCTGAGCGTGCATGCGGGCGAGTGCGTCGCGCTCGTCGGCGAATCGGGCTCCGGCAAATCCGTCACCGCACGCAGCCTCGTCGGACTGAACGGCCCGAAGGCGCAAACACAGGCCGAGCGCTTCGAAATCGCGGGCGAGGACGCACGCCGCTACCGCGAGCGCGACTGGCGCGGCATACGCGGCCGCCGCATCGGCTACGTGCTCCAGGACGCACTGGTCTCGCTCGATCCGCTATGGCGCGTGCGCGACCTCGTCGCCGAATCGCTGCACAGCGTGCGCTCGCGCGACATCCACCAACACAGCGTCGAGATCCTGCGGGCGGTAGGCATCGACGAACCTGAGCGCCGGCTGCCGCAATACCCGCATCAACTGTCGGGCGGCTTGCGGCAGCGCGTACTGATCGGCACGGCCATCGCGGGCGGCGCTTCGCTGCTGATCGCCGACGAGCCCACCACGGCGCTCGACATGACCGTGCAGCGTCAAATCCTCTCGCTGTTGCGCGCCCGCCGCGACGCCGGCGACGCGCTGCTCCTCATCAGCCACGATCTCGCCGTGGTCGCGGAGCTGGCAGACCGCGTGCTCGTCATGCGCGCGGGCCGTATCGTCGAAGAAGGGCCGACGCGCGACGTGCTGGGGCGCCCCGCGCATCCCTATACGCGGCAGTTGCTCGCCGCGATCCCCGTGCCCGCGTCGCGAGGCTACCGGCTCTCGGGCGATGCGGGAGCTAGCGCCGCCACGGGCGACACGCGGGTTGCGCTGCCCGCGAAGCGGATCGTCGACGACGTCCGTGTGCTTTCGGTCGAATCGGTCACGAAGCGCTACGGCGGCGACGACAGCGCGCCCCCCGCCGTCGACGACGTGTCGTTTTCGCTCGCCAAAGGCGAAACGCTCGGCATCGTCGGCGAATCCGGTTCGGGCAAGTCGACGGTCGCGCGCATCGTGTTGGGTCTGACCACTCCCGACAGCGGCCGCGTGACGCTCGACGGCCAGCCCTGGAGCGGCGTGCCCGAATCCGCACGCCGGCATCGCCGGGCAGGCTTGCAGCTCATTGCGCAGGATCCCTACAGCTCGTTCGACCCGCGCTATACGGTCGGCCAGCTTATTGGCGAGAGCCTCGACGCGGTCGGCATTCGCGGCGCCGCGCGGCGCCGCCGTGTGCTGCAACTGCTCGACGAAGTGCGGCTCGGGCCAAGCTGCTACGACCGCTACCCGCGCGAGCTCTCCGGCGGCCAGCGCCAGCGCGTGGCGATCGCGCGCGCATTCGCGCCGAACCCGGCGCTGCTCGTCGCCGACGAGCCGGTGAGCGCGCTTGACGTGTCGATCCAGGCACAGGTGCTCGACCTGCTGGCCGACCTGCAGGCCGAGCACGGCACGGCCATGCTGTTCATCTCGCACGACCTCGGCGTGGTTCATCACGTAGCCGACCGCGTGCTTGTGATGCGGCGCGGCCGCGTGGTCGAGAGCGGACCTGTCGGGCAGGTATTCGCCGCACCAACGCATCCCTATACCGCTTCCCTACTCGATGCGCTTCCGAAGCTTCCGCAGTTGCCGGAGCAGGGCCAGGCAGCCATTCCAGCGTGACGTCCCTAACGCCCTCTTCTCTGCACACCATGAGCCAATCGACCACGAATTCCCAACGTCAGATACACCTTGGCGCGATCATCCAGGGCGCCTCGGGCAACATGTCCGCATGGCGGCACCCCGATGCGATCGCCGACGCCAGCATCAACGTGAGCTTCGTCCGCGAACTGGCGCGCGAGGCGGAGAACGCGAAATTCGATCTGCTGTTCGTCGCCGACGGGCTGCACATCAACGCGAAATCGATCCCCCACTTCCTGAACCGTTTCGAACCGTTGACCCTGCTTTCGGCGCTCGCGTTCGCGACCACGCGCATCGGCCTCGTTGGCACGCTCTCGACTTCGTACAGCGATCCGTTCACCGTCGCGCGCCAGTTTTCGAGCCTCGATCACCTGAGCGACGGCCGCGCGGGCTGGAATGTGGTGACCTCGCCGCTGGAAGGCTCCGCGAAGAATTTCTCGCGTGACAAACACCCAGAACATGCACTGCGCTACCGGATCGCCTCCGAGTTTCTGGACGTGACGAAGGGGTTGTGGGATTCGTGGGAGGACGACGCCTTCGTTCGCGACAAGGCGAGCGGCGTGTTCTTCGATCCGGACAAGCTGCATGCGCTCGATCACGCGGGCGAGTTCTTTTCGGTGGCCGGGCCGCTCAATATCGGCCGCTCGCGCCAGGGCCGCCCGATCCTGTTCCAGGCGGGCGCTTCCGACGACGGAAAGGCGGTTGCGGCGAGCCATGCGGACGCGATCTACACGCGCCAGGAGACGATCGGGCTTGCACAGGCCTTCTATGGCGACGTCCAGAAGCGGCTCGCCGCCCACGGCCGCGCAGCCGGCAGCCTGAAAATCTTCCAGGGCATCAGCGTGATCGTGGCGGATTCGGCCGTGCAGGCCGAGGACCAGTATCGCGAAACCGCACGACTCGTGACGATCGAGAAAGCGCTCGACTACCTTGGCCGCTACTTCGATCACCACGATTTTTCGCAGTACCCGCTCGACGCTCCATTTCCCGACATCGGCGAACTGGGCAGCAACCAGTTCCGCAGCACGACCGACGCGATCAAGCGCAACGCGGCCGAGCGCCGGCTGACGCTGCGCGAGGTCGCGTTGGAAGCCGCAACGCCCAGGCCCAGCTTTCTCGGTACGCCCGAACAGGTCGCCGATGGCTTGCAGGCCTGGGTCGAAGCGCGCGCGACCGATGGCTTCATCGTGCGCGGCGGTACACCGCTCGCGTTCACCGAATTCGCGCGTAAGGTGGTGCCGATCCTGCAGGAGCGTGGTGCCTACCGGCGCGACTATGCAGGCACGACGCTGCGCGAGCATCTTGGGCTCGACTATCCCGTGAACCGCTATGCGCTGACCGCATGAATAACCATATGAAGTTTCATTCTTTTCCAAAAGCGCGCGTGGTGACTAGCGTGAAAGAATCATGAGCGACGTTTCCTCTTCTCTTCCTGCTTCGGTCGCATGGATTGCCGGGGTGGGCGCGAGCGCCGGCCTGGGCGCGGCGCTCGGGCGCCACTTCGCCCGAGCAGGCTACACGGTCGTGCTGACCGGACGCACGGCGCCGCGTGTGGAAGCGCTCGCCGCGGAAATACGCGCGCAAGGCGGCCGCGCCCACGCAGCACCCGGCGACGTGGCAAACGAGCAGGATCTCGCGCGCATCGCGCAACTTCTGACGAGTCACGGAATTCTGCGCAGCGCGATTTTCAACGCGGGCAACGCCGTACGCGCGCCAACGCTCGAACTCGAAGTCGCGCAGTTCGAGTCCGCATGGCGCACAAACGTGCTAGGTGGCTTCGTGTTTGCCCGCGCCGCCTTACCCCTTCTGCTGGACGCCCCGGACGCCGCGACGAACCCCTCGGGCGCCGGCAGCCTCATCTTTACCGGCGCGACCGCCTCGCTGCGCGGACGGCCGCCGTTCACCGCGTTCGCAGCGGCGAAAGCGGGCCTGCGCTCGCTGGCCCAAAGTCTCGCGCGCGAATTCGGACCGCGAGGCGTGCACGTGGCGCACGTCGTGATCGACGGCGGCATCGACGGCGAACGGCTGCGAAGCGCCGCGCCCCAGCGCGCTCAAGACGCAGGGTCGGACGGTCTGCTGCAACCCGAAGCCATCGCCGAAAGCTATTGGCAGTTGCACCGCCAGGCCCGCAGCGCCTGGACACAAGAGCTGGATCTGCGCCCGTGGCGCGAACCGTTTTGATCAGGATGACTTATGAGCACAGTGCTATCGGCCCCCTCGCCTCTTTCGCGAACGTCTGCCGTCGAGGCGAAACTCAACTATCTCGCGCCGGGCAACGCCCGGCCGGTCAACTACACGTTCGAGCCGCCGGAGGGAACGGCATGGAGTTCGGGCACGCTCGACCCGCGCCGCGTGACGATACGTAACGCGCGTCCGCTTGCAGAGGCCGGCGAAATCTCGCTCGACCGCAATGGCTTTCAGCTCGTTTCGCATCGGAGCGCAGTGAGCGACTACAGCGACGAAAGCCTGATTCGCCTCGTGTATCGCCCCGAGGCCGAGGCGTTGCTGCGCGACATGACGGGAGCCGAAAAGGTCGTCATTTTCGACCACACGCTGCGTGATAGCGCGAGCGGTTCGCGCGGCAACGCCACACTTCGCGAGCCCGTGCGGCGCGTGCATAACGATCAGACTTTCGTGTCCGGACCGCGCCGGGTGCGCGATCATCTCGATGCCGAAGAAGCGCAACGGCGGCTGGGGCATCGCTTTGCGATCGTCAACCTGTGGCGGCCGCTCAGCGTGGTGGAACAACTGCCGCTCGCGCTGTGCGACGCGCGCTCGATCGCGGCCGGAGATCTCGTGCCGACCGACCTTCTCTACCGCGACAAGACCGGCGAGACCTATTCGTTTCTCGCGAACCCGCAGCATCGCTGGTACTTCTTTCCCCGTCTGCGCCCCGACGAAGTACTACTGCTGAAAATCTACGATTCTCTGGAGGACGGCACTGCGCGGCTCACCGCTCACACCGCATTCGAGGACCCCACCAGTCGTGCGGACGCGGCGGCGCGGCGCAGTATCGAATTGCGCGCGCTTCTGTTCTGGCCCGCGGGCTCAGACACGCATTGACGAATGGCGCTGCGAGTCGCGCCATTCGTCTGCGGCCACCGAAGACACGCGGCCGGCTCGCCACCCTCGCTAGTACCTATTGCAACGACACGCCGTCGAAACGGTGGCTGCCCAACGGCGAGA
The DNA here is from genome assembly GCF_004353905.1 of Paraburkholderia guartelaensis. Lineage (GTDB taxonomy): Bacteria > Pseudomonadota > Gammaproteobacteria > Burkholderiales > Burkholderiaceae > Paraburkholderia > Paraburkholderia guartelaensis. Next base: position 8,105 of record NZ_SMOD01000070.1, on the reverse strand, counting down.
ACACGAGCCCGTCAACGCGCTTCGAAGCTGGCAGCGAGACGATCGAGTGCGCGATCGGCGTAAATGGCACCTGTTCCTTGAAGACGACCTGGGCGCGCTCATAGAGCGCCGCACGCTCGCTCACATTCGCATCCGCACGCGCCTTCTCGATGAGCGAGTTGAACGACGGGTCGCACCACTTCGAGACGTTGCTGCCATGCACCGCATCGCAGCCGAGCAGCGCTCCTAGCCAATTGTCCGGGTCGCCGTTGTCACCTGACCAGCCGTAGAGCAACGCGTCGTGTTCGCCGTCCTGCTTGGCGCGGCGGTTGTACTCGCCCCACTCATAGCTCACGATCCGCGCATGAACGCCGATCTTCTCCCAGTCCTGCTGGATGAGCTGCGCCATCAGTTGGGCGTTCGGGTTATAGGGGCGCTGCACCGGCATGGCCCAAAGCGTAATCTCGAAGCCATTCGCCAGCCCTGCCTGCGCAAGCAGTGCGCGTGCCTTCGCAGGATCATACGGCGCGTCCTTGAGCGTATTGTTGTAGGACCATTGGGCAGGCGGCATCGGGTTCGTCGCAATCTTCGCATTGCCTGCGAACACGGCCTGAATAATGGCGGGCTTGTCGATCGCCATGTCGAGCGCCCTGCGCACTTCGACACGATCCAGTGGCGGATGCTGCGTGTTGTACGCCACAAAGCCCACGTTGAAGCCGACGCCGGAAACGACCTTGAGCGCCGGATTGCGCTTGACGACCTCCAGATCGGCCGGACGCGGAAACGCCGATACCTGGCACTCGCCGCTCGCGAGCTTCTGGATGCCGGGTCGCCGGATCGGGCGTGATGGCGAACACGAGGTGTGCGAGCTTGACGTCCTGCGTTCGCCAATAGTCGGGATTGGCGTCGTAGCGGATAAGTGCGTCCTTCTGGTACGAACGGAACGCGAACGGACCGGTCCCCACGGGCAACTGGTTGATATCGGCCTCGCGGTGCTGCCCACTCAGCTGGGTGGCGTACTCGGCTGAGAGGATCGACGCGAAGCTCATGGCAAGGTTGCGCACGAAGATCACGTCGGGCGTCTTGAGGTCGAAGCGCACTGTGTAATCATCGACTTTTTCGATGCGCGCGATATTCTTGTCGAACCCGAGATCGCTGAAATAGGGAAAACTCGTCGGATACGCCTTGCGAAACGGCAGCTGCGGATCGAGCATGCGCGTGAAGGTGAAAATCACATCATCCGCGTTGAAGTCCCGCGTGGGATGAAACCACGAGGTCGTCTGAAATTTCACACCGTGGCGCAAATGAAACGTGTAGGTGCGTTGATCCGCTGAACTCTCCCAACTTGTTGCGAGCGCGGGCTCGAGATCGAGTGTGCCGTTGCGGAACTGCACCAGCTCGTTGTAGACCGTATTCGTGCTCGCATCGAAATCGGTGCTGGTGGTGTGCTGCCCCGGGTCGAATCCCGCCGGGCTGCCTTCGCTGCAGAAAACCAGTGTTCCTTTGGGCGTGGCTTGCGCCGCATGAGGTAAAAGGAGCAGCGCCGCGGCGTTGCAAAGCGATATGGCGAGAGCCAGCGCGTGGCGCCGCGTGCGCGAGGGGATGGCGGCAAAAAGACGAAGTGGCATGGTGTTGTGTTGTACGAACGCTGCTCAATGCACCCTGGGAAAGCCGTGCCGTTCGGCAAGCAGCGCGAGAATCCGGTTCGTGTCGGTCACGAAGTGACGGCCGTTCACCGTTTGCACGTCTTCGGGAACCGCATGCTCGTCGCCGAGCACGAGCACGGGCAGCCCCTGATGTGCCTCGTCGAGCACCTCGATCACCACCGCACGCGGGCGCGCGAACGGCAGCCGCTTTACGTCGATGCGCGCGACGCGCTCGGGGTCGCTCGCAAGCAATCCTTCTATTGGCGCGCCGTGCGGACAGATGAAACGCTCGCCGGGATGGGCAGGGTCGGTAAAGCCAGGTTGCAGCAACAGCAGCAAGTCTCGACTCATGGTGTACTTACGCTCCGCTTTTGAAAGGGAAAATGTCCAAGGGTTGTCGTGTTCGTCCGCGCGCGGCTGCCATCCATGAATCGAGCCAGCCGCGCCGTTGAGTCAGCGCGTCGAGGCGAGCGCGTAACGACTAATCCGTCGCGGCAAGCCAAGGTGGTCTCGCAGCGTCTCCCCGCTCAGGCGCCGGCTGTATCGGCCACGTGCTTCGAGCACCGGAATCACGTGTCTGACAAAGTCGTCGAGGCCCTCCGCCGGCACCGGAAGACCGAGGATGAAGCCATCGGCAGCGCCGGCGTCCAGCCATCGGATCAGTTCGTCGGCAACCTGCTCGCCTGTGCCGAGGAAATGCGTCTTTGGCGTGGCGACGGCCAGCGCGACTTCGCGCAGCGTCGAGCCGTTGCGGCGCGCGTCGGCCTTGATGCGGTCCGTGGTCGAGCGAAAGCTGTTCTTGCCGAGGTCGCCAAGCTCCGGAAACGACGCATCGAGCTGGTATTGCGTGAAGTCGTGATGATCGAAGTAGCGGCCAAGGTAGGCGAGCGCCTCGTCGACGCTCAGCAAGTCGCGGATCAGGCGGTACTTCTCTTCGGCTTCGTCGTGCGTCGTGGCGACGATTGGGCCGATACCGGGAAAGATCTTCACGTCGCTCGGGGCGCGCCCGTGGGCCACGGCGCTGCGGCGCACGCGCCCGGCGAACTCGCGTGTCTCTTCGAGCGAGGGCGAATGTGTGAACACGGCGTCGGCGTATTTGCCGGCGAGATCGATGCCGGCGTCCGACGAGCCGGCCTGAAAAATCACGGGCTGGCCCTGCGGCGAGCGCTGAATGTTGAGCGGCCCGGCCACTTCGAAGAAGCGGCCCTTGTGGTCGAGCGTGTGAAGTTTCTCGCGATCGAAAAAGCGCCCGGTTTCGCGCTCGCGCACGAATGCGTCGTCGTCCCAACTATCCCAGAGCCCCTGCACGACTTCCAGGTATTCGTCGGCAATCTCGTAGCGCAGCGCGTGATTGGGGTGATCGCCGCCGTAGTTCTTCGCCGAGCCCTCCAGCGGGGACGTCACCACATTCCAGCCCGCGCGGCCGCCGCTGATGAGGTCGAGCGAGGCGAGTTGCCGCGCCACCGTGAACGGATGGCTGTATGAAGTCGAGATCGTGCCTGCGAGCCCGATCTTCGACGTCGCAGTCGCCAGCGCCGAAAGCACGGAGATCGGCTCGAAGCGGTTTAGAAAATGCGGAATCGACTTTTCGTTGATGTAGAGGCCATCTGCCACGAAGGCGAACGCCAGGCCGTTGGCCTCGGCCTTCTGGGCAATTCCGGTAATGAAGTCTAGGTTGACGCTGGCATCCACCGGATTACTGGGGTGCTTCCATGCGTTCATGTGGCCGCCGGGGCCGTGCAGCATGATGCCGAAGGTGAGATTACGCTGGGTCATAGTCGTGTCCGGTCAGCAGAATGGCCTGAAGCAGTCAGCACACGCGGCGTCGAAAGAAGCGTGGGCGCCGCCCGTCGCGCAATCAACGATGCTCGCCTAGCGGTTCACGCGGGCGCAGGTCGTCGAGCGCATCCGTGGAAAACGGCTTCCGCAGGTCCTTGGCGAAGGGCAGACGCACGTGGACTTCTGGCGCAATCGAGCGATCGAACAAGGGGACGTAGCCTGAATCAATGTACAAGCCCCAGGCTTCCGGCTGCTTGAAGCCGGTGGTGAGATAAACACGGCGATACCCCTGGCTCAACGCGCGCGCCTCGAGCTCTTCAACGATGCGGCGTGCAAGACCCTGGCGGCGCTGGTCGGCGCGTGTCCAGACACGCTTGAACTCCGCTGTCTGAGCGTCGTAGCGCTTGAAGGCCCCGCCGCCAACGGTCTCGCCGTCGCGCACGAGCACGATGAAGGCACCCTCGGGCGGCGCGAACAGCGCGGCCGGATAACGCGCCAACTCCTGCGCGGCCGAAGCCTCGCTGTCGGCGCGGTGATCGCGGTAGCGTGTTGCATATTCCCATTGCAGGCCGTCGATCAGCGGCTTTGCAACGGCTTCGAGCGGCGAGGTATCGATAATGCGGTAGGTCATCGTTGCGGCGTTCCCGTGGGACGGCAGATCCGGCTGCCAGATTACCCCCACCGCGTGCGCCATATAACCAAGCAATTCGAATATCGTTATCCAGATGAATTGCGTCTGTGAGGCATTTTCGTGCGTCCAGCACAGACCCGTGCGTCTCGCTTCTCCGCTTCACGGCTCGTCGGGCTCGGCCAGATGAAAGAGGCAATCGCCGCGCTGCACCGAGGCAACCGCCCGTTGACACACCACCTCGCCCGAGGCCGCAAACGCCACCGTCAGCGGCTCGCGCAGAGGCGTTTCGGGAAAGTGAATACGCGCCGCAGGCTGCCCCGCGTGCACGTGTTCGCCGAGGTCCACGAGCGGCTCGTACACGCCGCGTTCATACGCGTAGACATAGTGCTGCGCAGCCACGCGATAAAACCGCGTTTGGCCTGGCGGTTGCGGCGGCACGAGCGGCCCGGCCAGCACGCCAATCGCGCCAAGCAGGTGCAGCAGCCCTTGCCGCGCTTCGTGCAGGAGGCTCCGCTGAACTACGCCGGCACCGCCAAGCTCGGTGACGATCGACACGGCACCCTGGCGGCGTGCAGCCGTCGCCGAATGGAGCGGATTGGGCGCGTGAAGAAAGGCGCGCGGCAAGCCAAATGCGCCAAGGAGTGCCCGCAACTGCCGGCCTTCTTCTTCGTCGCGCGGCTCGATCGCGAGCATATTCGCACCGTGATAGCGCAACGAACTACCGCCTGAATGCAGATCCACGAGATATTGCGCACGCGCGAGCAAGGTGTTCTCGATGTAGTCGGCGATCATCTCGGTCGGCGTACCTAGTGGATTGCCCGGGAACGTGCGGTTCAGGTTGCCGCCGTCTAGCGGCGACGTGCGTGTTCCCGCCTCGGCTGCTGGAAAGTTGGCCATCGGCAGGAAAATGAGTTGTCCATGTATCCATTGTGGGTCGATTTCGCGCAGCAATTGCGAAACGAGCACCTGTCCCTCGTACTCGTCCCCGTGATTGCCGGCCATGAGCAGCACGACGGGCCCTTCGCCGTTGCGCACGGAACCGATTGGTATCGGAATCCAGCCGTACGCCGAGCGATGAACAGAATGCGGCAGTCGCAGATAGCCAAAATGAAGGCCTTGCGCCTCGAGATCGATTTCGCTGCGAATTGGATTGACCATGCGTAATGCTCCGTGGCGCGTGGGCGAATGGACGTTATGGCGGCGACGACTTCACTCCGCGGAGGGCGGCGGAACCCGTCTCCCGTCAGGAAGCACTCTTACACACGGTCGCGCCGGGGTCGCGCTTTCGTGAAAGATGTCGTCGAGATATTGCAGCAATTCATCCGCAGCGATGAAGGCTGGGATCTGGATGTCGGCTCGGCGACGTTTGCCTTCCTCGCCAATATCAAAGACCGTCCATACCTCAGCTTTGCGTGCGACGGCAATAGCCCGGCCAAAGACATCGAAGCGATATTCCTCGGGCATGATGAAATCCACCTCCAAAAGCAACTGCGTTCGCCGGACTCCCGCGGCCAGCTAACGGAACTTTCCGGGCGATCGAGCAGCACACGGCGCAGGCGAGTCCGGCGGGGTCCTCGCGGCGGCGAGCGCGTGTGCAGGACACATCAGACTCGTCGAGCCTGCCAGCATAGGAAACACAACCGCGATACGGAACCAAGAATCGCTCAGAACGTAAGAAGCGGAATAAATATTCTCGCGTTGCTCATTGGACGTCCGCTCCGCAGTCGTCGAGCTGGTTCTCGAGTTCGTTCAGATATGACCGACAGCTCGCCGTCCGCAGCGCAAATGGACATCCCAGGTTGCGACCTGCCGTAGTCCTCGCATGAATCGCATAGGAGTTGTTGGCGGAAACGTCTTTTTGCGCTTACCCCTAATAGCGAATCCCCCCGGATTGAAGGACGGTCGCGTCGAGCGCGAGGCTCCGGTTCGATGCACAGGCGGTAGCCCACATCGGCGCGCTTCCCCTGGGAGACCGGCCAACTTCACGCTGGTCGATGAAACGGCCGACGTGACTCGGGTGACCCGAAGGGCAGGTTCGGGTCTATTTCGTTGAAAAACTCGCCCTGAGAGTCAGATTGTTCGCTATCGTGGATTCATCAATCGACGGGAGTGCATCGTCATGACGGGTCAGCGAAGCGGCAATCAGGAGAAGCTGTTCTACGCGTTCAACCTTGATGATCATGTTCCGAAGGACCATCTGTTACGCGGCATAGATCACTTCTTCGATGCCGGAGATCTGCGTAAGCACATGGCGTCGTTTTACAGTCATACGGGGCGCCCTTCGATCGATCCTGAGTTGATGATTCGCATGCTGATCGTCGGATACTGCTTCGGCATCCGATCCGAACGGTGCCTGTATGAAGAGGTCCATCTGAATCTGGCCTATCGCTGGTTTTGTCGCCTCGGCCTCGAAGATGCGGTTTCCGATCACTCAACGCTTTCAAAGAATCGTCATGGCCGGTTTCGCGACAGCGACATGCTGCGTCATGTATTCAGTTCTGCGTCGTTGTATGAGCGAAGGCCTCGTAGGTGGCGAAGGGTTCGCGATCGACGCCAGTGTCATTAAAGCCGACGCCAATCGCACTCGCGGCATCGCAGGGACTGAAGTGATCGACTGGAGTCGTGGCGATGAGCCCAGCCGTGCTGGTGCGTGAGTATCTGGTGACGCTCGACGCGAACGACACTTCTGTCCAGACCCAGGAATCATCGCAGGAACCCGTTACGCAACCAAAGAACATTTCGCTAACCGATCCTGCTGCACGTTGGACAGCTGCACCCGGTGGCCCAGCGTTATATGCTTACTCGACCAACTACCTGATTGATCTGCGCGCCGGAATCATCGTGGATGTGGAGGCCACCCCTGCATACCGCACACAGGAAGTGGACTCGACCAGGACCATGATTGATAGGGTCGAGCAGCGCTTCCGCCTCAAGCCACAACGTCTGGTGGGTGACACCGCATATGGCACTGCGTCGATGCTTGCCTGGATGATCAATGACAAGGCGATCGTGCCACATGTCCCGGTGTGGGAGAAAGGTACGCGTAGCGACGAGACCTTCGCAAACAGCGATTTCCAGTGGCTCGAGCAAAGCAACGAGTATCGCTGTCCGGCTGGGCACGCACTGCGCAGCGAACGGCGTTCATTCAAGAATCCACGCACGCACATCAGCAAGGCCAATACGGTCGTCTATCGATCAAGCCAGTCGGACTGCGCTGGATGTTCATTGAAAGACCAATGCTGTCCGAACACGCAATACGGAAGATAGACCGGAGCATCCAGGAAGCAGCACGCGATAAGGCAACGGCTATTGCGCAAACGCCGGCATACATGCAGTCACGCAAGGACCGCATGAAGGTTGAGATCCTGTTCGCTCGCCTCAAACGCGTCATGAAGCTGGATCGACTCAGACTGCAAGGTCCGTCAGGTGCCCATGACGAGTTCTTGCTGGCTGCAACTGCACAGAATCTGAGGCGAATGGCGAAGTGGTTGATGCCAAAGCAGGAGGAAGCGGCGGCAGCGGCCGTTTGATACGTATCGCGGAGCGATGCACAGAAGCGGCGCGACCGGAAAGAGCGCGAGCGCGTCGATTGCATGGCCAAACACGGCTGCGCCCACGTGCGAGAACACGGTTTTTCAACGAAACAGGAATGAAGCGGCTACCCGGGGACGTCCGGGAAGACCGGCGCTCTCAGGAACTCCCTGGAACGCATTGAATGGTGGGCCGGGTCGGATTCGAACCCACGGCGCGATTTCTCCGACGGATTATGAGTCCGGGCCTGTCATAAATTTTGTGTGTAAGGCATAACATGTAGCTCAAGGAGCATGTATGCCACGCAAACCCAAGACGTCCCCCGAGGCCCTGACGGCGTTGCCGTCCATTCCGAAGGAACTGATCGACCAGTTCGTGAAGGGGCCGATGACGGCCGAAGCGGTGCATGCCGCCTCAGCGGCGTTCAAGAAGGCGCTGATCGAGCGGGCGCTGGGCGCCGAACTTGGACACCATCTGGGCTATCCGGCCGGCGCCGTGCGGCCCGAGAACGCGACCAACCAGCGCAACGGCAAGAGCGG
>NZ_SMOD01000007.1 GCF_004353905.1 Paraburkholderia guartelaensis | reverse complement strand
CTATAACAGGTGTGCCTCCCTCCGGCTGTGGAGAGAAGGACGCACAGGTTGAGCGATCGCGTGTTGTGCCTGAAACAACACAACCCCAATTCAGCAACACCTCTTTACGCTTCTTCCCGATTGGCTGTGGCGCAGCACCCTGCGACGCAGCAACCCGTCATGCCTGATGACCATAGCGAGCTGGTCCCACCCCTTCCCATCCCGAACAGGACCGTGAAACAGCTCCACGCCGATGATAGTGCGGATTGCCCGTGTGAAAGTAGGTAATCGTCAGGCTCCTTATGCAGTAACGTCCAGAACCCCGGTGTCTCCGAAAGAGCGCCGGGGTTCTGGCGTTTACGCTTCTTTCAGATGCAGGAAAACAAAAAAGCCGTCCAATGGACGGCTTTTTGCATTGGTGCCTCGAATTACTGCTGCGCTAGAAATTTCGTCGCCAGGTGCACCCAAAACGACGATCCCACCGGCAGCAGTTGATCGTTGAAGTCATAGCTCGCGTTGTGCAGCATGCAAGGGCCTGCGCCGTGTCCTGCATCCCGGTGGCCGCCTTCGCCGTTGCCGAGAAACGCGTAGCAGCCGGGCTTCTCCAGCAGCATGAACGAGAAGTCCTCGGCGCCCATGGTCGGCTCGACGTTCGCGTCGACGTGATCGGCGCCGACCACCTCGCGCATGACCTCCGCGGCGAACTGCGCCTCCGCGCTGCTGTTCACCGTAGGCGGATAGTTGCGATGGAAGGTGATGTCGACCGAGCAGTCATACGCTTCAGCTGTGCTCTCGGCGATCTTGCGCAGTCGCGATTCGATCAGATCCAGCGTGTCCGTCGTGAAGGTACGCACCGTTCCCGCGATCCAGGCCGTATTCGGCACCACGTTGACCGCATCGCCTGCATGAATCTGCGTGATCGAGAGCACGGCCGTATCGAGCGGCTTCTTGTTGCGGGTGATGATGCTCTGCAACCCGTTCGCGATCTGCACCGCCGTGAAGACTGGATCACGACCATTGTGCGGCAACGCGGCGTGCGAACCTACACCCTTGATTTCAATGCGGAATTCGTTGCTCGAGGCCATAATCGGCCCTTCGGTCACGCCGAAGTAGCCAGCCGGCATGCCCGGCCAATTGTGAATACCGAAAACGGCATCCACAGGAAACTGTTTGAAGAGGCCATCTTCGATCATGGCTTTCGCGCCGGCGCCGCCTTCTTCGGCGGGCTGGAAAATGAAGACGATCGTGCCGTCGAACTGTCCGTGCCGCGCGAGATACTGCGCCGCGCCGAGCAGCATCGCAGTATGGCCGTCGTGGCCGCACGCGTGCATCTTGCCTTCGTTGCGCGAGCGATGATCAAACGTGTTGAGTTCCTGGATCGGCAACGCGTCCATATCGGCGCGCAATCCGACCATACGTTTGCCGGTGCCGCGTTTGAGCACGCCGACGACGCCGGTCTTGCCCATGCCGCGATGCACTTCAATGCCCCATTCTGTGAGCTTCGCCGCAACGAGGTCGGAGGTTTGGGTTTCTTCGTAGCGCAGTTCGGGATGCGCGTGGATCGTTCGTCGGAGGCCCTGAATTTCGCCTTGGGCGGCCTGGATTTCCGGAATCAGTTTCATGGCGGACGGTGCTCAAAAAGTGGGCGCCCGGCCTTCGTCTCCAAAATAGGCCGGGTCTAGACGGACCATTCTACGCCGAACCTTTTTTTTCGCGCCAACCTACAGGGTGCGTACAGGGCGCGCGCCCCGAACATAATAAAATCGCTGCTACGACAGAACGCCTCACCCACGGAATTCCGATGAACGCCCCAGCCGAATTTGCACGTGCAGTTTGCCCGCACGATTGTCCCGATACCTGTGCGATGCGTGTGACCGTCGAAAACGGCCGGGCAATCAAGGTGAGCGGCGACCCTGACCACCCGCCCACGCAAGGCGTGCTGTGCACGAAGGTCACCCGCTATGCGGAGCGTGTCCATCATCCGAAGCGTTTGACGCAGCCGATGAAGCGTGTGGGGCGCAAGGGGGACGGGCGTTTCGAGCCGATCAGCTGGGACGAAGCCTGTCGCATCGCAGCCGAACGCCTCGGCGAAATCGCGCAGCGCGCGCCCGAAGCGATCCTGCCGTACAGCTATGCGGGCACGATGGGACTCGTTCAAGGCGATAGCATCGCCCAGCGTTTTTTTCACAAGCTAGGCGCATCGCGTCTCGATCGCACGATCTGCGCGGCGGCGGGCGCCGCCGGCCTGCGTTATACCTTCGGCTCGAGCCTCGGCATGCTCACAGAGTATTTCGCGGAAAGCGAAGTCATCCTGATCTGGGGCGCCAACCCGATCGCGTCGAACCTGCACTTCTGGACCCGCGCGCAGGAAGCGAAACGCAACGGCGCGAAGTTGATCGCAATCGACCCCTATCGCTCGCTGACGGCCGAGAAGTGCCATCAGCACATTGCGCTCAAGCCCGGCACGGATGGCGCTCTCGCGCTCGGCATGATGCACGTGCTGATCGCTGAGGACCGTCTCGACCACGATTACATTGCGGCCCACACGCACGGCTTCGACGCGCTGAAGGCGCGCGCGCTTACCTACACGCCCGCGCGCGTCGCCGAGATCTGCGGCATCGAGGAACAGGTCGTCGTCGATCTCGCGCGCCTTTACGCCTCGACGCGCAAGGCGGCGATTCGTATGAACTACGGCCTGCAACGCGTGCGCGGCGGCGGCAACGCCGTACGCGCCATAGCCTGCCTGCCCGCGTTGACGGGCGCGTGGCGCGATCGCGCGGGCGGCGTGCTGCTTTCGTCGTCGGGCTGGGCCCCTGTCGATGCGAACGCGCTCCAGCGTCCGGATCTGATCCCGGGCTGGCCGCAGCATCAGCCGCGCATCGTCAACATGAACCAGATCGGCGACGCGCTCACGCACGCAGGCGACGCCACATTCGGGCCGAAGGTCGAAGCGCTCGTCGTCTACAACTCGAATCCGGTTGCGGTTGCGCCCGAGTCGGCGAAGGTCGCGGCTGGCTTTGCGCGCGAGGACCTCTTCACTATCGTGCTCGAGCAGTTCCAGACCGACACCGCCGATTACGCCGATCTGCTGCTGCCGGCCACGACCCAACTCGAACATCTCGATGTCCACAAGTCCTACGGCCACACGCATGTCATGGCGAACTTGCCTGCCATCGCGCCCGTTGGCGACGCGCGGCCGAATACCGAAATCTTCCGTTCCATCGCGCGCGCGATGGACCTGACCGAGCCGGCGCTGTTCGAAAGCGACGAAGACGTGGCGGCCCACGCATTCGACTGGAGCGATCCTGCGCTGGGCGGTGCAGACTGGGCGGCGCTCAAGCGCGAAGGCTGGCTGAAGCTGAACATTCCCGAAGCGCCGTTCGCGAACGGCGGTTTTCGCACGTCTACGGGCAAGTGCGAGTTCCATAGCGAAGCGCTTGCGAAGGCCGGGCTCGACCCGCTGCCCGACTACCTGCCACCGTACGAGTCGGCGGACGGCGCGCCCGAGCTCGCCGCGCGTTATCCGCTCGCGATGATCTCGCCGCCTGCGCGCAACTTCCTCAACAGCACCTTCGTGAACGTGGAGAGCCTGCGCGCGACAGAAGGGCAGCCGCACGTGGACCTCCATCCCGCTGACGCCGCGAGCCGCGAGATTGCCGATGGCGATGAGGTTCGCGTGTTCAATGATCGCGGATCGATGCGCGCGCGGGCGCGTGTGACTGACCGAGCGCGCAGCGGTCTCGTGGTTGGATTGTCGATCTGGTGGAAGAAACTCGCGCCGGACGGCCGCAACGCCAACGAGGTGACGAGCCAGGCGCTCACCGACCTTGGTGGCTCGGCGACTTTCTACGATTGCCTCGTCGAGGTCGAGCGCGCCTGACGGCGCCTCACGCTACCGCTAGCGGCCCCACAACGCACGTTCGAGGGGCCTTTCTAACTCGCTGATTTGCTGACATAAACGTTGGGTCGCCATGCTACGATCCAATTTTTTAGCACGACCATTCGAAAAATCAAGGAGGAGACGCTGCATGGAAAAAGTCTGGCTGAAATCTTACCCGCCCGGCGTTCCCGCTGAAATCGACGCGAGCCGTTACGCGTCCGTGACGGCGCTGCTCGAGGAGAGCTTCAGCGAATTCCGTGCAAAGCCCGCTTTCGCCTGCATGGGCAAGACGATCACCTACGGCGAGCTGGACCAGCTCTCCCAGCGTCTGGCCGCGTGGTTCCAGTCGCGCGGCATCGCACGTGGCGCGCGCATTGCGCTCATGATGCCCAACGTGCTCCAGTATCCGGTCGCGCTCGCCGCAGTGCTGCGTGCGGGATACGTCGTCGTGAATGTGAACCCGCTCTACACGCCGCGCGAACTCGAACACCAGCTGAAGGACAGCGGCGCCGAGGCGATCGTCGTCCTCGAAAATTTCGCCGGGACCGTGAGCGCGGTTGTCGCCAATACGCGCGTGAAGCACGTGCTGGTCGCGGCGATGGGCGATCTGCTTGGCGCGAAAGGCTTCATCGTCAACTTCGTCGTGCGTAGCGTGAAGAAGATGGTGCCCGCCTGGAACCTTCCCGGCCACGTGCGCTTTAACGACGCGCTCGCCGAAGGGGCACGCAAAGGCTTCACGCGCGTCGAGCAGACGCCCGAGGACGCCGCCTTCCTTCAGTACACGGGCGGGACGACCGGCGTGGCCAAGGGGGCGACGCTGCTGCATGGCAACCTGGTCGCCAACGTGCTGCAGTCGGCGGCATGGACAGAGCCCGCACTCGAGAAATTGCCGTCCGGTACGCAAGCGGTGACGGTCGCGGCTCTGCCGCTGTACCACGTGTTCGCGTTGACCGTTTGCGGGCTGCTGACGCTGCGCACCGGCGGTCTCGCGATTCTGATTCCAAATCCGCGCGATATCGGCGGCATGATCAAGGAGCTGCGCGGCTACTCGATCACCTGTTTCCCCGCGGTGAACACGCTCTACAACGCGATGCTCAACCACCCGGATTTCGGCAATCTGGACTTCACGCACCTGCTCGTCGCAAACGGCGGCGGCATGGCGGTGCAGGAAGCCGTGGCCAAGCGCTGGTACGAGCGCACGCATACGCCGATCGTCGAAGGCTATGGCCTCTCGGAGACCTCGCCCAGCGTGACCTGCAATCCGGTAACGGCAACGGAATACACCGGCACGATCGGCTTGCCGCTGCCTTCCACCGAAATCTCGATTCGCGACGACGCCGGCAACGAACTGCCGATCGGCGAGGCTGGCGAGATCTGCATCCGCGGGCCGCAAGTGATGGCGGGCTACTGGCAGCGCCCGGAAGAAACGGCGAAGGTCATGACGCCGGACGGCTACTTCAAGTCGGGCGACGTCGGTCTCATCAACGCGCGTGGCTACATCAAGCTCGTCGACCGCAAGAAGGACATGATTCTGGTCTCCGGCTTCAATGTGTATCCGAACGAAGTCGAGGACGTCGTGGCCAGGCTGCCGGGCGTGTTCGAAGTGGCGGCGGTGGGCGTGCCGGACCAGAATTCGGGCGAGGCGGTGAAGCTCTATATCGTCAAGAAGGACCCGGCGCTCACGGACAAGGATGTGTTCGAGTACTGCAAGACGCAGCTCACCGGCTACAAGCGGCCGAAGATCATCGAGTTCCGCAACGATCTGCCGAAGAGTAATGTCGGAAAGATCCTGCGTCGCGAGTTGCGCGACGGTCGCGCCTGACGCAAGACCCACGAACCGAGCGCAACGTAGAAAGAAAGCGGCCTGCCCATCGAGGGCAGGCCGTTTTTTTCGCGCGCTGTCGCGAAACGACAAAACGCACCAAAGAAAAAAGGCGCCCGGAGGCGCCTTCGAGATTACAGCGACTGTTCTTCTTAGAACTTGTGACGGATACCAACGCGAGCCGTGAACACGTTGTTCGTGCTCGACGGCGTCAGGCCGTTGATCGATGCAACAGCGGTGCCGCCCGTCGAGTCGGTACCCGTAGCGTGCTGGTACACGCCGATCAGGTAGACGTCCGTGCGCTTCGACAGGAAGTAATCCGTGCCGATCGAGTACTGGAAGTACTTCGCGCCGCCGTCGCTCGTGCCATTCGCACGCGTGACGCTGCTGCCGTCCGTGTAGTCGAACGCAAAGCCTGCCAGCAGGGCCGGCGTGAACTGGTACTTGACGTTCGCTTCGACGTTGTTGAAGTTGGCGTTCGTGCCGCGCTCGAACAGCGAGGTCGACGTGGCGCCGAGGTTGCGGAAGCTGACGTTCGAGTACGTCAGGCCGAGCGTTGCTGCGCCGAACGTGTATGCGCCGCCTGCGCCGATGACCTGGTACGTGTTAGCCGATGCGAAGCCGCCGTAGACCGGGTTGCCAGCAGCCGTCAGGGCTGCGGATGCGCCAGCCGAGCCGCCGTTGTTGAACAGGCCGCCGGTAGCGTTCGGCGTACGTGCGTTCAGGTAACCAACGCCGAGGACGAGGGGACCGTTGTTGTAGCCAGCGCCCAACGACCAGATCTGGTTCGCCGAGAAGTTGCCTGCCTGGCCACCGAAGCTGTACGTGCCGCCGAACGTCAGGCCAGCGTAGTTAGCGCTCGTGAACTTGACCGTGTTGTTCGTACGGTAGGCGTTGTTGAAGTTGTCCAGATCTTGCGGGTGGGCAGCGATGTAGCCACCCCACTGGTCGCCTGCTTCGAGCGGGCCGACGTAGTCGACGACGGAGTCGTACTGGCGACCCAGCGTGACCGTGCCGAACTGTGCGCTCGAGAGGCCGACATAAGCCTGACGACCGAACATCAGGCCGCCCTGACCGAGCTTGCCGGTGTTCACGTCAAAACCGTTTTCCAACACGAAGACTGCCTTCAGGCCGCCGCCGAGGTCTTCAGCGCCGCGCAGGCCGAAACGGCTGCCTTGCATCACGCCGCTCGAGAGGTTGTACAGGTGCTTGCCACCCGAATTCGTGTTGATGTTGAAACCTTCGTCGATGATGCCGTACAGCGTGACGCTGCTCTGAGCGTGAGCAACGCCCGCGAACGCGCCCAGCGCAGCCAGCGCGAGAAGCGACTTCTTCATTGAATGATCTCCAGTGTTTGCGAATCTTTTGCGTCTTCTAACAGGACCGGTTTTTTATAGTGCGGGGTCCTGTCCTTCTAACTTCGCGAGAAGTTGCACGTAATGTAACAAAAGGGTTAATAGTCACAAAGGAAAAGCCAGGGCCTCGCTAAGTACCTGTTTCGTTTACACAACATGGTCTAGAATATGCGGCTATCTATCGGCGCTGCCCCGGATTGACGGATCTCCGTGAGTTTGTGTAGAGGTGAAAGGGCAGTCCGGGCGAGCGACAAATCCGGCTCGCCAACGAAATGAAAGGGAGGCTGGATGACGCTAGATGACTTGATTACCGAATTCGACCGGGGCCTGCGCTCTCTCACCGGCGTGTCGCGCATGACGCGTCCGATGCCGCAGCCTTCCCCCGTTACCATCGAAGTGACGCCCGAGGGCGATGCCGTACCAGCCGGCAGCGAACTCACACCCGCCGAGCGCACCCACGCCGCCGGTCTCATGCGCGTCAATCACGTCGGCGAAGTGTGTGCCCAGGCGCTGTATCAGGCGCAAAAAATCTCGGCGCGCTCGCCCTCGCTCAGAGCTGCCTTCGAACAGGCCGCGCGCGAAGAAGAGGATCACCTCGCGTGGACCTCGCGCCGGCTGCAGGCGCTCGACTCGCGTCCGAGTCTCCTTAATCCGCTGTGGTACGCGGGCGCGCTTGCTATCGGCTTCGCCGCCGGCCGCCTGGGTGACAAGGTGAGCCTTGGCTTCATGGCCGAAACCGAGCGCCAGGTCGAGCATCATCTCGACAGCCATCTCGACAGCTTGCCGCCCGCCGATCTCGAGTCGCGCGCCGTCGTCGAGCAAATGCGCGCCGACGAAATCTCGCACGCGAAATCGGCCACCGATCTGGGCGGAGTCGAATTGCCTTTGCCGGTGCGCTCGCTAATGCGTGTAGCATCGAAAGTGATGACGCGCACGGCCTACTACATCTGATTATTGGGCATGGGCCGGCAATCACTGTCGGCCCAAACCCGGATTAATCTTTCAGAGCTTTCAGCCCCCGGTTTTAATCCCCGCAAGCCCCCCGCTCGATCCCGCCATAGGCCGTTTATCGCCGCGCTTTTCACGTATCACCTTCAGAACCTGCGTTAGCTCATTCATTCATAACGGTTTTTGGCTTTTGTCCCGACTTCAACAAGTGCCGCTAAGTCCTTGTTCTAGCGGATAAATTTCGTCAAAAAACGTCCGGTCTCCCTTGACCCTCGTTGGGCGTTCCTCTAAAGTGGGAGACAGTGTGAGAAAGTGTATTTTTGTGTGATTTCAGGCGCGTATTCAGGTAGATTTTCCGGGATTTAGGCGGGCGGCCAAAAGCGCCGCATTAGGGGGAGCAAATTGTTCCAGGGGGCGTCGGCGCTGACACTCGATGCGAAAGGACGGATGTCGATTCCGTCTCGCTATCGGGAAGCGCTGCAACAACAGGCAGAAGGACGGGTGACGATCACCAAGCACCCGGACGGCTGCCTGTTGCTATTTCCGCGCCCCGAATGGGAAGTGTTCCGCTCGAAGGTCGCCGCCTTGCCGATGGACGCGCACTGGTGGCGCCGCATTTTTCTGGGCAATGCGTCCGACGTCGATGTCGACAGTGCGGGCCGCGTGCTCGTCTCACCTGAATTGCGTCTGGCAGCAGGAATGGAAAAGGAAGTCATGCTGCTCGGCATGGGTAGTCATTTTGAGTTGTGGGATGCGCAGACCTACGCCGCCAAGGAACAGGCGGCGATGGCGCAGGGCATGCCCGACGCCTTGAAAAATTTCACGTTCTGATCGCGGTTCAAAAAGCTATGGCATCTGCGATGGGACAGGGACTGCAGCATCGCACGGTGCTGCTAGACGAAGCGGTGAACGCGCTGGTCACACGCGCGGACGGCGTCTATGTGGACGGCACGTTCGGCCGCGGCGGGCATAGTCGCGCGATCCTCGGGCGTCTCGGCGAGGCCGGGCGCCTGATCGCGTTCGACAAGGACCCGCTGGCGATCGCGACGGCGCAAACCATTGGCGACGCGCGGTTTTCGATCGTGCATGAGAGTTTTGCTTCGCTGCGTGACGAGCTCGCGTCGCGCGGGGTAGGGCGTGTGTCGGGAATATTGCTGGACCTTGGCGTGTCGTCGCCGCAAATCGACGACCCGGAGCGCGGTTTCAGTTTCCGCGCGGATGGCCCACTCGACATGCGGATGGACCCGACGCGCGGCGAGTCCGCCGCTGACTGGCTCGCTCGGGCCACGTTGCAGGAACTGACGGAGGTAATTCGGGATTATGGGGAAGAACGGTTTGCTTTTCAGATTGCAAAGGCGCTTGTTGCTCGCCGGGCAGAGTCCGACCGTCTCGGGCCTCTCGACAGCACGGGCGAGCTTGCCCAAATCGTGGCTAACGTCGTCAAAACCCGTGAGAAGGGTAAGGACCCGGCAACCCGCACCTTTCAAGCTATACGGATTCACGTCAATCAAGAGCTTGCGGAGCTGCAGGTCGTTCTAGAAGCAGCACTGTCGTTGCTGGAACAGGGGGGGCGGCTGGTGGTCATCAGCTTTCATTCGCTCGAAGACCGGATCGTCAAGCGGTTCATGCAGGCGCACGCGAGCGCGCCGGCGGTGGATCGCCGCCTGCCGATCCGCGCCGTCGACCTGCCGAGCCCGCCGCTCAAGCTGCTCGGTCGCGTGTTCGCGAGCGACGAGGAAGTCGCCGCGAACCCGCGCGCCCGCTCGGCCGTGATGCGCACCGCGGAGCGCGTCACGCCATGAATCGTCTGAACATCTTCCTGCTGATCGTCGTCATGGGGTGCGCGCTTTCCGTCGTGAACGCCACCAATCAGCAGCGCCAGATCTTCATCCAGTTGCAACGTGCGCAGTCGCAGGAGCATCAGCTTCAGCAGGACTACGCACAGCTTCAATATCAGCAGAGCGCGCTGTCGAGAACGTCGCGCATCGAACAGATCGCTACCGACTCGCTCAAGATGCAGCCCGTCACGACTGGACGCACGCAATATCTGACGCTCGCGCCCGGCAGCGCAACCGCCGTCGACGCACCCGTGCCGACCTCGGCGCCCCCGCAGGGCGCCGCGCCCACGCCTGCCCGCCGCGGAGGCACGCGATGAAAAAGGACAATCGCCGCAAGAGCGTAGCCTTTAGCGCCAACCCCATTCTCTCCGTGCGCCTGCCGATGTGGCGCTCGAAGCTCGTCGTGTTCCTGCTTTTCATGGCGTTCGTCGCGCTCGCCGCGCGCGCGTTCTGGATTCAGGGCCCCGGCAACGCGTTCTATCAGAAGCAGGGCGAAAGCCGCTACCAGCGTACGATCGAGTTGCCGGCCACGCGCGGCAAGATTCTCGACCGTAACGGCCTCGTGCTCGCCACGAGTCTGCCCGTGCGCGCGATCTGGGCGATTCCCGAAGCCGTGCCCGACGACCTCGGCGCCGACAAGCTCAACCAGCTTGGCGCGCTGCTCGGCATGAACACGAAAGAGCTGCGCGCGAAGCTCTCCGAAGACAAGACGTTCGTCTACGTGAAGCGTCAGGTGCCGCTCGACGTCGCGCAGAAAGTGACGGCGCTCGACATTCCGGGCGTTTACCAGCGCAACGAATACAAGCGGTTCTATCCGGAAGGCGACGTCACCGCGCACTTGATCGGCTTCACCAACGTCGAGGACGAAGGCCAGGAAGGCGTCGAGCTGTCGGATCAGAAGGTACTCGCCGGCGTGCCGGGCATTCGCCACGTCATCAAGGACCGCATGGGCCACATCGTCGAAGACGTCGACGAAACGGTCGTGCCCCACGATGGCAAGGACGTCGAACTGTCGATCGACAGCAAGATTCAGTACATCGCCTATTCGAACCTGAAGGCCGCCGTCGAGAAGTTCAAGGCCAAGGCTGGCGCTGCGATGGTGGTGGACGTGCGCACGGGCGAAGTGCTCGCGCTCGTGAACTATCCGACCTACAACCCGAACGACCGCTCGCACCTCACGGGCGAGCAGTTGCGCAACCGCATTCTCACCGACGTGTTCGAGCCGGGCTCGATCATGAAGCCCTTCACGGTGTCGCTCGCGCTGGATCTGCACCGCGTCTCGCCGAGTACACTGGTGGATACGGGCCCGGGGCACTTCACGCTCGACGGCGCGACCATCACCGACGACGCGGCGTTCGGCGTCCTGACGGTCGGTGGCGTGATCCAGAAGTCGAGCAACATCGGCGCGACCAAGATCGCGATGACGCTCAAGCCCGAAGAAATGTGGGACATGTACACCAGCATCGGTCTCGGTCAGGCGCCGAAGGTCGGGTTCCCCGGCGCGGCGGCGGGCCGTTTGCGTCCGTGGAAAAGCTGGCGCCGCATCGAGCAGGCGACGATGTCCTACGGCTACGGCCTCTCTGTTTCGCTGTTCCAGCTTGCGCGCGCGTACACGGCGATCGCGCACGACGGCCAGATTCTGCCTGTGACGATCTTCCGCCACCCAGGCGACACGCAGCCGGTGCAGGGCACCCAGGTGTTCGCGCCGACCACGGCGCGTGAAGTGCGCACGATGCTGGAGAGCGTGGTGTCGAAGGACGGCACTTCGCCTGACGCCGCCGTGCCCGGCTACCGCGTGGGCGGCAAGTCCGGTACGGCGTACAAGCACGGGCCGCACGGCTACGATCATTCGAAGTACCGCGCGTCGTTCGTCGGCATGGCGCCGATGCCGAATCCGCGTATCGTCGTGGCCGTTACGGTCGACGAACCGACGGCAGGCAGCCACTTTGGCGGCGCGGTGTCGGGTCCGGTGTTCTCGGGCATCGTCGGCGACACGCTGCGCTCGCTCAACGTTCCGCCGGATATGCCGGTGAAACAGCTCGTCGTCGAGGACAACAGCGCCGCCGCCTCGGCCCCGTCCGTCGCAAACGCGCCCGCTGCGCCCGTGAAGCACGTGGCGAACACGACTACCGCGAAAAGCGCCGCGGCCGCGCATCACATGACCGTCGCGGACAACGCGAAAAATCGACCCGGAGTCGTCCGATGAGCGCCACGCGCACCCAGCATCCCGCGCACCGGCAGATCGCGGACGCGCTCGCATGGCTGCGCGCGCACGTCGCGCCAGAAGCGGGCCTGCACGCCGACACGCGCTCGCTCCAGCCGGGCGACGTGTTTCTCGCCTACGCCGTCGAGGGCGCGGACAACCGCCCGCACATCGCCAATGCGATCGAACGTGGCGCCGCAGCCGTGCTGTATCAGCCGGAAGGCTATGCGGGCGAACAGCTCGACGCGTCGATTGCACTCGCTGTGCCGCAACTCGACGTGCTCGCGGGTGAAATCGCAAGCGGCTGGTATGGCGACCCGAGCGACGCCATGCTCGTGGTCGGCGTGACGGGCACGAACGGCAAGACGTCCTGCAGCCAGTGGATCGCCTCTGCGTTCACGGCCATCGGCCAGAAGTGCGCGATCGTCGGCACGCTGGGCACGGGCTTTCCGGGCCAGCTCGTGCATACGGGTTTCACTACGCCCGATGCTCCGCAGCTGCAACGCAGCCTCGCGCAATTGCGCGGTGCCGGCGCACAGGCGATTGCGATGGAAGTCTCCTCGCACGCGCTGCATCAGGGCCGCGTGAACGGGACCTCGTTCGACATCGCCGTCTTCACGAATCTCACGCAAGACCATCTCGACTATCACCACACGTTCGAGGCCTACGAGGCCGCGAAGGCGCGTCTGTTCGCATGGCCGGGCCTGCGCGCCGCGATCATCAACGCTGACGACGCAGCGGGCCGCCGCCTGATTGCCGCTACACGCGGCAAGGCACGCACGATTGCGTATAGCGTGGCGACGCCCGCCGCCGACGCACCCGTCGCAGACGCTTGGCTGCGCGCGAACGACGTGCGCGCGACCGCCACCGGCACCGCGTTTCATCTGGAAACGTCGGATTGGGGCGAGGCGCAAGTCGAGGCGCACGTGCTCGGCCTCTTCAACGTGAGCAATCTGCTCGGCGTGCTCGGCGCGCTGCTTGCGGCGAATGTGCCGCTCGTCGCGGCGCTCAACGAGATCTCGAAGCTGCAGCCGGTGAACGGCCGCATGGAGCGTCTTGGCGGCCGCGCCGATCAAGACGAGCCGCTCGTCGTGATCGATTACGCGCATACGCCGGACGCGCTCGAAAAAACGCTCGAAGCGCTGCGTCCGATGGCAGCCGCACGCGGCGGCCAGCTCATCTGCATGTTCGGCTGCGGCGGCGATCGCGACGCGACCAAGCGCCCGCTCATGGGCGCGATCGCGGAACGCCTCGCCGACCAGGTCGTCGTGACGAGCGACAACCCGCGCAGCGAATCGCCCGCCGCGATCATCGAGCAGATCGCGCAAGGCATGCGCGACGCCGCGAAGGCGCGCCGCATCGAGGATCGCGCGAGCGCGATCCTGCAGGCGGTGCGCGGCGCGGCGCGCGAAGACGTCGTCGTGCTGGCCGGCAAAGGCCACGAGGCGACCCAGGAAATCATGGGCAAGAAGCGCGCGTTCTCCGATCAGGACCATGCGCGGCTTGCACTCGCCGCCCGTGCCACACACGGGCGCGGAGGTGGTGAATGACGATGCTTTCCCTGCGGGAAGCCGCGGCGCTGATTCCCGGCGCGAGCGTACTCGGCGACGAGAACGCAACGTTCGAGCGCATTTCGACCGACAGCCGCACCACCGGCCCCGGTGATCTCTTTGTTGCGCTCAAGGGCGACCGCTTCGACGCGCACGACTTTCTCGGCGAGGTCGCGAACCGCCACGTGAGCGCAGCGCTCGTTTCGCGCAGCCCCGGCGATTGGCGCATTCCCGCGCTGCGCGTGGACGACACGCGCAAGGCGCTGGGCGCGCTCGCACTCGGCTGGCGCCGCCGCTTCTCGATGCCGCTCGTCGCCGTGACGGGCAGCAACGGCAAGACGACGGTCAAGGAAATGATCGCGTCGATTTTCGCGGCGGCCGTTGGTGAAAATTTGCGTCTCGCGACCACCGGAAACCTCAATAACGACATCGGCGTGCCGTTAACGTTGCTGCGTTTGAACGGCGCTCATCAGCTGGCGGTGGTCGAACTCGGCATGAATCACCCGGGCGAGACCGAGTTGCTCGCGAAATTCGCCGAGCCGACGGTCGCGGTGGTGAACAACGCGCAGCGCGAACATCAGGAATTCATGGCGACGGTGGAAGCCGTCGCGCTCGAGCATGCAAGCGTGATTCACACGCTCAAGCCCACGGGCGTCGCGGTGTTTCCCGCCGACGACGCCTACGCGAGCATCTGGCGCGTGGCGGCTACGGGTTCGCGCATTCTCGATTTCGCGTTGCATACCGATACGCGTGCGGTCGAAGCGGCAGTCACCGGCAAGCTCGTCGACAAGCTCGGGGGCAACCGTCTCGCGATCGCGACGCCGGAAGGCCATCTCGAAGTGGAGTTGAAGGTGCTGGGCGCACACAACGCGCACAACGCGCTCGCGGCCACGGCGGCGGCGATTGCGTCGGGCGTATCGCTCGAAGCGATCGGCCGCGGGCTCGAGGCGTTCGAGCCGGTGAAGGGCCGCTTGCAGGTGAAGCGCGCGGCGCTTGGCGAGTTGACGGGCGCGATGGTGATCGACGACACCTACAACGCGAATCCCGACTCGGTGCGTGCAGCGATCGACGTGCTGGCTTCGCGCACGTCGCCGCGCGTGCTGGTGCTCGGAGACATGGGCGAAGTCGGCGACGACGGTCCCGCATTTCACCGCGAGGTGGGCGCTTACGCGAAGGAACGCGGCATCGACGCGCTCTACACGCTCGGCGACGCAGCGCGTGACAGCGCGGCGGCGTTCGGCGCGCAGGCGCTGCATGCATCGGACGTGGGCGAACTCGTGCGCGCACTGGCTGGTGCCGGTTACGGCGCTGGCGCAACGATTCTCGTGAAAGGCTCGCGCTTCATGCAGATGGAGCGCGTGGTGGCGGCATTGACAAACCCGCCGACGAATCCGCAAAACCCTGCGCCGGACGCCAAGTCCGGTGCGCACTGAAATACGAAGGAATACAAGGCATGCTACTGGCGCTGGCGCAATGGCTGCAGAATGACGCAAGCTTCTTGCGCGTGTTCAGTTATCTGACGTTCCGTGCGGTGATGGCTACCATCACCGCGATGGCGATCGGGCTTTTCCTCGGCCCGTGGGTGATCCGCAAGCTCACCGCAATGAAGGTCGGCCAGGCCGTGCGTACGGACGGCCCGCAAACTCACCTCGTGAAGTCCGGCACGCCCACCATGGGCGGCGTGCTCATTCTGCTGGGCATCGCGGTTTCCACCTTGCTGTGGGGTGACCTCACGAACCGCTTCATCTGGATCGTGATGCTCGTCACGTTCGGCTTTGGCGCGATCGGCTGGGTCGACGACTATCGCAAGGTCGTCTACAAGGACCCGCGCGGCATGTCTTCGCGCGAGAAGTACTTCTGGCAGTCGGTGATCGGTCTCTTCGCTGCGGTGTATCTCGCGTTCAGCGTCTCCGAAGCGAGCAACGTACGCGTGTTCGATCTCTTCATGGCGTGGGTGCGTAGCGGCCTGTCGATGGGCCTGCCCGCGCGCGCCGACTTGCTGCTGCCGTTCCTGAAGTCGATCAGCTATCCGCTCGGCGTGTGGGGCTTCATCGCGCTCACGTATTTCGTGATCGTCGGCGCGAGCAACGCCGTGAACCTCACCGACGGCCTCGACGGTCTCGTGATCATGCCGGTGGTGCTGGTCGGCGCGTCGCTCGGCGTGTTCGCCTATGTGATGGGCAGCTCGGTCTACTCGAAGTATCTGCTCTTTCCGCATATCGCCGGAGCCGGCGAACTGCTCATCTTCTGTTCGGCGATGGGCGGGGCAGGGCTCGCGTTCCTCTGGTTCAACACATATCCGGCCCAGGTGTTCATGGGCGACGTGGGCGCGCTCGCGCTCGGCGGCGCGCTGGGAACCATCGCGGTGATCGTGCGTCAGGAAATCGTGCTCTTCATCATGGGCGGCATCTTCGTTGCGGAGACGCTCTCCGTGATGCTGCAGGTCACCTGGTTCAAGTACACGAAAAAGCGTTACGGCGAAGGGCGCCGCATCTTCAAGATGGCGCCGCTGCATCACCATTTCGAGTTGTCTGGCTGGAAGGAAACGCAGGTTGTCGTGCGTTTCTGGGTCATCACGCTGATGCTGTGTCTGATCGGTCTGTCCACGCTCAAGCTGCGTTGAGCCTCTAAGTAAGCAAGGGAAGCAAGCGATGTTCGGCGAGAAGTTTCGGGATCGGCAAAAGCCGATGGTGCTCGTGCTGGGACTCGGGGAATCGGGTCTCGCGATGGCGCGTTGGTGCGCGCGGCATGGTTGCCGCCTGCGCATTGCCGACACGCGCGAAGCGCCGCCCAATCTTCCCGAAGTCGCCGCACGCGGCATCGATGCCGATTTCGTGGGCGGTGCGTTCACGACGGCGCTGCTCGAGGGCGTGGAGCTCGTAGCGATCAGCCCGGGCCTCTCGCCGCTCGCCGAAGATCTCGTGCCGCTGATCGCGGCGGCGCGTGAGCGCGGCATCGAAGTGTGGGGCGAACTCGAACTCTTCGCGCAGGCGCTGCGCCATCTCGGCGAGAGCGGCTACGCACCGAAGGTGCTCGCCATCACCGGCACGAACGGCAAGACCACCACGACGAGCCTGACAGGCATGCTTTGCGAGCGCGCGGGCAAGCGCGTAGCGGTGGCAGGCAACATCAGCCCAGCCATGCTCGACAAGCTCGCCGAAGCCATCGACAACACCGCGCTGCCCGACGTCTGGGTGCTCGAACTGTCGAGCTTCCAGCTGGAGACGGCGCACACGTTCGAGCCGGACGCCGCGGCGGTCCTCAACATCACGCAGGACCATCTCGACTGGCACGGCGGCCTCGACGCCTACGCAGCCGCGAAGGGCCGTATCTTCGGGCCGCGCACGACGCGCGTGCTTAACCGCGACGACGCGCGTGTCATGTCGCTCGCGAGCGTGAAGGCGAGTGGCGACGCGAAGGTCGTGACCTTCGGCCTGAACGAGCCCGAGAACGACGGCGACCTGGGCCTCTTGCGCGAAAACGGCATGCAGTGGCTCGTGCAGGCGCACGACCTCGACGCGGCCGACGTGCCTGTGTCTCCCCGTCGCCGCAAGCAGCAGGAAGCGGCGCCCGTAAATCTCGGCATGAAGCGCCTCATGCCTGCCGACGCCCTGCGCATTCGCGGCCTGCACAACGCAGCCAACGCGCTCGCGGCATTCGCGCTCACGCGCGCGATCGATCTCGCGCCCGCGCCGCTTCTGCACGGCCTGCGCGAGTATCGCGGCGAGCCGCATCGCGTGGAGCTGATCGCATCGATCGACGGCATCGACTATGTGGACGACAGCAAGGGCACGAACGTCGGCGCGACGGTGGCGGCGCTCGACGGCCTCGCGCAGCGCACCGTGCTGATCGCCGGCGGCGACGGCAAGGGCCAGGACTTCGACCCGCTCGTCGCCCCGGTTGCACGCTGGTGCCGCGCCGTCATGCTGATCGGTCGCGACGCATCGAAGATCCGCGCGGCGCTCGAGGAAACCGGCATCGCGATGAGCGATCACGCGACGCTCGAAGAAGCCACGCGCGCGGCGACGGCGCTCGCGCAACCCGGCGACGTCGTGCTGCTTTCGCCCGCTTGCGCGAGCCTCGATATGTTCCGCAACTACGCCCATCGCGCGGCCGTGTTCCACGACACCGTAGAAGAAATCGCTGCAGAACGGGGGACGATGATATGAGCTGGTCCGAGCGATTCGGTGCGCGTCTCTCGCGCGAAGACGGTCAGGCCGGCGGTTCGTCGGGCGGCGGCGCTCGCTCGGGCGGTCTTGCGAGCGTCGTCAACGGCGTGCGTCCTGGCCGCTCGCGCATGCTCGACTACGACCACTCGCTCCTGTGGGCCGTGATCGCGCTGCTCGGTCTTGGCGTGGTGATGGTCTACTCGGCCTCGATCGCCATGCCCGATTCGCCCAAGTACGCCTCGTACCGCGACTGGGCGTTTCTCGCGCGCCATATCGTTTCGCTCGTGATCGCCACGGTCGCGGCGCTCATCGCGTTCCGTATTCCCGTTTCGACGTGGGAGCGTTACGCGCCCAAGCTCTTTCTCATCTCGCTCGCCATGCTCGTGGTCGTGCTGATTCCGCACATCGGCAAGGGCGTGAACGGCGCGCGTCGCTGGATTCCGCTCGGCATCACGAACATGCAGCCGTCGGAAATCATGAAGCTCGCCGTGACGATCTACGCGGCGAACTACACGGTGCGCAAGCAGGAATACATGCATAGCTTCGCGAAAGGCTTCCTGCCGATGGCATTCGCCGTGGGCGTGGTCGGCGCGCTGCTGCTGCTCGAGCCTGACATGGGCGCATTCATGGTGATCGCCGCGATCGCTATGGGCGTGCTGTTCCTCGGCGGCGTGAACGGCAAGCTGTTCGGCGGCCTCGTGGCCACCGCAGTCGGTACGTTCACGATTCTCGTGTGGGCGTCGCCGTGGCGCCGCGAGCGGATCTTCGCGTACCTCGATCCGTGGGACGACCGCTACGCGCAGGGCAAGGCGTACCAGCTTACGCACTCGCTCATCGCGTTCGGTCGCGGCGAATGGTTTGGCGTCGGTCTTGGCGGCAGCGTCGAGAAGCTCAACTATCTGCCGGAAGCGCACACCGACTTCATTCTCGCCGTGATCGGCGAGGAACTCGGTTTCGTCGGCGTGCTGATCGTGATCCTGCTGTTCTACTGGATCGTGCGCCGCTCGTTCGAGATCGGCCGCCAGGCGCTCGCGCTCGACCGCACGTTCGCGGGTCTCGTCGCCAAGGGGCTTGGCGTGTGGTTCGGCGCGCAGGCCTTCATCAACATGGGCGTGAACCTGGGGCTGTTGCCGACCAAGGGTCTCACGCTGCCGCTCGTGAGCTATGGCGGCTCGGGCATCTTGCTGAACTGCATTGCGGTGGCGCTGCTGTTGCGTGTGGACTACGAGAACCGGGTCTTGATGCGCGGAGGCAAGGTATGACCGCAGCAACGCGCACGCTCATGGTGATGGCCGGCGGCACCGGGGGACACGTGTTCCCGGGTCTCGCCGTCGCACATCGCATGGAGCAGTGGGGCTGGCGCGTGGTGTGGCTCGGCAATCCCGCAGGCATGGAAGCGACGCTCGTGCCCAAGCACGGCATCACGATGGAGTACGTGCGCTTTGGCGGCGTGCGCGGCAAAGGTATCAAGACCAAGCTGATGCTGCCGCTGAACCTGCTGCGCGCCTGCACGCAGAGCCTCGCGGCGCTACGCCGCGTGAAGCCCGACGTCGTGCTCGGCATGGGCGGCTACATCACATTCCCGGCGGGCGTGATGAGTGCGCTGTCGGGCCGTCCGCTCGTGCTGCACGAACAGAATTCGATCGCCGGCCTCGCGAACAAGGTGCTCGCGAAGCTGGCCAAGCGCGTGCTCGTGGCGTTTCCGGGCGCGTTGCCGAACGCCGAGTGGACCGGCAACCCGATCCGCGAAGCGCTCGAACACGTCGACGCGCCGGCGGCACGCTACGCCGCGCGCAGCGGTCCGCTGCGCGTGCTCGTGGTGGGCGGCAGTCTCGGCGCGACGGCGCTCAACGAAGTGGTGCCGCGCGCGCTTTCGCTGCTCGCGCCGCAAGAACGTCCGCACATCGTGCATCAGGCGGGCGCGAAGCACATCGACGCCTTGCGTCAAAACTATCTCGACGCCGGACTCGAACTGAATGACACGGTGCAGCTCGTGCCGTTCATCGACGACATGGCGAGCGCCTACCGGAACGCGGATCTCGTGGTCTGCCGTTCGGGCGCAATGACGGTGGCCGAAATCGCGGCCGTGGGTGTGGCGGCATGCTTCGTGCCGTTCCCCTACGCCGTGGACGACCACCAGACCACCAACGCCGCGTTCCTTGCCGACAAGGACGCAGCGCTCGTGGTGCAGCAACGCGACCTGACGGCGGAAGGACTCGCCGACTGGTTGCGGCATCAGACCAGAACATCGCTGGCGGAAATGGCCGGGCGCGCTCGCGCGCTCGCGAAACCCGACGCCGCCGATCAGGTCGCGCGCATCTGCGCGGCTGTGGCGGGCGTAAGTGCGGGAGGAAAGCAATGAAACACATCGTCAAACATATCCATTTCGTTGGCATCGGCGGTGCGGGCATGAGCGGCATCGCCGAAGTGCTCGTCAACCTCGGCTATCAGGTAAGCGGCTCGGACCTCGCGAAGAACGCGGTCACCGATCGACTCGCCGCGCTCGGCGCGCGCATCGCGATCGGCCATGCCGAAGAGAACATCGAAGGCGCGAATGCCGTGGTCGTTTCGACCGCGGTGCGCAGCGACAACCCCGAAGTGCTCGCGGCACGCCATCGCCGCATTCCCATCGTGCCGCGCGCCGTAATGCTCGCGGAACTGATGCGTCTGAAGCAGGGCATCGCAATTGCAGGCACGCACGGCAAGACCACCACGACTTCGCTCGTGGCGAGCGTGCTGGCCGCGGGCGGGCTCGATCCGACTTTCGTGATCGGCGGGCGTCTGATCAGCGCGGGCGCGAACGCGCGCTTGGGCACGGGCGACTTCATCGTGGCCGAAGCCGACGAATCCGATGCATCGTTCCTGAACCTGTTCCCGGTGATCGAAGTCATTACGAACATCGACGCCGATCACATGGACACCTACGGGCACGACTTCGCGCGCCTGAAGCAGGCGTTCATCGAATTCACGCATCGCCTGCCGTTCTATGGCATTGCGGTGCTGTGCGTGGACGACCCGAACGTGAAGGAGATTCTGCCGTTCGTCTCGAAGCCGATCATCCGTTACGGCTTCGCGTCCGACGCGCAGGTGCGGGCCGTCAACGTGGTCGCGCGCGAAGGCAAGATGTACTTCACGGTGATGCGCGAAGACGCGCCGTCGCTCGACATCGTGCTGAATTTGCCGGGCACGCACAACGTGCAGAACGCGCTCGCCGCGATTGCGATCGCGACCGAACTCGAAGTGAAGGACGCCGATATTCAACGCGCGCTCGCGGAATTCAACGGCGTGGGCCGTCGTTTTCAGCGCTATGGCGAGATTCCCGTCAACGGCGGCGGCGCCTGGACGTTGATCGACGACTATGGCCATCACCCGGTGGAAATGGCCGCGACGATCGCAGCGGCGCGCGGCGCGTTTCCCGAGCGCCGTCTCGTGCTGGCGTTCCAGCCGCACCGCTATACGCGTACGCGCGACTGTTTCGAAGACTTCGTGCGCGTGCTGTCGACCGTCGATGCGCTCGTGCTGACCGATGTCTATGCGGCCGGCGAAGCGCCGATCGTCGCAGCGGATGGCCGCGCGCTCGCACGCGCGATTCGCGTGGCGGGCAAGGTCGAGCCGGTGTTCGTCGAGACCGTGGATGAAGTGCCGGAGGCGCTTGCAGCAGTGGTGCGCGACGGCGATGTGGTGATTACGATGGGCGCGGGTTCGATCGGCGGCGTGCCGGGCCGAATCGCCCAACAGGAACAGAAGGCGTGAGTGACATGAGCAGTATCGATCCGAAACAATTTGGCAAGGTCGCGGTGCTGTACGGCGGCGTGTCGGCCGAGCGCGAGGTGTCGCTCAAGTCGGGCACGCTCGTGCTGCAGGCGCTGCAGAGCGCCGGCATCGACGCGCATCCGTTCGACCCGTCCGAGCGCCCGCTTTCGGCGCTCAAGGACGAAGGCTTCGTGCGCGCCTTCAACGCGCTGCACGGTGGCTACGGCGAGAACGGCCAGATCCAGGGCGCGCTCGACTTCTACGGCATTCGCTATACGGGCACGGGCGTGCTCGGTTCCGCGCTCGGGCTCGACAAGTTCCGCAGCAAGCTCGTGTGGCAGCAGCTCGGCATTCCCACACCGCCGTTCGAAGCGGTGCTGCGCGGAGACGACTACGCGGCGCGCGCGCCGCAGATCATCGCGAAGCTCGGCCTGCCGCTCTTCGTGAAGCCTGCGAGCGAAGGCTCGAGTGTGGCCGTGATCAAGGTGAAGGCGGAAGCCGAACTCGTGCCGGCGCTCGAAGAGGCCGCGAAGTTCGACAAGATCGTGCTGGTGGAAAAGAGCATCGAAGGCGGCGGCGAGTACACCGCGTGCATCGCGGGCGACCTCGATCTGCCGATCATCAAGATCGTGCCGGCGGGTGAGTTCTACGACTACGACGCGAAGTACATCCTCGACACGACGCAGTATCTGATTCCCTGCGGCGTCGCGCCGGAGAAAGAGGCTGAACTGAAGAAGCTCGCGCGCCGCGCGTTCGACGTGCTCGGCTGCACCGACTGGGGCCGCGCCGATTTCATGATGGACGGCGCAGGCAACGCGTACTTCCTCGAAGTGAACACGGCGCCGGGCATGACCGATCACTCGCTGCCGCCGAAGGCTGCGCGGTCGGTCGGCATCGAGTATCGCGATCTGGTGGTACGCGTGCTGGCACAGACGCTAAAAGATTGAACCCCTAATTAATCTCTGACCGACGAATTGCCGAACCGGTATTGAACCGACAATCTCTAAATGTGGAATAACGTACGCCAGCTCAACCTTGCCGCCAACGCGTTGCACGCGCTGCTCGCGTTCGCGTTGCTGGCGGCTGGCTGCTACTGGCTCGTGCAGCGCCCGAACTTCGCGCTGCGGGAGATCCGCATCGAGGGCGACACCGAGCACATCAATTCGCCCACCGTGCGAGCGAGCGTGGTCGGCCGGCTGAAGGGCAACTTCTTCACGGTCGATCTCGATACGGCGCGCGCCGCGTTCGAGCAGATGCCGTGGGTGCGTCACGCGAGCGTGCGCCGCGTGTGGCCCAACGCACTGGCTGTCACGCTCGAAGAGTACAAACCGCTGGGTACGTGGGGCAGCGATCAGCTCGTGAGCACGGACGGCGAGCTGTTCACGGCGAACCAGGGCGAACTCGACGAAGAGTTGCCCGCGTTCGACGGCCCCGACGGCACGGCGCCCGAGGTGGTTGCGCGCTACCGCGACCTGGAGAAGTGGTTCGCGCCGCTCGGGCTCACGCCCGACGAAGTGACGCTCTCGCCGCGTTACGCATGGACGGTGAAGCTCTCGAACGGCATGCAGGTGGAGTTGGGCCGCGAGCGTAACGCCGACACACTGAGCGAGCGTTCGCACCGCCTCATCGCAGCATGGTCGGCGGTGACGCAACGTTGGGGCAAAGAGATCGAATACGCGGACTTGCGTTATCCGAACGGGTTTGCGATAAGGGCGGCCGGCATGCGCTTCATCAGTGACACGCCCGCTCCGGGCAAGAAGTAACAGGACATCACACGCAACGAGCACGATATGAGTAAAGACTATAAGGATCTGCTGGTCAGCCTCGACATCGGGACGTCGAAGGTGGTGGCCGTCGTCGCCGAATTGAAGGGCGAAGGCCACTACGAAGTGATCGGTCTCGGCCAGAGCGAATCGAAAGGTCTCAAGAAGGGCGTGGTGGTGAACATCGAGGCCACTGTGCAGTCTATCCAGCGAGCGCTCGAAGAAGCGGAACTCATGGCCGACTGCAAGATCACTAACGTATTCACCGGTATTGCGGGCAGCCACATTCGCAGCTTCAACTCGAGCGGCATGGTCGCCATCAAGGAGAAGGAGGTCACGCAGGCAGACGTCGCGCGCGTGATCGAAACGGCGAAGGCGATCAACATTCCGACCGACCAGCAGGTGCTGCATATCCTCACGCAGGAATTCATCATCGACGGCCAGGAAGATGTGCGCGAGCCGATCGGCATGAGCGGCATCCGCCTCGAAGTGAAGGTGCATATCGTGACGGGCGCGGTGAGCGCGGCGCAGAACATCGTGAAGTGCGTGCGCCGCTGCGGCCTCGAAGTGAACGACCTCATCCTGCAGCCGCTCGCTTCGTCGCTGGCGGTGCTGACCGAGGACGAGAAGGAACTCGGCGTGGTGCTTGTCGACGTCGGCGGCGGCACGACCGATATCGCGATCTTCAGCGAAGGCGCGATTCGCCATACCGCGGTGATTCCGATCGCGGGCGACCAGGTGACGAGCGACATCGCCATGGCGCTGCGCACGCCCACGCCCGACGCGGAAGACATCAAGGTGAGTTACGGCATCGCGAAGCAGGCGCTCGCCGATCCGGACGAGATGATCGAAGTGCCGGGTCTGGGCGAACGCGGTCCGCGCACGCTGTCGCGCCAGGCGCTTGCCGCTGTGATCGAGCCGCGCGTGGAAGAGCTTTTCTCGCTCGTGCAGCAGGTGGTGCGCGAGTCGGGCTACGAAGAACTGTTGAGCTCGGGCGTCGTGCTCACGGGCGGCGCCGCGATGATGCCGGGCATGGTGGAGCTGGGCGAGGACATTTTCCTGAAGCCGGTGCGCATTGGCGTGCCGGAATACGCGGGCGGTCTGGCCGACGTGGTGCGCAATCCGCGCTACTCGACGGCGATGGGCCTGCTCGTCGAAGGCCGCTCGCAGCGTATGCGCGGGCGCAAGGTTGCAGTGCAGTCGGGGTCGATGGGCCAGGTCTTTTCACGCATGAAGGACTGGTTCCTCGGCAACTTCTGACGACAGAAGTCGCAGGACAGAAGGCGAAGTACAAGCTTCGAAAATCGCGCTGGTGACGGCGGCTAGCGCGCAGTGGAAGGTTGCCCGATCTTCCACTGGATAACGGCCGAGGAGCGGAATCTTTTTCTTGACGGAGGCAACATGGAATTCCAGATGCTGGAAACCGAAACCAACGGCACCATCATCAAGGTGGTAGGCGTTGGTGGTGCGGGCGGCAATGCCGTGCAGCACATGATCAACCGCGGCGTGCAAGGCGTCGATTTCATCGTGATGAACACGGACGCACAGGCGCTCTCGCGCTCGCGTGCATCGGCCGTGATTCAGCTCGGCAACACGGGCCTTGGCGCCGGTGCGAAGCCGGAGATGGGCCGCGCGGCAGCAGAAGAAGCACGTGAGCGCATCGCCGACGCACTGCGCGGCGCGCACATGGTGTTCATTACCGCCGGCATGGGCGGCGGCACCGGCACGGGCGCAGCCCCGGTCGTCGCGCAGATCGCCAAGGAAATGGGCATTCTCACCGTTGGCGTGGTGAGCAAGCCGTTCGAGTTCGAAGGCGGCAAGCGTATGCGTGTGGCGGAAGCCGGCTCGCAGCAACTGGAGGATCACGTCGACTCGCTGATCGTCGTCCTGAACGACAAGCTGTTCGACGTGATGGGCGATGACGCCGAGATGGACAAGTGCTTCCAGTGCGCGGACGACGTTCTGAACAACGCAGTTGCAGGCATCGCCGAAATCATCAACGTCGACGGTCTCGTGAACGTCGACTTCGAAGACGTGAAGACGGTGATGGGCGAGCAGGGCAAGGCGATGATGGGCACGGCGACGGTTGCCGGCGTCGATCGCGCACGCCTCGCGGCGGAACAGGCCGTGGCGAGCCCGCTGCTCGAAGGCGTCGATCTGTCGGGTGCGCGCGGCGTGCTGGTCAACATCACGTCGAGCCGTTCGCTGCGTCTGTCGGAAACGCGCGAAGTGATGAACACCATCAAGAGCTATGCTGCGGAAGACGCGACGGTGATCTTCGGTGCGGTGTACGACGACGCGATGGGCGACGCGCTGCGCGTGACGGTGGTCGCAACGGGTCTCGGCCGCGCTGCGAAGAAGCAGCAAGCCGCGCCGATGCAACTGCTGCGCACGGGCACGGACAACCAGCCGATCCCGGCTCCGGCGGGTTCGTACGCACCGCAGCACAGCGGCCACGGCAACACGGCCGACTACGGCGCGCTCGACACGCCGGCAGTGTGGCGCACGTCGCGCGACACCGCGGCTTCGCACGTGCAGGCGCTGCAGGAAAAGGGCGTCGACACGTACGATATCCCGGCGTTCCTGCGCAAGCAGGCGGACTGACACGCGAGCCGATCTGACTGCGGCAGGGCACGCGTTGCCCTCGCCCGCAGACAGAGAGCGCGCTGCGTAGCAATGAAGGCGAGCAAGACCAGCAAGGCCGCATCCGCCAGGATGCGCGGCAGGGACGGTTGCCCGCCACGCGTAGAGCGTGGGGGGGACAGGCGCGGTGTCGCCAGGCGTTCCTGTGTAACCTTGGAGTACATCGTTGCCCAACATTGCACGACGCCGGCGCGACACGCTTGCGCATCGTTGCGAAGGACGAGTCATGATCAAACAGGGTGAAACGCTGCCCGAAGCGACCCTCTTCGAGTTCGTCGAAGACGCGCGCGAGGGTTGCACGCTGGGGCCGAACAGCTTCGACGTGCAAAAGGAAGCGGCGGGCAAGCGCGTGGTGATCTTCGGATTGCCGGGCGCATTCACGCCCACGTGCTCCGCGAAGCACGTGCCGGGTTACGTCGAACACTTTGACGCGCTGCGCGCGGCCGGTGTCGACGAGGTCTGGTGCGTGTCCGTCAACGACGCGTTCGTCATGGGCGCGTGGGGACGCGATCAGCGTACCTCGGGCAAGGTACGCATGATGGCCGACGGCAGCGCAGCGTTGACTCGTGCACTCGGACTGGAGCAGGATTTGTCGGCGCGTGGCATGGGAATCCGCTCCCAGCGCTATGCGATGGTGGTCGACGACGGCGTGGTCAAGACGCTGCACGTCGAAACACCCGGCAAGTTCGAAGTGAGCGATGCTGCGAGCATACTTGCCACGTTGACCCGCGCATGAGCGCGTTAGCGGGCGCTGCGTTGCCCTGAAGCAACGCGCACCTGCGGCGCAAATGTGACAGGCCATTACGTGAGCCCAGCGGGCCGATCACCCGGGAACGCCTCCGTTCCGGGCATCGGCCCGCGCTCCATCCCCATTGGGTAACACGGGGAAACAGTTTGTCACGCCGGTGAAAACGACGGACTCGGCGCAACTGGAGTATAATTCGTGCTATGAATTAAAAAATCCCGATTGGGATTTTCAATGAGCAAGAAGACCATGTTGAAGCAGCGAACCATCAAATCAATCGTGAAGACAGTCGGCATCGGCCTGCATTCGGGGCGCAAGGTCGACTTGACGCTCCGTCCGGCGGCGCCGAACACGGGCATCGTGTTTTCGCGCGTGGATTTGCCGACGCCGGTTGATATCCCCGCATCGGCGATGGCGATTGGCGACACGCGCCTCGCCTCGGTGCTGCAGAAAGACGGCGCACGTGTCTCGACGATCGAGCACCTCATGTCCGCCTGCGCAGGCCTTGGCATCGACAACCTCTACGTGGATGTGACCGCCGAGGAAATTCCGATCATGGACGGCAGCGCGGCTTCGTTCGTGTTCCTGATCCAGTCGGCGGGTATCGAGGAGCAGAACGCTCCGAAGAAGTTCATCAAGGTCAAGAAGCCCGTGGAGATCCGCGACGGCGACAAGTTCGCACGTCTCGACCCTTACTTCGGCTTCAAGCTCAAGTTCACGATCGACTTCCGCCACCCGGCCGTCGACAAGACGGGCCAGGCGCTCGAAGTGGACTTCGCGAATACCTCGTACGTGCGCGAAATCGCGCGCGCCCGCACGTTCGGCTTCGCGCATGAAGTCGAGATGATGCGTGAGCTCGGCCTCGCACGCGGCGGCAGCATGGACAACGCCATCGTGCTGGACGAGTACCGCATTCTGAACAACGACGGCCTGCGCTACGACGACGAGTTCGTGAAGCACAAGATGCTCGACGCGATCGGCGACCTGTACGTGGTCGGCCATCCGCTGCTGGCGGCGTACGACGCGTACAAGTCGGGTCACGGCCTGAACAACGCGCTGCTGCGCGAGCTGCTCGCGAATGAGGACGCCTACGAGATCGTCACGTTCGACGATCCGCAGAAGGCGCCGCGCGGCTTCGGCTACGAGGCACAGACGGCATTCGCCTGAGTTTCGCAAGCGATTTGCCAGTAAAAAGGGCAGCTTAAAGCTGCCCTTTTTCTTTTTGCGCGGCTTCGTTGCGCAGTTTCGTGAGACTTGGGCGCGCCGGATCAGCGCTTTTTCATGTGGCGCGCCGCCATCTTCGCGAGGGCGGCCTGCAGCGGTGAAGCCTCGAGCGTTTCGCTCAGCGCCTGGAGCGCTGCGGCGCCTGCCGGCGTCATGCGCGCCTGCTTGGGCGGTGCCGGATCTTTCACGGCTTGGGGGCGCACGCGGATGCGCACGCTGTTCAAGGCCCAGCCGCGCGCCTGCAGGTCGGCCACGAGCCGCGGCTCCAGATGCCGCAACCGCGCGGCGAGCGCGTTGTGCGCAGTGAAAAGGGCCAGCGTGCCGTCCTTAATGAAGCCGGGCTCGACGCTTGCCGCGAGATAGTCGGGCAGCAGCGCATTCAGGTCGCGCTGGATCGCCGCGATCTGCTCCACGCCGGCGCGCAGCGGCGCGAACGCGTCAGTGCGGCTCAGCACTTCAGCGAGCGGCTGGGGGGCGCGTGGTCCCCTGGACCTTGAAAACGGCGAGAAACGGCTCATGTGGTGTCAAGATGGGCAAGCGCGCAGGGCGGCGTCTCGTTTCTGAATGCAAGAAGCCTAAGCGCACTACGGGACTGCGATGCCGTCATTGTAGCCTGCGCACCGCTCGCCCAAGCGCCTTCAGGCCGTTCAGCCAGGGCCGCATCGCGGCCCTTCGTCGCACGGCGGGAAGGCCGTCCGCGCGGGCAACGCGCGCGCCAGAGCCGTCTTTGCGCTGACACAGGCGGGTGAGGGGGCGCGTGCTAAAATGCCCGATTCGAATCCACCATTTTTGGGCTAAAGCCGCCGAGGTCCCTCCGGTCTGGATGCGTAGTGCACACCCTGCACAACCCGCTGAACCCACCCTCAGGAATCCCGGCCGAAGCCGCGACGCAGACACCGATCCGATGACCACCGGTTTCTTACAGAAAATCTTTGGCAGCCGCAATCAGCGCCTGATCAAGCAATATCAGAAGACGGTCGCGGCGATCAACGCGCTCGAACCGAAGATCGAGCAGTACACCGACGAGCAACTGCGCGCGAAGACGGCCGAGTTCCGCGAGCGCGTGGCCAACGGCACGTCGCTCGACGAACTGCTGCCCGAGGCGTTCGCCGTTTGCCGCGAGGCGAGCAAGCGCGTGCTGAAGATGCGCCACTTCGACGTGCAGCTGATCGGCGGCATGGTGCTGCATTACGGCAAGATCGCTGAAATGCGCACCGGCGAAGGCAAGACGCTCGTCGCCACGCTGCCCGTGTACCTGAATGCGTTGTCGGGCCGCGGTGTGCACGTCGTGACGGTCAACGACTACCTCGCGCAGCGCGACGCCGAATGGATGGCGCGCCTCTACAACTTCCTCGGTCTGTCCGTCGGCATCAACCTGTCGCAGATGGACCACGCGACGAAGCAGGAAGCGTACGCCGCGGACATCACCTACGGTACGAACAACGAGTTCGGCTTCGACTACCTGCGCGACAACATGGTCTACGAGACCGAGGCGCGCGTGCAGCGTGCGCTGAACTTCGCCGTGGTCGACGAAGTGGACTCGATCCTGATCGACGAAGCGCGTACGCCGCTCATCATCTCGGGCCAGGCCGAAGACCACACCGAACTCTACGTGCGCATGAACGCGCTGCCGCCGCTCCTCGAGCAGCAGATCGGCGAAGAGAAGGCCGACGGCACGGGCGTGGAAAAGCCGGGCGACTACACGCTCGACGAAAAGGCGCGCCAGGTGTTCCTCACCGAATCGGGCCACGAGAAGGCCGAGCGCATGCTCTCCGAGTGGGGTCTGATCGGCCAGGGCGAAAGCCTCTACGCGCCGCAGAACATCACGCTGATGCACCACGTGTACGCCGCATTGCGTGCCCACACGCTGTTCCACAAGGACCAGCACTACGTGGTGCAGAACGGCGAAGTCATCATCGTCGACGAATTCACCGGCCGTCTGATGGCCGGCCGCCGCTGGTCGGACGGTCTGCACCAGGCCGTGGAAGCGAAGGAGCACGTGAAGATCCAGAGCGAGAACCAGACGCTCGCTTCGATCACGTTCCAGAACTATTTCCGCATGTACGCGAAGCTCTCGGGCATGACGGGTACGGCCGACACCGAAGCGTACGAATTCAACGAGATCTACGGCCTCGAAACGGTCGTGGTTCCGACGAACCGCACGCCCAAGCGGATCGACAAGCAGGATCAGATCTACAAGACCGCGAAGGAGCGCTACGAGGCCGTCATCCGCGATATCCGCGATTGCTACGAGCGCGGTCAGCCGGTGCTCGTGGGCACGACGTCGATCGAGAACTCGGAACTGCTCTCGAACCTGCTGACCAAGGCCGGTTTGCCGCACGAAGTGCTCAACGCGAAGCAGCACGCACGGGAAGCGGCGATCGTTGCCGAAGCGGGCCGTCCGAAGCGCGTCACGATCGCCACCAACATGGCGGGCCGCGGTACCGACATCGTGCTGGGCGGCAATGCAGAAAAGCAGGCCTCGTTCATCGAGGCCGACGACGCCATCCCCGCCGACGAAAAGGCGCGCCGCATCCAGCAACTGAACGACGAGTGGCAGACGCTGCACGATCAGGTGAAGGCCGCGGGCGGTCTGCACATCATCGGCACCGAGCGTCACGAGTCGCGCCGGATCGACAACCAGCTGCGCGGCCGTGCGGGCCGTCAGGGCGACCCGGGTTCGTCGCGTTTCTATCTCTCGCTCGAAGATCCGCTGCTGCGCATTTTTGCGGGCGACCGCGTGCGCGCGATCATGGACCGCCTGAAGATGCCGGAAGGCGAGGCGATCGAAGCGGGCATCGTGACGCGTTCGATCGAGTCGGCGCAGCGCAAGGTCGAAGCGCGCAACTTCGACATCCGCAAGCAGCTGCTCGAATACGACGACGTCTCGAACGATCAGCGCAAGGTGATCTACCAGCAGCGCAACGAACTGCTCGAAGCGCATGACATCACCGAAACGATCGGCGCGATGCGTCATGGCGTGATCACCGACATCGTGCGCCAGTTCGTGCCGCACGGCAGTATCGAAGAGCAGTGGGACGTGCCCGAGCTCGAAGAAGTGCTGCGCAACGAATGGCAGCTCGACCTCGCGATCCAGGAGATGATCAACGAGTCGTCGTCGATCGACGCCGATGAAATTCTCGAAGCCGTGCTCGCCGCCGGCGACGAAGCGTACGAGCAGAAGGTCGCGCTCGTGGGCCGCGAATCGTTCAGCGCGTTCGAGCGCTCGGTCATGCTGCAAACGCTCGACCGCAGCTGGCGCGAACACCTCGCGGCGCTCGACCACCTGCGTCAGGGCATCCATCTGCGCGGCTATGCGCAGAAGAACCCGAAGCAGGAGTACAAGCGCGAGGCGTTCGAACTGTTCGCCGCAATGCTCGAAGCCGTGAAGCTCGAAGTCACGCGTATCGTGATGAACGTGCAGATCCAGTCGCCGGAGCAGCTCGAACAGGCTGCCGAGCAGATCGAAGAGCAGGGCCATCATGTCGAGAACGTCGAGTTCCGCCATGCCGAATTCGCCGAAGCCGACACGGCGCCGGCTCCCGCGGCTGCCGCACCGGTGGCCGCAGACGCCGCCGCCGCAATGGTGGGCGCGGCCATGAGCCATACGCCGCCGGTGGGCAGCGAAATGCCGAAGGTGGGCCGCAACGATCCGTGCCCGTGCGGCAGCGGCAAGAAGTACAAGCAGTGTCACGGCAAGATCGCGTGACGCAGGCTTGAACGTAGATTCCGGTGGCCCGCTTCTTCTCGCGGGCCTTGCGTTTTGAATCCCGATGCCGGCCAGGCTCCAGCGCCCTGGCCGGCATCGCCATTTCGACAGGTCGCCACCATGGCTGTCAATTTCCCCTCGATTGATCCCGCACAACTTCATCCGGTCGCCGGCGTGACGCTCGGCTGGGCGGAAGCCAACATCCGCAAGCCCAATCGCAAGGACGTCCTGGTGATTTCCGTCGACGAAGGCGCGAGCGTAGCCGGCGTGTTCACGCTGAACCGCTTCTGTGCCGCGCCGGTGACGGTGTGCCGCGAACATCTCGCGAAGGTGCGCGCGGGTGGCAAGGGCATTCGCGCGCTGGTGGTGAACACCGGCAACGCGAACGCGGGCACCGGCGAGCCGGGCATGAAGCACGCCCGCGAAACCTGCGATGAACTCGCGCGCCTGGCCGGCCTCGAGTCCTCGCAGGTGCTGCCGTTCTCGACTGGCGTGATTCTCGAGCCGCTGCCCATCGATCGTTTGAAGGCGGGCCTGCCCGCCGCGCTGGCGAACCGCAAGGCCGCGAACTGGTACGACGCCGCGCAGGCCATCATGACGACCGACACGCTGCCGAAGGCCGTGTCGCGTCAGGTCGCGGTCGACGGCCACACCATCACGTTCACGGGCATCAGCAAGGGCGCGGGCATGATCAAGCCGAATATGGCGACCATGCTCGGCTTCCTCGCTTTCGATGCGAACGTTGCGCAGCCCGTGCTCGACGAACTCGTGAAGTACGTGGCCGACCGCTCGTTCAACTGCGTCACCATCGACGGCGATACCTCGACCAACGACTCGTTCATCATGATCGCCTCGGGCAAGTCGAGCCTGCCCGCGATCACGTCGACGGACACGCCCGCCTACGCCGCGCTGCGCGACGCCGTGACGGCCGTCGCCCAGGAACTCTCGCAGCTCATCGTGCGCGACGGCGAAGGTGCGACCAAGTTCATGACCGTGCAGGTGGAAGGCGGCAAGGATGTGGCCGAGTGCCGCCAGATCGCTTATGCGATCGGCCATTCGCCGCTCGTGAAGACGGCGTTCTACGCATCGGACCCCAACCTCGGCCGTATCCTCGCCGCGATCGGCTATGCCGGCGTGACGGACCTCGACGTCGACAAGATCGACCTGTATCTCGACGACGTGCTCGTCGCGAAAGCGGGCGGTCGCAACCCGGCTTACCGCGAAGAGGACGGCCAGCGCGTCATGAAGGAGAGCGAGATCCTGATTCGCGTGCTGCTCGGCCGCGGCGACGCGCAGGCCACGATCTGGACCTGCGACCTCTCGCACGACTACGTGAGCATCAACGCGGATTACCGCTCCTGATTTCAAGCGCCTTCACCACATGGACAAGCTCGAACAGTTTCTGACCCGCGCCGAAGCGCTGCTCGGCCGCCTCGAAGCCGTGCTGCCGCCGTCGGCACCCGATGTCGACTGGAACGCGGCCGTCGCGTTTCGCTGGCGCAAGCGCCAGGGGCGCGGCTTCCTGCAGCCGGTGCCGGCGATCTCGTTGATCTCGCTCGACGACCTGCAGAACATCGACCGGCAGAAAGATCTCATCGACCGCAACACGCGCCAGTTCGTGCAGAAGAAGCCGGCGAACAACGTGCTGCTCACCGGCGCGCGCGGCACCGGCAAGTCGTCGCTGATCAAGGCCTGCCTGAACGCGTACGCGCAAGAGGGCCTGCGCCTGATCGAAGTCGACAAGGACGATCTGCATGACCTCGGCGATATCGTCGATCTCATCTCGACGCGCCCCGAGCGCTTCATCGTGTTCTGCGACGACCTCTCGTTCGAGGAAGGCGAATCGGGCTACAAGGCGCTGAAGGTGGCGCTGGACGGCTCGGTGGCCGCGCAGTCGGACAACGTGCTGATCTATGCGACCTCGAACCGGCGCCATCTGCTGCCCGAGTACATGAGCGATAACGAGACATACAAGCACATGCCCGACGGCGAGATTCATCCGGGCGAAGTCGTGGAAGAGAAGATCTCGTTGTCCGAGCGCTTTGGCCTTTGGGTGAGCTTCTATCCGTTCAAGCAGGACGACTATCTGACGATCGTCGCCCACTGGCTGCGCCATTTCGGCTGCGACGACGCCGAAGTCGAATCGGCGCGCGGCGACGCGCTCGTCTGGGCGCTGGAACGCGGCTCGCGTTCCGGCCGCGTGGCGTGGCAATTCGCACGCGACTGGTCGGGCAAGAAGGCGCAAGAGGCATGAGCGCCGAAGCCAACACCACGAAGGATGCTTCCGCGAACGCACGCCCCGTGACGGAAGTCGCGGTGGGTGTGCTGGTGCAGCCCGATGGCCGCTACCTGCTCGCCCAGCGCCCCGAAGGCAAGCCTTATGCAGGCTACTGGGAGTTTCCGGGCGGCAAGCTGGAAGCGGGCGAGACAGTCGAAGCGGCGCTCGCGCGCGAGTTGCACGAGGAACTGGGCATCGACGTGAAGGCGTGCCATCTGTGGCACACGCTCGAACACGATTACCCGCACGCCTATGTGCGGCTCTACTTCTGCAAGGTGACCGAGTGGACCGGCGAGCCGCATGGCCGCGAAGGTCAGGCGTTTGTCTGGCAGTCGCTGCCGGCGAGCGTCGAGCCGCTCCTGCCCGCGACGATTCCTGTGCTGGAATGGCTCGCCGCGGAGTGACGCTCTAAGGGCCACGACAATGCAAAAGGCCGCTGTGCGTGATGCACAGCGGCCTTTTTTGTCTGGCGCAAGCGCGTCGCGGCGCTTATTGCTTACTGTTGCTTATTGGCGCGTATCCGTGGGCGGCGCGTCTTCCGGCGGCGTTTCGTCGTCGGCGCCGCCGATGCGGTACTTTTCGGCTGCCCATGCGCCGAGATCCATTTGCTTGCAACGCTCGGAGCAGAAAGGCCGGAAGCGGTTCTCCGGCACCCAGCGGACTTCCTTGCCGCAGGTCGGACATTTGACGACAGTGGTCATGCGATAGAACTTTGGTTGCGTTGAGTCTGGCCTGGCGACGCGCTCGGTTTCACAGGCTGCAGAGCGTGAGCTGGAACGGCACGTCCTGATCGACGGCCCGCGGACGCAGATCGCCATCCTGCACGGTGAAGCGCACCCACAGCATGTACTTGTTGGCGCTCGCTTCGGGAATCATGCGCAATTCCGGTGCCACGCGTACCTGCATGAGCTGATACGCACGGCCCGACAGCATCTGCTGATAGCTGCCCTGCATCGCCATCACCTTCGACGCCTGGCCCGACTCGCGCGCGAGGCGCAGCACGATGGCGGCGGCGTCGCGCAGCGGCAGCAGCGGCGTGACCCACTTCGCGATGTCTTGACGGCGTTGATCGGGATGCAACTGTTGCCAGGCGTAATACGACGGCAAATCGAACTTGCAGGTGCCGCCGGGAATGATCGCGCGGCTGCGGATGCTCGTGAGCCACTCGTTGTCCATCAGATGCTGGCCCGTCTTGCCTTGCATCTGCGTGAGGCCGGCGAGCGTTTGCTCGATTTCACCCAGCACGGTTTCGAGCGCATTCTGCTCGATGCCGGGATTGCCGCGGAACGGCGCGAGCGTTTGGCGCTGCCGCTCGAGTTCCTTTATGAGATCCGACTTCAGGTCGGCACGGCCTGCGACTTCGGCGATTTCGAAGAGCGTCGTGAGCGCGACGTGATGTTCCCTCGGATCCTCCTGGGTCAGGAAAAACGTGAAGCGCTCGAACAGGTCTTCGAGGCGCAGCAGCGTTCGGATTCGCTCGTTGAAGGGATACTCGTAAAGAATCAAGCGCGCTC
Organism: Paraburkholderia guartelaensis; assembly: GCF_004353905.1. Lineage (GTDB taxonomy): Bacteria > Pseudomonadota > Gammaproteobacteria > Burkholderiales > Burkholderiaceae > Paraburkholderia > Paraburkholderia guartelaensis. The sequence goes on along the minus strand of NZ_SMOD01000007.1, from coordinate 259,452 downwards.
GCCTCGGGCGTGGTAGGTGACGGATTGCAGGACATTCTAATGCCGTGGGACTACGGTCGCAATCGCGCCGGCCTGGCGCTATGCCGATGTGACCCGCTAATCGCGCGCGGATGGCGCGTTTTACGCTTTACCGGCCTTTGCGGCAGCAAGCTTGAGATACGTCTGATGCAATGCGTCGACGTCCTGATCGAGCGATTCGAGCGTCGCGCCGTTGTCGTTGACCACCACGTTGTCGGCGGCTGCGAGGCGTGCTTCGCGCGTGGCCTGCCGCGCGATGATCGCGAGTACTTGCTCACGTGTGAAGCCGTTCCGGCGCATGACGCGCTCGATCTGCGTTTCCACGCTGCAATCGACGGTGAGCACACGATCGACACGCGTCTTCCAGGTGCCCGACTCTACGAGCAAGGGCACGACCACGATCACGTAAGGCCCGCTTGCCTCTCGCGTTTCGCGTTCGGTCTCGGAGCGGATCAACGGGTGCGTGATGGCCTCGAGCCGCTTGCGCGCGGACTCGTCGCCGAACACGAGCGTGCGCATGCGCACGCGGTCCATCGAGCCGTCCGGCGCGACGAATTCAGGGCCGAATTCCGCGGCGATCTGCGCCATCGCGACGCCATGCGGCGCAGTAATGCGATGCGCGATGAGATCGGTGTCGACGATCGTCACGCCGCGCGCGGCAAAGCCATCCGCGACCGTGGACTTGCCGCTGCCGATGCCACCCGTCAATCCGACCGCGAACATTTGATCAGTTCCCCCACGCAAATACGCCATACAGCGGTGTGCCCGCAAACAATGTGACGAGCGCGCCAGCGGCCAGATACGGGCCGAACGGCAGCGGCTCTTCGAAACGCATGCGTCCCGTCAACGTAGAGATTATGCCGACGAGCGCGCCGGCCACCGCGGCGATCACGACGATCTGCGGCAGCGCGCTCCAGCCGAGCCATGCGCCGAGTGCGGCGAGCAGTTTGAAGTCCCCGTGGCCCATGCCTTCCACGCCACGCAACAGCTTGAAGACCCAGTAGACGCACCACAGCGCCAGATAACCCGCGACCGCGCCGATCACCGCTTCGCGCAGCGTGACGAAGGTCCCTGCAAAATTGATCAGCAACCCGGCCCACAGCAGCGGCTGGGTGATTTCATCGTGCAGCATCTGGTGTTCAAGGTCGATGGCGCTCGCTGCGATGAGCGTGGCGCACAGCACGAAGGCGGCGAGCGCCTTGCCGGTGGGCCCGAAGGCGAGCAACGCGCCGGCCGCGCAAGCCGCGCTCGCGATTTCGATGAGCGGGTAGCGCACACTCACGCGCGCATGACAGTGCGAGCAGCGCCCGCGCAGCGCGACCCAGCTGAGCACCGGAATGTTTTCCCAGGCGCGCAAGACGTGGCCGCAGTGCGGGCACGCGCTGCGTGGGAGCCAGAGGTTGTAGCGCGCGGGCACCCCGTCTTCTTCGAAGAGCGGACCGGGCGTGCCGGTCGCTTCCGCAACATCGGCGCGCCACGCGCGCTCCAGCATGATCGGCAACCGGTGCACGACGACGTTGAGAAAGCTGCCGATGACGAGGCCGAACGCAATGGTGAAGACCATGAGCACGCCGAAGGGCAGTCCGGCGAGAGCGGCTGCGAGCGGCGTTGCGGTATCGGGCGCGGAAAGAAGTTGGACGGGCATGAGACGGAACCGGAATCTGGCAGCGATGCTACACCACGTTGCCCAGTTGAATGATGGGAAGATACATCGCAACGACGAGGCCGCCGACCAGCGCACCGAGCACGACAATCACGAGCGGCTCGCACAGGCTCGAGACGAGCGCGATCTTTTCGTCGACCTGACGGTCGGCGAGCGAAGCCACATCGAGCAACATCGCGTCGAGCGCGCCCGATTCTTCCGCGACCGCAACAGGCTGAACCACGTCTGCAGGAAAGCATCCCGCCGCGCGCATGGCTGCGGCGAGCCGCTCGCCGTGCCGCAGGCGCTCACTGATCCCCGCGCTTGCTCGATCGAAGAATGCGTTGCCGCTTGCGTGCACGAGCGAATCGAACGCGTCGGCGAGTGGCGTGCCGGCGGCGAGGAGCGTGCCGAGCGCGCGGCTCCAGCGGGCGGCGCACAGTGTGGTGAGCAGCGTGCCGCAAAGCGGGAGCTTTAGCATCGCGCGTCCGAACGCAATGCGCGAGGCTTCCGAGCGCCGTAAGGCCGCTTGCAGGGCGAGCGTGCCGGTGGCCGCGGCTACGGCGGCCGGCACGCTCCAGCGCGCGGCGCCCGCCGAGAGCATCAGCACGAACTGCGTGGGCGCGGGCAGTGCGGCGCCGAAGCCGTCGAAGATCTGCTTGAACGTGGGCACGACCCAGACCAGCAACGCCGCGGTAATGACAACCGCGAGCAACAGCACCGCGACGGGGTAGGTGAGCGCGGCGCGCACTTTGGCGCGCTGCGCGGCGGCACGCTCGCGGTCGTCGGCGAGGCGCCCGAGTACTGCAGCGAGCGCACCCGAAGCTTCGCCAACGGCAACGAGCTGGCAATACAGCGCGTTGAAGCGCGCCGGATGTTGCGCGAGCGAGTCGGCAAAGCGCAGGCCGCCGGCGATGTCGCGCGCGAGCGCCGCGGCAATGCGCGGCATGCCGTTCGGCCCCGGCGACAGCGCGAGCAGATCGAGCGCATTCGCAAGCGGCAGGCCCGCGCGCAAGAGGCTCGCGAGCTGGCGCGTAAAGCGCGTGACGTCCGCGTGGCTTGCCTTGGGCGCGGCCGCACTCGATTTGCGCTCGATGGCGAGCACGGTGATGCGATCGCGCTTGAGCGCGTCGCGCACAGCTGTAGCGTCGAGCGCGATCACGGTGCCACGCTTCGTCGCGCCCGATGCATCGAGACCGCGCCACGCGAAGCGCCACTCGGATGGGCCGCGACGGGCGTGCGTGTCGCTCATGGCGCTTGCGTCGCGGCAAGCGCTTCGGCGAGGCTCGTGGTGCCGTCGCGCACGCGTGCGAGCGCTGCGTCGCGCAAGGTTGCCACACCGCCTCGGCGTGCTTCGCGTGCGATTTCGTGCGCGCCGCGCCCAGCGACGATTAGCTCGCGGATGGTCTCCGATATCGGCAAGACCTCGTGAATACCCACGCGACCGCGATAGCCGATGCCATGGCAAGCCTCGCAGCCGCGCGCGACATAAGGCTGTGTCGTGTCACTGTCGCGCACGTTCAGTCCCGCTGCGATGAGCGCCGACTGCGAAGCCTCGCCGCGCACGCGGCATTGCGGACATAGCCGCCGCACGAGACGTTGCGCGGTGACGAGCCGCAACGAGCCCGCCAGGTTGTACGGCTCGACGCCGATGTCGACGAGCCGTGCGCAGGCCGCACTCGCGTCGTTCGTGTGCACGGTCGAGAGGACGAGATGGCCGGTCTGCGCGGCCCTGACGGCCACGCTGGCGGTTTCTTCGTCGCGAATTTCGCCGATCATGATGACGTCCGGGTCCTGGCGCAGCAGCGCACGCAGCGCCACCGCAAAGGTGAGCCCGGCCTTCTCGCGCACGTTGACCTGATTGATGCCCGCGAGCTGGATTTCGGCAGGATCTTCCACCGAGCAGAGATTGCGTGCCGTACCGTTGAGTCTTTGCAGGAAACAGTAGAGCGAGAGTGTCTTGCCGCTGCCTGTGGGGCCCGTGACGAGGACAAGACCGTGTGGCGCGCTGATCGCTTCGGCTACGGCACGCTGTTGAGCTTCATCGAGCCCGAGTTCGGCAAGCGACAAGTCGGCGGGAAGCGCTTCGAGCCTGCGCAAGACGAGCTTCTCGCCATGAAGCGTGGGCAGCGAATTCACGCGATAGTCCTCGGCGGCTTGCGACGCCCCCGAGGGCGCGAGCCGCAGCCTGCCGTCCTGCGGAACGCGCCGCTCGGCGATGTCCATGCGCGCGAGCACCTTGATCCGCGTGACGAACGCGTCGCGCAGATGCACAGGCGGGCGTGCCATCTCGTGCAGCACGCCGTCGATGCGCAGACGCACGCGCCAGCCCTGTTCCATCGGCTCGATGTGTAGATCGGAGGCATTGCGCCGCGCGGCTTCGCGCAGCGTTTCGGAGAGCAGGCGAACGGCGGGTGCGTCGTCGGCCTGCGGTGCGGAGACTAGTGGAGGTGTGCGCGCCGTTGACCCACCGCCCGTACCGCCATCGGCAGCCACGGCGGCGAAAGGGCGCGCACGATACGCACGATAAGGAGTAGAAAGCATCGGCATGCCGGCGCGAAGCCGCCTCGGACAGATGACGCCTTCATCATGGCGCGCGGCGCACTGCGCCGCCACCTGGCAGAACGGCTAACGTCCGGGCAGCAGCTTCTTGGCCTTTTGCAGCGTGCCCTGGCGCGGCTTGGCGCCGGGCTTGAAGAGCTTGACCGTGCGTACGGCCTGGTCGTCGCTGCGCAGCACTTCGAGCTTCACGTCGCCGATCTGCAGGCACACGTCGCCTTCGGGAATCTCTTCGAGCACTTCGAGGATCAGGCCGTTGAGCGTCTTGGGCCCATCCGTGGGCAGCTTGATATGCAGCCAGCGATTGAGTTCGCGCAAGGGCATGCTGCCCGGCACGATACATTCGCCTTCGTCGTTCCAGCCGCCGCGTCCGGTACCGCTGCGCGGCATCGACGTGGTGAATTCGCCGATCAGCTCCTCGATGATGTCTTCGGGTGTCACGAGTCCTTCCATCTCACCGTACTCGTTCACGACGAGCGCGATGCGGTGGCGGCTTTCCTGGAAGTACTGGAGCTGCTGGAACCCGGGCGTGCCCGTGGGCACGAAGTACGGTTCGGCGAGCAGTTCGCGCAGCGTCTCGCGCTCGAATTCCTGGTTGTGCAGCGCGGCCAGCGTCTTGCGCACATGCAGCACGCCGAGCACGCGGTCGATGTCGCCTTGATAGACGATCAGCTTGTTGTGATAGCAGGTCTCGAGCTGATGCAGGATGTCTTCGAGCGGGGCATCGTAATCGAGCGCCTCGATGCGCCGGCGCGGAATCATCACGTCGTCGACGGTGATGTTCTCCAGATCGAACAGGTTCAGCAGGATGCTGCGGTGCTTGGTCGGCATGAAGCTGCCCGACTCGAGCACGATGGTGCGCAACTCCTCGGTGGAGAGCCGCTGGTCATGCGCCTTGTGCGTATTGATGTGCAGGATGCGCAGGATGGTGTTCGCAAACATGTTGACGAACCAGATGAGTGGCTTCGTCACACGCATGAGCGGCGCGATCAAGAGGCTCGCGGGCAGCGCGATTTTTTCCGGAAACGTTGCGCCCACAATCTTCGGCGTGATTTCCGCGAACACGATGATGAGGAACGCGACGATGCCCGTTGCGATCGAGAGCACGAGATTGTTGCGGCCGAAGGTATGGAGCGCAATCGAAGTCGTGAGGACCGGGATGATGGTGTTGAAGAGATTGTTGCCGATCAGGATCACCGAAAGCAGCAGGTCGGTGCGCGCGAGCAGCTTCTGGGTGGTCTTCGCGCCGAGCGTGCCGTGATTGGCGAGGTATTTGAGCCGATGGCGATTGAGCGCCATCATCGCCGTTTCGGAGATGGAGAAAAAGCTGGAGCAGATGAGCAGGACGAAGACGGCGCAAATCTGCGCCCATAAGGGAAGGTGGTCCACGCGTCGAGAAAGTGAGGGGGGCGGATGGGGAAACTATAACAGAGGGGTACCGCAGTTCCAGGGCGACTGGCCGAACGGATAAGGCCGCTGCCGGCTGTGCGAGGCGTGGTGCGCCGCGAGTTGCCGGACAGGATGCGAGTGCGGGAGCTACAGGCGAAAAAAAACCGCGCAATGCATGCGCGGTTTTTCTCGAATTCTGGTCGGGGTGAGAGGATTCGAACCTCCGGCCTCTACGTCCCGAACGTAGCGCTCTACCAGGCTAAGCTACACCCCGAATTTACTGCTGGACTCCACAACCCGCTTCGTCTGTTTCAAGACTGGCGCGTCGTCGAGTAAGAACATAATTCTAGCAGGCTATCTTTGTAAATGGAAGGGGGGAACGCCGAAATCGCATCGGCGGCGGCTTGGGCTTCAGTGCGCGCGCATTGCAGCGTGTGCTCGAGCGCGCCCGAGCGCGTGATCGCCGCGAAGATTTCGTCGAAGCGCGTCGTGCCGCCTTGTTCGATCGCTTCGCGTGCAAGCGCGGCTTCCGCAGCCGTGCCGTGCTCGATCAGCCAGATCAGCGGCAGCGTGGGCTTGCCTTCGCGCAGGTCGTCGCCCGCGTTCTTGCCCATCGATTCTGGCGTGCCCGTGTAGTCGAGCCAGTCGTCCATGATCTGGAATGCCGTGCCGATGCGCCGCCCGTATTCGGCCGCGGCTTCCTCGGTGCGCGCATCCGCCCCCGAAAGCACCGCGCCGAGCTGCGCCGCGGCTTCGAAAAGCTTGGCGGTCTTGTAGCGGATCACCTGCATGTAGCGGTCGGTGTCCACGTCCGCGTCGTGCATGTTCAGGAGCTGCAGGACTTCACCCTCGGAGATGATCGTCGTGGCGGCGGACAGGATTTCCATCACGCGCATCTTGCCGACGCCCACCATCATCTCGAACGAGCGCGAATACAGGTAATCGCCCACCAGCACGCTGGCAGCGTTGCCGAACAGCGCGTTGGCCGTCTGGCGGCCGCGCCGCAGGTCCGATTCGTCGACGACGTCGTCGTGCAGGAGCGTAGCCGTGTGAATGAACTCGACGACCGCCGCGAGCACATGACGCTCCGTGCCGTGGTCGCCGAGCGCGCCGGCCACCATGAGCAGGAGCGCCGGACGCAGCCGCTTGCCGCCCGCGCCGATGATGTACTCGGAGATCTGGTTGATCAGCATCACCTCGGACGCCAGGCTCTGCCGGATGACACGATTCACCTGCTCCATGTCACTGGCGATGGGTGCAAGCAGGGTGGCTGCGCTGGGGGATGGGGTGGCGGTGGACGACATGATGGCAAATATGGGTAGTGCCGCGGATTATAAGGCGAATCGACTGCATGCCGGACGCTCCGCTACCGTCCGGCTGATGGCTCCCTCTATTTTCCCGCGGCCCGGGCGGCCGCATGGATGCTGGCGCTATGCCGTTCGGATAGCCCCAGGGCCCATCTGACGGGCCCCAAGTCCCTCGCACGCACTCGCGCAACGGACGTACGTGTCTTTTGACCGCGAAGCTAACTCTATGTATAATCTAAGGTTTCGGGCGCGCAGTGTGCCTGAAAAGATTACTCAGAGTGAGGTTCTCAATGTACGCGGTCATAAAAACCGGCGGCAAGCAGTACAAAGTTGCCGTTGGCGAAAAACTTAAAGTAGAACAGATACCGGCTGACATTGACGCAGAAATCACGCTCGACCAGGTTCTCGCAGTGGGCGAAGGCGAATCGATTAAGTTCGGTACGCCGCTGGTCAGTGGGGCTTCCGTCAAGGCCACCGTTGTGTCGCAAGGCCGACACGCCAAAGTGACCATCTTCAAGATGCGTCGCCGGAAGCACTACCAGAAGCATGGCGGCCACCGCCAGAACTACACCGAACTGCGCATCGACGCGATCAACGCGTAAGCGCACGCAGGTAAAGGAGCAAACAAATGGCACACAAAAAGGCAGGCGGGTCGTCACGTAACGGCCGCGACTCAGAGTCGAAACGACTTGGCGTGAAGGTGTACGGCGGCCAGGCGATCCTCGCAGGCGGCATCATCGTTCGCCAGCGCGGCACGCGCATGCACCCGGGCCTGAACGTCGGCATTGGCAAGGACCACACGCTCTACGCGCTGGTCGACGGCCACGTCGCGTTCACGATCAAGGGCGCAGCCAACAAGCAACTGGTCAACGTCGTCCCGGCAGCGGTCTAAGCTTTAGACCGCTCGCGAGCGGGCTACACGCGACGCAAAGAAGGCCCCGCGAAGTTTGCGGGGCCTTTTTATTTATCCGTAATCTTTCGGGGTCGTAACGGGCTTCCGTTGACTTGCTGAGCGTCGTTGGCCGTTCGGCCAGGTTGGCCAGGTTGGCCAGTTTCCGCCATGGCGGGCAAAATACCGATATTCACGGGACGGAGTAACTCATGAAGTTCATTGACGAAGCGAAGATCGAAGTCATCGCCGGCGATGGGGGCGATGGCAGCGCGTCGATGCGACGCGAGAAGTTCGTCCCGTTCGGCGGGCCGGACGGCGGTGACGGCGGGCGTGGCGGCAGCGTCTACGCAGTCGGGGACCGCAACATCAACACCCTCATCGACTACCGCTACACAAAGAAGCACCAGGCGCGCAACGGCGAGAACGGCCGTGGCTCGGACTGCTACGGCAAGGGCGGCGACGACATCACGCTGCGCATGCCGGTGGGCACGGTCATCACCGACCAGGATACGGGCGAGTTGATCGCCGACCTGACCGAGCACGAGCAGCAAGTCATGGTCGCGCAGGGCGGTGCGGGTGGCCTCGGCAACCTGCATTTCAAGTCGTCCACGAACCGCGCGCCGCGTCAGAAGACCGACGGCAAGGCCGGCGAACGCCGCATGCTCAAGCTGGAGCTGAAAGTGCTCGCCGACGTCGGCCTGCTCGGCATGCCGAACGCGGGCAAGTCCACGTTCATCTCCTCGGTGTCGAACGCGAAGCCCAAGATCGCCGACTACCCGTTCACGACACTCGCGCCGAATCTGGGCGTGGTACGCGTGGGGCCGAGCAAGAGCTTCGTGATTGCCGACATTCCGGGCCTGATCGAAGGCGCGTCGGAAGGTGCGGGCCTCGGTCACCAGTTCTTGCGCCACCTGCAGCGTACGAACCTGCTGCTGCATCTGGTCGACCTCGCGCCGTTCGACGAAAGCGTCGATCCGGTTGCGGAGGCGAAAGCGATCGTCGGCGAGCTGCGCAAGTACGACGAGACGCTCTTTGAAAAGCCGCGCTGGCTCGTGCTGAACAAGCTCGACATGGTGCCGGAGGACGAGCGCGCCGAGCGCATTGCCGACTTCGTGAAGCGCTTCGAGTGGGACGGTCCGGTGTTCGAGATTTCCGCGCTCACGGGGCAGGGCTGCGAAAACCTGTGTTACGCGGTGTACGACTACGTCTCCTCGCACTCGGACGCGCGCCGTGCGGCCGAAGCCGAAGACCTCGCATCGGACGTGCGCTTCCGCGAGGGACAGGGCGGGAACGCGGAGCAGCCGCAGGAGTAATTTCGGCAACGGCCGGCGCGCGAGCCGCGCAGGCCGCACGAAGGAAACTTCACGCGTCATCAGTCATTTGGGAGACCGCGCAGCATGCGTTCCGTCATCGCCGATTCGCGGCGTCTGGTAGTGAAAGTCGGTTCGAGCCTCGTCACCAACGATGGCCGCGGGCTCGATCATGCGGCAATCGGCCGCTGGGCCGCGCAGATTGCGGCGCTGCGTGCGCAGGGCAAGGAAGTCGTGCTCGTGAGTTCGGGCGCGATCGCCGAAGGCATGCAACGGCTCGGCTGGACGAAGCGGCCGCGCGAGATCGACGAGCTTCAGGCTGCCGCGGCAGTCGGGCAGATGGGGCTCGCGCAGGTATATGAAAGCCGCTTTGCCGAGCACGACATCCGCACGGCGCAGATCCTGCTCACGCATGCCGACCTGGCTGACCGCGAACGCTATCTCAATGCGCGCTCGACGTTGCTCACGCTGCTGCGCCTCGGCGTCGTGCCGATCATCAACGAGAACGACACCGTGGTCACCGACGAAATCAAGTTCGGCGACAACGACACGCTCGGCGCGCTCGTCGCGAACCTGATCGAAGGCGATGCGCTCATCATCCTCACCGACCAGAGCGGCCTTTATACGGCCGATCCGCGCAAGGACCCGAGTGCGACGCTCGTGCAGGAAGCCGACGCTGGCAAGCCGGAACTCGAGGCAATGGCGGGCGGCGCGGGGTCGAGCATCGGCCGCGGTGGCATGCTTACCAAGATCCTCGCGGCCAAGCGCGCCGCGCATAGCGGCGCGAACACGGTGATCGCAAGCGGGCGCGAAGCGCATGTGCTCGTGCGCCTCGCTGCGGGCGAGGCGATCGGCACGCAGCTCATCGCACGCACGGCGCGCATGGCGGCGCGCAAACAATGGATGGCCGACCACCTGCAGGTGCGCGGCCACGTCGTGATCGACGACGGCGCGGTGCAAAAGCTCACGGCAGACGGCAAGAGCCTGCTGCCCATCGGCGTGACCGGCGTGCAGGGCGCATTCGCACGCGGTGAAGTGATCGCTTGCCTGAACGGCGTCGGCGTTGAAGTGGCGCGCGGGCTTACCAACTACAGCAGCGCAGAAACGAAGCTGATCCAGCGTCATCCGAGCGGTGAGATCGAGGGCATCCTGGGCTATATGCTCGAGCCGGAGCTGATCCACCGCGACAATCTCGTGCTGGTTTGATGGCGTCTCCCAGCCAACCGCACATCTTCAAAAGTTAAAAAGCCGCTGTGGCCAAAGGCCGCAGCGGCTTTTTTCATGCCCATCAGAGGCAGTTAACGCACCAGCGTCGACTGCGTGCGCCCGTAGCGCAGGTTCTCGATAAGCGTTGACGCCTTCGCGATCGGCATCTTGTTGGCGCAGAAGTAGTCCTGATAGAGCCTCGACTGGTACGCGTTGAGCGTGCCGTTCTCGATGCGCGACCAGTTGTTCGCGACGGTCTGGTCCCAGCCGTTGTGATCGGCGTCGAGGCTCGCATAGAGGCGCCACTCGTAGGTGTCGCAGCGAATCCCTTCGTAGTTCACGTTACGCGCGCCGCTCGGGCTCGAGATGACGATCGTGTAGCGCACGACGCCATCCGTGCCGACCGTGAGCGATGCGGGGTCGATGGCGAACTTGAGCGGGGAATTGTTCGAGACGTCGAACGGCAGCAGCGTCGCGCCGGCCTGCGGCAGCGGCGGCAGGCCTTCGAGCTTGTTCTCCTGCCATTCGCCCTTGCGGTCCAGCAGGTAGACGAACGCGCTGTCGTCCTTGTTCGTGGAACCGGAACTGGAGCACGCGGCCAGTCCTGACACAAGCAGCACACCGCCTGCGGCGCATGCCGCAGCAAGAGCAAATCGTTTCAAATTGGTTTTCCTCGAAGCACGGGCGTCAGTTACGAACGAACTGCGCCGCGAATGCGAACCGGCGGGGCCCGGCGCGTGATGCGTCGGGTCCCGCCGGTTCGGGCGTTCTTTGCGTTGGCTCAAGCCCCTTGATCCTGCTCGTCCTGCGCAGGCTCGATGATACTCTGCGCCGACGCGCAATCGCTTTCGATCGGCGTACGCGCTGTCCGTTCGGCTGCGCCTTCCGGCATGGCCTCATACGGCTCGGCGTGCACCGCGTCTGCGTGTGCCGACGTCACGATGCGCGGGTAGCGCACCTCGTGAGCCTGCACGCCCAGGCGCTCCTGACGCGGCGCAGGCCGGCGCAGGAAGCGCGAGAGCTCGGTCAGCGCGAGCTGATAGACGTCACGCTTGAACTCGATGACCGCTTCGAGCGGCACCCAGTATTCATTCCAGCGCCACGCATCGAACTCGGGATGCTCCGTTGCCCGCAGGCAGATATCGCAATCGCGCCCGACCATACGCAGCAGAAACCAGATCTGTTTCTGGCCGCGATAATGGCCGCGCACTTCGCGCTTGATGAACTTGTCCGGCACCTCATAACGCAACCAGTCGCGTGTGCGACCGACGATCTTGACGTGCTCCGGATGCAAACCGGTTTCTTCGTGCAACTCCCGAAACATTGCCTGCATGGGGGTTTCACCATATTTGATGCCCCCTTGCGGAAACTGCCAGGAATGTTCGCGAACCCGCTTGCCCCAAAACACCTCGTTTCGCGCGTTCAAGAGGATGATGCCGACGTTCGGGCGAAACCCCTCACGATCCAGCATACAACCACCTTCGAATCCTTTAAAATTGCTTTGATTATAAACAGATAACGGTCCTCACGCACCCGCCGTCCGTGACCCGCGTCCGGAAAGGTCGGCGAATGGCCGCGACCGCGCAAAACGGTCTCGGGGCGCGATCGGCCTCGAATCTGGCCGGCGTCATCGGCGCGGCACCCGGCGCGTTGTCATAATGGCGGGTTCGTGAACTCCTCCGTTGGTCACTTCTTCGGGCGGTCTGCACCGGGCCGCCGCTTTTGGATAATTTGAATGAAAGCCTCCCGTTTCTTTATCGGCACCCTGAAGGAAGCGCCCGCTGACGCGGAAATCGTCAGCCACAAGCTGATGGTTCGCGCGGGCATGATCCGTCGCATCGCTGGCGGCATTTATAACTATCTGCCGATCGGCCTGCGTTCGATCCGCAAGGTCGAGCAGATCGTGCGCGAAGAAATGAACCGTGCCGGCGCCATTGAGCTGCTCATGCCGGCCGTGCAGCCGGCCGAGCTGTGGCAGGAATCGGGTCGCTGGGAACAGTACGGGCCGGAACTGCTGCGCTTCAAGGATCGCAAGCAAAGCGACTTCGTGATGGGCCCGACGCACGAAGAGGTCGTCACCGACATCGCGCGTGGCCAGATCAAGAGCTATCGCCAACTGCCGGTGAACTTCTATCAGGTGCAGACGAAGTTCCGCGACGAAATCCGTCCCCGTTTCGGCGTGATGCGCGGGCGCGAATTCATCATGAAGGACGCGTACTCGTTCGATAAGGACGTCGAAGGTCTCAAGCTCTCGTACCAGAAGATGTACGACGCTTACGTGCGTATCTTCACGCGTCTCGGCCTGCAGTTCCGCGCAGTCGCGGCCGACAACGGCTCGATCGGCGGCAGCGGCTCGCACGAATTCCACGTGATCGCGGAAACGGGCGAGGACGACATCGCCTACTGCCCGACCTCTGACTTCGCGGCCAACGTCGAAGCCGCCGAAGCGCTGCCGCTCATCGCGCAGCGCGGCGCCCCCACGCAAGCGCTCACGAAGACGCCCACGCCGGGCGCGGCCAAGTGCGAGGCTGTGGCTGAGCTGCTCGGCATTCCGCTCGAAAGCACGATCAAGTCGATCATCCTCGCGACGGACAACGAAGGCGCCGAGCCCACGATCTGGCTGCTGATGCTGCGCGGCGACCACGATCTGAACGAGATCAAGGTCGGCAAGCTCGAAGGCCTGAGCGGCTTCCGCTTCGCGACCGAAGCGGAAATCGTCGAGTGGTTCGGCACGCCGCCGGGCTACCTCGGTCCGCTCAACACGAAGAAGCCGGTCAAGGTGATCGCCGATCGCACGGTCGCGAACATGAGCGATTTCGTGGTCGGCACGAACGAAGTCGATTTCCACACCACGGGCGTGAACTGGGGCCGCGACCTGCCGGAGCCGGTCGTCGCCGACATCCGCAACGTGAAGAAGGGCGATCCCTCGCCGGACGGCAAGGGTGTGATCGACATCTGCCGCGGCATCGAAGTGGGCCACGTGTTCCAGCTCGGCACGAAGTACTCGGAAGCGATGAACGCCACGTTCCTCGCCGAGAACGGCAAGCCCGCGCCGATGCAGATGGGCTGCTACGGCATTGGCGTCACGCGTATCCTCGGTGCAGCCATCGAGCAGAACTTCGACGAGAAGGGCATCATCTGGCCTGAGTCGATCGCGCCGTTCCAGGTCGTCGTGTGCCCGATGGGCATGGACCGCAGCGAGCTCGTGCGCGAGCACGCCGAGCGCGTCTACAACGAGCTGCTCGAAGCGGGCGTGGATGTGATTCTCGACGACCGCGGCGAGCGTCCGGGCGTGATGTTCGCCGACTGGGAGCTGATCGGCGTGCCGCATCGTCTCGTGATCGGCGAGCGCGGCCTGAAGGACGGCAAGATCGAGTACCAGGGCCGCCGCGATACCGAAGCGACGCTGCTGCCGGCCGATGAGGCCGCGCAGGCAGTGGTGCAGAAGATCCGCGCGGCACTCGCGGTTTAACGACTTTCCATCCCGGTTAAAGGAGCGCTGCGAGCGTGGAGTACAGTTTTCTGTCCGCTACGGTCCTGCTGCTCCTCATCACCGACCCGCTCGGTAATATTCCGCTCTTCATCAGTTGCCTGCGCGGCGTTGCCAAGCAGCGCCGCGCGGTCGTGATCCTGCGCGAGGTCGCGATCGCATTCGTGATCCTGCTGATCTTCATGGTCGCCGGCAACAGCTTCCTGCGCATGATGGGGCTCACGGATACCTCGCTGCGCATCGGCGGCGGCATCGTGCTGTTCCTCATCGCGCTGCGCATGATCTTTCCGCATCCGGGCGGCCCGTTCGGCAGCGGCGACAAGGGCGGGGAGCCGCTCATCGTGCCGCTCGCCATTCCCGCGCTGGCGGGGCCTTCGGCGCTCGCCACGGTCATGCTGCTCACCTCGCAGGCGCCCGGCAAGCTCTATGAATGGGTGGCGGCGCTCGTCGTGACGATGGTGATTTGCGCGGTCGTGCTGGTGATGGCGGAGCGCATCCAGCAGTGGCTCGGCGAGCGCGTGGTGACGGCCTTCGAGCGGCTGATGGGCCTCGTGCTCGTGGCGATATCGGTGGAGATGATTCTCGCGGGCATCGCCAACTTCGTGCATCACCTCTGACGCCGCATGCAGCGGGCGTCGCAGGCAACAAAAAAGCAGCCCGCGGGCTGCTTTTTTCATGGTGCGTCAGATAGTCGACGCGCGTTTCACGCGCCTTCGGTCAGCGCGCGGATAGTCGGCAGATTGCGCCAGTACCCCTTGGCGTCCATGCCGCAGCCGAACACGTAGCGGTCCGGCACCGAAAAGCCGCAGTAGTCGGGATGCAGCGGCTTGGCCTTCGTAAGCGTCTTCTCGCACAGCACGGCCGAGAGGAAACGCTTCGCGCCCATGTCCATGATGCGGTCGCGAATCGCGGCCATGGTCTCGCCTTCGTCGAGGATGTCGTCGAGCACGAGCACCACCCGGTCCTTTACCGACTCGCGCGGCGCCACGCGCCACTGCATCTCGGCGCTGCCCTTGATCGCGTTACGGTAGCGCGTGAGGTGGATGTAGTCGAACTCGAGCGGGAAGTCGAGGTGCGGCAGCAGCATGCCGGTGAACACGGCGGCGCCACCCATCACCGACAGCACGAGCGGGAAGTCCTCGCTGATCTCGGCGCGGATGGCTTCGGCCATCCGGCCGATCGACGCATTGACGTCGCCCTCCGAAACGATCTCTTCGGAGTGGCGGAAAATGTGCAGGGCTTCTTCGCGATTCATGACTCTGGCGGGAAGGTAGCTGTAGCTACTGAAGTGTGGAAAATAACGGCGGCGCGCGCTACAGCATAAACCCGCGCATTTGGTCCGTCGCGCGCCGCGTCGAGTGGGGCCGCCGTGTGCGCGATGTGCGCCGTCGGCCCGCAGGATCAGCGCATGCCGGGCATCATGCCCTTCATGCCGCGCATCATCTTTTGCAGATTGCCGCCCTTGAGCTTCTTCATCATGGTGCGCATCTGCTCGTACTGGTTGAGCATGCGGTTCACTTCCTGAACCTGCACGCCCGCGCCCGCCGCAATGCGGCGCTTACGCGTGGCCTTGATGAGTTCGGGCTTGGCGCGCTCGGCGGGCGTCATCGAGTTGATGATGCCTTCCATGCGGCGCATCTGCTTCTCGGCCTGGCCCATGTCGGCGCCCGAGGCGGCCTGCTGGAACTGCGCGGGCAGCTTGTCCATGAGCGACGACAGGCCGCCCATGCTCTTCATCTGCGAAAGTTGCGCGCGGAAATCGTTGAGGTCGAAGTCGCCGCCCTTCTTGACCTTGTCGGCGAGCTTTTGCGCGGCCTGGACGTCCACGCCGCGCTGCGCTTCCTCGACGAGCGCAAGAATGTCGCCCATGCCGAGAATACGGTTCGCCATGCGGTCCGGGTGGAACACCTCGAGGCCATCGAGCTTTTCCGCGACGCCGACGAACTTGATCGGCTTACCCGTGATGTGGCGCACGGAGAGCGCCGCGCCGCCGCGCGAGTCGCCGTCGAGCTTGGTGAGCACGACGCCGGTGAGCGGCAGGGCGTCGTTGAACGCCTTCGCGGTGTTGACCGCGTCCTGGCCGAGCATGGCGTCGACCACGAAGAGTGTTTCAGCGGGCTTGAGCGATGCGTGCAGCGCGGTGATCTCGTTCATCATCGCCTCGTCGATACCGAGGCGGCCGGCCGTGTCGACGAGCAGCACGTCGTGATAGTGGCGCTTGGCCCAGTCGACCGCCGCGGCGGCGATCTCGACGGGCTTCTGGTCCGGCTGCGAGGGGAAGAAGTCCGCGCCGACCTGTTCCGTCACCGTCTTCAACTGCGCGATAGCGGCAGGGCGGTAGACGTCGCACGAAACGGTGAGGACCTTCTTCTTGTACTTCTCGCGCAGGAGCTTGGCGAGCTTGCCGGTGGTGGTCGTTTTACCGGCGCCCTGCAGACCCGCCATGAGGATGACGGCGGGCGGCGTAACGGCGAGATCGAGTTCGGCCGCCTTGCCTTCATAGTCGCCGCCGATCACGGCGGTCAGCTCGCGCTGCACCACGCCGACGAGCGCCTGGCCCGGCGAGAGGCTGGAGATCACTTCCTCGCCGAGCGCCTTCTCTTTCACCTTGGCGATGAATTCGCGCACGACGGGCAGCGCCACGTCCGCTTCGAGCAGGGCGAGACGCACCTCGCGCAGCATTTCCTGCGTATTGGCTTCGGTCAGCCGGGCTTCGCCGCGCAGCGTCTTGACGACGCGCGCCATCCGTTGAGTGAGATTGTCGAGCATGGGGAGGCGGTGAGCAGTGCGGCCCGGCCCGCGCGCGCTAAACGGGAAAGCGCCGCGTTTCGTCGCCGATTCGTTAGGGGAGCGCGCGGCCAGGGGGCCTATAGTAAACTTCGAACATGGATATTGTACTGTATGCCCTCACCGTGCTCCTGTACGGCGGATTGTGCGGCGCCGACTGGCGCGCGCTGCGCCGCGCGGGCGGCATGTCGCTGCCAGGCAGCGTGCCGCCCGTTCCGGTGACGCTCGGCGCGGGCGGCGACGCCCTGCGCGCGCGGACCTTCGGCCCGCTTTCGCGCGCGCTGCTCTTCGCCGCGCTCGCCGCGCACGGCATGCTCCTGCACATGACGATCTTCCCCGCCAACGAAATGGTGTTCGGCTTCGCCTTCGCGTTGTCGGCCATGTTCTGGCTCGGCGCGGGTATCTACTGGATCGAGAGCTTTTTCTTTTCGCTCGACGGCCTGCGTCTTTTGCTGCTGCCGTTGGCCGCCTTCGCGTCGATCCTGCCGCTCGTGTTCGGCGGCGTGCGCGTGCTGCCCTATGCGGCCGCGCCGATGTTCAAGCTGCACTTCGTCATCGCGAACATCGCCTACGGGCTCTTTGCGATCGCCGCGCTGCATGCGGTGCTGATGCTCGCTGTCGAGCGCCGGCTGCATGCGCTGAAGGGCGCAGGCTTCCAGCGCAACGCGAGCAATCGCGGCGGTGGCTGGCTGTCGAACTGGATCGAGACGCTGCCGCCGCTCCTCACGATGGAAAAGCTGCTGTTCCGCCTGATCGGCGCGGGCTTCGTGCTGCTCACGGCCACGCTCGTCTCGGGCATCGTGTTCAGCGAGCAGTTGATCGACCGGCCGCTTTCGCTCGATCACAAGACCGTCTTCGCGATTCTTTCGTGGCTGATGTTCGGCACGCTGCTCACCGCGCGCAAGGTTTCCGGCTGGCGCGGCCGCGCTGCGCTGCGCTGGGTGATCGCATCGTTCATCGCCTTGCTGCTCGCTTATGTGGGCAGCCGTTTCGTCTTCGAGGTGCTGCTGCACCGCCCTGTGGTTTGAGTCGTGTGAGTCGCGTGTTCCGATGAGACAGATTCTTCTCCTCGTACTGCTGTTCGTGGTCGGACAGTGGTTCGTCAAGGCGCTGCGCCGTGCGCAGACGCAAACGCGTACCGGTGCGCAGCCGGGGCAAGGCGCGCAGCCGGGACAGGGCGCCGCGCGCAACGCCAATGGCGCGAGCGCGAGCGGCAAGGCTGCGCTGCCCGAGCCGATGGTCCGCTGCGCCGAGTGCGGTGTGCATGCGCCGCGCAGCGAATCGGTGAATGTCGGCGTGCGCTCGTTCTGCAGCGCCGAGCACGCGCGCGCGTACGACGCTCGCACCACGGCCCAGGATCGCCCCGCACGATGAGCGCTGCTGCATCGCCAGGACTGCCGGGATCGCGCACGTACGAAGTCGATGCGCAGGGCTGGGTGCCCGGCGCGCAACACCTGCCTTCGCCTAACTTCGAGGCCCGCCCGCAAGGCGCCGTGCCGACGCTCATCGTCGTCCACAACATCAGCCTGCCACCCAACGTCTTCGGCGGGCCCGAGATCGCCGATCTCTTTCTCAACCGCCTCGACTGCGACGCGCATCCATACTTCGATGCCAACCTGCGCGGCGTGCGCGTCTCGGCCCACTTCGTCATTCATCGCGATGGCGCGCTCGAGCAGTTCGTCTCGTGCGACGAGCGCGCGTGGCACGCGGGCGCTTCGAGCTTCTTCGGCCGCGAGCGCTGCAACGATTTCGCCATCGGCATCGAGCTGGAAGGCAGCGACACGACGACCTTCGAGGCGACGCAATACGCGACGCTCGCCGCGCTCGTGAAGGCGCTCGTCGCGCACTATCCGATCGAGGCGCTGGCGGGCCACTCGGACATCGCGCCTGGGCGCAAGACCGATCCCGGCCCGCACTTCGACTGGGCGCGCCTCAAACACGATACGCAGCTCGCCGATGCCAGCTTCCCCTATATCCAGGGGCACGGCACGCAGAACGCGGTGTCGTGACGCGCTCGAACGCCTGCTAAACCCTCGTCAGCTGCACAAGAAATAAGCATCTCTCGCGCGCAAACGCGGGGTCGTTGCGCGCGCCTCGCAGACCACTCGAAGTGGCATTCGCCGCCAAGCCCCGCGCTGCTTGGCTTGTGGTCTTGTCAAGATAGGACCAGCAAAAAAAGCCGTTTGATCGTACTGTTTCTTCCACTATACTTGGTACCCGAAACAAGGCTTCACACCATATGTTGTGTTGTACCGCGGCGCTCCGTTTCACGAGCAAGGCGCCGCGCGCGTTGCCAGCATAGAAAAAACAGAAACTTTGTACGGTGCCGTCGGCCGAGAGAACCGGCGCACCGGCTGTAATCGAGAGAGAAGGTACAGCCAATGATCGCGACATCCACGATGAAGACCGAAGCAGTCCGTGATTCATCTGCCTTGTCGCATCCGGCAGCCTCGCCAGGCTGGACTTTTTTCTCTGCCCGATCGAGCGTGCACACGGGGGCACGACGTCGGCGTCCGTCTTAATCCGCGAACTCTCTTCGCACCTTTCCAGGACCCAGGAGCTTTGCACATGCAAACGACCGATAACGTCTCGACCCGGTATGAAGGCGCGCCCGCCGCGCACACGCTGGGTGGCCAACCGCAAGACGGCCAGACGAGCGCGCAGCAGTTCGCCGACCATAAGGTGATTCGCCGCAACGGTAGCGTGGTGTCGTTCGAACCTTCGAAAGTCGCGATCGCGATGACGAAGGCCTTCCTCGCCGTGAACGGCGGCCAGGGCGCGGCTTCGGCGCGCGTTCGCGAGCTCGTCGAACAGCTCACGCAGAACGTCGTGCGCGCACTCGTGCGCAGCCGTCCGAATGGCGGCACGTTCCACATCGAAGACATCCAGGATCAGGTCGAACTCGCGCTGATGCGCGGCGGCGAGCACAACGTCGCGCGCGCCTACGTGCTGTATCGCGAGAAGCGCAACCAGGAGCGCGCCAACGCGCCGGAAACGGCAGCGCCCGCAGCGCCCGGCATCAACGTCACGGACAACGGCGTGACGCGCCCGCTCGACATGCACGCGCTGCGCGCGCTGATCGACTCGTCGTGCGACGGTCTCGGCGACGCGGTCAACGCTGAGCCGATCGTCGCGGAGACGGTGAAGAATCTGTACGACGGCGTGCCGATGAGCCAGGTCTACGACTCGGCCATCCTCGCTGCGCGCACGATGATCGAAAAGGACCCGGCATATAGCCAGGTGACCTCGCGCATCCTGTTGCACACGATCCGTCGCGAAATTCTCGAAGAGGAAGTGACGCAAGCCGAAATGGCCGTGCGTTACGCCGACTACTTCCCGCAGTTCATCAAGCGCGGCGTGGAAGCGGGCCTGCTCGACGACAAGCTCCAGCAGTTCGACCTCAAGCGTCTCGGTAACGCGCTCGACGCGAGCCGCGACCTGCAGTTCGGCTACCTCGGCCTGCAGACGCTGTACGACCGCTACTTCCTGCACGTCGGCGGCACGCGCATCGAAATGCCCCAGGCATTCTTCATGCGCGTCGCGATGGGCCTCTCGCTCAACGAGATCGACCGCGAAGCGCGCGCGATCGAGTTCTACAACGTGCTCTCGTCGTTCGACTTCATGTCGTCCACGCCCACGCTGTTCAACTCGGGCACGCACCGCTCGCAGCTCTCGTCGTGCTACCTCACGACGGTTGCCGACGACCTCGACGGCATCTACGAAGCGCTCAAGGACAACGCGCTGCTCTCGAAGTTCGCCGGCGGTCTGGGCAACGACTGGACGCGCGTGCGCGCGCTCGGCTCGCACATCAAGGGCACCAACGGCAAGTCGCAAGGCGTCGTGCCGTTCCTGAAGGTCGTGAACGACACGGCTGTCGCCGTGAACCAGGGCGGCAAGCGCAAGGGAGCGGTGTGCGCGTACCTGGAATCGTGGCACCTCGACATCGAAGAATTCCTCGAGCTGCGCAAGAACACGGGCGACGACCGCCGCCGCACCCACGACATGAACACGGCGAACTGGATTCCCGACCTGTTCATGAAGCGCGTGATGGAAGGCGGCGACTGGACGCTCTTCTCGCCGTCGACCTGCCCGGATCTGCACGACAAGTTCGGTGCCGAGTTCGAACAGGCTTACACGGCTTACGAAGAGAAGGTCGCGCGCGGCGAGATCAAGCTGTTCAAGAAGCTGCCGGCCGCGCAACTGTGGCGCAAGATGCTCGGCATGCTGTTCGAAACGGGTCACCCGTGGATCACGTTCAAGGATCCGTGCAACATCCGTTCGCCGCAGCAGCACGTGGGCGTCGTCCACTCGTCGAACCTGTGCACGGAAATCACGCTGAACACCAGCGACAGCGAAATCGCCGTGTGTAACCTGGGCTCGGTGAACCTGGTCGCGCACATGGTGGAGCAGGCCGACGGCACGTTCGCGCTCGACCACGACAAGCTCAAGCGCACCATCAGCGTGGCGATGCGCATGCTCGACAACGTCATCGACATCAACTACTACGCGGTGTCGAAGGCGCGCAACTCGAACCTGAAGCACCGTCCGGTGGGCATGGGCATCATGGGCTTCCAGGACTGCCTGCACGTTCTGCGCACGCCGTTTGCTTCGCAGGAAGCCGTGGAGTTCGCCGACCGCTCGATGGAAGCCGTCTGCTACTACGCGTACTGGGCGTCGACGGAGCTGGCAGCCGAGCGCGGCCGCTACTCGACCTACCGCGGCTCGCTGTGGGATCGCGGCATCCTCCCGCAGGACACGCTCAAGCTGCTCGCCGAAGCACGCGGCGGCTACGTCGAAGTCGACTCGAGCGAGTCGATGGACTGGACGTCGCTGCGCGAGCGCATCGCGACGCACGGCATGCGCAATTCGAACTGCATCGCGATCGCCCCGACCGCGACCATCTCGAACATCATCGGCGTGTCGCCTTGCATCGAGCCGACGTTCCAGAACCTCTATGTGAAGTCGAACCTCTCGGGCGAATTCACGGTGGTGAACGACTACCTGGTGCGCGACCTGAAGGCGCGCGGCCTGTGGGACGAAGTCATGGTCGCCGACCTGAAGTACTTCGACGGCATGCTCTCGCGCATCGACCGCGTGCCGGCCGATCTACGCGCTGTGTATGCAACGGCGTTCGAAGTCGACCCGACGTGGCTCGTCGAAGCCGCATCGCGTCGCCAGAAGTGGATCGACCAGGCGCAGTCGCTGAACATCTTCATGGCGGGCGCTTCGGGCAAGAAGCTCGACGAGATCTACAAGCTCGCATGGGTGCGCGGTCTGAAGACCACGTACTACCTGCGCACGATGGGGGCGACGCACGTCGAGAAGTCGACGGTTGCGCACGGCGCGCTCAACGCCGTGCCGACGGGTGGCGAAGGCGGCGGCAATGCAGGCGGCGCGTTCGGCGGTGCAACGGGCGGCGCATTCGGCGGTGCAGCAGGCTCGACCACGATGCAGGCCGCACCGCAAGCCGCGGTTGAAGCGGCGCCGGAAGCAGATGGTCCGGTATGCATGATGCGTCCGGGCGACCCCGGCTTCGAAGAGTGCGAGGCTTGCCAGTAAAGCTGGCTACGCATGATGCGCGCGGTGCAACGCCGCTCGCATCATGCGAGGACCGAAGCATCAGTAGTAAACAGTAGTCGAAGCAGTCGTAGCGAGATGTAACAGCGAACGAGGCGCGCGCAATGCGCGCCGACTCTCCCGGCAACTCGCACCACGCGCGTTGCAGTACGCGAAAGAGGCAACAGGAAGGAATCCCTGGAGTTTCTCGCAGGGACAAGACTCAAGGCCGCGCGAGCATCCAGCGCCGCGCGCGGCAGGCAGTGAGCGGCGAGTGAAAACGCACTCGCAGCGCGAGCGAAAAGCGCGCGGCGAACACCGTCTTTCACACACGCTCTCGATGTCGCGAAGACCTTCGAAGCACATCGCACATGCGAAGTGAGCACGACGAATCAGTGCTCTCTACACAGTGCTCACGCGATGCAATCGACACGATGCGATAACAAAGTGTTGTATCGAGGTCGCAACGCGAATCGAAAACAGGATTTTTCGTGTGCGAACCCTTTTATCGCTCACGAAAAGATGGTACAAACCGATCTAAATTGATGGTGACATTTATGCTCAACTGGGATGACGAGATCACGGCCGTAACTCCGTCGAGCGGTGCGCAGCAAAACGCAATGCGCAACCCCGCGGGTCAGGCTGTCCAGGCTGCCGAGGTGCAGTTTGGTCTGCGTTCCGCTCCTCAGGCTTCCACGGCGACCAACATCTTCGCCAGCGACTTCGCTGTCGCACCGCCGCCGCAAGCGCCGGTCTCGACCGAAGCGCGCGTGAATGTCGCCGACAAGCGCATCATCAACGGCCAGACCGACGTGAATCAGTTGGTCCCGTTCAAGTACAAGTGGGCTTGGGAAAAATACCTGGCGGGCTGCGCGAACCACTGGATGCCGCAGGAAATCAACATGTCCCGCGACATCGCCCTGTGGAAGGACCCGAACGGTCTGACCGAGGACGAGCGCCGCATCGTCAAGCGTAACCTCGGCTTCTTCGTGACCGCCGACTCGCTCGCCGCGAACAACATCGTGCTCGGCACCTACCGGCACATCACGGCGCCCGAATGCCGCCAGTTCCTGCTGCGCCAGGCGTTCGAAGAGGCGATCCACACGCACGCCTACCAGTACATCGTCGAGTCGCTGGGTCTGGACGAAAGCGAGATCTTCAACGCGTACCACGAGGTCAAGTCGATCCGCGACAAGGACGAGTTCCTGATCCCGTTCATCCAGACGCTGACTGATCCGTCGTTCAAGACCGGCACGCTCGAAGCCGACCAGAACCTGCTCAAGTCGCTCATCGTGTTCGCCTGCATCATGGAAGGCCTGTTCTTCTATGTCGGCTTCACGCAAATTCTCGCGCTCGGCCGCCAGAACAAGATGACCGGCGCCGCGGAGCAGTACCAGTACATCCTGCGTGACGAGTCGATGCACTGCAACTTCGGCATCGACCTCATCAACCAGATCAAGCTTGAAAACCCGCACCTGTGGACCCCGGCGTTCCGTGCGGAGATCACCGAACTGTTCAAGCATGCGGTCGACCTCGAGTACCGCTACGCCGAGGACACCATGCCTCGCGGCGTGCTCGGTCTGAACGCATCGATGTTCAAGAGCTATCTGCGCTTCATCTGCAACCGCCGTTGCCAGCAGATCGGTCTCGATCAGCTGTTCCCGAACGAAGAGAATCCGTTCCCGTGGATGAGCGAGATGATCGACTTGAAGAAGGAACGCAACTTCTTCGAGACGCGCGTGATCGAATATCAGACGGGCGGTGCGCTGTCCTGGGAATAACCCGGGCGCACTGCGGTGCAAGTCTTTTGGGGTTGCCGCGAGGCGCCGTGCAGGCGCCTCGACCGGCATGATGATTAGGAGCAGGAACGCCTGATGCAAAGCATGCCCGGAGCCAGGTTGGCTCACCGACGTGACAGGCACTTTGCGAACCCTTCAGAGGGATGGGCAAACTTCCCCCCGGAAAAGCGCGCAGGCTTCGCGTGTCGTGAGGCCGCCGCTTTCAACGAACGTTGCCCGGTGTCGGTAGCCGACGCCGGAATGACTTGGCGCGCTGTGCCTCGTGGCACGGCGCGCCTTACCGCATTCATTAGCGTAAGCGCGCGGGATCAGCGTACGCCGATGAATAGCCCGCTTCGCAGCGTGCGCCGTGAGAAGCGTTCGCGGGAAGCGGGTTTTGACGAAGGGTGTAGTTTGAACTGACTCTCATCTGAACCTGAAGGAGAAAAAAATGGCTACTGCCAAGAAGAAACCGGCGGCTAAGAAGGCCGCAGTGAAGAAGGTTGCAGCGAAGAAGGCAGCTCCGGCGAAGAAGGCCGCAGCGAAGAAGGTCGCGGTCAAGAAGGTTGCAGCCAAGAAAGTCGCCGTGAAGAAGGTTGCTGCGAAGAAGGCAGCACCGGCGAAGAAGGCCGCAGCGAAGAAGGTTGCAGCCAAGAAAGTCGCCGTGAAGAAGGTTGCTGCGAAGAAGGCAGCACCGGCGAAGAAGGCCGCAGCGAAGAAGGTTGCAGCCAAGAAAGTCGCCGTGAAGAAGGTTGCTGCGAAGAAGGCAGCGCCGGCGAAGAAGGCCGCCGCGAAGAAGGTTGCTGCGAAGAAGGTTGCAGCCAAGAAGGCGCCTGCGAAGAAGGCTGCTGCCAAGAAGGCTGCGCCTGCGAAGAAGGCTGCCGCCAAGAAGGCTGCCAAGAAGGCGCCTGCGAAGGCCGCTGCCGCACCTGCTGCCCCTGCTGCGCAACCGTCCGCGCCCGCAGCAACGGTCAAGACTGCCCTGAATCCGGCCGCAGCATGGCCGTTCCCGACCGGCAGCCGTCCGTAAGCAGTCCGAGACGAAGCGCGCAGGCTACGCCGTACGCGCGCTTCGTCGTTCGGGCCAGGCGGCATGATGCGCAAGGCTCGATCCCGATCCCGTCGCTGGGTTTTCCGCGGCGGGATTTTTTTCGTCTGGAGTTCGTAATAGTTGGCGTGAGGCCACGCGCATGCCGCGTGCGGGCATGAAAAAAGGCGCATGCACAGGGGAGCACATGCGCCTGAGGTTCCGCATCCGGCGCGAGGCGCCGCTGCGGTACAGGGGAAAGCTTTAGTGCGTGATGCGCGTCACGCCGCCGCTCGAGAGCAGCCGCACGCGGTCGCCCGCGTTGAAGACTTCGCCGGTCGCGGATTGCGTGATGGCGCGATAGTCGCCGTTATCGAGGCGCACCGTGATCTCGAGGCCGTCGCGCATGGCCACGCCGTTCTCGACCGCGTTGCCGGCCACGGCGCCCGCAATGCCGCCGATGATGCCGGTGACGATCGAGCCCGTGCCGCCGCCGATCTGGCTGCCGGCCACCGCGCCGAGCGCGCCGCCACCGATCGCGCCAAGGCCGCTCGGCTGGCCGTTGTTGGAGCTGATCTTCACCGCGCGCACGCTTTCGACCGTCGCCATACGCACCGTTTGCTCGCGCTGCGCCTGCGAGGCCGTGTACACGTCGGCGGAACTGC
Organism: Paraburkholderia guartelaensis; assembly: GCF_004353905.1. Lineage (GTDB taxonomy): Bacteria > Pseudomonadota > Gammaproteobacteria > Burkholderiales > Burkholderiaceae > Paraburkholderia > Paraburkholderia guartelaensis. Next base: position 233,826 of record NZ_SMOD01000007.1, on the reverse strand, counting down.
TGTTATAGGCGCAGCCCGACATCGCGAGCGACCCCGCGAGCATGGCTGCAACAATCAGACGACTTGTTATTTTCATTCCCGTAGCTCCAATGGGCGCCGTTCGTGTGCGGCTCCCGCGTTCAGTTCGGCAGTTCGTAGCCGAATGCCTCCTTGAACCGTTCGTTGATCTGCGCTCGCGTAGGCGCATAGTTTTGCGGACCGAGATGCTCGATCTTGAGCGCGCCCATCAGGCTCGCGAGACGCCCCGTGGTTGCCCAGTCGAGGCCGTTCTCGATGCCGTAGAGCAGGCCGCCGCGGAAAGCGTCGCCGCAGCCGGTCGGGTCGAGCACCTGAGCGGCCTTGACCGGAGGAATCTCCTCGATCTTGCCGCTGTGGTAGATCTGCGAGCCGTGCTCGCCGCGCGTGATGATCAGCGCGTCGACATGGCTGGCGATTTCGTCGTACGACCAGCCGGTGCGATGGCTGACAAGATTGGCTTCGTAGTCGTTGACCGCTACGTAGGTCGCAAGTTCAATGGCGCGGCGCAAAGATGCGCCGTCGAAGAGCGGCAGACCCTGGCCCGGGTCGAAAATAAACGGCACGCCGGCCTTCGCGAACTGCTCGACGTGCTGGACCATGCCGTCGAAGCCGTCCGGCGCGACGATGCCGAGCTTGATGCCGGGCGCTTCGTCGGCGCGGTTCAAATGCGATTGCATCATCGCGCCCGGGTGGAACGCGGTGATCTGGTTGTTCTCGAGGTCGGTCGTGATCATCGCCTGCGCGGACCACGTATCGTCCAGCACGCGCACGTGCGCCTTCGAGAGGCCGAGCGTGTCGAGGCGTTCGAGGTAGGGGCGCGCGTCGGCGGCGCCGAGCGTCGCCATGATGCGGGCGTCGCCGCCGAGCAGATGCAGCGCGTAGGCGATGTTGCCGGCACAGCCGCCGAACTCGCGGCGCATCGTCGGTACGAGAAAGCTCACGTTCAGGATGTGCACCTGCTCGGGCAGGATGTGCTCCCGAAAGCGACCTTCGAAGGTCATGATGTTGTCGTAGGCGAGCGAGCCGCAGATCAGCGTAGCCAAGGCGGAAATTCCTGTAGGGCGTGGTAGGGGAAGGGGGCGGCGCACCGGCCTGCGCGTCGCCTGCGCATTGACCTGAAAGCGCAGGCGCGAGGCGCGGGTGCGCCGCCGCCGGATTACTTCAGCGCGGCGAGTGCGGCGTCGTAGTTCGGTTCGTTCTTGATTTCGCCAACGCGCTCGGCGTGCAGGACGTTGTCGTTTTCGTCGAGCACGACGACGGCGCGCGCGGTCAGGCCGGTGAGCGGGCCGCTCGTCACGTCCACGCCGTAGGCTTGCGCGAATTCATGGCCGCGGAAGGTCGAGGCCGTGACGACGTTGGCGATGCCTTCGGTCGTGCAGAAGCGCGCAGCGGCGAACGGCAGGTCGCCCGAGATCACGACGACAGCCGTGTTGTTCAGGCCGGCAGCGGCTTCGTTGAACTTGCGCGTGGAGGTGGCGCAGGTCGGCGTGTCGAGGCTCGGCACGATGTTCAGCACCTTGCGCTTGCCGGCGAAATCGGCGAGCGAGACAGGCTTCAGATCCTTGCCGACGAGCGAGAACGCCGGGGCCTTCTGGCCGACGCTCGGGAAGGTGCCGGCGACGTCGATCGGGTTACCGCCTAGCGTGACTTGACTCATGATTTGCTCTCCGGGAATGCATGTTGTGGTGAATGGCCTGCCCGCGATGCGGGACGCCGGGAAACGCGCGGGGCACCCCAGTGCGCCCGCGCACAGACGGAAAATCAGGGGTAGAAAATTTCGATGCGGAAGTTCGACGCCACCACGTCGCCCGTGTCGAGCCGCACGATCATGGTCTGCGTGGTGCGTGCGGGCAGACCGGCTTCGATGGACGTGCCGGGCGTGACGTAGTCCTGCGGCCACAGCACGCGCCGCACGACGATGTTGTTCTGCCGGTCGAGCAGCGAAAGCTCGATCGCGGGGTACGCGAGCGCGACGTTGAAGCGGTTGCGCAGCGGCACCTTCAGTTCGAGATGATGCGGCTCGTTGTCGACCTGGCGCAGATCGGACGGCTCGACCAGCAGGCCGTCGATGTCGCGCGGCGGCAGCACGCGGCAGCCGAGCTGCTCGCACGCCTGCTGATAGAGCGGCTGCGAGTCAGGCCAGTAGACCATGACCGTTTCACGCTGCCACCACGCGAGCTGCACGACGAGCAGCGCAAACAGCAGGATGGCGATGAGCGTGCCGAGAATACGCCAGACGAGGCCGCGCGAACCACGCGGGCGCGCAGGCGCTTCGCGGGTGACAGCGAAAGGCGAGGTGCCGTCGTTGGGCGAGAGCGCGCTGAACGCAGGCTCGGGTGCGGGTTCGCGAGTGCGCGGGCCGAGCGCGGGCTCCGGGTCGTTCATGTGAGCCGCAGCCGATGCTTCGTTGGCCGAAAAGGTCGGCTCTGCCGGGCCGCTCGTGCCCAGGTTCGGCTCGCTGCGCGTCCAGCGCGCGGCGGGCGGGAAGGGTTCGGCCGCTGCGGGCTGCTGGGGCGGCGTCGCTGCCGTCGCGGGCGCGTGTGGCGCATCTTGTGGTGCGCGCGCAAGCGTCGGTTCGTCGTCGAAGGCGACCCGCGATTCGGCTTCGGGCGTCACCTCAGGCGTGGCGCCACGGCCAACGCTTGCTCCCGGTAGTTTGTCGGCCTCGTATTTCAGGCGCGGATCGCGCTGGCTGTCCTGCGGCGGTGCCCACGGGTCCCACGTGCGATTCGTGAAATTGGGTGTGGCGCCCAGTGTTGGGGGCGGCTCTTGCGATGGCGCTGCTGCTGCGGGTTGATTCGCCTCGTCAGGCTGAACATCGGGCTGCTGCGATGCGATCAGTGAGGCGGACTGTGAAGCGGACTGTGAAGCGGACTGAGCAGCAAAGTGTGAAGCGGGCTCCGACGGTGGCGAGGTCAGACTGGCCGCGATTTCGGCAGCAACGGGCACGGCGCGTGTGAAGTCGCCGCCTTCGGGCATCTCGTACAAACTGCCCGACGCGTCGAACGCTTCCTGACAATGTCCGCAACGCACGAGGCCTCGCCGCACGGCAAGCTGCGTTGGCTGGATGCGGAATACGGTTTCACAGAAGGGGCAGCGCGTTGCCAGAAGCATGTGGGCCGAGGATCTGGGTAGACCGGAGGATTGGTGATACCCGCATTCTACTGGCAATCCACCGCAGTCTACGACTTCGGTCTTGCCGCTTGGGGCGCGATCAGGCTCGCGCGAGCCTGATCGGAACGCAGAGGGATTACGCGCGCCGAATGCCCGCGAGACAGACCCAGCCTTCGTGTTCGCGCCAGACCGAGATGTCGATCCACTGCGCGTACACCTGCGCGACTTCCTCGGCCTGGCGCGCGAGAATGCCCGAAAGTGCGATGCGTCCGCCCGGCTTCACGCGCGAGGAGAGCATCGAGGCCATCAGCTTGAGCGGATTCGAAAGAATGTTGGCGACGACGATGTCGAACTCGCCGGCGGGGCAATCGTCGGGCAGGCCGTAGGTGACCTCCGTGCGATTACGCTCGCTGTTGTGGCGCGCCGACTCGACTGCCTGCGGGTCGATGTCGATGCCGATCACGGGATTCGCACCGCACTTCTTCGCGAGGATCGCGAGGATGCCCGAGCCGCAGCCGTAGTCGAGCAGCGAATTGCCCGGCTGCACGTGTTGTTCGAGCCATTCCATGCACAGACGCGTGGTGGGATGGCTGCCCGTGCCGAATGCGAGACCGGGGTCCAGTTCGAGCACGAGCGCGTTCGGGTCCGGGGCATCGTGCCACGACGGCACGACCCAGATACGCTCGCCGATCTGGATCGGGTCGAACTGCGATTGCGTCAGACGCACCCAGTCCTGCTCCTCGACTTCGCGCAGCGAGAACTTCGGCGTTTGCGTGAGACCCAGCTCGTTCGAAGCAGCCATGAGCAGCACGGCGGGATCCTGATCGGCGCCGATCAGCGCAATCACGCGCGAGTGCTGCCACGCGGTGCGCTCGGGCGTTAAGCCCGGCTCGCCGAAGAGCGGCTGCTCATCGGGCGTGTCGGCGTCGGCGTCTTCCACCGACACCGAGAGGGCGCCAAGCTCGATCAACGCGTCGGAAAGTTCTTCCGCGCGGTCACGCTCGAGCTCGACGATCAGTTCCCGGTAGCTCATGAATTACGCTTCGTCCTTCTTCACTGCCTGACGTTCGGCCAGACGGCTTTCGAGGTAGTGAATGCTCGTGCCGCCTTCGACGAACTTCGCGTCGAGCATCAGCTCGCGATGCAGCGGGATGTTGGTCTGGATGCCTTCGACCACCATTTCCGAGAGCGCGATGCGCATGCGCTGAATAGCCTGCTCGCGCGTCGCGCCGTAGGTGATCAGCTTGCCGATCATCGAATCATAGTTCGGCGGCACGAAATAGCCATTGTAGGCATGCGAGTCGACGCGCACGCCAGGGCCGCCCGGCATGTGCCACGAAGTGAGACGGCCCGGCGACGGCGTGAACTTGAACGGATCTTCCGCGTTGATACGGCACTCGATCGCGTGGCCCTTCAGCTGAATGTCGCGCTGGCGGAACGAGAGCTTCTCGCCCGCAGCAATGCGGATCTGCTCCTGCACGATGTCGATGCCCGTGATCAGCTCGGTGACGGGGTGCTCGACCTGCACGCGCGTGTTCATTTCGATGAAGTAGAACTCGCCGTTCTCATACAGGAACTCGAACGTGCCCGCGCCGAGGTAGCCCATCTTCTTGCACGCGTCGGCGCAGCGATCGCCGATGCGATCGAGCAGGCGGCGCGCGATGCCCGGCGCCGGCGCTTCTTCGATCACCTTCTGGTGGCGGCGCTGCATGGAGCAGTCGCGCTCGCCGAGCCACACGGCGTTCTTGAACGAGTCCGCGAGAATCTGGATCTCGATGTGACGCGGGTTCTCGAGGTACTTCTCCATGTAGACCTGCGGGTTGCCGAACGCACGGCCGGCTTCCTCGCGGGTCATGTTGACCGCGTTCACGAGCGCCGCTTCCGTGTGCACGACGCGCATGCCGCGCCCGCCGCCGCCGCCCGCCGCCTTGATGATGACGGGGTAGCCGATCGCGCGCGCGATCTTCACGATTTCCTTCGGATCGTCGGGCAGTGCGCCTTCCGAGCCCGGCACGCAGGGCACGCCGGTCTTGATCATGGTCTGCTTCGCCGTGACCTTGTCGCCCATCATGCGGATCGTTTCCGGGCGCGGGCCGATGAACGTGAAGCCCGACTGTTCCACACGCTCGGCAAAGTCGGCGTTCTCGGAGAGGAAGCCGTAACCGGGGTGGATTGCTTCTGCGTCGGTGACTTCGGCCGCGCTGATGAGCGCCGGCATGTTCAGGTAGGAGAGATTCGAAGGCGCCGGGCCGATACAGACCGCCTCGTCGGCGAGCTTCACGTACTTGGCTTCCTTGTCGGCTTCCGAATAGACGACGACCGTCTTGACGCCGAGTTCGCGGCACGCGCGCTGGATGCGGAGCGCGATTTCGCCACGATTGGCAATGAGGATTTTTTCAAACATGGTGGGTATTCGACTCATCAATGGGCGTCGCAAGTCGTATGTGCGTACACCTCAGAGGATCGGTCGCGTGCGTCGCCGTCATGGGGCGCCAAACGCGACAAACGCGGCGCGGCCAAAAAGGAAGGCCGCCGCCGCGCGCAGAAAAGCTTAGGCGATCACGTAGAGCGGCTGGCCGTATTCGACTGCCTGACCGTTCTCGACGAGGATTTCCTTGACCACGCCGGCCGTGTCCGACTCGATCTCGTTGAGCAGCTTCATTGCTTCGATGATGCAAAGCGTCTGGCCTTCCTTGACCGTGTCGCCAACCTGGACGAACGGGTCGGCGCCCGGCGACGGCGCGCGGTAGAACGTGCCCACCATCGGCGAGGTCACGACGTGGCCTTGCGGCACGGCGGGCGCGGCGGGAGCCGCAGCGGCTGCTTCGCCGACATGGGCGGGCGCAGCGAGCGGAGCACCCATGACCGGCGCCGCGTATTGCGCGGGGCCCGGCTGCACGTAAACGGGCGGCGCGTTCTTGACGATGCGCACCTTGCCTTCACCCTCGGTCACTTCGAGCTCCGAGATGCCCGATTCGGAGACGAGGTCGATCAGAGTCTTCAGCTTACGTAGATCCATGGTGCAGCCCCTTTTACTTTGAATACGTGAAGTGCCGGGGCGCGCGCGTCCCGACACGGGTTGTTGTTCAGGTATTGACGGTCATCCGGCGCAGGAATCAGGCCGCCGACCGGGCAGCGAGCCGGTCGAGCGCGTATTCGAGCGCGTAGAGATAACCCTTCCAGCCGAGGCCGCAAATCACACCTTCGGCCTGGTCGGAAAAATACGAATGGTGCCGGAAGGACTCGCGGCGATGCACGTTCGACAGATGAATCTCGACGAACGGGATGCCGACGCCTGCCAGCGCATCCCGGATCGCAACGCTCGTATGCGTGTACGCGGCCGGGTTGATCAGGATGAAGTCGGTCTGCTCGGTGCGGGCCGACTGAATGCGGTCGACCAGTGCGCCTTCGTGATTGCTCTGGAAGGTCGCGAGTTCGACGCCGGCGTCCGCTGCACGGTCCGAGAGCGCCTGATCGATCTGCGGCAGCGTCACGCGCCCATACACCTCCGGTTCCCGGGTGCCGAGAAGATTGAGGTTGGGGCCGTGCAGAACCAGCAGTCGCGTCATGGTCGCTTCTTTTTCCGTGGAATTGCGCGAACTTTAGCGCCGATTAGAGAAATTTGTCTAGTTTTCCGATAAGGGGATATGGCCCCGACTACACCTTGCGGCGAGGGTCTGGGCCGATCTTCAGTCAAATGACAGGATTTTCACGACAAAAGCTCCGTTACGGCGCTTAAGATCTTGTCAGACGATCTGCTGCGTCAAAGCGCGTCGAGCGTGTGCCGAAGCTCGTCCGGCTTGATTTGCCCTAATTTTGTCGCACGAACGGCGCCGTTCGCGTCGATTACCACCGTGTAAGGTAAGCCGCCCGCGTTGTTGCCGAATGCGCGTGCGACGTCCGCGCCGCCGAAGCCGGCGATGTAGATCGGGTAATCGACGGGCACCTTCTTGAGGAACGTCTTGATGTTCGCGGCCGAATCGACACCGACGCCGACGAACTGAATTCCCTTCTTCGCGTATTCGCGCTGGAGCGCGGAAAGCTCCGGCATTTCCTCGACGCATGGGCCGCACCAGGAGGCCCAGAAGTTGACCACGATCGGCCGGCCCTTGTAGATCGCGAGCGATTGCGCCTTGCCGTCCGGGTTCGTGACCGCCGCCGACCAGAGCTGGGTGACCGCATCCTGCTTGCCGCTCGCCGACGCCGCGCTTACCGAGGCCGCGTCGGCCACGCCGGCGCTGCCGCTCGTTGCCCAGTGCCCAGCCAGTATGCCGCCGCCCGCGGCGATTGCCGCTACTGCCACGCCGGCCAGAATCCGCTTCGTATTCATCGCTGCCGTTTTCAGGTTGTGGAAGAAGTGGCGCCGCTCTCGTCGATCAGCGCCTGGAGGGCCTGCGCATTGGCGCGCGGCAGCCTGCCACGCGCGTCGGCGCGCACGGCGCCGCGCAAGTCGTCCGTATTGTAGAGCGCAACGTGGATGCCCACCGGCTCCTCGGCGCGTGACGGGCGCCACATGAAGCTGAGTGTCTCCACGAAGCCGCGAGCCGCGAAATGGCGCGTCTCCGACACGTCGTACTGCACGTTCGCATTCAGGAGCCAGATCGCGACATCCTTCGCGTTGTCACAAAAAATCTGCAGATGGATGTCGGAGTGCTCGCCCGCCGTGCCGTTGAGCACCGCGCCGGTCAGGAACGGATTGAACGCCTCGAGCCGCTGCATCCATTCGAGCGCGATCTCGCGCAGGCGGCGCAGCACCATCGGCTGACTGTCGCTCTGAAAGAGGGCCTGATATTCGCGGATCTCTTCCTCGATCTGATCGTTGTCGGGCAGCCAGGTGCCTTCGATACGCGTTTCCCCAACCACCTGCCGGGCTGCCTTGCGTTTGGCGGTGGCGTAGTCGAGGCCGTCCTCGGCGATCATCCTTGCTGCCGCGATGGCGATTTCCTCGCGCACGCGCTGGGGATCGAAATGTGATCTGCGAACCATCCTTCAATCATACTAGAGATCGCCCTGGGCTCCCGCAGGCGGCCACTGCGCCGCACCCGCCGCCGGGGCGCCCAGGGATTTTCCATCGCCGGGGAGGCCGTGGTGGAGCCAATAGGGCTCGGGGCCTCGGGTACAATACCCGTTCTTTGCTGCGGCGGCGCAGGACTGCCGTCGTTCCAGCTTCTCCGTCCTTTTCAACCTGATCAATCCGATCAACGCGTTCACGACGCCCGCGCGGCGCGACAGGCTTATGCACATCCATATCCTCGGCATCTGCGGCACGTTCATGGGCGGACTCGCGGTGCTCGCGCGCAGCGCGGGCCACACGGTGACCGGCTGCGACGCCGGCGTGTACCCGCCGATGAGCACCCAGCTCGAAGCGCAGGGCATCCGCCTCATCGAGGGTTACGACGCGAGCCAGACCGAACTCAATCCCGATCTCTACGTGATCGGCAACGTAGTCACGCGCGGCAACCCGCTGATGGAGGAGATCCTCAATCGCGGCTTGCCGTACACGTCGGGTCCGCAGTGGCTCGGCGACCACGTGCTGCGCGACAAGTGGGTGCTCGCGGTGGCGGGCACGCACGGCAAGACCACCACGAGCTCGATGCTCACATGGCTGCTCGAAGACGCGGGCCTGAATCCCGGCTTCCTGATCGGTGGCGTGCCGCTGAATTTCGGCGTGTCGGCGCGCCTGACCGATTCGAGCTTCTTCGTGATCGAAGCCGACGAATACGACACGGCGTTCTTCGACAAGCGCTCGAAGTTCGTTCATTACCGTCCGCGCACGGCGCTGCTCAACAACCTCGAATTCGATCACGCCGACATCTTCCCCGATCTCGCGGCGATCGAAACGCAGTTCCATCACCTCGTGCGCACGATTCCGGGCGTTGGCCGCATCGTCACGAACGGCCGCTCGGACGCGCTCGAACGCGTGCTCACGCGCGGCGTTTGGAGCGACGTGGAACGCTTCGGCGTGGATGGCGGCTGGCAGGCGCTGCCCGCCGAAGACGGCGTGGCCGTGGACGAGCGCTTCGCCGTCTATCACAACAGCGAACGTGCAGGCGTGGTGGACTGGCAGATCCAGGGTGAGCACAACCGCCTGAACGCGCTCGCGGCGATTGCCGCCGCGCGCAGCGTGGGCGTGCCGCCCGCGCAGGCCGCGGCCTCGCTCGCCACGTTCCGCAACGTGAAGCGCCGCATGGAAGTGCGCGGCAGCGTTGACGGCGTGACCGTCTACGACGACTTCGCGCACCATCCCACGGCCATCGAAACGACGATCGCCGGCCTGCGCACGCGCGTGGGCCACGAAAACACGCGCATCCTCGCCGTGCTCGAGCCGCGCTCGAACACGATGAAGCTCGGCGTGATGAAGGCGCAGTTGCCCGCCAGTCTCGCCGACGCCGACCTCGTGTTCGGCTACGGCGCACCGAGCGGCAAGGACGCGCTCGGCTGGGATCTCGCCGGTGCACTCGCGCCGCTCGGCGAGAAGGCCCGCGCATTCCACGATCTTGAAGCGCTCGTGAAGGCGGTCGTCGCAGCCGCACGCCCCGGCGACCAGGTGCTCGTGATGAGCAACGGCGGCTTCGGCGGCGTGCATCAAAAGCTGCTCGATGCGCTATCGGCACGGAGCGCGGCGTGATCGTCTATCTGCACGGCTTTCGCTCGTCGCCCCAGTCGTTCAAGGCGCGCCTCTTGGCGGCGCGCATGGCCGAGCTGGGACGCAGCGGCGAATGGCTGTGCCCGACGCTGCCGGTTTCGCCGCAGGAGGCGATTGCGCTCGCCGAGCAGGAGATCGGCGCGCAATTGAAGCCGGGCGAGCGCGTCACGCTCATCGGCAGTTCGCTTGGCGGCTACTTCGCCACGCATCTCGCGGAAAAGCACGGCTGGCGCGCCGCGCTGCTGAACCCCGCCGTGGTGCCTGACCGCGATCTGTCGAAGTATCTCGGCGAGCAGCCGCTCTGGCATGGCGGCGGCAGCATCGTCGTCGAACCGAGTCATCTGGAAGAGTTGCGCGCGCTGGCCGTTACGACGGTGACGCAACCCGCGCGCTACTATCTGATCGCCGCGACCGGCGACGAAGTGCTCGATTACCGCGAGATGCTCGCGCACTATCCGGGTGTGCCCACACACCTGATCGAAGGCAGCGATCATGGCATCAGCGAGTTCGCAGATTACGTCGACGAAGTGATCCGTTTCTGCGATGCCGCTTGATGCGTGCGAACGCCTATATGTATACAGCACCGCCCGCGCGCCGCGCCGGCGGTCGAAGCAAGTCTGAACGAGAGTATTGAGTGAACGTTTTCTTTGAGGAATCGGGCAGTTTCAAGGCCGGCAGTGTGCTGTCGCGCCAGGGCGATGCATTTCAGGTCGAGCTGCCGGGCGGGCGGCGCGCCAAGGTGCGCGCGAAAGATGTTCTGATCGAGTTCGAGAAGCCGGCTGCGAGCGAACTGCTGGAGCAGGCGGACGCCGCCGCCCAGGAGATCGATCTGGACTTCCTGTGGGAATGCGCGCCGGCCGACGAATTTGCGTACACGGCGCTTGCGAGCGAGTACTTCGGCGAAACCTACGGCCCGGTCGAGCGCGCCGCGCTCGTGCTGCGCCTGCATGGCTCGCCCGTGTACTTCCGCCGCAAGGGACGCGGCCAATATCAGCGCGCGCCTGAAGAGCAGCTCAAGATGGCGCTGGCCTCGCTCGAGCGCAAGCGTCAGCAGGCGCTGGTGCAGGCCGGCTACGAAGACGAGCTGAAGGCGGGTGGACTGCCCGAGGCGTTCAAAGGCAAGGCGCTCGGACTCCTCACGAAGCCGGACAAGAACTCGATCGAATACAAGGCGCTCGAAGCGGCAGCCGCCGCACGCGGCATTTCGATGCCGCGCCTCATGCTCGAAAACGGCGGCATTGCTTCGCCGCGCGCGCTGCACGAGGCACGCTTCCTCGCGGACTTCTTCCCGCACGGCACCGGCTTCCCGCCCGTCGAGGTGGGCACGCTGCCCGAGGATCTGCCCGACGCCGCCGAGCACGTGCAGGCGTTTTCGATCGACGACGTCACCACGACCGAAATCGACGACGCATTCTCGATCGAGCATCTGGCCGACGGCCGCGTGCGCATCGGTATTCACATCGCGGCGCCCGCGCTGGGCATCCAGCGCGGCGACACGGCGGACACGATCGCGCGCACGCGTCTTTCGACGGTCTACATGCCCGGCGACAAGATCACGATGCTGCCCGACGATTTCGTCGACGCGTTCACGCTCAAGGAAGGCGGTCTGCGTCCGGCGCTTTCGCTCTACTGCATCGTGAACCGCGAGACGCAGGAAATCGTCGCGACCGAAACGCGCGCCGAGCGGGTGTTCGTGAAGAACAATCTGCGTCACAACACGCTCGACGAAGTCGTCACCGAAGAGACGCTCGCTGCGGGCACGGGCGAGTATCCGCACAAGGACGACATCGCCGTGCTGTGGCCGTTCGCGCAGGCGCTGTTCGAGAAGCGCCAGCAGGCGCGCGCGGGTTACGGCCTGCGCCGCGAAGTCCAGCGCAACACCGACTTCAACTTCTACGTTGAAGGCGAGCATGTGACCATCTCGCCGCGCCGCCGCGGCTCGCCGCTCGATATGATCGTCGCGGAGCTGGCCATTCTCGCGAACTCCACGTGGGGCGCCTTCCTGCACGATCATGGCGTGCCGGGCATCTATCGCTCGCAGCGCGCGTTCGGCGCGCCGACCGGTCCCAAGCGCACGCGTATGCAAACCAACGCCGCGCCTCACGAAGGCCTTGGCGTCGCGCAGTATGCGTGGAGCACGTCGCCGCTGCGCCGCTATGTGGACCTCGTGAACCAGTGGCAGCTGCTCGCTTGCGTGGAGCACGGTGTGGCCGCCAAGCTCGTCGCACCGTTCAAACCGAAGGACGCCGATCTCTTCGCCGTCGTGCAGGGCTTCGACGAGACTTACACCGCTTACGCCGACCATCAGCGGCGCATGGAGTACTTCTGGTGCCTGCGCTGGCTGCAGCAGGAAATGCGCGGTGAGGCCGGTCGCGAGCCGCGCCGCGAATTTCCGGCGAGCGTGGTGAAGGACGACCTGGTGCGCTTCGAAGAAGTGCCGCTGCTCATGCACGTGCCCGCACTCGGCGTGCACGCGCGCGGCACGCGTCTGATGATGGAAGTGCTGTCGATCGACGAGCTGACCATCGAGGCTTCGGTGCGCATGCTGCGCGTGCTCGACGCGCCTGTCGTGACGAGCGGCGAGCAGGCCGAAGAGGATGCGGGCGAAGACGAAGAGCTGATCGAAGCCGCCGACGAGTCCGCGCAAAGCGAAGCGGAAGCTGTCGCGGAAGCAGACGACGCCGAAGGCGAGGCGGCAAGCGATGCGCCCGCAGCGGAAGAACAATCGAGCGAGCAGCACGCTACGGAGCCGCGCGAATGAGCGTCAGCGAGTCGAAGCCTGGTGTGCATGCCGACCGCTATGCCGTAGTCGGCAATCCGGTGGCGCACAGCAAGTCGCCGTACATCCACGCGCAGTTCGCGCTGCAAACGGGCGAGCGCGTCGAATACGACCGCCTGCTCGCGCCGCTCGACGGTTTCGTCGAGCACGTGCAGGCCTTTCACGCGGCGGGCGGCCTCGGCCTGAACGTGACCGTGCCGTTCAAGCTGGAAGCGCACGCGCTTGCGCACAAGCTCTCGCCTCGAGCGGCGGCGGCGGGCGCGGTGAACACGCTGCGCTTCGACGCAGACGGCATCTTCGGCGACAACACCGACGGCTTCGGCCTCGTGCGCGACATCGAGGTGAACCTCGGCGTTTCGCTCGAAGGCGCGCGTGTGCTGCTGCTCGGTGCGGGCGGCGCGGCGCGCGGCGTCGTGCTGCCGATGCTCGAGCGCCGGCCGCGCGAGATCACCATCGTGAACCGCACGGCGCCCAAGGCGCACGCGCTCATCGAGCAGTTCGCAGGCGCGGCTGGCGAGTTCGGCTGCCTCCTCAACGGTGGCGGTCCTGGGGCATTCGATCCTAAATCCTACGACGTAATCGTGAACGCGACGGCGGGCAGCCTTGACGCGGCCTTGCCCGAATGCGACGAGCGCGCGTTCGGCACCGGCACGCTCGCCTACGACATGATGTACGGTGCGCAGCCGACCGTGTTCATGCGCCACGCGCAGGCACTCGGCGCGCGCGCGGCCGACGGCCTTGGCATGCTGGTCGAGCAGGCCGCCGAGTCGTTCTTCGTGTGGCGCGGCGTGCGGCCCGAGGGCGCGCCGGTGCTGGCGGCGTTGCGCGCGCAGCTCGCCGCGCAGGCCGCGTAACGCCCGGCGCCTCTCGCACAAAACGGAGACGACGCCATGCGCAGGCAAGCCATCGGTGCGCAAGCCGCGGCGGTCGCGAGCGGCAGCGGGCGGCGCGCGCAGTCGCGAAAACGTCCTGGCATGCTGCGGTGGCTGACCTGGGTGGTCTCGGTGTTCGCGATTGCGTGGATCGCCCTGCAGCTCTTTTACTTCGCGCAAATCGCGCTCTGGAACTTCGTCAATCCGCAAACCACTGCGTTCATGCGCAGCGATGCCGCACGGCTTTCGACCGACCGCCCCGGTCTCTCTATCCAGCACGAATGGGTCCCGTACGACCAGATTTCGCGCAACCTGAAGCGCGCGATCATCGCATCCGAGGACGCGAACTTCGTCAACAACAACGGCTACGAAACCGACGCCATTCTCCAGGCGTGGGAAAAGAACAAGCAGCGCGGCCATATCGTGCGCGGCGGCTCGACCATCACGCAGCAGCTTGCGCGCAACCTGTTCCTCTCGCGCGAGCAGAGCTACATCCGCAAGGGCCAGGAGTTCATCATCACGTGGATGCTGCAGACGCTGCTCGACAAGGAGCGCATCTTCGAGATCTATCTGAATTCGGTGGAGTGGGGCAACGGCGTGTACGGCGCGCAAGCCGCCGCGCGTTACTACTACCGCACGAGCGCCGCGAAGCTCACGCCGTGGCAGTCGGCGCGGCTCGCGGTGATGCTGCCGCGTCCCAAGTACTTCGACGAGCATCGCAACTCGGCGTATCTCGCGCAGCGCACCGCTGTGATTGCGCGGCGCATGGGGGCGGCTGAGCTGCCGCATTGATGCGGCGTCGAATCGTCACGCCAATGAAAAGCGCGCCGTCTTTGCGGCGCGTTTTCTTTTGATTGACTGCGTTTCTTCCGCTTACTGGCGCGCGAGCCGCGCGTTATCCGGCATCGGCATGTTGAAGTTGGTGCGAAACGGATTGATGTCGAGGCCGCCGCGCCGCGTGTAGCGCGCATAGACGGCGAGCCGGTCCGGTTTGCACTCGCGCAGGATGTCCATGAAGATGCGCTCGGCGCACTGCTCGTGAAAGCCCGTGTGATTGCGATAAGAGATGATGTAGCGCAACAGGCCCGCCTGATCGATCTGCGGCCCGACGTAGTGGATCTGCACGCTGCCCCAGTCGGGTTGGCCCGTCACCGGGCAATTCGACTTGAGCAGGTTCGAGATCAGCGTTTCCTCTACCGGGGCTTCGTCGAAGGCCGCCTTAAGCAGCGTCGGCTCCGGGTGATAGATCTCCGTGTCGAGATCGAGGCGGTCGAGCGAGAGCCCATCGAATTCCTCGAACGGGATCTTGCCGAACGCACCCGGCTGCTCGAACCGCACCGATACCGACGCGCCGCAAGCCGCCGTCACATCGCGCTTGATCGTGTCGCGCACCACCTCGGCGGATTCGAACGGCGTTTGCGCGAACGAGCCCAGATAGAGCTTGAACGACTTCGATTCGATGATGTTCGGCGAGTCGGCGGGAATGAAGAACGTGGCGATCGCGATCTGCGGCTTGCCGCGCGCGTTGAGCCACGAAAGCTCGTAGGCGTTCCAGATATCGCTGCCGAAGAAGGGCAATTGCGCGCCTATGCCGATCTGCTCGCGCGCACCCGCGCGCGGGATCGGAAACAGGAGCGAAGCGTCGTATTGCTCGGTATAGGTGGAGGCCTTGCCGAGCGGAGATTGGTCGGGAGTCATGATGCGTTGGCTTCGGTTGCGAGATTGGTCACGCCGCTTGCCACGTGCCCGGTGGCCGTGACCGAGCGCGCGGATTCGCAGGTGCGGATCTGGTCGTCGAAGAAAAAATCGGGTTCGAACTCGCGCAGGAACGGGCCTTTGTCGAGTCCGCCAAGGAACATCGCTTCGTCGATTTCGATGTTCCAGGCCATCAACGTACGGATTGCGCGCTCGTGCGCGGGCGCCGAGCGCGCGGTGACGAGGGCGGTGCGGATGCGCATTTGCGCGTTCGCGTCGGCGAGCTTCTGCAGGCGGTTGAGCGCTGCAAGCAGCGGCTGAAGCGGGCCTTGCGCGAGCGGCAGTTCGCGGTTGTCGCGCTCGTGGCTCACGAAGGCGGACAGCCCCTTGCTCTGGAAAATCTGCTCGGCTTCGTCGGAAAACAGCACCGCATCGCCGTCGAACGCAATGCGAATTTCGTGCGCGTTGCGTTCCGCCATTGTCGCCGATTCCGGAAAGACGCGTGCAGCGGGGAATCCGGCGTCGAGCGCGCTCTTCACATCAGCCGGATTCGCGGAGAGAAACAGCGACGCGTTGAGCGGCTTGAGGTAATGCCACGGCTCGCGTCCGCGCGTGAACACGCCGCGTTGAATGTCGAGCCCGTGCTCGCGGCACGAACTGAACGCGCGCAGACCGCTGATGGGATCGCTGCGCGAGAGGATCACCACTTCAACGTGATGCGCGCCGTCATTGAGCGCGAGCAGCTTGCGGATCAGCGCGAACGCCACGCCTGGCCGCGCGGGCACGTTCAGGCGCTCGCGCTGGAGCGCCTCGTAGGCTTGCAGGTCGCCGGCTTCGAACACGTGGTTTTCCTCCTCGAAATCGAAGAGCGCACGCGACGAAATGGCGACGACGAGCTTGTCGGAAAGCGAAACAGACACGATGGCCGCTCGTTATGCGAGGAACAACCGATACGCCGGATTGCTCGTCTCTTCCCAGTGCGGATAACCAAGCGTGGCGAGGAAGCGGCGGAACTCGGCGTCTTCGGCGGCGGGCACCTGGATGCCCACCAGAATCGAGCTGTAGTCGGCGCCCTGGTTACGGTAGTGGAAGAGGCTGATGTTCCAGTTCGGCGCCATCGACGAAAGGAAACGCATGAGCGCGCCCGGCCGCTCCGGAAACTCGAAGCGGAACAGGCGTTCGTCGTGCGCGAGCGGCGAGCGCCCGCCCACCATGTAGCGGATGTGCTGCTTCGACAGCTCGTCGCCGGTCAGATCGACGGTCGGAAAGCCGTGATCGACGAAGGTCTTCGCGATCTGCTGCGACTCGCCGCGGTTGCGGATCTGCACGCCCACGAAGATGTGGGCGCGCTCGGCGTCGTCGATGCGGTAGTTGAACTCGGTCACGCTGCGTGTACCGACCAGCTCGCAGAAGCGCTTGAAGCTGCCGCGCTCCTCGGGGATCGTCACCGCGAACACCGCTTCGCGCGCCTCGCCCACCTCGGCACGCTCGGCCACGAAGCGCATGCGGTCGAAGTTCATGTTCGCGCCCGAGGTGATCGCCACCAGCGTTTGCCCCTCGATGCCCTCGCGCTCCGCGTACTGCTTCGCACCCGCCACGGCCAGTGCACCTGCGGGTTCGAGCACGCTGCGCGTGTCCTGGAAGACGTCCTTGATCGCGGCGCAAAGCGCGTCCGTGTCGACGGTGAGCACTTCGTCGAGATACTGGTGGCACAGGCGGAAGGTTTCCTCGCCCACCAGCTTGACGGCCGTGCCGTCCGAGAACAGGCCGACTTCGGTGAGTTCCACGCGTTTGCCCGCCTTGATCGACTGCGCCATCGCGCAGGAATCGTCGGTCTGCACGCCGATCACCTTAATCTCCGGGCGCACGGCTTTCACGTACGCCGCCACGCCCGCAGCCAGTCCGCCGCCGCCAATCGGCACGAAGATCGCGTGAATCGGGGCCTGATGCTGGCTGAGCACTTCCATCGCCACGGTGCCCTGGCCGGCGATCACGTAGGGATCGTCGAACGGATGCACGAAGGTCAGGCCGCGCTCTTCCTGCAGGCGCACGGCGTGGGCGTAGGCGTCGCTATAAGACTCGCCGGCCTGCACGACCTCGACGGTCGCGCCGCCGTGGGCGCGCACCGCATCGACCTTCACCTGCGGCGTGGTCACCGGCACGCAGATCACGGCCTTCACGCCGAGCTTTGCCGCCGACAGCGCCACGCCCTGCGCGTGATTGCCCGCCGAGGCGGTGATCACGCCGCGCTCGAGTTGCGCGGGCGAGAGGTGCGCCATCTTGTTGTACGCGCCGCGCAGCTTGAAGGAGAACACCGGCTGGTTATCCTCGCGCTTGAGGAACACGGCGTTGCGCAGGCGCGCCGAGAGGTTCGGGGCGCGCTCGAGTTCGGTCTCGCGGGCGACATCGTAGACGCGGGCGGTGAGGATTTTCTTCAGGTAATCGTCGTGGGAGGCCATGCGAGGGCGCGCCGGGCGCGGTTGTAGGGCGGGAAGCGTAAATGATAGCGCCAACGGCTCCCGCGCTGGCGGCGCGGGCAGGCGGCTTGCGCCGGATGCGGCGGCGCCATTCACCGACCGGCCGGAAGGCAAATCATCGTCAAAGCACGCGCAATCCGCCGCGAACCATCCGTCAACGCAAGTGAATCTTGTGTGTTCACCAAGTTCCCACGCAGCGTCAGCGCGGGTGCGGATCATGCGGTAAAATCCTTTTTCGAAACAAGGATCGGATGATGCACTGGCAACCTCGGACAGCCCATTTGATGCCCGCACGGCGCGTAACCCGCCCGGCGGCGCAGCGGCACGCCCGCCACGCACGATCGTGTCGCTAAATCCGAGCGCCGGGGAACCATCGGCGTGAGCGTTGCCGCCATGTGCCTCCCCACCCCTTTCGTCCGCAGCCTGCCACAGGCGGACACGATTTCAGAATAGCGCCCCACGCGCCCCGTCAGTATCCGTCGCAGCGGCCGCAAGCCGTGCGCGGGACTGGCCCAAAGAGTCGTCCAACCATGAACGCACCTCAAGTTTTCGATCCTCACGGCGCCGCCGCCGCCGTGGCCGCCGACATCGAACCGCGCCTGCGCGAGATTCCCTATAACTACACGTCGTTTTCGGACCGCGAAATCGTCATCCGCCTGCTCGGCGAAGACGCATGGAACGCGCTCGCCGAGCTGCGCGCGGAGCGCCGCACCGGTCGTTCGGCGCGCATGCTCTACGAAGTGCTGGGCGACATCTGGGTCGTGCGCCGCAACCCGTATCTGCAGGACGATCTGCTCGACAATCCGAAGCGCCGGGCGCTCCTGATCGAGGCGTTGAACCACCGCCTCGCCGAAATCGAGAAGCGCCGCCGCGCCGACCTGCAGGAGCACACCGACAAGGAAGGCGTGGACCGCGCCGCGCGCGTCGAAAAACTGGTCAGCGCCACGCGCCGCGCCATCGATGCCTTCGCGGGCGAGTTCGAGAAGATGGCCGACCTGCGCCGCCGCGCGACGAAGGTGCTCGGCAAGCGCACGGCGAAGGACAACATCCGCTTCGACGGCCTCGCGCGCGTCTCGCACGTGACCGACGCGACCGACTGGCGCGTGGAATATCCGTTCGTCGTCCTCACGCCCGATACCGAAGCCGAAATCGCCGGCCTCATCAAGGCCTGTTTCGAACTCGGCCTCACCGTGATTCCGCGCGGAGGCGGTACGGGCTACACGGGCGGCGCGGTGCCGCTCACCCCGTTCTCCGCCGTCATCAATACCGAAAAGCTCGAGCAGCTCGGCCCCGTCGAGATGACCGACCTGCCGGGCGTGGACCGCAAGGTCGCGACCATTTTCTCGGGCGCGGGCGTGGTCACGCGCCGCGTGACCGAGGCCGCCGACGCTGCAGGCTTCGTCTTCGCAGTCGATCCGACTTCGCTCGATGCGTCCTGCATCGGCGGCAACGTCGCGATGAACGCGGGCGGCAAGAAGGCCGTGCTGTGGGGCACGGCGCTCGACAATCTCGCCTGGTGGCGCATGGTCGACCCGCAGGGCAACTGGCTCGAGGTCACGCGTCTTGACCACAACATGGGCAAGATCCACGACATTCCCGTGGCGCGCTTCGAGCTGAAGTGGTTCGACGGCGAATACGCGCCGGGCGAAAAGCTGCTGCGCTCCGAATCGCTCGATATCGAAGGCAAGCGCTTCCGCAAGGAAGGCCTCGGCAAGGACGTCACCGACAAATTCCTCGCGGGCCTGCCGGGCGTGCAGAAGGAAGGCTGCGACGGGCTCATCACGTCCGCGCGCTGGGTGCTGCACAAGATGCCCGCGCATACGCGCACGGTGTGTCTCGAGTTCTTCGGCCAGGCGCGTGAGGCGATTCCGAGCATCGTCGAGATCAAGGACTACCTGTTCGAAACGTCGAAGCAGGGCGGCGCGATTCTCGCGGGCCTCGAGCACCTCGACGAGCGCTATCTGCGCGCCGTGGGCTACGCGACCAAGAGCAAGCGCAACGCGTTTCCGAAGATGGTGCTGATCGGCGACATCGTCGGCGACGACGCCGATGCCGTGGCCGCCGCGACCTCGGAAGTCATCCGCATGGCCAACGGCAAGAGCGGCGAAGGCTTCGTCGCGGTGTCCGCCGAGGCGCGCAAGCGCTTCTGGCTCGACCGCAGCCGCACGGCCGCCATTGCCAAGCACACCAACGCGTTCAAGATCAACGAAGACGTCGTGATCCCGCTCAACCGCATGGGCGAGTACACGGACGGCATCGAGCGCATCAACATCGAGCTGTCGATCAAGAACAAGCTGCAACTGGTCGACGCGCTCGAAGCGTTCTTCAAAGCGGGCAAGCTGCCGCTCGGCAAGACGGACGACGCGAACGAGATTCCCTCCGCGGAGTTGCTCGAAGACCGCGTCCAGCAGGCGCTCGACCTGCTCAAGCGCGTGCGCGAGCGCTGGACCTTCGTGGGCGAGAAGCTCGATCTGTCGCTGCGCGAGGCGCAGCACTATCTCGTGCAACTGGGTTACGAGGCGCTGGCGGAAAAGTTCGCCGACCGCGTGGACGCGCAGCCGGACGCCAACGTCTTCCACGTGACTCAGGACCGCACGGTGCGGATCTCGTGGAAGCAGGAGATCCGCGCGGAACTGCGCAAGATCTTCAATGGCGGCGAATTCAAGCCGATCCTCGACGAGACCCAGGCGATCCACAAGAAGGTGCTGCGCGGCCGCGTGTTCGTGGCGCTGCACATGCACGCCGGCGACGGCAACGTGCACACGAACCTGCCGGTCAACTCCGACAACTACGAGATGCTGCAGGACGCGCACCATGCGGTCGCGCGCATCATGAAGCTCGCGCGTTCGCTCGACGGCGTGATCTCGGGTGAGCACGGCATCGGCATCACGAAGCTCGAATTCCTCACGGATGAGGAGATCGCCGAGTTCCGCGCCTACAAGCAACGCGTCGATCCGCAAGGCCGCTTCAACGCGGGCAAGCTGCTCGAAGGCGCCGACCTGCGCAACGCCTACACGCCGTCGTTCGGCCTGATGGGCTACGAGTCGCTCATCATGAAGCAGTCCGACATCGGCGCGATCGCCGATTCGGTGAAGGACTGCCTGCGTTGCGGCAAGTGCAAGCCGGTGTGCGCGACGCACGTGCCGCGCGCGAACCTGCTGTACAGCCCGCGCAACAAGATCCTCGCCACGTCGCTGCTGGTCGAGGCGTTCCTGTACGAAGAGCAGACGCGCCGCGGCGTGTCGATCAAGCACTGGGACGAGTTCAACGACGTGGCCGACCACTGCACGGTCTGCCACAAGTGCGTGACGCCGTGCCCGGTCAAGATCGACTTCGGCGACGTGACGATGAACATGCGCAATCTGCTGCGCAAGATGGGCAAGAAGAAGTTCAACGCGGGCAACGCGGCGGGCATGTTCTTCCTGAACGCCACGAACCCGCAGACCATCAATCTCGCGCGCACCGCGATGATGGGCGTGGGCTACAAGGCGCAGCGTCTCGGCAACGACCTGCTCAAGAAGGTCGTGAAGAAGCAGACGGCGCTGCCGCCCGCATCGACGGGCAAGCCGGCCGTGGTCGAGCAGGTGATCCACTTCGTCAACAAGAAGATGCCGGGCAACCTGCCGAAGAAGACGGCGCGCGCGTTGCTCGACATCGAAGACAACAAGATCGTGCCGATCATCCGCAACCCGAAGACGACGAACGTCGATTCGGAAGCGGTGTTCTACTTCCCGGGCTGCGGCTCGGAGCGTCTGTTCTCGCAAGTGGGCCTCGCCACTCAGGCCATGCTCTGGGAAGCGGGCGTGCAGACGGTGCTGCCGCCGGGCTACCTGTGCTGCGGCTATCCGCAGCGCGGCTCGGGCCAGTACGACAAGGCCGAGAAGATCGTCACCGATAACCGCGTGCTGTTCCACCGCGTCGCGAACACGCTCAACTACCTCGACATCAAGACCGTCGTGGTGTCGTGCGGGACGTGTTACGACCAGCTCGCGGGTTATGAATTCGACAAGATTTTCCCGGGATGCCGCATCATCGACATCCACGAGTTCCTGCTCGAGAAGGGCATCAAGCTCGACGGCGTGACGGGCACGCGCTACATGTACCACGACCCGTGTCACACGCCGATCAAGACGATGGATCCGGTCAAGCTCGTCAATGAGCTGATGGGTTCGGAGAAGGACGGCTACAAGATCGAGAAGAACGATCGCTGCTGCGGCGAGTCGGGTACGCTGGCCGTGACGCGCCCGGACATTTCGACGCAGGTGCGCTTCCGCAAGGAAGAGGAAATCCGCAAGGGCGCGGCGAAGCTGCGCGGCATTCCGATCGTCGGCAACGGCGCGAACGGGGTGCAGCCGGCGACGCAGCAGGAAGCGGGCGGGCAGGGTACGACGCAGGACGTCAAGATTCTCACGTCTTGCCCGTCGTGCCTCCAGGGTCTGTCGCGGTACAACGAAGACGCCAACATCGAAGCCGATTACATCGTGGTGGAAATCGCTCGCCACATACTTGGCGAAAACTGGATGGCGGACTACGTTCAGAACGCGAACAATGGCGGAATCGAGCGCGTGCTGGTCTAATGGCTGCGCTCAATTTTCCGTGAACGGGTTCGGGGACGACGATGACATGCGTATTCTGCAGTGAGGAAGGCGGCGATGTGCTGTGGCAGGACGAGCGCATGCGCGTCGTGCTCGCGACTGCCGAGGCCGACTATCCCGGCTTTTGCCGGGTCATCTGGAATGCGCACGTCGCGGAATTCTCGGACCTGGGCGCGGATGACCGGGCACATCTGATGCGCGCGGTGTACGCCGTCGAGCGTGCGCTGCGCCGCGTCATGCAGCCTTCGAAGGTGAATCTGGCGAGCCTCGGCAACCAGGTGCCGCACGTGCACTGGCACGTCATTCCGCGCTTCACCAACGACGCACATTTCCCGCTGCCCGTCTGGGCGCCGCGCCAGCGCACGGTGTCCGAAGCGATGCTGGGCCAGCGCCGCGCGCAGGCCACGCTGCTGCGCGACGCGGTGCGCCAGGAAATGGAGCAGGCTTAAGGCCTGAGCGGGCGCGGCGGTGAGCGTCCAATGCGCGTCCAATTGCGTCCAATACGCATCCAACAGCGGGAACGATCATGAGTGGACTGAAATCCGATACGCCGGTGCCAAGCGGCGTCGTGGTGCACGCCGTCTCGCGCGTGCTGGAACTCCAGTATGCGAACGGGGAGAGCTACCGCGTGCCCTTCGAGCTGATGCGCGTGTATTCGCCCTCGGCGGAGGTGCGCGGGCACGGGCCCGGCCAGGAAACGCTGCAGACGGGCAAGCGTGAGGTGACGATTACGGCGCTTGAAGGTGTCGGCAACTACGCGCTGCAGCCCACGTTCTCCGACGGCCACAACACCGGCATCTATTCGTGGGACCAGCTCTACGAGCTCGCCACACGCCAGGACGAGCTCTGGGCGGAATATTTCGCCAGACTGAAGGCAGCGGGCGTCGAGCGCGACGCACCTATGGCGGCGCCCCCTGCCGCGCATGGCCACTGCCACTGACGCTTCCTGTTACGATCCAGCCCCGCCGCTTCTCTGACAGCGGCGCAGCACTCCAATCAAACACCCTTCCGCGAAAGGACGAGCGCGATGAGCAAAACCCACTTCGGCTATCAGACAGTCGACGAACAGGACAAGGCGAAGAAGGTGGCCGGCGTGTTTCACTCGGTCGCCTCGAACTACGACCTGATGAACGATCTGATGTCGGGCGGGCTGCACCGCGCGTGGAAGGCGTTCACGATCGCGCAGGCGAACATCCGGCCCGGCGCGAAGGTGCTCGATATTGCTGGCGGCACCGGCGACCTTTCCATGGCGTTCGCGAAGAAAGCGGGCCCGACGGGCGAGGTCTGGCACACCGACATCAACGAGTCGATGCTGCGGGTGGGCCGCGACCGCCTGATCGACAACGGCGTGATCACGCCGGCGCTCCTTTGCGACGCCGAGAAAATTCCCTTTCCGGACAACTACTTCGACGTGGTGACGGTGGCTTTCGGGCTGCGCAACATGACGCATAAGGACGCCGCGCTCGCCGAGATGCGCCGTGTGCTCAAGCCGGGCGGCCGCGTGCTCGTGCTCGAATTCTCGAAGGTCTGGGAGCCGCTCAAGAAGGCATACGACGTCTACTCGTTCAAGGTGCTGCCGTGGCTCGGCAAGCGCTTCGCCCAGGACGCGGACAGCTACCAGTACCTCGCGGAATCGATCCGCATGCACCCGGACCAGGAAACACTCAAGACGATGATGGAACAAGTCGGCCTCGACGCCGTCAAATATTACAATTTGTCAGCTGGCGTGGTAGCCTTACACGTCGGCACAAAGTATTAGTGTTCTCAACTCACTGTCTTTAAAGGAATTTCCGCTATGTCTGAGCCCCGAATCGATGCTTCCAAAAAGCTTTCAACATCGTGGGCCAGACGAATCGGCGTCCTGGCCCTTGCTGGCGTGTTGATTGCCGGCAGCCTCGCGTCGTTCGATGCGGAGGCTCGCCGCATGGGTGGCGGCCGCAGTTTCGGCAAGCAGTCGTCCACGGCTACGCAGCGCAGCACCACGCCGCCGCCGGCCCAGCCCACCCCCACGAATCCCGCGCAACAGGCCGGTGCCCAGCGCGCTCCCGGCACGCCGGCTCCTACTCCTGCGGCCGCACCGGCGCGCAATCGCTGGCTTGGGCCGATCGCTGGCCTCGCGGCTGGTCTCGGCATCGCCGCGCTGCTTTCGCACTTCGGTCTTGGCGAGGCGTTTGCCGGCATGATGGCCAACATGATCGTCATTGCGATCATCGCCTTTATCGCCGTCTGGCTGATCCGCAAGTTCATGAGCCGCCGCCGTGCCGCGGAACCCGCGTACCAGGGCGGGTACTCGTCGAACAGCCTGAACTCGTCGTCGGGCGGGTATCAGCCGCAGGAGCCGCGCTACACCGCGCCGCCCACGGGGCAGTACCTCGAGCCTGAAGCCAATCCCGTGAGCACGCCGCGTCTCGACGCGCCAGCAGCGGCAGCCGCGTCAATCCCGGCCGGCTTCGACACGGAAGCCTTCGTGCGCAACGCCAAGGTCTACTTCGTGCGCCTGCAGGCCGCGTGGGACGCCGGCAACATGGACGACATCCGCGAATTCACGACGCCCGAGATGTTCGCCGAAGTCCGCGTCGATCTCGCGGGCCGCGGCGCGCAGCCCAACCAGACCGACGTCGTGCAGCTCAACGCGGACCTGCTCGGCGTGGAAGACCGCGGCAGCGAATACCTTGCGAGCGTGCGCTTCTCCGGCCTGATTCGCGAAGCCATGGGCGAGCCGGCCGCGCCGTTCGTCGAGGTGTGGAATCTCTCGAAGTCGCGCACGTCGGGCGAAGGCTGGCTGCTCGCGGGCATCCAGCAGGTCGAATCTCACTGAGCCGGTACTCGGGCCGCGCGTCTCGTGACTTGATCCAGATCGGCGTACGACGCCTTCCAGGTGTCGCGCCGCATGGGAGAGGGCAGGGCGGCGGCGCGATCCTGTGGCTCGAACGTTACAATAGGAACCCGCCCGGGCTTGTGCCCGTGCGGGTTTTCTTATTCCATGCCGATGACTCTTGCCGCCAAGCCCTTCGCTGCTGCCGTCAATCACCTGCTCGCCCGCGAAACGTGGGCACGCGAGCGTCTCGCCCCCTATGCGGGCAAGACGGCCCGTCTCACCTGTCCGCCTGTCGTGCTCACGCTGCTCGTGCAGCCGGACGGCTATCTGGGTGCGGTCGAGGACCACGATGCGGGCGACGTCGATGTGACGCTCTCGCTGCCCGCAGGCGCGCTCTCGTCGTTCATGCAGGGCGGCCAGGCGGCCGTGATGAAGCACGTGAAGATCGAGGGCGATGCCGAGTTTGCGCAGGTCATCGGCAAGCTCGCCGAGCATCTGCGCTGGGAACCCGAAGAGGACCTCGCGAAGCTGATCGGCGACGCGCCGGCTTCACGTATCGCCACGCTCGCGCGCGCCGCGAGCGAGCAGGCCCTGCGTACCGGGCGCAACGTGCTCGGCTCGGTCACGGAATATCTGCTCGATGAAAATCCGCAGCTCGTGCGGCGCGCCGAGCTCGACGGCTTCAATGAAGAGCTGTCGCGCGCACGCGATGCGCTGGCGCGCGTGGAAAAGCGCATCGAGCGGCTCGAACAAAAATCACAGGCCGGTGGCGGGAGCCAAAGCGCTGCGCCGCGCGGCTCGCGCTAGTCAACAGGCCCCCCAGACATGCGTTTTCTGCGTTTCCTCAAGATTGTCTTCACCGTCATCCGCTTCGGCCTGGACGAGATGATGTTGAGCCGGATCAACGACCGGCGTGTGGCGCTGCTCCTGCGCATCACCACGATCGGGCGTCGTTTCGACGACCCGCCCGGCTTGCGTCTGCGTCTCGCGCTGGAAAGCCTCGGCCCGATCTTCGTGAAATTCGGCCAGGTGCTGTCCACGCGCCGCGACCTGCTGCCGCCCGATATCGCCAACGAACTCGCGAAGCTGCAGGACCAGGTGCCGCCGTTCGATTCGAACGTGGCGATCGGCCTGATCGAGAAGTCGCTGGGCGCACCGGTCGACACGATTTTCGACGAGTTCGAGCGCGTGCCGGTGGCGAGCGCATCGATTGCACAGGTGCATTTCGCCAAGGTGAAGTCGGGCCAGCACGCGGGCAAGCCGGTGGCGGTGAAGGTGCTGCGCCCGAACATGCGTCCGGTGATCGATTCCGACCTCGCGCTGCTGCGCGACATCGCCGTTTGGGCCGAGCGCCTGTGGGCCGACGGCAAGCGCCTGAAGCCGCGCGAAGTGGTGGCCGAATTCGACAAGTACTTGCACGACGAGCTCGACCTCATGCGCGAGGCCGCCAACGGCAGCCAGTTGCGCCGCAATTTCGCTGGCCTCGACTTGCTGCTCGTGCCGGAAATGTACTGGGAATTCAGCACGGCCAACGTGCTCGTGATGGAGCGCATGGTCGGCGTGCCGATCAGCCAGGTGGACAAGCTGCGGGCGGCGGGCGTGGACATTCCGAAGCTCGCGCGCGAGGGCGTGGAAATCTTCTTCACGCAGGTGTTCCGCGACGGCTTCTTTCACGCCGACATGCACCCCGGCAACATTCAGGTGAGTCTCGATCCCGCGCATTTCGGCCGCTATATCGCGCTCGATTTCGGCATCGTCGGCGCGCTGTCGGACTTCGACAAGAATTACCTCGCGCAGAACTTTCTCGCGTTCTTCAAGCGCGACTATCACCGCGTGGCGACGCTACACATCGAATCGGGCTGGGTGCCGCCGAATACGCGCGTGGAAGAGCTGGAAAGCGCGATTCGCGCCGTGTGCGAACCGTATTTCGACCGGGCGCTGAAGGACATCTCGCTGGGCCAGGTGCTGCTGCGCCTCTTCCAGACCTCGCGGCGCTTCAACGTGGAAATCCAGCCGCAACTCGTTCTGCTGCAAAAGACCATGCTCAACGTCGAGGGCCTCGGGCGCTCGCTCGATCCGGAGCTCGATCTCTGGAAAACGGCGAAGCCGTATCTCGAGCGCTGGATGGCCGAGCAGATCGGCCTGCGCGGCTGGTACGAGCGCTTCAAGATCGAAGCGCCGCAATGGAGCAAGACGCTGCCGCAATTGCCGCGCCTCGTGCACCAGGCGCTGCTGCACCGACAGGAACCTGGCGGTTTCGCGAACGACGAGACGATCCGCGCGATGCTCGCCGAGCAACGCCGCACGAACCGCCTGCTGCAGGGCCTGCTCGTGTTCGGCGTGGCCGTGGGCGTCGGCATGGTGGCGGCGCGCGTGTGGCTCGCGTTCGCCTACGGTGGCTGACGGACCCCGAGAAGAGATCCAGGAGTGAGACGATGAGCGACCCGACCCTGCCGCCGCAACCGGGCGAAGTACCCGAGTTCGAAACCCGCGACCCGGCGTCGCCCTCGTTCTGGGACGAGCGCTTTGCGCGCGGCTTCACGCCATGGGATCAGGCGGGCGTGCAGCGACAGTTCGAAGTCTTCGCCACGGCGCACCCCGAGGCCGCGGTGCTGATTCCGGGCTGTGGCAACGCCTGGGAGGCGCGCTGGCTCGCCGAGCGCGGCCGTACGGTGCGCGCCATCGACTTCGCGCCGGCCGCGGTCGCGAGCGCGCGCGCGGCGCTGGGGCAGTACGCCGACGTCGTCGAAGAGGCGGACTTCTACGCCTACACGCCGCCGTTCACGCCGGCCTGGGTGTTCGAGCGCGCGTTCCTGTGCGCGCTGCCCAAAGCGCAGCGCGCGAGCTACGCCACCCGCATGGCCCAACTGTTGCAGCCCGGCGCGTTGCTCGCGGGCTACTTCTTCATCGGCGAGACGCCCAAGGGGCCGCCGTTCGCGATCGCGCGCGACGAACTCGACGCCTTGCTCACGCCGTATTTCACGTTGGCCGACGATCAGCCCGTGGCCGACTCGCTGCCCGTTTTCGTCGGGCGCGAGCGCTGGCTCGTGTGGTGCCGCAACGACGTCGCGCCGTCGCCCGTTTGAGCTGTCCCAGGCGCTCGCTCCATGCGCGCGCCGCCTTGCATGGCCGCGCGCGCTCTTGATGTGCGCGCAACCTGCCCTCATCTGACTTGAGGCGGCCGCGACCCTCCGACCCTCCTCGCTGGGCACCCAACCCCGGTAAATGCCAGGGGCGATCCTGGTTTGCGGCTATAATTCAAGGCTTTGCAAGCAATTATCAGATTTTCATCAGGAAAGAGATCATGCCGATCTACGCTTATCGCTGCGAGTCGTGCGGCTTCGACAAGGACGTGCTCCAAAAGATGAGCGATGCGCCCCTGACGCAGTGCCCGAGCTGTGGCGCGGACACGTTTCGCAAGCAGGTCACCGCAGCAGGCTTCCAGCTGAAGGGTTCTGGCTGGTACGTCACCGATTTCCGCGGCGGAAACGGGGGTAAGAGCGGCGCGGCGGCCGGCGCGAAGGCGCCAGGCGAAAGCGCGTCGTCGGAAGGCAGCAAGCCGGCCAGCGAGGGCGCCGCGAGCGCTTCCACCGACTCGAGCACAGCCGCGCCCGCCGCAAGCAGCCCAGCGAGCACGCCCAGCCCGGCAGCCTCGACCTGAAAAACCTGCGGTGCGCTCCCCGTATTTCCGGGGACACGCACCGCGCCGAAGCCGCGCCGGCAGCCCGTATGCCGCGCGACCCGCATGGCGGTGTAAATGACGATCAAGAAAGCGACGTTCAAATCGGTATTCCTGACCGGCCTGCTGGTGCTGGTGCCGCTGGCCATCACGCTGTGGGTGCTGAACCTCGTCATCGGCACGATGGATCAGACGCTGCTGCTGCTGCCCGAATCGTGGCGCCCGGAGCGCATGTTCGGCGTGCGCCTGCCGGGACTCGGCGCGGTGCTCACGCTCGCGTTCATCTTCGGGGTCGGTCTGCTCACGCACAACTTCATCGGCCAGAAGCTGGTGGAGTGGTGGAACGCGCTGGTGCGCCGCATTCCGATCATCGGACCGCTGTACGGCAGCATCCAGCAGGTTTCCGATACACTGCTTTCGAGCAACGGCAATGCATTTCGCAAAGCGCTCCTGATCGAATACCCGCGCAAGGGTTCGTGGACGATCGCGTTTCTCACCGGCATTCCCGGCGGCGACGTGGTCAACCACCTGCAGGAAGATCACGTGAGCGTCTATGTCCCGACTACGCCGAATCCGACGTCGGGCTTTTTCCTGATGGTGCCAAAGAGCGAGGTGGTCGAGCTGGACATGACCGTCGACGCCGCGCTCAAGTATATTGTTTCGATGGGCGTGGTCGCGCCGGCAACCTCACCACGCCGCCCCATCGATCCTCCGCTTTAATACCGGACGACGCGCAGCCGCGCGCCGCTCCCGTTCATTCATGCATAACGAAAGACGAACATCATGTCGATGAGATCTGAATACTGCGGTCTGGTGACCGAACAGCTGCTGGGCCAAACTGTTTCGCTGTGCGGATGGGTACAGCGCCGCCGCGACCATGGCGGCGTCATCTTCATCGACCTGCGCGACCGCGAGGGCCTCGTTCAGGTCGTGTGCGATCCGGACCGCGCGGAAATGTTCAAGATCGCCGAAGGTGTGCGCAACGAGTTCTGCGTGCAGGTCAAGGGTCTCGTTCGCAATCGTCCGGAAGGCACGGTTAACGCGAACCTCACGAGCGGCAAGATCGAAGTGCTGTGCCACGAAATCGTGGTGCTCAACGCGTCGGTCACGCCGCCGTTCCAGCTCGACGACGACAACCTCTCGGAAACCACGCGCCTCACGCATCGTGTCCTCGACCTGCGCCGTCCGCAAATGCAGCACAACCTGCGTCTGCGCTATCGCGTGACGATGGCCGTGCGCAAGTATCTCGACGCGCTCGGCTTCATCGACATCGAAACGCCGATGCTCACGAAGAGCACGCCGGAAGGCGCGCGCGACTACCTCGTGCCGTCGCGCGTGAACGCAGGCCAGTTCTTCGCGCTGCCGCAGTCGCCGCAGCTCTTCAAGCAGCTCCTGATGGTGGCGAACTTCGATCGCTACTACCAGATCGTCAAGTGCTTCCGCGACGAAGACCTGCGCGCCGACCGTCAGCCCGAATTCACGCAGATCGACTGCGAAACGTCGTTCCTCGGCGAGCAGGAAATCCGCGATCTGTTCGAAGACATGGCGCGTCACGTGTTCAAGGAAACGATCGGCGTCGAGCTCGACGCGAAGTTCCCGATCATGCCGTATGCGGAAGCCATGAGCCGCTTCGGTTCGGACAAGCCGGACCTGCGCGTGAAGCTCGAATTCACCGAGCTGACCGACGCCATGAAGGACGTCGACTTCAAGGTGTTCAGCGCTCCGGCCAACACGAAGGACGGCCGCGTCGCGGCGCTGCGCGTGCCGAAGGGCGGCGAGCTGTCGCGCGGCGACATCGACGGCTACACGGAATTCGTGCGTATCTACGGCGCGAAGGGTCTCGCGTGGATCAAGGTCAACGAAGCGGCGAAGGGCCGTGACGGTCTGCAAAGCCCGATCGTCAAGAACCTGCACGACGCCGCGATCGCCGCGATCCTCGAGCGCACCGGCGCGCAAGACGGCGACATCATTTTCTTCGCGGCAGACCGCGCGAAGGTCGTGAACGACAGCCTCGGTGCACTGCGCCTGAAGATCGGCCACTCGGAGTTCGGCAAGGCCAACGGTCTCGTCGAGAAGGGCTGGAAGCCGCTGTGGGTGATCGACTTCCCGATGTTCGAGTACGACGAGGAAGAGAACCGCTACGTGGCCGCGCACCACCCGTTCACGAGCCCGAAGGACGAGCACCTGGAATACCTCGAAACGGATCCGGGCCGCTGCCTCGCCAAGGCTTACGACATGGTGCTGAACGGCTGGGAAATCGGCGGCGGCTCGGTGCGTATCTATCAGGAAGACGTGCAGAGCAAGGTGTTCCGCGCGCTCAAGATCAATGCGGAAGAAGCGCGCGCGAAGTTCGGGTTCCTGCTCGACGCGCTGCAATACGGCGCGCCGCCGCACGGCGGTATCGCGTTCGGTCTGGACCGCATCGTGACGATGATGGCCGGCGCCGATTCGATTCGCGACGTGATCGCGTTCCCGAAGACGCAACGCGCGCAGGACCTGCTCACGCAGGCCCCGAGCCCGGTGGACGAGCGCCAGCTGCGCGAACTGCACATCCGTCTGCGTCAGCCCGAGCAAAAGACGGCGCAGTAAGCCGCAATCCTGCTGCGAAGGCCCGTCAGGGCTTTTGCATCGCAACAACAAAAAAGGCGCATCGTGCGCCTTTTTTGCTTTTTGCGTTAAATTACCTTTAGACGCGCCGCAAGCGCGCAGCGCGCGTTCCTCCCCCACGCACCATCGCCATGCAGAAGCCGCCGAAGATTCCGGAATCCGTACTCGTCGTCATCCATACGCCGCAACTGGAGGTCCTGATCATCGAACGCGCCGACCGGCCGGGTTTCTGGCAGTCGGTCACCGGCTCGAAAGATCGCCTGGACGAGCCGTTCGCCGAAACCGCCGTGCGCGAGGTGGGCGAGGAGACGGGTATTGCTGTCGGCGCGCAGGCCGTTCCGCAGGCGGCGCTGCTCGACTGGCATCACGAGATCGAGTACGAAATCTATCCCGTGTGGCGCCATCGCTATGCGGACGGCGTCACGCGCAATACCGAGCATTGGTTCAGCCTGGAAGTGCCCACGGGCACAGTCGTCACGCTCGCGCCGCGCGAGCATACGGCTTATCTGTGGCTGCCCTACGAGCAGGCGGCGGCGAAGTGCTTCTCGTGGTCGAATCGCGAGGCCATCTTGCAACTGCCCATGCGGCTGCGCGAAGGACGCGGGTGAGCGGAACATGAGCGACACCAGTACCGATCCCGGCATTGAATCGCAGCGCGTGGTGAGGCTGCGCGAGGCGCTGCTTGGCCGGCGCTATCGTTCGCGCTATCGCTTCACGAGCGGCAACGACGTGCGCCTGTTCGGTTCGAGCGCCGGTTTGTTCGGCGCGATGATCGAGCGCATCGACGCCGCCGAGCGCGACGTTGCGCTCGAAACCTATATCTTCTGCGACGACGACATCGGCCGCGCACTCTCCGATGCGCTCATGCGCGCGGCGGCGCGCGGCGTGCGCGTGCGCGTCATCACCGACGGCATCGGCTCGCCGCGCATTGCGCTGTTCGAGACCTGGCCGGGCGCGGGTGTGGAGCACCGCGTCTACAACCCGCACATCTTCGGGCGCTTCGGCTTTTCGCGTACGCACCGCAAGCTCGCCGTGATCGACGATCAGTTCGCCTTTTGCGGCGGCATCAACGTGATCGACGACTTCGAGCAGGACGGCCACAGGCTGCCGTACGCGCGCTGGGATTTCGCCGTCGAGCTGTACGGTCCCGTGGTCGTGGACGTGCGCCTCGCGATCGAGCAGCAGTGGCGGCGCATCCGGCTCGGCTACCGGCCGCCGCTGCCCCAGCAGCTGTCGCCCGGCGTGCCCGCGAGCGCGGGCTTCATGTCGCCGCATCCCACCGGCCACACGGTGGGGCGCCCCACGCAGATCGTCGACGACGCGCTGCGCGCGCTTGCACCCACTGTGAGTTCGCCGCGGGCGAAACGCTTCTTCACGCGTCTGCGCGAGCGCCTGCGCGCGAGCGTGCGCGATCCGCGCGCGGCGCACGTGCCTTGCGTGGCGTTCGTCGCGCGCGACAACGTGGTGAACCGGCGCGCTATCGAAAAGGCGTATCTCGACGCCATCGGCGAGGCGCGCAGTGAAGTGCTGCTCGCCAATCCCTACTTCATGCCGGGCCGGCGGCTGCGTCGCGCGCTCGTGAGCGCCGCGGAGCGCGGCGTGGCGGTCAAGCTTCTGGTCGGACGAAAGGAATTCAAGGTGCTCGACTACGGGGTGCCGTTCCTCTATCACCAGCTTCTCAGCGCGGGCGTGCAGATTGCTGAGTACGAGAAAACGATGCTTCACGGCAAGGTGGCCGTCGTCGATTCGAGCTGGGGCACCGTGGGTTCCTCGAACCTCGATGCGCTCAGCCTCGTGCTCAACAACGAGGCCAACGTGCTGCTCGTGGAGCATCCGCAGATCGAACAGCTGCGCTGCGAGATCCTCTCGGCGTTCGGCGACGCCGCGCAGATCGACCGCGCGCGTTACGAAGCACGGCCGTGGCACGTGCGCGCCGTGAACTGGCTCGCCTGGGCGTTCTATCGTGCGCTCATGAAGCTCATCACCGTGGGCGGCTACGACTAGAAACAGAACGCTGCCATACGAATCAGCGCGTGTGCAATCGAGAGAATGTCGGCTTGCGCACGGCGCACGAACCCCGAAAATTAGAGTACCGGTTAGAAATCGGTTTCTAATAAAGTCCTTGTTTCGCGGACGGCTGTCCTCAACAATAGTACGGCCGTTCGATTTAATTCAGGCATAGATGTAAGCAGTTAATGAGCAGTTGACAGCTACATCGCAGCCACATCGTTACGGTAAAGAAAGCTATGCGAAAAGGCGAACAGACACGAGCCGCCATTCTGGATGCAGCACTCGACCTGGCAGGTCGCGATGGCCTTGAAGGCCTGACCATCGGCCTGCTCGCCGAGCGCATGCAGATGAGCAAGAGTGGCGTCTTCGCTCACTTCGGATCTCGGGAAGACCTGCAGGTCGAGGTGGTGCGCGAGTACCACCGTCGATTCGAGGAAGAAGTCTTCTTTCCGAGTTTGCGCGAGCCACGCGGTTTGCCGCGTCTGCGTGCGATGCTGTCGCGATGGTTCGAGAAGCGCATTCACGAAGTCACGACCGGCTGCATCTACATCAGCGGCGCCGTCGAGTACGACGACCGCGCGGACAGCCAGGTGCGCGAGACGCTGGTCGCGAGCGTGTCGATGTGGCGCGCGGCGCTTCTGAGGGCCATTTCGCAGGCAATTGAAGAAGGCCATTTGCGCAAGGAGACCGATCCCGCGCTGATGCTCTTCGAACTGTATAGCGTGACGCTCGGCCTGCATCATGACGGCCGCTTCCTGCATCTGCCGGACGCGGTCGAGCATACGTGGGCCGCGTTCGAGAAGCTGATTGTTTCGTATCAGAGCGAGACCCAGTAGCGCCTAAGCCGCAACATCCAGGTCGCGGCGGCGCGCGAGGGACCCGAAGCTCAAATTTTGGAGAGATGACATGGGACAGTACACCGCGCCGCTGCGCGACATGCAGTTCGTTCTGCACGAACTGCTGAACGTGGAAGGCGAAGTGAAGCAGATGCCGAAGCACGCCGACCTCGACGCCGACACCATCAACCAGGTGCTCGAAGAAGCCGGCAAATTCTGCTCCGAGGTGCTGTTTCCGCTGAACCAGACCGGCGACCGTGAAGGCTGCACCTACGCCGGCGACGGCGTCGTCACCACGCCTGCTGGTTTCAAGGAAGCGTACAAGCAATACGTCGAAGCCGGCTGGCCCGCGCTCGGCTGCGATCCCGAATACGGCGGCCAGGGCCTGCCCGCGTTCGTGAACAACGCACTCTACGAAATGCTGAACTCGGCGAACCAGGCGTGGACCATGTATCCGGGTCTCTCGCATGGCGCCTACGAGTGTCTGCATGCACACGGCACGCCCGAACTCCAGAAGGCCTATCTGCCGAAGCTCGTCGAAGGCGTGTGGACCGGCACGATGTGCCTGACCGAGCCGCACTGCGGCACCGACCTCGGCATCCTGCGCACGAAGGCCGAGCCGAACAGCGACGGCTCGTACGCGATCACCGGCACGAAGATCTTTATCTCGAGCGGTGAGCACGACATGGCCGAGAACATCATCCACCTCGTGCTCGCGCGTCTGCCTGATGCGCCGCCGGGAACGAAGGGCATCTCGCTGTTCGTCGTGCCGAAGTTCATCCCCACGGCAGCGGGCGAAGTGGGCGAGCGCAACGGCATCAAGTGCGGCTCGATCGAGCACAAGATGGGCATTCACGGCAACGCGACCTGCGTGATGAATCTCGACGGCGCGAAGGGCTGGCTCGTCGGCGAACCGAACAAGGGCTTGAACGCCATGTTCGTGATGATGAACGCGGCGCGTCTGGGCGTCGGCATGCAAGGCCTGGGTCTTACCGAAGTTGCGTACCAGAACTCGCTGGTCTATGCGAAGGAGCGCCTGCAGATGCGCTCGCTGACGGGCCCGAAGGCACCCGAAAAGGCCGCCGATCCGATCATCGTCCATCCGGACGTGCGCCGCATGCTGCTCACGCAGAAGGCCTGGGCCGAAGGCGCGCGCGCCTTCACCTACTGGTCTGCGCTGCAGATCGACAAGGAGCTCTCGCACGGCGACGAAGGCGAGCGCAAGGAAGCGGCGGACCTCGTCGCGCTGCTCACGCCGATCATCAAGGCCTTCCTTACCGACAACGCGTTCGAGAGCACCAACCTCGGCATGCAGGTGTTCGGCGGCCACGGCTTCATCTCCGAGTGGGGCATGGAGCAGTACGTGCGCGACGCGCGTATCAACCAGATCTACGAAGGCACGAACACGATCCAGTCGCTCGACCTGCTGGGCCGCAAGGTGCTGGGCGACATGGGCGCGAAGCTCAAGAAGTTCGGCAAGCTCGTGACGGATTTCGTCGAAGCCGAAGGCATCAAGCCGGAAATGCAGGAGTTCGTGAATCCGCTCGCCGACATCGGCGACAAGATGCAGAAGCTCACGATGGAAATCGGCATGAAGGCGATGCAGAACCCGGACGAAGTGGGCGCGGCCGCGGTGCCGTACCTGCGCACGGCGGGCCACCTCGTGTTCGCGTACTTCTGGGCACGCATGGCGCGCATCGCGCTCGACAAGGAAAGCTCGGGCGATCCGTTCTACAAGTCGAAGCTGGCCACGGCGCGTTTTTACTTCGCGAAGCTGCTGCCCGAAACGGCCACGTCGATCCGCCAGGCGCGCGCGGGTTCGAAGACGCTGATGGAAGTCGACGAAGCGCTGTTCTAAACGCCAACGGGCGCGCGCTTTTCAAAGGCGCGCGCCCCGTCAACACGATGTCCAGAGGCGGCTCTCGTTGACGCGCGCCGCCCTCACACCTCAATCCGCTCGACATTGCATACCCGCTGGAGGAACAACGTGAGCAACCTCAATATTCGCAAGGTGGCCGTGCTCGGCGCCGGCGTGATGGGCGCGCAGATCGCCGCGCACCTGATCAACGCCCGCGTGCCCGTGCTGCTGTTCGATTTGCCCGCGAAAGAAGGCCCGAAGAACGCCATCGCGCTGAAGGCGATCGAGACGCTCAAGAAGCTCTCGCCCGCGCCGTTCGGCGTGAAGGACGACGCGCAATACATCACGCCCGCGAACTACGAAGACGACATCGCGAAGCTCGCGGAATGCGACGTGGTGATCGAGGCGATCGCCGAGCGCATGGACTGGAAGCACGACCTCTACAAGAAGGTCGCGCCGCACCTCGGCCCGAAGGCGATTTTCGCGACCAACACCTCGGGCCTGTCGATCACCGAACTCTCGCATGGCTTCGACGATGCGTTGAAGGAGCGCTTTTGCGGCGTGCACTTCTTCAACCCGCCGCGCTACATGCACCTCGTCGAGCTGATCCCGACGACGCAGACGAAGCCCGAAATCCTCGACCAGCTCGAATCGTTCCTCACGAGCGTGGTGGGCAAGGGCGTGGTACGCGCGAAGGACACGCCGAACTTCATCGCGAACCGCGTGGGCGTGTTTTCGATCCTCGCGGTGATCGCCGAGGCGAAGAAGTTCGGACTGCGTTTCGACGAAGTCGATGACTTGACGGGCTCGCGCCTTGGCCGCGCGAAGTCGGCGACGTTCCGCACGGCGGACGTCGTGGGTCTCGACACGATGGCGCACGTCATCAAGACGATGCAGGACAACCTGAAGGACGACCCGTTCTTCCCTGTGTATGAGACGCCGGCCGTGCTGGCGGGTCTCGTGGCGAAGGGCGCGCTCGGCCAGAAGACGGGCGGCGGTTTCTATCGCAAGGAAGGCAAGGCCATCAAGGTGCTCGACGCCAACACGGGCGAGTACGTCGACGGCGGCGGCAAGGCCGACGAACTGGTGGGCCGCATCCTCAAGCGTCCGCCCGCCGAGCGCCTGAAGCTCTTGCGCGAATCGCAGCATCCGCAGGCGCAGTTCCTGTGGTCGATTTTCCGCGACGTGTTCCACTACATCGGCGTGCATCTGCAGTCGATCGCGGACAACGCGCGCGACGTCGATCTCGCGATCCGCTGGGGCTTCGGCTGGAACGAAGGTCCGTTCGAAGGCTGGCAGGCCGCGGGCTGGAAGCAGGTCGCCGAGTGGGTGAAGGAAGACATCGACGCGGGCAAGGCGCTCTCGAATGCACCGCTGCCCGCCTGGGTGTTCGAAGGCGCGGTCGCCGCGAACGGCGGCGTGCACGGTGCGGAAGGTTCGTGGTCGCCCGCCGAAGCGCGCTTCGTGCCGCGCTCGACGCTGCCGGTGTACGAGCGTCAGGTGTTCCGTGCGGCGCTGTTCGGTGAAACGAGCGCACGCGATCCGAAGACCTACGGCAAGACGCTGTTCGAGAACGACAACCTGCGCGCCTGGGTGGACGACCGCGCGGGCGAGGACGACGTCGTCATCGTCTCGTACAAGAGCAAGATGAACACGATGGGCCCGGGCCTGCTCGACTCCCTCGTGAAGGCGATCGACATCGCGGAAGACGGCTACAAGGGCCTCGTGATCTGGCAACCGACGTCGCTCAAGCTCGGCGCGCCGGGCGGCCCGTTCTCGGCGGGCGCGAACCTCGAAGAGGCGATGCCCGCGTTCATGATGGGCGGGGCGAAGGGCATCGAGCCGTTCGTGAAGAAGTTCCAGGACACGATGCTGCGCGTGAAGTACGCGAACGTGCCGGTGATCACGGCAGTGTCGGGCATCGCGCTCGGCGGCGGCTGCGAAATCATGCTGCAGAGCGCGAAGCGCGTGGCGCATGTCGAGAGCTATGTCGGCCTCGTGGAAGTGGGCGTGGGTCTCGTGCCCGCTGGCGGCGGCCTGAAGGAAGCGGCGATTCGCGCGGCTGAAGGCGCAGCGGCGATTGGCGCGGTACCGAGCGATCTGCTCCGGTTCCTGCAGAAGTCGTTCGAAAACGCAGCGATGGCGAAGGTCTCGGCCTCGGCGCACGAAGCACGCGCAATGGGCTATCTGAAGCCTTCGGACACGATCGTCTTCAACGTGTTCGAACTGCTCGACACGGCGAAGAAGGAAGCGCGCACTCTCTCCGCCGCGGGTTACCGCCCGCCGCTGCGTGCGACGCAGATTCCGGTGGCCGGCCGCTCGGCGATCTCGACCATCAAGGCATCGCTCGTGAACATGCGCGACGGCCGCTTCATCAGCGATCACGATTTCCTGATCGCGAGCCGCATCGCGGAAGCGGTGTGCGGCGGCGACGTCGAGGCGGGCAGTCTCGTCGACGAAGAATGGCTGCTCAAGCTCGAGCGCCGCGCCTTCGTCGAGCTGCTCGGCACGCAGAAGACTCAGGAACGCATCATGGGCATGCTGCAAACCGGCAAGCCGGTGCGCAACTAAGCGGCACGACGCACACCAGATACTGGAGTAAGAGATGAGCAAACAGTTGCAGGACGCATACATCGTCGCCGCGAGCCGCACGCCCATCGGCAAGGCGCCGCGCGGCGTGTTCAAGAACACCCGCCCGGACGAGCTGCTGGTTCATGCGATCAAGTCGGCCGTGGCGCAGGTGCCCGGCCTCGACACGAGCGTGATCGAAGACGCCATCGTCGGCTGCGCGATTCCCGAAGCCGAGCAGGGCCTGAACGTGGCGCGGATCGGCGCGCTGCTTGCGGGTCTGCCGCAGAGCGTGGGCGGCGTGACCGTCAACCGCTTCTGCGCATCGGGCCTCACGGCGCTCGCCATGGCCGCGGACCGCATCCGCGTGGGCGAGTCGGACGCGATGATCGCGGGCGGCTGCGAGTCGATGAGCATGGTGCCGATGATGGGCAACAAGCCGTCGCTCTCGCCGCACATCTTCGATCGCAATGAAGATATTGGCATTGCTTACGGCATGGGCCTCACGGCCGAGAAAGTGGCGGAGCGCTGGAAGGTGAGCCGCGAAGCGCAGGACGCGTTCTCGGTCGAATCGCACCGCCGCGCGCTTGCCGCGCAGCAGGCCGGCGAGTTCAAGGACGAAATCGCGCCGTACACGCTCGTCGAGCGTTTCCCCGATCTCGCTTCGGGCGAAGTGAGGGTGAAGGAGCGCCTGATCGAGCTGGACGAAGGCCCGCGTGCCGACACCACGCTCGAAGGCCTCGCGAAGCTGCGCGCCGTGTTCGCCAACAAGGGCTCGGTCACAGCCGGCAACAGCTCGCAGACGTCGGATGGCGCGGGCGCCTTGATCGTCGTCTCCGAGAAGATCCTCAAGCAGTTCAACCTCACGCCGCTCGCGCGCTTCGTGAGCTTCGCGGTGCGCGGTGTACCGCCGGAGATCATGGGCATCGGTCCGAAGGAAGCGATTCCGGCGGCGCTGAAGGCTGCGGGCCTGAAGCAGGACGACCTCGACTGGATCGAGCTGAACGAAGCGTTCGCCGCGCAGTCGCTGGCGGTGATCCAGGACCTCGGCCTCGATCCTTCGAAGATCAACCCGCTTGGCGGCGCAATCGCGCTCGGCCACCCGCTCGGCGCGACGGGCGCGATCCGCGCCTCGACGGTCGTGCACGGCCTGCGCCGCCGCAACTACAAGTACGGCATGGTGACGATGTGCGTCGGCACCGGCATGGGCGCGGCGGGCATCATCGAGCGGCTGTAAGCGTTCATCCGATCAACGCATTGGCGTAATCGACACGGTTCGCAGACTTCGCGGTTTGCGGACCGTTTTTCGTATCACGTTTGGGATACGAGGAGACAGGCACATGAGCAACGAAATCCTGGTAGCACACGAAAACGGTGTGCTCACGCTCACCATCGACCGGCCAGCGCGCAAGAACGCGCTCACGCCCGCGATGTATCAGGCGATGGCCGACACGCTCACCGGCGCAAACAATGACGCTTCGGTGCGCGCGGTGCTGCTGCGCGGCCACGCCGAGATCTTCACGGCCGGCAACGACATCGAAGACTTTCTGAAGGGGCCGCCCGCTGGCGCCGATTCGCCCGTGATCCGCTTTCTCGACGCCATCGCGGCCTTCGAGAAACCGCTCGTCGCCGCGGTGAAAGGGCCGGCGATCGGCGTGGGTACGACGCTGCTGCTGCATTGCGACATGGTCTATGCCGCTGACAATGCGCGTTTCGCCGTGCCGTTCTCTCAACTCGGGCTGTGTCCCGAAGCCGCTTCGTCGCTGCTGCTGCCGCGCATTGCGGGCTACCAGGGCGCGGCGGAAAAGCTGCTGCTCGGCGAGACCTTCGATGCGGCGGAAGCGCATCGCATGGGCTTCGTGAACCGCGTGTTGCCGGCAGCCGAACTCGACGCGTTCGTTAGCGCGCAACTGGCGAAGCTCGTCGCGTTGCCCGCGTCGTCGCTGCGCGTGACGAAGTCGCTCATGAAGCGCGCGGATACGCACGAGGTCAAGACGCGCATGAGCGAAGAGTTCGTGCACTTCGGCAAGATGTTGCTCGCGCCCGAAGCACGCGAGGCGTTCACGGCGTTCCTCGAAAAGCGCAAGCCGGATTTCCGGCAGTTCGATTAAACGCTAACGGCGCGTCACGCCGTTTCGTAATCGACGTACCCGGACTCGCGGCAGAAACTCACGAGCCGCAGTCCGGCGCGCTTCGCGATGGCGATGGCAAGCGAGGAGGGCGCCGAGATCGTCGCGACCATCGGAATACCCACGCGCGCGGCCTTGCGCACCAGTTCGTAGCTCGCGCGGCTGGAGAGGAAGACGAAGCCCTGCTGCGTGTCGGCGCGCTCCATCACGAGCTGGCCGATGAGCTTGTCGAGCGCATTGTGGCGGCCCACGTCCTCGAAGGCGCGCAGGATCGCGCCGTTTTCGTCGCACCACGCGGCCGCGTGCAGGCCTCCGGTGAGCTTCGTGAGCGCCTGATGCTGCGGCAGTTCGCGTGCGGCGCGCGCAATGGCGTCGGGCGCGAGGCGCGCAGCGAAGCCCGTATCGGGCACCTGCTCGGGTTCGAGATCGAGCAGGTCGATGCTCTCGATGCCGCACACGCCGCAACCGCTGCGGCCGGCGAGCGCGCGGCGTTTTTCCTTGAGTTCGACGAACGCCTGCTGGACCACGGTCAAGTGGACTTCGGCGTGCGGCAGATCCGATTCCGCATGCCAGTACACCTCAATGTCCTGAATGTCGGCGTTGCGCCCGACGATGCCTTCGGAGATCGCGAAGCCCACGGCGAACGCTTCGAGGTCGCGCGGCGTGCACATCATGACCGCGTGCGAAATACCGTTGAAGACGAGCGCGACGGGCCATTCCTGGCCCACGTAATCCTCTCGTGTTTCCACGGCGCCGCCGCGGTGCCGGTGCACGCGCAATTCGATGGCGCCAGGCTGGCCTTCGGTTTCGAGGGGATTCGTCGTCGCGATCTGCGGCCGGTCTGCGGTGCTCATTGGCGTGCGGGTTGGGGTGCGAGTTGAGGGGGACAAGCGCAAAACTCCATCGGTCCTTGTGCGGCGCGGTACCGCAGCGCCGCTGGGGGACAGCGGGGCCGCACCGCGCGCGGAAGGTTCTAAAATACCTCAAGCGGGCCGCCCGCGCTTATGCCCGCCTCGCGAGGATACCGTCATGGCATTGAACGAAGCTCCGCTGCTTTTCCGGTTCGAGGTCGACTCGTCGGAAAACCTCACCTATATCCCGATGTGCGTGCGCTTCAACCTGGATCGTTTTGGTCTGCGCATTTCTCTTGCGCAATGGCAACTGCTGCCCTACG
Source organism: Paraburkholderia guartelaensis (assembly GCF_004353905.1). Classification (GTDB taxonomy): domain Bacteria; phylum Pseudomonadota; class Gammaproteobacteria; order Burkholderiales; family Burkholderiaceae; genus Paraburkholderia; species Paraburkholderia guartelaensis. The sequence goes on along the minus strand of NZ_SMOD01000007.1, from coordinate 191,951 downwards.
AGGACCGCCGGCTGCTGGCGTGTTTCCCCGTGGACGAGGACACGCAAATCGAGCCCAATTTCGACCACGCGCTCTTCGAGATGATGCGCACGCACGCGAACGTCGAACCCGAATGGTTCGCGCCCGAAGAGGCGCCCGCCTGGCGCGACGTGAACGCGGTGCCGGGCGGTATTGCGCTGCAGTCCGAGCTTGCCAGCCTGCAGGCGCCTGACCTCGAAGACTGGGCGCAGCTCGACCCGTTCCAGCGCTACGTGCTTGCGAAGCTCGCGCGCAAACCCGAGAGCAATCACGACTTCGCGCCGGCGATGCACGAGTTCGGGCTGGCGGTGCCGCGGTAACGGTTTCCCGCTGGGTCCCGCCCGCCACGATTTATCGCCGATCCCTACCCGATTCCCGCTAACCGCGGCTGCCGCGCGCCGCCGCGGTCGTTTTCCGCTTCTTTCTCCACATTGACCCTCAAGACCAGGCCGGCCCTGCCGTTATTTCGGGTTGGCGCGTCAGGCGCCGACCGGTCGCGCGCAGTCGTGACCCATCATCCCGCGCTCATAGCGCGGGCGCGAACGACGCTCGGCATTCATGAACCTTCTTTTTTCGAAGCGCCAACTCATCAATCTGGCCGTCGTCGCGGCGGCCGTTGGCGCAAACGCTTTTGTCGCGTGGACGCAGATCGACGGCCAGCGTGAGATCGACCTGCGCGCGAGCCAGGCGGCGACGATCCGCCACGACCTCGACCGCTATCGCGATGCGCTCGGCAGCAGCGTGAGCGCGCTGGGCCGATTCGCCATGCAGGGCCAGCCGGAGTCGGCCGCCGCGCACGACGCGCGCGCCGCGATGCTCGACGAAACCGCCCGCGCACTGCGCACGGAGCTGGCCGGCAACGCCAACCTTGCAGCCCGTTTCGACGCGTTGGCGGGGCAGGGAGCCGCGATTGCGAGCGAGATCGATGTGACGCTTGCGCGCGCCGAGCAGCGCGTCGCCGACGAGCGCGGGCAGGCTGCCGTGGCGGCGGGGGCGAGCGCGAGCGCTGCAACGCAGGCTGTGCCGGCTGACGGTGCGTCCGGCCAGGAATTCGGCACGGCAATGCCCGCGAACGCCGCACGCTCGCCCGCAGCGCCATGGGGCGCGCCCGATGCGAGCGCCCGCAACGCCGCCGCCGCGAAGTCGGTGCAAACCGGGAATACGGCAGACGCGCGCATGGCCGGTCATGTCGTGACCGGTACGATCTTGCCGCTGCACGCCGCGGCGGACGGAGCGGCGAGCGCCGTGACGCTCGATACGCTCACGGTGGCGCCGGCTGTCGAGAACGGTGTCCAGCACCCCATCGTGGCGACCGCTGCGCTTCCCGACCCGGCAACGCCATCGCCTGCCGGAGCGCCCGCGACCGGCGCCGCAACGCCATCACCCGCCACTGCCGCGTGGCTCGCCGGCGAATACATCCGCTTCGACAACCTCGTGGATCAGCTCGACGGGCAGATCGCGTCGCTGCAACGCGCCGAGGATCTGGCGCTCGCCGCCGCGCTCGCCGACTCGGCGCGCTCGGGCGGCCGCGCGTTGCTGCTGCTGATCGTGACGATGCTCGCGGGTGGGACGCTCCTCATCTACACGTTCGGCGCGCGCGAGAGCGCCGCCCGCGAGAAGCTGCGCGCCGTGAGCGGCATGCGCCTGCGTAGCGAGCGCTTTCAGGGTCTGTTCGACGCGCATCCGGTGCCGATGTACGTGTTCGACCGCGAGACGCTGCGCTTTCTTGCCGTCAACACCGCCGCGATCCAGCAGTACGGCTACAGCGAGGAAGAATTCCTCACGATGACGATCCGCGATATCCGTCCCGTTGAGGACGTTTCGCGGCTCGAGCAACACCTCACGCGCTCGGACACGCTTACGCAGAACGTGCGCATGATGGCCGGCATCTGGCACCATCGCCGCCGCGACGGCTCGATCATCAGCGCCGACATCTCGCATCACTCGCTCACCTTCCTCGGCCGCGACGCCGTGTTCGTGCTCGCCGACGACGTGACCGAGCAGATCAAGGCCGAAGCGGAGGCGCAGCGCTCGAACCAGATGCTCGAGTCGGTGATCGACAACATCCCGCAGCGCATCTTCTGGAAGGACGCGCAGTCGCGCTATCTCGGCTGCAACATGACTTTCGCGCGCGACGCGGGCCTCGCGTACCCCGAGCAGATCATCGGCAAGTCCGACGACGACCTGCCGTGGCGCGCCTACGCCGACGGCATGCGCGAACAGGACCGCGAGGTGATCGAGTCGGGGCTGCCGCGCATCAACTACGAGGACAACCACACGATCGACGGCCTGCACCGCACGACGCTCACGAGCAAGCTGCCGCTGCTCGACGGCGACGGCCGCGTGATCGGCGTGCTCGGCTCGTACTCCGACACCACCGAAAGCAAGCGCGCCGACCTCGCGCTGCGCCTGCAAAGCCGCGCGCTCGACGCGTGCGTGAACGCCATTCTGATCACCGCGCCGGGCCCGGGCGGCAGCAATCTGATCGAGTACGCGAATCCGGCGTTTCGCCGCATCACGGGCTTCGATCCGGCCGAGGTGATCGGCCAGGACTGCCGCCTCCTGCAGCGCGACGACCGCGATCAGGACGGACTCATCGCGGTGCGCAAGGCGCTGCTTTCCAATCGCGAAGTGAGCGCCGTGCTGCGCAACTACCGCAAGGACGGCGCGCTCTTCTGGAACCAGCTGCTGATCGCGCCGGTGCCCGATCTCGATGGCCGCATCACGCATCACATCGGCATCATCAACGACGTGACCGAGCTGATCCGCTACCAGGAGCAGCTCGAATACCAGGCGAACTACGACAGCCTCACGCTGCTGCCCAACCGCAACCTGCTGCGCGACCGTCTCCAGCACGCATTGCTCGCGGCGCAGCGGCACGACTCGGGCGTTGCCGTGGTGTTCATCGACCTCGACGGCTTCAAGAACGTCAACGACAGTCTTGGCCATAGCGTGGGCGACCGGCTGCTGGGCGTGGTGGCCGAGCGGCTCCAGCGCTGCACGCGCACGACCGATACGGTCGCGCGCCACGGCGGCGACGAGTTTGTGATCGTGCTCACCGATACCATCGACGAGAAATCGCTGATCGGCTGGATGGAGCGGGCGCGCTCGCTGATCTCGGAGCCGGTGTGGATCGACGGCACCGAGCTGTATGTGGGCTGCAGCATGGGCGCGAGCGTCTACCCGCAGGACGGCAACGACGCCGAAACACTCATGAAGAAGGCCGACGTCGCGATGTACCGCGCGAAGGACATGGGCCGCAACACGTTCCAGTTCTTCCAGCCCGAAATGAACGCGAACGTGGGGGCGCGCCTGAATCTGGAGCGGCGCCTGCGCCGGGCGCTGCGCGACAGTGAGTTCCTGCTGCACTACCAGCCGCAGGTGGAGATCGAGGGCGGGCGCATCATCGGCATGGAGGCGCTCGTGCGCTGGCGCGATCCGGAGGTTGGGCTCGTGTCGCCTGCGCAGTTCATTCCCGTGGCCGAGGAGAGCGGCCTGATTGGCCCGCTTTCAGACTGGGTGCTGCGCGAGGCCTGCCGGCAGAATCGCGCGTGGCAGCTCGCGGGGCTGCCGCCCGTGCGCGTTTCCGTGAACTTCTCGGCGAAGACGTTCCACCAGCGCGACATTGCGCAACTCGTGAAGGACGTGCTGCAGGAAACCGGGCTGGAAGCGTGCTGGCTCGAAATCGAGCTGACCGAGAGCACGCTCATGCGCAATGCCGAAGAAGCCGTGTCGATGTTGAACGAGCTGCACGCGCTCGGCATCGGCATTGCCATCGACGACTTCGGCACCGGCTATTCGAGCCTGAGCTACCTGAAGCGTCTGCCGGTGGACCGGCTCAAGATCGACCGCTCGTTCGTGGCCGACATCGGCACGAGCAGCGACGACGAAACGATCACGGCGGCCATCATCGCGTTGGCGCACGAGCTGCAGTTGCAGGTGATCGCGGAAGGGGTGGAGACCTCGGCGCAGTTCGCCTTCCTGCGCGAGCGCGCGTGCGACGAGCTGCAAGGCTACTTCTTCGCGCCGCCGCTACCGGGCGACGAGGCAGCGGCGCTGTTGCGCGCGAGCGCGACCTACGAGGAAGCGCCCGGGCTCGCGTGGACGGTTTGAGCCCGGCGCCCTGGCCGGGCGTTCGCGGTTGCGCTTGCCGTTATTCGATCGGCGGCAACTGACGCGGGCGGCGGTCCGTGCCGGTCGCGACATAGGTGAGGGTGGCTTCCGTCACCTTGACGACTTCGTCCTGGAGGCGCATGCGCTGCGCGTACACCTCGACCTCGACGGTCACCGAGGTTTTGCCGGTCTTGACGATATCGGCGTAGAAACTCAGCAGATCGCCCACGAACACCGGTTGCTTGAACACGAACGAGTTCACCGCGACGGTCGCGACACGCCCGTTGGCGCGGCGGCTCGCCGGAATCGAGCCGGCAATGTCGACCTGCGCCATGATCCAGCCGCCGAAGACGTCGCCGTGAACGTTGGCGTCCGAGGGCTGCGGCACGACGCGCAGCGCAGGCGATTTTTGGGGGAGCGGGAAGGAGTCGGTCATCGGGCTTCCATGAAAAGGGAACGAACGGCGTACGGAGCCGCGGCGCTGGCCTCGCGCCGGCGCGGGGCGCTCAGCGGGGTGCGCCGCCTTCTGCGACAATACGTTGATCAGGAATTGTACGGGAAAGCATAAGGCGCGGCGGGCGGGTCGATTAGAGCCCTCCACCTTCGCGAAACCCGTCGCCGACCACCCCACATGACTCGCCGTGCCGTTTGCGCCGCGCCAGGCTCCGGTTCCCGAACCGGCCTTCGCGCGCTGCATCGCACATGCATCTCGCCGCCTGCCCATGCGCCGCTTTCCCGCTTCCAACGAACCCGCGCTGCCCGCCACCGGGCCGCGCAACGACTGGCAGACGATCGTCTCGCTGCTGCCTTACCTCACGGCCTACAAATGGCGCGTGGCGTTCGCGCTCACGTGCCTGATCGGCGCGAAGGTCGCCAACCTCGGTGTGCCGATCGTGATGAAGCACATCGTCGACGGACTCGCCTCGGTGCGCCATCTCACGGCGCTCGGCCGCGCGGAGCACGCGCCCGGTATCGTGCTCGCGGGCGGCATCGGACTGCTCGTGCTGGCGTACGCCGTCGTGCGTCTGTCGACGTCGCTTTTCACCGAGCTGCGCGAGATTCTGTTTTCGAAAGTGACCGAGAGCGCCGTGCGTCAGCTCGCGCTCAAGGTGTTCCGCCATCTGCATGCGCTCTCGCTGCGCTTTCACCTCGAGCGGCAGACGGGCGGTATGTCGCGCGACATCGAGCGCGGCACGCGCGGCATCACGCAGCTCATTTCGTATTCGCTCTACAGCATCCTGCCGACGCTCGTGGAAGTGGGCCTCGTGCTCGGCTTCTTCGTGGTGAAGTACGAGGCGTACTACGCGATCGTCACGCTCATCGCGCTCGTGGCCTACATCGTGTTCACGGTGAAGGTGACGGAGTGGCGCACGCATTATCGCCGCACGATGAACGAGCTCGATTCGCGCGCCAATGCACGCGCGATCGATTCGCTCATCAACTACGAGACGGTGAAGTACTTCGGCAACGAAGAGTGGGAGACGAAACGCTATGACGAAAACCTGCACCGCTATCGCCAGGCCGCGATCAAGTCGCAGCACTCGCTTTCGGCGCTCAACTTCGGGCAGCAGGCGATCATCGGCACCGGGCTCGTGTTCATCCTCTGGCGCGCCACGCAAGGCGTGATGGCGGGGCGGCTCACGCTCGGCGACCTCGTGCTCATCAACACCTTCATGCTGCAGCTCTACATTCCGCTGAATTTTCTCGGCGTGGTGTATCGGGAGCTCAAGCAAAGCCTCACCGACATGGACCGCATGTTCACGCTGCTCACCGTCGAGCGCGAAGTGGCCGACGTGCCCGGCGCGCAGGCGCTCGCGGTGCGCGGCGGCGAGGTGCGCTTTTCGCACGTGAACTTCGCGTATGAGCCGTCGCGCCAGATTTTGTACGATCTGAGCTTCACGATTGCGGCGGGCACGACCACGGCCGTGGTGGGGCATAGCGGCTCGGGCAAATCCACGCTCGCGCGGCTCTTGTTCCGCTTTTACGATCTCGATCGCTCTGATCCTGGCAAAAGCGGTGGGGCGATCACCATCGACGGCCAGGATATCCGCGATGTGACGCAGGACTCGTTGCGCGCCTCGATCGGCATCGTGCCGCAGGACACGGTGCTGTTCAACGACTCGATCTACTACAACATCGCCTATGGCCGGCCCACGGCGAGCCGGGAGGAAGTGATCGCGGCGGCGCGCGCGGCGCACATTCACGCGTTCATCGAGAGCCTGCCCAAGGGCTACGACACGCCCGTGGGCGAGCGCGGTCTCAAGCTTTCGGGCGGCGAGAAGCAGCGAGTGGCGATCGCGCGCACGCTGCTCAAGAATCCGCCGATCTTGTTGTTCGACGAGGCGACGTCAGCGCTCGATTCGCGCTCGGAGCGCGCGATCCAGCACGAGCTCGACCAGATCGCGCGCGAGCGCACCACGCTCGTGATCGCGCACCGGCTCTCGACCGTCGTGCACGCGCAACAGATCATCGTGATGGATCACGGGCGCATCGTCGAGCGCGGCACGCATGCGCAATTGCTGCACGCGGGCGGCCACTATGCGCAGATGTGGGCGCTTCAGCAGCAGAAGGCGGGTGAGACGCCCCAGCCCCAGTCACAGCAGGGGCAGGTGGAGTTGCCGGCGGCGGGTGGAAACTGAAGAAGCGCGCCGCGCCGGCGTTTGCACGGCGCGTTGCGTTGACGGTTTCAGCCGTGGTGCGCGCTCGTCGGATTTCGCAGCGCGGCGTCGAGCGCTTCGAGCTGCGCGGGCGTGCCGACGTTTTCCCAGACGCCGTCGTATAGCTCGCCGCTCACGCGACCTTGCGCGATTGCCTCGCGATAGTACGGCGTGAGCGCGCGCTTCGTGCCGGGTGCGAGATCGCGGAACATGCGCGTGTCATAGAGACCGATATTGCCGAACGTGTAGCGCGGTGCGCCGTCGAGCGCGAGCCGGCCGTCAGCGCCCAGCGCGAAGTCGCCCTTCGGGTGGAACGGCGGGTTCGGCACCATCACGAGATGCATCCCCGGCTGTTCTTGCGCCGCGAGCACTTGCGCGTGCGTGTTCAGGCGCGCGAAATCGTAGGCGCTGTAGACGTCGCCGCTCACCGCGAGGAACACCTCGGGCGCGCCTGTCGACTCGATGAGCGGCAGCGCCTGGGCAATGCCGCCCGCCGTTTCGAGCGCGTCGTGCTCGGGCGAATAATGGAGCGTGACGCCAAAGCGCGCACCGTCGCCGAGCGCGGCTTCGATCTGCGCGCCGAGCCATGCGTGATTGATGACGATGCGCGTGTAGCCCGCCGCGGCGAGCCGCTCGATCTGCCACACGACGAGCGGTTTGCCGCCCACGGCGAGGAGCGGCTTCGGGCAGGTGTCGGTGAGCGGACGCATGCGTTCGCCGCGTCCGGCGGCGAAGATCATGGCGGTGCGGCCGTGGCTCGCCCTGGCCGGCGTGTGATTCGATTGGGTCATGACGGCCCGTTTCAGAAGGTGTAAGCGACTTCGACGGCGCTGCCCTGCAGCTCGTCGATGAGCCGCGCGAACGGCGCGAGCGGGCGGTAGCGGTGCGCAACCTTGCTCGCATAGGCGAGAAAGCGCGGCAGGTCGGCCATGTAATGCGGTTTGGCGTCGCGATAGTTGATGCGGCAGAAGAGGCCAAGCACCTTGATGTGGCGCTGCAGGCCCATCCACTCGAGCTGGCGGTAGAACTCGCCGAAGTCGGCATCGACAGGCAGCCCCGCCTTCTTGGCGCGCTCCCAGTAGTGCGCGAAGCAGTCGAGCTCGAACTCCTCGTCCCAGCTCAGGAACGCGTCGCGCAGCAGCGAGACGACGTCGTAGGTGATCGGGCCATACACGGCGTCCTGGAAGTCGAGCACGCCGGGGTTGGGCGTGGCGATCATCAGGTTGCGGGGCATGAAGTCGCGCAGCATGAAGCTTTGCGGCTGCGCGCGGGCGCTCGCCACGAGGAGGGCGAAGGTGCGATCGAGCACGCCGCGCGTGGCTTCGTCCACCTTGCGGCCCAGATGGCGCTCCAGATACCACTCGGGCATCAGCTCCATTTCGCGGCGCATGAAGGCTTCGTCGAAGTCCGGCAGCACGCCTGGCCGCGAGCTGAGCTGCCAGCGGATCAGCGCGTCGATGGCGTCGCGCATCAGCTCACGCGAGCGCGTGCCCGGGCCGGCTTCCTGCAGCGCATTCAGGTAGGGCGCAGTGCCGAGATCGGTGACGAGCATGAAGCCCGCGTCGAAATCGGTTTCGAGCACGCGCGGCACGTGCACGCCGGCCGCTTCGAGCAGCTGCGCGATCTGGGCGAATTCGCGGCTCTTTTCGGGCGGCGGGGCGTCGACGGCGATCAGCGTCGCGCCGTGCGCGCCCGCGCTCGCGAGGCGGAAATAGCGCCGAAAGCTCGCGTCGGCCGACGCCGGGGCGAGCGTTGCGAGGTCGAGGGCGTACTGCTGGGCGTGGCTGCCTAGCCAGGCGGCGAGCAGGTCGCGGCGATTGTCGGTCAGCGAAGCGGACGGAGAGGCGCCGGGGGATGCGGCGGAAGAATGCGCGGCGGAAAAGGTCATGAAAGCCAGAGGCAAAATCAGTGGATCAACGTCTTGCCATATAATACCCCACGACTTTTTTGACGCGACTCGCGCCAAAGCCCGCATGACGGTTCGCTCGCCGCATTCATCGTCGCTCCAGGGTTCGATGAATTGTAATTAATTGTTTGCACCCCGGCCTCGATCCGGTTCATCGGGAGGCGGGTGTGCCCAGGCGGGCCACCATCATGGAGAGGGCTGGCGGCCGGGCCGATTCGCCAAAACCATACATGCCGCCCAGACAGTTTTTCCAGACGATCTCCCCTAGTGACGACGGCGTGCCGGGCAAGCGGCGGCTCATCGCGGCACTCCTGGCCGTACCGGGTCTGGTGCCCGCGCTCGCGCACGCCCAGCTCTCGGGCGCGGCCGCGCAGCCCGAGCAGCTGGACGGCCCGTGGAGCCTGCGGCTCGCGCCGCAACTCGAAGATCACCCCAATGCGTCGGGCCAGCACCCGGCAACGTTCGTGCTCGGCGATTCGACGACCGGCACGGTGGACACCGACCTCGCCGTGAAAGGCGCCGCGGAGCTGCGCCAGGGTTCGAACGTGGTGAAGGGCGACGCCCTGCACTACGACCAGGACACCGACATGGCCAATGCCTACGGCAATGTCACGGTCGTGCAGAACGGCACGACGTTCTCGGGGCCCGAGGCGCATTTGAAGGTCGAGGCGAACGAGGGCTTCATGCCCGCGCCGAAGTACCATTTCACGCTCACGGGCGGCTCGGGCAGCGCCGCGCGCGCCGACCTGCTGGACAGCGAGCGCTCGGTGCTCACGACCGGCACCTACACCGCGTGCCACTGCTCGACCAATCCGGCCTGGTACATCAAGGGCAGCGAATTCGATTTCGACACCGGCAGCGACGAAGGCGTGGCGCACAACGCCGTGCTGTTCTTCCAGGACGTGCCGATCTTCGCGAGCCCGTGGCTGTCGTTTCCGCTTTCGGGTGACCGTCGCAGCGGCCTGTTGCCGCCGACGTTCTCGGTCAGCTCGACGAACGGCTACGAAATCTCGCTGCCGTATTACTTCAACATCGCGCCGAACCGCGACTTCACGTTCACGCCCGAGATCATCTCGAAGCGGGGCGTGTTCCTGCAGGGCAACTACCGGTATCTCTCGACGAATTACTCGGGATCGATCACCGGAACGTTCCTGCCGGACGACGCGATCACGAAGACGAACCGCTACGCGCTGTTCATCCAGCACAACCAGAACTTCGGCAACGGGTTCGGCGGTTACGTCTACTACAACAAGGTCTCGGACAACACCTATCCGTCGGACCTGTCGTCGCCGGCCAACCAGTTCCTGAACGGCACGCAGACGCTGTACCAGCAGGAAGCCGGCCTCACGTACAACAACGGGCCGTGGTCCGTGCTGGGCCGCTACCAGCATTGGCAGACGGTCGAGTCGTCGACGCCGCCGTATGGCCGCGAGCCGCAGTTGAATGTGAAGTACGCGAAGTACAACGTCGGCGGCTTCGACTACGGCATGGAAGCCGACTACTCGCGCTTCCGCATCACGGAAGACAATGCGACCGAAGGCGACCGCGTCGTCTTCAACCCGTACGTGTCCTACTCCCTGATGGGGCCGGGTTACTTCGTCACGCCGAAGGTGCAGTGGCACTTCGCGTCGTACAACCTGAGCAACATCGGCCCGGCGGGCACGACCTTCGGCTCGCCTGTGGGCACGCCGAAGAGCTTCACCGAATCGATCCCGACCTTCAGCTTCGACACGGGCCTCGTGTTCGACCGCTCGGTGCATCTGTTCGGTCAGGATTACATCCAGACGCTGGAACCGCGCCTGTACTACGTGTACACGCCGTACCGCAACCAGCAGTTCGCGCCCCTTTTCGATACCGCCGAGTCGGACTTCGGCCTCGCGGAAATCTTCACGCCGAACACCTTCGTCGGCAACGACCGCATTGCCGACGCGAACCGCCTGACGGCCGCGCTCACCACGCGCTTCATCGACCCGGCTTCGGGCGACGAGCGCGCGCGCTTCGTGATCGCGCAGCAGTACTACTTCCAGGATCAACGCGTCACGCTCAACTCGGGCGAAAGCACGAGTCAGGCGACGCATTCGGACCTGATCGCGGGCGCTGCACTGAAAATCGGGGCCGGTTTCGCTTCGGAAACGGCGTTCCAATATAATGCCGACAGCAACCAGCTCACGAAGGCGAGCATCGGTTTCGGGTACAGCCCGGGAACGAGCCGCGTGCTGAACGTGGCCTACCGCTACACGCGCGCGAACACCACGCTCGACTTCCAGCCGATCAATCAGGTCCTGATCTCGGCTCAATGGCCGTTCTCGCACCGGGTGTACGCCGTGGGCCGCTTCAACTACGATCTGAACGGCCATCGGATCGTCGACGGCCTGGTCGGCATGCAGTACGACGCCGACTGCTGGGTGCTCGGGGTCGGCCTGCAGCGTTACGCGAACGGGCTCAATACGTCGGGCACGCCGAATTCGTCAACGCGGTTTCTCGCGCAGCTTACGCTCAAGGGACTGTCGAACGTCGACAACGGGCTGGTGGCGGCGTTCCGCACGGCAGTGCCGGGGTACACGCAGCTGCCGGGTCAGGCGCCGCCGGACTCGCGCTTCACTGATTATCAATAACGCGTGATCCGGAGCGCATTGCTTGCGCCTCGGGGCAACGCGGTGTCGGATGCATAGAGACGGGCGAAGCGTGCCCGCCAACATTGGAGTATCTGTGGGAATCATGAAAAAGCTTCGCCTGGCAGCGTACGCTGCGAGTCTCTTCGCCGTCGCAGGCGTGTTGCCGGCCGCGCCGGCGCAAGCTCAAGGTCTCCCGGCCGGCAACGGCCAGACGGTCGACACGATCGCCGCAGTCGTCAATGACGGCGTGATCACGCAGCGCGAGCTCGACAGCCGCGCCGAAATGATTGCTCACCGGCTGCAGCAGCAAAACGCGCCGGTTCCGCCCGATGAGCAGTTGCGCGCGCAGGTGCTCAACCAGATGGTGCTCGAGCGCATTCAGCTCCAGAAGGCCAAGGAAGACGGCATCACCGTAGACGACGCCGCCGTGCAGCGCACGCTCGAGCGCCTCGCCCAGGCCAACGGCATGGATCTCGCGACCTATCGCGCGCGCATCGAGGCGGCCGGGGTGCCCTGGACCACGTTCACGCGCGACGCGCGCACCGAACTCACGCTCTCGAAGCTGCGCGAGAAGGAAGTGGACAGCAAGGTCACGGTGACGGACGCCGAAGTCGCGAACTACATCGCGAGCCAGCGCGGACCGAACGCGGGCCAGTCGAACGACCTGCACTTCCAGCACATCTTCATCAAGGCGCCGCTGAACGCCTCGGAAACCGACATCGAAGCCGCGCAGGCGAAGGCCAATGCGCTGCTCAAGGAAGCTCAGTCGGGCAGCAAGTTCGAAAGCCTCGCGAAGTCGAACTCGCAGGCGAGCGACGCGGGCAAGGGCGGCGACATGGGCTTCCAGCCGCAGTCGAAGCTGCCGCCTGAATTCGTGACTGCCGCTTCCACGATGCGTCCGGGCGAGGTGAACCCCTCGGTGATCCGCACCAACGACGGCTTCGAGATCGTGCGCCTCGTCGAGCGCCGCCAGGGCCAGGGCACGGCCGCCGACGCGCCCAAGCTCGTGCAAACGCACGTGCGCCACATCCTGCTGCGCGTGGGCGACGGCATGTCCGAGCCCCAGGCGCGCCAGAAGCTGCTCGAAATCCGCCAGGAAATCGCGGCGGGCGGCGACTTCGCCAAGTTCGCGCGCACCTATTCGCAAGACGGCTCGGCCTCGCAGGGCGGCGACCTCGGCTGGATCAGCCCGGGTGAAACCGTGCCCGAGTTCGAGCGCGCCATGAATACGCTGCAGGACAACCAGTTGAGCGAGCCGGTACGCACCGAGTACGGCTATCACCTGATCCAGGTGCTGGGCCGCCGCGACGCCGAAGGCTCGATCGCGCAGCAAATGGAACTCGCGCGCCAGGCCATCGGCCAGCGCAAGGCGGAGCAGGCCTACGCCGACTGGCTGCGTCAACTGCGCGACAGCGCCTACGTCGATTACAAGATCGCGGGCATGACGCCGCCGCACAACTAAGAGTCACCAAGGGATCGAGCCATGAACGCCTCCGCATCGTCGTCGCCGGCTCCGCGGAGGGCGGGGCCGATCCGCATTGCCATCACCACGGGTGAGCCGGCCGGCGTCGGCCCCGAGCTGACTGCCGCCGCGCTGGCGGGCGCCTCGGCGCACTGGCCCGACGCGCAGTTCGTCGTCCTCGGCGACAGCGCGCTGCTCGAAGCGCGCGCGCAGGCCGCGAAAGTCGACTGGGCCGCCGTGCTGGCGAACCAGCCCGTGCAGGTCGAGCATGTGGCGCTGGCTGCGCCCGCCAAGCCCGGCAAGCTCGACGCCGCAAACGGCCGCTACGTGCTGGCGCTGCTCGACCGCGCCATCGACGGCGCACTGGCAGGCGAATTCGACGCCATCGTCACCGCGCCGCTGCAAAAGAGCACGATCAACGACGCCGGCGTGCCCTTCACCGGCCACACCGAATACCTCGCCGAACGCACGCACACGCCGCGCGTGGTCATGATGCTGGCGGGCACCGGCGCGCGCCCGCTGCGCGTGGCGCTCGCCACGACGCATTTGCCGCTCAAGGACGTGTCGGCGGCGCTCACGGTCGAGGGGCTCGTCGAAACCCTGAGCATCATCGACCATGACCTGCGGCATCATTTCGGCGTGCCGCTGCCGCGCATCCTCGTGACCGGCCTCAACCCGCATGCGGGCGAGAACGGCTACCTGGGGCGCGAGGAAATCGACACGATTTCGCCGGCACTGGCTGCCGCCGCCGCGCAGGGCATCGACGCGCGCGGCCCGTACCCCGCCGATACGCTGTTCCAGCCGCGCTACCTCAAGGACGCGGACTGCGTGCTGGCGATGTTCCACGACCAGGGCCTGCCGGTCCTGAAATACGCGACGTTCGGCGAAGGCATCAACGTCACGCTCGGCTTGCCGATCGTGCGCACCTCGGTCGATCATGGCACCGCGCTCGACCTCGCCGGCACTGGCCGCGCGGACGCGGGCAGCCTGATCGCCGCCCTCGACACCGCCGTTTCGATGGCGCGCCACCGGCGCGCCATCTGATTGATTCCAGAGAAGATGTCCAATAGCAGCAGACAGCACCAGGGCCACTTCGCGCGCAAGCGCTTCGGCCAGAACTTCCTCGTCGACACGGGCGTGATCGATTCGATCGTCGACGTCATCCGCCCGCAGCGCGGCGAGCGCATGGTCGAGATCGGGCCGGGTCTCGGCGCGCTCACCGAGCCGCTCATCGAGCGGCTCGCCACGCCCGAATCGCCGCTGCACGCGGTCGAGCTGGACCGCGACCTGATCGCGCGCCTCACGAAGAAGTTCGGCCCGCTGCTCCAACTCCACGCGGGCGACGCGCTCGCGTTCGACTTCGGCTCGCTCGCGGCGCCGGGCGAGAAGCCTTCGCTGCGCATCGTCGGCAACCTGCCGTACAACATTTCGAGCCCGCTGCTGTTCCACCTCACCACGTTCGCCGAGCGCGTGATCGACCAGCACTTCATGTTGCAGAACGAAGTGGTCGAGCGCATGGTGGCGGAGCCGGGCAGCAAGGCGTTCGGCCGTCTCACGGTGATGCTCCAGTACCGCTACGTGATCGACAAGCTGATCGACGTGCCGCCCGAATCGTTCCAGCCGCCGCCGAAGGTGGATTCGGCGATCGTGCGCATGATCCCCTACGCGCCGCACGAACTGCCGAAGGTCAATGACGCCGTGCTCGGCGAACTCGTGACGGCGGCGTTCTCGCAACGCCGCAAGATGCTGCGCAACACGCTCAGTGATTACCGCGAGCGCCTCGACTTCGACGCGCTGGGCTTCGATCTGGCACGCCGCGCCGAGGAAGTGCCCGTCGAAGAGTATGTGAGTCTCGCGCAGGCGCTGGAAGGGGCCGGCGGCGCGTGATGTGCGCGTGGCGCGCCGCCCGGCCGGTGCGCTAGCCGTTGCTCAGGCAGCCTCGGCGCGCTGCGCCTCGTAGGCCTTGAGCTGGCTGTAGACGACGCGCAGCACCGAAAGCTCATTCGACGCGTGCTGCGCCGCGCCGCCGCGCTGGATCAGGTCGCCGAGCACATGATCGGCTTCGATGCGCGAACCGTTCTGCACGTCGCGCAACATCGAGGCGGTGAGCGCCGATCCCTTGGCGAACAGCATCGCGCGCGAACGCTCGAGGAAGCTGTCGCGCACGGCGTGGCCGTGTGCGGCTGCGATTGCGCGGCATTCGGCGAAGAGGCGCTCGATCATCCCGGCGCCGTCGGGCGTAGCGAGAATCACGCCAATCGGCGCACGGAAAAGACACGTGCTGCCCGCAAGCGACGCGAGGAACACCCACTTCTCCCACATCTCCTGAAGGATCTGATCGCTCGCCTTCACGTGAAAGCCGGCATTGCCGAACTGATCCGCTACGGCTTGCACGCGCGCCGAGACGCCGCCGCCGAGTTCGCCGAACGTGATGGCCTGCACGTCGTTCAGATGCACGATCTCGCGCTTGTCGTTGAGGGTGGACGCGATCAGGCAGACACCGCCCAGCACCGCCTGCGTACCGAAGCGCGCCTGCAGGACTTCGAGATGATGCATGCCGTTGAGGAGCGGCAGGATCAACGTGTTGGGACCGACGGCTGCGGCGAACGAATCGATGGCATTGTCGAGGTCGTAGGCCTTGCAGCTCAGCAGGACGAGATCGTACGGCTGGCCGCCTTGCGACTCGAGCGCTTCGCGCGTGACGGTCTTGACGTCGCGCAGCGTGAGATCGCCCACCGGACTGCGGATGACGAGGCCCGCTTCGCGCAGTTGCGCGGCACGCGCCTCGCGTACCAGAAACGTTACGTCACGCCCCGCAGCGGCAAGCCGGCCGCCGAAATAGCCGCCCGTCGCACCCGCACCGACTACCAGAATTCGCATGTCTACTCCTCGTCTCTCACGTTGATTGCTTGCTTACGTGCTTTGCTTACGCTTAGCTGGCGAAATTGCCGTAGCAATTTCGGGATGGCGTTCATGCTAGAGCAAATCGGCACATCTTGCCGACGTCGGCAGGGCTGGCCCGTTTTTGGTACAGTCCGTTTTTTGACGACGGCAAAACGGAGTACACCATGCGCCTGCTGCACACGATGATTCGGGTCGGCGACCTCGATCGCTCGATCAAGTTCTATACCGAACTGCTCGGCATGAAACTGCTGCGCCGCGAAGACTACTCGGATGGCAAGTTCACGCTGGCCTTCGTCGGGTACACGGACGAGCGCGACGGCACCGTGATCGAACTCACGCATAACTGGGATACGGCTTCGTACGATCTTGGGACTGGCTTCGGCCATCTGGCGGTCGAGGTGGAGGATGCCTACGCCGCCTGCGCGAAGATCAAGGAGCAGGGCGGGACAGTGGTGCGCGAAGCCGGCCCGATGAAGCATGGGAGCACGGTAATCGCGTTCGTGACCGATCCGGATGGGTACAAGATCGAGTTCATTCAGCGGAAGAAGTAAGGACGTTGGTAGTGCAGGCTGGCAATCCAGCCTGTTTCTTCGGTGAATTGCTTCGAACTGCGAATGAATTGAAATTCAGCTGGAATTCGCGAACTCGTAATGGGGATATCACATCCCCGGCACCATCTCCGGCGGATGCTGCTTGAGCTGCTTCCTCGCCTCGCGGAACTCCGGAAAAATCGACTCCACCGTTTGCCAGAACCTCGGGCTGTGATTCATCTCGCGCAAATGCGCGAGCTCATGCGCCACCACATAGTCCACGACGGAGAGCGGAAAGTGAATCAACCGCCAGTTCAAGCGAATTCTCCCTTCGCTTGAACAACTGCCCCATCGCGTCGCTGCCGAAGAAAGCGCGTAAGACCGAAACGAGACGCCAAGCTTCTCGGCATACACGTCGAGCCGCTCACCGAATATCCGCGTCGCTTCACCCTGAAGCCACCCAGTCACGCGGTCCTTGATCTGCTGCGCGTCGGCATGCGGCGGCAGGGGCAACGCAAGCACGCGCGTCTCCTGATCGAACGCGAGCAAAGAAGCCCCCAGCTTCACCGTAATCGGCTTGCCAAGAAACGGCAGCTCAGCCCCATCGCTCCAATCCACGCGCGGCAGGGCACGCTGCTCCGTGCGCGTTTGCCATTCGGCGAGCTTGGCGAAGATCCATCGCTGCTTCTCGGCGATAGCAGTCTCGATATCGGCGATCGTGACCCACCGGGGCGCCGTGATGCTGAGCCCGGTGCCGTCGATCACGAACCCGATCGATTTGCGCGACGAGCGCTTGAGCCGGTAATGCAGCGTACGCGCGCCAAGCGCGACAGTACGCAGCCGCGTGCCATCCGGCGCAAGCGGTGCCTTGCCGGGCTTGTCGGGCGATGGCGGAGTGGCAGGCAGCGGTGTGAGAGAGGGAGAGGACGCATCGGGCGCCACGACAGGCGCCGGTTCAGCAAAGAGCGGCAAGTCGAGTTGCCGGTTGTCGAGTGCCGCGTTTGGGCGCGGCGTGGGGGACTTCTGCATCGTCAGGCCTGGTGCGGGTGGGCGTGCGCGGCGTTTGCGCGGGGCTTCTGGCGCAGTGTTGCGCGGCGCGCCCAGCCGTGCGGCGAGCAGCGCCCACATCCGCGCCACTACGCTTCGCGCGATGCGAGCGAGCACGCTCTGCGCCTCAAATCCGTGCCGCTTTCGCCGCTGCGCCATCCGTTTCGCGATACGCCTCAGGATCGATCCGCCGCATTTCCGTTTCGATCCACGTTTCCACGCGCGTGTTCACTTCGTCGGGCGTGAGTCCGGTCGTCTCGATCGGCTTGCCGATCGACACCGTGACTATACCCGGATATTTGATGAACGAGTTTCGGGGCCAGACGTGGCCCGCGTTGTGCGCGATCGGCACCACGGGCGCCCCCGTTTCGATGGCGAAGCGCGGGCCGCCGGTCTTGTACTTGCCCTGCTTGCCAACCGGAATGCGCGTGCCTTCGGGGAACATGATCACCCATGCGCCTTCGGCCATGCGCTGCTTGCCCTGGCGTATCACCGAAGTGAATGCGTTCTTGCCTTCCTTGCGGTTGATGTGAACCATCTTCAGCATGCCCAGCGCCCAGCCGAAGAACGGCACGAACAGCAGCTCGCGCTTGAACACATAGCACATTGGCCGCGGCATGAGCGCGGGGAACGCCAGCGTCTCCCATGCGGACTGGTGCTTCGAAAGCAGCACTGCCGGCCCGTCGGGCAGGTTCTCCATACCCTCGATGCGGTAGCGAATGCCATTGAGGTGGCGCGCAACGAAGAGCGTGGAGCGGCACCAGCCCACGGCCATCCAGTAGCGCCGCGTCGCGTTCATGAACGGGAACGCGATAAAGCACGCCGTGGCGTACGGCATCGTGTAGACGATGAAATAGATGAACAGCAGCAGGGAGCGGAGAAAGCGCATCGGTCGAGCCGGTTTAATGTTCGCGTAAGCCGCCTGCGCCTTTACGCAGTGACGTTCGCGAGAAAGTCGAGCGCGAAAGCGCGCAGGTCGTCGTGGATCAGCGTGCCTTCGGGCAGGCCGCCGGCGGCGAGCGTCTTCTCGCCCTTGCCCGAACGCACGAGGTGCGTGCGAAAGCCGAGCACCGCGCCAGCCTGGAGGTCGCGCAGCGAGTCGCCCACCACCGGCGTATCGGCCGGTTCGATCTCGAAGCGTTCCGCGATCATCTTGAGCATGCCCGGCTGCGGCTTGCGGCACTCGCAGTGGTCCTGCGCCGTGTGCGGGCAGAAGAACACGGCGTCGATGCGGCCGCCCACGGCTGCCGCCTGGCGGTGCATCTTCGCGTGCATGGCATTGAGCGCGGCCATGTCGAACAGTCCGCGCCCGATGCCCGACTGGTTCGACGCCACCGCGACGCGATAGCCCGCCTGGTTCAGGCGTGCGATCGCTTCGAGGCTGCCGGGTATCGCGACCCATTCGTCCGGCGACTTGATGAACGCGTCGGAGTCGACGTTGATCACGCCGTCGCGGTCGAGGATCACGAGTTTTCTGGTGGTGCTGGTCGGCATGGCGTTTCGCTCAGTTCCGCATGTGTCCGCTTATGCAGCGAGTCGCGAGATGTCCGCGACGCTGTTCATCTGGCGATGCAGCGCCTTGAGCAGCGCAAGGCGGTTCGCACGCAGCGCCGGGTCTTCGGCGTTGACCATCACGTCGTTGAAGAACGTGTCCACGGTTTCGCGCAGCGCGGCGAGCGCGGTGAGCGCGCCCGTGTACTCGCGTGCGGCGAGTTGCGTTTCCACGCGCGGCGCAACCTGTTCGAGCTGCGCGTAGAGCGCCTTCTCGGCGGATTCGACGAAGAGGGCGATCTGCACGCCGGCGTCTTCCGCACCCTCGGACTTCTTGAGGATGTTCGAGATGCGCTTGTTGGCCGCCGCGAGCGAGGCCGCTTCCGCGAGCGCTGCGAATTCGCGCACCGCATCCAGACGCGAAACGATGTCGTCGAAGCGCGTGGGGTTCAGTGCGAGTACCGCGTCCACTTCGGTGGCCGCGAAGCCGCGTTCGCGCAGCATGCCGCGCAGACGGTCCATGCAGAACTCGTAGATGGCCTGGGTCGACTCCGTCACGGCCTCGATGCCGGCAAATTGCGCGTTGGTGGCGCGCAGCAGCTCGACGAGGTCGAGCGGCAGCTGCTTCTCGACGAGAATACGCAGCACGCCCAGCGCGTGACGGCGCAGCGCGAACGGATCCTTTTCGCCCGTGGGCGCAAGGCCGATGCCCCAGATGCCGACGAGCGTTTCCAGCTTGTCCGCGAGCGCGACGATCGTGCCCGTCGTGGTGGCGGGCAGGGTGTCGCCGGAGAAGCGCGGCTGGTAGTGCTCGGAGCACGCAATCGCCACTTCTTCGGGCTCGCCGTCGTGGCGCGCGTAATAGGTGCCCATCGTGCCTTGCAGCTCGGGGAACTCGCCTACCATGTCGGTCAACAGGTCGGCCTTCGCGAGGCGCGCGCCGCGTTCCGCGAGCGCGATATCGGCGCTGCACATCAGGGCGATCCGACCGGCGAGCGCTTCGAGGCGCTCCACGCGTTGCAGCTGCGAGCCGAGCTTGTTGTGATACACCACGTTCGCGAGCAGCGGCACACGGTCGGCCAGCGGCTTCTTCTTGTCCTGCTCGAAGAAGAACTTCGCGTCGGCCAGACGCGGGCGCACCACGCGCTCGTTGCCCTCGACGATCTCGTCGGGCGTTTGCGTCGCGATGTTCGAGACGATCAGGAAGCGCGAGCGCAGCCGGCCCTGATCATCGGTGAGCGCGAAGTACTTCTGGTTCGTCTGCATCGTGAGGATCAGGCATTCCTGCGGCACTTGCAGGAATTCGTCCTCGAACTTGCACGCGTACACGACCGGCCATTCGACGAGCGAATTCACTTCGTCGAGCAGCGACTCGGGCATGACGACCTTGTCGCTGCCGGCCTGCTCGATGAGTTGCGCGCGGATCGACTCGCGGCGATCGGCGTAGCTCGCGATCA
Source organism: Paraburkholderia guartelaensis (assembly GCF_004353905.1). Classification (GTDB taxonomy): domain Bacteria; phylum Pseudomonadota; class Gammaproteobacteria; order Burkholderiales; family Burkholderiaceae; genus Paraburkholderia; species Paraburkholderia guartelaensis. The sequence goes on along the minus strand of NZ_SMOD01000007.1, from coordinate 171,751 downwards.
CGAAGCCCTTGTGCTGGAGCGTGTGCGCGTACTCGTCGGCGTGCTGGATGGCGATCAGGCCTTCGGAGAGGAAGCGGTGGCCGCGCGTGGTGTCGTCTGCGTCGACGCCGAATGCCGTGACCGGCACGATCTGGTCACCGTGCAGCACCGTGAGGCGATGCACCGGACGCACGAACTGGACGTTGCTGCCGTCCGGGCGCTGGTAGGTCATGACCTTCGGGATCGGCAGCTTGCCGAGCGCTTCGTCGAGCACGGCTTGCAGGCCGTCGGCGAGCGTGGCGCCCGGCGCCGAGTAGCGCAGGAAGAACGCTTCGTTCTTGCCGTCGCTCGCGCGCTCGAGGTCGCTCACGGGGAAATCAGGGAAGCCAAGTGCCGCGAGCTTCTTCGCGAGCGGCGCGGTGGGCTGGCCGTTGGCGTCGAGCGCGACCGAAACGGGCAGCACTTTTTCGCGCACCTGCTTTTCGGGCGCGACGCTGCGCACGTTCTTGATGGTGACGGCGAGGCGGCGCGGCGTCGCGTAACGTTCGAACGAGAGATCGCCTTCGATCAGGTCGCGCGCGGCGAGGCGTTGCGCAATGCCTTCGGCGAACGCGTCGCCCAGGCGCGCGAGGGCCTTCGGCGGCAGTTCCTCGGTCAGCAGTTCGACGAGGAGAGTGGCGTGATGAGCTTGCGTCATTGTTCTTGAGATCCGGTCATGCCTCGTCGAACTTGCGTTCGACCTTCAGCGGCGGCGCCCAGGCGGGCATCGCGGCGTCCTGTTCGTCGGTGGTGAGGCCAGGCACGCCGTGCACGGGGTTGCCGAGCATCGGGAAGCCGAGCTTCTCACGCGACTCGTAGTACGACTGCGCCACGCTGCGCGAAAGCGCGCGAATGCGGCCGATGTACGCTGCGCGCTCCGTCACGGAGATTGCGCCGCGCGCGTCGAGCAGGTTGAACGTGTGGCCGGCCTTGAGCACGAGTTCGTACGCGGGCAGCGCGAGCTGCAGATCGATCATGCGCTTCGCTTCGCTTTCGTACGCATTGAAGAACGTGAACAGCAGGTCGACGTTCGCGTGCTCGAAGTTGTAGGTCGATTGCTCGACTTCGTTCTGGTGGTAGACGTCGCCATACGTGAGGCGGCGCATTTCCGGGCCGTTCGGGCCTTGCTCTTCCCACTCGGTCCAGACGAGGTCGTAGACGTTCTCGACCTTCTGCAGATACATCGCGAGACGCTCGAGACCGTAAGTGATCTCGCCGAGCACCGGCTTGCAGTCGATGCCGCCCACCTGCTGGAAGTAGGTGAACTGCGTGACTTCCATGCCGTTGAGCCACACTTCCCAGCCGAGGCCCCAGGCGCCGAGCGTCGGGTTCTCCCAGTCGTCTTCGACGAAGCGGACGTCGTTCTGCTTCAGGTCGAAGCCGAGCGCCTCAAGCGAGCCGAGGTACAGGTCGAGAATGTTCTCCGGCGCGGGCTTGAGCACCACCTGGTACTGGTAGTAGTGCTGCAGACGGTTCGGGTTCTCGCCGTAGCGGCCGTCCTTCGGGCGGCGCGAGGGCTGCACATAGGCCGCGCGCCATGGCTCGGGGCCGATTGCGCGCAGGAAGGTGTGGACGTGCGAGGTGCCGGCGCCGACTTCCATGTCGATCGGCTGGAGCAGTGCGCAGCCCTGCTTGTCCCAGTAAGACTGGAGCGTCAGGATGATTTGCTGAAACGTGAGCATGTGTGCCTGCAGTGTCTTTCGGGCTTTCGGGGGCGGAATGCGGCGGCCCGCCAGGCGAGCGCGCCGGCGGGGCAGCGATGTTCCGCTTTGCCCCATTCCCCTTGCGTGGCCCGGGCCGGAGGCGGCCAGGTGCTAAAACGTTGAATTTTACCGGATTGCCGGAGCCTTGAGACCTGGACGGGGTTCGGGCGGCCGGCAGCGGTGTGGTTGTGTCGTCAGCGCGAGGTTTCGTGTCCTTTGCGCGCGGCTTATTTTCCGTTCGCCGGCTTGCGTTCCTTCGCGCCCTTGAAAGCCGGTCCGAACGCAAAGCCGAGCGCCAGCAGCAGCAACGAAATGGCGATCACCGTGTTGTTGCCGCTCGTCACGTAGGGCGTGAAGCCGCTCGTGCCTTCCACTTTCACGTCGAGCGAGCCCACCGTGAACGTGGGCAGGCGAGCGATCACGCGGCCTTTCGCGTCGATGGCGGCGGTGGCGCCCGTATTGGTCGCGCGCAGCATCGGGCGGCCGGTTTCGAGCGAGCGCATGCGCGCGATCTGTAGGTGCTGGTCGAGCGCGATGGTGTCGCCGAACCACGCGAGGTTCGTCGAGTTGATGAGGATGCCCGGCGAGGTCGGGCTCTCGCGCACGGTGCGCGCGATCTCCTCGCCAAAGATGTCCTCGTAGCAGATGTTCACCGCCACGAACTCACCGTGCACGCGGAAGGGCGGCTGCACGGGCGCCCCGCGTGCGAAGTCGCCGAGCGGGATGTTCATGAGATTGACGAACCAGCGGAAGCCCCAGGGCACGAATTCGCCGAAGGGCACGAGGTGATGCTTGTCGTAGCGATAGAGGCCGTTCTGGCCCGGCGTGATGCCGAAGAGGCTGTTGGTGTAGTCGATCACGCGCCCATCGGACGTGATCGTGCCGCCCACTGCGCCGAACAGGATGGCCGTGTTGGTGCCGTCGGCGAAGGCGCGAACATCGCGGCCGAACTTCTGGGGAATTTCCTGCACGAGCACCGGCACCGCGGTTTCGGGCGTGACGACGAGATCGGCGGGCTTTTCGGTAATCAGCTTCTGGAACTCGTTGAGCGCGTCGATCGTGCCCTGCTCCGAGAACTTCATATCCTGCTTGACGTTGCCTTGCAGCAGCCGCACGTTGAGCGGCGTGCCGGAGGGTTGCGTCCACGAGACGAGCGAGAGCAGCAGGCCGGCGGCGATCACAGCGAGCGCGAGCAGCGCCGGCGTCGCCACTGCGCCGCGCCGGGGCGCCATGCCGCCTTGGCCTTTCACGTCGCTCGCGCGCAAAACCGCCTGCGCGATGAGCGCCGCGACGAGCGCGAGCACCCAGCCCACGCCATACACGCCCACGATCGGCGCAAAACCGGCGAGTGGACCGTCCACTTGCGCGTAGCCGCTCGAAAGCCAGGGAAAACCGGTGAACACATAGCCGCGCGCCCATTCGCCGAGCGCCCACGCGCTTGCGAACGCGAAGGCGCCGTGCCAGGTGGGCGAGAACGGCAACTCGCCGCTGCGGCCATTCTTCGCGTGTCCCGCGCAAAACGACCAGACGAGCGCGGCGAGCGCCGGATACAGGCCTAAGTAAAGCGAGAACAGCACGAGCGCGGCGCCCGCGAGCACCGCGGGCATGCCGCCGTAGAAGTGCATGCTCACGTAGAGCCACCACACGCCGCTCACGAAGTTGCCGAAGCCGAACGCCCAGCCCGTGAAGAGCGCGCTCTTCCAGCCGGTGGTGCGCGTGAGCCAGAAGTAGAACAGCGCAAAGATCGCAATGGCGAGCCAGCCGCCGTGCGGCGTGGGCGCGAACGACAGCGTGTTGAGCGCGCCCAGCGCGGCGGCGGCGAGATAGTGCCAGAAGGGCAGCGCGCGGCGCGCGGCGCCTTGGGTGGTTTCGCTCGCGCGCGTCTCGGTGCGCGTGCGGGTATCGATCGGTTCGGCCATGCGGTGCGGTGGAATGCGATAGAAAGCGCGCGGAAAAGCGCGAGCGCGGATTGCGCGACGAGCGCAACGATAGCACTTTCGTGCGACGGTACCGGGATGGTCTCCTGGGGACGGATCGGAGCGTGCGCGCGCTCGAAACAAAAACGCCAGCCCGGAGGCTGGCGTCATCTGCGCAGAGGAGGCGCGCTCGCGTTTCGTCAGGTGCCCGGCGGCTGCAGCGCGGCTTCGCGCTGTCCTGCCATCGGGTCGCGCCGCACCAGCAGCATGTGAACCTGGCGCGCGTCGGCGCGCAGCACCTCGAAGATCAGGTCGTCGATGCGCACCTTCTCTCCGCGATGCGGCACGTGCCCGAAGTGATTCGTGACGAAGCCGCCGATCGTATCCACTTCCTCATCGGAGTAATGGGTGCCGAACGCCTCGTTGAACTGTTCGATTTCGGTGAGCGCGCGCACGCGGAACCGCCCGTCGGGCGAGGCGATGATGTTGCCGCTTTCCTCGTCGAAGTCGTACTCGTCCTCGATGTCGCCCACGATCTGCTCCAGCACGTCCTCGATCGTGATGAGACCGGCCACGCCGCCATATTCGTCCACGACGATGGCGATGTGATTGCGGTTCTGGCGAAAGTCGTGCAGCAGCACGTTCAGGCGCTTGGACTCGGGGATGAACACGGCCGGGCGCAGCATGCCGCGCACATCGAATTCCTCTTCGGCGTAGTAGCGCAGCAGGTCTTTCGCGAGCAGCACGCCGATCACATTGTCGCGGTTGCCGTCGTACACGGGGTAGCGCGAGTGCGCTTTCTCGAGCACGAACGGAATGAATTCGTCAGGACTTTCGGCGATGTTGATCGCGTCCATCTGGGCGCGCGGGATCATGATGTCGCGCGCGCAAAGCTCGGACACCTGGAACACGCCTTCGATCATCGAAAGCGAATCGGCGTCGATCAGATTGCGCGCGTGCGCGTCCTGGAGGATTTCGAGAAGCTCGCTGCGAGAGTCGGGCTCGGGCGAGATGAAGTCGGTCAGCCGCTCGAGTAGGGAGCGCTTTTCCTGCGGTTTGTCGGTCTGGCGTCGACTGGGATAAGAGTCGTTCATGGTGGTGCGCCCTTTGCCGCTGGGGGCAGGGCGCGCTGTTGCGGAGGGTTAAGGATACAACATGCCTGTGGCGCGACCGTGTAATGCCCCACATTGGGCACACACCGGCAGATCCATCCTAACGCAGATGCGGCGTGGCCGCCCGGTGGACGAAAAAGCGGCGCGCCGTGACGCAGCCGCCGTCCGGTCAACCTGGGAAGTGCAACCTGAGAAGCGCAACCTCGGAAACGCGGCCTCAGGCGCAACGCGCGAGCAGCCGCTCCAGCGCGCGGTCGCGCATGCCGCTCTCGCGCAGTGCATCGACGGTGCGGCGCACGTAGTCGAGCGTCGTGCCGTAGCGGCCCGACGCGCAGCCGAACACGGTGCGCACCGTGGCTTCGGAAAGCTTGCCGGTGTAAGACGCCACATCGCGCCGCATGACGAACGCGAGCGCGTCGACGCGGCGGCCGTCCGCGAGCACGCAGGGCAGCCAGGCGGGGCGGTACGAGCCCATCGGCATCTCGCGGCGCCAGAGCGCTTCGAGGTGCGGCATCACGCCCTCGGCGGCGAGGCGGAACGCGACGCCCGCGCACGAGCCGCCACGGTCGAGCGCGAGGACGAGGCCGGGCTGCTCGGGCGTGCCGCGGTTCACGCGCGACCACAGGTACAGCCCGCGATGGTAGCCGTGCACGCGCGAACGCACGTTCTCGGCCGTGGGCAGCCCTGGGTTCCAGATCAGCGAGCCATAGCCGAAGAGCCAGATGTCGCTCGCGCCGTCCCAACCTTTCGCTTGCAGCGTGCAGGCGAGCGAGGCGTGCAACTCGTCTTCGCTCAGGAGCCGCGACTCGCCGAGCGCCGGTGGGTAGCCGGGGCAGGGCACGCTCGCATCGCCCGCCTCGGGCAGTGCTGAGGGTTCGGCGAAGTCGGGCGTGCGTTTGTCGTTCATGGCGGAGGCTTACTTGTACGGATCAGGAAAGCCTAGCGAGTTGAGCACCTCGGTCTCGATGCCTTCCATCTCTTCGGCTTCGGTCTCGTCTTCGTGATCGTAACCCTGCGCGTGCAGCGCGCCGTGCACGAGCAGATGCGCGTAGTGCGCGGCGAGCGGCTTGCCCTGCTCGGCGGCTTCCTTTTCCACCACGGGGCAGCACAGGATCAGATCGCCCGTGACCGGATCGTCCTCGCTCTCCGCGTACGCGAAGGTGAGTACGTTGGTCGCGTAGTCCTTGCCGCGATAGGTGCGGTTGAGCGTGCGGCCTTCCTCGGCGTCGACGAAACGCACGGCCAGTTCCGCGTCCGCGAAGAGCGCGGCCTTGAGCCACGCCGCCACGGTGGCGCGCGGCAGCGCGGCCTTGTGCTCGGGGAACGCCTTCGCGGCGGGGAACTGCACAGTCAGTTTGAGTTTTGGTGCGCGGGGCATGGGGCTCGAGCTATGAAGCGACGCAGGCGGCGGCGTTACCGCGCGTCGCCGACGCCTTCGTCCTTTTTCGAATGCGCGTCATACGCCTCGACGATACGCGCGACCAGCGGATGGCGCACGACGTCCGCGCTCGTGAAGTGCGTGACGGCGATGCCGCGCACGTCCTTCAGCACATGCTGCGCTTCGATCAGGCCGCTCTTGTGGCCGCGCGGCAAGTCGATCTGCGTGGTGTCGCCGGTCACGACCGCCTTCGAGCCGAAGCCGATACGCGTGAGGAACATCTTCATCTGCTCGGGCGTGGTGTTCTGCGCCTCGTCGAGAATGATGAACGCGTGATTGAGCGTGCGCCCGCGCATGTAGGCGAGCGGCGCGATTTCGATCATCTGGCGCTCGAACATCTTCGCGGTCTTGTCGAAGCCGAGCAGATCGTAAAGCGCGTCGTACAGCGGACGCAGATACGGATCGACCTTCTGGGACAGATCGCCGGGCAGGAAGCCCAGACGCTCGCCCGCTTCCACGGCCGGACGCGTGAGCACGATGCGCTTGACCTGGTCGCGCTCGAGCGCGTCCACGGCGCAGGCCACGGCGAGATAGGTCTTGCCGGTGCCCGCGGGGCCGATGCCGAACGTCACGTCGTGCGAGATGATCTGCTTCAGATACTCGCGCTGCGCAGGCGTGCGGCCGCGCAGGTCGGCGCGCCGCGTGTAGAGCTTCGGGCCCAGTTCCTCGACATCGACGCCGTCGCTCGCGGGCTCGTCGAACGGATGATCGGGGTCGCCGCGAAAGCGTGGGTCGATCTCGGAAGCGTCGTTGCCACCGCTATTGCCGCCATTCACATTGCCGCGCACGCCGCCGCTGCCATTGCCGCGCGGATCGTTCGCCGAATTGCCGCCGAAGTTCGCAGGGTGCCGGGCTTCGACGAGCGCGAGCTGAATGTCGTCGACGGAGAGCGGATCGCGCGCCTGGTTGTAGAAGTTCTCGAGCGCCGCGAGCGCCAGCTTGGCGCCACGCCCGCGAATGGTGATGCGATGGCCGCGCCGCGCGAGCGTCACGTCGAGCGCTTGCTCGATCTGGCGCAGGTTTTCGTCGAGCGGGCCGCAGAGGTTGGCGAGCCGCGCGTTGTCGTCGCGCGGCGCGGTGAATTCCAGATGCTGCTGATTGGGCTTCAAGGTGTCTCTGAACTCCTGAATTCCTGGCTGGGTGCGCCGAGCCGATTAATGCGCGAGCGTCGAAGCGTCTTCGTGCGCGAGCACGAGTTCGCCGCGCAGCGAGTGCGGGTACGCGTGGTTGATCTTCACGTCGATCATCTGTCCGATCAGGCGAGCATGCGAAGCGAGCGGCGCCGGGAAGTTCACCACGCGGTTGTTCTGCGTGCGGCCCGATAGTTCGCTCGGGTCCTTGCGCGAAGGGCCTTCGACGAGAATGCGCTCGACTCGGCCAACCATCGACTGGCTGATGCGCGCCACGTTCTCTTCGATCGTGGCCTGCAGGTGCTGCAGGCGCTTGAGCTTCACCTCGCGCGGCGTATCGTCTTCGAGATTCGCGGCGGGCGTACCCGGGCGCGGGCTGTAGATGAACGAGAAGCTCGTGTCGTAGCTCATCTCTTCGACGAGCGCCATCATCTTCTGGAAGTCCTCTTCGGTCTCGCCGGGGAAGCCGACGATGAAGTCCGTGGAGAGCGACAGGTCCGGGCGGATCGCGCGCAGCTTGCGGATGATCGACTTGTACTCGAGCACGGTGTAGCCGCGCTTCATCGCCATGAGCACGCGGTCCGAGCCGTGCTGCACCGGCAGATGCAGGTGGCTCACGAGCTTGGGCACCTTCGCGTAGGTGTCGATCAGGCGCTGCGTGAATTCCTTCGGGTGCGAAGTCGTGTAGCGGATGCGCTCGATGCCGGGGATTTCGGCGACGTATTCGATCAACGTGGCGAAGTCGGCGACGTCGTGCGCGCCATTCGTGAGCGCGCCACGATAGGCGTTGACGTTCTGGCCAAGCAGCGTGACTTCACGCACGCCCTGGTCGGCGAGGCCCGCGATTTCGGTGAGCACGTCGTCGAGCGGACGCGAGACTTCCTCGCCGCGCGTGTAGGGCACGACGCAGTAGCTGCAGTATTTCGAGCAGCCTTCCATGATCGAGACGAACGCGCTCGGGCCTTCCACGCGCGCGGGCGGCAGATGGTCGAACTTCTCGATTTCGGGGAAGCTGATGTCCACCTGCGCACGGCCCGAGGCGCGGCGCGCGTCGATCATCTGCGGCAGGCGGTGCAGCGTTTGCGGGCCGAACACGAGGTCCACATACGGCGCGCGCGCGACGATCGCCGCGCCTTCCTGGCTCGCCACACAGCCGCCTACGCCGATTAGCAGGTTCGGGTTCGCTTCCTTCAACTCGCGCACGCGGCCGAGGTCGGAGAAGACCTTCTCCTGCGCCTTTTCGCGCACCGAGCAGGTGTTGAAGAGGATGACGTCCGCGTCTTCGGGGGTGTCGGTCTTCACGAGGCCTTCGGCGGCGCCGAGTACGTCGACCATCTTGTCGGAGTCGTACTCGTTCATCTGGCAGCCAAAGGTCTTTACATAAACTTTCTTGGTCATCGGGTTTCGCCGTTCGCAGTGGTTGACCTGGGGGCGTCGTCCGCTTGATGCACGCGCGTGATGCACGGTCTGCACGTCAGGACTACGGTGTTTTATGGGGGCCGAATCGGGATGCGGGGAGACCGGCTATCAGACCGGCGATGGCATCCTGTTTCCGGCAATGCGTTGGGGACGTTCCGCGTTGCTTTTCACTTCTTTTTCGCTTTTTTGCCGGTGCCGCGTTTGCCTATATTGGCCAATGCGTATGCGGCTGCGGATCGCTTTCTGCGCAATCCAACATTATATCCGTTTGCGTCTGCGGCTTTGCGTCGCTTCGGCCGGATCCGTGCAGGGGACGAGCGCTTCCAGTTCGCCCGAAGTCTGCGCGAAACGCTCGGTGAGGAAATCGAGCAGCGCCCGTACGCGCGGCGCGAGAAAGCGGTTGCGGTGATAGAGCGCGTGCAGCGGCGCGTCGGGGTAGCGCCACTCGGGCATCACGGTCTTGAGCCGCCCGGCGCGCAGATCGTCCGCGACATCCCAGATCGACTTCACCGCGAGGCCGTAGCCGCACAGCGCCCACTGGCGCGCCACTTCGCCATCCGTGGATTCGAGCGCGCCCTCGAGCGGCACCGTATAGGTCTGCGTTTCGGTCTGCGAGTCGCTGCCGCGCGTAAAGCGCCATTCGTTCACCGGCCCCGCCGCCGAGCCGATCACGATGCAGTCGAAACGGGCCAGATCGTTCGGCTCCCGCGGCTCGCCGCAGCGCGCGATGTACTCGGGCGAGGCGCACAGCACGCGGCGGTTCGGCGCGAGCCAGCGCGCCACGAGCGAGCTGTCCTGCGGCGTGCCGAAGCGGATCGCGAGATCGATGTCTTCGAGCACGAGATTCGAGAGCGAGTCGGTCAGCATCAGCGCGAAGCGCACATCGGGATAGAGGGCGCGGAATTCGTCTAGCCAGGTCATCAGCAAATTGCGGCCGAAATCCGAGGTCGCCGAAATGCGCACCTTGCCGCGCACCGCGTTCTGGCCCTCTTGCAAGGCCGCTTTGGCGTCGTCGAGCGAGCGCAGCGCGTGCTCGCTGCAGGTGAGGTAGAGGCGGCCTTCGTCGGTGAGGCGCAACTGGCGGGTCGTGCGGTCGAAAAGCCGCGCACGAAGCTCCGCCTCGAGCCGCGCGAGCCGGGCGCTGGCGGCGGCGGGCGTAAGGCCGAGCTTGCGGCCCGCCGCGGAAAGGCTGCCGAGGCGGGCCGCCTCCACGAACAGGCGCACGTCGCCGAGATTGTCCATCGCGCGATTATTAGAAATAGATTGAAAATGATTCAAATACTACGCCAATTATCAAATTTGAGCGTAGCCGCGACAATGCGCGTGTTTTCAGTACAACGGCCTCGGCCCGCACGCCATGCAACTCGATCACGTCACCCTCGTCACTCCAGACCTCGAAGGCACATGCCGCTTCTTTCGCGACATCGTCGGCCTCGAAGACGGCCCGCGTCCGCCGTTTCGCGTGGACGGCCGCTGGCTCTACGCGAACGGCCGCCCGGTCATCCATCTGGTCGATGCGACCGAGCCTGCCCGGTTGCCCGGCGGATCGCCCGCACTCGTGGCGCCGCGCATCGACCACGTGGCGTTTCGCGTGGCATCAGGCGCTGAGTGGCGCGCGCTCGGCGAGCGGCTTGCCGCGCACCGTGTGCCGTACCAGCTGGCGGAGGCGCCCGCGAGTGCGGAAGTACAGCTGTTCGTCGCGCTTGCGCCAGGTGTCGTCGTCGAGTTCGTGACGTCGCTACCGGTTGGCGCGGCAGTTTGATGGCCGCTGTACGCCGTTGAAGCTCATTTGAATCCAGGCTGATTTTCGGAGATTTCGATGCCTATCCCCTTGCTCGCACTGGCCATCAGCGCCTTTGCCATCGGCACCACCGAGTTCCTCATCATGGGCCTGTTGCCCGATGTGGCGCGCGATCTGAACGTGACGATTCCCGCCGCGGGCCTGCTCGTCACCGGCTATGCGCTCGGCGTGGCGGCCGGGGCGCCGCTGCTTGCCGCGCTGACGAGCCGCATGCCGCGCAAGCTCGCGCTGCAACTGCTGATGGGCGTGTTCATCGTCGGCAACGTGATGTGCGCGGTCGCGTCGAACTATTCGCTGCTGATGGTCGCGCGCGTCGTCGCCTCGTTCGCACACGGCTCGTTCTTCGGCATCGGCGCCGTGGTGGCCGCCTCGCTCGTCCCGCAGGAAAAGCGCGCGAGCGCCATCGCGCTGATGTTCACGGGGCTCACGCTCGCCACCGTGCTGGGCGTGCCGTTCGGCACCGCCATCGGCCAGCAGTTCGGCTGGCGCGTGGCGTTCTGGATCGTGAGCGGCCTTGGCGTGATTTCGCTCGTGGGCGTGACGGCTCTGGTGCCGAACCATCACGACAGCGGTCCGGCCGGGCTCGGCCACGAAGTGCGCGTGCTGCGCGACCCGCAGGTGTGGCTCGCGCTCGGCATGACGGTACTCGGCTTTGGCGGCGTGTTCGTCGTGTTCACCTACATCGCGCCGATTCTCGAACAGGTGGGTGGATTCTCGCCGCGCGGCGTGACGCTGATGCTCGTGCTGTTCGGCGTGGGCCTGACGCTTGGCAACACACTGGGCGGCAAGCTCGCGGACCGCGCGCTGATGCCTTCGCTCATGGGCATTCTCGTGGTGCTCGCCGTGGTCATGGCGATCTTCACGAAGACGAGCCATGCCATGTGGCCCGCCGCGATCACCGTATTCGTGTGGGGCATTGCCGCGTTCGCGACCGTGCCGCCGTTGCAGATGCGCGTGGTCGCGAAGGCCGCGGCGGCGCCGAATCTCGCCTCGACGCTGAACATCGGCGCGTTCAACGTGGGTAACGCAATGGGCGCGTCGATGGGCGGTCTCGCCATTGCGCACGGCGTGGCGCTCGACTCGCTGCCGTGGGTGGCCGCGGCCGTCTCGGTGGCGGCGTTCGTGCTCACATGGGCCGCGGCGCGGCTCGACACGCGCGCCGTTCCGCTGCGCGATGCGCACGTGGCGGCGCGGCAGAACACGTGAGCACCTGACGAGGGCAAGGCGCTAGGCCGCGCAGAAGGCAATGCGCCTTATGCGCAGGGCGCGAAAGTAATCCACGATTCGCGCTCTGCAATGCTGATAACAGTGTGAAGATAACTTCGTTGGGCGCGGCAAATCGCGATGCTAGTCTTGCCTCCATTCATGCTCTTGCGCCGCAATGACGCGGCGCTGCCTGGAGGCAGCCATGCATTCACCCCTCGCGCTCGTACGCGATGCACAACCCGATATTGCGCACACCGAAGGATCTTACGAGACGCTTGAGCATCTCGTGGGCGTGAACCTTGCCCGGCTGCGCGCCGAACGCCAGCTTTCGCTCGATGCGCTCGCACGCGCCTCAGGGGTCTCGCGCGCGATGCTCGCTCAAGTCGAGTCGGCGCGCAGCGTGCCGTCGATCAAGGTGCTGTGCAAGGTGGCGGCGGCGCTCAAGGTCTCGGTTTCGGCGTTCCTGCGGCGGCATGCCGTGAACGGCTTCGAGCATTTGCCCGCCGAGCGGGCGTCGCGTCTCGTTTCCGCCGACGGCCGTTATTCGGCGCGCGCGCTCTATCCGGAAGGGGAGCCCGCCGCCGCCGAATTCCACGAACTGCGCATCGCGCCGCTGCACACCGAACCCGGCGTGCGCCGGCCGCCGGGCACGACGGTGAACCTCGTGGTGAGCGAGGGCACGCTCGAAGTGAGCGTGCACGATCGGCGCCAACTGCTCGCAACCGGCGACGCGATCGTATTCGACGCCGACCAGCCGCATAGCCTGCGCAACCCTGGCGACACCGAGGCGCGCGTGTTTCGCGTGACGCTCAACGCCGAGACGCCGCCGCGCTGGGACGTACCGGCCGTGGCGGCGCAGCCGGCATGAACCGCGTCGCGCCTTCGAGAACATCGTCTAGTCGCAAGTTTTCGCGCTGCACAGTTGCGCAGCCTGTTGTATGCTTTGCCCGCCGGTTAAGTCAGGTAATAAGCCGGTAATCAGTGCGTCTTCAGGGCGGGGCGAAATTCCCCACCGGCGGTATGCCGGCCGCGCCGAAAGGCAAGGTCGACGAGCCCGCGAGCGCCTGCGCGAGCCTCATTGTGTCGTGCGCAGGGTCAGCAGATCTGGTGCGAAGCCAGAGCCGACGGTCATAGTCCGGATGAAAGAAGATGTGCAGATGGTCATGTTTGCCCATCCGCCGCGGTGTTTCGGCCGGTGCGTGTGCGTCCCCATTTTCGGGGCGCGGCTCATCACTGCCGAATCACGCGTGCCGGGGATTCCTGTCTGTTTGCAATGCCCTGAAACGTTTTTCGCCTAACTCTCGCGAGGAGCGTTTCACATGTCCCTTACTGCCAGTACCACTCTCGCTTCATCCCAGGGCGCGCCGCTCGACGCCGCCGCCGATCTCCCGTTCATCGATTCCGAGCCGGTGCCGCCGCGCATTGCCGCCGCGTTGCAAGCCATGCGCGAAGGCCGCCCGGTCGTGCTGCAGGACGACCACGACCGCGAGGACGAGGCCGACCTGATCGTCGCCGCTGAACGCCTCACGCCCGAAACGATGGCGCTTTTCATCCGCGAATGCAGCGGCATCGTGTGCCTGTGTCTGTCTGACGAAAAAGTGCGCGCGCTCGAACTGCCGCCGATGGTGGCCCACAACGAGAGCCGCAACCGCACCGCGTTCACGGTCTCGATCGAAGCGCGCGACGGTGTGAGCACCGGCGTTTCGGCTGCGGACCGCGTGACGACGATCCGCGCCGCGATTGCCCCGAACGCGAAGCCTGCCGATATCGTGCGCCCTGGCCACGTGTTCCCGCTGCGCGCCCAGAAGGGCGGCGTGCTGGCGCGCCGCGGCCACACCGAAGGTACCGTCGATCTGGCGGTGCTTGCAGGCCTCGCGCCTGCCGGCGTGCTGTGCGAGCTGATGAACCCGGATGGGACGATGGCGCGCGGCAAGCAGGTCGACGATTTCGCCAAGCTGCACAATCTGCCGGTACTGTCGATTGCCGAACTCGTGGCGTTTCGCGAGTCGCTCGCCGTGGCGCGCGAGCGCTGCGCCGAGCCGGCCTGAGGCGCGCCGAAAGTAGCAGGGTGAGGGACGTGGCGCCGATGGGCGCCGCGTCTTTTTTCATTGCGGAGTATGCAGCAGCCTTACGACTGCACGTCGCCGAATTCGCCGCGCACGCCGGCCTCGACGAGCGCCGGCAACTCTTCCATGTGCGCCATGATGCGCGTGATGCCCATCTCGCGCAGCACGTCGGCGTAGCCCGAAGGAATGTGGCTCGCGCCCACGAATGCGATCGTCTTCATGCCAGCCGCGCGCGCGGCATTCAAACCCGAAATGCTGTCTTCGACGACGATGCAGCGCGCCGGCTCCACGCCGAGCTGCTTCGCCGCGTGCAGGTACACGTCCGGATAAGGCTTGGGCCGCGCAACCTGCTCGGCGCTGAAGATGCGCTCGCCGAAGATCGTGTCGAGCCCGGCGCGCCGCACCGAGGCGTGCACGCGCGTGAGCCGGCTGTTCGAGACGACGGCGGGAGGCAGCGTCACCCGGCGCAGGGCGTCGCGCACGCCGTTGATCGGGCTCACCGATTCGGCAATGGCGGCTTCGCAACGATGTTCGATGGTCTCGAGAAAGTCCTCGGGCATCGTGAGGTTGAAGCGCGCGGCGACGTCGGCGAGAAAGCGCGAGGTCTGCTGGCCGAACGCCGCATTCACGGCGGCGTGAAAATCGAGGCCGGGAAAGGTGCTGCTGAGCGTATCGAACAGAACGCGGTCGGCAATGACTTCGCTGTCGACGAGCACGCCGTCACAGTCGCAGATGAGATGGTCGATCATGCGTGAAACGAGAGGCCGGGCAACGCGCGGCCAGCGGCCGGTGCGCGCGCCTGAGCCAGGCAGGCGGGAAGATGGAAACCCCCAATCATACGTGCTTTTGCTTTTTGCACGCAGCGCACTTGCGGCCTGCGATGCTCAGCTGTCGTCCGCTGTGCTTGCCGTGCCGGCGTCGGCCCACGCTTTTGCCGCGCCAATCGCGCGCTGCCAGCCGGCGAGGCACCTTGCCGCCTCGTCGCGCGTCAACGAGGGCGTGAAGCGGCGCTCGAGGCTCCACTGCTGCTGCAGTTCATCGATATCGCGCCAGAACCCCACGGCGAGCCCGGCGAGATATCCCGCGCCCAGCGCAGTGCTTTCGCTCGAGCGCGGCCGCAACACATTCACGCCCAGCAGATCGGCCTGGAACTGCATGAGCAGATCGTTCGCGCTTGCGCCGCCGTCCACGCGCAGCTCGTTCACACGCATACCGGAATCGGCCTCCATGGCGGCGAGCACGTCGAACGACTGATAGGCAATCGAGTCGAGCGCTGCGCGTGCGATATGCGCCGCGGTCGTGCCGCGCGTGAGCCCGAACAGCGTGCCGCGCGCATGTGCGTTCCAGTGCGGCGCGCCAAGGCCGGCGAACGCGGGCACGAGGTACACGCCGTCGCTGTGCGGCACGCTGGCTGCGAGCGGTTCGATTTCCGCTGCACTGCGAATGATGCCGAGCCCGTCTCGCAGCCACTGCACCACCGCACCCGCGATGAAGATGCTGCCCTCCAGCGCGTATTGCGTTTGCCCGAGCGCTTGCCATGCGATGGTCGTGACGAGGTTGTGGCTCGACTCGATAGGCTGCGCGCCGGTATTCATCACGAGAAAGCAGCCGGTGCCGTAGGTGTTCTTCACCATGCCGGGGCGCATGCACATTTGTCCGAAGAGCGCCGCATGCTGGTCGCCCGCCACGCCGGCGAGCGGGATTTCGGCTGCGAAAAGCGACGCCGCCGTGTGCGCATAGACTTCTGATGACGAACGCACTTCCGGCAGCATGCTGCGCGGAATCTCGAAGAGCGCGAGCAGGTCGTCGTCCCAGCGCAGCGTGTGGATGTCGAAGAGCATGGTGCGCGCGGCGTTGGTGACGTCGGTGGCGTGCAGCGCGCCGCGCGTGAAGTGCCACAGCAGCCAGCTGTCGACGGTACCGAACGCGAGCCGGCCCGCGCGCGCTTTTTCGCGCGCACCCTCGACATGGTCGAGAATCCAGCGGATTTTCGTGGCCGAAAAGTACGCGTCGATCGGCAGGCCGGTTTTCGAGCGCACCATCGGCTCGAGGCCGCGCGCTTTCAGTTCGTCGCAATAGCCGGACGTGCGGCGGTCCTGCCAGACGATGGCGTTGTACACGGGCTGACCTGTTGCCCGGTCCCACACGATGGTCGTTTCGCGCTGGTTCGTGATGCCGATGCCCGCGATCGCGGCGGCACCGACGCCGGCGCGCGTGAGCGCTTCGGCCGCGACACCTGCCTGGCTCGACCAGATGTCGCGCGGGTCATGCTCGACCCAGCCGGGCCGCGGGTAGAGTTGCGCGAACTCCTTCTGCGCGAGCGCGACGATTGCACCGCTGCGCTCGAGCAGCAGGGCGCGTGAACTCGTCGTGCCCTGGTCCAGCGCGAGGATGTACGAGTCGGCGTGCGACTGAGGCATCGTGCAGTCTCCTTTGAGCGTGCGCAGCGGTACGCATTGCGGCGACCGGCGCGCAACGAGGCGCGTGGCATCGAACCCAGCATAGCCCGAAAGCGATTTGCGCTCGACTCGGCCGAACGGCCAGGGTGTCGCTCGCGCGGCTCGGTGCGACAATAATCAAGTCGGGATGGAGTCGATCCAACCAGCCGAAAACGATAACGAGGCAATCATGCGTGCAATTGCAATGATCAGTGCGGCCGTGCTGCTCGCGGGGTGCGTGGGCGCGCCGCAGAACCCGGAAGGCGGGGGGCGCGCACCGTCGCTCGCCGCTTTGCAGCAGATGTGCGGCGGCCAGACGGTCGATTTCGGTGCGTATGCGCCGGGCGTCTACGCGGCCATTTTCGACGCGTGGGTCGCGAACCGGCGCGGCCGGCTGCCCCAGGACCAGTTTTGCGGCTTCCAGGCTCAGCTCGCGCAGCAATACACCGCGCTCGGCAAGAGCGGCAACGGCGAGGCGCGGGGTGAGTGGGTGAACTTCCTCAACACGCAGCGCGCGCAGGCGCTGAGCTGGCGGGCAGCGGTCGATCCCACGCTGAGAGCCGGGTAGGCGAATAGACGGATAGTGCCGCGGCAGGGTGCGCGCGTCCGCGCGTGCAAGCAGTGCAAGCAGGCACGCGCAAAAAAATGGTCACGCGGGCATGAAGCGCGCGGGTCCGCGTGACCATGCACTGCAGGCGCGTACGTCTACTGCCGTGCGCCTGCATCGGGGACGTGCCCGACAAGTCGGGCGGGCGGACGATCCATGCGTCCGCGCAAATCGATAAAGGGCAATGGAGCCTGTGGCTGCGCGGGTGCTCGGCCCGCGGGATCAGGCTACGAACACCGTTTGATGGCGCGCAACGCAGAGTCGCCGATTTCGGTTAGTCGCCATTGCTGAAGGCCAGATGCAAGGCGCTCCAGTTGGACGAGCTGTCGTTCGAGCAAGGCGTCCAGTTCTTCTCGCTCCATGTCGAGCTGGTTGGGGGCGTCCTGTACTAGCAGCAGGGTGGCGAATTCATGCGGACTCAGCATCGTTCTCTCCGTGTTGCCGCATCAGAGGTCGCCGGTTGCGGCCCGCAGGGCGGCGCAGCGACAAGAATGCGGTGGTATGAGCGAAAGCCTGCGACCGTGCAGATCGACTGACTGGAGGGACCGGCCGCGCGGACCGCCTGTGCGCGGCCAAAACGGCATCCAGCCCGGGATCTACCTCGGGGAACTGGAGTGTAGTCAACGCCGCTGCGTTGTACAAACCACGCCCCGAAAATTTTCCCTTTGACATTCGAGCCCGTACGCAGCGGTGTTGCGAGCCGTCCAGATTCGCGAAATCACTTGAAGTTCTTACCGCATCGCCGCATGCGGCGAGCGAATCCGCATCGATGCCCAGTGCATCGAGGACACGGTATCCCTGCGGGTATTCCGTTTGCGCCTTTGCCGCTGGGCGTCACATGACGTAATGCGGACAAGTCGTCTATTCCCGGAACTGTGCGGACCAGGCTCGGTCTGTGCTTTGTGACTGCAGCTACGCGAAACTACAGCTAAGATGGAAATAGGGATGGCTAGTAACGTTCGCCGCGCGTGACTGGCGAAGTTCGCCGGGCCTAGGGCTTCCGGCCAGGTGCCGCGCGTCGTGAGCGTAAAACGCCGCTTCGGGAGTAGGACACAATGCGTAACGATAACGAGCCTCGCCATGTGATGCCCTGGCGCATCGAAGACATCGATCTCACCCGTATCGACCGTCAACGTGCCGCCGCGAACGAAGACCTGATGCTGCTCCTCGCCGCCTCTTCGTTCATCGAAAGCGGTTCCGACCTTTACACCAGCAACCTGAACATGTTCTTCAACGGCGACCCCGAGGTCTCCGAGTGGCTCAACCGCGAATGGGAGCCCGAGGAGCTTCAGCATGGGCGCGCGCTGAAGACGTATATCCAGTACGTGTGGCCCGAGTTCGACTGGGACGCGGCGTTTCAGACTTTCATCGAAGAGTATTCGAAGACCTGTTCGTTCGAGGAGTTCGAGAAAACGCGCGCGCTCGAAATGGTTGCGCGCTGTGTGGTCGAAACCGGCACCGCCACGCTCTATCGCGCGATCGGCGAGTATTCGGACGAGCCCGTGCTCAAGGAAATCACCGGCAACATCCGCAGCGACGAAGTGCGCCACTACAAGCACTTTTTCAGCTACTTCAAGAAGTACAACCAGATAGAAGGGCACGGGCGTCTCGCCGTACTCGGCGCGCTCCTGCGCCGCGTGATGGAGATCAAGAACGAGGATTCCGAGATCGCGCTGCGCCATGTGTACGCGGGCCGCTACCCCGACCGCGTGCGCGACGAAGCCTATAGCCGCGAACTGACCGCGCGCGTGAACAGGCTGGTACGCCACAATCTGTCCGCCGACATGTGCGTGAAGATGCTGCTCAAGCCGCTCAACCTGCCTGCGAAGATCCGGCCGGGCGTGCACTATCCGCTCGCGAAGATCACGCAACACGTCTTCTTCCGCTAGGACATCGGCGCGCGCGAAAACAAAAAGCCCGCTCTAGAGCGGGCTTTTTCGTTTCTGGACGCGAGGATCAGCGATCGCGCTGGCCGTTGCCGTCGCGGCGCGAATTGCCGCCTGGGCGGCCGCCGAGCAGCGCGCCCGGGTTGCCTTGCGACTTGCGTTGTTGCGGGCGGCCCAGTGCGCTCTCGTGCGAAACGCCGCGCTGGCTTTCGCGGCGCGTATGCTCGCCGCGTGTGCCTTGTGCGCCGTGATTCGCGCCTTGCTGCTTCACGGGCTTGGCGGTGCGCACGCCGCCGCCGTTCGAGGCCGGCTTGGCCGGGCGCTGGCCGCCGTTGCCGCCACCGTTGGCCGCTTGCGCGCGGCCGCCTTCACGGCCGCCTTCACGGCCACCTTCACGATTACCGCCGCGCGGCTCACGCGATTCCCGCGATTCACGCGATTCACGCGATTCACGCGATTCACGCGATTCACGCGCCTGCGCGGGGCGGCCGCCGTTCGTGGCATTCGCACCATTCGACGCACCGCGGCCCTGGCCTTGCCCCTGGCGCGGCGAGCGCCCTTGGGGCTGGCTGCGGCGCTGGATCGGCTCAGGCTTCGCGTTCGGGTCCGGCTCGAAGCCCGGGATGACCTCCTGGGGCACCGCGCGCTTGATGAGCTTCTCGATGTCCTTGAGCAGTTGATGCTCGTCCACGCACACGAGCGACACGGCTTCGCCCGTCGCGCCCGCGCGGCCGGTACGGCCGATGCGGTGCACGTAGTCCTCGGGCACGTTCGGCAGATCGTAGTTGACGACGTGCGGAAGTTGATCGATATCGATGCCGCGCGCGGCGATGTCCGTGGCGACGAGCACCTGGAGCGTGCCGTCCTTGAACTCGCTCAATGCGCGAGTGCGTGCCGACTGGCTCTTGTTGCCGTGAATCGCGAGCGCGCTGATGCCGTCCTTCGTGAGCTGCTCGGCGAGGCGGTTCGCGCCATGCTTGGTACGCGTGAACACGAGCACCTGAAACCAGTTGTGCTGGCGGATCAGGTGCGTGAGCAGGTCGCGCTTGCGGTCGCGGTCGACGGGATAGATCTTCTGCGCCACGGTTTCGGCCGTGGTGTTGCGGCGCGCGACTTCGATGAGCGCGGGCGAGTCGAGCAGGCTGTCGGCGAGCGCCTTGATCTCATCGGCGAAGGTGGCCGAGAAAAGCAGGTTCTGGCGCTTGGGCGGCAGCTTCGCGAGCACGCGCTTGATGTCGTGGATGAAGCCCATGTCGAGCATGCGGTCGGCTTCGTCGAGCACGAGAATTTCGAGCTGCGAAAGATCGATCGTCTTTTGCTGCATGTGATCGAGCAGGCGACCCGGCGTCGCGACCACGATATCCACGCCGCGCCTGAGCGCGTCGATTTGCGGATTGATGCCCACGCCGCCGAACATCACCGTGGACTTGAGCTTCAGATACTTGCCGTAGGCGCGCACGCTCTCTTCGACCTGCGCGGCGAGCTCACGCGTGGGCGTGAGGATCAGCGCGCGCACTACGCGCTTGCCATTCGCTGCCGGCGGCATGTCCGTGAGGCGTTGCAGGATCGGCAGCGTGAAGCCGGCGGTCTTGCCGGTGCCGGTTTGCGCGCCGGCGAGCAGGTCGCCGCCGCCGAGCACGGCGGGAATCGCTTGCGCCTGGATGGGCGTGGGCGTGCTGTACCCAAGTTCGTTGACTGCGCGGACCAGCGGTTCGGACAAGCCGAGAGAATCGAAAGACATAAACACCTGTTGTATTGCAGTAGCGCGGGCGTCGCTTCGCGGCCCGAAGGCGCGCTGCGAAGCCAAAGCAGTGTTGCCGGGTTTGAATGCGCCCGGTGAAGCCGCTTTTTCGCGTTGTTCGGACGGCGCGCCAGTGCGCGCGCCGCGTTTTTTCTTCATGGAACGGACGGGTCTATCAAGACCCGTCGTCTGGCGTTAAGTTGCATCGTGCGGCCGCGGACACTGCGGCGGCCGTGCGATGTCTTCGCATTGACGCGTCACGCGACGTAGCGCGCGACGCTCACGAATTGACAGACGCTCCCGGCGAGCACGAACAGATGCCAGATTCCATGTCCGTGCCGGATGCGTTCGTCATTGACGAAAAAATAAATACCGATGCTGTAAATGACGCCGCCGGCGAGCAGCCACGCCGTGCCCGCAGCCGGCAAGGCTTCGACGAGCGGGCGAACCGCCACTACCGCGAGCCAGCCCATCACCACGTAGAGCACCATCGAAAGCACCCTCGTGCGCCGCCCGAGCGTGAGTTCCTGAACGATGCCAAGGGCCGCAAGCCCCCAGCTCACGCCGAAGAGCGACCAGCCCCAGGGCCCACGCAGGGTCACGAGCGTGAACGGAGTATAGCTGCCCGCGATGAGCAGATAGATCGCCGCATGGTCGCACTTTTGCAGCACCGCCTTCAGGCGTATGCCGCGCACGCCGTGATACAGCGTCGAGATCGTGTACAGCGCGCACAACATCGCCCCGTATACCGCAAAGCTCACGACCTTATACGCGTCGTGATCCAGCGCCGCGAGTGTCACGAGCGAGACGAGTCCCGCTACCGACAACATCGCGCCCACGAGGTGAGTAATGCTGTTCAGACGCTCACCGGCGTGCATGACGACCACTCCTTGTTCTTCTTGAGCGCAGCGCGCGCCGGTGGAACAGTGTTCCACCCCGTACGGCGCAGTGCTCGACCGCAGCGTTCAAAACCAGGCCTGACGGGCCACGGAACCGCCTTCACCGCACGTCCCGGCGCCAAATAGCGAAGGGCGCAGCCCGCGCTGTGCGGACTGCGCCCTTATCAGGCAACCGTCACTATAACAGTAACCACTTGCGTGGGACCGCCGTAAGGGCTGAGGCCCTTACGGCGGTGGACTGCTTTGCATGGGACCAGAGTAATCGCTAAAGCGCTAACTCTGGTCGACACGCCCGTCAGTCGAGCGGAGACGAGCGCAGATCCGCGACCTGCTGCGGCGACACCGGCGTGCCCTTGTTGCCCCAGGACATGCGGATGAACGTCACCACCGCCGCGACCTCCTGGTTCGAGAGCGCCTGCGCGAACGGCGGCATGCCGTACGGGCGCGGATTGCCCCCCGTGCTCGGCGGATAGCCGCCGTTGAGCACCATGCGGATCGGGTTCACGGCCGAATGCATCTGGATCGACTGGTTGTTCGCAAGCGGCGGGAAGTTCGGCGGCATGCCGAGACCGTTCTCCGCGTGGCACTTTGCACACTGGTCATGGTAGATCTTATGACCTTGCTGCAAGAGTTCGCCGCCGAACGCTTCCGACGTCTCCATCTGCATCGTCTCGGGCGCTTCCTTCTTCTGCGGGATGGTCTTCAGATACGAGGCCATCGCGTGGATGTCGTCGTCCGAGAGGTATTGCAGGCTGTTGTGGATCACGTCCGCCATCGGGCCGAACACGGCGCCGCGCTCGGACACGCCGGTCTTCAGGAGGCTCGCGATGTCCCTGATGTCCCAGTCGCCGAGGCCGCCTTCACTGCCCGTGAGCGACGGCGCGTACCAGTTCTGCAGCGGGATCAGACCGCCCGCGAAGGCCGCCGAGTTGACAGGGCCGCCCACGGCGTTGATGGAGGTGTGGCACATGCCGCAGTGGCCGAGGCCTTCCACGAGATACGCGCCGCGGTTCCATTCGACCGACTTGGTCGGATCGGGCTTGTACTCGCCTTCGCGGAAGAACAGCGTGCGCCAGCCGATCAGCAGGTTACGGTTGTTGAACGGGAACTTGAGTTCGTGCGGGCGGCTAGGCACGTTGACCGGCGGGACCGAGCGCAAATAGGCGAAGATCGCGTCGGCGTCGGCGCGCGTGACCTTGGTGTAGCTCGCGAACGGGAACGCCGGATAGAGCAGGCTGCCGTCCTTCGAGCGGCCCGTGTGCATGGCGCGATAGAAGTCGTCGGCGCTCCACTTGCCGATGCCGTACTGATCGTCGGGCGTGATGTTGGGGGTGTAGAGCGTGCCGAACGGCGTGGCCATCGGCAGGCCGCCCGCGAACATCTGGCCGCCGCGCACGGTGTGGCAGGCGATACAGTCGCCGGCGCGCGCGAGGTACTCACCCTTCTTGATGAGATCGGCCTGGTCGACGGGCGTCGCGGCCTGCGCCGCGCCATTGTGCAGATAGTGGGTGCCCGACCAGAGCACCGGTACGAGGGCCGCGGCGGCGGCCACGATGACGGCGGAAAGTGCGAACAGGGACTTGCGGTTCATATTGGCTGTCTCCCCCGGCGCCTTATTGCGGTTCGCTGCCGCAGGCAAGCGGCGTCTTGAGTGAGCCAGCCGGCGCCGGCACGGGGTTCTGCGGCGCGCTCTGCGTGGAGAGCCAGGCCGCGACCGCGTTCACGTCTTCGTCGGTGAGACGCGTAGCGATCTCATGCATGCAGTCGGGCGCTTTCGCATGCCGCGAGCCCGAGCGCCAGGCGCCGATCTGCGCGCTGATGTAATCCATGTGCAGACCGACCAGACCCGGGATGGCCGGCTCCATGCCGGTGAGCTTCGCGCCGTGGCAGGCCGCACAGGCGGGCACCTGCTTGGCCGGGTCGCCGTGCAGGACGATCTGCTGGCCGCGCGCGAGCGTGTCGCTGCCGACCGAAGGTTTCGCGGGCGGCGGGTAGGGCGGCCGCTGCTGCGAGAAGAACGTCGCGATCTCGTGCAGGTAGTCGTCGGAGAGATAGGTGACCAGATAATTCATCGGAGGGTACTTGCGGCGCCCCTCGCGGAAGTTCATTAGCTGGTTGAACAGGTACTCGGCCGGTTTGCCGGCGAGACGCGGGAAATAGTCGTTGTCGGTGCCCTGCCCGTGCGAGCCGTGGCACGCGGTGCAGCCCTGCACGCGTGCGGCGATCGTGTCGGGGGCTTTGGCCTGCGGCGCGGAGGCGGCCGTCTGGGCATGTGCAGCGCTGAGAACGCCGGTCGTCCCGAGCAAAAGTGCTGCTGCCAGAGGCGCGACGAGCGGAATGAGCGGTCGGAAGATACGTCTTGGGGACACGCGTAACTCCATCTTTATCGTGGACCTGACCAGGCTTCGAACGGCCCGGCTTCTAGGCTGCGCGCGATGAAAGCAGAAGACCGTGCGCGCTGCGGCGACGCAGCAGATTCTAGCATCGGGAACTCATGGTGACCATTTGCCGCATGTGCCACAAGCGCCCTCCGATGCCTTCGAGGCGCCACCGCGACGTGCTTGCGGCCGATCGTCGCGCCGGTGCCGGTTATGATTCTGCACCTGTTCGCCAATCGGTGACACGGGGTTGTCCCGCACCCGCGCCACACTCGGCGAGCCGCTTGTTGCCGGGTGCATGCGTAGCATCATGCCGGGCGCATGCCGCCGCCGCCGCTGGTCTCGTGCCCCGGCTCGATGCTCGCGCATGGAATGCGCGTCGAACCTGCTTCGAATCCGCGTTCGATCTGCGCTGGATCCGCATTGAAGCCGCATTGAAGCCGCATCGAGCCTGCATTGAACCGAATGGCGCGGCGGCTATCGAAGCAGGCACCCTTGCGCGACACGCGATGTGATGCGTGTGCGTGCTGCTGTTGCCGTTTTCATGTTGTTTCCTTGCCACTTGTCTCGATGACTCCAATTGCACTTTCCCTATCGTTGCACCAAGCCGACCGATCCACATCGCGCGAAGTCCGTGCGACCCGCACCACGCGCGAGGGTGAGCTCCGATGAAAGCTGACTGGCTCTGGATCGGGCAGGTCGCCATGGCGGCCATTGTCAACATTGCCTACGCATTCGCGCTCGGCTCGGCGTTCTATGGCGCGTGGCTCGACAAGGATGGCCGCACGGCCGTCGCGCCCGCGCGCCTCGCATGGCTGCGTGCGCAACGCTCGCTGCGCGCCTCGGCGTTCGTGCTCGTGGCGGCGCTCGTCATGTGGATGCTGTACGAGAGCGCGTCGGTCAGCGGCGAACCGTTGCCCAGCGCGTTCGGCGTGGTCGGTACGGTGCTCTCGCAAACGCACGTTGGCCACGCGTGGAGCGTTGCGTTTGCCGGCGCGCTCGTGCTGCTCGGCTGCGCGTTCGCGGCTTCGAGTGTGGCGCGCGACGGCGTGCTGTGGCTCGCGCTCATCGCCATCGCCGCGGGGCGCGCGGGGCTCGGACACGCAGCCGATGCGGGCTTCGCCTCGGCCGCGCTCGGGCTGCACACTCTCCATTTGCTCAGTGCGAGCGCCTGGAGCGGCATCGTCATGGCGGGGGGACTTGCCGTGCTGCCGGCGCTCGGCGCATCGACGTCGCGCGGCGTGCTGATCCGCACGGCGGGCCAGATTTCGAACGTGGCGTTCTTCGCGGTTGGCTTCGTGATCGCGACGGGCGTGTTCAACGCGCTGCGCGGCAGCGGCGGCTCGATCGACGCCATCGTCGGCAGCACGTGGGGCCGCGTGCTGATGCTCAAGGCTGTGCTGGTTCTGCTCGCGCTCGGGATGGGCGGCTTCAACCGGCTCGTGGCGATGCCCGAGTTGCGGCGCGCGGCGTCGACAGCGGCGGCGCGCCGTTTCGTCAACGTGATTCATCTTGAAGCGATCGTGATGATCGGCGTGCTGGTGGCCGCGGCCGCGCTCGCGCGTAGCGTGCCGGGCTACGTGTTGCAGGGCTGAAACGTCGCCGGTGGACGTTATTCGTAGCCGAGCCGGTGACTGAGGATCGGCGCGAAGAAGAGGGCGATGGCGCAGCCCGTGGCGTTGCCTTCGAGTTCTGCGAGCGCGGCCACGGACGCTGGATTGGCGATCAGCGCGATCAGTTGCGGCGCGCACCACAGCGCCGCGGCGCCGATCATGGCGTACTCCACCCAGCCGATGCGCCAGCCGCGCGCGAAGGCGATCGCGCCAGCCAGCACGCGCAGAAAGCCGAAGGCGACGAGTGCGCCTACGGCCGCTTGTTCGCGGATCAGATAGTCGGGAAGCGACGCGTCCATGGAATCCTTTGCAACACTGAGGTTGGGTTGCAAAGGAATCTGCAAGGAGCAGGCCAGTGGGTGGCGTTTGCGCTCGACGCGTGTCTTCGATGATGGGCGCGCCTTGCGTGGCGCGGCTTTCCATGAACTGGCTGTGTGCGCAAACGACATAAGCCGTTCGCGTGTCTTGCGAGTGCGCGCGCCTGGGCGCGCAAAGCCACGCGAAATGTTACGCCGCCGAAACGCGCGGCAATGAG
Organism: Paraburkholderia guartelaensis; assembly: GCF_004353905.1. Classification (GTDB taxonomy): domain Bacteria; phylum Pseudomonadota; class Gammaproteobacteria; order Burkholderiales; family Burkholderiaceae; genus Paraburkholderia; species Paraburkholderia guartelaensis. The sequence continues at coordinate 145,845 of NZ_SMOD01000007.1, read as the reverse complement.
CGTGTCACGTAACGCTCACCGCCGCGCGATTGGCGTTCATCTTTGCGTCACCATTCGGCGACGCTGCCATCTTCGTGACGCCACACCGGATTGCGCCAGCGGTGGCCCGTCTTGGCCATCTCGCGCACCTTCTCCTCGTTCACGTCGATGCCGAGTCCCGGGCCCTGCGGAATCGAGACGAAGCCGTCTTCATACTTGAAGACTTCGGGATTCCTGATGTAGTCGAGCAGATCGTTGCCCTTGTTGTAGTGAATGCCGAGGCTCTGCTCCTGGATGAACGCGTTGTAGCTCACGGCGTCGATCTGCAGGCAGGTGGCGAGCGCGATCGGCCCGAGCGGGCAGTGCAGCGCGAGCGCGACGTCATAGGCTTCGGCCATCGACGCGATCTTGCGGCACTCGGTGATGCCGCCCGCGTGCGAGGCGTCGGGCTGGATGATGTCCACGTAGCCGCCCGCGAGGATGTGCTTGAAATCCCAGCGCGAATACAGGCGCTCGCCCAGCGCGATCGGCGTGCTGGTCTGGTTGACGATGTCGCGCAGCGCTTCGACGTTCTCCGAAAGCACCGGCTCTTCGATGAACATCAGCTTGAACGGATCGAGTTCTTTCGCGAGCACCTTGGCCATCGGCTTGTGCACGCGGCCATGGAAGTCCACGCCGATGCCGACGTTCGGGCCCACGGCCTCGCGCACGGCCGCGACGTTGTTGATGACGCCCTGCACCTTGTCGAAGGTGTCGATGATCTGCAGTTCTTCCGAGCCGTTCATCTTCACGGCCTTGAAGCCGCGCTCGACCACGGCGCGCGCGTTGTTGGCGACGTCGCTCGGACGGTCGCCGCCAATCCACGAATACACCTTGATCTTGTCGCGCACCTGGCCGCCGAGCAGCGCGTGAACGGGCACGCCATGATGCTTGCCCTTGATGTCCCAGAGCGCCTGATCGACGCCGGCAATGGCGCTCATCGAGATCGGGCCGCCGCGGTAGAAGCCCGCGCGATACATCACCTGCCAGTGGTCTTCGATGAGCAGCGGATCCTTGCCGATCAGATAGTCGGCGAGTTCATCGACGGCCGCGGCCACCGTATGCGCGCGCCCTTCGACGATCGGCTCGCCCCAGCCGACGATCCCTTCGTCCGTTTCGATCTTCAGAAAGAGCCAGCGCGGCGGGACGACGAAGGTTTCGAGCTTGGTGATTTTCATGCGGTGTCTCCATGACCTTGAGCGGTAAGGCGGCGCCCGCACCACGCGCGAGCGGCAACGTCTTCATCCGCACATGCTACTGCAAAATTCGCCTTTAAGTGCTATTAATAGTATTATTTCGCAACGCTTCCCATTATCCAGGAGAACGGCGATTCAACGCGATCTGCACGGCACCGTGGCCTACGAACTCGGCAGCGCGATCCTGCGCGGCGACTACCCGCCCGCGACGGTCCTGCCGCGCGAGGCCGAACTCATGGCAACGTTCGACGTGAGCCGCACGGTGCTGCGCGAGGCGCTGCGCACGCTCACCTCGAAAGGGCTCGTGGAATCGCGTCCGCGCGTGGGTACGCGGGTGCGGGCGCGCGAAGCGTGGAATCTGCTCGATGCCGACGTGCTCGACTGGTACGCGCGCGTGGCACCGCCGCTCGCTTTCGCGCTCAAGCTCCAGGAAATGCGCGAGATGATCGAACCGTTTGCGGCAGGCCTCGCCGCAAACGCACACGACGCCGATTCGCTTGCGTCGATCGCCGCCGCGCACGAAGCCATGGCCGAGGCGCGCAATGTGGACGAATGGGTGCGCGCGGACCTGCGCTTTCATCTCGCGGTGCTAGGCGCTTGCCGCAACGAATTGCTGGTGCCGCTCGGCACGCTGATCGAGCGCACGCTCGAAGGCCAGTTGCGCGTGAACGCGAAGCGCGCCGAGGTGTTCAACGCTGCGCTGCCCGACCACACCCTTGTGTACGAGGCGATCGCGCAACGCGACGCCTATGCGGCGAGCCGCGCGATGGCCGCGCTGTTGCGCCTCACGCGCGAGCGCATCGAGCGCTGAACGCGTATGCACAATGGGTGTCCCCGCAACGAATCGCAAAAAGCGCGGCGAATTGCAGATGTAAAACGTTTGCGCTGGCGCAATCATTAACGTTTGCTATGCTTTAGCCCGATCGAACGGCGCCCTGGCTTTCAGTGCCGTCAGCAAGTCAAAGGCAAGGCTAACGGTTAAGCGATGAAGAAGAGCGAAGCGAAAGACACGCAACTGGACAACGCAACCCTGCTGGAAATCATCAAGGCGCAGTCGGACATCGCGAAGCTCGGGCTCGATCTCGGCGGCGTGATGGCCTACGTGGCCGAACGCACCGAGCAGCTCACGCGAGCCCAGGGCGCGGTCGTCGAGCTTGCCGAAGGCGAGGACATGGTGTATCGCGCGGCATCGGGCAACGTCGCGGACCTCCTTGGCTTGCGCCTCGCGCGCGAAACGAGCCTCTCCGGCCTGTGCGTGCGCGAGGGCGAGATCCTGCGCTGCGACGACTCCGAAACCGACCCGCGCGTGGACCGCGAAGCCTGCCGGCGCGCGGGCCTGCGCTCGATGATCGTCACGCCGCTCAAGCATCTCGAGACCACCGTCGGCGTTCTGAAAGTCACGAATTCGGAAGTCGACGCCTTCAAGGACGAGGACATCCGCACGCTCTCGCTGATGTCCGAACTCATCGCCGCGGCGATGTTCCATGCCGCGAAACACGAGACGAGCGAGCTCTATCTGCGCGCGACGCATGATGCGCTCACGGGTTTGCCCAATCGCGCGCTCTTTTACGATCGCCTGCGCCAGTCGGTGGATCTCGCGGTGCGCTCGTCGGGCGGACTCGGCGTGCTCAATCTCGACATGGATGGCCTCAAGCCGATCAACGACCGCCACGGCCATCGGGCCGGCGATGCGGCGATCCGGGAGACCGCGACGCGCATCGCTCGCCACAGCCGTCGAGTGGACACGGCCGCGCGCGTGGGCGGTGACGAGTTCGCGGTGATCTTGCCGGGCATCGCGGGGCGCAGGGACGCCGAGGCGTACAGCCGCCGGCTCGTGGACACCGTGGGCGAGCCGTTCGAGTTCGAAGGCAACCGCATCGATCTCGGCGTGAGCGTGGGCGTTGCCATCCTCCCCGAAGACGGCACCGAGATGACGGCGCTGATCGAATTCGCAGATCGTTCGATGTACGAAACGAAGCGGGAGCGTAAGCAGATCAGGTGAATGCTGTGCGATCTGGCGGACTCCGGTCCGCCAGGCACGAGCGCGGAAGCCGGAAATGAAAAAAGCCGCTGCCCTTGTGGGACAGCGGCTTTCTTTTGCAACTGGTGGCGAATCAGGGATTCGAACCCCGGACCTGCGGATTATGATTCCGTCGCTCTAACCGGCTGAGCTAATTCGCCGAAGAAGAGAATTATCGCAGTACGGCCTGAGGTTGTCAACCCCCTTCGTCATCTTTTCTGCAAGGAAGGCAGTCGCCGGGCGAGAAGCCCCGCCCGGCGGCGCTCGCAGCCTCAATCCTGCGCGTAAATATCCGAGTCCTTGGTTTCCTTCACGAACAGCATGCCGATCACGAAGGTGCCCAGCGCGATGATGATCGGATACCAGAGGCCCGAGTAGATATCGCCTCGTGCCGCCACGATCGCGAAGGCGGTCGCCGGCAGGAAGCCGCCGAACCAGCCGTTGCCGATGTGATAGGGCAGCGACATCGAGGTGTAGCGGATGCGCGTCGGGAACATCTCCACCAGCATCGCCGCGATTGGCCCGTACACCATGGTCACGAAGATCACGAGGATCGTCAGCATCACCACCGTCATCGGCCAGTTGAGCTGCGCGGGGTCGGCCTTCAGCGGATAGCCCGCCGCTTTCAGCGTGGCCGCGAGCGTCTTCTCGAACAGCGCGCCGGCTTCCTTGGCGCCGGGCGCCCGGCCGTTGAACGTGTCGATAGTCGTGTCGCCCACCTTGATCTGCGCGAGCGTGCCTGCCGGGGCGGCCACGTTCTCGTAGTTCAGGCCAGCCTTCGAAAGTGCGCTCTTGGCGATGTCGCACGAGCTCGTGAACTTCGAGGTGCCAACCGGGTTGAACTGGAACGAGCATTCGGCCGGATCCGCGATCACGACGATCGGCGCGCGCTGCGTGGCGGCTTCGAGCGCCGGGTTCGCGTAGTGCGTGATCGCCTTGAAGATCGGGAAGTAGGTGAGCGCCGCGATCAGGCAGCCAGCCATGATGATGGGCTTGCGGCCGATCTTGTCCGACAGCGCGCCGAAGAACAGGAAGAACGGCGTGCCGATCAACAGCGCCAGCGCGATCAGGATGTTGGCGCTAGAGCCGTCCACCTTGAGCGTTTGCGTGAGGAAGAAGAGCGCATAGAACTGGCCCGTGTACCAGACCACGGCCTGGCCGGCGGTGAGGCCGAAGAGGGCGAGCAGCACGACCTTGAGGTTCTTCCACTGGCCGAACGCTTCCTTGATCGGCGCCTTCGAGACCTTGCCTTCCGCCTTGATGCGCTTGAACGCCGGCGATTCGTCGAGCTGCAGACGGATCCACACCGAAACGGCGAGCAGCAGGATCGAGGCGATGAACGGAATGCGCCAGGCCCATGCGGCGAACTGCTCTTCGCCGACAAACGTGCGCACGCCGAGGATCACGAGCAGCGAGAGGAACAGACCGAGCGTGGCGGTCGTCTGGATCCACGAGGTGTAGAAGCCGCGGCGTCCAGGCGGCGCGTGTTCAGCGACGTAGGTTGCGGCGCCGCCGTACTCCCCGCCAAGCGCGAGACCCTGGAGGAGACGCATGGCGATGAAGATCACCGGCGAGGCAATGCCGATCGACGCGTAGCCGGGCAGGAAGCCGACCACGAAGGTCGAGATACCCATGATGACGATCGTGACGAGGAACGTGTGCTTGCGGCCCACGAGGTCGCCGAGGCGCCCGAACACGATCGCGCCGAACGGACGCACGGCAAAGCCGGCGGCGAAGCCGAGCAGCGTGAAGATGAAGCCGGCCGTGGGATTGACGCCGGAAAAGAAGCTCTTGCTGATGAAGGCCGCAAGCGATCCGGCCAGGTAGAAGTCATACCACTCGAACACGGTGCCGAGCGACGACGCGAAGATCACGCGTTTTTCGTCGCTGGTCATCGGCGCGTGCGAGACTTGTCCGCCAACGGTTGCCATATTTGTCTCCAGTATTGATATGCGTGTGGTCCGTCGGGCAGGCGACTCGAAGACCCGCGGTCCTGCGGAGCATTATTGGAATGGAAACTTACGGGCTTCTGACGCGCGCGTGGGTTTCTGAGTGTGGTGTCGGCGCGGGGTGGAGTCGGCGATCGTCGCGTAATGTGCGCTAAAAATCCGGTATTGATCTTATAACATCGCCTAACGCGCAGATTTTGACTCGTTCGACGCATATCGGGTAAGGGTAAGTCCCATCCCGGTTTTCTGACGCGGTCCGTCAGTTTCGCGGTGGTTTCGCCGCCGAAGCGCCGGCAATGCCGCTCAGGCCTGCGTGCGCAGGCGCAGCGTCACGCGCACGAGCGTCCCGGCGAGGCGCGGCGTGTCCTGATAGACGTGATCGTCGATGGCGAGCGTGCCGCCGTGCATCGTGGCGATCTCGCGCACGATCGCAAGCCCGAGCCCGCTGCCTTCGCCGTCGCGCCCGAGAATACGGTAGAAGCGCTCGAGCACGCGCTCGCGCTCCGCAGGCGGAATGCCCATGCCCGTATCTTCCACTTCGAGATGGACCATGCCCGCCGCGGGCTCGGGCCGCACGCGCACAGTGATGCGCCCGCCCGCGGGCGTATAGCGGATCGCGTTGTCGATGAGGTTCGAGAGCATCTCGCGCAGCATCACCGGGTTGCCGTCCACTTCGACGCGCGGCGCCGCTTCGCCATCGTCTTCCTCGCTGCCGTAGGCCGTTTCGGGGCCTTCGTAGCCGAGGTCCATCTGCTTGGCGAGCGCCGGCTGCACCCAGTCGCGCACGGCGTGGCGCGCCACGTCGGCCACATCCACGGGCGTGAAGACCTGCCCGGACATGCGGTTTTCCGCTCGCGCGAGCGCGAGCAACTGGGTGACGAGCCGCGCGGCGTGCTCGGAACTCGTCGCGATCTGCTCGAGCGAGCGGTGCACTTCGGCGGGCGCGTTCTGGCGCAGCGCGAGTTCGGCCTGGGTGCGCAGGCCCGCTAGCGGCGTTTTCATCTGATGCGCGGCGTCGGCGATGAAGCGCTTTTGCAGCTCCATGTTCTGTTCGAGCCGCGTGAGCAGGTCGTTGAACGACGTGACGAGCGGCTCGATTTCGGGCGGCGCGCGGCGCGCTTCGAGCGGCGAAAGATCGTCGGGGCGACGCATGCGGATGTTCGACTGCAGCGCGTGCAAGGGAGCGAGGCCCCGCGAGAGGCCGAACCATACGAGCAGGATCGCGAGCGGCAAGATCACGAACTGCGGCAGGATCACGCCCTTGATGATGTCGTTGGCGAGCTGGCGGCGCTTGTCGAGCGTTTCCGCGACCTGCACGAGTACGGGTTGACCTTGCCGGTCGCCGGCGCTGAGGTGCGTCGGGTCCACGGTTGTATAGGCGACGCGGATGTCGATGCCATGCAGCGTGTCGTCGCGGAATTCGACGAGGCCCGGCGGCGGGCGGTCGTCGTCGTGCGGCAGCGGCATGTCGCGATCGCCGCCGATCAGCTCGCCACGGCCGCCGAGCACCTGATAGAACACGCTGTCGACGTTATCGGCGCGCAGAAAGTCGCGCGTGGAGGCGGGCAGTGTCAGCTCGGCCACGCCGTTCACGGGCTGGATCTGGCGCGCGAGCACATAGGCGTCGGTTTCGAGCGCGCGGTCGAAGGGGCCGTTGGCGATCGATTTCGCTACGAGATACGTGACGGCGATGCTCATCGGCCAGAGCAGCAGCAAGGGCGCGAGCATCCAGTCGAGAATCTCGCCGAAGAGCGAGCGCGGGCGCGCTTCCGCGGCGGCTTCGGCTTCGTCGGGCGGGGCGAACGGATTGGCGTAGCGGGCGTCGCGCGCGTCGTCGTCGAGGGCGTCGGCCGCGAACGCGGATGCGCCCGAGGCGCTGTCGCCAGCCGGGTCGGCCACGCTTGCGGCGCCCTTGGGCGGCACGGCGCGCGCGATGGGAGGACGCCCGGCCATCGTCGGTCCCGCCTACTTGAAGTAATGACTGGCGGGCATCGCCGGCGCGGCGTCGGGCGTGCCGGCCTCGGCCCGGGCGGGCGTCTGGCCTGCGCCGGCCTGTGCTTCCTTCGCCTCTTTTTCGAGGCAGTAGCCTAGCCCGCGCACGGTCACGATGCGCACGCCGCCCGTTTCGAGTTTCTTGCGCAGCCGATGCACGTAGACTTCGATGGCGTTGTTGCTGACTTCTTCGCCCCATTCGCACAGGTGGTCGACGAGCTGCTCCTTCGAGACGAGCCGCCCGAGCCGCTGCAGCAGCACTTCGAGCACGCCCAGTTCGCGCGCGGAAAGATCGAGCACCTGGTCGTTGATGCGCGCAATGCGCCCCACCTGGTCGAACGCCAGCGCGCCATGCCGCACGACGGTCGGGCCGCCGCCCGCGCCGCGCCGCGTGAGCGCACGCACGCGCGCTTCGAGCTCGTTGAGCGCGAAGGGCTTGGCCATGTAGTCGTCGGCGCCGAGGTCGAGGCCTTTGACGCGCTCGTCCACGCTGTCGGCGGCGGTGAGGATCAGCACGGGCAGATTGGAATTGCGCGCGCGCAAACGGCGCAGCACTTCGAGGCCCGGCATTTTCGGCAGGCCCAGATCGAGGATCAAGAGGTCGAACGACTGCATCGACAAGGCGGTATCGGCATCCACGCCGCTACGCACGTGATCAACGGCATAGCCCGATTGGCGGAGTGATCTCACGAGCCCGTCCGCGAGTATGCTGTCGTCTTCGGCAATGAGGATTCGCATGTTGCGTCAGCGTCGCCTTCGAGGCTTTTTGACCTCGTAGTCAGGCTCGTAACACCCGCGCCGCGCCGCGTCCTTGAGGGCGCGGCCAGGCGACGCGCGGCGGTCTCCGAAATTCGAGGTTCTGGATAGCCAGAAAGGCTTGCCAAAACCACTGTTTTTTTATACAGTGTCTGCGTTCGTGTGCATTAGCCCGAATGAGGCGTGCGCATGGTCACGAGACGCCGTTCATCATAGCAAAGGACGATTCATGGAAGATAGCAAGAAAGGCTCGGCTGGGCTGACTGCTGAAAAGAGCAAGGCGCTGGCCGCCGCGCTCGCGCAGATCGAAAAGCAGTTCGGCAAGGGGTCGATCATGCGACTCGGCGACGGCGAGGCGGTCGAGGACATCCAGGTAGTCTCTACCGGTTCGCTCGGCCTCGACATCGCACTTGGCGTGGGCGGTTTGCCGCGCGGCCGGGTGGTCGAGATCTACGGTCCGGAATCGTCGGGTAAGACCACGCTTACGCTGCAGGTCATCGCCGAAATGCAAAAGCTCGGCGGCACGGCGGCGTTTATCGACGCGGAACACGCGCTCGACGTGCAATACGCCGCCAAGCTCGGCGTGAACGTGCCCGAACTGCTCATCTCGCAGCCGGACACGGGCGAGCAGGCGCTCGAAATCACCGACGCGCTGGTGCGCTCGGGCTCGATCGACATGATCGTGATCGACTCGGTCGCGGCGCTCGTGCCGAAGGCCGAAATCGAAGGCGAAATGGGCGACTCGCTGCCGGGTCTGCAGGCGCGTCTGATGTCGCAGGCGCTGCGCAAGCTCACCGGCACGATCAAGAAGACGAACTGCATGGTGATCTTCATCAACCAGATCCGTATGAAGATCGGCGTGATGTTCGGCAACCCGGAAACCACCACGGGCGGCAACGCGCTCAAGTTCTACTCGTCGGTGCGTCTGGACATTCGCCGTATCGGTTCGATCAAGAAGAACGACGAAGTGATCGGCAGCGAAACGCGTGTGAAGGTGGTGAAGAACAAGGTCTCGCCGCCGTTCCGCGAAGCCGTGTTCGATATTCTCTACGGCGAGGGCATCTCGCGTCAGGGCGAAATCGTCGACCTTGGCGTGCAGGCCAAGATCGTCGACAAGGCGGGTGCGTGGTACAGCTATAACGGCGAGCGCATTGGCCAGGGCAAGGACAACGCACGCGAATTCCTGCGCGAGAACGCGGACATTGCTCGTGAGATCGAAAACCGCATCCGCGAATCGCTTGGCGTGAGCACGATGCCGGACGGCGTCAACGATTCCGGCGAAGTCGAAGTCGCTGACGAAGAGTAAGTCCACCAGGCTCTCGTAGATAAGGCAAGCTGATGCGCAAGGGCGGGTCACATACGTCCTCGCCTTCCGGCGAGCAGGCTAACCCCCGTGCGGGTTCGCCTGCGGACAGGGGCGCCGAGCGGCGCTCCGCCGTGAAGCCTGCCGACTCGCGCACGAGCCGCTCAAGCCATTTGAGCCGCGACGCCCAGGCGGGCGATCGCGGCTTTGCGCATTCTGGCGCGGCGTATTCGTCGCCCGCCGATCTCAGCGACGATGGCGGCGCGGTCTTCGAAGTTCCGTTCGAGGCTTTCTTTGGCGGGGCGGATGAGGCGGCGGTAAACGTGCCGCCAGAGCCGCTGTCCGAGACATCATTCAAGCGATCGCGTCGCGCGCCTGTCGAAACCGCGCGCGAAGCCAGCGCGCCGCAAGCCGACCAATACGAGCGCAGCTCGGCCAGCCGCGCCGCACGCGCGAGTGAGCGCGAAAAATCGTCCACGGCGAAGCAGCGCCCCGAGCGCTCCCTCAAGGGCCGCGCACTCGGCTATCTTTCGCGTCGCGAGTACAGCCGCGCCGAACTCTCGCGCAAGCTCATGCCGCACACCGAAGACGCCGACGCACTCGAAGTGCTGCTCGATTCGCTCGAACGCGAGGGCTGGCTCTCCGATGCGCGCTTTGCCGAAAGCGTCGTGCACCGGCGCGCGGCGCGCGTGGGGGCAGGGCGTATCGTCAGCGAACTCAAGCGCCACGCGGTGGGCGAAGCACTCATCGAAGAGGTGAGTTCGCAACTACGCGAGACCGAGCTCGTACGTGCCCGCACGGTCTGGCAGAAGAAGTACGGCCAGTTGCCCGGGACGCCTGCCGAACGCGCGCGCCAGGCGCGCTTCCTCGCGGCGCGCGGCTTCTCGATGTCGATCATCGGCAAGATCCTCAAGGGAATCGAGGAAGACTGGTCCGATAACTGAGCCGGCCGTCTCGAAAAATCAGCGCAGGCAAGTCCCCGCCCGGCCTGTGTGTTCGCGGCTGTCTCAAATACTCGGTATGTTAAAATCACGAGGTTTTCCAATACGGTCTTACCTTTAGCATGCCGCTTTCTCCGCCCGTGCCCCGCCAGTTGCGCCATCAGCGCGCCATCCGGGCGGTTGCCTATGAGCGTGAAGACGGCCTGTGGGACATCGACGCGTGCCTGACCGACCACAAGCCACGCGACGTGCCGCTCGCCGCCGGTGTCCGGCCCAATGGTCTGCCGATCCATGAACTCTGGCTGCGTATTACGATCGATCGCAAGCTCAACGTCGTCGACGCCGAAGCGTCGTCCGACTGGGTGCCTTACGACGGTCAGTGCCAGAACGCTAATCCCGCCTATCGGGCCCTTATCGGGCTCAATCTCCTCGACAATTTCCGCCGCGAAGCGGGCCGGCTCCTCGCCGGCACGGCCGGCTGCACGCACCTCACAGAAATGTTGGGCGTTTTGCCGACCGCTGCGATCCAGGCGTTCGTCGGGGCAGTGTGGGATACATCGAATGGCTCGCCGGGTGAAGCGCCCGGACCGGAACTCGGCAAGACCGCCGGAGGCAATGAGGCCGCCGGTGAAAAGCCGCCCTTCCAGCTTGGCCGCTGCCACGCGCTGCGGTTCGACGGGGAGGCGGTGAAGCAGTTTTATCCGCGCTGGTATGGCCATGTGCCGCGTTCCATAGCACGCGGCGCGGAAACCCCCAGCGTGCGCGACAGCCGGAGCCCGGGCCAAGAGGGCAGGGCCGACGCCGTCTCGCATGAATAACAACAGCGGAATCGAAGTTCACTCCAACTCTCAGACTGAAGGAATCACGCATGAAGATTCACGAGTACCAGGGTAAGGAAATCCTGCGGAAATTCGGAGTCGCGGTCCCGCGCGGCATCCCGGTGTTTTCGGTGGATGACGCGGTCAAGGCCGCTGAAGAGCTGGGCGGTCCGGTTTGGGTCGTCAAGGCGCAGATCCACGCGGGTGGCCGCGGCAAGGGCGGTGGCGTGAAGGTTGCCAAGACGCTCGAGCAGGTCCGCGAGTACGCGAACCAGATCCTCGGCATGCAGCTCGTCACGCACCAGACCGGTCCGGAAGGCCAGAAGGTCAACCGTCTGCTGATCGAAGAAGGCGCCGACATCAAGCAAGAACTGTATGTCAGCCTCGTCGTTGATCGCGTGTCGCAAAAGATCGTTCTGATGGGTTCGAGCGAAGGCGGCATGGACATCGAAGAAGTCGCCGAAAAGCACCCGGAACTGATCCACAAGGTCATCGTCGAGCCGTCGACGGGTCTGCTCGACGCACAGGCCGACGACCTCGCCGCGAAGATCGGCGTGCCGGCTGCTTCGATTCCGCAAGCCCGCGCCATCCTGCAAGGCCTGTACAAGGCATTCTGGGAAACCGACGCATCGCTGGCTGAAATCAACCCGCTGAACGTCTCCGGCGACGGCAAGGTCATCGCGCTCGACGCGAAGTTCAACTTCGACTCCAACGCGCTGTCCCGTCATCCGGAAATCGTCGCTTACCGCGACCTGGACGAAGAAGATCCGGCTGAAATCGAAGCCTCGAAGTTCGACCTCGCGTACATCTCGCTCGACGGCAACATCGGCTGTCTCGTGAACGGCGCAGGCCTCGCAATGGCGACGATGGACACCATCAAGCTGTTCGGCGGCGAGCCGGCGAACTTCCTCGACGTGGGCGGTGGCGCCACGACCGAGAAGGTCACGGAAGCGTTCAAGCTCATGCTCAAGAACCCGGGCCTGAAGGCGATCCTCGTGAACATCTTCGGCGGCATCATGCGCTGCGACGTGATCGCAGAAGGCGTGATCGCTGGTTCGAAGGCCGTGAACCTGAACGTGCCGCTCGTCGTGCGCATGAAGGGCACGAACGAGGACCTCGGCAAGAAGATGCTGGCCGAATCGGGCCTGCCGATCATCTCGGCAGACAGCATGGAAGAAGCCGCGCAGAAGGTTGTCGCGGCTGCCGAAGGCAAGTAATTTTCACCGGACACGAATGGCGTGGTGCCGGCGCGAACACCGCAACGCAAGAAGCGGTCTGGTGCGACGCATGACGCCAAACGAACAGAGGTCAATACATGTCGATTCTGATCAACAAAGACACCAAGGTCATCACGCAGGGCATTACCGGCAAGACCGGTCAGTTCCATACCCGCGCTTGCCGTGAGTACGCGAACGGCCGCGAAGCATTCGTCGCTGGCGTGAACCCGAAGAAGGCCGGCGAAGATTTCGAAGGCATTCCTATCTACGCGAACGTGCGTGAAGCAAAGGACGCCACCGGCGCGACCGTTTCGGTCATCTACGTGCCGCCGGCAGGCGCTGCTGCTGCGATCTGGGAAGCCGTCGAGGCCGACCTCGATCTCGCGATCTGTATCACGGAAGGCATTCCCGTCCGCGACATGATCGAAGTCAAGGACCGTATGCGCCGCGAAGGCCGCAAGACGCTGCTCCTCGGCCCGAACTGCCCCGGCACGATCACGCCGGACGAGCTGAAGATCGGCATCATGCCGGGTCACATCCACCGCAAGGGCCGCATCGGCGTCGTGTCGCGTTCGGGCACGCTGACGTATGAAGCGGTTGCCCAGCTGACCGCGATCGGCCTCGGCCAGTCGTCGGCAGTCGGTATCGGCGGCGACCCGATCAACGGTCTGAAGCACATCGACGTCATGAAGATGTTCAACGACGATCCGGATACGGACGCCGTGATCATGATCGGCGAAATCGGCGGTCCGGACGAAGCGAACGCCGCTGAGTGGATCAAGGACAACATGAAGAAGCCGGTGGTTGGCTTCATCGCGGGCGTCACGGCGCCTCCGGGCAAGCGCATGGGCCACGCCGGCGCGCTGATCTCGGGCGGTGCGGATACGGCCGACGCGAAGCTGGAAATCATGGACGCGTGCGGCATCAAGGTGACGCGCAACCCGTCGGAAATGGGTCGTCTGCTGAAGGCGATGCTGTAAATTCGAAATGCGCAGCCGCTCGTGCATCACGCATGCGCGGGCGGCCAGCGTTTTTTGATATGCTTGCGGAATCCTTTCACGAGGTTTCCGAACAAAGAGCGAGGGAGCCAGTCATGGCCCCCTCGCTTTTTTATTTGGCTCGCCGTATGAGCCGCCTATCCTGAGTCACGGCTGAGTCTTCGTTTCCATGCTCGAGTTCTTCGCGTCGCTCCATTGGGGCGCTGTCTTCCAGATCATCGTCATCGACATCCTGCTCGGCGGCGACAACGCCGTGGTGATCGCGCTCGCTTGCCGCGACCTGCCTTCGCAGCAGCGTGTGCGCGGCATTCTGTGGGGTACCGCTGGCGCGATTGCGCTGCGCGTGGTGCTGATCGCTTTCGCCGTGGTGCTGCTCAACGTGCCGTTCCTCAAGTTCGCAGGCGGCCTGCTGTTGCTGTGGATCGGCGTTCGGTTGCTCGCGCCCAGTCAACTCGAGCACGCCAACGTGAAGCCTGCCGAGAAGCTGATGGGCGCGATCAAGACGATCGTCGTCGCCGACGCGGTGATGAGCCTCGACAATGTGGTCGCGATTGCGGGCGCTGCCGAAGCGGCCGATCCGCGCCATCGCATCGCTCTCGTGATCTTCGGGCTGATGGTAAGCATTCCGCTCATCGTGTGGGGCAGCCAGCTCGTCCTCAAGCTGCTCGACCGCTACCCGGTGATCGTGACGCTCGGCGCAGCACTGCTCGGCTGGATCGCGGGCGGGCTCATCGTCAACGACCCCGCCGGCGACCGTTGGCCGCTGCTCGATACGCCCGCGGCCGAATACGGCATGTGCGTGGCGGGGGCCGTGTTCGTCGTCGCGCTCGGGACCTGGCTCAGGCGCCGCAACGCGCGGCGCAGCGCGACGCAGGGGCCGCAGTCGCACTGAGCACGCATGGCTGTGCCGTTGCGCCTGGGCCATCTGGCCGACTGATGCGCGGCGCGGGCCGCCGATACGATCAAGACGCCTGTTCACGAGTGTGAGCAGGCGTTTCTTGTTTCAGGAGCCCTGACGATGATCGTATCTGCACTTCCCATGAACCCGCCGCCGCGCAACGGCTGCGCGTGTTTTGCCAGACTGTCGCGCCTCGCGAGCATTGCCGGGCGCTGGACCGCGCGCGGCTTCACGCTGATCGAACTGATGATCGTGCTCGCGATCGTCGGTGTGATCGCCGCTTACGCCATTCCGGCGTACCAGGATTACCTCGCCCGCAGCCGCGTGGGCGAGGGCCTCTCGCTCGCGGCTTCCGCGCGCCTCGCCGTGGCGGAGAACGCCGCGAGCGGCAACGCGTTCGGCGCGGGCTACACGGTGCCGCCTGCCACCCGCAACGTGAAGTCGCTGCATATCGACGACACGACCGGTCAGATCACGGTTGCGTTCACCTCGCGCGTGGCGCCCGAGGGCAGCAACACGATCGTGCTCGTGCCCTCGGTGCCCGACAATGCCGATGCGCCCACCACGCGCGTCGTGCTCGCGCAGGGCAGCGTGCAGGGCGGCACGCTCACGTGGGAGTGCTTCGCAGCGGGCAAGACGGCTTCGTCCCTCGGCGCGCCTGGTACGGGCCCATCGCCCGCGGACGCCGCAACGCTGGCGGGCAATCTCGCGCCGCCGGAGTGCCGCGCATAAGGTTTGCGTAAAGGTGCGGGGGCAACCGTGAGCGCTTTCTAGCCCACTCGCGCAGCGCATGCGGATGCGACCCAACCGGCCGCACCCGCACAGCGGGGGAAAAGTTTTGTATAGTGCCCCGTTGCTGAACGCCCCCGCCCAACCATGCCTTCCAATTTTGCGCGTTACCTTACGTTCGTCTTGCTGGCCCTCGCGTTGACGCTGCCCTATGCGGTCGTCAACCACACCTATCCGATTCCGACGTTCTACGCGGAATTCGTTGCACTGACACTTTATGTGCTGATGGGCGCCGCGACGTTGCTGCTCGTTCGTCCGGCGCGCTCGGGCGAGGGCTTCGCGTCGCCCACGGTCGCGCTCGTGCCGCTTTTCTTCGGCCTGCTGCTGATCGTGCAGACGTTCGCACTGCCGCTCGCCGAGCCTTCGATGAACTGGCTCGGCGCGGGTTATCTGCTCGCCGCGTTCCTCGCGACGCACGCGGGTTACACCATCACGCGCGCGCGCCTCATGCAGTCCGCGCTCGTGTGGGGGGCGTTCGCGCTGCAGTTCGGCGGCCTCTTCGCCGTGTTCACCCAGGTGATCCAGCTCTTTCACCTCGAAACGAAGGTCACGCCGCTCGTGGTGGCGTACAACATCACGGTCGATCGCCGGCCGTTCGGCAACATGGCGCAGGCCAATCACCTGGCCACGTATATCGCCTTCGCGATGGCGGGTGCGATGTACCTCGTGCTCACGCGGCGTCTGAACGTCCTGCTGTGGGGCGTGCTGACCGCGATCTATTCGGGTGGTCTTGCGCTCACGGTGTCGCGCGGGCCGTGGCTGCAGATGGGCGTGATTTTCGTGGCGGGTCTGTGGATCGCGCTCACGGGCTGCCGCAGCGAAGCGGACGAGGGACGTAGTGCGGCCTCGGGCCGCAAGGCCGGCGGCGTGCGCGCCTGGACCATCCCGGTCGTGCTCGTGCTGATCTTCTTCGGCATGAATGCGTTCGTGCGCTGGGCCAACGTCCACTACGGCCTGGACCTTGCACAGTCGGCTGCCGAGCGCATGAAAGACGCCAGCCAGATCGCGCCGCGCCTCGCGCTGTGGCGCTACGGCTGGACGATGTTCAAGTCGCATCCGGTGCTGGGCGTCGGCTGGGGCGATTTCCCGATGCATCAGTTCGAGCTGGTGCGCTCGCTTGGCGGCGTCGAGATCGCGAACAACGCGCACGATATTTTCCTCGACCTGCTCGCGAAGACCGGCTTCGTCGGTCTTGCCATCGTCGTGATCGGGCTCGTCGCGTGGTTCGTGCGCGGGCTGCGCGCGCCGCATACTGCCGAGCGCGTGTTCGGCTTCATGCTGATCGGCGTGCTCGTCATGCATGCGCTCGTCGAATATCCGCAGCAGTACATGTTTTTCCTGCTGCCGGCGATGTTCGTGTTCGGTCTGCTGGAGACGAAGCCGCTGCGTGTCGTGCCGTCGCGCGTGTCGCTCGGCGTGTATGCGGTGGTCGTGTTCGGCGGCGTCGCGGCGCTGTATCCGGTGCTGCGCGACTACAACCGCGCCGAGGTGCTGTATTACGGACAGCACCCGGCACGCGACTACGGCGACGATCCTTCGCGCCTGTTCGGCGCATGGGGCGACTACGGCATGGCCACGCTGTTGCCGATGAACGCCGCGAGCCTGTCGACCAAGCTTTACGCGCACCAGCGCGCCATCGCGCTTCTGCCCGGCGAGACGGTGCTGCGCCGCTACGCGGTGTTGCAGGCGCTGGACGGCGATACGGCGGGCGCATTCGATACGGTGGAGCGCCTGCGCATTTTCGCCACGGAGCTGCACGATTGGCCGACGCAACTCGCTTCGCTCTACGGCCTGCTCGACGAGCAGCCCACGCTCGCAGACTTCAAGGCGCAACTCGTCAAGAAGTACGGGACGCCGGCGAAATCGGTCGAACAGGACGACGAGGACGATTCGGACGATTGAGCCTCACAGCGCGCGCGTGAAGGGGCGGTGAGTCAGCTCGCCGCCGCGTGTTCTTTGTCGCTCAGGCAATCAAAGCTCGGAGTACTTTGCGGCGCTGCCTTTTGCTTTTTCCACCGGATAGCGCTGCGCGTTCAGCTTGAGCTTTTCCGCTGCCGCTTCGACGAGATCGATCCCGGCGGTATGCGCGACCAGCAGAAGGTAGATGAACACATCAGCGCATTCGTGCTTGAGATGCGTGAGCTGCGCGGGATCGGCAAGCTGTGCGTCGATCTGCGCATCGGTCTTCCACTGGACCGTTTCCAGCAGCTCGCCTGCCTCGATGCTCGTGGAGACGATCAGGTTGCGCAACGTGTGAAACTGCTTCCAGTCGCGCTCGTCGCGGAAGGCCAGTACTTGCGCGAGCAGTTCGTCGAGAGTCATGGCGTCAACGCTCCGCCACCCAATCCCCCGACTTCCCGCCGTGCTTCTCCAGCACGCGCACATCGGTGATCGTCATGCCGCGGTCCACGGCCTTGCACATGTCATAGACGGTCAGCAGTCCGACCTGCACCGCGGTCAGCGCTTCCATCTCCACGCCCGTGCGGCCGAGCGTTTCCACCTGCGCCGTGCAATGAACGCCGGGCAGCGCTTCGTCGAGCGCGAAGTCCACTTTCACACGCGTGATGGCGAGCGGGTGGCACAGCGGAATCAGATCCGAAGTGCGCTTCGCCCCCTGGATCGCGGCGATGCGCGCAACGCCGATCACGTCACCTTTTTTCGCGTGGCCGTCGCGGATCAGCGCGAAGGTTTCGGGCAACATGCGGATCGTGCCGCTCGCGAGCGCAATGCGCTTCGTCTCTGCCTTGCCGCCGACATCGACCATATGGGCGTCGCCGGCAGCGTCAAAATGCGTGAGTTCAGGCATGGTGGGTTCTTCCTTGAGGGGTACCTATCTTAACAGTGCGGCACGCCGCGCTTTCTGCGCACCTAGCCGGGCCGCAAGGGTTGTAAGGCGGGCTACAATCGAACGGTTGGCGCTAGCGAGCGCGGGCGGTCCACGCCGGGCGCGCCGCCGTGCCCGTGTTCCGCATTCCCCGATCCTGTCATCAATGCGTCTGAAACGGCTGCTTGCTGCATGGTTGTGCGCGTCGCTCGCGGTTTCGCCGCAAGCGTACGCGCAGGCGTCGAATGCCACCGTGCTCAATCTCGGCGCGGCCCCGTCGGCCGCCACGCAGCCCGTCCCGGCCCCTTCCGGCCTCACACCCGGTGCACCCAATACTGCGCCAGCATTAGTCAGCGGTCCGCTCGACGACGCGGCGGACCCCGTCGTCCCCGCCTCGATCGCGCAGGGCGTGTTCGGCACCTACGGCGGCGCGCAGAGCCGCTTTTCGGCCCAGGGCCAGGCAGGCTCAGCTTCCTCGTCTTCGAGCGGCAATACCAGCGTGCGCGCCCCCGCCTGGGTGCCGCAACTGCCCGACCTCGGCGACGGCTCGGGCGGCGCGCTCACGCCGCAGGCCGAGCGCCGTATCGGCGAGCGCGTGATGCGCGAGATTCGCCGCGACCCCGACTATATCGGCGACTGGCTCGTGCGTGACTACCTCAATTCGGTCGCCGCGCGCCTCGCGGCGGCCGCGAGTGCGCAGTTCATCGGCGGCTATCGGCCCGACTTCGATCTGTTCGCGATCCGCGACGGCCAGATCAATGCGTTCTCGCTGCCGGGCGGCTTCATCGGCGTGAACTCGGGGCTCATCGTCGTCACGCAAACGGAATCCGAACTCGCCTCCGTGCTCGGTCACGAAATGGGCCACGTGTTGCAACGGCACATCGCACGCATGCTTTCGCAGAGCGAGCGCACGGGTCTGGCCGCGCTGGCGGGCGTGCTGTTCGGCATTCTCGCGGGCGTGCTCGCGCATAGCGGGGATCTCGGCGCCGGGATTGCGCTCGGCAGCCAGGCGTATGCCGTGGACAGCCAGTTGCGTTTCTCGCGCGCCGCGGAGCACGAGGCCGATCGCGTGGGCTTCCAGCTGCTCACCGGCGCGGGTTACGACCCGTGGGGCATGGTGGCGTTTTTCGAGCGGCTCGAGCGCGATTCGATGGAAGACACGGGCGTGCCGGCCTACGCGCGCACGCACCCGCTCACCGGCGAGCGCATCGCCGACATGCAGGACCGCGCGCGCCGCGCGGCTTACCGGCAGCCGCGCCAGGCGCCCGAGTACGGATTCGTGCGCGCGCGCGTGCGTGTGCTTCAGGACCGCACGCGCAATGAGTACATCGACGAGGTTTCGCGTTTGCGCTCGGAGTTGGAGGACCGCACGGCGCTCAACGTCGCCGCAAACTGGTATGGCATTGCCTACGCGCAGTTGCTGCTGGAGCGCTACGACGACGCCACGGCGTCGCTCGCGAACTCGCGCGCGGCGTTCGCGAAGTTCGAGGCCGCGGATGGCAGCAAAACGCGCAACTCGCCGAGTCTCGACGTGCTCGCCGTGGATATCGCGCGCCGCTCAGGCCGCACCGATGACGCCGTGCGGCTGGCAGAGGCTGCGCACAAGACGTGGCCAGGCTCCCACGCGGCCACCGATGCGCTGCTGCAGGCGCTGATCGCGGCGCGGCGCTTCAAGGAGGCGCAGACGCTCGCGCGCAGCGAAACCGAGGCCGAGCCGCAGCAAGATGCATGGTGGCTCTATCTGGCGCAGGCGAGCGCCGGACTCGGCGATGTGCTCACCCAGCATCGGGCGATGGCGGAGAAGCTGGCGCTCGACGGCGCCTGGCCCTCGGCCATCCGTCAGCTCAAGGAGGCGCGCGACATGAAATCGGTGGGCTACTACGATCTGTCGACGATCGAAGCGCGCCTGCACGACTTCGAGGCGCGCTACAAGCAGGAGCGCCAGGACGAGAAGGATGAGGGCCGCGGCTGAATCGGCGCTCAGTCTGCGGATGCAGGCGGTGTGCCGCTCGCGCTGTGCTCCGCGGCCTGCGCTTCGCGCTCGGCGCGCGCCGGGCTCGTCACGAAGGCAAAGCGCGCGCTCACGTCGGCGCGCTTGATCGGCTGCAGCGGCAGCGCGGCGCCGGCGCGCCAGTGGAACGTGCCGCTGTTGGCGTCGTCCGCGAGCGTGGCGTGGTCGGTGAAGAGATCGAGGTCGTGGTCGTGCAGCAGCGCCGCACGCGGCGGCGTGCTCGCATCGGCAAAGATCACGCTGCCCGCTTCGTCGAGGTACGCGGCCATGGGCTCGAACGCTTGACCGCCCTGATCGGTGAGCGTCAATGCGTCATCGCCATCATGACCCGCCGCGAGACGCACGATCCACGGCGTGTATTCCAGCTCGACGTACACGCGCTGCGGCCCGTTCTGGAAGTACCACTGACCATGTACATCGCGCTCGTAATTGCGGTTGATGAAGCCGAGCAGCGCTTCGTGGCGGATCGCCGTGCCGGGTGCGTTCTGCGCCTGGGCGGCCTCGTCACGCATGCGCCAGTTCCCGCGTGCGTCGAGCAGCAGCCAGCCCGTGCAATGCGGGACGTTGGGCCAGCGCGCGAGCGCCTGTTTGACGATGTCATCCATGAGAGGCGAAAGGCGAGAGATAAGTGAACACGCGCTGCGAAAGCCAGTCGCTGCGGCCGGGGAACGGTCCCGTCATGAAGCCGACGTGGCCGCCGTGGGCGGGCTGATCGAGCTCGACGACGGCGCTCACTTCGTGGCGTGCGGGCAGCGCGCGGCCCGGCAGAAACGGATCGTTGCGCGCGTTCAGAATGAGCGTGGGGACGGCGATTTCGCCGAGCTTCGGACGGATCGTCGCCTGCGTGTAGTAGTCGTGGGTGTCGCGAAAACCGTGCAGTGGCGCCGTCACGACATTGTCGAATTCGTACATCGTCCGGCTGGCGAGCACGGCTTGCGCGTCGAACAGGCCGGGGTACTGCTCGAGTTTCTGGAGCGCCTTTACCTTCAGCGTCTTCAGGAAGCTGCGCGTGTAGATCATGCCGAAGCCCTGCGTCAGCATCTCGCTGCCTGCATGCACATCGAGCGGCGTGGAGATCGCGGCGGCGGCCGCGACGATCGCGGCGTCTTCGCGACGCTGTGCGAGCCAGTGCAGCAGCACGTTGCCGCCGAGCGACACGCCCGCGACGACGAGCGGCCCTGCGTGGCGGGCGGCGAAGCGGCGCAGTACCCAATCGACTTCGGCGGAATCGGCGAGATGGTAGAAGCGCGGCAGCAGGTTCAGCGGACCGCTGCAGCTGCGAAAGTGGGGGATCGCCGCATGCCAGCCCCGCGCCTGCGCAGCGGCCGCGAGCGCGCGCGCATAGTGGGAACTCGAGCCGCCTTCGAGGCCGTGGAACAGGACGAAAAGCGGGGCGTTGTGTGAATCCGCACCGGTATGCTTGCCGTCGAGCCAGTCCACTTCGATGAAGTCGCCATCCGGCGTGTCCCAGCGCTCGCGCCGGTAGGCGGGCGCGGGCAGGCGCGAGAACAGCGCCGGCACGATGGTCTGGATGTGCGCACCGGGCAGCCAGAACGGCGCGCGGTAGTCGTTGTCGTAGCGGGGGCCGAGCAGGGCAGTCTGGGCTTCGAGCGCGGCCGCGACGCGGGCTGCCTCGCCGGGTCTGCTGGTGTCGTCGGTCGTACTCATTACTGCCCCCTGCTTTGCGCCCTTTATGTCAGTGCAGCGCGCCCTGGCCGTGGCGCAATCTGGCCGAGAACTGGGTAGCTGCGTCGTCGGGCATGCGGCTCGCGTGAATATGCGCAATGCGCCACTCGCCGCGCTCGTGAACCATCACATAGGTCGTGAAGACCATGCTGGGAATCGCGCTGGGATCGACCGGGCGGTGCGCTTCCACGATCGCGTAGACCACGGTGCCGAGGCTGTCGTACACGCGGATGTCGAGCGGTTCGATCGACACCGGCGCCGCTTCGAGCTGCGCGGCGAGGCCGGCGCGGATGCTCGGCAGGCCGTGCAGATGTGCGCCTTCCGCCGTGATGCAGCTCACGAATTCTTCATCGATCCACAGACCCATCAAGCTGTCGATGTTGACTTCCGCGACGGCCTGGTAGTACGCGTTGAGGGTGTCCGCGGCGGCTTCGAAGATGTGGGCAAAACGTGGCATGGCTCGTTGGTCTTGTGCGCTCGGTGTTGCACTCGGCGTGTACCTGGGCGCGGGTTGGCGATTGATCGGTTGCGCCGCTTCGCGGCATGTCGCTGCGTTGCGCGCGTTTGCCGCGAGCATGCCGCTTTCGCGAGACAGGCCTGTGACGTGCTCCGATACGGCGCTTTGGTCCCTCCCGCGCCTCGATGCCTCTATTGGGCGCGCGCAACGCGCAAGGCGTCCGTTGCGTGGCGCACATCCATTTGTGTGCGCGATGTTTTCAGCGTGGCGGGCGGCACATAGCCGCCCAACACTGCCTGGTGATGCTGAACGCTTATCGCTGCCCGAGCAGCATGCCGCGCAGATCGCCGAAAACCTGCTCCGGGCTCAGTTCGCGCAGGCAGTTCAGATGCCCGAGCGGACACTCGCGCGCAAAGCAGGGACTACATTCGAGATGGAGCCATTGTACCTTTGCAAGCTCGGACAAGGGCGGCGTGTGGCGCGGATCCGTCGAACCGTACAGCGCGACGAGCGGCCGGCGCAGCGCGGCGGCCACGTGCATCAGGCCCGAATCGTTGGTCACCACGGCGTTCGCCCGCGAGATCAGCGCGCACGCCTCGCCGAGCGCGGTCTGCCCGCACAGGTTGCGCACGTTCGGCGCGCGATCGGCAATGGCCTGGGCGAGCGGGGCGTCCTTCGGCGAGCCGAGCGCGACGATCTGCGTGTACGGGAACGACTGGCCCACCATCTTCGCGAGCGCCGCGAAATGCTCGGGCGGCCAGCGCTTGGCCGGGCCGTACTCGGCGCCGGGGCAGAACACGAGCAGCGGCACGCGCGTATCGAGATTGAAGCGCGCCGACACGCGCGACGCCTCGTTCGGGTCCGACTCGAGACGCGGCATCGGCAGGTCGTCGGGCACGGTCGCGCCGGGCGCATAGGCGAGCGCGGCGTAGTGCCTGACCATCGGCGGGCGCTCGTCCTTCGGCGGATTCGCATGGCGCACGTTCAAGAGGCCGTAGCGGTTCTCGCCCGTGTAGCCAATGCGCAGCCCGATATTGGCGAGCCACGGGATCAGCGCGGATTTGAGCGAATTCGGCAGCACGTAGGCGGCGTCATAGCGTTCGGCGCGCAAATCGCCCGCCAGTTGCCAGCGGCGCAGCAGTTGCAGCTTGCCGTGGCCGAGGTCGGTGGCGTAGACGTCGCGGATCTCGGGCATGCGCTCGAGTACGGGCGCAACCCAGGTTGGCGCGAGCGCATCGATCTGAATGCGCGGGTGCAGTTTCACGAGCCGCGAAAAAAGCGGCTGCGCCATCAGTGCGTCACCGATCCAGTTCGGTGCGATTACCAGCGCGCGGCGCATCGGGAGTCAGGGTCCGGGAGGGTAAAGGTTGCGCGTGCGGCTTGCCTGCCTGGGGCCGGCGTGGGCCGGCATCGGGGCGTATTGGGCCGCGCGCGAAACACGGTTGGGAAAATGACGAAACGCCGCGCGCCGGTCAACGGGCGGCGGCATGACGTAAAGACGCGCCGCCGCATACACGGTGGCGCGCTGCGAGTGAGGCGAAACGCGTCAGTGGCCGTGGACGACCTCGCCCGCGCGCAGCTTGTAACGCGTGCTGCAGTACGGGCACTTCGCTTCGCCGTGCGTCACGTCGAGGAACACGCGCGGGTGGTTGCTCCAGCGCGGCATCGACGGGTTCGGGCAGTAAGCGGGCAGATCCTTGGCCGAAAGTTCGACCAGCGGCATTTCCTTGATTTCGCTCATGAGGACGATTCTCTGTGTAGCTGTGGGGGCCGGGCAAGGTTCGCCCGGACCTTTTTGTCTTAGACCTTCGCGAGCCAGTGCGCGTACTTGTCATTCTTGCCCGAAACCACGTCGAAGAAGGCCGATTGCAGCTTCTCCGTGACCGGGCCGCGCGAGCCGCTGCCGATGGTGCGGTTGTCGAGCTCGCGGATCGGCGTGACTTCGGCGGCGGTGCCGGTGAAGAACGCTTCGTCGCAGGTGTACACCTCGTCACGCGTGATGCGCTTCTCGATCACGGGAATGCCCATGTCGCGCGCGAGCGTGATGACGGTGTCGCGCGTGATGCCGTCGAGGCACGACGAGAGGTCGGGCGTGTACAGCTTGCCGTTGTTCACGAGGAAGAAGTTCTCGCCCGAGCCTTCCGAGACATAGCCGTCCACGTCGAGCAGGAGCGCTTCGTCGTAGCCGTCGGCGGTGGCTTCCTGGTTGGCGAGGATCGAGTTCACGTACCAGCCCGAAGCCTTGGCGCGCACCATCGACACGTTCACGTGATGGCGCGTGAACGACGACGTCTTCACGCGGATGCCCCTGGCGAGGCCGTCTTCGCCGAGATAGGCGCCCCACGGCCACGCGGCGATGGCCACGTGAATGGTGTTGCCCTTGGCCGAAACGCCGAGCTTTTCCGAGCCGACCCAGATGATCGGGCGGATGTAGCACGACTCGAGCTTGTTCGCGCGCACGACTTCGAGCTGCGCATCGGCGAGCGTCTTTGCGTCGAACGGCACGTCCATCTGGAAAATCTTGGCCGAATTGAGCAGACGCTTGGTGTGCTCGGCGAGGCGGAAGATGGCGGTGCTGCCGTCGGCAGTCTGATAGGCGCGTACGCCTTCGAAAACACCCATGCCGTAGTGCAGCGTATGGGTCAGCACGTGAATGTTGGCGTCGCGCCAATCAATCAGCTTGCCGTCCATCCAGATCTTGCCGTCGCGGTCGGCCATTGACATACGATTCTCCAGACAAGTGCAGTAAATATCGGCTTATACAGCGGGCCTCGCCGCGTGCCGCGTGGCTGCGGTTGGCAAAGACGATTATTTTAGCGTCATTTGTCGGCTTCCAGCGCGCCCGCGGGCACGCGGGGCGGGCTTTTCGGGCGATTTTAGGGTCGATCGGCGCCGGCTCCGGCTGAATTTTTTTCAGGCCGAACCTATGCTGCGATGCAGCAAATCGCGCGAACGCCCGCCCGGCGAGCAGCGTCTGCCCAAATACGGGAGATTCGCCTGGACACGTCTCAGATCGTCCTGGCTATCAGCTAAAATACCGATCTCGCAATTCGATGCCGGCTCGTGCCAGCGACGAGCAGCGACATGGAGCCGCGACCCGAGACAGCGTTCAAACCCGGATCCCGCGCCGTGCCGCCACGCACGTGTTGCCGCGCCAAAATACGGCCCGCGGCGCCGCATCGCCTTGCCACCGCCTTCCCACCATCAAGATGACATGCCCATGAACAAGGTTCTGCGTCTTTCCGATCTGATCTCCGAAGGCAAATTGAAGGGCAAGCGCGTATTCATCCGCGCCGACCTGAACGTGCCGCAGGACGACAACGGCAACATCACCGAAGACACCCGCGTGCGCGCCTCCGTGCCGGCCATCAAGGCCGCACTCGACGCCGGCGCGGCCGTCATGGTCACCTCCCACCTGGGCCGCCCGACCGAAGGCGAATTCAAGCCCGAAGACTCCCTCGCGCCTGTCGCGAAGCGTCTGGCCGAACTGCTCGGCCGCGACGTGCCGCTGGTCGCGAACTGGGTTGAAAACGGCGTGAACGTCGAGCCGGGTAACGTGGTGCTGCTCGAAAACTGCCGCGTCAACAAGGGCGAGAAGAAGAATTCGGACGAGCTTTCGCAAAAGATGGCGAAGCTCTGCGATATCTACGTGAACGACGCGTTCGGCACCGCCCATCGCGCCGAAGCCACGACCTACGGCATCGCGAAGTACGCGAGCGTCGCCTGCGCGGGCCCGCTGCTCGCGGCCGAACTCGACGCGCTCGGCAAGGCGCTCGGCGCGCCCAAGCGTCCGCTGGTGGCGATCGTGGCGGGCTCGAAGGTCTCGACCAAGCTCACCATCCTCAAGTCGCTGGCCGAGAAGGTCGACCAGCTGATCGTCGGCGGCGGCATCGCCAACACGTTCATGCTGGCTGCCGGCCTGAAGATCGGCAAGTCGCTCGCCGAAGCCGATCTCGTGGACGACGCGAAGGCCATCATCGACGCGGCGCGCGCCCGCGGCGCTTCGGTGCCGATCCCGACCGACGTCGTGACTGCCAAGGAATTTTCGCCGACGGCCAAGGCCGAGACGAAGAACGTGGCCGACGTGGCCGACGACGACATGATCCTCGACATCGGTCCCGTCACCGCCAACGCGCTCGCCGCGCAGCTCGCGCAGGCCGGCACGATCGTGTGGAACGGCCCGGTCGGCGTGTTCGAGTTCGACCAGTTCGGCAACGGCACGAAGACGCTCGCTGATGCAATCGCCAATTCGGGCGCGTTCTCGATCGCCGGCGGCGGCGACACGCTCGCGGCCATCGCGAAGTACAACATTGCCGACAAGGTCAGCTATATCTCCACCGGCGGCGGCGCCTTCCTCGAGTTCCTCGAAGGCAAGAAGCTGCCGGCGGTCGAAATGCTCGAAACGCGGGCGGCCGGCTAAGTGGCGCCGCGCGCCCCGGCCGGGAAGGCCATGAGCAAACTTCCTCGTGCAGGCGCACAGAAGTCGCGCAGCGCAGCCGGGGCCGCAGCAAAACAGACGGGGCGCGCAGCGCCCCAGGCAGAGACGGATCAGGCGAGGGCGGACGCGACGCCCGTCGCCGCCGCTGCCGAAGTGGACATTGCGGCGACGCAGTCGACTGCTGAATCGACAGCCGCACAGAATCCGACAGGGCGCACAGCCACGCCCGCATCGAATACGACTACGCATGTAGATAGCGCCGCAGCGGCTCAAGCGAGCCCCGCGGCGTCCTCCAAGAAAGCGACGCCGGGTACACCCGGTGCGCGTTCCGGCGCATCCGCACCCGCGGCGCAGCCGGCCAGCACTTCTCGCAGCAACGGTTTTCCCAGCGATCCTATCCAGACGAGGAGACTCATGCATCGCGCCACCAAGATTGTCGCCACCATCGGTCCGGCTTCCAGCACGCCGGACATCCTGCTGAAAATGATCCGCGCAGGACTGGACGTGGTGCGCCTCAACTTTTCGCACGGCACCGCCGACGACCATCGTCAGCGTGCTGAAATGGTGCGGGACTGCGCCCGCCAGGCTGGCCGCGAAGTTGCGATCATGGCGGACCTGCAAGGCCCGAAGATTCGCGTCGGCAAATTCGAGAATGGCAAGACGACGCTCGAGCCGGGCCATCCGTTCATCCTCGACGCCGAATGCGAGCTCGGCAATGACGAGCGCGTCGGTCTCGACTACAAGGACCTGCCGCGCGACCTGAAGCCGGGCGACATCCTGTTGCTCAACGACGGCCTGATCGTGCTCGACGTCGCACGTGTGATCGGCAGCGAGATCCACACGGTCGTGCGCGTGGGCGGCGACCTGTCGAACAACAAGGGCATCAACCGCCAGGGCGGCGGCCTCACGGCGCCCGCGCTCACCGCGAAGGACATGGAAGACATCCGCACGGCCATGTCGCTCGGCGCGGACTTCGTCGCCGTGTCGTTCCCGAAGAACGCCACCGACATGGAAATGGCGCGTCAGCTCGCGAACATCGCGGGCGCGCCGTACGGCATCAAGCCGAAGATGATCGCGAAGATCGAGCGCGCCGAAGCGATTCCGGCGCTGCAGGAAATCCTCGACTCGTCGGACGGCATCATGGTCGCGCGCGGCGACCTGGCCGTGGAAGTGGGCAACGCCGCCGTGCCGGCGCTGCAAAAGCGCATGATCCGCATGGCGCGCGACTCGAACAAGCTCGTCATCACGGCCACGCAGATGATGGAGTCGATGATCCACGCGCCGGTGCCCACGCGCGCCGAAGTCTCGGACGTCGCCAACGCGGTGCTCGACGGCACGGACGCGGTGATGCTCTCGGCCGAATCGGCGGCGGGCAAGTACCCGGTGCAGACCATCGAGGCCATGGCCGCGATCTGTCTGGAAGCGGAGAAGTCGGAGCAATCCGAGCTGGACAAGGATTTCCTCGACCGCACCTTCACGCGCATCGACCAGTCGATCGCCATGGGCGCGCTGTTCACGGCCTATCACCTGGGCGCGAAGGCGATCGTCGCGCTCACGGAGTCGGGCTCGACCGCGCTCTGGATGTCGCGCCACTGGACCCATGTGCCGATCTTCGCGCTCACGCCGCGCGCGGGCAGCGAACGCGCCATGTCGCTGTACCGCAATGTCACGCCGCTGCACCTCGACACGAGCAGCGACCGCGACACGGCGCTCCAGCAAGCCATCGAGGTGGTGGTGAGCAAGGGCTACGCGTCGCGCGGCGACATGGTCGTGCTGACCGTGGGCGAGCCGATGGGGCAGCCGGGCGGCACGAACACGCTGAAGATCGTGCGCGTCGGCGACGTGCTCTAACTTCGGTGCGGTCATCTCGCGGCGATTTTTTTCGCTTTATTTTCGCGACTCCCGAAAATAAATGCGCTCGGCGCCCGAGGTGACCAACTGGTATCACACTGGTATCAGTTCGGCGCCAGATCGGTGCCATTTAGACGCCTTTTCCCCGCAATTGCAGCCCGTACGCCGTAGAAACGACGCGCGGGCTGTCAACTCTTTTTGCACCCTCCCGCGGTTTTGACGCTCCGATACGCCAATTTCATGCCAGTTACGTGCCTGGCGCCGGGAACGGACGCGCTTCGCGATAAAATCACGCCATCGAGCCCGCGGCAGGTCACGCGGGCGGCGGCTGCCAGGCCGCCCTCGACCGGCTGCGCAAGACAGCCGGCGGCAGAAGAGATTCGTTTCAAATCAAAGGAGTAGCAACAATGCCTCTCGTATCAATGCGTCAACTGCTCGACCACGCGGCTGAACACGGTTATGGCCTGCCCGCGTTCAACGTGAACAACCTGGAACAGGTCCAGGCGATCATGGAAGCCGCGAACCAGGTCGGTTCGCCGGTGATCATGCAGGCATCGGCCGGCGCGCGTAAGTACGCGGGTGAGCCCTTCCTGCGCCACCTGATCGAAGCCGCGGTCGAGTCGTATCCGCATATTCCGGTCGTGATGCACCAGGACCACGGCCAGTCGCCGGCGGTCTGCATGGCAGCGATCCGCAGCGGTTTCACCAGCGTGATGATGGACGGCTCGCTCGAAGCCGACGGCAAGACGGTCGCATCGTACGAGTACAACGTCGAAGTCTCGCGCAAGGTCGTCGAAATGGCGCACTCGATCGGCGTGACGGTCGAAGCGGAACTGGGCGTGCTCGGTTCGCTGGAAACGATGAAGGGCGACAAGGAAGACGGTCACGGCGCCGAAGGCACCATGACGCGCGAGCAGCTCCTGACGGACCCGGAGCAGGCCGCCGACTTCGTGAAGCTCACGCAGTGCGATGCGCTGGCCATCGCCATCGGCACCTCGCACGGCGCGTACAAGTTCTCCAAGAAGCCCACAGGCGACATCCTGTCGATCCAGCGCATCAAGGAAATCCACGCGCGCATTCCGAATACGCACCTCGTGATGCACGGTTCGTCGTCGGTGCCGCAGGAACTGCTGGCCGAGATCCGCGAATTCGGCGGCGACATGAAGGAAACGTACGGCGTGCCGGTGGAAGAGATCCAGGAAGGCATCCGTCACGGCGTGCGCAAGATCAACATCGACACCGACCTGCGTCTGGCGATCACGGGCGCGATCCGTCGCTATATGTATGAAAACCCGTCGAAGTTCGACCCGCGCGACTACCTGAAGCCGGCTCGCGAAGCCGCGAAGAAGGTGTGCGTGGACCGCTTCCTCGCGTTCGGCTCGGAAGGCCAGGCTGGCAAGATCAAGCCGGTCGCGCTCGACAAGATCGCCGAGAAGTACAAGTCGGGCGAATTCGCGCAGATCGTTCGCTAAGCGGGCTTCTGTGCCAGGCGCACCGCGCCTTGAGTAGCAAAACATCGCCGTTTCCGCCTGTTTTGGGGGAACGGCGATGGGCTTTTCTGGGAAATTTGCCAGTTTTTGGTTTACCCTCGCATTACCTTCGGTTTTACGGTTTCCTCGCGCGGTTGCAACCGCGATTCTGGACCGAACCCGCCTCCGTTTCGATTGTCCTTTTAGCGAATCACGACGATGTCTACCCTCTACGAATCCACGCTCCGCTCGCTGCCGCTTCTCGGCCGCGGCAAGGTCCGCGACAACTATGCCGTGGGCAACGACAAGCTGCTGATCGTCACCACCGACCGTCTGTCGGCGTTCGACGTCATCATGGGCGAGCCGATTCCGCGCAAGGGCGAGGTGCTCAACCAGATGGCCGACTTCTGGTTCGAAAAGCTCAAGCACGTCGTGCCGAACCACCTCACGGGCGTCGCGCCTGAAACGGTCGTGGCCGCCGACGAAGTCGAGCAGGTCAAGGGCCGCGCCGTCGTGGTGAAGCGCCTCGAGCCGATCCTCGTGGAGGCCGTGGTGCGCGGTTATCTGGCCGGCAGCGGCTGGAAGGACTATCAGGCAACGGGCGCCGTGTGCGGCGTCGAACTGCCGGCGGGCCTGGAGAACGCCCAAAAGCTGCCCGAGCCGATCTTCACGCCGGCGGCCAAGGCCGAAATGGGCCACCACGACGAGAACATCACGTACGAAGAGATGGAGCGCCGCATCGGCACCGAGCTGTCGCGCACCATCAAGGAAATTTCGATCAAGCTGTACAAGGAAGCCGCCGACTATGCGGCCACGCGCGGCATCATCATCGCCGACACGAAGTTCGAATTCGGTCTCGACAACCACGGCCAGCTGTATCTGATGGACGAGGCGCTCACCGCCGACTCGTCGCGCTTCTGGCCGGCCGACCAGTATCAGGTGGGCTCGAACCCGCCGTCGTTCGACAAGCAGTTCGTGCGCGACTGGCTCGAAACCCAGGACTGGAAGAAGGAGCCGCCGGCGCCGAAGCTGCCCGACGAAGTGATCGCCAAAACGTCGGCGAAGTATCAGGAGGCGCTCGAGCGTCTCACGGGTCAAAAGCTCGCATGAGCGAGAAGAGGGAAGAAGGAAGCACAATGAGCGAAGTTCAGACGGCTCACCAGCATGCGGCGCCGCTCGTCGGCGTGTTGATGGGCTCCAGCTCCGACTGGGACACGATGAAGCACGCGGTCGCGATCCTGCAGGAGTTCGGCGTCGCGTACGAGGCCAAGGTGGTTTCGGCGCACCGCATGCCCGACGAGATGTTCGAGTACGCGGAAAAGGCGCGCGAGCGCGGCCTGCGCGCGATCATCGCGGGCGCGGGCGGCGCGGCGCACCTGCCGGGCATGCTGGCGGCCAAGACCACGGTGCCCGTGCTGGGCGTGCCGGCTGTCAGCAAATATCTGAAGGGCGTGGATTCGCTCCACTCGATCGTGCAGATGCCCAAGGGCGTGCCGGTCGCGACCTTCGCCATCGGCGAGGCGGGCGCGGCCAATGCGGCGCTTTTCGCCGTCTCGATCCTGAGCGTGACCAACACCGAATACGCGAACAAGCTCGCGGCCTTCCGTGTGCGCCAGAACGAAGCGGCGCACGCCATGGTGCTGCCCCCGCTTTGATCGTCCCGCTTTGATTGTCCCCACGCGCCGCGGCCACCCCGCGGCCGACCACGAAGATGACTCCTGACAATTCACCGGTTTCACCGATCCTGCCCGGCGCCTGGCTGGGCATGGTGGGTGGCGGCCAGCTCGGCCGCATGTTCTGCTTTGCCGCGCAGGCGATGGGCTACCGCGTCGCCGTGCTCGATCCCGACGCGACGAGTCCCGCGGGCACCGTGGCCGACCGCCACATCTGCGCCGCGTACGACGACGAAGCCGCGCTTACCGAACTCTCGCGCCTGTGCGCGGCCATCTCGACCGAGTTCGAGAACGTGCCCGCGGCGAGCCTCGACGCGCTCGCGAAATCGACCTTCGTGAGCCCGGCCGGGCGCTGCGTGGCGGTGGCGCAGGACCGCATCGCCGAGAAGCGCTTTATCGCGGCGGCCGGCGTGCCGGTCGCGCCGCACGTGGTGATCGAGTCGTCGCAGGCGCTCGCCGGCATCGACGACACGGCGCTCGCCGCCGTGCTGCCGGGCATTCTCAAGACCGCGCGCATGGGCTACGACGGCAAAGGCCAGATTCGTGTCTCCAACGCCGAAGAAGTGCGTGAGGCGCATGCGTCGCTCGGCGGCGTGCCGTGCGTGCTCGAAAAACGCCTGCCGCTGAAGTTCGAGGTGAGCGCGCTGATCGCGCGTGGCACGAACGGCCAGGCCGCGGTTTATCCGCTCGCGCAGAACACCCACCGCAACGGCGTGCTGTCGCACACCATCGTGCCCGCTCCGGACGCAAGCCCGGCGCTCGTGCAGCAGGCTCAGCAGGCCGCGATCCAGATCGCGGCGAAGCTCGGCTATGTGGGCGTGCTGTGCGTGGAGTTCTTCATCCTCGAAGACGGCTCGCTCGTCGCCAACGAAATGGCGCCGCGCCCGCACAACTCGGGTCACTACACGACCGATGCGTGCGCAACGAGCCAGTTCGAGCAGCAGGTGCGCGCCATGACGGCCATGCCGCTCGGCGACACGCGCCAGCACTCGCCGGCCGTGATGCTGAACATTCTCGGCGACGTCTGGTTCCCCTGCGCCGTGGGCGAGGCGAAGCCCCAGAAGGGCGCCGCGCCCGTCACGCCGCCGTGGGACCAGGTGGCTGCGATGCCGGCGGCGCGCCTGCATCTGTACGGCAAGGAAGAAGCGCGTCCGGGCCGCAAGATGGGCCACGTGAACTTCACTGCGCCGACGCTCGACGAAGCGCGCGCGGCCGCACGCGACTGCGCGCGCCTGCTGCACATCGCCACGAGCTGAGGTTGAGCCGCATCATGTCCGATCAGCAGAACGCGCCGCACGATGGCGCGCCGACTCTGACCGATGCCGACATCGAGCACGCTGCCGCGCTGCTCGACGCGGGCGAGCTGGTCGCGTTCCCGACCGAGACCGTCTACGGTCTGGGCGGCGATGCGGCGAGCCCCGAGGCGGTCGCTCGCATCTACGCGGCCAAAGGGCGGCCGGCGAACCATCCGGTGATCGTGCACTTGCCGCCGGGCGGCGACCCGCAGTACTGGGCCGCAGAGTGGCCCGAGGCGGCGCAAAAGCTCGTCGATGCATTCTGGCCCGGCCCGCTCACGCTGATCGTCAAGCGCCACGAACGCATTCCCGACGCCGTGAGCGGCGGCCAGGATTCGGTGGGGCTGCGCTGCCCGTCGCATCCGGTCGCGCAGAAGTTGCTGGCGGCGTTTTCTGCCCGTCGCGGCGGCAATGGCGGTGTGGCGGCGCCGTCGGCGAACCGCTTCGGCCATGTGAGCCCGACGACGGCGCAGCACGTGCGCGACGAATTCGGCGCAGCGGTGCATGTGCTCGACGGCGGCGCATGCGACGTGGGTATCGAATCGACGATTCTCGATCTCTCGCGCGGATTTCCCGCGTTGCTGCGGCCCGGCCACGTGACGCCGCACGACATCGCACGCGTGCTGGGCGAGGCGCCGCGTTTGCCCGATGGTTCGGACGCCACGACGCCGCGCGCTTCAGGCACGCTCAAGGCGCATTACGCGCCGCGCACGCCGCTCGCGCTGTTGCCGTTCGAGGCGCTGGAACCGCTGCTTGCGGCGGCGCGTGATGCGGGTGAAACGGTGGCGCTCGTGGCGCGCGCCTCGCGCGCGGGCGATTGGGCGCAGGCCCAGGGCGTGCACTTCGTCACCGCGCCGGAAGAGCCGCAGGAATACGCGCGTGAGCTGTATGGCTTGCTGCGCGCGCTCGATCGCGCGAATGTCTCGCGCATTCTCATCGAGAAACTGCCGGAGACGATCGAGTGGATCGCGGTCAATGACCGGCTGGGGCGGGCGGCGGCGGCGTTCGAGGCGCAGCAGTAGGGGGCTCGTCGCGACGCGTGCTACGTTTGCCGTCACAAAAAACCCGGCTCTCGAGCCGGGTTTTTTGCGCCTTAAAGAAAGCTCCGAAGTGCGCTTACTTGCCCACGCCTGACTTCGCGACCAACCCTTCGACGTATTGCGCGAACAGCGCGTGCGTATGCGTGGTCGGGTGGACCGAGTCGGCGAAGATGTAGGTCTGATCGGCATTGGCGACCGTGTAGGTCTGCGGCGAGCAAAACAACGACGAGGCGAACTGCGCACCGTATTGTGCCGCGGTCATGCCGCTTACGAGCACCGACGGGTTCTGCTGTGCGTATGCTGTGGCCGACGCCTGCATCTGTGCGAGGTTGCAGGCCGTGCCCGTGTTCGAGACGGTGAAGCCGTTCGATTGATAGGCCGGCAGCAACTGGTCGAACCAAGTGAACGCATCGGCGACGATCACGTTGTTCGCAATACCCGCTTGCGCAAGTGCCCCAGCGACGATGGCGTTGTAGGCCGCGCTGATGCCGGTCAGAAGCGATGCGGCACCCGGCGAGGTCGCGTTCGCGGCAACGCCGAGGGGCGTCTGGCCGATGTCGGGCACCGTCATAAGTACGACGTGCTTGCCGCCCGCGGCGAGGATGGTCCCGACCTGCGTCGCGAGCGCGCTGGCTGACGCCGCGATCTGCGCGCTGTTGTTCAGCAGGTAGTTGGCGATGAACTCGACCTGCTGCGTCTGCGTGAGCGGGGTCCCCGCCTGTGCCGCCGCCGTCGCCGCCGCGGTCAGCGCGTCGCCGAGCGCGGTCAAGTTTGCGGTGGTCGCGAACGCGAAGATGTCGTTTGCGCCACCGTCGATCAGCACGAGTTGGTTCGCGTTAAAGCTCTTGTTAGCGCTCAGGTAGTTGCTCACCTGAGTCGCCACCGGCACCGTGGTCGCGGCCGCATTGCCGGGCGCCCAGCCTTCACCTTCCGGATACGATGCGCTCACGTTCGAGCCGCCTTGCGCGTAGCCCATGCCGCCCGTGGCCGTGAGCGCGGCGCCGAAGCCGCCTTGATAGGCTGGCGTGAGCGTGCCGCCGTAGTACTCGGCGACCTTCTGCGTCCAGACTTCGCCAGGATTCGTGGTGAACCGGCCGCCGCCGAATCCCGGCAGGATGTTCTTCGCGTAGGTGCCGACATCCGAAAGGCTGTCGCCAAACGATACGACCTGCAGATTCACGCCTCCGGGCGGCGGCGTGCTCGCGTTGTTGTTCCCACTGCTGCCACCACCGCAGGCGGCGAGCAGCGCAAAGGCGGCGCTCGCGGCAGCGATCTGGGTGGCGCGCAACAGCGTACGGTGTCTCGGTCCTTGATGCTTCATATTCACTTCATCTCCTCTGTGTGTGGCCTTTGATGCCATGCTTGCCTACTCATGCAACGGGTGCTCGTGGCACGAGCGGCTGCCCCGTTGTCGATGTTTTTCTCGATCGCCGGCCTTGCATGCAACCCCCTGCGTGCTGCTGCCCCAGGGTCAGGGCCAAGGCCGACAGACTACGCAATCTCTCAGCTATTGCGCGACCCGAACTCACCCTCGGTGTTGTTTTCCGGCACGCCGTAGCGCGTTCCCGCGGGTGTCGCCGGCGCCGTCACGGATGCGAGGCCCAGCGCGTCGTGGCGCTCGCACCAATCGGGCGGCGCGAAAAGCGCGGCGAAACGCGACCGCCAGTCGGGCATGCGAGCGAAGTCCCGCGCCATCGCGAACCATTCATGAAACGTCGCCTTGAGCGGATTGCACGACGCAAGCGGCTTGACGATGCCGTAATCGGGCGCGTCGTGCGCGTCTTCCTCGACATAGCTGCCGAACAGGCGGTCCCAGATCGCGAGCACACCCGCGTAATTGCGATCGATATAGCGCGCGTTGCGCGCGTGATGGACGCGATGCATCGAAGGCGTGTTGAAGACGTATTCGAGCCAGCCGAGCTTGCCGATCGCCTGGGTGTGCACGAAGAACTGGAACGCGAGATTGACGAGCACGATCGCGACGATCTGCTCCGGCGTGAAGCCGAGCATGGCGAGCGGAATCCAGAACAGCCACATGCCCGCCACGGGGTACATGAGGCTCTGGCGAAACGCCGTCGAAAGGTTCAGGCGCTCCGACGAATGGTGGACGACGTGCGCGGCCCAGAGCCAGCGCACGCGATGGCTCGCGCGGTGAAACACGTAGTAGAGCAGGTCCTGCGCAATAAAGAGTGCGAACCACGCGACGAGCCCCGGCTGCCACGAAACGAGCCGGAAGTGCCGGTAGACGTAGGCGTAGACGGGCACCGCGACGAGCCACGCAAGCTTGTCGGCGCCCTGGTGCATGAGCGCGAGCGCGGCGTTGCACAGCGTATCGGGCCAGGCGTAGCGGGCGCTGTCGGGGGTAGCGTTCGATGCAGTGCGCGGCCGCGTGCGGGAGAGATGCCACGCTTCCCAGCCGATGCAGGCGAGAAACACGGGGGCGAGGGCGAGCAGCAGCCATTGCGCATCGAACTGCACGAACGTCGTCCTCCTTGTCCCGTGGGCGGCGCTGGTGGGCAGCGCGGCGGTTCTAGTCTCGTATCGTATTGGCCGCGTTAGTGTGCGTTCGCAGGGTGCGCGGCTCGTTGGCCGGACACGCACGATAAAACTTTCAATGCGTTACCGACCTTTGCCCGCCAGAGTACACGCCACAGGCCCAGGACGGGCGGGGCTTTGCTAGAGGAAAACTTCGAGCCCGGCGCGCTGCGGCGGCCTCGGGCGAGGCGCACGGGGACAGGTCCGGGGCGCCCGCCCGGCGTGCACACAGCGTGCAAGCCGTGTGCAGACAGCGCGCGCCCAGCGCGCGGTCAATGCGCGCCGCGTCGCCGGGCCGGAGCCTTGTGCGTTGCCTTCGCAACCTTCGACTCCTTCGCTGCGCGCTTCGGGTGCGGCTCGACGTACACGGGCTTCTCTTCGGGCATGCCCTTGTAGACCCACTCGAGCAGCGCGTCGTGCGCGGCGCGTGCGGCCTCGGCGCGTGGATCGTTGATGAGGCTCACGACAATCCAGCTCTCGCCGTTCTCGGCCGCCACGTAGCCGGCGATGGCGCGCACGTCGCGCAGCGTGCCCGTCTTGATATGCGCGTTGCCTTCCACGCCCGCGTTGGTGAGGCGGTTGCGCATCGTGCCGTCCACGCCGACGATCGGCAGCGAGTCGATGAACACCTGCGCGACCGGGCTCGCGTTCGCGTTCTGCAGCAGGTTCGCGAGCGACAGTGCGCTGATGTGCTCTTCGCGCGAGAGGCCGCAGCCGTTGTCGAGCACGAGTTCGGGCATGTTCAGGCCGCTGCGGCGCAAGAACGTATTGACGGCCGAGGCGGCCTTGGCCGTGGTCGCAGGCGGTTTGCCCTCGACGGCACCGAGCGTGAGGAACAGATTGCGCGCCATCACGTTGTTGCTGAATTTGTTGATGTCGTGCACGACGTCCGATAGCGGCGGGCTCTGGTGCACGGCGAGCAGACGCGCGCGCGGCGGCACGACGCCTTCGCGCACCGCGCCGGCCGGCGTGGCGAAGAGGCTGCTGCCCGTTTGCTGCCAGAGGGCGAGGAAGCCGTCCGCGAAGAACGTGCTGTGGTCCACCGGCGCGGCCATGTTGAGCGTACGCTCGCCGCAGCGCATGGCGTAGCTGCCCGCGAAGCTCGCGGTGACGACGCCGTTGCCGCCCGGCGAAACCTGCGGGCTCGGCAGCATGCCGCCGCATGCGCCGGCGCGCTCGCGGATCTGGTTGTCGATCTGCCACTGCGCAACGGGCGGCACCACATCGATCGAGACACCCTGGCGGGAGGGCGAGAAAGTGAACGAGACCGACTTGAACGCGTACATCAGCGGATCGGGGCCGACGTTGTAGGGGGCGCTGTCGTCGCCGTCGAACGAGGGCAGGTCGCGCGTGGACGGATCGAATTCGCTCTTGTCGAGCACGAGTGCGCCATCGATGCGCGCGACGCCCGCCGCGCGAATCTTCTGCACGAGGTCGATCAGCTCTTCGGGCACGAGCTTCGGGTCGCCTGTGCCCTTGATGTAGAGATTGCCGTGCAGCGTGCCGCTCGCATCGACTTCGCCATCGGTATAGGCGCTCGTTTTCCAGCGATAGTCGGGACCGAGCATCGCGAGGCCGCTCCACGTCGTGACGAGTTTCATCGTCGAGGCGGGCATCATCGGCTGGCCGGCGTTCACGGCGACGCTGGGCTGGCGGTCGCCGACCTTTTCGATCACCACGCTGACCGACGAAAGCGGCACGTGCGCGCGCTCGAGGCCCGCCATCACGGTGGGCGGCAGCACGGTGGTCACGTTGACCGTGGGAATGCGCGCGCCTTCTGGCTGCGCGTACGCGGCCGGCGCTGCTGCGAAGCTTGCGGCGAGCGTGGCGCAGGCCAGTGCGAGGGCGAGCGGTTGGGGCAGGCGCAGTGTGGCGGCGGCGAGATGCGTGCGGTCAGTGTGCGAGGCAGGCAGTCTGAACAAAGAGCGTAGGCGGGACAGCGAAGCGGGGAGCATGAAAAGCGTTCGGGCGAGTGCAGGGGCGGTGCTTGGGCCGGGCGCGGCGCACGGAAAGCGGGGACTCTCCGTTGCTGCGCGCGGGCGCGAAAATTAGGGCAGCGTGTGATTCGTGGTGCGCGCGCGATGCGCTCGCTTGAACGTACTGTACAAGCCTGCACGCGCGCATCGCGGCCGAATCACGAGTCTTGCGCCGCAAAAGCGCACATTGTAAAGACCTCGCGCTGCATGCGCGCATTGCTGCAAGAAAACGTTGCACATTGCGTGGCGTGGTTCAAACACTGTGCGTAACGCGCGCCATTGCATCGCGACAGGCTGCGCGCCGCAGCGGCGCGGCGCCCCTGTTCAGGCGCTAGAATGCACGCATCGTCATCCATTCAAGCAGCGCGGCGCAGCGTCGCCGCCTGGCCAACATTACGATGCGCATACTGCTAGTCGAAGATGACCGCATGATCGCCGAAGGCGTGCGCAAGGCGCTGCGCGGCGAAGGCTTTGCGGTCGACTGGGTCGAAGACGGCGACGCCGCCCTCTCGGCCGCGAGCGCGGATTCTTACGATCTCATGCTGCTCGATCTCGGACTGCCGCGACGCGACGGTCTCGACGTGCTGCGCACCCTGCGCGCGCGCGGCGCGGCGCTGCCCGTGCTGATCCTCACCGCGCGCGACGCCGTGGCCGACCGCGTGAAGGGGCTCGACGCCGGCGCGGACGACTACCTCATCAAGCCCTTCGATCTCGACGAACTGGGCGCACGCATGCGCGCGCTGATCCG
The DNA here is from genome assembly GCF_004353905.1 of Paraburkholderia guartelaensis. Taxonomy (GTDB): domain Bacteria; phylum Pseudomonadota; class Gammaproteobacteria; order Burkholderiales; family Burkholderiaceae; genus Paraburkholderia; species Paraburkholderia guartelaensis. The sequence continues at coordinate 106,947 of NZ_SMOD01000007.1, read as the reverse complement.
CCGCCAGGCGGGCCGCAGCGATTCGACCATCCGCCACGGCTCGATCACGCTCGATCCGGCTTCGCACCAGGTCACCCAGGACGGTTCGCCCGTTGCTCTATCGGCGCGCGAATTCGCGCTGCTCGAAGCTCTGCTCGCGCGTCCGGGCGCGGTGCTCTCGAAAACCCAGCTCGAAGAAAAGATGTACGGCTGGGGCGAGGAGATCGGCAGCAATACTGTCGAGGTCTATATTCACGCGCTGCGCAAGAAGCTCGGGGCCGATCTGATCCGCAACGTGCGCGGGCTCGGCTACATGATCGCCAAAGACGCATGAAGCAGGAAATCAAGTGCGTAAGCGCCAAAGCGCTAACTCCGGATCGACAGGGAGACCCCGTTAGCCGATGAGTTCCATCCGACGACAACTGCTGTTCTGGCTGCTCGCGATCGTCGTCGCGGGCGTGGGGCTCGCGGGCTGGCTGATCTACCGCCAGGCGCTCGCCGAAGCCAACGAGCTGTTCGACTACCAGCTGCAGGAAATCGCCGAGGCGCTGCCCTCCGAGCCGTTCAACGAGATCCTCAGTTCGCGCGACACGGGCGACGAAGGCATCGTGCTGCAGATCTGGAATCGCAACGGCGTGCTCATGTACTACTCGCATCCGCGCGCGCCGCTCGCGCCGCGGGCGGAACTCGGCTTTTCGACGGAGCGCACCGATCGCGGCGACTGGCGCGTGTATGGCGCGATCGTTGGCGACAATGTCGTGCAGCTCGCGCAGCCCGTTTCGGTGCGCAACCGGCTCGCCGCGAACGTCGCGTTGCGCACGCTCTGGCCGCTCATCGTGGTGCTGCCGTTTCTCGGCATCGCGGTCTGGATCATGGTGGGGCGCGGGCTCAGGCCGCTCTCGCGCGTCGCGCGCGCGCTCGATACGCGTCATCCTGAAGCGCTCGACCCGCTGCCCGAAGAGCGTTTGCCGCGCGAAGTCACGCCGCTCGTGCATGCATTGAACGCGCTGCTCGAACGTCTCGCGCAGGCCATCGACACGCAAAAGGCCTTCGTTGCCGATGCCGCGCATGAGTTGCGCACGCCGCTCGCGGCCGTGCAGATCCAGGCGCAACTCGTTGCGCGCGCAAAGGATGACGAAACGCGCCGCGAAGCGCTCGGCGATCTGCAGGCCGGCGTGACGCGCGCCACGCGTCTTGCCGAGCAGCTGCTCGCCCTCGCGCGTTCCGAGCCCGACGGTCATGCGCGCGCGCAGAACGTCGATCTGCATGCGCTGCTCGATGATTGCGTGCTCAACTATGCGCCGCTCGCTCAGCAGCGCGGCGTCGATCTCGGTATCGAGGAAAGCGCGGCGGCGAGCGTGCATGGCGACGCCGATGCGTTGCGCGTGATGCTCAACAACCTGCTCGACAACGCGACCAAATACACGCCCGCGGGCGGCCGCGTGGACGTGAGCCTCGCCGTCGTCGATGGGCATCCGCGCGTGCGCATCGCGGACAGCGGGCCGGGCATCCCGGAGGAGGAGCGCGCGCGCGTGTTCGATCGCTTTTATCGCGTGGGCGCGGGTGCAAACCGCGCGCGCACCGATATCGCCGGCACGGGACTCGGGCTCGCTATCGTGCGACGAATCGCGGATCAGCACGACGCGACCATCACACTCGGCGATTCGCCCGCCGGCGGCCTGCTCGTGGACGTGCGATTCTGAGTCCGAATCGTCCGCAAATGCCCGCCGCGCGGGCGTTTGCGCGATTATTGCGATTTCTGCCTACTTAAGACTCCTTTAAGCGACACGGCTTACTCTTCGGTACGTCGTGATGAGTACCCCGCGCAAGGAGTCCGCAATGAATACTAAAGTTCTTTCCCGCAGTGCCGTGGCAGCCGCCGTGGTCGTCGCATTGTCGGCGGGCTACGTAGCAGGGCACCGTGATCTGCCTGCTCCGCAGGTCATCTCGCAGGCCCAGGCCGCGGCGATGATGCCCGCCGAAGCCGCAGCCAAGACTGGCATTCCCGACTTCTCGGGTCTCGTGGAAACCTACGGGCCCGCAGTGGTCAACATCAGCGCCAAGCACGTCGTGAAGCAGACGGCGCTGCGCAGCGGCGGCAGCGGCCCGCAACAACTGCCGATCGATCCGAGCGATCCGTTCTACCAGTTCTTCAAGCACTTCTACGGTGGCGCGCCCGGCATGGGCGGCGGCGACAATGGTCCGCAGGCCGACCAGCCCAGCGCGAGCCTCGGCTCGGGCTTCATCATCAGCCCGGACGGCTACATTCTCACGAACGCACACGTCGTGGACGGCGCCAACGTCGTGACGGTGAAGCTCACCGACAAGCGCGAATACAAGGCGAAGGTCGTGGGCGCCGACAAGCAGTCGGACGTCGCTGTGCTCAAGATCGATGCGAAGGATCTGCCGACCGTGAAGATCGGCGACCCGCGCCAGAGCAAGGTCGGCCAGTGGGTGGTGGCGATCGGCTCGCCGTACGGCTTCGACAACACGGTGACCTCGGGCATCATCAGCGCGAAGTCGCGTTCGCTGCCGGACGAAAACTACACGCCGTTCATCCAGACCGACGTGCCGGTCAACCCCGGCAATTCGGGCGGCCCGCTCTTTAATCTGCAGGGCGAAGTAATCGGCATCAACTCGATGATCTACTCGCAGACGGGCGGCTTCCAGGGCCTTTCGTTCGCAATCCCGATCAATGAGGCGATCAAGGTCAAGGACGAACTCGTCAAGACCGGCCATGTGAGCCGTGGGCGTCTCGGCGTCGCGGTGCAGTCGATGAACCAGACGCTCGCCAACTCGTTCGGCATGGACAAGCCGCGCGGCGCGCTGGTGAGTTCGGTGGACGCAAGCGGTCCGGCCGCCAAGGCGGGCTTGAAGCCCGGCGACGTGATCCTGTCCGTGAACGGCCAGTCCGTGGACGATTCGTCCGATCTGCCTTCGCTCATCGCAGGCATGAAGCCGGGCACGAAGGCCGATGTTCAGGTGTGGCGTGACAAGAGCACGAAGGACCTGACCGCAACCATCGGCACGCTGGGCGACGCGAAGGTGGCTTCGAACGACGCTCCGCAGGCACAGATGCAAGGTCGCCTCGGCGTCGCGGTGCGCCCGCTCACGCCGGAAGAGAAGAGCAACGGCTCGCTCGATCACGGTCTGCTCGTCGAGCAGTCGGGTGGTGCAGCTGAAAATGCGGGTGTCCAGCCCGGCGATGTGATTCTCGCCGTGAATGGCCGCCCGGTGACGAGCGCCGATCAGCTCAAGCAAATGGTTTCCAAGGCTGGCAACAGCATTGCGCTCCTGATCCAGCGAGACGACGCACAGATTTTCGTGCCTGTCGATCTCGGCTGATCCCTGCTGTCGCGAATCCGGCTCCGTGCGCCGGATTCGCGGCGAGAGCAGGTTTCATTACGTTGTACCTGTGCTGCCGCCGTTGGCCTTTGGCCTCGGCGGCAGTGGTTTTTTGGGGCGCGCAAAACCTTTTACGCGAGCCGCTCGGGCACGCCCCTTGCGGGAGCATTACATCGGACAAACTGAAAGGAGCGATCGATGAAGCGTTTCCGCAACTCGCGCCCCACCCATACCACCGCTTACGCGACGATTCTCGCGGCCACGCTTGCGCTCGGCTACGCGGGCGGCGCGGCGGCGCAGCAGGCCGACGCCTCGGGCACGGTCGGCGGCACGACCACCGACAACACGAGCGCCGGCAACATCAACGGCGGCGGCATGCCACAAGTCCAGCAGCAGGGCGACGTGTCGTTCGTCTCCGGCGGCGTGGGTCTCGACGAATCCAAGGCGCTGCTCAGCGCGGAGCGCGAGTGGCCGCTTGCGTTGCGCTTTACCCAGCGCAGCGGCGAGTACGTGGCGGACGTGCGCGTGCAGATCACCGACTCGCACGGCGCGAGCGTGCTCGATACGACTTCCCGTGGGCCGTACATGCTCGTCAGGGTACGTCCGGGCCGCTACAACGTGCATGTGAGCCATGCGGGCGTCGACAAGACGAGCGCCGTGACGGTCGGCTCGAACGGCAGCGCGCGGGCGGCGTTCATCTGGTAGCCGCGCAGCCGGGCCCGATCGCTTTGGGCGCTGGCGCACGCGCGTCGCGCATAAGATTCACGCAGCCAGAGCGAGTTTGGCCGATAATGAGGCCGAAGGGAGGCCGCGACCGCTCAGGCGTTACAGGAGCGTGTTCGCTTGTTGCCGTCTGTCGCCGTTGATACGGTGATCGGCGCGGTGACAGGCGACTGGTGAGCGGCCATCCCGTGGAATTGCACGGCAGGGCGCCGCAGGCGCCGCCTACCAACAGGGGAGCCGAACATGGCGGTCGAACCGGATGCGGTCCATCGCATCGATCTCGTCGCGAACCGTCACCGCGTGCGCGTGATTCATGGCGGCATCACGATTGCCGATACGCTGCACGCCGTCACCCTTTGCGAAACCGGCTACCCCGACGTCTTCTACTTTCCGCGCGCCGATGTGAACATGGCGCGACTCGAACGCTCCGGACACACTTCGCATTGCCCGTTCAAGGGCGAGGCGACGTATTTCCATTTGCGTACCGAAGACGGGCGCGTCGACGACGCGGCCTGGAGCTACGAAGCGCCGCTTGATGATGCACGCGGCATCAAGGGGTATCTGGCTTTCTACGCGACTCGCGTGGACCGGATCGACCAGACCTCCTGATATGGCCCGGTAGCTTGCATAGGGGAGTCGCCATGGAACTGAACGATGCGTTGAGAATTCCGCTCGAACCGGCCGCCGTCTGGGCGGCGTTGCAGGACGTGGCGCTCGTGCGAGCGAGCATGGAGCATTGCGAGTCGTTCAGGCGCCTCGGCCCCGGCGAATACGCGATCACGCTCACGGTGCCGCTCGGGCCGCTGCGCGCACGCTACGAAGTACGTGCCCACATTGCCAGTGATACGGCGCAGGTGCCGCTCACGCCCCGGCGCGTGCTGAGCTTTCGCGCCCGCGCGGACGGCATCGGCTCGCTGCGCGGACAGATCGACGTCGCGTTGCGCCCTGAAGAGCGCCCCACGGCGAGGGAGCCGGGTACGGGCAAGGATGTGAACACGCGGATCGACTACTCGGTGTGGGCCACGCTCACGGGCCCGCTTTCCGAGCTGCCGCCGCGCCAGATCGAGAACGCGCTGCACGAACTGGCCGACGACTTCTTCACTGAGTTCTGCGCCGTGGTTGCGGTCAAGCACGGCCAGGCGCCGAACCGTGTGGCGGGCGAGCAGCCGCGCCGGCAGCACGTGTTCCTGCGCCCGATCAACCTCGCCGGTCTCGCCCGGCGCGCGCATATCCTGCCGCAGCACCATGCGGGAGGAACGCTCTCGGGCCGCGCGGCAAGCACGCTGAATCACGAGCCGCCGCAGCACGCCATGCCTTATTGGGCATGGGCCGCGATGATCTTTTTCGTGGCGTTGCTGCTTTATGCGGCGCGCTGGTTCACCGGGACCTGAATTCGGCGCTGCTCGGCGCGCGCAGGTGCGCCGAGCGTCGCACCGCTCATCGAACCGCTTACGCCCCCCGAAACTCGCGCCGCCATGCCGACGGCGAAATCCTGAACGCCTCCACGAAATGCTGACGCAGCGACGCGGCCGAGCCGAAGCCCGCGCGCTGGGCGATCGCGTCGATCGGATGATCGGTGCTTTCGAGCAACTGCTGCGCGCGGGCGAGGCGCTCGCCGAGCAGCCACGCGCTCACCGTCGAACCCGTCGTCAATCGGAACTGGCGCGTGAAGGTGCGCCGGCTCATCAGCGCGCGCTGCGCGAGCGAGTCGAGCGTGTGGGGCGCGTCGAGGTGGGCGCGAATCCAGTCGAGCAGACCCGGCAGACGGTCGCCGCGCCCGGCTGCCGCGAGCGGCTGCTGAACGTACTGCGCCTGGTTGCCCTGGCGATGCGGCGGCACGACGAGCCGCCGCGCCACGTAGTTCGCGGCGCTCGAGCCGCACAGGCGCCGCATGAGATGCAGGCAGCAGTCGAGTCCCGCCGCCGTGCCCGCCGAGGTGAGCAGGTCGCCGTCGTCGATGTAGAGCACGCCGGGATCGAAGTGCACCGCCGGAAAGCGCTGCGCGAAGTCGTCGGCGGCTGCCCAGTGCGTGGTGGCCGGGCGGCCGTCGAGCAGGCCCGCATGCGCAAGCACATAGGCGCCGAGGCATAGTCCGACGAGGATTGCGCCGTCCGCGTGCGCTTCGCAAAGCGCGTCGCAAAGCGCGGCGGGCGGCGCCTCGTGGGTGTCGCGCCAGCTCGGCACGACGATCACGTCGGCGCCGCGCAGCCCCTCGAGGCCCTGCGGCGCGCCGATCGTGAAGCCTGCCGTGGTCGTCAGCGTGCCGGGCTCCGCCGCGCAGACGGCGAGTTCGAACGTCGGCACGCCGCCTTCGCTGCGGTCTTCGCCGAACACGACGCAAGGCACGGAGAGATGGAACGGACTGATGCGGTCGAAGGCGATCACGGCGACGCGCAACGTGGCCGGTGAAGGAGCCTGACGGGTAGCAGTGGCCATGGCGAGCCCCGAAGAGGAATGGCCCGATTCTAGCGAAAGTTGTCATCCGGGCCACTGTCGCGTGGACGCACGCAGCGCCACAATCCCGCCATCGACTCCGCGTCTTCGGACCGGTCGGTTCCATTCAACCCCAGGAGGCATGGCCATGTCCGCGAATCCGCGCCGGGCGCTCGTCGTGATCGACGTGCAGAACGAATATGTCAGCGGCGATCTGCCGATCGAATATCCCCCTATCGAGACGTCACTCGCCAATATTGGCCGCGCGATCGATGCCGCGCGGGCAGCCGGCGTGCCGGTCGTGGTGGTGCAGAACTTCGCCCCGGCGGACTCGCCGCTTTTCGCGCGCGGCAGCGTGGGCGCCGAACTGCATCCGGTCGTGGCTTCGCGCGAGCGCGATCACTACGTCGAAAAAGCGCTGCCGAGCGCTTTCGCGGGCACCGATCTCAAGGCCTGGCTGGCCGATCACGGCATCGACACGCTCACGGTGGCCGGCTACATGACGCACAACTGCGACGCCTCGACGGTGTTCGAGGCGACCCACGCGGGTCTTGCCGTCGAGTTTCTGGTCGATGCGACGGGTTCGGTGCCGTATGCAAACGAGGCGGGAACGGCGAGCGCCGAGGAGATCCATCGCGTGTTCAGCACGGTGATGCACACGCGCTTCGCTGCGGTCGTGACCACGGACGCGTGGCTTGCCGCCGTCGAAAAAGGCGTGCCGCTCGCGCGTGACAACATCTACGCGTCGAATCAACGGGCCCGCGCGAACCGCGTGCCGGCCTGAGCGATCAAGAAAAAGGCGGCCTCGTCAGCGGGCCGCCTTGTTAGATCCGGGAACTGCGCCAGCGGGACTCAGGCGTCCGACTCGCTGGCGCCAATGCGCAGCGAGGGGCTGAAGCGCAGCGCGTCGAGCATCGCGTCGACGTGCCGTTCGGCGTTGCTCGCCACGTCGAACACGTCCGGCAGGATCGCCATATCGCGCAGCGCGCCGCCAATGAACGAATGGAGCACGCGCGACGCGCGCTTGGGGTCGAGGTCGGCGGGTAGCTGGCCCTTCGACATCGCATTGCGCAAACCCTGCTCGATGCTCGCGAGGCCCTCGCGCATATCGGTCTGATGGCGCGCCATCACGGGGCCCATCTCCTCGACGAACTCACACTTCAGGAACAGGATTTCGAACACGCGGCGCCGGCGCACGTCGGTTGCCGTGTTGCGCAGACACAGAATGCAAAGATCGCGCATGCGCCCGAGCGGGTCGGGCTCGCCGGGATCCGTCGATGCCACCTTCAACTCGTCGAGCGGCAGCACCACGCGGTCGAACATGGCCGTGAACAGGTCGCCCTTGTTTTCGAAATGCCAATAAATCGCGCCACGCGTCACGCCCGCGGTCTGGGCGATGTCGGCCAGCGAAGTGCGCGACACGCCCTTTTCGTAAAAGACGTGTTCGGCGGCGTCGAGGATCCGGTTGCGCGTCTCCAGCGCTTCCTCTTTCGTTCGGCGGACCATTTTTGAGATGAATGCGTTACTGCGGGTTAGGGGTGAATGAATGTATTTAGGGTGCGAACCGTAATGTATTGATTTGTAATATGGATATGATGCGCGGATCGCTCCTGAAGTACCACTCAACGGTTACGTAACGTCCTTTTACATTCGTTCGCGAATGTATCTATAATAGCACCCCACCACCTGGGTGCCTCAAGTGGTGATGTCCGGTTAATATCCGTCCTTGGCCAAGTGGTCGTAGAAACCCCAATGCGCGACGCCTCTCGCGGCGGCGCGCGGCAGTATCGCCCGGACGGATGTGCAGACCGGAACGCGCCTTTCTAGAAGAAGTACCGGGTTTATCCGTCAGGTATTTGCCAGATGCTGGCGTGCGTGGTCGTCCTCCTCGTTGCAGGACGCCGCACGCTTTTATTGTCAGTTATAGACAGAGGTCGCTCCATGCGCGTCGAACGGGTTCCATTCCGCCTAATCAGTGTCGCGACGGCTGCCATCGTGCTCGCAGCCTGCGGGCAAAAGCAGTCGGCGCCGCCGCCGCAAACCCCCGAAGTGGGTGTCGTTACCGTCCAGCCGACCGCCGTGCCGGTCGTCTCCGAGCTTCCCGGCCGTACCAGTGCCTACCTCGTCGCGCAAGTGCGCGCTCGGGTGGACGGCATCGTGCTGCGCCGCGAATTCACCGAAGGCGCGATCGTGAAGGCCGGTCAGCGGCTCTACAAGATCGACCCCGCGCCGTATATCGCCGCGCTCAACACCGCCAAGGCCACGCTCGCCAAGGCGCAGGCCAACCTGGTCACGCAGAATGCGCTGGTTTCGCGCTACAAGGTTCTGGTGCAGGCCAACGCCGTGAGCAAGCAGGACTACGACAACGCCGTTTCCGCGCAAGGCCAGGCGGCAGCGGACGTCGCCTCCGGCAAGGCCGCCGTCGATACGGCGCAGATCAACCTCGGCTACACCGACGTCGTTTCGCCGGTCACGGGCCAGGTCGGCATCTCGCAGGTCACGCCGGGCGCCTATGTGCAGGCGAGCGCCGCGACGCTCATGTCGACGGTTCAGCAGCTCGACCCGATGTACGTCGACGTCACGCAGTCGAGCCTCGACGGCCTGAAGCTGCGCCGCGCGATTCAGGAGGGCCGCCTGTCGACTAGCGGCCCGAATGCCGCGAAGGTTTCGCTCGTGCTCGAAGACGGCCGCGTGTACGCGCAGAAGGGCAAGCTCCAGTTCAGCGACGTCACGGTCGACCAGACCACGGGCTCGGTGACGGTTCGCGCGCTCTTCCCGAACGCCGACCGCGTGCTGCTGCCGGGCATGTTCGTGCGTGCTCGCATCGAAGAAGGCATCAACAACAACGCGTTCCTCGTACCGCAGGTGGGCGTGCTGCACGACCAGAAGGGCCAGGCTTCGGTGTACGTCGTCGGCAAGGACGACAAGGTCGTGCCGACGCCGATCGTTACGTCGGGCGCGCAGGGCCAGGACTGGGTCGTGGAGAGCGGCCTGCAGGCCGGCGACCGCGTGATCGTGCAAGGCACCGACAAGGTCAAGCCGGGTGCGCAGGTCAAGCCTGTCGCGGCGCAACTGCCGCCGCCGCCGCCGCCGGGCGCGCCTTCGGCCGACATGGCAACGGCTTCGGGCAATGCGAACGCTGCCAGCGCCGCATCCGGGCCGAAGGGTGCCTCGGCTGCGCCTGCCGCCTCTGCAGCGCAATAACCGGGAGCCTGCTTCATGGCAAAGTTCTTTATTGATCGCCCAATTTTTGCGTGGGTGATCGCCATCATTCTGATGCTGGCGGGCGTGGCTTCGGTGTTCACGCTGCCGGTCGCGCAGTATCCGACCATCGCGCCGCCTTCCATCCAGATCAGCGCGAACTATCCGGGCGCGTCGGCCAAGACGGTGGAAAACACGGTCACCCAGGTGATCGAGCAGCAGATGAGCGGTCTCGACCACCTGCTGTACATCTCGTCGACTTCCGATGACTCGGGCACGGCAACCATCACGCTGACCTTCGCCGCGGGCACCAACCCGGACATCGCGCAGGTGCAGGTGCAGAACAAGCTGCAGCTTGCCACGCCGATTCTGCCGCAGGTGGTGCAGCAGCTCGGTATCAGCGTGACGAAGTCGAGCAGCAGCTTCCTGCTGGTGCTTGCGTTCGTGTCCGAAGACGGCAGCATGACCAAGTACGACCTCGCGAACTACGTGGCGTCGAACGTGAAGGACCCGATCAGCCGTATCGACGGCGTGGGTACGGTCACGCTGTTCGGCTCGCAGTACGCGATGCGCGTGTGGCTCGATCCAAACAAGCTCACGAACTTCCAGCTAACACCAACCGACGTCACAGCGGCGATCACCGCGCAGAACGTGCAGATCGCGGGCGGCCAGCTTGGCGGCACGCCGGCGGTGGCGGGGCAGTCGTTCCAGGCGACCATCACCGAATCGACGCTGCTGCAAACGCCTGAGCAGTTCGGCAACATCCTGCTGAAGGTGAACCAGGACGGCTCGCAGGTGCGCCTGAAGGACGTGGCGCGGATTGGTCTGGGCGGCGAGAACTACAACTTCGACACGAAGTACAACGGCTCGCCGACGGCCGGTCTCGGGATTCAGCTCGCGACGGGCGCCAACGCGCTGCAGACCGCGAAGCTCGTTCGCCAGAAGATCGATGACCTCTCGAAGTACTTCCCGCACGGTCTCGTCGTGAAGTACCCGTACGACACGACGCCGTTCGTGCGCCTGTCGATCGAGGAAGTGATCAAGACGCTGCTGGAAGGCATCGTGCTGGTGTTCCTCGTGATGTATCTGTTCCTGCAGAACCTGCGCGCGACGTTGATTCCGACGATCGCCGTGCCGGTGGTGCTGCTGGGCACGTTCGCGATCATGGCGATGGTGGGCTTCTCCATCAACACGCTGTCGATGTTCGGCCTCGTGCTCGCGATCGGCCTGCTGGTGGACGACGCAATCGTGGTCGTGGAGAACGTCGAGCGGGTGATGGTGGAAGAGGGGCTGGGGCCGAAGGAAGCCACCCGCAAGGCCATGGGCCAGATCACCGGCGCACTGGTGGGCGTGGCGCTCGTGCTCTCCGCGGTGTTCGTGCCGGTGGCGTTCTCGGGCGGCTCGGTCGGCGCCATCTACCGGCAGTTCTCGCTCACGATCGTGGCGGCGATGGTGCTGTCCGTGCTCGTCGCGTTGATTCTCACGCCGGCGTTGTGCGCGACCATCCTCAAGCCGATCCCGAAGGGCCATCACGAAGAGAAGAAGGGCTTCTTCGGCTGGTTCAACCGCACGTTCGAGCGTAGCCGCGACAAGTACCACAGTGGCGTGTACCACGTGATCAAGCGCTCGGGCCGCTGGCTCATCATCTACCTCGCGGTGATCGTCGCGGTGGGCATGCTGTTCGTGCGCTTGCCGAAGTCGTTCCTGCCCGATGAAGACCAGGGCACGATGTTCGTGATCGTGCAGACGCCCGTGGGCTCGACCCAGGAAACGACGGCACGCACGCTCGCCAACATCCAGAACTGGCTGCTCAAGGACGAAGGCAGCATCGTCGAGTCGGTGTTCACGGTGAACGGCTTCAGTTTCGCGGGCCGCGGCCAGAACTCGGGTCTCGTGTTCGTGCGGATGAAGGACTACAAGCAGCGTCAGCACGCGGACCAGAAGGTCCAGGCGCTGGTGCGGCGTATGTTCATGCACTACGCGGGCTACAAGGACGCGATGGTGTTCCCGGTGAATCCGCCGTCGATTCCTGAACTCGGCACCGCGTCGGGCTTCGACTTTGAGTTGCAGGACCGCGGCGGCGTCGGCCACGAGAAGCTGATGGAAGCGCGCAACATGCTGCTCGGCATGGCGGCGAAGGATCCGACGCTCGCTGTCGTGCGCCCGAACGGCCTGAACGACACGCCGCAGTTCACGGTGGATATCGACCGTGAAAAGGCAGAGGCACTCGGTGTGACGGCGGCCGCGGTCGACCAGACGTTCTCGATCGCCTGGGCGTCGGCGTACGTGAACAACTTCCTCGATACGGACGGCCGTATCAAGAAGGTGTACGTGATGTCCGATGCCCCGTTCCGCATGACGCCGGAAGACATGGGCCTCTGGTACGTGCGCAACAGCGCGGGCGGGATGGCGCCGTTCAGCTCGGTCGCGAAGGGCCGCTGGACCTTCGGTTCGCCGAAGCTCGAGCGCTACAACGGCATCTCGGCGGTGGAAATCCAGGGTCAGGCGGGGCAGGGCAAGTCAACCGGCCAGGCCATGACGGCCATGGAGCAGATCGCGGCGAAGCTGCCCGCGGGTATCGGCTACGAATGGACGGGGCTGTCGTACCAGGAACGCCAGTCGGGCTCGCAGGCGCCGATTCTGTACGGCATCTCGATCCTCGTCGTGTTCCTGTGTCTTGCGGCGCTGTATGAAAGCTGGTCGATTCCGTTCGCGGTCATCATGGTGGTGCCGCTCGGCGTGCTCGGCGCGCTGCTTGCGGTGACCTTGCGCGGCCTCGAGAACGACGTGTTCTTCCAGGTGGGTCTGTTGACCACCGTGGGTCTGTCGGCGAAGAACGCGATTCTGATCGTGGAGTTCGCGCGCGACCTTCAGGCCGATGGAAAGATGGGACCGATCGAGGCGGCGCTCGAAGCTTCGCGACTGCGCCTGCGGCCGATTCTGATGACGTCGATGGCGTTCATTCTCGGCGTGCTGCCGCTCGCGATCAGCAACGGCGCGGGTTCGGCTTCGCAGCACGCGATCGGCACGGGCGTGATCGGCGGGATGATCACGGCCACGTTCCTCGCGATCTTCATGATCCCGATGTTCTTCGTGGTGATTCGCGCGAAGTTCGCCGGCGAGAAGGAAGACGCGGACGTCGCGCTCCAGCACTACGAAGAGCACCACGCGCACGACCATGACCAGGACCAGGACAGCGGTACGAATGGTGGTGGCGCTCAGGGTGGCGAAGGCGGCAACCGCGGTGGCAACGGCGACGGCCCGGGCAAGGAAGGACATTGAGATGCATAAACTATCCGTAATTGCAGTGGCCGCCGCGCTTCTCGCGGGTTGCACGATGGAGCCGTGGTACCACCGGCCCGAAGCGCCGGTGTCGCAGAGCTTCCCGCAAGGCGGCGTGTACGCGACGCAGCCCGTTGCTGTGGGCGCGAACGGCCAGAACGGCCAGGCTGCCCCGAGCGCCAATGGCGCCGCGGCGACCGACATCGGCTGGCGCGAGTTCTTCGTCGATCCGCGGCTGCAGCAGCTCGTGGACATCGCGCTGAAGAACAACCGCGACCTGCGCGTCTCGGTGCTCAACGTCGAGGCGGCGCGCGCGCAGTATCAGATCACGCGCGCCGAGCTGTTCCCGGCGATCAACGGTGTGGCTTCGGACACGCGCACGCGCGTGCCGAGGAACTTTCAGACCACGGTGAACAATCCGTACAGCGTCTACAACGTGGGCGTGCAGGCGTCGTGGGAAATCGACTTCTGGGGGCGCATCCGCAGCCTGAAGGACCAGGCGTTGGCGCAGTACCTCTCGACGGCGTATGCGCGCAAGTCGGCCGAGATCACGCTGGTGTCGGAAGTCGCGGACCAGTACCTGACGATGCTCTCCGACGACGACCTGCTGAAGGTCACGCAGGAAACGCTCGCGACGGCGCAGAATTCGTACAACATCACGAAGGCGCAGTTCGAGACGGGCACCGGCACCGAGCTCGATCTGCGCCAGGCGCAAACGGTGGTCGAGAACGCGCAGGCCAACATGCAGGCGCAACTCAGGGCGCGGGCCCAGGCCGAGAATGCGCTCGTGCTGCTGATTGGCGAGCCGCTGCCGGCGGATCTGCCGCAAGGCCTGCCGCTCGACGGCCAGGCGCTTGTCGCCGACATTCCGGCGGGACTGCCTTCGGATCTGCTCACGCGGCGTCCGGACATCATGCAGGCCGAAGAAACGCTGCTCGCGGCCAACGCCAACATCGGCGCGGCGCGCGCGGCGTTCTTCCCGAAGATCTCGCTCACGGCGGCGTTCGGCACCGAAAGCCTGTCGCTCGGCGGCCTCTTCAAGGCGGGCACGGCGGCCTGGAGTTTCGTGCCGCAGATCACGCTGCCGATCTTCGAAGGCGGTTCGAACATCGCGAACTTGCAACTCGCGAATGTCGAGAAGCGCATCGAGATCGCCAACTACGAGAAGTCGATCCAGTCGGCGTTCCGCGAAGTGGCCGATGGTCTGGCTGCGCGAGGCACCTACGACGAGCAGATCGCCGCGCTCGAGCGCAGCACCTTTGCGAATCAGCGCTCGCTCACGCTGTCGGAACTGCGCTACAAGAACGGCGTGGACAGCTATCTGCCGGTGCTGGCCGCGCAGACCAGTCTGTACACGGCGCAAACGTCGCTTGTCACGGCACGGCTTGCGCGTCTGACCAACCTCGTCGATCTGTATCGCGCGTTGGGCGGCGGCTGGATCGCGAACTCGGGCGAGACGCCGCGCGAGCCCGATGCGCCGGCCGATTACGGCGCGGCCAGCGCGCCGGCGGCGGCTTCGGCTGCGACGGCGGGGTAACGCGCTACGCTGCTTGATCGCAGGCAATGAAAACGCCACGGGGACCGTGGCGTTTTTTATTTGCTGCTTCCGTTATTCAAGGCTTTCCGCTTCTTGCACTCGCAACGCCGAATTGGGCTCCACGGCAGTCTGACCCACAGTCTGAATATCGCGCGTATTTTTTTGCACGGTTACGGCGCCGAATAGGGAAAGGACGAACGACATCGAATAGAAGCCTTTCTCACTCAACGCGAGCGTTGCGTTGAAGAGGCCGACAACGAGCAGGGCGACCGCAAGCACTAGCGCGGTCCAACTGAGGAAATAGTAGATGCCGGTAACGGGGATACCTTCTGCGCGATCACGCACGCTCTTTTGTAGCGAGATGGCCGCGTAAAGGCCGAGAACGAGCACGGTGAAGTAATAGCCCTTTTCATTGAGTTGCATGCCGGCGTTCCACAAGCCAATCAAATAGGCGCAGAACCCTGCGAACAATGCGGCCCATGCTGCCGCGACAAAGGCGAACGTCGGTTGGTGAGCGTTGCGGTCGGTCATCGAGTTTTCCTCTTATCCAGTTCGTGTCGTCCCGCCGGAGTGGCGGACGGGATATCGACTATGGAGCACGATCTGCGAACTTATTGAGATATGAGCTGAAAACGTACGATCTCAGTCAATATTGTCGAAATTTTATGTTTCATGCGCGAGCGGTTGCGCTGGGTACGCAGGTCGAGCAAAAAAAAGCGCCATGGTTTCCCATGGCGCCGAACCAGCAAAAGACCCCGCCCGCCTGTGTATGGATGGGCACCTGCGAGCGGGGCACCTCTCGCGTCAACTCAATACGTTCAAACTCTGTTCGATCAACTCAGTGCGCGGCCGAGCGCGGCATTTCGTGGCCGGTATCCGGCGCCTGATCCGCATCCGGACGGCCTTCGAGATCGTGCCCGGCGCGGCGGATGGCGCGCTCGGCGGCTTTCTCGCTCTTCGCACCGTTGAAGATCAGGTTCAGCACCACCGCCGAAACCGAAGCGAGCAGGATGCCGCTATGGAGCAGCGGCGAAAACGCGGGCGGCAGCTTGGAGAAGAAGTGCGGCGACACCACCGGCACGAGGCCGAAACCCACGCTCACGGCCACGATGAAGAGGTTGTGCTGGTTCTTCACGAAGTCCACGCGCGAGAGCACCTTGATGCCGTTCGCCGCCACCATGCCGAACATCACGATGCCTGCGCCGCCCAGCACGAAGGCGGGCACTGAGGCGACCATCTGCGCCATCTTCGGGAAGAGGCCGAGCAGCACGAGAATCACGCCGCCCATCGCGCACACATAGCGGCTCTTCACGCCCGTCACGCCGATCAAGCCCACGTTCTGCGAGAACGACGTATGCGGGAACGAGTTGAAGATGCCGCCGATCATCGTGCCGAGACCGTCCACGCGCAGGCCGCGCACGAGCGTGGCCTGATCGACGGGGCGCTCGACCATGTCGCCCACGGCGAGGAACATGCCCGTCGATTCGATGAAGGTCACGAACATCACGATCACCATCGTCGCGATCGGCAGGATGTGGAACTTCGGCATGCCGAAGTGGAACGGCATGACGATGCCGACCCACGGCGCGCTGGCCATGCCTTCGAGGTTCACACGGCCGAGCGCAAGCGCGATGGCGAAGCCCGCAACAATGCCGAGCAGCACGGAGATATTGGCGATGAAGCCGCGCCCGAACTTGTTGATGAGCAGAATCAGCATCAGCACGAGCAGCGAGAGGCCGAGGTAGATGGGGTTGCCGTAGTCGGGGTTGCCCACGCCGCCCGCGGCCCAGTTGATGCCCACTTCCATGAGCGAGAGGCCGATCACCGCGATCACGGTGCCCACCACGACAGGCGGGAAGAAGCGCAGCAACTTGCCGATCATCGGCGCGATTACGATGCCGATCGCGCCCGCCGCGATGGTCGAGCCGAAGATGTCGAGCAGGCCGAGCGAGGGATTGGTGCCGATGGCGATCATCGGGCCCACCGAGGCGAACGTGCAGCCCATGATCACGGGCAGGCGGATGCCGAAGATCCACAGGCCGAGCGTCTGGATCAGCGTGGCGATGCCGCAGGCGAACAGGTCGGCGCTGATGAGGAAGGCGACCTGGTCCTTCGGCAGCCCGATCGCGCCGCCGACAATGAGCGGCACAGCCACCGCGCCTGCGTACATCACGAGCACGTGCTGGATGCCGAGTGTCAGCAGCTGGCTGAACGGCAGGCGCTCGTCGCAGGGGTGGACCTGCTTCTGCCCAGACCGCTGGGCGGCCTGGTCCTCAATGCCCTTGGCTTGCATGTCGTCTGTCTCCGTCTCTTTGTTTAAGGATATGGCCTCCAAGGTATGCGGTAAGAAAATATGCAACAAGACCGCTGGAGACTATTCCGTGCTTTCCGGCGACGATATGCGCCCTTGCGAATGGCGAAGCGACATAAGGGTGGGATCGGCGCGCGTGGCGGCGACATGGCGGCGTCGCGAGGCGCCGGTTCGGACCGCACGCGCGGCGGCGCAAGGCGGCAAGCCCCCTGTTTGCGGCGGTTGAACGCCTTCGCGCGGTGCGCGCTCCAGCGCGGGCGCGAGGGTACTGCCCCATGCCGGAGCGAGCGCGGGTGCGTCGAGTGCAGACTAGCGATGCCCAGCGGGTCATGTCACATATGGTCGCGCCGTTATGATCTCTATTCCGGCGGCGGAATGTGAGCCATTTTGCATCGCGCGCGCACCCACCGGGTTAACCCGCGAATGGGCGTTTTTCGCGTCGAAATCGGCTGTGTTGCGCGCGGGTTCGCGGCAGGTGTGAAAAGCCTGCTTAACGCGCATTTGGCACCGTGCATCTCGCCCTTATGATGATCATTCCCGTCCTCACACCCCTCGCACACCGTTCCCCATGAGCCCATCGCAGACGCGTTTCCTCGGTATCGACCTCGGCACCGGTTCACTCAAGCTCGGCATCATCGATGGCGACGGCGTCGAGCGCGCCGCAGCGAGCGTGGCCTACGCGCTCGACACTCCGCAGCCCGGCTGGGCGGAGATCGCCGTGGATCGCTGGTGGGACGCGCTCGTCGTGGCCTGCGCGCGATTGCCGGAGAACGAACGCGCCGCGGTGCGGGCAATCGGCTTTTCCGGACAGATGCACGGCGTCGTGCTCACTGACGAAGCGGGCCGCGCGTTGCGCCCCGCGATGCTCTGGCCCGACACGCGCGCGCATGCGCTGCTCGACGCGTGGCCCGACGACCCCGCACATCCGCAGCCCAATCCTGTTGCCCCTGGCATGGCGGGGCCTTTGCTGCGCTGGGTCTTGCAGCACGAGCCGCACGTCGCGCAAGCCGGGCGCTGGGCGCTGCAGCCGAAAGACTGGCTGCGCGTGGCGCTCGGTGGCGCAGTTAAAGCGGATCCGTCGGACGCGTGCGCGACGGCGCTCGCCGCACCCGATGGCGCGTGGGACTTCGCACTGATCGAGCGCCTGGGATTGCCGGCCAGGTGGTTCGCGCCGCTGGCGGCGTCGCATGAAGCGAGTGGCGGGCTGAGCGCGCAAGCCGCACAGGCGCTCGGGCTGCCCGCCGGCGTCGTGCTCGCGACGGGCGCGGGCGACACGCCTTGCGCCGCGTTCGGCAGCGGCCTTGCCGACGAAGGCGACGCGCTCCTCACGACGGGCACAGGCGGCCAGATCGTCGTGACCGCGCGCAGCGAGCCGCCCGCTCGGCACGGGCTGCATCGCTACCGCTCGGCGACGGGCGGCTGGTACACCATGGCCGCCATGCAGAACGTGGGCGTGGCGCTGGAAGCGGCGCGCGGCTGGTTGGCCTACGACTGGGCTTCGGCTTACGCGGATGCGTTCGCCGTGCCGCCGTCGGCGACGCTCGCATTCCTGCCTTACCTGAGCGGCGAGCGCTCGCCGTGGCTCGACCCGGCGGCGCGCGGCGGCTGGCTCGGCGCTTCGCTCGGCGACTCGCGCGGCACGCTCATGCGCGCGGCGTTCGAGGGCGTCGCGTTCGCGTTGCGCGCGGGCCTCGACGCGGTGCGCAGCACCCGTGAAGCCGTCGATGGAGGCACGCAAGATGCGCGCAGTGTGCCGACGCTCAAGCTCGCGGGCGGCGGCTCGGTGGACGCGCGCTGGCGGCAGTTGCTCGCCGACACGCTCGACGCGGACCTCTACGCGATCGACTGCCCGAACGCTGCGGCGCGCGGCGCCGCGATGCTGGGCGGCCTCGCCTGCGGGCACTGGCGCATGAGCGACCTCGCGGCGCTTGCGCCGGCCGCGACGCAGGTGGCCTCGCCGCGCGAGGACGCCGCGCTCGCGCAGCGCTATGCGCGCTTCATCGATCTGTACGGCCGCGTTCGAACCTGGTTTGCACCGGCATCGTGATGACTAGCGACGCCCGATCAGGCTCGCGCCGTAGACGAGCGCGGCGAGCGCGGTGATCCAGAAGCTCGTGGGCCAGTCGGTGTAGAACGCGAGCGTCACGCCGACCCACGCCTGTACGAGCGCGAGCAGCGCGGCGAGCACGAGGCCGGTGGACAGGCGCGTGGTGAGATTCTGCGCGGCGGCGGCCGGGCCGACCATCAGCGTAAAGACGAGCAGCACGCCGACGATCTGCGTGCACGCAGCCACCGCGAGCGCGGCGATGGCGAGGAACAGCATCGAGACCGCGCGCAGCGACACGCCCTTCGCTTCGGCGAGTTCGGGCTGCAACGAGGCGAACAGCAGCGGCCGCATGATGGCGGCCAGCGCCGCCAGGCTCGCCACGGCGAGGGCGGCCAGCACGCCGAGCGTCTCGCGGTTCACGCCGAGGACGTTGCCGAACAGCAGCGCCGTGACCTGCGTGGCATACGACGTGAAGAAGTGCAGAAACAGCAGACCGAAGCCGAGCGCGAGCGAAAGAATCACACCGATCGCGACATCGCGGCCCGCGAGCTTTTCGCCGAGCGCACCCATCGAAACGCCGGCGGCGAGCGTGAAGCCCACCATGCCCCACATCGGCGAAACGCCTAGCAGCACGGCGCCCGTCGCGCCCGTGAACCCCACGTGCGAGAGCGCGTGGCCCGCAAAGGTCTGACCGCGCATTACGAGGAAATAGCCCACCACGCCCGCGAGCACCGCGACGATGCCCGACGCCGCGAAGGCGTTCACCATGAAATCGTATTCAAGCATCGTGCGTGTGGCCGTGTGTGTTGTCGTTGTTGTCGCCGTGGGCGTGTCCGTGACCGTGCGCGTGGCCGTGGCCGCCATGGTCATGGCCATGGTCGTGCTCATGCTCGTGGTCGTGCTTTTCGACTTCCACGTCGCCCGACATCACGAAGATGCGGCCCTTCATGCGCATCACTTCGATCGGCGAGCCATAGAGGCGCGAGAGCACGGGCGCGGTGATGACTTCATCCACGCTGCCGAGCGCGGCCACGCCGTTGCCGAGATAGAGCACGCGGTCGAGCGCGTTGAGGAGCGGGTTCAGCTCGTGCGCGGAGAACAGCACCGCGATGCCGAGCTCGCGCTGCACACGGCGCACGAGTTCGACCACGCCGCGCTGATGGTTAGGGTCGAGGCTGATGAGCGGCTCGTCGAGCAGCAGCAGCTTCGGGTCGCCGAGCAGGCATTGTGCGAGCAGCAGGCGCTGGCGCTCGCCGCCCGAAAGCTCGGAAAGCGGGCGATCCGCAAGCGCCGTCGCACCCACGAGATCGAGCACGCGCGCAACGTCGTCGCGCGTGGCGGCGTCGGCGCGCGGCAGGCCCCAGCGGTGGCCGTCGGCGGCCATCGCCACGAAGTCGCGGCCGCGCACGCGGCGGCTCGCGAGCGCCGTGCGCGTTTGCGGCATGTAGCCGATTTTCGCGTTGCCGCGCGCGACCGGCTCGCCCAGCACGCGGATCGCGCCGTGCGAGGCCGGCACGAGGCCGAGAATCGCACGCATGAGCGTGGTCTTGCCCGCGCCGTTCGGCCCGAGCACGCCGATGAATTCGCCCTGGTTCACCGCGAAGTTCGCGTCGCGCAGGATCGTGCGTTCGCCGAGCGTCAGCGTCACGCCCGCCAGCGTGAGCACAGGCGTGGGCGCGCGGTGCGCGCCGTTGTGCTGTGCGTTGTGCGATGAAGCGATATCGGTGGGCGAAGAGCCGGCCCCGGTCATGACGTCTGTCCTTGCTGAATACGGTTAGTGTTGCCCTGCTGTTCCCGCTGCCAGCGCCTTGTCGAGCGAGTCGAGCTGCGCGAGCATCCATTGCTGGAAGTTCACGCCTGCCGGCTCGGTCTCGGTCACGCTCACGGATGGCACCTTCGACTGCTTCGCCAGCGCCAGCATGCGCCGCGTGAGCGCCTCGGTCGCCTGGCTGTTATAGATCAGCACGCGCACGCGGCGCTCGCGCAGGTCGCGCTCGAACGCGGCGATGTCCGAGGCGCTCGCCTCGGTGTCGTTCATCGTCGCGAGCTGGAAACGCAGGTTGCGCATGTCGAGGCCGATCGCATCCGACATATAGCCGAACACCGGCTCCGTGGCCGTGACGGGCTGCCCCTGGTAGTGCGCGCGCAGCGCCGCGACCTTGGCGTCGACCGGCTGCAGCGAGGCGAGGAACGTTGCCAGGTTGGCATCGTACACGCTCTTGTGCGCGGGGTCCGCTGCGCCGAGCGCGGCGCTCACCGCGCGCGCCACGGCGGGCATCGTCTTCGGGTCGTACCAGAGGTGCGGATTGTCGCCCGCTTTCTTGCCGACGAGGTCCGCTGCGACGATCGTCGTGCGGTTGGCGCCGTTCTTGCCGGCGCCCGTGGCGCCGAGCAGCTTGGTCATCCACGGGTCGTAATCGGCGCCGTTGTACACCACCACGCGCGCATGCTGGAGTGCGCGGGCCGTCTTCGGGCTGGCCTCGAAGAGGTGCGGGTCCTGGTCGGGGTTGCTCAGGATGCTCGTCACGTCCACGTAGTTGCCGCCGATCTGCTTGACGACGTCGCCGTAGAAGTTCTCCGCCGCAACAACAGGAATCGTGGCGCTGCCGGCCTGCGCCGCCAGGGCCGCGCTCGCGCCGCCGAACGCGCCGACCAGCGCGAGAGCGAGCCCGCCCGCGAGGCGCGCGAGCGTGACGCGACGACGCACGCCTGTTGTGGCAGCCCGGGGCGTGCAGTTGGCGCGGCTGAACGTAATCATGGTTCTATCCTTGTCTATAGGGAGCCTGAAAGCGGGCGCGGGCGCGTCGGCGTCGCGAAGGCGAGATGATATAACGTATCACTTCGATTGGCGAGTCGGCGCGTCATCCGGTCAGGGGGCCGGACCCGTGGGCCGCAGCCAGTCAAGGCTTGCGCGTCGCACCATCGAAATCTCGTCCAATCGCGTTTGTTCGCCTTGACAGTCTCCTACTCGTATCCGATCATTCGATCAACGACAGAGCAAATGCTCACATGTCGGGCGATCGCTCAGCTGCTCCCCTGGAGTGCCTGCCGGGCGCGCCCCGCACGAACGAAATTGGAGACAACCTGTGGCACACACCGCGACCCCAGCGGCCGGACGTTTGCAGGACAAGGTAGCCGTGCTGACAGGCGCGGCGAGCGGCATTGGCGAGGCGGTCGCGCAGCGCTATCTGGACGAAGGCGCGCGCTGCGTGCTCGTCGACGTGAAGCCCGCCGGGTCCGTTGCTCCAACGCTGGCCGCCGCGCACCCCGAGCGTGTGCTCGCGATCTCCGCAGACGTCACCCGCCGTGAGGACATCGATCGCATCGTGGAGAGCGCGGTCGAACGCTTCGGCCGCATCGACATCCTCTTCAACAACGCGGCGCTCTTCGACATGCGCCCGCTCCTCGACGAATCCTGGGACGTGTACGACCGCCTCTTCGCGGTGAACGTGAAGGGCATGTTCTTTCTCATGCAGGCCGTGGCGCGCCGCATGGTCGAGCAGGGTCAGGGCGGCAAGATCATCAACATGTCGTCGCAGGCGGGCCGCCGCGGCGAAGCGCTCGTATCCCACTACTGCGCAACCAAGGCCGCTGTGCTGAGCTACACGCAGTCGGCGGCGCTGGCGCTCGCGCCCCATCGCATCAACGTGAACGGCATTGCGCCGGGCGTGGTCGACACGCCCATGTGGGAGCAGGTCGACGCGCTCTTCGCACGCTACGAGCATCGTCCGCTCGGCGAGAAGAAGCGCCTCGTGGGCGAGGCGGTACCGCTCGGGCGCATGGGCCTGCCCGAGGATCTCACGGGCGCCGCGCTCTTTCTCGCTTCCGCCGACGCCGATTACATCACCGCGCAGACCCTGAACGTCGACGGCGGAAACTGGATGAGTTGACCTTTCCCGCAACCCTTGCACAACGCATCACGACAGCAGCAAGACATAACGCAACGAACAAGGAGACAACGTCATGAAGCCAGCAATGAAGACCGCCGCAAAGTGCATAAGTCGAGCGGTGAGTGTGGGTGCACTTGTCGCCGCGGCAAGCGCCGCGCACGCGCAGACCGTCACGATCGCCATGTTGAACAACCCGGACATGATCGAGCTGAAGAAGCTCTCGCCGGCCTTCGAAAAGGCCAATCCGGGCATCAAGCTGAACTGGGTGATTCTCGAGGAAAACGTGCTGCGCCAGCGTGCCACCACCGACATCACGACCAACAGCGGCCAGTTCGACGTGATGATGATCGGCACCTACGAGGCGCCGCAATGGGGCAAGCGCGGCTGGATCGTGCCGATGACGAACCTCCCCGCGAGCTACGACCTCGACGACGTGGTGAAGACCGCGCGCGATGGCCTCTCGTACAACGGCACGCTCTACGCGCTGCCGTTCTACGTCGAAAGCTCGATGACCTACTACCGCAAGGACCTGTTCGACAAGAAGGGCCTCAAGATGCCCGAGCAGCCGACCTATGACCAGATCAGGGACTTCGCCGACAAGCTCACCGACAAGTCCGCCGGCACCTATGGCATCTGTCTGCGCGGCAAGGCCGGCTGGGGCGAGAACATGGCGTACGTGACGACGGTCGCCAACACCTTCGGCGGCCGCTGGTTCGACGAAAAGTGGCAGGCGCAGCTCACCTCGCCCGAGTGGAAGAAGGCCGTGAACTTCTATGTGGATATGCTGAAGAAGGACGGCCCTCCGGGAGCCAGCTCGAACGGCTTCAACGAAAACCTCACGCTGATGTCGTCGGGCAAGTGCGCGATGTGGATCGACGCGACGGTCGCGGCCGGCATTCTCTACAACAAGCAGCAGTCGCAGGTGGCCGACAAGATCGGCTTCGCGGCCGCGCCGACCGAAGTCACGCCTAACGGCGCGCACTGGCTGTGGTCGTGGGCGCTCGCGGTGCCGAAGTCGTCGAAGTCGCAGGACGCCGCGAAGAAGTTCATCGAATGGGCCACGTCGAAGGAATACGTCCAGATGGTCGCGCAGGACGAGGGCTGGGCTTCGGTGCCGTCGGGTACGCGGATTTCGACCTATCAGAACCCCGAATACAAGAAGGCCGCGCCGTTCTCGGACTTCGTGCTCAAGGCGATCCAGACCGCCGATCCGACACATCCGACCGCGAAGCCGGTGCCGTACACGGGTATCCAGTTCGTCGGGATTCCTGAATTCCAGTCGTTCGGTACGGTCGTGGGCCAGAGCATTGCGGGCGCCGTGGCAGGGCAGATGAGCGTCGATCAGGCGCTGACCGCCGGTAACGCCGCTGCCAACCGCGCCGTGGCGCAAGCCGGGTATCAGAAGTAACTGCGAGAAGTCAGGCTGCGCCGTTCAGGCAGCCAGCGTAGTAGCGCGAGTGCGCGCGCCGGGCGACCCGGCGCGGCGCGCGCACTCGCGACAGCCGATGCCGCGCCGTGTTTCATAGAGGCGCGCAACCGAGAAGGGTGGTCCTCATGCGTCATCTCCATCTCCCCATGCCTATATTCAATCGAGCGCGCACGCCACAGAAACCGCAGCAGGTCGAAACACGCCGCTCGGCCTCACGCTGGCTCGTGACGCCTTCCGTGGCGGTGCTGCTGCTGTGGATGACGATCCCGCTCGCGATGACGATCTGGTATTCGTTCACGCGATACAACCTGCTGAACCCCGATCTCAAGGGATTCGCGGGCTTCGACAACTACAAGTTCCTCGCCACCGATCCCTCGTTCGTGCCGTCGATCGTGCACACCATCGAGCTGATCGTGGCAGTGCTCGTGATCACCGTGGTCGGCGGCGTGCTGATGGCGGTGCTGTTCGACCGCAAGTTCATCGGTCAGGGCGTGGCGCGCCTGTTCGCGATCGCGCCGTTCTTCGTGATGCCTACGGTGAGCGCGCTGATCTGGAAGAACATGATCCTGCATCCGGTGTACGGCCTCGTGGCCATCGCGATGCGCTCGGTGGGCATGACGCCGATCGACTGGTTCGCCGTTTATCCGCTCACCGCGGTCATCATGATCGTGGCGTGGCAGTGGCTGCCGTTCGCGTTCCTCATTCTCTTCACGGCGATCCAGTCGCTCGACCAGGAGCAGAAGGAAGCCGCGAAGATCGACGGTGCGGGCCCGATCTCGTTGTTCTTCTACATCACGCTGCCGCACCTGCGGCGCGCGATTGCCGTCGTCGTGATGATGGAAACCATCTTCCTGCTGTCGATCTTCGCCGAGATCTACACGACCACGGGCGGCGGTCCCGGCAACGCGACCACCAACCTCACTTACCTGATCTACTCGATGGGCCTGCAGCAGTTCGACGTGGGCATCGCTTCGGCTGGCGGCATTCTCGCCGTCGTGCTGGCGAACATCGTGTCGTTCTTCCTCGTGCGCATGCTCGCGCGCAACCTCAAAGGGGAGTACGAAAAATGAGCCAGATTACCGCTACATCCGCGCAATCGCCCGATGCGGTCAACCATTCGTCGCCGATGCAGTTCATCGGGCGCGTGCTGCCGGGGCTGCTTGCCTGGCTGATCGCGATCGCGCTGTTCTTTCCGATCTTCTGGATGACGATCACGGCGTTCAAGACCGAGCAGCAGGCCTATATCCCGACGATCTTCTTCGTGCCCACGCTCGACAGCTTCAGAGAGGTGTTCGCGCGCAGCAACTACTTCGCGTTCGCGTGGAATTCGGTGCTGATCTCGGCCGGCGTGACGATCGTCTGCCTGATCTTCGCCGTGCCCGCGGCCTACGCGATGGCGTTCTTCCCGAACAAGCGCACGCAGGGGATTCTGCTGTGGATGCTCTCCACCAAGATGATGCCTTCGGTGGGCGTGCTCGTGCCGATCTACCTGCTGTGGAAGAACTCGGGGCTGCTCGACACGGTAAGCGGACTGGTGATCGTCTACACGCTCATCAATCTGCCGATCGCAGTTTGGATGGCGTACACGTACTTCAACGAGATTCCGAAAGACATTCTCGAAGCCGGGCGCATGGACGGCGCCGCCACCTGGCAGGAAATCGTCTATCTGCTCATGCCGATGGCGGTGCCGGGGCTCGCATCCACCGCGCTGCTGTTGATCATTCTTTCGTGGAACGAAGCGTTCTGGAGCATCAACCTGTCCAGCTCGAACGCGGCGCCGCTTACTGTGTTCATCGCCTCGTATTCGAGTCCTGAGGGGCTCTTCTGGGCGAAGCTTTCCGCGGCATCTTTGCTTGCGGTCGCGCCGGTGCTGATCGTCGGCTGGCTGTCGCAGAAGCAACTGGTGCGTGGCCTTACCTTCGGCGCGGTCAAGTAATGGCGAATGCGATGCCCATTCAAGCCCTGATCTGCGATTGCGACGGCGTGCTGATCGACAGCGAAGCCGTGGCGGCCCGCGTGCTGGTGCGCGAACTCGAAGCGCGCTGGCCCGGCGTGGACGCGGCGCCTGTCGTCATGCCGCTCCTCGGCCAGCGTATCGAGCGCGTGCTGGGCGGCGCGGGCGATGCACTCGGGCGCAGCCTCACCGCCGCGGACGTCGATGCGATTCGCACCGTGGCCGAGGCCGAAGCGCGCGAGGCGCCGCTATTTCCGGGCGTCGTGGCGGCACTGGAAGCCGTAGCGCTCACCAAGGCGTGCGCAAGCAACAGCTACACGGCGGTGGTGCGCGAGGTGCTGGCGCGCAATGGACTCGATCGCTTCTTCGGCGCGCGCGTGTACTGCGCCGATATCGTCGCCCGGCCCAAGCCGGCGCCCGACGTCTATCTCGCGGCGGCGCAGGGCATGGACGTTCCGCCCGCCGCGTGCCTCGTGGTCGAGGACAGCGTGACGGGCGTAAGCGCGGCGCGCGCGGCCGGCATGACGGTGCTCGGCTTCGTGGGCGGCACGCACGTAGGTGGCGACGCGCACGCGCACGAGTTGCGCGAAGCGGGCGCAATCGAAATCTTCGACGACATGACGACGCTGCCCGCGCGGGTGGCGCAATGGATGAACCAGGCGCAAACGCGTTCGTACTGAACCGGCTTAGGCAGAATTGAGCAGACTTAAGCAGAAACGGAGACACATCATGGCAAGCGTGATCCTCAGAGACGTACTGAAGCGCTACGACGACAACGAAGTGCTGCGCGACGTGAACCTCGACATCGGCGACGGCGAGTTCGTCGTGTTCGTGGGCCCGAGCGGCTGCGGCAAGACCACGCTCATGCGGATGATCGCGGGGCTGGAGGACATCAGCGGCGGCGACCTGATGATCGACGGCACGCGCATGAACGACGTGCCGCCGGCCAAGCGCGGCATTGCGATGGTGTTCCAGTCGTACGCGCTGTATCCGCACATGACGCTCTACGACAACATGGCGTTTGGCCTCAAGCTCGCGGGCGCGAAGAAGCCCGAAATCGACGCTGCCGTGAAGAACGCCGCGAAGATCCTGCACATCGACCATCTGCTTGACCGCAAGCCCAAGCAGCTCTCGGGCGGCCAGCGCCAGCGGGTGGCGATCGGGCGTGCGATCACGCGCAAGCCGAAGGTGTTCCTGTTCGACGAACCGCTCTCGAACCTCGACGCCGCGCTGCGCGTGAAGATGCGCCTCGAATTTGCGCGCCTGCACGACGAACTCAAGACGACGATGATCTACGTGACGCACGATCAGGTCGAAGCGATGACGCTTGCCGACAAGATCGTCGTGCTCTCGGCGGGCAATGTCGAACAGGTCGGTAGTCCGAACCGTCTGTATCACGCGCCGGCGAATCGCTTCGTCGCGGGCTTCATCGGCTCGCCGAAGATGAACTTCCTCGACGGCACGGTGCAGCAGATCGGCAGCGACGGCATCGTCGTGCGCTACGAAACGGGCGATACGCAGAAGGTGGGCGTCGAGCCGGGCAAGGCGCGCGAGGGCGACAAGGTGACCGTGGGCATCCGCCCCGAGCACCTGCACATCATGACGGACGCGGAAGGCGTGAGCGCGAAGGCGATGACGGTCGAGTCGCTCGGCGACGCCGCCTATCTTTATGCCGAATGCCCGGTCGCGCCCGATGGCCTGATCGCGCGCATTCCGCCGCTGGAGCGGCACGAACGCGGCGAGGCGTTCAAGGTGGGATCGACCCCCGACCATTGCCATCTCTTCGACGCGAACGGCCTGGCGTTCGAGCGTCGTTTCGCGCAGCAACTCGCTGCGTGAATTCACTGGCTTGCCGGACGCACCGCCTCGGAGGAGGGTGAGGCGGTGTCTTGTGTGGCGAGGTACCTGAGGTTGCCTTTGTTAGCCCGCTTCGAGCGGGCTTTTTTTTGGAGTCAGCGTTCGATCGCGGCGCGCGCACACAGCTCGTCGGTGACGAGCCCGGAGAGCCAGCCGCCGTTGAGCGCCGCGATCACCGCTTCGCGCTTGCGCGCGCCACCGGCGAAGCCGATGGTCGGGCGGCGTGGCGGCGAATCGAGGTACACGCTCGTCACGCGGCGGCCCGTCGGTGAGTCGACGCGCTTGCCGGCGGCGTCGATCGGCAGGCCGAGCATTTCGGCGATGGCGCCCTGGTCCATCAGTTCGCGCACTTCGTCGGAGGTGATGAAGCCGTCCTCATGCAGCGGGCAATGCTCGCCGATGTTGCCGATACCGACGAACGCGACATCGGCCTCGCTCGACAGCGATTCGACGATGCGATAGAGCCGGTGATTGCACCATTGCGCGCGCTCGGCCTCGTTATCCGCGATGAGCGGCGCGGGCAGCAGAAAGTGCTTGCCGCCCGTCTTCTCGGAGATATGCAGCGCGACGTCGTAGCGGTTCGACGAACCGTCCTGGGCGATCGCGCCCACCATCGAAACCAGCCGATGCTGCGGCCGCTCCAGTTGCGCGATCTGATCGACGGCGGCCTTGAGCGTACGTCCGCTGCTCACGGCCACTACCATCGGCCGCTCTTCGGTGAGGTAGCGCTCCATGACCTGCGCGCCGGCGACCGCGAGCTTGCGGTCGATTTCCTCGGGCGTGTCGTTGTCCACGGGCACCACTTCGCAGACCGAGAGGCCGTAGCGCTTCGAAAGCGCATCGGCGAGCGCGAGGCAGTCGGCGAGCCGATGATCGACGCGCACGCGAATGAGGTTCTTCTCGACCGCGAACGCGACGAGGCGCTGCGCGACCGGGCGCGACACCTGCAGCTTCTCGGCGATTTCGTTCTGGGTGTTGCCGGCCACATAGTAGAGCCAGGCGGCGCGGGTCGCGAGATCGAGTTTTTCGGTGGACTTGGGCACGGTGGTGGTCGGGGGGATGCGGGGCCGAAGTGTACTGCACGCGTTACGCGAGGCGTTCGCGCGAGGGCTCGAAGAGCGGGCGGACATGGCGGTACAGCGCGCGGTAGGCAGTGAGGCGCTCGCGCAGCGCCGCGTGGCGCGCGGCGTTGGGCGCGTATTCGGCCACCACGGGCGGCTTGGTCAGCACGTCGCGCGCGTTGCCGCCCGCCGCGAGCCAGCCAAGGCGTGCCGCGCCGAGCGCCGCGCCCGTCTCGCCGCCGCCGTGCTGGCGCGTCGGCGTGTTGAATGCGTCCGCAACGAGTTGCGCCCAGTAGCCGCTGCGCGCGCCGCCACCCAGCATCGACAGCGCGCCCACTTCGGTGCCGGCCGCGGCGAGCGCGTCGAGTCCGTCGGTGAGCGCGAGCGTCACGCCTTCGAGCACGGCGTAGCCGAGCAGCGCGCGGTCGGTCGCGTGCGTCATGCCGAAGAACACGCCCTGCGCATACGGGTCGTTGTGCGGCGTGCGCTCGCCCGAGAGATACGGCAGGAAGAGCGGGGCTTCGGCGAGGGTTTGCGCATTGAGCTGCTCGACTTCGGCGAGCAGCGTGGGCTCGTTCGTGCCCGTGAGCTTGCAGACCCAGCGCAGGCAGCTCGCCGCCGAAAGCACGACGCTCATCTGATGCCAGCGGTCCGGAATCGCGTGACAGAACGCATGCACGGCGGAAGCGGGGTTCGGCCGGAAACGGTCGCCCACCACGCAGAGCACACCCGAGGTGCCGAGCGAGACGAAGCCGTCGCCGGGCTGCGTGGCGCCGATGCCGATGGCGCTCGTCGCATTGTCGCCGCCGCCCGCTGCGACGACCACGTCCTCGCGCAAGCCGAATTCGCGCGCGAGCGCGGGCAGGAGCGTGCCGGAGGGTGCGCTGCCTTCGGCGAGCGCGGGCATTTGCGCGCGCGTCATGTTGCAGGCGTCGAGCAGCGCGTCGGACCAGTCGCGTTTGGCCACGTCGAGCCAGAGCGTGCCCGCGGCATCCGACGGATCGGAGACCTTGCCGCCGGTGAGTTGCAGGCGCAAATAGTCCTTCGGCAGCAGCACACAGGCCGTTTCGCGAAAGATCTGCGGCTCGTGGCGCGCGACCCACAGCAGCTTGGGTGCAGTGAAGCCCGGCATGGCGAGATTGCCCGCAATGCGATGCAGCTGCGGCGCACGTGCGGTCAGTTCGGCGCATTCGTCCACCGCGCGCATGTCGTTCCAGAGGATCGCGGGGCGCAATACGTTGTCGTGCGCGTCGAGCAGCACGGCGCCGTGCATCTGCCCGGAGAGGCCGATGCCGCGCACCTGCGCGAATTCATGCGGATGCGCCTCGCGCAGCGCGGCGAGCGCGCGGCGCGTGCCGTCCCACCAGTCGGCGGGATTCTGCTCGGACCAGCGCGGGTGGGGGCGCGAGACGACGAAGGGCGTGCCGGCAGTGCCGACCACGCGGCCGTCGGGCGCGAGCAGCAGGACTTTCACTTCGGAGGTGCCGAGGTCGATGCCGAGATACATAGGCGCGCTGAAGTCGTGAAGAGAGTTGCGCTACTTTAGCCGCGCGCCGGGCGCGACGCCATGCGCGCCGACCCGGAGGGCGCGCGTGGCGCGGGTATTGCGGATTGCGTTGCGGTCTTTTTTCAAACGCTGCAGCCGCGTGAGGCGAGCCACTGATCCACGCGCGTGAGCGCGCCGCGCACCGCGCCGCCCAAGGTCGGGTTGCCGGCGAGGCCGCCCCACAGCAGCTTGTCGCCGAGGAACGTCGAGACCGGGTCGCCGCTTTCGAACATGCGGTGCACAGCCGCTTCGTCCATCACGCCGTCCTGGTAGCGGTAGGGCAGCGTGCCCTTGTGCCAGCGTTCCAGAAAGCGCAGGAAGAGCGCGGGCAGCATGGCCGTGGCGGCGGGCGTCGCGCCTGCGGCGATGCGTTGCGCGAGCGTGGGCGCGATGAAGCCGGGGATCTTCGAGTAGCCGTCGGCGGCCACGCGCTGGTTCGTGTCCTGGATGTACGGATTGCTGAAGCGTTCGAGCACGACGTCGCGATACTTCGCGAGATCGAGCGGGCTGGGCGTGAGGCAGGGAATCACGTCCTCGCTCACGTACTCGCGCGCGAAGGTGCGAATGTCGGCGTCGTTGGTGCCTTCGTGGATGAAGTCGAGGGCGACGAGCGTGCCCGCCCACGCAATGCAGCTGTGGGTGGCATTGAGGATGCGGATCTTCGCTTCCTCGTAGGGCATCACCGATTCGACCATTTCCGCACCTGCGCGCTCCCAGGCGGGCCGCCCCGCGCAGAAGTGATCCTCGATCACCCACTGGATGAACGCCTCGCCCATTACCGGACAGGCGTCGTCCATACCAGTTGCCGCTTTCACGCGCTCGCGCACGTCGGGCGTCGGACGCGGCGTGATGCGGTCGACCATGGAGTCGGGGCACGCCGTGTTGGCGTCGAACCAGTCGCGCAGATCCGTTGCGCCGCGCAGCGCGAGGAACTCGCGCATGCCCGCGTGAAAGCGCTTGCCGTTGCTGCGCAGGTTGTCGCAGGTCTGCAGGGTGACGGGGCCGCCGTCACGTGCCATGCGTGCTTCCAGGATCGCGGCGAGTGCGCCGTAAATCGTCGTGCGGCCGCCCTTGAGGTCGGCGGCGAGGTCGGGGTTCGCGGTGTCGAGGCGGTCGTGCTCGTCGAGGTAGTAGCCGCCTTCGGTCACCGTGAACGCGATGATCTTGCAGTTCGCGTCGGCGCCTGCATCGATCAGGCTCGCGAGATCGGCGGACCACGGCAGCACGCGCGTAATCGAGCGGATCGTCTCGTAAGCGCGCTCGCCCTGCGGCGTGACTGTTTCGAGCGTGTAGACGCCATTCTGCGCGGCCAGCGCGTCCATCACGGCGTTCATGTCGGAGCGGATGTTGCCGACGGTGAGCGACCATGCGGCTTCGTCGGGCTTGCGCGCGAGGTTCACGCGATGCAGGTACCACGCCTGATGCGCCCGGTGAAACGACCCGGCGCCGATGTGCAGGATCACGTTCGCATTGCTGCGTTCGGTGTTCATTCGGTGTCTCCTTACTCAAAGCGGCCGGTCGGCTCAAGCCTGAGCAATTGCTCTAGTGATGAACGAATGATCGTATCCGGTCGATCGAAAGTCAAGCGGGCGAGGGCGGTTTTCGGTGGCGCGCTGCGGCGGGCGAGGGCGCGCGTGCAGCGCACGGGCGTGCGCCGCCTGCGGGCAAAGCGGGGATGTTGTGGCGCACAAAGCGCCCGGGAGCAGAAAGGGGAGAGTCGGGGGCCTCAGCCGGCGATCTGCGCGACTGCCGCGACGGCCTGTGCGCTCGCATCCTGCGCGCAGCAATCCACGACGATGCGCTCCGGCATGGCGCGCAGCCACGTGAGCTGGCGCTTGCAGAGCTGGCGCGTGGCGAACACGCCCTTGTCGCGCATGGTGTCGTAATCGACCTCACCGTCGAGGTATTCCCAAACCTGGCGATAGCCCACGCAGCGCATGGATGGCAGGTTGGGGTTCAGGTCGCCGCGCGCACGCAGCGCCTTCACCTCGTCGATGAGACCGCCCGCGAGCATCGCGTCGAAACGCGCTTCGATGCGCGCGTGCAGCACGCTGCGATCGGACGGCTCGAGCGCGACGGGCACGAAGCGGTAGCGCGTGGCTTCATCCTCGCGCGTGGACGGCGTGGCGAGCAGCACCGACATCGGCTGCCCGCTCAGCATGAAGATTTCGAGCGCACGCTGGATGCGCTGCGAGTCGTTCGGGGCGAGGCGTGCAGCCGTGGCCGGATCGACCTGCGCGAGGCGGGCGTGCATGGCGGGCCAGCCGTCGCGTGCGGCTTCGGCGTCGAGTTGCGCGCGCACGGCCGGATCGGCCGATGGCAGGTCGTTCAGGCCTTGCGTGAGCGCCTTGTAGTAGAGCATCGTCCCGCCCACGAGCAGCGGCACGTTCCCGCGCGCGACGATCTCGCCCGTCACGCGCAGTGCGTCGGCGCGAAAGTCGGCGGCGGAATAGGCATCCAGAGGATCGACGATATCGATCAGATGATGCGGGGCGGCTGCAAGCTCCGCTGCGCTCGGCTTCGCCGTGCCGATGTCCATCTCGCGATACACGAGCGCCGAATCCACGCTCACGATCTCGACCGTGCGCCCGCGCGCCGCCGACTGCGCGGCATACGCAAGCGCGGCCGCCGTCTTGCCCGAGGCCGTTGGGCCGAGCAGGCACGCGACGGGCAGCGCTGCGTCGGCTTGTTTCGTGGACTGCGTCATTGACCGCGCATGAAGAGCCGATCGAGATCGGCGAGCGTGAGCTGGTACCAGGTCGGCCGGCCGTGGTTGCACTGATCGGCGCGCTCGGTGGCTTCCATCCGGCGCAGGAGCGCGTTCATTTCGTCGAGCGTAAGACGCCGGTTCGCGCGCACCGCGTGATGGCAGGCGAGCGTGCCGAGCATCTCGTGCTGGCGCTCGGTGAGCACGCGCGAGCCGCCGTACTCGTGCAGATCGGCGAGCACGGCGCGCGCGAGCGCCTGGAGATCGGCGTCCTTGAGGAGCGCGGGCACCGCGCGGATCGCAATCGAGGTCGGCGAGAGGACGGCGAGATCGAAGCCCAGCGCTTCGAGCGTGGCCTTTTCTTCTTCGACGGTGCCGGTTTCGACGGGATCGGCCGTCATCGAGATCGGGATCAGCAGGGGCTGCACGGCGAGCGAGCGTTCGGCGAGCGCCTGCTTGAACTGCTCGTAGAGGATGCGCTCGTGGGCGGCGTGCATGTCGACGATCACGAGGCCGCGTGCGTTCTGCGCGAGCACGTAGATGCCGTGGACCTGGCCGAGCGCGAAGCCGAGCGGGTGGTCCTCGCCGGCTTCGAAGGCGGCATGCGGCGCGCTGGCGGTGAACGCGTCGGCTGCGCCGTCTTGCGCCTGCAGCACGGTCGAACCTTGCGCCGTGCCGGCGCCGACATCCTTGCGGCCGAACAACGCGTCATACAGGGCGAGCGGCTGCGCGACAGGCAGACTGCCTTGCGTCATGCGCGACTGGCGCAGCCAGGTATTGCCGCTGCCCGCACCTGCACCGCCGCCGCTTGCCTGGCCGAAGCCCGATGCGCGCGAAGGCAAGCCACCCGCGCCGCCGCCGAAGCTGCTTGCCACGCTCGCGGTGCCAAACTTGCCGTCGGCGCCGAAGCCGCCCGCTGCACTGGGCGCTGCACCTGCGCGCGGGGAGTCGGTCGCGCCCGAAGCCAGGCCGACCGAGCCGCCCAGCACCCCGGCGCCCGGCAACGCCCGCGGTTCGATGAGCGCGGCGGCATGGCCGCCCGAGGTCGTCTCGGGAGAGGCGCCCGCGTGGCGCGCGAGCGCGCGCTGCACGGCATGAAACACGAACTGGTGAATCGAGCGCGAATCGCGGAAGCGTACTTCGATCTTCGAGGGATGCACGTTCACGTCGACGGCTTCGGGTGGCAGGTCGAGGAACAGCACGTACGACGGGTAGCGGTCGCCGTGCAGCACGTCCTCATAAGCCGAGCGCACCGCGTGCGTGAGCAGCTTGTCGCGCACGAAGCGGCCGTTCACGAAGAAGTATTGCTGGTCGGCGCGGTTACGGCTCGCCGTAGGCAGGCCCGCGCAACCGTAGACGGCGAGCGGCCCGGCGCGCTCGTCGAGCGGCAGATGCGCCGTGGCGAACACTTCGCCGAGGATCTTCGAGACGCGGGTGGCCGGATCGCTCGCGTTCCAGTGCTCGACCGCGCGGCCGTTGTGCAGCACCGAGATCGCGACGTCCGGGCGCGCGAGCGCGCTGCGGCGGATCATCTCGAGGCAATGGCCCAGTTCGGTCTGCTCGCTCTTCAGGAACTTGCGGCGCGCGGGCGTGTTGAAGTACAGCTCGCGCACTTCGATGGTCGTGCCCTGGCCGCCCGCAGCCGGCGAGATCGCGCCGGTGTGCCCCTCGATCTTCACGGCGTGCGGCGCGTCGGCGCTGCGGCTCGTAATTGACATCTCGGCGACCGAGGCGATCGACGCCAGCGCTTCGCCCCGGAACCCGAGCGTCGCGACGCTCTCCAGTTCGGCAAGCGAGCGGATCTTGCTCGTGGCGTGGCGCATGAGCGCGAGCGGGAGTTCGGCTTCGGGAATGCCGCAGCCGTCGTCGGCGATGGAAATGCGCTTCACGCCGCCCTCGTCGAGCAGGATGCGCAGCGTGCTCGCACCCGCGTCGAGTGCGTTTTCGAGCAGTTCCTTGACGACGGAGGCGGGCCGCTCGACCACTTCACCGGCAGCGATCTGGCTGATGAGCTGATCAGGCAGCGCCTGGATCGCGCGCGCGGGCTGCGCGGCGCGCGATGCGACGGCGGCGCTGGCCGCGCTTGCCGTGTCGATGGCGCTGGCGGAATCCGGCACGGCGCCGGTGGGTTCGGAATTCGAAGACATGGGCGCAATTATAGCGAGTTGGCGCTTGCGGACCCGACGCGCTTTGGCGCTCGCGAAACCCGCATCTAGCCGCGCTTTGTGCGCGAATTCACCGAAATTAGCGGGATTCTTTCGTGACGCCCGGGCACTTTCGGTATCATGGCGCGGTCAATTTGGCTTCTCGCGCAACGCCGGGCGAACGCGCTTTTTCAGGCGCACGGCCCACGATCAAAAAGGGACACTTTTGGATACGCTTCTGCAGTTCGTCAACCTTGTCTTGCACATCGACAAGTTTCTCGGTGTTTTCATCCAGCAATACGGCGGCTGGGTCTACGCGGTGCTGTTCCTGATCGTGTTCTGCGAAACCGGCCTCGTGGTGCTGCCGTTCCTGCCCGGCGACTCGCTGCTCTTCATCGGCGGCGCGTTTGCCGCGACGCATGAAATGAATCTCGGCGTGCTGATCGTGCTGCTGCTCGTCGCGGCGGTTCTCGGCAATACGGTGAACTTTCTGATTGGGCGCGCCATCGGGCCGAAGGTGTTCAATACGCACATTCCTGTGCTCGAACGCTTCCTCGACCGCGCCGCGCTGCAGAAAACGCACGAGTTCTACGAGCGCCATGGCGGCAAGACCATCGTGCTCGCGCGCTTCATCCCTGTCGTGCGCACGTTCGCGCCGTTCGTGGCGGGCGTCTCGCAAATGCCAATGCGACGCTTTCAGTTTTTCACGGTCACGGGCGCGCTGTTCTGGGTGTTGCTGCTCGTGCTGCTCGGCTACTTCTTCGGCAACATTCCGTTCATTCGCCAGTACCTCAACGTGATCGTGCTCGTCGGCATCGGCGCGGCGATCGTGCCGATCCTGATCGGCGGCGTGTGGAAGATGCTGCGCAAGGACTCGCGCGGCGGCGCTGTGCGCAAGCCCAACGGCGGTTGAGCCACTGGCGCCTCCAGGCCGCAACGCAATGAAAAACGGCATCGCCTGCGAAGGCGATGCCGTTTTGTTTTGGCGCTCGTGTCGAACGCGGCGCGCTAGGTGCCCACGCGGCGAATGATCGAGGGCGTTTCGGGCGTCGGATAGCCCGCGTCCTTGAAAGTCTCGACAATCGTGCGGTTGGTGTCGAAATACACCTGCCAGTAGGAGTCGTTGCTGGTGTAGGGACGCACGGCCAGCAGCGGGCCTTCGGGCGTGAACGAGAGAATCTCGACGTCGGGCGCCGGCTCCTGCGCGACGTTCGGAATTTTCGCGATGGCCGCGCGCAGGCGGTTGGCGGCATCGACAGGATCGACGCCGTTGGCGATCTTCGCGGTCAGCTCCACGCGTCGCACGGGCGTCGCGCTGTAGTTCGAGATGGTGTCCGAGAAGATCTTGTTATTGCCGACGATATTGACCACGTTGTCCGGCGAGATGATGGTCGTGCCGAAGATGCCGAGTTCCTTCACGGTGCCCGTCACGCCCCCGGCAGTCACGAAGTCACCCACCTTGAACGGGCGCAGCACCTGCATGAACACGCCCGCCGCGAAATGCGCGAGCAGCCCGCCCCACGCCGTACCGATGGCGAGGCCGAGACCGGCGAGGAGCGCCGCGAACGAGGTGGTCTGCACGCCGAACACCTGGAGGATCGCGAGGACCAGCAGCAGGTTCAAGACGGCGGCTAGGATCGAACTGAGGTAGTGCGCGAGCGTGGGATCGACGCGCTCGTTGCGCGCGAGCACCTTGCGCAGCACACCGGCGACGAGGTTGATGGCCCAGCGTCCGATGACCCACAGGACGATCGCCGCCAGGACCTTGGTCCCGAAGTCGATGCCCCGGGTCATGATGAATACGCGGATGGTTTCGAGATCCAAAATGCCCTCGCTTGTGCCGTGGAATTGCCGTTGATCGAGCCGGAAAAGACGTGCAACCGACAGTGGCGTGGGAGCGCGACGCGCGTCGTGGCCGGCGTCGTCTGTCCCTCGGAGCATTTATAGGCGAAGTGAAAAAAGCGCGCATCCAACGTGCCCAGCGCCCTCAGGGTTGACCCTGCGCACGGGGCGCGCGGTGCCCGTTCGATTGATGCGGCATGCATCGCCATTCGGCTGTATCGTTGCGCGGTCGACACCGACACCAACTGACACTGACCGACACGAAAAAAGGAGGCCCCCATGAACCTTCCGAACACCGATCTCCATCTCATCACCGTGAAGCTCGACGAGCTGCGTCCCACGCAGATCACGGTGGGCTTTCGGGAGGTGAACGCCAAGCGCGCGCACTGGCAAACGCTCGACAAGAAAGGCCGCGCGGCGGCCATTGACTCGCACTGGTTTCCGGCCGTGCTCGGGCCGAAGTCGCGCTACTACGTGGTCGATCATCATCACCTTGGCCGCGCGTGGCTCGAAGAATCGGTGGAGAGCGTGCGGGTGACCGTCCTCAAGGATCTCTCGTGGCTCGAGCCCACCATCTTCTGGCGCATGATGGAGCACAACCAGTGGGTGCATCCGTTCGATGCCGCAGGCGAGCGCTGCGAATTCGACCAGTTGCCGAAGCAGCTCCTCGGTCTTGCCGACGATCCGTATCGCAGCCTCGCAGGCGAGTTGCGCACGTCGGGCGGCTACGCGAAGGACACGACGCCGTTCAGCGAATTCCTGTGGGCCGACTATCTGCGCCGTAAGGTATCCGAAACGCGCGTGCGCAAGGAATTCGACGCGGCGCTCGCCGACGCGCTATCGCACGCACACGATCCCGACGCGCGTTATCTGCCGGGCTGGTCGGGCGTGGTGCCTGCCGCGGCGCCAGCGCCGGCGCCGGCACCAGCGGTGGCGGTGGCGCCGGCCAAGGCAGCTAAACCGACCAAAACCGACAAGGGCGCGAAGGCGGACAAGTCTGCCAAGGCCAGCAAGGGCTGAAGCGGGCGGCGCACCCCACCTCGCCAGGGCGAGGTCCAGGCGCGCGCGGGGTTGCCTTCGTTCGTACAACCCGCACGCGCATCGCTCTCGCGCCAGTTCAGAATTCAGCGCGCGTCGGGCAACGGCGCTTGCGGCGGCGTGCCTTGCGTCAGGTAGTGGCAGAGCCACTCGCTGGCGGGGCCGCGTGCCGCGTCGGTGCGATGGATCAGCGAGATGTTGTAGTTCACCGAGCGCCGGTCCGCGAGCGCGACGCGCACGAGCCGTCCGGCTTCGAGGTCGGCTTCCACGATGTGCTTCGGCATCGATCCCCAGCCGAGGCCCGCGAGCAGCAGCCGGTGCTTGGCGCCCAAGTCGCCGAGCTTCCACGCGCGATTGCTGTACACGCCGAAGTTCTGGCCTTCGGTCAGGCGGCTGCGGTCGGTGAGCACCAGCTGCGTGTGCTCGCGCGCATCCGAAATGCGCACCGGGTGCTCCGCCTTGGCGAGCGGATGGCAGGGGGCGGCCACGAGCACGAGTTCCACGGTGCCGATGGACTGCGCCTCGATCACGTGCGGCCAGTTGTGGTTCGGCCCGCTGATCCCCACCGCGCAGTCGCCGTCGAGCACGAGCTTGAGCACGCCGCCGAGCGCTTCCATGGTGAGATTCAGGGCGACGGTGGGAAACGTGAACGCGAACGCCTGCAGGGCTTCGACGAGCCGCTGCGACGGAAACATCACGTCCACGGCCAGCGAAACTTCGCCCTCGAGCCCCCTCTGCAGGCCGGCCGCCTTGGCGTTAAGCTGACCCATGAGCAGATCGAGGCGGCGCGCGTCGGCGAGGATCGCGCGGCCCGCGGCCGTGAGTTCCGGCTTGCGTTTGCCGCGCGCGAAGAGCGCGACGCCCAGCAGCGCCTCGAGATTGGCGATCGTATAGCTGACCACCGACTGCGCGCGGTCGAGCTGGCGCGCCGCCGCCGAGAAGCTGCCGGTTTCGGCGACGGCGATCAGCGCGCGCAGCTGCTCGAGGCTAGGGGAGCGGTCCGAGGTGCGGTCCACGAGGTGCGGTCCTTTTTGAACTATCGAAAAAGTGGATGGTAACCATCCATTTTAGACGATTGTTTGAATAGATTTCGCCGGGTAAAGTGCACACCTCGAATATTGGAGCCGTATGCCTATGAACCCTACCGTCAAGCCCGCCGGCCGCTATAACGGCGTTGCCATGCTGCTGCACTGGCTGATCGCCGCGCTGATCGTCTGGGGCTTTGCGCTCGGCTGGGTCATGACCGACATTCCGGGCATCACGCCCACCAAATTGCGCTACTTCTCGTGGCACAAGTGGATTGGCGTGACCGTGCTCGCGCTCGTGCTCGTGCGCATTCTCTGGCGCGTCACGCACACCGCGCCCGCGCTGCCCGGCTCCATGCATGGCTGGGAACGGCTCGCCGCGCACCTGGGCCATACCGCGCTGTACGTGCTGATGGTCGCGATTCCGGTGACGGGCTATCTCTATAGCTCGGCGGCCGGCATTCAGGTCGTGTACCTCGGCATCTGGCCGATGCCCGTGCTGATCGGCCCCGACACCGCGCTCAAGGGCGTGCTGCGCGTCGTGCATATCTCGCTGAACTACACCTTGCTCACCGTGGTCGTGCTGCACGTGCTCGCCGTCATCAAGCACCAGTTGATCGACCGCCAGAACATCCTCTCTCGCATGCTGCCGTTCGGCACGCCGCGCGACTGAGTTCGTGGCGCGCATGCGCCATCTCCATTTCCCGATACCTTCCACCTTGGACCGACTGCCCATGATCCAGCGTCTTGCCCATACTGCTTCCGTCGTCGCGCTCGGCGCGGCGCTCGCCGCCGGTGCGGCATTTGCCACGACCTTCGCCACGAACGCCAACGCCGCTGCCGAAGCCGCGAAGAACTCCGTGAGCGCCGTGTTCAAGCAGATGAACGTGCCGGTCGAAGGCCGCTTCAACCACTTCACCGCCGACGTGCGCTTTGATCCGGCGAACGTCGCGGCGTCGAGCGCGAAGCTCGACGTCGAGGTGGCGAGCTTCGACCTCGGCGCGCCGGAATACAACAAGGAAGTCGCCGGCGACGAGTGGTTCGACGCCTCGCATTTCCCGCACGCGACCTTCGTCTCCACGCAGATCAAGCCCGCCGCGAACGGCGCGTTCACGGTAACCGGCAAGCTGACCATCAAGGGCAAGACGACCGACGTCGTCGTGCCGGTGCAGTACCGCAAGGACGGCGCCAACCAGGTGTTCGACGGCACGCTGCCGATCAAGCGCCTCGCGTACGGCATCGGCTCGGGCGAATGGAAAGACACCTCGATCGTCGCCGACGACGTGCAGATCAAGTTTCACATCGTGTCCGCCGCGCACTGACGCGCGTACGGCATCGCTTTTTTATCCCGTTTCTCTCGCACCAGGAATCGATTCATGAAGACCACGATTTTCGCCGCGGCCGTTGCCGCCTCGCTCGCAGCCTTCGTCGCCACGCCGGCGCTCGCAGCCGCCACGACCTACAACCTCGACCCGATGCACACGTATCCGAGCTTCGAAGCCGATCACTTCGGCGGCGTCTCGGTGTGGCGCGGCAAGTTCACGAAGAGCTCGGGCACGGTCACGCTCGATCGCGAGGCGAAGACGGGCACGGTGGACGTGACGATCGACGCAGCGTCGATCGATACCGGCAACGCGAAGCTCGACAAGCACGTGAGCTCGGCCGAATTCCTCGACACCGCGAAGTACCCGACGGCCACCTACAAGGGCACGTCGATCCGCTTTGAAGGCGACAAGCCCGTGGAAGTGATCGGCTCGTTCACGCTGCATGGCGTGACCAAGCCGCTGAACCTGAAGATCGACTCGTTCAAGTGCTTCCAGAACCCGATGCTCAAGCGTGAAGTGTGCGGCGCGGACGCATCGGCACAATTCGACCGCGCGGACTACGGCGTGAACTGGGGCCAGTCGTATGGCTTCAAGACGGCGACGACGCTGCAGATCCAGGTGGAAGGCGTCAAGGCGGACTGAGTTTGCGCGCGGCATGGACCGCGCGTCGCTCGATGCGAAGCCCGTGCGCCGTTTGGCGCGCGGGTTTTTTTATTGCCGGCGACGATAAGGATGACGAAGTGTCGTCAGTGGATTGGCGACGTTGCGTGCGTGCCGCGCGGCGACAGCGCGACATCGACGACGTGCGAATGCCAGATACCGCAGGTAGCCTTCACGGGAACCCACGCGTACTTGCCGCGGACTTTGGCAAAGGCGTGCAGGTGGATCAACGTGTCGATCGACGGGACAGGCGTGAGCGCATCGCTTGCGGCGGGCAGGGGCGTCGCATTGACGGGCACGGGCTGCTCGATCTTCGCCGAGAGCGCGCGCCGATCGGGCACGAGCAGCGAATCGTAGCGCTGCGCCTTGTGCACCCACTGATCGAGCGCGGCAACGCAATTGACGACGGCGTCTGGCACGCGAATGCGGCGCAGGTATGCGTAGTCTTCGGGTTGCGGTTGGATTTGCGCCTGAACGCGCAGACTGAGCCAGAAAAGCGCGAGCAAGGCGCAGGCAAGGGTCGTGAACTTCATGATGACGTGGCCTGTGCAGCGGGGATGAAACAAGCGGGGAGGGGGGAGTATACATGCCGGGCGCATGCTCGCGTGCCGAGCCTCTCAATCCGCTTGAGCCCAAGCCGTGTGCTGCAAAGCAAAAAGCCCAGTCCGAAGACTGGGCTTTTCGTTTGATGCTTTGGTAGGCCGTACGGGATTCGAACCTGTGACCAACGGATTAAAAGTCCGCTGCTCTACCAGCTGAGCTAACGACCCAAAAGAGAAGCGGGATTATAGCGGTGCATGGCTAACACGTCAACCATGGCCGTCATAAAACCGATGGAAACGCCCGGAGCACGCTGTGCCCCGGGCCTTCCCTGTATGCGAGAGGCGCATTTCGCGGCATTGGCATTGCGCCAGCGCCACGTCACGCCAAAACCATCCAGCAGCGCTTATTTGAGCTGTGAAAGCTTGCTCTGCGCCGTCTGGGCGACATCCGAGTTGCCGTATTGCGAAACGACCTGCTCGAGCGTGCGCTTGGCCGCAGCCTTTTGCCCCTGCTCGATCTGATTGTTCGCGATGGCCAGCAGCGCCTCGGGCGCGCGCGGATGTTGCGGGTATTTGTTGACGACGTTCTGCCACGTCGCGGTCGACCCCTTGTAGTCCTTCAGCGCATAGAGCGCGTTGCCGAGCCAGTACTGCGCGGTCGGCTGGTAAGGACTCTGCGGGAACTTCGCGATGAAGCTACGGAACGATGCAGCCGCGTTCTTGAAGTCGCCGTTGCGGAACTGCTGCGAAGCGGCGTTGAACGCGTCCATCTCACCCGGCTGAACCGTGCCTTGCATGCCGTCCACGGTCTCCTGCTGCGGCTCGAACTTCTTGAGTCGCGTGTCGAGATCCGTGTAGTAGTCCTTCTGTTGCTTCTGCAGGGTTGCCAGCTGGTTCGCCATGTCCTCGTTCTGTCCGCGCAACGTGGCGACCTGCTGGTTGAGCTGGTCGAGGTGGTTGGACTGGTCGAGGATCGTGCGTTGAGCGGCGGACAGCTGGCTCGACAGGCTGTCCGTTTTCGCGCGCAGGTCGAGAATCGCCTGGCGCGCCTGATCGTCATCGAAGATACCCGCGTGGGCCGGCAGCGCCGCAAAGGCGACGCCAGCCACGCAAGCGGCTGCGGCTACGCGCAGCGGGGAGAAACGGTGCGACATACGCCCCTTCATCCAATGCTCAATTACTGTTGATACACGAGGTCAGCACGGCGGTTCTGCGCCCACGATGCTTCGTCGTGGCCCGTTGCGACCGGCTTTTCCTTACCGAGGCTGACGGCTTCCATTTGCGAATCCGGCACGCCCATCAGCGAGAGCGCGCGACGGACTGCTTCAGCACGCTTCTGACCCAGCGCCAGGTTGTATTCGCTCGTGCCGCGCTCGTCGGTGTTGCCCTGGATCAGGACGTGACGTTCCGGGTGCGTCTTGAGGTACTGTGCGTGAGCTTGCAGCAGCGACTGGTAGTCGTCCTTGACGGCGTAGCTGTCGAAATCGAAGTACACGCTGCGCTTGGCGAGCGGGCTGTTCGGGTTGTTCAGCTCATCGACGTTCACCTGAGCGACCGCGTTCGGGTTCGGCTGGGTGTTCATCGCGCCTGCGTTCGGGTTCGTTTCCTTGACGCCCGACTTACATGCTGCCAGTGCACCGATCATCAAAACGGCCAAGGCCAGGCGTACTTTCTTCGACATCATTTTTACTCTCCTGAAGTGTTATTGCATGAAAGGACCCCAGGACGGCTCGCGTACGCTGCCGCCCTGAACGGACAGGATTTGCCGCGTACGACCGTCGGTCGATACAGCAGCCAGCACGCCACGGCCGTTCACCTGTGTGGCGTAAAGAATGTACTGACCGTTCGCCGCGAAGCTGGGCGATTCGTCATGTGTCGTGTCAGTGAGCGCCGTGGCGACACCGGACTGCAGATCTTGAATGTACAGCTTAAATCCGCCGCCCGTGCGTGAGATGTACGCCAGTTGCTTGCCGTCCGGGCTGACCTTCGGGCTCGTATTGTAGTTGCCGGTAAACGTCACACGCTGTGCCGCTCCGGCGCTTTCGCCCTGGGCCGGCATCTTGTAAATCTGCGGCTGGCCACCGCGGTCGCTCGTGAAATAAATCCAGCGTCCGTCAGGAGAGTAGTTGGGTTCTGTGTCGATCGTCGTGCCTTGCGTGAGGCGGTGCAGGCCGGAGCCGTCAGCATTGACGGCGAAGATCTGCGTGTTGCCCGTGCGCGACAGTGCTACCGCGAGCGTGCGGCCGTCAGGAGACCAGGCCGGCGCCGAATTGTTGCCCTTCTGGTCCGAAATGATCACGCGTCGACCCGTAGGCAGGTCGTGCACGTAGACGATCGGCTTCTTCTTTTCGAAAGATACGTAAGCGACCTTGGTGCCGTCGGGCGACCAGGCCGGCGAGA
This sequence comes from Paraburkholderia guartelaensis, assembly GCF_004353905.1. Taxonomy (GTDB): domain Bacteria; phylum Pseudomonadota; class Gammaproteobacteria; order Burkholderiales; family Burkholderiaceae; genus Paraburkholderia; species Paraburkholderia guartelaensis. The sequence continues at coordinate 62,669 of NZ_SMOD01000007.1, read as the reverse complement.
TGATCGGCTCGGGACTCGAGAGCGCGATGTGCGCGTCTTGTCCATCGGAGTCCGAAACCTGCAACTGGAAGCGGCCGCCCGTTTTGATCACGTACGAAAGACGCGTGGCGAACACGCCGCGATCGCCGAGCAGCTTCTGATAGATGTAGTCCGCAACCTTGTGCGCGCTCATGCGCAGACCGCTTGCCGGGCTCGTGAGCACGAGGCCGCCGAGGCTTTCGCCCTTCACGGTGTCGTAAAGCTTGAAGCGCACTTCGTACTGGCCGTTGGCGAGCTTGTTCACGCTGCCCGCAACGAACGCATTGGCGCCCTTGGCCTTCCAGCTGCCGAGGTCGACGGAATCGTTTTCCGAGATCGGTGCGCTGCCGGCGTCGATATTGGTGAATTTCCCGCTGCGTTGCAGGTCGGCGCGGACGATAGCCGCGACCTGCTCGGGCGAATTCGCTTCACCGGCAAAGTTAGCCGTGGCGATGGGGAACTGGGTGGAGCCCACGCCGGTGACGAGGACGTTGAGTTGTGCGTTCGCCGCGCCGCCCGCCGTGATCAGGCAGGACGCGACGAGGGTTCGCAGGCCAAGCTTCGTCATCAATGTCATGCTGTGATATTTCCTGAAAAAAGCAATTTTGTCATAACGCGCAACAGCAGACTGACCAGAAATCGTTCGAATCGTTCCTTTTTTAGCCACTGTTGCGCGCCGGCTTTCCTCAACCTTTCTGTGCCTTGCGGCCGCTATTAGCCCGCAGGGCGCAAGGTGATCAAGAAGCTTGGCGGTGCCTTGCCATTCGTATCGAGTGGCATCGGATCCGAGCGCTGGACAGCACGCAAGGCAGCGTCGTCCCACGCAGAGTTGCCACTGCTGCTCTGAATCTGTGCCGAAAGCAGGGTGCCCGTCGGCGAGCAGCGCACCGATACGACCGTCGTCAGCCCTGATGTCTCGCCGGACCAGACGATGTTCGGACGGACGCGTCGCTGCACCTTCTCCGCGTAGCCCGGCGACGTCGCGTTGCCGCCCGAGCCGCTGCCCGTGCCGCTCTTCGCAAGACCGTTGCCGCTCGTGCCTTCGCCGCCACCCATCGAGCCTTGCATCTGCGCGATGCGAGCGCGGCGTTCCGCGTCGAGCTTCTTCGCCTGGGCGTCGGCTTGAGCCTTAGCCTTGGCGGCCTTCTCGGCGTCGGCCTTCTTCTGCGCGTCGAGCTTCGCCTGCTTCTGCTGCTCTTCTTCCTGCTGCTGCTTCTTGAGCGCGTCCTGCTGCTGTTGCTGCTGCTGCTGCTTTTGCTTCTCTGCCGCGGCTTGCTGCTGTTCCTGCTGCTGCTTGAGCTTTTCCGCCTTCTGCTGAGCGGCAAGCTGCGCAGCCTGCTGCGCCGCGAGCTGCTGCTGACGTTTCGCGTCGGCTTCCTGCTGGGCTTTCAGACGCTGCTGCTCGGCCAGTTGCGCCTCGCGCTGCGCTTCCTGCTGCTTACGCTTTTGCTGTTGCAGCGCGATGTCGGCTTCCTCGGTTTGCGGCGGCGGCGGGGCAGGGGCGACCGGCGCGGGCGGCGGCAACGGCTTCGGTGTCGACAGGTCCGGCACCTCGGTCCACAGTTCCGCCTCTTCACCCGCCGGCGTGCTGTTCTGCCAGTGGATGCCGTGATAGAGGAACAGACCGAGCAGCACGTGCATGATCACCGCGAGGGCAATAGCACGTCCCGTGCCACGCTCTCGCGGAGGCTGCAGCGGATACGAATCGTTCTTCCGGGTCATTGCGATTTGACGAGCAGTCCGACACGTTTGACGCCATGCGACTTCAGGTCGGACATCACGTTCATCACCGTCTCGTATTTGACGGACTTGTCGGCGGCGATCACGACGGGCTGGTCGGGATGGCTTTGCTCGCGATCGGCGACGAAGCCGTTGAGATCGGCGCGCGTCATGGTCTGCTGCTGCGTGGCGCCGGAGTCATCCTTATAGCGTACGCTCAGATTGCCGTCGGGGCGAATATTGACCACGACGGGCGGCACCTGCTGCTGCTGCGACGCGCCGCCGACGGTCGGCAGATTGACAATGGACGGCGCCACGAGCGGCGCGGTCACCATGAAGATCACGAGCAACACCAGCATCACGTCGATGTACGGCACGACATTGATGTCGGCCATCGCACGGCGCGAGCGGCTGCCTCGCATGCTCGAACGGACTGAGCCTCCCATCTTCGACTCCTTGCTTCGTGAAGATTAGTGGGCCTGACGCTGCAGGATGTTCGAAAACTCTTCGATGAAGGTTTCGAAGCGGATCGCCAGACGGTCGATGTCGTGCGCGTAACTGTTGTACGCGACCACCGCCGGGATGGCGGCGAACAGACCGATCGCGGTCGCCGTCAGCGCTTCGGCGATGCCGGGCGCGACGTTCGCGAGCGTGGCCTGTTGCACGTTCGCGAGACCGCGGAACGCGTTCATGATCCCCCAGACCGTGCCGAAAAGACCGATGTACGGGCTGACCGAGCCGACCGAAGCGAGGAACGAGAGGTTCGCCTCGAGCGCGTCCATTTCGCGCTGGAAGGCGGCGCGCATCGCGCGGCGGGCGCCGTCGAGCACGAGGCTCGGATCGTTCAGGCGCTTCTCTTTCGCCTTCAGAAATTCGCGCATGCCCGACTCAAAGATACGCTCGAGCGCGCCGATCGTGTGACGGTTGTTGGCTGCGCTCTGGTAGAGCGCCTGCAGGTCGCCGCCTGACCAGAAGTCGCGCTCGAAGCGCTCTGTCTGGGACCGCGCCCGGCGGATGGCAAACCACTTGCGGAAGATGAAAGTCCAGGAAATCAGCGACATGAGCAGAAGAAGCCCCATCACCGCCTGTGCCAGTATGCTCGCATTAAGAACGAGAGAAATGATCGACAGATCTTGTGTAGTGTTCATATAGGTTCGTTGTGACGTCCCGAAAGGGGCGAGCGGCTGCAAGACAACGCAAGGCTTCCTGTAGGCGGTTGGGAAGCTTTCGCGCCGTCGCGGCCGAACCCTGCTTGGTCCTGCATTGACCGGCGCGAGTTCACTGGCGTCGTATCAACGGTAATTACTGCACTGCCGTTGACACGGCGTACAGGTCTTTCTGGGGTCCACGTTGCAATGCTTCATGAACGGGGGCCGGAATGGGTGCGGGCCGCATGGCCGTGCTGTCGACGCAGGCGACACGAATGCTGCCCGTGGCGAGCAGCGTGTTCTCGCGCCACGCTTCCTGCATGAAGTCGACTGACGCGCGGCCAAGCTTCTCGACGCGGCTCACCGTGGTGACGACGTCGTCGAGGCGCGCGGGCGAGCGATAGTCGAGCGCAGTGCTGCGCACGACGAAGAGCACGCCCGTTTCCTCGGCGAGCCGACGCTGATCGACGCCGCACGCGCGCAGCCATTCGGTGCGCGCGCGTTCGAAGAACTTCAGGTAATTCGCGTAAAACACGATGCCACCGGCGTCGGTGTCCTCGTAGTAGACGCGCACCGGCCACGTGAAACCGCGCCCGGCCGGTGACGACGCCGCGTCTGGCTTGCTGGTGGAATTTTCCATGCCGCGCATTCTACCGGAACGCGAGGCCCCTACGTCTTTCGTACGACTGACGTAAGTATTAAATTTGTAAGGTATTTTTAGCCGCGGTGGATGCTGGTACCGGCGAAAGTCTGGGCGACAGGCATCAGTTCGATCGTGTTGACGTTGACGTGCGCGGGGCGCGTCGCGATCCAGTAGATCGACTCGGCGATGTCCTCGGCCGTGAGCGGCTGAACGTCCTTGTAGACGTTGGCAGCCCTGGTGTCGTCGCCGCGAAAGCGCACGTTCGAGAACTCGGTGCCGCCGCACAGGCCCGGCTCGATGTCGGTCACGCGCAGTGCCGTGCCCGCGAGGTCGGCGCGCAGGTTCAGGCTGAACTGACGCACGAACGCCTTGGTTGCGCCATAGACGTTGCCGCCCGCATACGGCCAGCGGCCCGCTACCGAACCGATATTGAAAATGTGGCCGCGGTTGCGCTCGACCATGCCGGGCAAAAACGCGTGAGTCACCTGCACGAGGCCCGTGCAGTTGGTGTCGATCATGGTTTCCCACTCGTCGAGGTCGGCCCTCTGTGCCGGCTCTACACCGAGCGCGAGGCCGGCGTTGTTGACCAGCACGTCGACGCCGGCGAACCCGGGCGGCAGCGCGCCGGGCGCGGCTTCGACCGCCGCGCGGTCGCGCACGTCGAGCTCGATGGGCAGGAGGGCGTCGCCGAGTTCGGCGGCGAGGGCGTCGAGGCGGTCCTTGCGGCGAGCCGTGGCGACGACGCGATGTCCGCCCTTCACGAAGGCGCGAGCGATGGCGGCGCCGAATCCTGCGGACGCGCCGGTGACGAAAACGATCATGGTGGCTCTCTGGTCGGTAGAAGGCGAGAAAAGGGGAGAGCCTACTTGCAATGCCGCATTGCGGCAAGAAAGGGTCAGTACGCGCGCGGGCCGCATGGCCGGCGCCGCCGCCCGGCGCGCCGCAGGCGGCGGGACGCCCGAGCGCACTGGGGGCGGGCGGTTGCCTATTCCCTGCCGTTCCAATAAACTAACGCGCTCAATCCCTGCGTGACTGGCGATAGGGTTCCGAAATGGCGGCATTGGCGGTAGCAATGCGCTCGTTATTGGGGACCCAAGGTGGAACGACCCACCGTGAAGCGCAGGGTGCCGTTTTGCCGTTCGCCTGGGCAGCCTGATTTCGCGCGCTTTCGTTTGCGCTGCGGGGGCTGTCCTGCCTCGCGTGTGCGGCACCTCCTTCCGCCACGTCAAGGCTGGCCTCTTCGCCAGCAGCGCCGCGTACCCGCTACGCGTTCCGCGCGAGACCCGGTCAACCTGAACACACTTAACGGAATCCGTATGTTTGACAGAGCCGAAAGCACCATCGCCAACGTCGATCCCGAACTCTTCAAGGCGATCGAACTCGAGAACCGCCGCCAGGAAGAGCACATCGAGCTCATCGCGTCGGAAAACTACACCTCGCCCGCGGTCATGGCCGCGCAGGGTTCGCAGCTCACCAACAAGTACGCCGAAGGCTACCCCGGTAAGCGCTATTACGGCGGCTGCGAAAACGTGGATATCGTCGAGCAGCTCGCGATCGACCGCGTGAAGCAGCTGTTCGGCGCCGAAGCCGCGAACGTTCAGCCGAACTCGGGTTCGCAGGCGAACCAGGGCGTGTTCTTCGCCGTGCTCAAGCCGGGCGACACCATCATGGGCATGAGCCTCGCCGAAGGCGGTCACCTCACGCACGGCATGGCGCTGAACATGAGCGGCAAGTGGTTCAACGTCGTGAGCTACGGCCTCGACGCCAAGGAAGACATCGATTACGACGCGCTCGAAAAGCGTGCGCACGAAACCAGGCCGAAGCTGATCATCGCCGGTGCGTCGGCATTCGCGCTGCGTATCGATTTCGAGCGCATCGCCAAGGTTGCCAAGGCGGTGGGCGCGTACTTCATGGTCGACATGGCGCACTACGCCGGCCTCATCGCCGCGGGCGTCTACCCGAACCCGGTGCCGCACGCCGACTTCGTGACCACGACCACGCACAAGAGCCTGCGCGGCCCGCGCGGCGGCGTAATCCTGATGAAGGCGGAGTTCGAGAAGCAGATCAACTCGGCCATCTTCCCGGGCATCCAGGGCGGTCCGCTCATGCACGTCATTGCCGGCAAGGCCGTGGCGTTCAAGGAAGCGCTCTCGCCGGAATTCAAGACCTATCAACAGCAAGTGGTCGACAACGCACGCGTGCTGGCGGAAACGCTGGTCAAGCGCGGTCTGCGCATCGTTTCGGGCCGCACGGAAAGCCACGTGATGCTGGTGGACCTGCGCGCGAAGAACATCACCGGCAAGGCGGCGGAAGCCGTGCTGGGCACCGCGCACATCACGGTCAACAAGAACGCGATCCCGAACGACCCGGAAAAGCCGTTTGTGACGAGCGGCATCCGTCTCGGTTCGCCGGCCATGACGACGCGCGGCTTTGGTGTGAAGGAAGCCGAGCAGGTGGGCAACCTGATTGCCGACGTGCTCGACAATCCGGAAGACGCTGCGACGATCGAGCGCGTGAAGGCGCAGGTCGCCGAGCTGACGAAGCGTTTCCCGGTTTACCGCTAAGCCACGCGATAACCCATGCGCTGCCCCTTTTGCCGGCACGAAGACACGCAGGTCGTCGACTCGCGCGTGTCCGAAGACGGCGCCGCGATCCGGCGCCGCCGCCGCTGCCCGGCCTGCGACAAGCGTTTCACGACGTACGAGCGGGTCGAGCTGGCGATGCCTTCGATCGTCAAGAAGGATGGCAGCCGCACGGAATTCGACCGCCGCAAGATCATGGCGAGCATGCAACTGGCGCTGCGCAAGCGCCCGGTTGCGGCCGATGCGATCGACGCGGCGGTTGCCCGTATCGAGTATCAACTGCTTGGCAGCGGCGAGCGCGAAGTGCGCAGCGAGCGCCTTGGCGAGCTCGTCATGGGCGAATTGCGCGAACTCGACAAGGTCGCGTTCGTACGGTTTGCTTCGGTGTACCGACGCTTCGAGGACGTTTCCGAATTCGAAGATGTGATCGAGGAATTCCGCCGCGCGGGCGCCAACAACCCCGCGAAAAAGCGCTGAGCGCATTCGCATTTCTCTTCCCTCCTGCCAGGCCGCTGTCGTAACGCTCGCATTCTCGCGAGCCGACGCTGCGCGCACCAGCTAGCCGTTCGGCTAATTGTTCCGTTTCGCTTTCGTCCGTAGATTGATGGCAATCCGCTCACACTAAGGATTGCTGATGAAGCACGGAGGATTCACGCTCATTGAGACGATGGTCGTCATCGTCCTGTTGGCGATCTGCGCAACGGTTTCCACGCCCGTTTTCACCGCCTGGCGCGTGCGCGACCAGGTCGACGCGCGCGCCAACGCCATGCTCGGCACGCTCGCCTACGCACGCAACGAGGCAATACGGCGCAAGTCGCGCATTACCGTTTGTCGCGTCGACGCCGCGCGCCATTGCCTCGAGGCGGCCAAGGCGTGTCCGTCCGGTATTGCCGACTGGTCCTGCGGCTGGGCCGTCATGATCGAGCGCGCCGGAGCGTATATCCCGTTGCGCATTCAGCCGGCGCTCGGCGAGATTTCCGTGGCGTCGGGGCTTACCGCCATCACGTTTTCGCCGCCGGCGGGGCAGACCATCGGCAGCTTGCGCAACTTCGAGATTGCCCCGCGGGCCGCCGCCGCTGCAGAACGCGGCGCGGGCTGGCGTCGCTGCATACGCATCGCGCAGGGGGCACGCATCAGCGACGGCGCATGCACGGGGACGTCATGAGCCACGTGAGCGAGCGCGGCTCGACGCTGCTGGAAGTCGCCATTGCGCTCGGCGTCATGGCGCTGTGCGGGCTCGGCTTGATGAGCACGCAACTCGGGCTGGCCCGGCACGCGCAACTGGCGGCGGCGCGCGAGCGCGCGGCGTTTGCCGCTGACGCCATTGCCGAAGCTGCGCGCGTGGCGGGTGCAACGCCCGCTGCGACCGATCAATGGAAGGCGCTCACGGCGAGCGTCGTGCCCGAAGGGCGGCTGACCACGTCGAGCGCGGGCGGAGACGCATCGATCGCGTCCGTGAGTTGGGCGGCTACACCGCTCGGCGCAGCGTCGGCATCGACGGCGGTTTCGCGGGTTGCGCCGTGTGTCGATGCCGCGCCGGCCGCTGGGCGCGCCTGCGTCGCCCTGGCGTTTTTGCGATGAACAAGCGTTTCACCCACGTCCGCGAGCAGGCCGGCCACACATTGCTCGAACTGACGATCGCCGTGGCGCTGGGCCTCGTGGTGACGCTTGGCGCGCTCTCGGCTTATCGTGCGCAGCGGCAGGCCTACGCGCAGGCGAGCGACGCTGCGCGCATCCACGAGGCCGGCATGAATGCGTTGATGCTGATCGGCGAGCAGATCCAGATGGCAGGCTTCGTTGCCGCTGAGGCACGCTCGCCGCTCGCCGGGCCCGCGATTTACGGCTGCGCGGCCGGGCGCCCGACCGTCGCCGATGCGGCGCTTGCCTGCAAGTCGCTGTCGAGCCGCTCTGATGGGTTGGCCGTGCGCTATCAAGGCGACAGTGTATCGACGTGGCCCGCCGCAAACGGCCAGGTTACCGACTGCCTTGGACAGGCGGTCGGCGTGACAGGCGCGGAAATCGTGAACCGCTATCACGCCAGGGTGAGCGGGTCGACCGGCGAGAGCGAGCTTTACTGCGAGGGCTCCGGCAAGGTCGGCACGGCGCAGCCGCTCGTCGAGGGCGTCGAGCGTTTGCATATGCGCTACTGGACGGCGGGCGCGGCGCAGGCGGTCGAGGCTTCGGCGCTCGCGCGCGATCAGTGGGCGTCGGTCGTGGCGGTCGATCTGTGCGTGCTGGTGCGCGGGGCGGCCTTTGCGTCGCGCATGCGCTACGTCGATTGCGAAGGTGTGCAGGCGATCGCCGCGGATGGGCGGGCGCGACAGGCGTTCTGGCGGCACATCGTGCTGCGTAACGTTGTGCCGGCAGCGATATGAGAGCGAGGCTGCGCGGGAAGCGTCGCACACGCGCTGCGCGTTGCGGTATGGCGCTCCCGGTCGTACTGCTTATCGTCGCGATGATGCTCGTGACCTCGGCGGCGTGGTTCGAGGCAGCGCTGCTCGCGCGGCGCAACGCAGATGCCGTCGCCGATCATCTGCAGTCCTTCCATGCCGCCGACGCCGCACTCGTGTTGTGCTCGCGTGCGCTGGCGAATGGCTCGCTGGCCGCGCCTGCGGCGGCCACGCAGCCAGGCGAACCACAAGCCTGGCGGCGGCAGGACAGCTTCGAGCGACAGGCGGTCGCGCCCGTTGCCGCGTGGCCGGGGTCCGTGCGCGCGCCGCAATGCCTCGTCGAGGCCTGGCGCATCGACGGCCGTCCGCTGGTTCGCGCGTATCTCGTCACGGCGCGAGGGTTTGGCGCATCGGAAGACACGCAAAGCTGGCTACAGGACCAGTTGGTCATCGAAGCCGCGGGTGACACGGCGCGCGTCGAGCATCACTGGCGTCACGTCGTCGCGAGGCCCTTTTGACGAGGCAAATGGGAGGCAAGGTGAAGAGCAACCGGTACAACGCGTTCTCACTGCTTGAACTGGTTATTGCGCTGGCGGTGGCCGCTATCGTCGCGGCCTTCGCGATGCCGGGGTGGAGCGCGCAGATCGCGCGAGGACATCGCATCGACGCCGTGGCGGCGCTCTATCGCGCAGCGCAATTCGTCGATACGCAGAGCGCGTCGATGGCGTCGTTGCCCACGGGATTCGACCAGGCTCCGCCGACGGGAACGCCCATCTATCGCTTGCGCCTGATGCCCGCCGACGAGTCGAACGGCGGCTACGCCATCGCGGCCGATCCGGTGGAAACCGGGCCGATGCGCGGCGATGCGTGCGGCGCCTTCGTATTCGGTGCAACCGGCGCGCGCAGCAATCACGCTGCAGGCGGCGGCGCCGTCGCGGGGGCTACGCAGATGTGCTGGAGGGACCGGTGAACGGCCTGGAGAGCTGTCGCCGGCGGCGGCGATCAGCCGGTGAGGTCGTCTTCGTCGGACCTGTCGCGGGCAGGCTGGTTTGCAGAGGTACCGCGCTGGCGTCGCACCTGCTGCCACACGCGATAGGCTTCCCACGCCGTAAAAGCGAGGCCGCCCCACTTGATGACGGGGCGCGCAGCCGAGACGATGCTCGTACGCAGCGGCTTCGCCACGATGAGCGAGATGAGCGAACTGACCAGCGGATATTCCTTGAGCAGGCTGCCGAGGCCGGAAGCCACGCCGCCACCGCCGCCAGAGCGACTGAATCCGGGCACCACGAAGCGCAGCCAGCTGAAGTTCGTGACCGTCGCGCGGATGTCCACGAGCGCTTCGGCCATTTCGGCGCGCTCGACGCTCGCTCGCACGAGCAGCAATTCCTTGCGCAGGGCGCGCAGCTGCGGCGTCGAGAGGTCGTGCGCGCGGCCGCGGCGGGGGCGAAAAGCAGTGTCCGGTCGAGGTTGATTCATGGCGTCGGCTCGCGGCTAGGGGTTGCGCAGGGCATCGCGGTCTTTTTCGAACTCCTCGAGCGTCGCCTGGAATACGAGCGGCGCGGTGTGCAGCCCGCGGCGCGCCTTCAGGCCGCAGAAAATCGCCGCGATCGCATAGACGACCGTGAGACCGGCGAGCGCCTCCCACCGGTACGTGTCCCAGAAGGCGATGGCAACGAGCGCCGTGAGTGCGATCAGGGCGAGCATCGCGAACATCATCCCCGCGAGGCCAAGGAAGAGCACGCCGATGAGGCGGTCCTTCTCCTCGGCGAGTTCGATGCCGATCAGTTCTAGCCGCGTCTGTAGCATCGCGGACGCGGAGCCGAGCAGTCGGCGCAACGGCCCGTGTTCGTGTCGCTGCGAGTGGGTGTCTGTCGTCATGGCGATGGCAGGTGGCGCAGGCGGATGCCCGAGCTATGCGCAAGAAAAAACGCAAGAAAAGTCAGCGGGCTGGATTGCCCGGCGAGACCAAGCGGTGTGGCGGGCCGCGCCAACGAAAAGCCGTCAGGCAAGCGCTGCCAGCGCCTGGTCGAGCGCGCCGCGCGAGGGGCCCGGAGCCCACCCGCGTGGCGCGGCGAGCGCGGCTTTATTTGCGGTTGATCAGCAAACCGACCAGCACGCCCACGCCGGCGGCAATCCCGATCGACGCCCACGGATGCTCGTGGACATAGTCGTCGGTGGCGCGCGCCGCTTTCTTGCCTTTCTCGACCACGACCACCTGGACGTCGGCGGCCTTCTCTTTTGCCTGTTTCAGACGCGAGAGTGCCGTTTCGCGCAACTCCGAAGCGCGCTCGCCCGTAGCGCTCGCAGCCTGCTTGAGCAGGTCCTCTGCATCCGCGAGGACGGTTTTGATATCGGACATCAGCCTCTCCTTGTTGACTTCTGACATTGACTGGCTCCCATCGTGTCACATCACGCGTGAATCGTAACAAAGATACGGGCGCTGGCAAGCGTGCCGCGCCGCCACGACCTGCGAATTCGCACGATCCGTTCCCGCGAGCGTGCATGGACGGGGTTCTGGATCCCGCTCACAAAAAATCGCGAGGTGAGAGTCATTGATTTGATCCGGCACCTAAAGTTTCCTCCAACCGGTTCAAAATTACAAAAACTCATACCGGTGTGAGGCGATGTTCGTTCGCGGGGCGCAACCAGGGCCTGTATGCTTGGGTGTTGTAAACGTCCACTGGATCAACGGGCCGCGCGCGCCGTTTCGATCAAACCCGTTCACCTCGTTCAAAGGAACCGCACCATGAGTCTACGTCTTGGCGATATCGCACCCGACTTCGAGCAGGATTCGAGCATTGGCCGCATCAAGTTTCACGAGTGGCTCGGCAATAGCTGGGGCGTGCTGTTTTCGCACCCGGCCGACTTCACACCGGTCTGCACGACCGAGCTTGGACTGACCGCCAAACTCAAGGACGAATTCGAGAAGCGTAACGTGAAGACGATTGCGCTTTCGGTGGATAGCGCCCAGTCGCACAACGAGTGGATCAAGGACATCAACGAGACGCAGGCAGCAAACGTCGGCTTCCCGATTCTCGCAGACGGCGACCGCAAGGTGTCCACGCTGTACGACATGATCCACCCGAACGCGAACGAGACGCTCACTGTGCGCTCACTCTTCGTGATCGACCCGAACAAGAAGGTGCGCCTCATCATCACCTATCCGGCGAGTACGGGCCGCAATTTCGACGAAGTGCTGCGCGTGATCGACTCGCTGCAGCTCACCGACAACTACCAGGTCGCAACGCCCGGCAACTGGAAGCAGGGCGACGACGTCGTGATCGTGCCGTCGCTGAAGGACGAAGAAGTCCTCAAGCAGAAGTTCCCGAAGGGCTACAAGGCCCTGCGTCCGTATCTGCGCATGACGCCCCAGCCGAACAAGTAAGCCGTTCGGCCAGCTTCCGCGCGGGGCGCGCGCCAAAACAAAAACGCCGCACGAAACGATTCGTGCGGCGTTTTTATATGCGCAGGCGATGCCGGGCAGGGCGGCGATCAGAAGAACGCTTGAATGCCCGTTTGTGCGCGGCCGAGGATCAGCGCGTGGATGTCGTGCGTGCCCTCGTAGGTGTTCACCACTTCGAGGTTCACGAGGTGACGTGCCACGCCGAACTCGTCGGAAATACCGTTGCCGCCCAGCATGTCGCGGGCGAGACGCGCGATGTCGAGCGACTTGCCGCACGAGTTGCGCTTCATGATCGACGTGATCTCGACGGCCGCCGTGCCTTCGTCCTTCATGCGGCCAAGACGCAGGCAGCCCTGCAGCCCGAGCGTGATTTCCGTTTGCATGTCGGCGAGCTTCTTCTGGATCAGCTGGTTCGCGGCAAGCGGGCGGCCAAACTGCTTGCGGTCGAGCACGTACTGGCGCGCGGTGTGCCAGCACGATTCCGCTGCACCGAGCGCGCCCCAGGCAATGCCGTAGCGCGCCGAGTTCAGGCAGGTGAACGGACCGCGCAGGCCCTTCACGCCCGGCATGAGGTTCTCTTCCGGCACGAACACTTCGTCGAGCACGATTTCACCGGTGATCGAGGCGCGCAGACCCACCTTGCCGTGGATGGCCGGGGCCGAGAGACCCTTCCAGCCTTTCTCCAGAATGAAGCCGCGGATGTTGTCCTTCCCGTCTTCCTCGAGCTTCGCCCAGACGACGAACACATCGGCGATCGGCGAGTTCGTGATCCACATCTTCGCGCCCGAGAGCGAGTAGCCGCCGTTCACCTTCTTCGCACGCGTGACCATGCTGCCCGGGTCCGAGCCGTGGTTCGGCTCCGTGAGGCCGAAGCAGCCGATCCATTCGCCGCTCGCGAGCTTGGGCAGGTACTTCTGCTTTTGCGCTTCCGAGCCGAATTCGAAGATCGGCACCATCACGAGCGACGACTGCACCGACATCATCGAGCGATAGCCCGAATCGATGCGCTCGACTTCGCGCGCGATCAGGCCATAGCTCACGTAGTTGAGGCCGGGGCCGCCATATTGCTCGGGAATCGTCGGGCCGAGCAGGCCAACTTCGCCCATCTCGCGGAAGATCGAGGCGTCCGTCTTCTCGTGGCGGAACGCTTCCAGCACGCGCGGCGCGAGCTTGTCCTGGGAGTATGCGGCGGCGGCGTCGCGCACCATGCGCTCCTCTTCGGTGAGCTGCTGGTCGAGCAGAAGCGGGTCTTCCCAATGGAACTGGGCGTGTGCGGCCATGGTGTCTCTCCTTTCCTCAAATCCTTGAAATGGGCGAATTTGCGCTTGACGCGAGTTCCGCTATGCGGAACAATGTTTTGCAAATTGACCTTAGTGTAGCACCAGGGCGCCCATGTCTGCATCCGGAATGACGACGACTTCATCTTTTTCTTCTTCGCTGGCCGAGGGGCCGATCGACGAGCGCAAGTTCGTCGTGGCGCTCGCCCGCGGGCTCGACCTGTTGCGGGCGTTCCGTCCCGGCGAAACGCTGCTCGGCAACCGCGATTTCGTGGAGCGAACGGGCTTGCCGAAGGCGACCGTGAACCGGCTCGCATACACGCTCACCGTGCTCGGGTATCTGCGCTTCGACGAATCGCTAGGCAAATATGCGCTCGACGCCGGGGTGCTGTCACTCGGCTTTGCGCTGCTTTCCGGCACGGACACGCTCGAACTCGCACGCCCGCATATGCGCGCGTTCGCACGCGAGGTGGGCGCCGCGGTGTCGCTGGGGTGCCGCGACGGCCTCGACGTGATCTATCTGGAGACGATCCGCAGCGAGACGGCGCTCACGCTGGGCCTCGCGTCGGGCTCGCGGCTCTCGATGCTCACGAGCTCGATGGGCCGGGCGTATCTGGCTGTGCAGCCCATCGACGTGCGGATGGCGTTGTTCGCGGAACTGCAGAAGACGGCGGGCGCCGAAGGGCCGGCGCTGGTCGAGGCCGCGAAACGCGAGATCGAGGTGTTTGGCAAGGAGGGGTGCTGCTATTCGTTTCGCGACTGGCACGAAGACGTCAACGCCGTCGCGGTGCCGTTTCGCGAGCCGCGCGAGCGTCGCTGGCTCGTGCTCAGCTGCAGCGGGCCGGCCTCGTCGATGGGGCCCGAGGTGTTTCGCGAGCGCGTGGCGCCGCTTCTGAAGTCGCTGGCGCGTCGTCTCGGCGAAACGGTCTGACGCGCGGGCCGTGGGCCGCAGCGGGCATAAAAAAGCCGACCTTCGGGTCGGCTTTTTTCGTGGTGGCGTATGCCAGGCTCAGTGATTCAGGCGGCCGAGCAGCAGGAACTCCATGAGCGCCTTCTGCACGTGCAGGCGGTTCTCCGCCTCGTCCCATACCACGCTCTGCGGGCCGTCGATCACTTCGGCGCTCACTTCCTCGCCGCGGTGCGCGGGCAGGCAGTGCATGAAAAGCGCATCGGCATTGGCGCGGGCCATCATCGGCGCGTCCACGCACCAGTCAGCGAAGGCCTGCTTGCGCGCTTCGTTTTCGGCTTCGAAGCCCATGCTGGTCCAGACGTCGGTCGTGACGAGGTCGGCGCCGTCGCAGGCGTCGTGCGGGTCCTCGAACACTTCATAGAACGGCTTGCTTTCCGGCGCGACCAGCGCCGGATCGAGCGGATAACCCGGCGGCGTGGAGATGCGCAGCTTGAAGCCGAGGATCTGCGCAGCTTCGATCCACGTGTAGAGCATGTTGTTGGCGTCGCCGACCCACGCCACGGTCTTGCCGCGGATCGGACCGCGGTGCTCGTAGTACGTGAAGATGTCGGCCAGCACCTGGCAGGGGTGGTACTCGTTCGTGAGACCGTTGATGACCGGCACACGCGAGCTTTCTGCAAAGCGCTGCAGGATGTCCTGGCCGAACGTGCGGATCATGATGATGTCGACCATACGCGAGATGACTTGCGCCGAATCTTCGATCGGTTCGCCGCGGCCGAGCTGCGTGTCGCGCGTGTTCATGAACACGGCGTGGCCGCCCAGCTGGAAGATACCCGCTTCGAACGACAAGCGCGTGCGCGTGGAGCTCTTCTCGAAGATCATCGCCAGCGTGCGGTCGTGCAGCGGGTGATAGGTCTCGTAGTTCTTGAACTTGCGCTTCAGGATGCGCGCGCGCTCCAGCACATATTCATATTCGTCAAGGGAGAAATCCTTGAACTGCAGGTAATGGCGTATGGTCCGGGAGGTCATGAAACAGAAACGGCGCCCGATCCGGCCTCGAACTGCAGGATTGGGCCGGCGACGCCGCTGCGGTTGGTGGTAAGTCAAAGCAGCATAAAGGATTTTGCGCAATTTGACGAGTTGCCCAAAATTTAGGCAGGGCGCCCTGACGCACGGTGGGTGGCGCTTTCGTGACGGTTTTCATGCCTGTTTTGCGGGCACAACGAGAGGCCGTATTCAGCCTTTCAAGTGCCTTGTGTGCACTGCGTCAAAACGGTCAGTGCGCTATAATCCCGGAGATTTCTTAGGCACGACAAACGGGCCCTGAACGTGTGTGATGGCGAGGTGGCAACACCGCGCGGCCACGGCAGGCAAGCCCGCGGGAGCGGCCTGTGCGCCGACTGGCAGTGCGCCGCGAAATCGTCCTGTCGATCCCGTTGCGAGACCTGCTTGTGACATGCGAAGGCGGCGATTTTCGAGACTGCACGCCGGGCGGGGTGCGCGGCAGCCGTTCCTATCCATCGGACTGTCCATGCGCGTGGCGGCGGGCGATCCCCGTAGCCGGCGTTCCGCGGTACCAGCGCGGGCGCAGCGCTCGTGCCGCCGTTACACGCTGCAAACGCACCCAGCAGCTACACACACAGGTACTCCTGCATGGCCGACGAAGCTCCAACCGAATACTTCATTCAAGGCATCACCAGCGCGGGGAAGAAGTTTCGTCCGAGCGACTGGTCGGAGCGTCTTGCCGGGGTGATGTCGAGCTTCGGTCCGAAGGCGTCGGCCAATGCTCGTGGCCCGAATGCGTATCTGCGCTACTCGCTCTATGTGCGTCCGACGATGATCGGCGACCTCAAGGTCGTGGTGCTGGACTCGCGCCTGAAAGACGTCGAGCCGATGGCCTTCAATTTCGTGATGAACTTCGCGAAGGACAACGATCTCGTCGTGACCGAGGCGTGCGAATTGCCTCACGATCACGCCACGCAGCAGGCCACCGTGCGCTGACGGTGCGGCCACGGCAACGAACGGACCCGCTTCGGCGGGTTTTTTTGCGCCCGGCAGAAACAAAAAAACCCGCCGAAGCGGGTTTTTTGTGGTGCAGCTCAAAGAGGCGATCGCCAGCCGCGGCCGGCGTCCGAATCTCTTTACTGCGCGGCTTGCATTGCCTTGACGGCAGCAGCCAGGCGGCTCTTATGGCGAGCGGCCTTGTTCTTGTGAACGATCTTCTTGTCGGCGATGATGTCGAGCGTCTTGCCCGATGCCTTCAGAATTTCAGCAGCCTTTGCCTGGTCGCCGGCGTCGATTGCCTTGCGAACGGCCTTGATGGCGGTGCGGAACTTCGAGCGCAGTGCCGAGTTGTGCGAGTTTGCCTTGACGGCCTGACGGGCACGCTTGCGTGCTTGTGCGGAGTTTGCCATTTCGATTCCTTGTGATTGCGGAGCGTGGTCCTACCGACGCTCTTTGCCTGGATTTGAACGACCGGCAGCGATGCCTGAGACGTTCAAAACGGTATTTGCCGGTTGAGTTTTGCTCAACTAGCCGCGCCTTTTGTGCCAGAGCAGGGTTGCTGCCTGTTTCCTGCCCCCTTTCCAAGACGCGTTTCGAGCCCTCTGGGAGAACTCGAATCGATGATTATAGCAACAGAGTCATCAGGCTGGCAATCACGGCGCGATAGCGAAGACAAGCGCCGCCGAACGTGAACGCCTTTCACGCGGCACGGTCACAATCAGCGCGCTTTTGTCTTTGCCTCTCGCTCGCCAGCGGCGTCGCGCGGGGTTTTGCGCCGACCTTTGCGCTGCGCATCCGCGATGGAGCGGACGACGCCCGTATAATGACCGCCCCATGAATCTATTCCGAGCCCTGCTGACAGTCAGCGGCTTCACGCTGCTGTCGCGCGTGACCGGTCTGGCCCGAGAAACGCTGATTGCGCGCGCCTTCGGTGCGAGTCAGTACACCGACGCTTTCTACGTCGCGTTTCGTATTCCCAACCTGCTGCGCCGCATCTCGGCGGAGGGCGCCTTTTCGCAGGCGTTCGTGCCGATTCTCGCGGAGTTCAAGAACCAGAAGGGCCACGACGCCACGCGCGCGCTCGTCGACGCCACGTCGACCGTGCTTGCCTGGGTGCTCGCCGTCCTCTCGCTGCTCGGCATTTTCGGCGCGTCGTTCGTCGTGATCGTGGTCGCTTCGGGCTTGAAGAGCGACGGGCAGGCGTTCCCGCTCGCCGTCACGATGACGCGCATCATGTTCCCCTATATCGTGTTCATCTCGCTGACGTCGCTCGCGTCTGGCGTGCTCAACACGTACAAGCAGTTCTCGCTGCCCGCGTTCGCGCCGGTGCTGCTCAATGTCTCGTTCATCACGGCGGCCGTGGCCTTCGCGCCGCACATGAAGCAGCCGGTCTACGCGCTCGCATGGGCCGTGATCGTCGGCGGCGTGCTGCAGTTCATCGTGCAATTGCCGGGCTTGAAGCGCATCGACATGATGCCGCGCATCGGCCTGAACCCGCTCAAGGCGCTCGCGCACAAAGGCGTGAAGCGTGTGCTCGCGAAGATGGTGCCCGCCATGTTCGCCGTCTCGGTCGCGCAGATCAGCCTCATCATCAACACCAATATCGCCTCGCGTCTCGGGCCCGGCGCGGTGTCGTGGATCAACTACGCCGACCGCCTGATGGAGTTCCCGACCGCGCTGCTCGGCGTGGCGCTCGGCACGATCCTGCTGCCGAGCCTCTCGAAGGCCCACGTCGATGCCGATCCGCACGAATACTCGGCGTTGCTCGACTGGGGCCTGCGCGTGACGTTCCTGCTTGCCGCGCCTTCGGCCGTCGCGCTCTTTTTCTTCGCCGAGCCGCTCACGGCCACGCTCTTTCACTACGGCAAGTTCGACGCCACGTCCGTCATCATGACGGGCCGCGCGCTGGCGGCGTACGGCGTGGGGCTCGTCGGCCTCATCCTCATCAAGATCCTCGCGCCCGGCTTCTATGCGCGCCAGGACATCAAAACGCCGGTCAAGATCGGTGTGGGCGTGCTCATCGCCACGCAGATCAGCAACTACATCTTCGTGCCGATCTTCTCGCACGCGGGCTTGACGCTCTCGGTCGGCCTCGGCGCCTGCATGAACGCGCTGCTGCTGTTCATCGGGCTGCGCCGCCGCGGCATCTATATGCCGTCCTCCGGCTGGACGACGTTCTTCGTGCAGTTGCTCGGGGCATGTCTCGTGCTGGCCGGGGCGATGCACTGGTGCGCCATCAGCTACGACTGGATCGCACTGCGTCATGCGCCGCTCGAGCGCATCGCCTTGCTCGGTGCGTGCCTCGTCCTGTTCGCGGCGCTATATTTCGGTATGCTTTGGCTGATGGGCTTCAAATACGCGTACTTCAAGAGGCGGGCGAAGTGACCACGATGACTACGCGGGTTCTGGACTATTTCAGCGCGCTCGTTGCCGACGACGAGAGCCTGCCGCTCACCGAGGCGGCACTCGCGATCGCGCAGGACGCTTATCCCGATCTCGATCTGCAAGGCACGCTTGCCGAGATCGACGAACTCGCGCTGCGTGTGTGCCGCCGCATGCCCGAAGGGGCGGACGTGCGCCAGCAGGTTGCCGTGCTCAACCGCTGCTTCTTTCGCGAGATGGGCTTCGCCGCCAATCTCAATGACTTTCTCGACCCCGAAAACAGCCACCTGAACGCTGTGCTCAAGCGTCGGCGCGGCATCCCCATTTCGCTCGCGGTGCTGTATCTGGAAATGGCGACCCAGCTCGGTCTGCCGGTGAAAGGCGTGTCGTTTCCGGGGCATTTTCTGCTGCGCGTCGCGTTGCCCGAAGGCGACGAGATGCTCGATCCCACCACGGGCCGCACGCTCACCGAGTCGGACATGGTGGAGATGCTCGAACCGTTCGTGGCCAACGCCGGCGATTCCGTGGCGCGTGCGCTGCGCATGCTGCTCGAGCCGGCCACACGGCGCGAGATCGTTGCGCGCATGCTGCGCAACCTGAAATCGGTCTATCTGCAGACCGAGCGCTGGCAGCGCCTGCTGGCCATCCAGCAGCGGCTCGTGATCCTGCTGCCGGAGAACATCGAGGAAGTGCGCGATCGCGGGTTCGCTTATGCGCGGCTCGACTATCTGCGCCCGGCGCTCGAAGACCTCGAACACTATCTCGACGAGCGCCCCGACGCAGAAGACGCGACCGTCGTCGAGTCGCAGTTGCATGAGCTGCGCCAGCGCACGCTCGATAACGACTGAAGCCCACGGCCTGGCCGCAGAAAAAAGCCCGCGACGAATATCGCGGGCTTTTTTTATCGTGCAGGAGAGGGCGCGCCGTTACTTCGGCTGCATGCGGATCGCGCCGTCCAGACGGATCACCTCGCCGTTGAGCATCGGATTCTCGACGATCTGCTTGACCAGCATCGCGTACTCATCCGGCTTGCCGAGGCGCGGCGGGAACGGGACCATTGCGCCGAGCGCGTCCTGCACCTCTTTGGGCATGCCGAGCAGCATTGGCGTTTCGAAGATGCCGGGCGCGATCGTCATCACGCGGATGCCGCTGCGCGAAAGGTCGCGCGCGATCGGCAGCGTCATCGCGACGACGCCGCCCTTCGACGCGGCGTAGGCCGCCTGGCCGATCTGGCCGTCGTAAGCGGCCACCGAAGCCGTGTTGACGATCACGCCGCGCTCGCCTCCCTCGCTGGGCCCGGTCTGGGCGATGGCGGCCGCCGCGAGGCGGATCATGTTGAAGGTGCCGATCAGATTGACCGAAATGGTCTTCGAGAACGTGTCGAGCGGATGCGGGCCGTCTTTGCCCACGGTCTTCACGGCGGGCGCGATGCCCGCGCAGTTCACGAGTCCGCGCAGTGTGCCGAGCGCGGTTGCCGCGGCCACGGCGCTCGCGCCGTCGTCCTCGTTCGCCACGTTGCACTTGACGAACGCGCCGCCCAGTTCCTTCGCGAGCGCGTTGCCGGCGTCCTCGTTGAGGTCGGCGATGACGACCTTGCCGCCTTCAGCCGCGATCAGACGCGCGCTGGCCGCGCCGAGCCCCGACGCGCCGCCGGTGATGAGAAATACGTTGCCGCGGATCTGCATCTTTCGTCTCCTGTTGTTGTGGCCATGCTGTCCCGCGTAGAGAGGCAAGGCGCGCGAGACTCACCAAAAACAAAACGGGCCGGCTGGCGTCGCGTCCCGAATCACCTCGGGAGTGCGGCGCCAGCCGGCCCGCAGGCAAACCAGCAAGTGTGCCGAAACCGGCTTCGGGTCGGACTTTGACCCGCGGACTTTGATCTGCTTACTTGAGCGCTTCGAATGCGCGATCGCGAATTTCGTCGACGCTGCCGAGGCCCGAGATGGCGCGATACTGCGGCGCCTTCAGGCCGTTTTCCTCACCGCGCTTCGCCCAGTCGCTGTAGTAGGCGATGAGCGGCTTGGTCTGGGCGACGTACACGTCCAGACGCTTGCGCACCGTTTCTTCCTTGTCGTCGTCGCGCTGGACGAGCGGTTCGCCCGTCACGTCGTCCGTCATGTCCACTTTCGGCGGATTGAACTTGACGTGATACGTGCGGCCCGAACCCGGGTGCATGCGGCGGCCGCTCATGCGCGTGATGATCTCGTCGAACGGCACGTCGATCTCCAGCACGTAATCGATCGCGACGCCCGCCTGCTTCATCGCTTCGGCTTGCGGCAACGTGCGCGGGAACCCGTCGAACAGGTAGCCGTTCTGGCAGTCGGGCTCCTGAAGGCGCTCCTTCACGAGATTGATGATGAGCTCGTCGGTCACGAGCTCGCCGGCGTCCATGAATCGCTTCGCTTCGAGGCCAAGCGGCGTACCGGCCTTGACGGCCGCGCGCAGCATGTCGCCCGTCGAGATTTGCGGAATGCCGAACTTTTCCTTGATGAAGCTTGCCTGGGTTCCCTTGCCCGCGCCCGGGGCGCCCAACAGGATCAAACGCATGTGAACAATCTCCGATCTGTGTGAATTCTTGCGGCGCGGCGGCTGCCCCGCACGCGGTGGGGCGGCATCGTCAGCGTCGTGCGTCTCCTCGCCCGTTCGCTCACGGCCGTCGAGGCAGTGCAGGCGGGGGCGACGGCATGTCCCGCGCGGCTTTCGCCCGGTGTTCATGAGTCGCACAGAACACGGCGCAGCGCTGCAAGACGGTGCCGAAAAGCGGGGAAACCCCGACGCACAAAGGCTTTAGACGGCTCGCGCAAACAATTGATTATGCCATGGGATTTTTGCCCCACGGACGGAATTAAGGCCGGTATAACGCCTGCACACGGGCGAGGTCGGCGGGGGTGTCGACGCCCGGCGAGGGTGCTTGCGCCGTGACGAGCACCGCGATGCGCTCGCCGTGCCACATCGCTCGAAGCTGCTCCAGCGCCTCGACCTGCTCGATCGGCGAATGTGCGAGCGTGGGGTAGCTGCGCAGGAATTTCGCGCGGTACGCGTACAGGCCGATGTGGCGATAAACGGTCGCGGGAGCCGGCGGGGCGGGCATTGCGCCGAGATCGAGGCGCGCCGGCGACCAGTGCGGCTGCCATGCGTCGCGGGCCCAGGGAATGGGCGCGCGCGAAAAGTAGAGCGCAACGCCGCGTGCGTCCAGTACGACCTTCACGACGTTCGGGCTGAAGATTTCGTCGGGCGCCGAGATGGGATGCGCGGCAGTGGCGATCGCGCACTCGGGGTGCGCGGCGAGGTGCGACGCAACGTCGCACACGAGTGCGGGGTCGATCAGCGGCTCGTCACCCTGCACGTTGACCACGATCGTTTCGTCGCTCCAGCCGTAGTGCTCGGCGACTTCGGCGAGACGGTCGGTGCCCGACGGGTGATCGGCGCGCGTGAGCACGGCCTCGAAGCCGTGGTCGCGGGCGGCGTCGAGCACGCTCTGGGCGTCCGAGGCGATCAGCACCTGCTGCGCGCCCGAATCGCGCGCGCGCTCGGCCACGCGCACCACCATGGGCTTGCCGCCGATGTCGGCGAGCGGTTTGTTGGGCAGCCGCGTGGACGCGAGGCGCGCCGGGACGACGGCGATGAAGGGTTGCACGGGAGCGGTCATGGCCAGACGGAGCAAGGACAGGAAAGGGGATTGGGAAACCGGCTCAGGAAACCGCCTTGGGAGACGACAGCGCGCCGGGGCCGGCGCGCGCGACTCGGCTTTCAGCCGGAACCACCAGGTGTATGCGGGACGAGTGAGTGCGCTCGCGACCGCCTGGCGGCGCGCGATGCGCCACCCACGCGCCTTACGCGGCGCCCGGCCCGTGCGGATCGACCGGCGTGCCTTCCACGGTTTGACGCGCTTCGTCGACGAGCATGACCGGAATGCCGTCGCGGATCGGATAGGCGAGCTTGTCGGCGTTACAGATCAGCTCCTGCGCGGCGCGGTCATAGCTAAGCGGGCCCTTGCAGATCGGGCAGACCAGGATTTCAAGCAGACGAGCGTCCACGAAGTTTCTCCACAACCAGGGTAATGAGGCGATGATCGAGCGCGGCTTCAACGGGGACGACCCAGATGCGCGCGTCGTTCCAGGCCCCCAATTTTACTGCATCCTTTTCGGTGACCAGGATCGCGTCGGCGGCGACGTCTGCGAACGGGTTGGTTGCATAGGCGTAGTGATCGGGCAGCGGCAGCGTTTGCGGCGCGAGGCCGGCCGCGCGCAGCGTCGCGAAAAAGCGCTCCGGAGAGCCGATGCCGGCCGCCGCCACGAGGCGCAGCGCGCCCTGCGATCCTTGCGTACCGGCGCCTTGCCCCGGTGCGGCCGCGCCCGCGGCAAACTGCGCGAGCGGACGGCGCAACGCCGGATTGGCGAGATGCCAGGCGTCGCCGGGTTCGAGCTTGAGCGCGAACGTATTGGGCCAGGCCGGCAGCGTGCGCTCGAACGGATTGTTGACCAGCGTGGCGTCGCGCCGGCGCGAGAGCGGCTCACGCAGCGGGCCCGCCGGCAGCAGGAAGCCATTGCCGCCCAGGCGATGGTCGAACACCACGATCTCGACGTCGCGCACGAGGCGGTAGTGCTGCAGGCCGTCGTCGCTCACGATCACGTCGACGTCGCTGTGGGCGCCGCACAGCGCCGTGGCCGCCGCCACGCGGTCGGGTGAGACCCAGACGGGCACGCCCGTGCGGCGGGCGATCAGCAAGGGTTCGTCGCCGCAAAGGCGCGCGGGCGTATCTGCTGTGACGGGCGTAGGGCGTGCGATTTTCGCGCCGTAGCCGCGCGAGACGACACCCGGCGAGAAGCCCGCGGCGCGCAGCGCCTCGACGAGCGCGATCACCGTGGGCGTCTTGCCCGTGCCGCCCACGGTCACGTTGCCGACCACCACCACGGGCACGCCCACGCGTACGCTCTTGAGCCAGCCGGCCGCGAAGGCGGCGCGGCGCGCACCGCTCACGGCGGCGAACACGGCGGCGAGCGGCGTGAGCGCCCAGGCGAGCGCGCCGCGGCGTTGCCAGGCGTGCGCAAACTGCGCTTCGAGGCGTTCCTTGAGACTGGAGACGGGGCCGCTCATCGGCAATATGCGCGCGAAGCGCCGCACGCGGCATGCGGGAAGCAGACAGGCTGGGCGGGCATCGGGTCGGTTCTCCGGTTCAAGGTGAGCTGAGCGACAAACAGGACGGCAGACGAATGACCTGCGCATGCGAGCAGCCGGCGCTTGGCGTGATGCGGCACTGACGCTCGTGAACCCGGCACTCTAGCGCGGGTAGGCGTTACGCGGCAAGTTGCCTGGCCGTACGCAGCCGTCGGCTGCCTGCAAGGCGCGCGAAACGCCCAAAAAATCGAGGTCTGTGGATAACTTTGTGGAGAAGTAGGTGCCGGGAAGGCTGAAAGGCCCATTCTTCGGCCTCTCCATCGGCCTGTAAGGATGTTATATGGATAAAAATCGTATAAAAATCAACGGCATGGGCTGTTTTTTTAGCGTCTGCGGGCTGGGTGCGGTCATCATGCCGCATGACAGCGCCGATGTGGACACTTCGCGGGGCTTGCGGGCCGGGTCTCATTCGTGCTGGACTATCGCCCCCCGAACGGTCTATCGTCTGTCCGGCTGACGTTTCCCCACACCTTTTCGCATGCTATCCGACCGATTTTCCGCTTCTTCCGCACCTTCGGGCGACGTCGTCGTGCCGGTCTCGGCGCTCAACCGGGCGATCGCCTCGATGCTCGAGCGCACGTTTCCGCTTGCATGGATTTCCGGTGAAGTGTCCAACTTTACGCGTGCCGCGAGTGGCCACTGGTACTTCTCGATCAAGGACGCCCAGGCGCAGATTCGCTGCGTGATGTTCCGTGGCCGCGCGCAGTACGCCGAATTCACGCCGCGCGAAGGCGACCGTATCGAAGTGCGCGCGCTCGTCACGATGTACGAGCCGCGCGGCGAACTCCAGCTGAACGTCGAGGCCGTGCGGCGCACGGGCCAGGGCCGGCTTTATGAAGCCTTCCTGCGACTGAAGGCGCAACTCGAGGCAGAAGGGCTCTTCGACCCCGAGCGCAAACGCGCGCTGCCCTCGCATCCGCGCGCCATCGGCGTGATTACGTCGATGCAGGCCGCTGCGCTGCGCGACGTGCTGACGACGCTGTGCCGCCGCGCGCCGCACCTGCCGGTGATCGTCTATCCCGCGCCGGTGCAGGGCGCGGGGTCGGCGGAAAAGCTCACGGCGATGCTGGAAACCGCGAACGCGCGCAATGAAGTGGACGTGCTCGTGCTGTGCCGCGGCGGCGGCTCGATCGAGGACCTGTGGTCGTTCAACGACGAGGCGCTTGCACGCGCGATCGCGGCCAGCGCCATTCCCGTGGTGAGCGGCGTTGGGCACGAAACCGATTTCACGATCGCCGATTTCGCCGCCGACGTGCGCGCGCCGACGCCCACCGGCGCGGCTGAACTCGTCAGCCCGCAGCGCGCGCTGCTGCTGCGCGACCTCGACCAGCGCCATGCCGCACTTGCCCGCGATTTCGGCCGTCTGCTCGAGCGGCGCGCGCAGCAGCTCGACTGGCTGGCGCGCCGGCTCGTTTCGCCCGTCGAACGGCTTGCGCAGCAGCGCACGCACTTGCGCCAATTGACGATACGGCTCGCATCGGCGGGCTCGCGTGCCAGCGCCGAGGCGCGTGCACGCCTGAACGTCATGCAAATGCGCTGGCAGCGCTCGCGCCCCGATGCCGCTGCGCACCGCGCCCAGCTGGAGTCGCTCGGACGGCGTCTGGACGGTGCCTTCTCGCGCCAGCGCGAGCGCGAAGCGGCGCGCGTTTCGGAGCTCACGGCGCGGCTCGAAGTGCTGAGCCCGCAGCGCACGTTCGAGCGCGGCTATGCGGCGCTGCTCGACGCGCAAAGCGGCGCGGCCGTGCGCTCGCCCGCCACGCTCAAACCCGGCAAACGCCTCACGGTGCACCTCGCCCAGGGCAGCGCCGACGTCGCGCTCGCCGACGTCCAGCCGCGTCTCGCCGACGGTTTCTGAAACAGGCCCTCGCTTGGCCTCCCACTCGGCCTCGCAGTCAGCCTGTCAGGTCCGATGTTTGCTGCACAAGGCAGCACCGGCGCAGTCGCACGATCGCTAGCCGCTACGACGAAACATCGTGGCGACTAGCGATTGTTGCAGTCTCGTTGCAGGAAGTTTGCACGCCGGTTGCGTGGAGATTGCAACGCGATTGCAGCAGTCTTGTCTGCGCGCGAGACCGGTATGGTTCGCGTAGCATCGCAAGCGTTGTTGGAGCGTCGTTGCATTGAGCATCGCGCTCTGTGCAACGCGTGCAGCACGGCACCCATTCACCGGGGAATCCGCGAAAAACCGCGTAGCGGTTCATCCGCAAAAGCCCCGCGCAAACGATATCCGGCATAAAGGCCGCTCGTTTGCGGGGTTATTCCAACTCGCCTACAATCGAGTGCTCCATGCCGGTTATCACGCAGAACTCCCCATAACACGACGAAGGAACCGCATCATGTCATTTACGCTCCCGCCGCTGCCGTTCGCGAAGAACGCCCTCGCTCCGCACATGTCGGAAGAGACGCTCGAGTTCCACTACGGCAAGCACCACCAGGCTTACGTCACGAATCTGAACAACCTGATTCCGGGCACCGAGTTCGAAAAGCTCTCGCTCGAAGAGATCGTCAAGAAGTCGTCGGGTGGCGTGTTCAACAACTCGGCACAGATCTGGAATCACACGTTCTTCTGGAACAGCCTCTCGCCGCAAGGCGGCGGCGCACCGTCGGGCGCGCTCGGCGACGCGATCAACGCGAAGTGGGGCTCCTACGATGCGTTCAAGGAAGCCTTCACGAAGGCTGCCGTGGGCAACTTCGGTTCGGGCTGGACGTGGCTCGTGAAGAAGGCTGACGGTTCGCTCGACATCGTGTCGACCAGCAACGCCGCCACGCCGCTCACGACCGACGCCAAGGCGCTCCTCACGATCGACGTGTGGGAACACGCTTACTACATCGACTACCGCAACGCGCGTCCGAAGTTCGTCGAAGCGTTCTGGAACATCGTGAACTGGAACTTCGCAGCACAGAACTTCGCGTAATACGAAGCCCTGTTCGATGCGCCGCAATCGCTGCGGCACATGTAAAAAGCCCTCGATTTGCATCGAGGGCTTTTTGTTTTGCGCGAAGCGTTTTACACAAACGGATTTACGCAAACGCGGCGATGGTTTCCTGCGTCGAGCGCACGTGGCCCATGTGGCGGAACAGCTTCTCGAACGAAAAGTGATGCATCTCTTCGTTCAGACCGGACGTGGCGTCTTCGACGAACACGAGCTTGAAGCCGAGATCGAACGCCGCGCGCGCGGTGGATTCGACGCCGAAGTTCGTGGCGATGCCGCCGATGACGATGGTGTCGATGCCGCGGCGGCGCAACTGCTGCTCGAGATTGGTGCCGTAGAACGCGCCCCATTGGCGCTTCGCGACGATCACGTCCTCGGGTTGCGCGCCGATCTCGGGCACGAGTTCGGATGCCTCGGCCGGTGCGGGCGGCGTGTCGGGCGTGCGGCCGGGGGCGTCGGCGGGCAGCGCGAGCAGCTCGTTCAGGAGCACGTGCACCCAGACGACGGTGCCGCCCTTGGCGCGCAGTGCGTCGGCGAGCGGTTTGGCGTTGGCCACGACCTGCGCGCCGCTATAGGGCGCAATCTGACGGCCTACGATGCCGTGCTGAAGGTCGATCATCACGAGCGCCGTGGTGCGCGCGTTCAGTGAAAGTGCTTGCGTCATGGTTCACCTATATGTGAGGATGGCTTCACATAATCATACACGAATGTGAAGGAGGCTTCAGATATGGCGGCAGACCCGCTCGCGCGCAAGGAGGCGCAAAAGGAAGAGGCACGCGAAAACGCACGCCGCGTGCCGCGCCAGGAACGCGCGGCGCGCACGGTCGACGCGCTGCTCGAAGCCGCGGGCGAAGCCTTCGCCGAGCGCGGCTTCGAAGCGGCGACGATGACGCAGATCGCGCAGCAGGCGGGCGTTTCGGTGGGCGCGGCGTACCAGTACTTTCCGAACAAGGAGGCACTGGCCCTCGCGCTGCGCAAGCGCTACGGCGACGAAATGGACGCGCGCTGGAGCGCGCTCATCGCCGCGCACGACGATGCTGGCAAGCTGCCGCTCGCGCAACTCGTCGAGCGTCTGTTCGACCTGATGGTCGATCTGATGCACGACTATCCCGCGTATTTGCCCCTGCTTTCCGTGCCGCTCGGCTTCAAGCGCGATGCGGCCGTGCGCAACCTGCTGCGCCAGCGTTTCACGGCGCTCTTCCTGCGTTATCAGCCGGCGCTTTCGTCGGATGAGGCCTATCGCGTGGCCGAAGTCATGCTGCAGGTCATCAAGAGCCTCAACCCACTATACGCCGCGGCAAAGCCGAAGGAGCGCAAGCTGCTGGTCGCCGAGTACAAGGGCGTGCTGGCGGCGTGGCTCGCCGTGCGGCTCGCGTGAGCCCCGCGAGCCGCGGATACTGCGCCTTAGCGCAGTAACGGGTCGTCGCGCGACTCGAGTACGCGGTCGATCAGGCCGTACTCGGCGGCAGCGTGGGCCGACATGAAGTTGTCGCGGTCGCTGTCGTGCGCGATCTGCTCGATGCCGCGTCCGGTACGCGCGGCGAGTATCGCGTTCAGGCGCTCGCGCAGGTACAGGATCTCGCGCGCCTGCAGCTCGACATCGGCGGCGGTGCCCTGGCCGCCTCCCGAAGGTTGATGGATCATGATGCGTGCGTTCGGTAGTGCGAAGCGTTTTCCCTTTGCACCCGCGGCGAGCAAAAACGACCCCATGCTGGCGGCGAAACCCGTGCACAGCGTCGAGACATCGGGCTTGATGAATTGCATCGTGTCGTAAATGGCGAGTCCGTCGTAGACCGAACCGCCCGGCGAGTTGATATAGAAGCTGATGTCCTTGTCCGCGTTTTCCGCTTCGAGAAAGAGCAGCTGCGCGACCACGAGGCTCGCGCTTTGCTCGGTCACCGGCCCGACGAGGAACACGATGCGCTCGCGCAAGAGGCGCGAGTAGATGTCGTAGGCGCGCTCGCCGCGCCCCGATGTTTCGATCACGGTCGGGACGAGATTAAGCGCGCTCGGCGGCAATGCTGCATGATTCAGTGCAATGGATGGCATGAGTGGTCTCGCGTTTTTTCCGTTGACGGCGCGATTGCGCCGCTGCTGCCATGACGCTCGCCGCGGGTCGCCCGTGACGAAAATATATTTGCGTGGGGCTGTCACGCCGGCCGCGTGCCGGACGTCATAAGGGAAACGGGCGGGAGCGAGCACGCATGGCGAAGGAGCGAAGCGAATGACGCAGGCGATCGACACAATCGAAGGAACGAGTCTGGAGGGCGCTGGGCGCAATGAGGCTGCGACCCCAGTGAGCGCCGAAGCCGAACCTGGGACGGCAGCGTGGACCGACGCGCGCCGCGCCGCCGCCTTTGGCGAGGCGCGCGCCCGGCTCATTGCGCTGGCCGCACGCGTGCTGGGCAGCCGCGCGGAGGCCGAGGACGTCGTGCAGGACGCGTGGTTTCGCTGGCGCGACGCCGACGCACAAGCCCTGCGCGTACCGCAGGCGTGGCTCGCCACGGTCACCGTGCGCCTCGCGATCGACCGGCTGCGGCGCTTGCGTCGCGAACATGCGGGCGAACACGAGGCCGCTTGGCTCGACGACGCGGCGCCTTCTGCGGAAGAGGCGGGCTTGCGCGCGCGGCGGTTCTCGGACGCTCTGCTGCTCCTGCTCGAAAGGCTGGGACCGCTCGAGCAGGCGGTGTTCGTGCTGCGCGAGGCCTTCGACTGCGACTACGCGCAAATCGGCGCGCTCACCGGCTGCACGAACGAGCATTGCCGGCAGATCGTGCGGCGCGCCCGCGTCCGGCTCGCCCGCGAGGCCGCGCCGCAAGCGGCTCCAGCCGACAAAGTGCAGCACGCGCGCACGGTCGAGCGCTTGCGTGACGTACTGCATGCACAGGATCGCGTGGGATTGATGGATTTGCTGGGGGTGACGGCAAACGCGCTGGTCGTGGCGAGCGCGGCCGAAGAGTCTCGCAGCGAGATCCCGCAAGAAGCACCCGTTGCGCGCGCTCTGCGCGCCGAAGCGCTTGCGCTGGACGGCGAGCCGGGTGTGGCGCTCGTCGCGCAGGACGGCGCGCTCGCCGCCTGGCTGCATTTGCGCGACGGCGGCGACGGGTTGCCCGAGCCGGTCGTTTGTGTTGCGGCAATGGAAGAGGGGAGCGCGGGGCCGGCCAACCGGCTTCAGGCGGCCAACCGGGCTTTCGGCGGCGAAGCCGTGCGCAAGATGCTGGCCCGGCTTGCGTCGAGCGACGGCGCGGTGTGCGTGTCCACGCTCCGCGTCGCCGCTTGCGCGTCCACCGCACACGGTTGCGCAACGCTGCTCACGCAGCCGCTCGTCCTCGCGTGAGTTCGAGCCTGAACCTGGACGAACACTAGCCGCGCAAGGCGGCGTCCCAGTTGATGTCGACGCACAGCACCTGCACGCCGTGCTCCGTTTGGACGGCGACCGAGGCCGTGACGCACAGGTGCGCCTCGTTGATCGAAAGATAGGGCGGTGTGAACTGCACGCGCCCCGGCGCCTTCATCGCACCGATGAAGTAGGGGCGCCGTTCCCAGCTTGCCCCCTCGGAATGCAGCAGCGGCCGGAAGCGCTTGGCGCGCTGCGACGTGCGGCCGTCGGGCAGCACGTTGTCGCCGATCTGGCGGCCCGACGCGTCGAGCAGGAAGCAGCGCGCCGTGTCGCCGAGGCCTAGCAGCGGCAGCGTGGCGTCGCTCATGTTCACGCCCTCGGCAAGCTGCTTCGCCGCCGCTTCGATGGCGCTCACATACGGCGCGAGACGCGCCGATTGCGAACGCTCGCGCGCGGCCACGCGCTCGCGCAGCCGCGCCGAAAGATCGTCCATGAGCTGCGCGGCCTTGGCCGGCGGCACCGGCTCGACGTCAGGCCGCGCGAAATACGCGCCCTGTACGAAGTCGGCGTTGCTCTCCAGCGCGATCAGCGCGTCTCGCTCGGTCGAAAGGCCCCCCACGAGCACGAGCTGACCCGACTCGTGCAGCATCGAGACGAGCCCCGGCAGCACGCGCTCGATATGCGCGTGCCGGCTCGCCTGGGCGAGCAGGCTGCGGTCGAGCGTGACGATGTCGGGCCGCAGCTGCCACACGCGGTCGATGTTCGAATGCTTCGCGCCAAAGCCATCCAGCGCGATCACGAAGCCCGCCTTGCGCAATCCGTCGATGATCTCCGCGAAGCGCGAATTCTCGCCGCCCGCCTGTTCCGACACTTCCAGCACCACGCGCTGCGGCTGCAGGCCGAGCGCCTTGAGGCCGGCGAGCAGGGCGTCGCCGTAGCTCGTGTCCATGAGCGCGGCCGGGTGCAGGCTCAGAAAGAGCCATTCGTCATGCGAATCGAACGCGTTGAAATTGCCCAGATGCAGCGATTCCGCGAGGCGCCCCAGTTCGAGCAGGTCGCCGCGGCGCGCCGCCTGCGTGAACACTTCCTGCGAGGGCGCCTGCTGGCCCTGCTCGTCGTGTGCGCGCAGCGACGCGTGATAGCCGATCGCGCGCCGGTGCGCGACCGAAAACACGGGCTGGAACACGCTGAAGACGGTGTAGCCGCCGTACAGCACGGTGCGGCGGGCGCCTTCTTCGCCGGCGATGGGGCGAGACTGGAAGCCGGGGGGATCGAGATCGATCATGCTGGTCATTGTCGTTTCAATGGCGCGTGGGACGGACGCGACGGGCGGGACGCATGAGCGTCAAGTTTACAGGATAGGCCAGCAAAAAGTATGCGAGTCCCAGCTCCTATGGCCATTGGCCCGTACGGTGCGGCACGCGCTAATTGGGGATAGTGCGCGGATTGGTGCGCGAACCCGGCGCGAACACAGGCGCCGCACGGCCACGAGGCGCGCCGCACCTTTGCGGTGCGCGCGCGGGCGGCGAGGATGCGAACACAACGACTCCGGTCAGCTCCGCTATCAGGTCCGCTCGGACGGATCGGTCTTCTTCGCGGTGCGGCGCAGGTCCGACGAGAGCTGCGCGAAGATCCACGACGAACCCGCCGTGATGATGCCCACGCAAATGAAGGTCGCGTGGAACGCCGGAATCACGCTCTCGCCCGTCTTATGGCCCATGATGCCCGTGAAGGTGGTCAGGAGCGCGCCCGCGACGGTCACGCCAAGGCTCATCGAGAGCATTTGCACGAGCGAGAAGAGGCTGTTGCCGCTGCTCGCGCCGCCCGTGCCGAGGTCCTTGAGCGTGAGCGTGTTCATCGCCGTGAACTGCATCGAGTTCACGGCGCCGAATAGCGCCAGTTGCGCGATGCGCATCCACAGCGGCTCGTGGGGCGTGGAAAGCGCGAAGCTCGCCATCATGAGGCCCACGAGCACCGTGTTCGAGACCAGCACGCTGCGGTAGCCGTAGCGCATGATGAGATACGTCACGAGCCGCTTGGAGAACATGCCCGCGGCGGCCGTGGGCAGCATCATGAGGCCGGCCTCGAAGGCCGTGTAGCCGAGCGCCACCTGAAGCAGCAGCGGAATCAGATACGGCATCGCGCCGCTGCCGATGCGCGCGAACAGGTTGCCGAGCAGCCCCACGCTGAAGGTGTGGATCTTGAAAAGGTCGAGCGAAAAGATCGGCTGTGGCGTGCGCACCGCGTGCAGACCGTAGGCCACGAACGCGGCGAGCGAAAGGATGAAGAGCACGAGCACGGTGGCGTGCTGGATGCCGAACTCGCTGCGCCCGTCGAGCGCGAATGAAATCGCGAGCATGCCGATCACGAGCAGCAGGTAGCCCGGCAGGTCGAAGCGCGGCGTGTCGGGGTTGCGGCTGTCGGGCATGAAGATGAAGGTGGCGACGCAGCCCACCACGCCCACCGGCACGTTGATGAGAAAGATCCAGTGCCACGAGGCGATCTGCACGAGCCAGCCGCCGAGCGTCGGGCCGATGAGCGGGCCGATCAGCCCCGGAATCGCCACGAACGAGAGCGCGGGCAGGTAGCGTTCGGCGGGAAACGTGCGCAGCACGGCAAGACGGCCGACCGGCAGCAGCATCGCACCGCCCACGCCCTGCGCGATGCGCGAAACCACGAGCTGGTTCAGCGTGTGCGCGCTCGCGCACAGGAGCGAGCCGACCGTGAACACGAAAATCGCGCCGAGGAACACGCGCCGTGTGCCGAGCTTGTCCGCGAGCCAGCCCGATACGGGGATCATCACCGCCATCGTGAGCGAATAGGCGATCACGACTGATTGCATGCGCAACGGTAGTTCGCCAAGGCTCCTCGCCATCGCCGGCAGCGCCGTGTTGACGATGGTCGAATCGAGGGTCTGCATGAAGAAGCCGGTGGCGACGAGCCACAGCATCACGGACAACGAGCGGGGCGACGGGGCGGTGCTGGATGCAGCGGTGGATTCGGACATGGGCGAGGAGTGGGGCGCGCAGGCAAGCGCCATTGTAGGGAAAACGGCGTGCGCGCGCAGTCGGCCGGGCCCGCTGACGCCTATGTGACGTAGGCGGCGCCTGCGCCGTGCGTCCGGCGCCTGCGCGTTTATCCGTCGAGCTGCGCTGCCGCCGCGAAGAAGGCCTGGGCGCGCGGGTCGAGCGTGAGCGCCACGTTGATGCGGATCCACGGGCTCGGCTCGCCTTGCGGGCGGAAGTGGCTGCCCGGCGAGACCGCCACCCCGAGCGGCCCGCCGCAGGCTGCGAGGCGCGTGGAATCCTCCACGTGCGGCACGCGCGCCCAGACGAACTTGCCGCCCGTTTGCGCATAGCCGCGCCCCGCGCTGGCCGCTGTGGCCGATGACGCCGACGAAGCCCCGCCGAACAGCTCCCACCCATGCGCTTCGAGCGTGCGCATCGCCGACCCTTGCGCTTCGGCGATGCGCCGGCGCAACCGTTCGAGGTATTTGCGGTACGCGCCGCGCTCGAGCAGCGTGGCGGCCACGGCCTGCGTGAAGCGCGATCCGCTGATGGTGGTGAGCGCCTTGATGGCCGCGAGATCGCGCACGATCGCCGGGTTGGCCACGACGTAGCCCACGCGCAGCGCCGAGGAGAGCGTCTTGGACAGGCCGCCCACGTACACGACGTGCTCGAACTGGTCGAGCGCCGCGAGGCGGTCGGTGGGGTCGGCCTGGAAGTCGGCGTAGATGTCATCTTCGACGATCGTGAAGCGGTGCTCGCGCGCGAGCTGCAGCAAGCGGAACGCGACAGGCGGCGAGATCGTCGAGCCGGTCGGGTTGTGGAACACCGTGTTGACGAAGAATGCGCGCGGATGGTGCTCGGCGAGCATGGCGTGCAAATGGTCCAGATCGGGCCCGCTTGTCGTGCGGCGAATGCCCACGAGGCGCACGCCGTGCAGCTTGAGCAGACCGTACAGGTTGTAGTAGCCGGGGTCTTCGACGAATACCGTGTCGCCGGGCTTGAGCATGTAGCGCATGAGCAGGTCGAGGCCTTCGCTCGCGCCTTCGGTGACGAGGATCTGCTGCGTATCGGCGACGATGCCAAGCGGCGCGAGCCGGTTGCGCAGATGCTCGCGCAGCGTGGCGTCGCCCGTTGGCGTGCCGTAGTCGACGAGGCTCGCGGGATCGCTGCGCGACACATGGCGGATCGCCTGGCCGAGCGCGTCGATGTCGCGCCAAGCCTGCGGGATCGAGCCGCTGTCGAGCTGCAGCAGCTCGTCCGCGCGTTCGAGCTGGCTGAGTAGATGGCCCGATTCGTCGGCGGCATTCGAGAGGTCGCAGGTGCCCATGCCGGAGAGTCCCGAGCGCGCGTGCTCGCTCACGTAAAAGCCCGAGCCATGGCGCGAGTCGAGATAGCCGAGCGAGACGAGCCGGTCATAGGCCTCGATCACGGGAAAGCGGCTGATGGCGTAGTCGGTGGCGAACTGGCGGATGGACGGCAGCCGGGAACCCGGGTGCGCGGCTCGCGAGCGGATCCACGTCTGCACGCCGGTGACGATCTGGTCGGTAAGCGGCACGTTGCTCGCGCGGTCGAGTTCGAGTTTCATCTGGGTCTCGCTGGGTACGCCATGTCAGGCTGCGGCTTGGAACGGCAGTGACTGTTCGGTTTTTTGGCTGCACAGTTCCAGATGAACTGTTCGGAACTGTACATGGGATCGTGCGCCACTGTTCGCAATAATGCTCCTACCGGCAAGGCGCTTCAAGTCCTTTGCGGCAAGCCTTCCGGTGGCCGTGCGAGGGGGACTCGGCGGCCAGTCTGCAAGGAGCACGGCAATGCGCGAAATCCGAATCTTCGAACTGGAACACGGCGAGCCCGTCGAAACCTGGCGGCTCGCCCAGGCAATGCAATTGCATGTGAGCGAAGGCGAACTCTGGCTCACGATCGCGGGCGACGCCGGCGACTACTGGCTGCGCGCCGGCGAGTCGATCGGACTTGACGCGGGCGTGCGCGTGCACGTGAGCGCGGGCCGCGAAGGGGCGCGTTTCGTGCTGGCGCTGGGCGGCGCAAGCGCCGATGCGCCGGCATGGACGGTGGCGCCAGTCGACGTGGAACGCGTACGCGCGGCGGGTGCGAGCGGCGTAGCGGCGCGCATCGGCGAGGCGTTGCGCGGCTGGGTGCAGCGCGGGCAGTGGGGTGTCCGGGCCGCGGGTTGAGCCGGGTTGACCTTGCCGGGCGTGTTACGCGATGTGCGGCACGGCATGTCTCGTGTCGCCCGCCATTTCCCCCACGTAGCGTGCGCGCGGGCGGATCAGCCGGCCATCGGCCGTCTGCTCGAGCGCGTGCGCGATCCAGCCCGTCACGCGGCCCGCGGCGAACAGCGTGAACGCAGCGCCGCGCGGCAGCCCCAGCACGCGCTCGATGGCCGCGAGCGCGTAGTCGAGCGTCGGACGCGCGCCGCTCGTCTCGGCCACGGCCTGGGCAAGCGCGTCGACTTCGTCCATCGGCGAGCGCGCCGGCGCGCGTTGCGCGAGCAGGTCCAGCAACAGGCGCGCGCGCGGGTCGCCATCGGGATAGAGCGGGTGGCCGAAGCCGGAGAGCGGCACGGCCGCGCCGAGTTCGTCGGGCGCGAGACGGTCGGCAAGATAGCGATGCAGGTCGTCGGCGCGTGCGGCTTCGTCGAAGAGCGCAGCCACGCGCGTGGTCTCGCCGCCGTGGCGCGGCCCGGCCAGGGCGGCCAGGCCGCCCGTCGCCGCGCCGAACAGATGCGTGCCGGTGGAGGTGATGCAGCGCACCGTGAACGTCGAGGCGTTCAGTTCGTGGTCCGCGCACAGCACGAGCGCGGCGCGCAGCAAGTCGGTTTGCGCGCGCGAGCGCACCCCCCAAGCCTCGCCTAGCTGACGGTGCAGCGGCTCGTTCGACGGCGCGGCGGAAACGAGCGCCGCAGCGAGCAGGCGCATGAGCATCGCACCGGTGTCGATTTGCGCGTCACGGCCCTGCGCCCAGATGCGCGGCATTTGCGCCGCGGCGGCAGGCAACAGCACGAGCGCGCGTTCGAGCGGCGTGTGCCCACTCCATATCTTCAGCCATGCCGACCATTGCGCGGCCGCGATGGGCGCCTCGGGCGCCTGCAGCACGCGGCGTGGCGCGCATTGCCAGAGCAGCGCCGCGACCTCTTCGAGCGAGGCCTGACGCGCGAGCGCGAGGGCGTCCTCGCCGCGATAAAAGAGCTTGCCGTCGGCGATCAGCGTGATCGACGATTCGAGCACGGGCACGCCCCAGTCGAGCACCTTCTGCGCGACCTTGCCCGCGCGCTTGCCGTCGGCCTTGCGGCGCGCGAGGCGCCGCACCTCGGCGGCGTCGTAGCGGTTGTGGCGGCCATTGGGCGAGGGCGCCGAGGCGATGAGTCCGCGGCTCACGTAGGCGTAGAGCGTGGCGCGGTTGATGCCGAGTTCGGCAGCCGCTTGTTCCGCGGTCATATAGCTGGACATGGTGGCTCGCCTCCTGGAACCGGAGAAATCAATCTATGTTGATCATGATAATCAAGATTGAGCCGGGATTCGAGCGGCGCGACGATGCGTGACATCACTTCGGCTCGTTTTCTTTCCGCTTCCCTCGCAAAAGGACTGCTCGCCATGACGCCACGCGACGCGCTCGAACACCTCTGGATGCTGGCGGGCTGCGACCCGTCCGCGCTCGACTGGCTCGACATGGAAGGCGCCGATCCGGGCCTGCCCTCGATCTTTCGCGTGGGCACGCTCGCGGCGGCGAGCATCGGCGCGGCGGGGCTCGCGGCGGCGCAACTGCACGCGCTGCGCACGGGCGGGGCGCAGCGCGTGGCGATCGATGTGCGCCGCTCGCTCGCCGCGTTTCGCAGCGAGCGCTATTTGAGCGTGGACGGCAAGCCGCCCACGGAGCTGCGTCATCCGGTGACGGGCCACTTCCCGACCGGCGACGGCCGCTGGGTCCAGCTGCACGCGAATTTCCCGCATCACCTTGCAGGCATCCTGCGCGTGCTCCAATGCGCGGACGACCGCGACGCCGTGGCGCGCGCGATCCTTGGCTGGGAAGGCGCGGCGCTCGACGACGCACTTGCGCAAGCGGGTCTGTGCGCCGCGCTCGTGCGCGCGCCGCGCGAATGGGCCGCGCACGAGCAGGCGAAGGCCGTGGCGAGCCTGCCGCTCTTCGAGATCGAGCGCATCGGCGACGCGCCGGCCGAGGCGCCGCGAGCGGGCGACGGCGCGCGTCCTCTGGAGGGTGTGCGCGTGCTCGACCTCACGCGCATCATCGCGGGGCCGGTGGCGGGGCGCACGCTCGGTCAACACGGCGCGGACGTGCTGCTCATCAACGGCCCGCATCTGCCGAACATCGCTCCGCTCGTGATCGACAACGGCCGCAGCAAGCGCTCGGCCACGCTCGACCTGCGTGACGCAGCCGCGTGCGAGCAGTTACGCGCACTCGCGCGCGATGCCGATGTGTTCGTTCAAGGCTACCGGCCAGGTGCGCTCGCCGCGCGCGGATTCGCGCCCGAAGCGCTCGCGCAGGTGCGGCCCGGCATCGTGTGCGTGTCGATCAGCGCGTATGGGCACCGCGGGCCGTGGCGCGAGCGGCGTGGCTTCGACAGCCTCGTGCAGTCGGCGAGCGGCATCGTGTGGGCCGAGAGCGTCGCCGCAGCAAAACACGGCGACGGCGCAGCAGGCGCGCAGCCGTTCACCACGGCCCGGCCGCTGCCGTGCCAGGCGCTCGATCACGCGACGGGCTATCTCGCGGCGTTCGGCGCGATGGTCGCGCTTGCGCGGCGCATGCGCGAAGGCGGCAGCTGGCACGTGCGCCTTTCGCTCGCGCAAACGGGCCGCTGGCTGCAGACGATGGGCACGCTCGAGGACGGCCAGCAGGCACCCGAGGTGGGCGCCGCCGATCTCGCCGATTGTCTGGAGGAAATGGATTCGCCGTTCGGGCGCGTGCGCGCGGTGGCGCCCGCCGAGCGGCTCGAACTCACGCCTGCGTTTCACGTGCGGCCGCCGGTGCCGATCGGCAGCGATGCGCCGGTCTGGAACGACTAGACGCTGCCGCGTTTTCGCGGACTACTTGCGCAATTCCGCGACGAAATCGTAATAGTCGTTGCGGCAGTAGG
This sequence comes from Paraburkholderia guartelaensis, assembly GCF_004353905.1. Lineage (GTDB taxonomy): Bacteria > Pseudomonadota > Gammaproteobacteria > Burkholderiales > Burkholderiaceae > Paraburkholderia > Paraburkholderia guartelaensis. The sequence continues at coordinate 24,624 of NZ_SMOD01000007.1, read as the reverse complement.
TATCGGTGAGTTCGATGGCGCGCTGATCGGCGGTATAGCCCACGCGCGTGATGAGCAACAGTGCCTCGTTGGTCGCGATGCTCATCTGGCGCGCGATCTCCTCGCTCGCGTTCACGGCGCGGAAGTGTTGCAGCGCACGCACGATCGACAGCCCGCGCTGTTCGAGAAAGCTGTAGAGCGAGTCGCCGATCGCGTTCGGGTCGGGAATCAGCGCGGCGGGGAAGGTGGAGTTCTCGACGGCCATGACGATGCCGTCGGCGAGACGCAGGCGCTTCAGGCGCGTGACGGCCGCCGCCGGCGAGAGCCCGAGCTGGATGACTTCGTCGCGGCTCGCGGGCTGGATTTCGCGCGAGAGCCAGCGCGAGCTCGGCGTGAAGCCGCGCTGGCGCAGCATCTCGCTGAAGCTCGTGAGGCGCGAGAGCGGGTCTTCGATGCGCGGCGTGATGAAGCTGCCCGCGCCTTGCGTGCGGCGAATCAGGCCCTGCTCGACGAGCAGCGCGATCGCCTTGCGCGCCGTGATGCGCGAAACGCCGAGCGACTCCGCGAGGACGCGTTCCGAAGGCAGGGCTTCGCCCGCGTTCCAGCGATTGTCGTGAATCGCGACGCTCAGCTTGCGCGCGAGCTGCAAATAGAGCGGCGTGTCGTTGTCCGGGTCCGGGCGCAGGTCGCGCCAGCGGTCTTCCGTGGGTGCGTTCATGGGAGGCAGGCATGAAAGGCGAACGGCAATTTTATGTCATCGATGCGCAATCGAGGAAATGAACGGCTTGCGAGAGTGCGTATGACCGCATTGCGCGCGAGGCGATACACTGGCCGTTCTTTGCCAGTCAGCGCCGTTGCGGCGCGCAAAGGAGATCATGACGACCGATATCGCAAGCGTCGCATTGCCGGACGGCGAACGCATTCCGAAGCTCGGGCAGGGCACATGGGAAATGGGCGAGCGCAGCGCGCACCGCGCGGCGGAAATTGCCGCGCTGCGCGAAGGCGTGGCGCTCGGCATGACGCTCATCGACACCGCCGAGATGTACGGCGACGGCGCGACCGAGCGCCTCGTCGGCGAGGCGTTGCAGGGGCTGCGCGACGAGGTGTTTCTCGTGAGCAAGGTGTATCCGCACAACGCGAGCCGCAGCGGCGTTGCGCGCGCGTGCGAGGCGAGCCTGAAACGCCTCGGCACCGACCGGCTCGATCTCTATCTGCTGCACTGGCGCGGCGGGGTGCCGCTCGAAGAGACGGTCGAAGGGTTCGAGGCGCTCGTGCGCGCGGGCAAGATCCGGCACTGGGGCGTGAGCAACTTCGATACCGACGACATGGAGGAGCTGTTCGCCACCACGGGCGGCGAGGCGTGCGCGACCAATCAGATTCTCTACAACGTCGCGCGGCGTGGCGCGGAATTCGACCTGCTGCCGTGGAGCGCCGCGCATCGCATGCCGGTGATGGCGTATAGCCCTGTCGATCACGCGCGCTTGCCGAGGCGCTCGCCGCTCGACGACATCGCTCACGCGCACGGGGTGTCGGTCTATCGCGTGGCGATGGCGTGGGTGCTGGGCCAAAGCGGGGTCTGCGCGATTCCGAAGGCGGGACGCGTTGAGCATGTGCGCGACAACCGCGCGGCGCTCGACCTAGTGCTCGGCGCGCAAGAGCACGCGGCGCTCGACGCGTATTTCAAGCCGCCGCGCAGCAAGCGTCCGCTGGAGATGCTGTAGGGCGCGAGCGGTTGGGTACGCGCCTGGCGAAAGCGGTCATGGTCTGCGCCGGCGTATGGTGAGCAGGCATCCGGTGTGGCCACCTGGGACCGCCACGCGCATCGCGTATCCGGCGACCGGCCCACGGCGGCGGTGCCCGGCCGGGGGACCGGGACGCCGCCGCCGACGCCAGGACTGGCGCGCCTGGCCGTCGCGCCAGATCGGAGTGGCTGCGGCGGTCTGCCTGCACCGCCGTACAGGTTCAATGACCGCTGCCATGGCCGCCACCGTGTCCGCCGCCGTACCCGCCGCCCGGGCCGCTCGACGGTCCACCTTTGCCGAATCCACCTCCGAAGCCACCGCCGAATCCGCCGAAACCCCCGCCAAAGCCGCCTGCGGAGCCGCCTGCGGAGCCGCCCGAAGGGCCGCTTGCCGATCCGCCGTGGCTGCCGCAGCCACAGCCGCCTGAACTGCCGCCGTTGCTGCTTCCGCCGCCGTTATTGCCGCCACCGTTGTTGCCACCACCGCTGTTGCTACCGCCGTTGTTGCTACCGCCGTTGTTGCCACCGCCGTTGTTGCTACCACCGCTGTTGCCACTACCGCTGTTGCCACCACCGCCTTTCCCGCCGCCGGAGTTGCTGGAACCGCCTCCCGAACCGCTCGGTCCCCTCCCTCCCACGCCAGGGCTGCCGCTGCGGCCAAGCCCTCCCGTGCTGGCCGTCGCGGCGCCCGCACCGCCGCCGCTGCTTCCGTTACCGCCGCTCGATGAACCCGAGCCGCCATGGCCGCCGCCGTTGCCCCGGAAACACGCGCTGCCCGTACGGCTAATGCAATCGTTCGGCGCGAACACGGTAGAAACGTCGCTCGCCAATGTAACTGAGTCGGACTCCGAATCAGTTGTCGACAAGGTGCCTGCAGCGGGCGATTGCGCCGCAACCGGCGCGCTGAAAGCCCCGAAGCCCTCAGCCCCGCTCGCCGGCAAAGGTGCATCGGCGAGCAGGATCACCGGATTGATGGCATCGCCTGCGGCGTGCGCAGAGATCGCGGGGAATAAAACGCCCGCGCCCACCGCGCACATGCCTGCTCCCCGTCTTATCCAATCGCAGTACTGATGAATATTAGTCTTTTTCATCTTGTTCTCCCCGCAAGGCGGCAGCGTGATGCGCTGTCGTCTCTCTTGCCCCCGTGCAGGCTGCACGCCTTGTGCGCGTGCGCCGACTCTGTCAGGCTCGCAACCCGCTTCGCGCCGGCGTATTGGATTTGATCCGGCTGGAGCGGCACTCGCCAAACAAAAGGCATCGGTCAGGCCGCGCGCAGGATGACCGGTTTGTGCAGGACTACTTGTGGATTGTCGGAGCCCATGGTGTGGGACGGCAGATTACAAGCGCGTCGAGCAGCCGGTCATCCTTCCGCCCGGTGCGACGACCCGCGCGTGTCGGGGCGGACTGCACTGGATTGCGGCGGCCGGATGCCTGGTGCCGATGTAGCCAGTTTTGTGCCATCGGCCGGGGAAGGGCGTGCGGGGTGGGCTTGACAATTGATGTGTCGCCCGCGTGGCAGAAAAAACGCGGAAAACGTTACGGCGATGAAACGCGCGCGCCGAATGGCGCGATTCGCGTTGCGAAAGCGGACAGCGCAACGAACCTTGGTGCGATATGAGCGCTATCGCACCGTCAGGTCGCCGCTTGTGTGGCTGTGGTGGCGCTCTGTTGTACGCGCAATTCGTCTACGGGAATGTGGCAGAGAATGCGATGGCCCCCGCCCGCGTCCGTAAGCGGTGGTGGCGCTTCGTCGCAAATGGCGCCGAGCTTGCGCGGGCAGTGCGCGCTGAAAATGCAGCCGCGCCCCGCGGCGTTCGCGTCGTTGGTCGTTGCCGCGCCGAGCGCACGCGCGGCCAGCAGCGTTTCTGTATACGGATGCCACGGGCCGTCGAACACCGCACCGGCCGGGCCGCTTTCCACGACACGGCCCGCGTAGAGCACGACGATGCGATCGGCGAGATAGCGCACGACGTCGAGGTCGTGCGAAATGAACAGGTAGCTCACGCCGCGTTCGCGCTGCAGTCGTGCGAGCAGGTTGAGAATTGCGGCCTGCACGGAGACGTCGAGCGCGGAGGTAGGCTCGTCGCAGATCACGATGCGCGGCTCGCCCGCGAACGCCTGGGCGATCGCCACGCGCTGCTTGAGGCCGCCGGAGAGTTGCCGCGCCCGCGCCACGAGATAGCGCGCCGGCACGCGTACGGCTTCGAGCAGTCCCGCGATGCGCGATTCGTCTGAGGCTTGGTGAGCTGCCGGCGTGTCGTCGTGCGGCCGGGAAAGCGCGCGCTCGATCAGCCGTTTTACGGGCAGCGCGCGATTGAGCGAGGCGTCCGGATGCTGGAACACGACGCGCAGCGCCGCGCGCTCGTCGGCTCGGCGCCGCGCGACGTGGGCGTGCAGGCGCTTGCCGTCCAGTTCGACGGCGCCGCCCGCATCGGGCGCATGCAGGCCGAGCAGCATACGCGCGAGCGTCGTCTTGCCGCTGCCCGATTCGCCCACGACGCCGAGCGTCTCGCCCGCATGCAGCTCGATCGATACGCCGTCGAGTGCGCGCACGGCTTGCGCGCCGTGTCCGAAGGTGCGCGAGACGTCGAGCGCGCGCAACACGACGCGCGGCTCGGCTTCGCCATTCGACGGACCATCGCTCGAGGTCTGTGATCCGTCGCCGCCGCCGATCAGATTCCCGAACGGCAATTCCATCGCGCGTTCGTGATAGTGGCAGCGCGACATCTGCTCGCCGTGCGGCGACGACATGCGATGCGGCGGCGGCGCTTCCACGCGGCAACGCGCGTCGGCGAGGCGACAGCGCGGTGCGTAGATGCAGCCGGGCGCACTCGCGCCAGGTGCGGGCAACTCGCCTGGTATCGTGTCGAGCGCGCCCGCATGCTTGTTGCGGCCCTGCGCCGGCAGGCAGCGCAGCAGGCCGACCGTGTACGGGTGCCGCGCGCGCTCGAACACATCGCGCGTGGCGCCTTCCTCGACGAGCCGTCCCGCGTAGAGCACGCCCACGCGCTCGCACATGCGCCCGATCACCGCGAGGTCGTGGCTGATGAGCAGCACCGCCATGCCCAGCTCCGCACGCAGCTTCGCGATGAGGTCGAGCACCTCGGCCTCGACGGTGGCGTCGAGGCCCGTGGTCGGTTCGTCGAGAATCAGGAGCGTGGGGTTCGACGCGAGCGCCATCGCAATCACCACGCGCTGCTGCATGCCGCCCGAGAGCTGATGCGGATAGCTCGCCAGCACGCGGCCCGGATCGGCAATGCGCACGCGTTCGAGCATCGCGTGCGAGCGCGAGCGGGCCACGCTCGCATCGGCGCCCGCGGCTTCGAACGCCTCGTTCAACTGGCGGGCAATCGTGAGCGTGGGGTTGAGCGCGCTGGCGGGGTCCTGATAGACCATCGAAACGGCATTGGCGCGCAGCGTGCGCAGGCCGTCGGCGTCGAGCGCGAGCACGTCGTCGCCCGCAATCGCGATGCGCCCGGCCTTCACGCGGCCATTGCGCGGGAGATAGCGCAGCGCGGCGAGCGCGACCGTCGACTTGCCGCAGCCCGATTCGCCGACGAGCCCATACGCTTCGCCGCGCCGGATGCGCAGCGAAACGTCGGTGAGCACATCGCGGTCGCGCCCGCGCACGCGGTAGGCGACAGTGAGGCCGACGAGCGCGAGCGCGTCGTCGTCGCGCGGCGCGCTGAAGGTGGCGAGAGCGGGGCGTGAAGAAGCGGGGCGGTTCACGATTGGAGCACCTCGCGCAGGCTGTCGGCGATCAGGTTCACGGCCACCACCAGCGAGGCGATGGCGAGCGCGTCGAACGCCACGGACCACCATGCGCCGCCCGCGAGCAGCGTGTACGACTCGGCGAGCGCGAGCCCCCAGTCGGCGGACGGCGGCTGGATGCCGAAGCCGAGGAACGAGAGCGTCGCCACCGCGAAGATCGCATAGCCGAGGCGCACCGTCGCCTCGACGACGATGGGCGGCCAGACGTTCGGCAGGATCTCCGTGAACATCACGGCGAACGCGTTCGCGCCGCGCAAACGAGCCGCCGCCACGTAGTCGAGATGGCGCTCGGCGAGCACAGCCGCGCGCACCGTGCGCGCAATGAGCGGCGCAAACGTGATGCCGATCACGAGCACCACGGCGAGATTCGAGGCGCCCACGGCTGCGAGCACGAGCAGCGCGACGATCACGAGCGGCAGCGCGAGCACGGCGTCGAGCGTGCGCGCGACGAGCGTGCCGAATGCGCCTTCGAAATAGCCCGTCACGAGCCCGAGCGCCGCACCCGCGAGCGTGCCGACGAGCGTCGCGAGCGGCGCGATCGTAAGAATGTCGCGCGCGCCCACGATCACGCGCGAGCAGATGTCGCGGCCGAGCTGATCGGTGCCGCACCAGTGCGTATGGTCCGGTGGCAGGAGCGAGCTGAGCGGATCGGACGCGTAGGCGTCTTGCGGCGCGAACCAGTGGCCCGCGAGCGCACAGACGATCCACCACAAAAGGATCAGCGCTCCCGCGACGAACGAGGGCGAGCGCAGCAGCAGATGCAGCGTGTCGCGCAGACGCGTGTCGGCGAGCGCCTCATCTCCCGGTTCGCCGCCGGGAGAAATTGCTTCGGATGCCGTATCGTTCATGTGCCTCCCGGCGCGCGAAGGCGCGGGTCGAGCAATGCGTGCAGGGCGTCGGCGGCGAGATTGGCGAGTGTATAGACCGCGCCCACCGCGAGGACGCCCGCTTCGAGCAACGGGAAGTCCTTGGCCTTCGCGGCGTTAAAGATGAGGGAGCCTACGCCCGGATAGCGGAACAGCGATTCGACCACGACGAGGCCGCCGATCAGATAACCGAGCTGCGTGGCCGCCACCGTCACGCTGGGCAGCAGCGCATTGCGCAGCACGTGCCGCATGATCACGACGTGGCTCGGCAGCCCCTTGAGAATCGCGGTGCGCGTGTAGTCGGCATCGAGCGCCGTGATCGTGCCCGCACGCGCGATGCGCGCGAGATAGCCGAAGAACACGAGCACGAGCGGCAGCACGGGCAGCACGAGGTGCCGCAATTGCTCGAGCACGCCCGCGCCGCTGGGCGCGGTGGCCTCGATGGGCAGCCAGCGCAGCCACACGCCGAAGATGAGGATCAGCACGATCGACGAGACGAACTCCGGCACGGCGCTCGCGCACAGGCCGCCCGTGCTGATCGCGCGGTCGATCAGGCGGCCTTCGTGAAGCGCCGCCCATACGCCGCCCGCAATGCCGAGCGGCACCACCACCACGAACGCAAGCAGGCCGAGCCTGGCCGACTGCAGGAGCGCGTCGCCCACGAACGGCGCAACGGGTTCCTTGTAGCTCCACGACATGCCGAAGTCGCCGCGCAACGCATGCGTGATCCACGAAACGTACTGGTCGAGCACCGGCCGGTCCGCGCCCAGCTCGTGATTGAGGGCGGCCACGGCGCGCGCGTCGGCGAGCGGGCCGAGCACGGCGCGGCCGATGTCGCCGGGCAGCAACTGGCCGCCCGCGAACACGAGCACGGAGAGCAGCCAGAGCGTAAAGATCGCCCAGGCGGCGCGCCGCCCGAGAAAGCGCGCGACGCCCGCGCGCGGGGCGAAGGCGCGCGCGGTGCCGGCCGGATTCGACATGGGCGGGAGCGGAGTAGCCATCGGACCTCCGTTTCGGGTGCGCTTGGGCCGGTTCAGGCGGCGAGCGTCGCGCGGTCGAAATAGAGCTGGGCGAGCGCGGTGAAGCGCACGCCCGAAAGCACGGCGCGCTGTGCGATCAACTGGTCGTAGAAGTACGGGATGATCACGGGCGTCTCGTCGAGTAGCAGCGTCTGGATCTGCCTCGCCACCTGCTTCTGGGCCGCCACGTCGAGCGTCGCCGCGAACTGCGCGACCAGCTTGTCGTACTGCGCGTTGCGAAAGTGAGCAGCATTCCACGTGCCGCCCGAGGTGAGCGGCGCGTTGAGAAATACGTTCGGCACGCCGCGGTGCCCATAGTCAGTAATGCCGAGCGGCGAGTCGAGCCAGTCCGATTTGCCGAACGTGCCCGCGCCGTAGTACTGCGACTGGCTTTCCACCTTGAGCGCGATGCGGATGCCGACCGCCTTCGCCGCGTTCTGCACGACCACGGCGAGGTCCGGTATCTCCATGTACTTCTCGGTGGTGAGCGTCACGTCGAAGCCGTTGGGCACGCCCGCCTGCGCGAGCAACTGGCGTGCCTTCGCGACATCGATCTTGCGCTGGGGCACGTCGGTTGCCGTGGAAGGGAAGATGGGCGCGAACGGGCTGTCGTTGCCCAACACGGCGCGGCCCTTGAAAAGGCCGCGCACGAGCACGTCGCGATCGAGCGCAAGCGCAAGCGCCTGGCGCACGCGCTTGTCCTTGAACGTGGGCGAGTCGTTGCGCATGTGGATCTGGCGGTGGGCGCTCGAGCGCACGCCGATCACCTTGAAGTCGGGATTGTTCAGGATGCCGATGCCGCCCTGCACGGTGAAGGTGCCCATCACGTCGGCCTGGTGGCCTTGCAGCGCCAGCAATTGCGCCTGCTCGTCGGCGTAGAAGGCGAATTCGACGCGCGCGGGCAGCGCCTTGTCGCCCCAATAGTCTGGATTGCGCACGAAGCTCACGCCGCGCCGCGCTTCGAATCTGTCGAGCTTGAACGGCCCGGTGCCGATAAAGCTCTTTTCGTAATTGCCCGCATAGTTGGCGGGCAGCATCACGGCGTTGTAGTTGTCCGAAGAAACGTAGTAGGCGAAGTTGCCATTGGGCGCGTCGAGATGGAACTCGACCGTGTGATCGTCGATGGCCTTCGTGCCGCCTTTCGAGAGCACGCCCTTGAGCACCGAGAGCGCCGCCGAGCCGGTTGCGGGATCGGCTAGGCGATCGAAGGTCGCCACTACGTCCTTCGCACCGAACGGCTGGCCGTCGTGGAATTTCACGTTGGGGCGCAGCTTGAACGTCCAGACGTCTGCTTTGGCGTTGGCTTGCCAGGAGAGCGCGAGCGCGGGTTGCAGATGGCCTTGCGCGTCGTCGTTGGCGAGGAATTCGCCGGTCTGGTTCAGCAGACACAGCGCGCCCGCATCGGTCACGGTGAGCGGATCGACGGCGCCCGCTGGCATCAGGTGGGCCACGCGGATCGTCTGGTCGCCGGGCTTCGCCGCGCCCTGGGCATGCGCGCCGCGCGGCACGGCGAGTCCCGCAAACGCAGGCAGTGCCGTGAGGCCGACCGCGCTTGCGTAGCGCAGCAGCTCGCGGCGCGTGAGGCGGCCGGCAGCGAATTCGTCGAGGGCGTGGTTGCCGTGATCGCAGGCCTGAGGGCGCAGCGCTTCGAGGCTGGGGAGGAGCGGACGGCGGGACTGCGGTCGTTTCATCGGTGCGGGTTTCCGTGCGATTCCGTTCAGGGGACGCGCGAGGCCCGAGGGCTTGCGCGACGGCGGCATGCGGTACGGCAGACGACGAATGGTGCAGCAAGGTGAAACGATTGAAGCGGCTAGCCAGCGCAACAGGCGCGCAATAGCTGGGCCTAGTTTACGCGCTTTCGGCAAACGAGGCGAAGGGTAGGGTTTCGCGGGGTTGCGCGCGCGTGGCGCGCCGTGCAGTCGTGAGAGGGGCGTGAGTTCTAGCGGGCCGCGGCGGGCCGGCGCCAGCGATGGAACAGCACCGAGCCGATCCAGCAGGCGATGAATGCCGCGATGATGCCGTAGCCCAGCTCGCCGAAGCGCTCGTTCAGGCCGGCGATGAGCGTCCACGCGCCGCCGCTCGCGCCGAGCTTGTCGGCGATGAGCCCGAGCGCTTCCACGCCGCCGATCACGATCGCCACGAGCGCCGAGACGAACGTGATGCTCGCGTTGTAGTAGAGCTTGCGCCTGGGGTCGTCCATCGCCCAGCCGTAGGCGTGGACCATCAACACGTTGTCGGTGGAGTCGACGAGCGTCATGCCTGCCGTGAAGAGCGCGGGGAACACGAGAATCGAATACATCGGCAGGCCCTTGCCCGCTTCGGCGGCGGCGATGGCGAGCAGGCCGATTTCGGTGGCCGTGTCGAAGCCGAGGCCGAACAGCACGCCCACGGGGTACAGGTGCCAGCTCTTCGTGACGAGCGCGAAGAGCGGCCTGAGCGCGCGAGAGAAGAGGCCGGCTGGCGCGGATGTATTCGAGGCGGCGGCGAGTGCTGCGTCGTCGCCTTGCTGCGCGCGGCGGTAACGCATCCACACGTCGCGCAGGATCACGAGGTTCACGCCCGCGAGCACGAGCAGGAACGTCGACGAGACGAGCGTGCCGATGGTCGAGCCGATCTCGTGGAACTGCTCGAAGCGGCCATGCAGCGAGAGCGCCGTGAGCGCGATGCCGAGCGTGGCGGCGATCACGACCGTCGAATGGCCGAGCGAGAACGCGAGGCCCACGCCGAGCGGGCGCTGACCCTGCTGCATGAGCTTGCGCGTGACGGTGTCGATGGCGGCGATATGGTCGGCGTCCACGGCGTGGCGCAGGCCGAAGCCGTAGGCCAGCAGCGCCGTGCCGAGCAGCAGCGGAAAGTGGCGAAACGCGATCAGCGCCCACGCCCACGCGCCGAGATTGGCGGCGATGAGCGCGGCATAGAGCGGAATCAGGGCGCGGAGCGAGGCGGCGGGCGTCGTCATAACGTCAGTGCATCGTGGAAGGCGGAATGGGCTGCCGGGCGCTCAATGGTCGTGCGGATGACGGTGGATCGGATCGACCCAGTACACGGTTTCCGGGGCTTCGACGGCGTCGATGTTCAGGTTCACCACGACGGCCTCGTTGTCGCTGCGCACGAGCACGCATTCGAGCGGATCGTCGGTGCTCGCATTGATCTCCTGGTGCGGGACGTAGGGCGGCACAAAGATGAAGTCGCCGGGGCCCGCTTCGGCCGTGAACTCCAGATGATCGCCCCAGCGCATGCGCGCATGACCGCGCACGACATAGATCACGCTTTCCAGCGCGCCGTGATGATGCGCGCCGGTCTTCGCATTCGGATGGATCGTCACCGTGCCCGCCCAGATCTTCTGCGCGCCCACACGGGCCGCATTGATCGCGGCCGCGCGGTTCATGCCGGGCGTTTGCGCCGTGTTCGTGTCGAGCTGGTCGCCGCGTATCACCTTGACGCCGTTTTCGCGCCAGTCGATGGGTGCGTCGTCGTGAGCGTGTTCATGAGGATGCTCATGGTCGTGTTCGTGACTCATCGTCGTGTCTCCTTGACTGTGGGTCTCGCAGCGTCATCGCCGCATTGTGGCATGGTCAAAATTGCGCCGCGCGCATGCAAAAAAGCCCGTCCGCAGGGGACGGGCTTTCGTGTGCACAGCAGCGCCTGCACGTCGCCTGACTTACGCCTTCTTCGCGTTGATGACCGCTTCGGCCACGTTCTGCGGGGTTTCTGCGTAGTGCTTGAACTCCATCGTGTAGGTGGCGCGGCCTTGCGTGAGCGAGCGCAGCGACGTGGAGTAGCCGAACATCTCCGAGAGCGGCACTTCGGCGCGCACGATCTTGCCGCCGCCGCCCGCGATGTCCTCCATGCCCTGCACGATGCCGCGACGGCTCGACAGGTCGCCCATCACGTTGCCCATGAAGTCCTCGGGCGTCTCCACTTCCACGGCCATCATCGGCTCGAGCAGAATTGGCTTCGCCTTGCGCATCGCTTCCTTGAAGGCCATCGAACCGGCCATACGGAAGGCGTTTTCGTTCGAGTCCACGTCGTGGTACGAGCCGAACGTGAGCGTGACCTTCGTGTCGACCACCGGGTAGCCCGCAAGCACACCTGCCTTGAGCGTTTCCTGAATGCCCTTGTCGACAGCCGGGATGAACTCGCGCGGAATCACGCCGCCCTTGATGGCGTCGACGAATTCGTAGCCCTTGCCCGGCGTCTGCGGCTCGAGCGTGATGACGGCGTGGCCATACTGGCCGCGCCCGCCCGACTGCTTGACGAACTTGCCTTCCACATCTTCGACCTTGTTCTTCACGGTCTCGCGATACGCGACCTGCGGCTTGCCGACGGTCGCCTCCACGCCGAACTCGCGCTTCATGCGGTCGACGAGAATTTCGAGGTGCAGCTCGCCCATGCCCGAGATGATGGTCTGGCCGGACTCTTCATCGGTTTGCACGCGGAACGACGGGTCTTCCTGCGCGAGGCGATTGAGCGCGATGCCCATCTTTTCCTGGTCGGCCTTGGTCTTCGGCTCGACGGCCTGCGAGATCACCGGCTCGGGGAAGATCATCCTTTCGAGCACGATGGCATGCGCCGGATCGCAGAGCGTGTCGCCCGTCGTCGCTTCCTTCAGGCCCACCGCGGCCGCGATGTCGCCCGCGCGCACTTCCTTGATTTCCTTGCGCTCGTTTGCGTGCATCTGCAGGATACGGCCGAGGCGCTCCTTCTTGTCCTTGGTCGCGTTGAGCACTGTGTCGCCCGAATTCACCACGCCCGAATAGACGCGGAAGAAGATCAGCTGGCCGACGAACGGGTCGGTCATGATCTTGAAGGCGAGTGCGGAGAACGGCTCGTCGTCGCTCGGGTGGCGCTCGATTTCCTTGTCGTGGAGGTCGTGGCCGAGAATCGCGGGCACGTCCACCGGCGAGGGCAGATAGTCGATCACGGCGTCGAGCATGGCCTGCACGCCCTTGTTCTTGAACGCGCTGCCGCAGAGCATCGGCACGATCTCGTTGGCGATCGTGCGCTTGCGCAGGCCGCCCTTGATTTCCTCTTCGGTCAGGCTTTCGTGATCGTGAAGGTACTTTTCGAGCAGCGTTTCGTCGGCCTCGGCGGCGGCTTCGACCATCTTCTCGCGCCACTCGTGCGCAAGCTCGACGAGATTCGCGGGGATGTCCTCGTACTCGAAGTTCACGCCCTGGCTCTCGTCGTCCCAGACGATCGCCTTCATCTTCACGAGATCGACCACGCCCTGGAAGTGATCTTCAGCGCCGACCGGAATCTGGATAGGCACGGCCACGCCCTTCAGACGCTCGCCGATTTGCCGCTGCACGCGGAAGAAGTCTGCGCCCACGCGGTCCATCTTGTTGACGAACGCGATGCGCGGCACCTTGTACTTGTTCGCCTGACGCCAGACGGTTTCGGACTGCGGCTGCACGCCGCCCACGGAGTCGTACACCATGCACGCGCCGTCGAGCACGCGCATGGAGCGCTCGACTTCAATCGTGAAGTCCACGTGCCCCGGGGTGTCGATGATGTTGATGCGGTGTTCGGGGTAATTGCCGGCCATGCCTTTCCAGAACGCAGTGGTCGCGGCCGAAGTGATCGTGATGCCGCGTTCCTGTTCCTGCTCCATCCAATCCATGGTCGCCGCGCCGTCGTGAACCTCGCCGAGCTTGTGATTCACGCCGGTGTAGAAAAGGATGCGCTCGGTCGTCGTGGTTTTGCCGGCGTCGATGTGAGCGCTGATCCCGATGTTGCGATAGCGCTCGATGGGGGTCTTGCGAGGCACGGTGATCTCCTTGGAATGACGCGCCATGGAAGCTGCCGGGCGGCACGCGGCGCGGCCAGCGCGCGGCCCGATGCGCCGCATGGGCGCACCCTGGTGGCACGCGTCATGCGGGAGATTAACAGGATAGCGCTTGCGCGCCGGTTTTGCAGGACGTATGTCGCGGCGCGGGAAGCGGCGGCAGCGCTCCTGCGCGGCGCCAGGCGGTGCACTGGCGGGCACGCGCGCAAAAAAAGCCGGCGCCGCGTGCGTGCAGGGCCGGCTTGCGCTTTTCGCGCAGCGCGCGACTGTCGCGCGCTGGGTCATCGCGTGTTTACTGCAGCGGCGGCAGTCCCTCGATCTTCATGCCGGGCTTGATGCCCTTCGCCGTGAACCAGCCCTTCGGCATTTCGAGCGCAAAGACGCCGTTGTTGCGCGGGCAGTGGTTGTTCGTCGTTTCGGCCTGCATCTCATCGATGTCGGTGATCGTGCCGTCGGCGCGAATGAAAGCGATCGACAGCGGGATCAGCGTGTTCTTCATCCAGAAGCAGTGCACGGCGTTTTCGCCGAACACGAACAGCATGCCTTCATTGGGCCCGAGCTGCGAACGGTACATGAGGCCTTGCTCGCGGTCCGCGTCGTTGGCGGCGACCGCTGCGTCGATCACGAACATCCCTGCCGTGAGTTTCACGCGCGGAAATTCGCCTGGCTGCTTGGCGCCCGGCGGCATCTGCTGCGCCTGGGCGATGCTCGACGTGGCCGTCGCGGTGAACATGAGCGCCGCGAAAGCGGCCAATGGCAATGCGACGACAAGCGCGCAGCGCACGAAGAACGAGCGCAGGGAAAATCGCACGAGAGACTCCTTGCTGTAGGTTAATCCGCGCATGTTACGCGACCAGGTCAGAACGGGTCAAAATGCGCGGCGCGTTTCACGTCATCGACGTGATGCGGCGAGCGTGCATGTCAAAAAAATGGCTAAAAATCAGGCAGCCAAACAAAAAGGCAGAACGCCTTGCGGCGCTCTGCCTTTCGTCGCGCTGAAGAGTGGCAACGAGTGCCGCTTCTTCATGCGTCTTACAACAAGCTTACTCCGAAGCTGCCGAAGCGGCTTCAGCCTTCGCTGCCTTCTTGTGCGACGACTTCTTGTGTGCCTTCTTGTGCGACGACTTGTGAGCAGCCGAAGCAGCAGCAGCCGGAGCAGCCGAAGCAGCTTCCGGAGCCGAAGCTTGTGCGAATGCAGCCGATGCGAAGAGACCAGCGACCAGAGCAGCGATCAGTTTGTTCATGTTGTGAATCCTCAAGCTTGAGTTAATTAACCAAGTGACCCGGTTTTTGGAGTCAGGTCGGTAAACGTGCCATCCACCTTTCGGTTGACAGTCGCTTTCGACAAATTCGCGTGAATTTGATTTCTGCGTCTGCCAGCGGTCGGGACCGTACATTGCTGCGAGGACCCTGAAGGCTGAATGCCGGATAGCTTCTGTCGGCATCTGCGTCGAATAACGCATGGTCTCGCGAGACGGTTGACGCAAACTTTCTATTTGCTTCGTAACGAGACGCAACAGAAAGATGAGGGACGTGCCGCGTGATTCGAAAAAAATCGATCAGCAAGTGAAAAGTGCTTGCACAACAATCACTTGTGTTTGTGAGGCGTGTTTTGCCAGGGCGCATTGGTGGGCACGTCGATGCTTTCGCCGGGTGCCAGGCCAAGCGAAAAAATATCGAGCGCGCCGATCGCGACACGTACGAGCCGCAATGTTGGATAGCCCACTGCAGCGGTCATGCGTCGCACCTGCCGGTTCTTGCCTTCGCTGATCGCAATCTCCACCCACGTGGTGGGTATCGACGCGCGATAACGAATCGGCGGATTGCGCGGCCACAAATTTTCGGGCTCAACAATGATTCTTGTTCGACACGGCTGCGTCACGAAGTCGCCGAGATCGACGCCGCGTTCGAGCGCGGCAAGCGCTCCCGCATCGGGTTCGCCTTCCACTTGCGCCCAATAGCGCTTCACGAGCTTGCGTTTCGGTTCGGCAATGCGTGCTTGCAAGGCGCCGTCGTCGGTGAGGAGCAGGAGACCTTCGCTATCGGAGTCGAGTCGGCCCGCAGGATAGACGCCCGGCACCTTCACCCAGTCCGCAAGAGACTGGCGTGTTTCGTGCGGCGAAAACTGGCAGATCGTGCCGAACGGTTTATTAAGGGCGATCAAACGCATGACAGGGCGACGGGTACGAATGGATGACTTGGCTAGCGCCGAGATCTTAATGCATATTACGTTTCATTGATTTCTACGTCTTATATAAGACATAAGACAAGAGTGGGGCGGATCACTTCCTCGCGGCTACGGCAACTCCGTGCGATGACGTCTCGCGCGCGCCGCGGGCGCGTTCGCCATGTGGCGCTGCAGCACCGCAAGCGGCTTGCCTTGCGCTGGCGTTCGTGTGAAGGGCGCGGTACGCGTGCGCGAGGCGTGGGCTAGAATAGCCGCCAGACCCTCACGCCGACGGGCCGGTCGCGCCGCCAGGTAAGCCGCTCGGCGAGCCGCTTACTCCGCTATGTTGCGCGCTGTGCGTCGCGTGTCGCTGGACAGTCTTGCTGCGAATATGGACCGCGCCGGTTGTCGAGAAGCCATGACGGCGAGATGCCTCACTCGCCGGGCGAAAAGGCTTCGCCGCCGCCGCGAGGCGCCGGGCGCCGCGTCAAACCCGCTACAACAGCCTTGCCCTTACTGGAGTCGATCATGCCGTATCAGCACATCGTGGTTCCGACCGGCGGTGAAAAGATCACCGTCAATCCGGACTTCTCGCTCAACGTCTCGGACCAGCCGATCATCCCGTACATCGAAGGCGATGGTACGGGCGTGGACATTACGCCGGTCATGCTGAAGGTGGTCGACGCAGCAGTAGAAAAGGCCTACGGCGGCAAGCGCAAGATTCACTGGATGGAAATCTACGCGGGCGAGAAAGCGACCCGGGTCTACGGTCCCGACGTGTGGCTGCCCGAAGAAACGTTCGACGTCGTGAAGGAATACGTGGTGTCGATCAAGGGGCCGCTCACGACGCCGGTTGGCGGTGGCATCCGCTCGCTCAACGTTGCGCTGCGCCAGCAGCTCGATCTGTACGTGTGCCTGCGCCCCGTGCAGTACTTCAAGGGCGTGCCCTCGCCGGTGCGCGCGCCGGAGAAGGTCAACATGGTCATCTTCCGCGAGAACTCGGAGGACATCTATGCGGGCATCGAATGGCCCGCGGAATCCGAAGGCGCGAAGAAGCTCATCAAGTTCCTGCGCGAAGAGATGGGCGTGGCGAAAATCCGCTTCCCGGAGAGTTCCGGCGTCGGCGTGAAGCCGGTGTCGCGCGAGGGCACGGAGCGTCTCGTGCGCAAGGCGATCCAGTATGCGATCGACAACGAGCGCCGTTCGGTCACGCTCGTGCACAAGGGCAACATCATGAAGTACACCGAAGGCGCGTTCCGCGACTACGGTTATGCGCTTGCTCAGAAGGAGTTCGCGGCGGAACTGATAGACGGCGGCCCGTGGATGAGGATCAAGAATCCGAAGACGGGCGGCGATATCGTGATCAAGGACGTGATCGCCGATGCCTTCCTGCAGCAGATCCTGCTGCGCCCGGCCGAATACGACGTGATCGCCACGCTGAACCTGAACGGCGATTACATTTCCGACGCACTGGCGGCGCAGGTGGGCGGCATTGGTATCGCACCGGGTGCGAATCTTTCGGACTCCGTGGCGATGTTCGAGGCGACTCACGGCACGGCCCCCAAGTATGCCGGCAAGGACTATGTGAATCCGGGCTCGGAAATTCTCTCGGCGGAAATGATGCTGCGTCATCTCGGCTGGGTCGAGGCGGCGAACCTCATCATTGCCTCGATGGAGAAGTCGATTCTGCAAAAGCGCGTGACCTATGACTTCGCGCGTTTGATGGAAGGGGCGACGCAGGTGTCGTGCTCGGGCTTCGGGCAGGTGATGATCGAGAATATGTAGTCGAAAGACAGCTCATCGCTGTCCCAGTAGAGAAAACCGGCAGACCGAAATGTCTGCCGGTTTTTTTATCTGCTCGGCGTAAATCCGTCACGAATAGCTGGGACATCACCGCATCCGCATGTGCTGCGATTTGACGAGCGCAAGCCGGTGTGCCGTGCGCTATCATGGCAACGGTCAATCGAGTTCATCCGCAGCTTCGTTCAACGTGCCAGTCGTCTATCGCTTCCTTCTCGTCTGTCTGCTCGCGCTGCTTCCCTTGCGCGGCGCGATGGCGTGCGAGCACATGCAGCACGATGCACTGACGTCGCACGCTGCGCTCACACCGCACGTTGTCGTGGCTGTCAGCGATCGTTGCGCCGGGACGAGCACGCGCGGTCACGGATCGCATTCCAGCTGCGGCGCGAGTTGCTGCGTCGCGGGCTGCGGCGCGCATTGCAGCGTGCCTTCTGCCGTGACTGCATTCGACGCACAAACCGGCGCTCGTGCCGCGCTTGGCGTGTTTCCCGCAGCCATGCGCGCCGGCATTACGCACGCGCCTCCTTTGCCTCCTCCAATCGCCTGAGCCGGGCCGCTCGCTTCGAGCGAGTTGCATTGCTCGCGCTTTGCGTGAGCGAAACGAATCCCGCGCAAGCGGCATGCGTGTTATCGCGCGTCGCGTGCCAGGCATGAACGAGGTATGAGGATTTCATCGATGAAACGAAGAGCATTTCTATCCGGCGCATTGAGCGCCGCCACCGCGACCCTGTTCGCGCGCCATGTGTTCGCACAAGGTGCGGGCGAAGCGATGCACGCCATGCACGGCATGACGGACATGCCGGCGATGTCGGGCGGCATGATGCAAGCGCAAGGGCCGCTTGCGCCTGCCGATGCGCTGCCCGCCGGCGCGCCGCTTGCCGCGCTGCGCACGCTCGCCAACCAGAGCCGAGAGCCGGGGCAGTTCCGCGCGATCCTCATCGCGCAGCCCGCGGCGCGTGCGCTGCTGCCCGGAAAGCCGCAAACGGTCTTCTGGCAATACGATGCGCTCGCAGCGACCGCAAACGATGGCCCGGTCATCGGCCCGTTGATCGACGTACGCGAAGGCGACACCGTCGAAGTCACGTTCGTGAACCGGCTGCCCCAGCCTTCGACGATTCACTGGCACGGCCTGCCCGTGCCGCCCGATCAGGACGGCAATCCGTCGACACCCGTCGCGCCGGGCGAGCAGCACGTTTATCGCTTCACGCTGCCGAAGGGGAGCGCGGGCACCTACTGGTATCACCCGCATCCGCACATGCTGAGTTCGGAGCAGGTGTTCCGCGGGCTGGCGGGGCCCTTCGTCGTGCGCGCCGCCGACGATCCGCTCGCGGCGTGGCCCGAGCGGCATCTGTTCGTGTCCGACCTGAAGCTCGCGGCAGACGGCACGATTCCTGCAAACAGCATGATGGACTGGATGAACGGCCGCGAAGGTCAGTACGTGCTTGTGAACGGGGCGCGTCAGCCGCACATCGACGTCGTGCGCGACGAGCGCTGGCGCGTCTGGAACGGCTGCAACGCGCGCTATCTGCAACTCGCCTTCGACGACGGCCGCGCGTTCGCGCAGGTGGGTACCGACGGTGGGCTGCTGGGCGCGCCGCGCGAGGATGTTACTTCGCTGTTGCTCGCGCCGGGCGAGCGCGCGGAGCTGATCGTGCGCGCGGGGCAGGGCGCCTCGCGTGCGTCGCTGATTGCCGCTCAATACGACCGTCACAAGATGGCGATGACGCACGGCAGCTTGCCTGCGGGGCCATCGCTGATCCTGGCGAACGTGGGATTCGCACCGGCAAACGCGACACAGTCGCCGCTGCCGGCGCGCCTGCGTGAGATTGCGCCGCTCGTTTCTTCAGGTCATCTAACGATACCGAAGAAAAGCGTGGTGTTCAGCGAGGCCATGGACATGAAAGCGATGCACGCACCGGGTGCGTCCACGCAGCCCATGCCGCGCGGCATGCAGTTCATGGTGAACGGTGCGGTATTCGATCCGGCGCGCGTGACGCTAGCGAGCCGGCGCGGCGAAGTCGAGCACTGGACGATAGCAAACGGCACGGACATGGATCATCCGTTTCATCTGCACGGTACGCAGTTTCAGGTGCTGGCGCGCGAGCAGGGCGGTGTGCGCAAGGAGGAGGAACTGCTTGCATGGCGCGACACGGTGAACGTGCGGCCCGGCGAAACGGTGCATATCGCAACCGTTCAGCATGAAGCGGGCGACCGCATGTTTCATTGCCATATCCTCGAGCACGAGGACCTCGGCATGATGGGTACGTTGCGCGTGAGCTAGCACGCGAACGTTAAAAAACCATGACACCAAAAAGAAACCCGGCCGAAGCCGGGTTTCCAAGGTACGGGTACCGAACAGATCAGGCTGCTGCCTGAATGTTCGATGCCTGTTTACCCTTCGGGCCTTGCACGACCTCGAAGCTCACCTTCTGCCCTTCTTTGAGGGTCTTGAAGCCATTCATTTGAATAGCCGAAAAGTGAGCGAACAGGTCCTCACCGCCTTCATCCGGCGTAATGAACCCGAAACCCTTCGCGTCGTTGAACCACTTGACCGTACCGGTTGCCATACCAACTTCCCCTGTAACTCATGTCACTACCACGAGCAGTTCGAAAAGCTAAACGATCGCGGTGCGATCGCCCCCTCCTCACAAGCTCACCAACGGCATTTTTTCGAATTTAAGGCGGTTGAAAAAAGTGCCAGCTTGATTGTTGAGGGTCTTTATTCTGCTGTCAAGAATATTTTGAGACGCCCTTTGACGCGTTGTAAAGAGCGCATTTCCAGGGTTTTTCCTGCTTTTCGCCGACGCTGAGCACCGGTGCATAAAGCAGGTGCAGGAGAGCGTCTTGAAAAATCGCGCAGGTGACGCATATGCGATGCACCGCACCATGGAATCTGACGCGGAGCGTGCGGGCGCCTACAGTCGCTTTCCACGGCAACGGCAAGGTTGTGCGATACTCAATTCAACGGTGGCGTGAAAGCTGCTCGAAGCAGGATTGTGTACCGGCCCCGCAGCCGGTCGAAGGGATCGGGGCCGGGCCAGGGCGCATGAATTGCTTGCAGCGGGTCGCAGGTCGGGAGCGCCGGGTTCACCGGCCGGCCGGTCAGGTTACGGCAGGATTGCGGGCCTGTCCGAGTTGTTTAGAATGGGTGTATGGCGATTATCCCGGACAAGCAGGATTCAACCGTACTGGAGCGGCAGGAGCAAAAGGTCAAACCGCCCTCCATGTACAAGGTCGTGCTAATGAATGACGACTACACGCCGATGGAATTCGTCGTGATGGTCGTGCAGGAATATTTCAATAAGGACCGCGAGACCGCAACGCAGATCATGTTGAAGGTCCATCGCGAGGGCAGGGGTGTTTGTGGGGTCTATACGCGGGACATCGCGTCGACCAAGGTTGAGCAAGTCGTTACCCACGCACGGCAGGCCGGGCATCCGCTGCAGTGTGTGATGGAGGAAGCATGATTGCCCAGGAACTGGAAGTCAGCCTGCACATGGCGTTCATGGAAGCACGTCAGGCGCGGCACGAGTTCATAACGGTCGAGCATCTGCTGCTGGCGCTGTTGGACAACCCAACAGCGGCGGAAGTGCTGCGCGCGTGTGCCGCCAATATCGAAGACCTGCGACAGAACCTGCGCAACTTCATTCATGACAATACCCCTACGGTTCCCGGCACGGATGACGTCGATACGCAGCCGACGCTCGGGTTCCAGCGCGTGATCCAGCGCGCGATCATGCACGTTCAGTCCACTTCCAACGGCAAGAAGGAAGTGACGGGCGCGAACGTGCTGGTCGCCATCTTCGGCGAGAAGGACTCGCACGCGGTGTACTACCTGCAGCAGCAGGGCGTCACGCGTCTGGATGTCGTGAATTTCATTTCGCACGGTATCGCGAAGACGGGCAGCGGCGAAGCCGCCAAGGCCAGCGACGCGAATGCCGAAGCCGAAGACGCCGCCGGCCAGAAGGAAACCCCGCTCGCCCAGTTCACGCAGAACCTGAACCAGATGGCGAAGGACGGCCGGATCGATCCGCTCATCGGTCGCGAACTGGAAGTGGAGCGCGTGGTGCAGGTGCTGTGCCGCCGCCGCAAGAACAATCCGCTGCTCGTGGGCGAGGCCGGTGTCGGCAAGACCGCGATCGCGGAAGGGCTCGCCTGGCGCATTACGCGCGGCGAAGTACCGGACATTCTCGCGGATGCCCAGGTCTACTCGCTCGACATGGGCGCGCTGCTTGCGGGCACGAAATATCGCGGCGACTTCGAGCAACGCCTCAAAACGGTGCTGAAAGAACTGAAAGAGCGTCCGCACGCCATTCTGTTCATCGACGAAATTCATACGCTGATCGGCGCGGGCGCCGCGTCGGGCGGCACGCTGGATGCGTCGAACCTGCTCAAGCCGGCGCTCTCGTCGGGCACGCTCAAGTGCATTGGCGCTACGACGTTCACGGAATACCGCGGCATCTTCGAGAAGGACGCGGCGCTGTCGCGGCGCTTCCAGAAGGTCGATGTGGTCGAGCCGACCGTCGAGCAAACCGTGGCGATCCTGCGCGGTCTGAAGTCGCGCTTCGAAGAGCACCACGGCGTGAAGTATTCGTCGGGCGCGCTGAACGCGGCCGCTGAACTGTCGGCGCGCTTCATCACCGACCGTCACTTGCCCGACAAGGCAATCGACGTGATCGACGAAGCGGGCGCTGCTCAGCGCATCCTGCCGAAGTCGAAGCAGAAGAAGACCATCGGCAAGAGCGAGATCGAAGAGATCATCTCGAAGATCGCGCGCGTGCCGGCGCAAAGCGTGTCGCAGGACGATCGCAGCAAGCTGCAAACGCTCGACCGCGATCTCAAGGCCGTGGTGTTCGGCCAGGATCCGGCCATCGACGCGCTTTCGGCTTCGATCAAGATGGCACGTGCGGGTCTCGGCAAGACGGACAAGCCGATCGGCTCGTTCCTGTTCTCGGGCCCGACCGGCGTCGGCAAGACCGAAGTGGCGCGCCAGCTCGCGTTCACGCTCGGCATCGAGCTGATCCGCTTCGACATGTCCGAGTACATGGAGCGCCATGCGGTGAGCCGTCTGATCGGCGCGCCGCCGGGCTATGTCGGGTTCGACCAGGGCGGTCTGCTCACCGAAGCCGTCACGAAGAAGCCGCACTGCGTCCTGTTGCTCGACGAAATCGAGAAGGCGCACCCGGACATTTTCAACGTGCTGCTGCAGGTGATGGACCATGGCACGCTGACCGACAACAACGGCCGCAAGGCGGATTTCCGCAACGTCATCATCATCATGACGACGAATGCGGGCGCCGAAGCGATGAACAAGTCGACGATCGGCTTCACGACCCGGCGCGAGCAGGGCGACGAGCTGGCCGATATCAAGCGCCTGTTCACGCCCGAGTTCCGCAACCGGCTCGATCAGACGATCAGCTTCCGTGCGCTCGATGAGGAAATCATCATGCGCGTGGTCGACAAGTTCCTCATGCAACTGGAAGACCAGCTGCACGAGAAGAAGGTCGATGCGGTCTTCACCGACGCGCTGCGCAAGCATCTGGCCAAGCACGGCTTCGACCCGCTCATGGGCGCGCGGCCGATGCAGCGCCTGATCCAGGACACGATCCGCCGTGCGCTCGCCGACGAACTGCTGTTCGGCAAGCTCATGAACGGCGGCCGCGTGACCGTGGACGTGGACGCGGAAGACAAGGTCCAGCTCACGTTCGACGAGCAGCCGGCGCCGCGCAATCCGGAAGCGGTGGAAGTGGAGTAAGCGGCGGCAGCGCTACGGCGCAAACAGCCTTCAGGCAAGACGGCGCAGTCCGAAAGGACTGCGCCGTTTTTCTTTTGTGCTCGCGGGTCCAGGTGTTGCGCCGTGACGCGCAGGAGCGCGAGCCGTCTGCCGGTAAAATACGCGTTTGTCCCGCCGTCGGCGTTTTTTTGATGCGCGGCGCTCAGTAGCGTCTTGCGCGTAGCAGGGGTGTAACAGTGGTACCACGTAAATCGGGCGCGTTCGAAGCTATCGTCGAGCGCGAACAAGGGCTGCGTCAGGGCTTGTCCGCCGGGCAGATGACGATGATCGCCATCGGCGGCGCAGTTGGCACCGGGCTCTTTCTCGGCAGCGGCTTCGCAATCTCCTTCGCCGGTCCCGGCGTGCTCATTTCCTACGCGATCGGCGCGCTGATCGCCTTGCTGTTGATGGGCGCGCTCGCGGAGATGACCGTCGCGCATCCCGTATCGGGCTCGTTCGGCGCGTATGCCGAGCACTACATCGGGCCGCTCGCCGGGTTCGTCGTGCGCTATGCGTACTGGTCGGCGTACGTGCTGGCGGTGGGCACCGAGGTTGCGGCAATCGCCGTCTACATGAAATTCTGGTTTCCCCATGTGCCGGGGCTCTACTGGATCATCGGATTTTCAGCAGCGCTGATCGTTGTGAACGCAATGAGTGTGCGCGCGTACGGCACCATCGAATATCTGTTTTCGAGCCTCAAGATCGCGGCCATCGTCGCGTTCATCGTGCTGGGCGCGTGGTTCGTGTGGCGCGCGCCGGCCGGCTCGGGCGTGGGCTTCGCGAACTACACGTCGCACGGCGGCTTGCTGCCGCGAGGCTGGTGGGGCGTGTGGGTGGGGACGATCGTCTCGCTCTTCAGCTACCTGGGCGTGGAGACGATCGCCGTGGCGGCTGCCGAGGCGCAGGACCCGCAACGCGCCGTCACGCGTGCGTTTCGCGCGACCGTGCTGCGCCTCGTGCTGTTCTACCTGCTCACGCTCGCGCTCATGCTCGCCATCGTGCCGTGGACCCAGGCGGGCGGCAACGAGAGCCCGTTCGTGAAGGTCATGGCCGCAACCGGCGTGCCTTACGCGGCGGGCGCGATCAACTTCATCGTGCTCGTGGCGGCGCTCTCGGCCATGAACAGCCAGCTCTACATCACCACGCGCATGATGTTCAGCCTTTCACGCGCGGGTTACGCGCCGGCGACGTTCGGGCGTCTCACGCGTCATGGCGTGCCGACGGCGGCGCTTTCGCTGTCCACCATCGGCATTGCGGTGGCGGCCGTGCTCAACGCGCTCTGGCCGCAGGCAGCGTTCACGCTGATGATGTCGATCGCCATGTTCGGCGCGATGTTCACGTGGTTCATGATCTTCGTCACGCAGATCTTTTTCCGCGTGCGTCAGTCGCGCGAAGGCGGCGCGCCGCTCGCGTTCCGCATGTGCCCCGATGGGCAGTTCAAACTCCTCCACTTGTGGGCGGCTAAATTCCCCCAGGCAGGACGAGCGGATTATGCGTCGGATTCCTCAGTGACGGCAAGCCTGGCAGCGGCTTCACGGAGACGATAGCTCTTGCCTTCAAACTCGAGGAGTTTGGAGCGATGCAGCAGACGGTCAAGGATCGTCGAAGCCATGGTGCTGTCGCGAAGGTAGCGCCCCCAGTCCTGGACGACGCGGTTGGACGTGACGAGGATGCTGCGGCGTTGCTTGTAGCGTTGATGGACGAGGGTCTGCAGCAGTTC